>DASZAJ010000009.1:0-548615 GCA_035945215.1 Thermoplasmata archaeon
GCTTCCCACCTACCTCAAGGCGGCCTGGTTCAACTCCTCCGTCTGGTTCATCACCTACGACGAGGGGTCCTCCAACACCGGCTACTCCAGCTTCTACGGCGGCCACCTGTTCTTCGCCGCCGTCTCCCCCTTCACCACCGGAGGCCACAACTTCACCAACCAGACCACCCACTACAACCTCCTCTCCACCGTCGAGTGGCTCCTCGGCCTCGGCGGCACCGGCAACAACGACAGCACCACCCAGTTCCCTCCCATGAAGGCCCTGTTCCATGCTTCGAACAGCACACCGCAAGTGCACTACAGTGTCCACGGCCGAGTCACCGCGCTCTCCACGGGTATCGGGATCACCGGAGCGAGCGTCACTGCGACCGGCGGCTTCAGCACGACGACGAATGGATCGGGATACTTCGCCCTCTCGGTACCGAACGGAACCTATTCGATCACCGTGACCGTACTGGGTTTCGTTACCCTGACCTCATCGGCCAAGGTCAACGGGGCCGCGGTCACCCAGAACTTCGCCCTGACGTCACAAAGCCGGTCGAGTTCGACGTTCCGGATCTCCGGCACCGTCGCGTCATGGTACAACTCCTCACTGCTCTCGGGGGCCACCGTCCGTGTCTCCGCCGGCTCGAGCTTGCTCACCGGATCGAATGGGACGTACTGGTTCTACGAACCGAACGGCTCGTACACCCTGACCGCCTGGCATTCCGGCAGCAAGGTTACCTCGGTCCTCGTCAAGGTCTCCGGAGCGGCCGTGACCTCGAACTTCCTCCTCCCGCGCTTCTATTGGGAGATCTCGGGGAACGTGACCAATGCCACGACCGGAGCCCGGATCGCTGGGGCCAACGTCTCCGTCACTTCGGGACCGTCGAGCTATAACCAGTACGCCCGGACCAATACCACCGGGGTCTACGTGCTCTGGCTCGCAAACGGCACCTACGGAATCCGGGCCACTTTGGGGACCTCGGCGGCCACCGTCAAGGTCACGGTGATTGGAACTGCGATCGTCCCCACCATCGCCCTCTCCGCATCGAGCCCCGTCTCCTCGACGTACCGGATCTCCGGCACCGTCGCGTCATGGTACAACTCCTCACTGCTCTCGGGGGCCACCGTCCGTGTCTCCGCCGGCTCGAGCTTGCTCACCGGATCGAATGGGACGTTCTGGTTCTATGAACCGAACGGTTCGTACACGCTCACCGCCTGGCATTCCGGTAGCAAGGTTACCTCGGTCCTCGTCAAGGTCTCCGGAGCGGCCGTGACCTCGAACTTCCTCCTCCCGCGCTTCTATTGGGAAGTCACGGGGATCGTGACCAATGCCACGACCGGAGCCCGGATCGCCGGGGCCAACGTCTCCGTCGCTTCGGGGCCATCGAGCTACAACCAGTACGCCCTGACCAATGCGACCGGGGTCTACGTCCTCTGGCTCGCCAACGGTACGTACGGGTTGAGGGTGACGCACCCTGGATCCCCGACGCGGAACGTGACGATCAACGTCACCGGGAGCTCGGCTGGATCCAACATCGCGCTCGCCCCCGTGCCGAGTGCACCGACCTACCCCGGACCGACGGGTGCGGCCCCGTCGGCCACCCTACCTCGCCGGCCACCGGGTCGCTAGACGCCCTTTTGCACGCCTTGGGCGAACGGTCGCGGGTGGAAGCATCGAGATTGAACCTGGATACACTCCCTCGGCTGTAAGCTCCCTCAGGTCCGCGTGAACTCTCAAGGGCGATCGCCGTCAATCCCGAGGAGCCGGGTCGGGTCGGATCGCCGAAGCGAGCGTCGGATCGACGGGGGCGAACGCACCGGAATAGCGTCGGAATAGGAATGCGCCGAAGAGCGTCGTAATGATCGACGCGACGAGGACCTCGCCGAGCATCTGCTGGGTCAAGATCCCGAGACCGAACCCCAGCGCACCAACGATGAGGCCGATCTCTCCCCGGGGGAGCATCCCGGCGGCGATCGCTCGGCCCTTCCGATCATCGTGCGCCCAGTGGCGGGCCACCGGATAGACGCCCGCGAATTTCGCCGTTGCAGCCAGTATGGTCAGGAGCAACGCGAGGGCCACCAAGCTGGGGTCGAGTAGGAGTTGCGTGTTGAATTCCGCGCCGATGATGATGAAGAACAACGCTCCGAACACCCCCACAAGGATCGCCGTAAGCTCTCGGGTCCTTGGGCCCACCAGGCTCTCGGCGATCGCGAGACCCGCAATGTATGCGCCGATGATCGGCGAGAAACCCAGTGCCAGGACTACAGCAATCAAGCCGAATAGCAACGCGAAGGGGAGCCCCTCGACCTTCCGGAGGGGAGAGAGCTTCAGGATCCGCGGAAGCAACACCACCGATGCGAGAAGGATCAGGACCCATGCGACGACATAGGCGAGGCCCGTACCGACGATCCCCTCGAACGTCGAATGACCGGCGAGGGTCGCCAGTGCGACCGACAACAGCACCAAGGAGACCACATCGTCCAGCGCGGAAGCGTTCAGAAGGAACTGGGCGCCGGGCGTCCGGATCAAGCCATCACTTTGGATGAGTGAGGCGGTCACGACCGTGCTGGTCGGAGCGACCGCGATGGCGATGAGGAGAGCGGAGCCCACGGGATAGACGAGGGAGAATACGACGAACGTGACTGCGAACGTGGCCACTGAACCGGCCACCGCCGCCACTGCAACCATACTGCCCGCCTTCTGCAGGGAGGAAAACCCGCTCCCGAGCCCGGCGCTGAACAGGATCAGCACCACCGCGAGATCGGCGAACAGGAGAACGCCGGTGTTCACCACGAAGAGTTGGATCCCAAATGCGCGGTCGATGATTCCCCCGAGCGCATAGGAGCCGAGCACCATGCCGACGACCAGATCGGCGACGATCTCCGGGACCCCGATCTGCTTCGTCGAGGAACGCAAGATCTGAGCGATGGCGAGGAAGATGAACACCTCGAGGAGGATGTAGTAGTCGCCCGACTCGAGGAGTCCCATCGGGCATTCTCTCCCACGTCGGACCCCTTAAGCTTCCGACTCCACGGGATGCCTCGGGAACGGCCGGCGTGGGCCATCCGGCCGTTGGGCTGAACGCGTAGAGCCCCGCGTCAGGATGGTTAATACGGGTTGCCGGGTCCAGAGAGCGTGGGGAGGACGAAAGGGACCCTGCGGCCCGACCGGACCGCGCCGTGGCGGCGCGGTCGAACCGATCGTAAGACGGGCTCGAGCGGGGTCCGGTGAGCGGCGATACTCCGCTACGCTCCGGCGAGCTCGTCCTCCTCCGTCGGAGCGACCGCGACGCGCTGCTCCTGCGTATCACCGATGGGCCGCAGGTCGTGGAAGGTCTAGGAGTGGTCGATCTCTCGCCCTTCATCGGACGGCCCGCGGGTTCCGAGGTGACCTGGGCCGGAGCGCGGTTTCGAATACTGCGCCCGAACCTTGTCGACCGGGTTCGGCAGCTCCATCGCAAGGCACAGATCGTAACCCCGAAGGACGCCCAATACCTGCTGTTCCTCACCGGTATCGGCCCGGGCAGCCGTGTGGCGGAGGCGGGGGCCGGCAGCGGCGCGCTCACCCTGGTCCTCGCGCACGCGGTGGGGGAAGCCGGTCGCGTCTACTCATTCGATCGCCGACCGGATTTCCTCGAGGTCGCCCGACGGAACGTAGAGGCGATGGGATTCGGTGATCGGGTGGAGTTCCGGGAGCGCGACATCGCCCAATCGGGGATCGATCTTGCGGATCTCGACGCGGTGGTGCTCGATCTCGCCGAGCCTTGGACCATCCTCGAATCGGCACGTGCGGCTCTGGCGGCGGGGGGCTGCGTCGGGACCTACACCCCCACGTACAACCAGCTCGAACGGACGGTCGTGGGCCTGCGCAGCCTCGGGTTCGAAGAGATCCGCTCCGTCGAACTGCTCGAGCGGGAAATGCACGTGGGCTCGGGGGGTACGCGTCCGGAGTTCGAAATGCTCGGCCACACCGGGTTCCTCACGACCGGCCGGAAGGTTTGACAGGCCCATGGTGAACGCCGCCCTCTCGATCGGGGCCGCCGTCGGCGTCCTCCTGTCGGCCGGATTCGTTTACTGGCAGGTCGGCCGGTATGCGGCGCCGCAGGTCGAGGCGACCCGCTTCGATGAGCGCAAGGAGATGATCGCGTACACCGCCGGGCTCTTCGTCGGGATCCCTCTCGTCGTCCCGCTGCTCTTCCTGTTCGCGGCGATCCCCCCCTTCGAGATCGGGGGGATCGCGGTCTACCTCGCCGCCCTCGTCGGCGGGAGCGAGCTGGCGCAGTGGCTCGTCCTCCGAAGCGTCTACTTCGGAAAGGACGGATCGGGACCGTTCTACGCGCTTGGATTCCGGGCCGGGCTCGCGGGCCTCCTCATCCTCGGGCTCGTGACCCAGTTCTTCGCCCAGTCCCAGACGCCTGCGATTGGCATCGCCGGGATCGTTTCCGTATCGGTCGCGATCCTCGCCCTCGAAGTCCTATGCGCGATCTTGGCGTTGCCGCGGCGGGCGGACCGGCCGGGACGCACTACGGGCCCTTTCAGCGCGGTCCCACTAGAGGCCCTCGGTTTCTTCTTCCTCGGGTTCGCCCTGGGCTCCGGCCCGCCGGTGGCGATCGTGGGAGGGGTTCTGATCGCGGCGATGGCGGGCTGGCTCTACCGATCGGCCGCCTTCCCCAATCTCGATCGAATCCCCCCTCCGGGGGCGTCGATAGCACCGAAGGAGGAGACCAACTCCCCGTTCGGGCGTGTGGACCGCCCCTGAGTCGGTCTTCGCCCGCGCCCTCTGGAGATGTCGGGGCCCTGAAGGAGATGCGAAGGGGGGACTACCCCGCGGTGATCAGGGGGGCGATGTTGATCGTCAGCAGGATGACCGCCATCAGCACGATCGATACGATGAGGACCAGAAGGTTTGCCCGGACGCGCGACTCCTTCGGCTCGCCCTCGGGGCTTGCGGGGGGGTTACCCTGCATCAGGCCGCCCTGGAGTCGAAGACCGGACGCGCCCGCGAGGCAGAACAGTCCGAGGACCCAGAGGACCTTCCCAGCGATGATCGAGTTCGCGGCCTGGGTGAGGAACCCGGCGCAGGTGCTGGGCGTGGTGAAACAGCCTCCGGGGACGCTCGCCCCGAGGACGGCGACCAGGGTGCCGGCAAACAGCAGCACGATCCCGAGGACGCGGCCCCCGGCGATGAGGATCGGCCAGGGGTTGATACGGGCGGCCGGAGGGCGCTCGAGCTGCCAGGCTCTCGGCGGTGGAACCAACGGCGAGGGCGGTGTGGGCGCTCCCATACCCCGAGAAAGGCAGGGGTTGGGTATTAAGTCGTTTCTCTCGATGGGCCGACGGCACCGTCGCGCGCCCTCGCTACCTTCATTATCCATGGGCGCTCCGGGCCGGCCCGATGCCCTCGGAGGAACCGGTTCCGTGGAGCCAGCGGATCCGCCATGGGGCGCGAGTCTATCGGGCTCTGCTCTCCGTGGTGGTCCTTGCCGCCGGCATCTTCCTGACGGTCCTCGCGGTCGGGGACTACACCCCGCTCGCCCAATCCCCTCCGTTCACGACGGTCAACGCCGCCACCGATCTCTCCGCGTCGAACGGCCCGAACTACAACCTCGTGTTCGTGATCCTTGGCCCGATCCTCGTCATCATCGGCGGTTACCTCGTCGGGGCCTACTACGCGGCCCGGCGCCGTTTCGAGCACCTGATGCTCTCAAAGAGCAAGGCCGAGTTCCTTCGGAACCTGCCCGAGGTCGAAGACCTGCTCTGGGACCTCACCCCGGACGACGAGCAGCGCTACGAACGGAAGAAGGCCGATCTGCGGATCCGCCGGTAGCCCGAGCGCGGGTCGCCGGCCCCGACGGTCTAAGCTGAAGTAGCCTCGCGGGTCGACTCGCCGTGGACGTCCGGTCCTCGGGTTCCGCGAAGGAGGAGTTCCTTCTCCGTCGCCTGGATAAGCCGGAGGAGTTCCGGGCCGCGGAGGAACTCGCGGCGGCGACCCCGGAGGGAGCCAGCGCGGCGGAAACCCCGGTCGCCTTCCAGCGGACCATCCAGGACAACGGAGGCCTGGTCCTCGGCGCGTTCGCCGACATCTACCTCGCGGGCTTCTCGCTCGGGTTCCTGGGATGGGACGGAGCCACGCTGTACCTGTACAACCAGATCACCGCCGTCCGACCGGAGTACCAGAACCACCACGTGGGCCGTCAGTTGATGCTCCGGCAGCGGGAGGAGATCCTGGCGGCCGGCCTCGGGGAGATCCGATGGACATTCGACCCCCTGGGGAGCCACCCCGCGATGCTCGGGGTCCGTCGCCTCGGGGCGACCCCCGACCGCTACCTCGCCCATTACTACGGTCGAGGCAAGGGGACGACGGAATCCGCCCCGCCCTCCGACCGCCTCCGGGCGGTCTGGAAGCTGAACGACCCGAAGGTCGTCGATCGAGTATCGGGTCGTTCTCCCTCCCGGGAGCAGGACCTCGCGGCCTGGCGATCGACGAAACCGGTCGTGGAGACCGAGGTGGGCGAGGTGGGTTTGCGGCGCCCCGTCTCCGTCGAGGAGCCCACCGAGCCGCGCGTCCACCTCGAGATCCCCTTCGACTTCGCCCTCTTCCAGGAACACGATCCGGATGCGATCCGGACCTGGCGATCCGCGGTGCGCGATGCGTTCCGAGCGACGCTGGATCTGGGCTACACGGTGGACGATTTCGCGGTCGTGAGCGCCGAACACGAGCGTCGGAGCTTCTACTTCCTATCGGCCCCGCCGCGATCGACGACCCCCCCGAGCGGCGCTACGGCGTCGCGTTAAGGGACAACGAAAGGGGATAATCCGGCAGCGGCCTTCCCGAGAGGATGCCGACGGCCTCGGACAGGCTCCTTTCGCACACTTCCCCCGTCCTCCTGCTCATCCCGGTGCTGGCGGTCTTCTTCGGGATCGCGGCGGTCCTGTTGTCCGGAGGGCTCGGCGTCGGACCCACGATCCCGGGTCCGAGCTCTTCCGGAAGTGACGTGCTGAACTCCGTGACCACGCAGGAGGTGGTCGATGGAGTGGTGATTGCTCTCGGGCTGGGCCTGAGCTATCGGGTGCTCCAGAGGATCCGCGGCCAAACGATCTCGCCGCCGGCCCAATTCCTGGCCGGCGCGCTCGCGTTCTTTCTCGTTGCGATCGCCTTCCTCGTGGTGGCCAACTTCGTCGTTCACCCGTCGGCGCATCCGTTCTCGCTCCCCCCCTCGGGGAGCCCGCATGGGTCGGGGTCTTCCTCGGCCAACAACACGACCCTGCCGACGCCTTCGCCCCCGCCCGGCAGCTCCTCGGGGATCTTTCCCCCGGGCTGGCCTTGGTGGATCCCGTACCTGATCCTCGGCGCGATCGGGCTCACGATCGGCGGGTTGGCGATCCCCGCGTTGGCCGGGAGGGGTCCTCCGGCTCGGCGGATCGAGCCTTCAACGGATCCGGGGAAGCCCGAGGCGGCGCTCCGATCGGCCCTTGCCGCCCTCGACCCTCGTTCCACGGACGACCCGAGGAGCGCGATCATCACCCTCTATGGGGCCCTCCTCGGGGCGGTGGGGGATCGGACCGGGCCGGTCGATCCGATGACCCCGAGGGAGGTCGCCCGGGGCCTCGTCGCGAAGCTCGGCGTGAGCCCGGAGGTGGCTCGGGAACTTACCGAACGGTTCGAAGAGGCCCGATACTCCGTCCGCCCCCTCGCCCCGGAGGCGGTCCCCCGGACCCGCCGCGCGATCTCGCAGGCGCTCCGGCAGATATCGGGGTCGAGGGCTCGAGCATGACCCGGGCGCTCCCCGCCCTGCTCGCCGTTGTCGCCGTTCTCGGCTGGGCCGGGGCCACGCTCGCGTCCGATCCGCCCGTCGGCCTGCTCGCCGGGGGGATCGCGATCGTGGCGTCCGGTAGCCTCGCCGCCCTCTGGATCTGGCCTCGGATCGCCGGGCGCCCACGACCCGTGAGGGCCACCCCATTCGACGCTTTGGGGGCGCTGCGGGATGCCGGATCGGCCGGGACCCTGGGGCGCGAGCGCGTCGTCTTCACGATCCAATCGCTCGAGTTCGAATCGGGCCTGCGGTCGGGCCCGTCGTGGTCGCCGGATGAACTGCGGGCCCTGCTGGGGCTTCCCGAGCCAGAATTCCGATCGTGGCTTCGATCCCACCTCGACCATCTCGAGCAGGAGACCTGATCGGCCGTGACGGCACCGATTCCGGATCCTTCGCCACCCCGGCTGCGGCCGATGACCCTGGTCCTCGTCGCCGCCGGGGCGATCGCCAGCGCCGCGGCGTTCGCGTTGCGGGCCCCCGCCCTGTTGTTCTTCGCGCTGCCCCTCCTGGTGGCGCCGCTCGGAAGCCTGCTCGCCCTGCCCCCCGATCCCCCGCCCCTTCGAGGGACCTGGGTCGCCGAGGGTTCGGGTCCCGAGGTTTCGATCTCGGGAGAACTGCGGGACGTCGGCCCGGGCATCGCCCGGGGACTCCACCTCGATTTTGAGCGGGCCGAACCGCTGCGCGAAGCGAAGCCCCCGACCTTCTCCTGGACCCCGGGGACGATTCGATTCCGTCTCGCCTGGCAGGCGCCCTACCCGCTCCTCGCGACCCTCCCGGCGCCGCAGTGCACGCTGCGAGATCCGCTGGGCCTGGCCGAGCGTGAGCTCCGGGTCCAAGGGGAACCGCTTCGGATCGAGCGTTTCCCCCCCGAGGCCGCTCGGATCGGCTCGATCCCGCTACGGCGGACCACGGCCCTGCCGGGGGAGGTGGCCGCCCGGACCATCGGTCCCGCGGGGGAGTTCTTCGGCGTCCGATTCGCGACGCCGGGCGACGGCCCCCGACGGATCAACTGGCGCGCCTCCGCCCGCGCGGGGCGCGCCTGCACGAACGAGTTCCTCCTCGAGCGCACCGGCGACCTGCTGATCGTCCTGGACGTCCGTTCGACCGGCCTCGGGCCCGAGCGCGACCAGGCGATCTTGTCGATCGGCCGGGCCGCGGCCCGCGGCATTGCGAGCGGGTTCCTTCGCGAGAAGGATCGGGTCGGGGTCGCGGTCTTCGGCGAGTACCTATCCGCCGTCGCCCTCGGGACCGGCCGGGCGCACCGACTTCGGATCGAACGCCTCCTGGACGCCGCCCGCGTCGCATCGGAGTCGGCTCCGGCCGAGCGGCTGGCGGTGTCGCTACGCCGGGCCTACCAGCCGGGCGTCTCGACGCTGCTGATCACGCCGCTGGCCGACGACGATTCGATCGACCTGCTGCCGCATCTGCGCCGACGAGGGTTCCCGACGTTCGTGCTGAGCCCCTCGCCACTCCCCCTCCTGGCCGAGGGGGAGGGCGCCGCGGGGACCGATGGCGACCTCCTTCGGTTGGTGCGCCTGGTCCGTAGGGCCCGGATCGGCCGGGCCTGGGCCGAGGCGCTCGTCCTCGACTGGGAAGAGTACTGGTCGCTCGGGGGACTGAAGGGCCTGCTGAAACTTCCCGTCCGTTCCGGGAGCCGCCGGTGACCGCGCTCCCCCGGGCCCCCCGATGGACTGCAGCGGTCCTTCCCCTGCTTCCCCTCCTCCTCGTCCTGCTCGTGGAAGGGGTGGTCGGGAGGATCCCGCGGGTCGCCGGGCTCGCGATCCCGATCGTCGGCATCGGCGTCTCCGAGGCCGCGCGACGTTGGGCCTCCGCGGCGGTCGGACCCCTGTGGGTCGTTCCGGCGATCGCGGCCGCCGGAACGATGAGCGCGTTCTCTGGAGTCTCCTTCGCGTCCGAGGGGTTGGGGGCCCTGTCGGGACTCTCGGTCCTCTACTGGCTCGGGGGCTCGGCGGCCGGGTCGGTCGTCCGACCCCGCCCCGCCGCGGGCCTGGTCTTCCCGGCCCTGGCGGTGGGGATCGCCCTCACGGTCGTACAGTTCCTGCCGGGGGGACCGGCCAATCTCGGTCTCGCGAGCGGCCTCCTGATCCTGCTCCTCGTCGCCCTAGGTTGGGCGATCGCCGCCGACCCGAAGCCGAAACCCACGGGGGCGGCATCCTCATGAGCGGCCGCGGCCATGGCCGGGTGGGACGCCCAAGGCGTCGCCCGGTCACCGACGAAGGGTCCCTCTTGACCGCCACGGACGTGTCGTCCGAGGGATGAAGTGAGGACAACCCCGGTGCCCGAAAGCCCCGGCCGGGGTCAGGACGCAGAGAGGGCCGGTCGGCCTACCGTGACGCGAAGCCGTTACGGCCGGGGGATAGCCGCCGGGCCTTGGAGTAGAAATACCGCCCGGGGGTCCGCCGGCCCGGTCGGGGCGGATCGGTGAACGCGCAGGAGATCCGGGCGCGCCTCGACCAGGTCCGGGCGGCCGTCCACACGGCGGTCGTCGGCCGCGAGGCCGTCCTCGAGCAACTCTTGACCGGATTGGTCGCCGACGGGCACGTCCTTCTCGAGGACCTGCCGGGCCTCGGCAAGACCCTCATCGCCCGGTCGTTCGCCGCGGCGCTGGGTCTGTCGTTTTCGAGGATCCAGTTCACCGCCGACCTCCTGCCCCACGACATCACCGGCGGCGAGGTCTACGATGCGGCCCGCAGCATCTTCACCTTCCGACCCGGCCCGATCTTCACCCAGGTGCTGCTCGCCGACGAGATCAATCGCGCCCCGCCCAAGGTGCAATCGGCCCTGCTCGAGGCGATGCAGGAGTATCAGGTCACCGGCGACACCGGCACCCGGGCGCTCGAGCGACCGTTCCTCGTCCTGGCGACCCAGAACCCGATCGAGCTCGAAGGGACCTATCCGCTCCCCGAGGCCCAGGTCGACCGTTTCCTGATGCGCCTGGCGGTCGGCTACCCGACGCCCGAGGAGGAGCGCACGATCCTGGAACGGCGGCGGGTCCGCGGGACGGACGCGGCGGTGGTTCCGGCCGTGCTGGATGCCGCGACGTTCCGGACCATCCAGGCCGCCGCCGAGGCGGTCGAGGTCGACCCGGCGATCGAGGCGTACGCGGTCGCGCTTGTCGGCGCGACCCGGGCCGATCCGCGGTCGGAGGTCGGCGCCTCCCCGAGGGGTTCCCTCGCCCTGTTGAAGCTCACCCGGGCCCGCGCGCTCCTGGAAGGTCGCGAGTTCGTCCTGCCCGACGATGTCAAGGCGAACGCGCTCCCGGGGCTGGCCCACCGGATCATCGTGAAACCGGAACCGTGGATCCGCGGGGTCCGGGGGGCCGATATCGTCGCCTCCGCGCTCGACCGGACCCCCGTGCCGAAGGTGCCGTAGGCCCCCGACGTCGGCGGTCAAGGCAACGGTTTTCAACGCCGCCCGCGTCCGAAGCCCATGTCCACGTCGGCCCCACCCCTGGTCGTGATCGCCGACCCGATCGCACCGGGCGCGGTCGAGACGCTGCGCTCCGGCCCGTGCCGGGTCGTCGACGCCTCGGCTGATCCCGCGCTCCTGGACCACGCCCTCGGGGAGGCCTGGGGCCTCATCGTGCGCAGCCGGACCAAGGTGACGAAGGAGTTCCTCGGACGGGCCCCCGGCCTGCGGTTCATCGCGCGGGCCGGCGTGGGCGTCGACAATATCGATGTGCCCGCGGCGACCGCGCGCGGGATCCAGGTCGCCAATGCCCCCGCCGCCGCGACGACGAGCGTGGCCGAGCTCACCCTCGCCTTCCTGCTGCTGCTCGCCCGCGGGCTCTATCCGAAGATCGTCGAGGCGAAGGCCGGGACCTGGAAGCGATCGGACCTCGGTCGGGAGCTCGCCGGCACAACGGTCGGGTTCGTGGGTTACGGGCGGATCGCCCGCGAGGTCGTCCGCCTCCTCGCCCCGTTCGGTTGCACCACCCTCGCCTTCGACCCGTTCGTCCGAGCGACGACGGACGGGACCGAGCTCCTCCCACTCGACGATCTGCTGGCGCGATCCGACTTCGTCTCCGTCCACGCCGCCTCCACCCCGGAGAACCGCCACCTGCTCGACGGGGCCCGACTTGCCCGCATGAAGGCCGGGGCCGGCCTCATCAATGTCGCCCGGGGGGCCCTCGTCGATGAGCGGGCCCTGCTCGCCGCGCTCGACGCCGGCGCGATCGGGGGGGCGGCGCTCGACGTCTTCGAGGTCGAACCTCCGACCGACCGCGCGCTCTTGGCCCACCCAAAGGTCCTCGCGACCCCGCACCTCGGCGCCTCGACCCAGGAGGGCCAGCAGCGCGCCGGGATCCAGGTCGTCGAGGAGACCCTGCGCGCCCTGGCGGGCAAACCCTTACAGGGCCTCGTGAATCCCTCGGGGCGCCTTCCATGACCCCCGATCCGGAGACCTCGACGTTCCTGATCGCGGGGCCGGTACGCATCCATCCCCGCGTGCTGCGGGCGATGAGCTTCCCGTCGGTGAACCACCGGGGCGAGTACTTCCACGGGATCGTCCATGAGATCCGGGAACTGCTCCCGATGCTCTTCGGCGCCTCGGGCCACCAGGCGATCCTTTCGGGGAGCGGCACCGCCGGCCTCGAGGCGGTCTACTCCGCGCTCCTTCGCAAGGGCGAGCGCACGCTGGTGCTAACGAACGGGAATTTCGGGGAGCGCACCGACCAGATCGCACGCCGCTACTGCGACGCGGTCACTACGCTGACGGCCCCCTGGGGCCAGCACATCCCCGTCGAATCCGCGATCCAGGCGCTCGAAAAGGGCGATGTTCGGGCGGTGTGCGTGGTCCTCAATGAGACCAGCGTGGGACTCGCCAACGACCTGTCCCAGATCGCGCCCGCCGTGCGAAAGTCGGGGGCCCTCTTCCTCGTCGACGGGATATCGGCGGTGGCCGGGATCCCCTGCCCGATCGGGCCCTGGGGGCTCGACGCCGTCGTCGCCGGGAGCCAGAAGGGCCTCGCCGCGCCGGCCGGCCTGGCGATGGTCCACCTGTCGGACCGGGCCCGTCAGGAGCTGCGCCCGGGGACGTTCTACCTCGACCTCGCGGCCCACCTCGACGCCCTCTCGAAGGACGACACGCCCTGGACCCCGGCGATCCCGCTCTTCCTGGCCCTGCGCGAGGCGCTGCTCCTGCTGCGGGAGGAAACGCTCGAGGGCCGACTCGCGCGGACCCACCGGCTCGCGGAGGCGACCCGCGCCGCCGCCGGGGCGCTCGATCTCGCCCTCTTCCCGGAGGCGAAGCACGCCTCCGATACGGTGACCGCGCTGCACAACCCCCCGGGCCTCGATGACAACCGGGTTCGCAAGGCCCTGCTGGAGACCTACAACGTCGCCCTGCAGGGAGGGCAAGGGGCCCTCAAAGGCAAGATCTTCCGGATCGGGCACATGGGGATCGCCGATTGGCCGGATCTCCTGGTGACGTTCGCGGCCCTCGAGCGGATCCTCGGCAAGGCGGGGAAGCTCCCCCGGCCGGGCGCGGCACTTTCGGAGATCGTCGCCCGGATGCCGTAGCGCGCTAGATATCGAGGATCACCCGGGCCCTCGGGGGATCGAGGTCCACCTCGAGACGGTGGAAGGTGATCGCCTTGACCTCCTTGCGACGGACGTGGCGGGCCGCGTCGATCGTCTCGCCCGAGACGGTGGCCCGGACCGCCGTCGGAGGGTCCCCCACGGTCCGCGCCGCGAGGCGCCGTCCCACGAACCCGTCGTCCTGCTCGAGGAGGAGGAGCTCGGTCAGGAACGCGACCACGAGGCCGGCGAGGTCCGACCCGGAGGCGCTCACCGTGCGCGTGGCGACCGGCCGGACCCTCCGAAGGTCCGTCATGACCCCGTAGAGCGCCTGGCCCAGACCCTCGAAGAGGCCCGAGGGGGTCGGGGCGCGCGCCCAGATACCTACGTCCGCGGTAGTAGGAAAGCTCCCATGGCGCGGGGCCGTCCCTCGGGTTTCCCGGCGCGCCACGCCGGAGGGAGTGCGCAGAGGCTAAAGTGCGGCGCACCCCTAGTACGCCCATCGTGAAGGCGACGCTGCTCATCCCGACCCTGAACGAGGCCGCTTCGATCGGCCATGTGCTCGACACGTTCCGGGCGGCCGCGGCGTCGGGCAATGCGCGCTTCTTCCCCCGGGACCCGATCGATTGGGAGGTCGTGGTGGTCGATGGCCACTCCTCCGACGGCACCGCGGAGATCGCGCGCCAGAAGGGGGCCCGGGTGGTCGACGAGCCCCGGAAGGGGTACGGCCGGGCGTACCGCACCGGCTTCGCCGAGGCGACGGGCGAGGTCATCGCCACCCTCGACGGCGACGCGACCTATCCGGCCGAGGAGGTGCCCCGGCTCGTGCGCTACCTGTTGGACCGGAATCTCGACTTCCTCACCTGTGATCGGTTGAGCGGACTCGACCCAAAGGCGATGACCCGGGAACATCGCATCGGCAACTGGGTCCTCAACCTGCTGATGCACGTCGCCTACCACCGGTATTTCCGGGCGGGGGCCGGGGCGACCATCACGGACAGCCAGAGCGGGATGTGGATCTTCCGAAGGGCGATCCTGGAGCGGGTGCGCCTGACGCAGGACGGCATGCCGATGAGCGAGGAGCTCAAGCTCGAGGTCCTCTTACGCGGCCTCAAGCTCGAGGAAGTACCGATCCATTATTCCGAGCGCTGGGGGGCGCCCAAGCTGTCGAGCTGGCGGGACGGTCGACGGAACCTGCAGTTCCTGCTCACCAAGCGCCTCCTGGTCCATCGGGAGCACCGCCAGAAGTCGGGGGCCCCCGTCCCACGGGCGAACCAGTCGGCGCCGTGAACCGACCGGGCGGCTACTGGGTCTTGCCCGAGCGCTCGCGGGACTTGACGCGCAGCCCCTTGTAGCCGCACTTGCGGCATTGGACCGCCTTCGGGGGGTTCCGGGCGGAGCAGTTCATGCAGATCTTCTTGTCGAGCAGTCGATGGACCGCTTCCGGAAACGGCATGGGGGCGAGCGGGACGAACGGGCCGATATAAAACGGCGCTCAGGCGGGGACCGAAATGCCAATCTCCCCGGGGCCGTTGCTCCGGCCGTCGGATGACAGAGATCGCCACCGGAACGCGGGCGGTCCGGCTGGCGCGAGAGGCCGTCGAATACGGGCTCGGGCGCGGGCGGTCGGTCGGCGACGTCGCGGCTCCGTTCCGATCGGTCCCCCTCGATCCGTGGTTCGACGAACCGCGGGGGGTCTTCGTCACCTTCACCGAGCCGGCGGACGGCCGGTTGCGAGGGTGCGTCGGCTTCCCGATGCCCGTCTTCGCCCTGCGGGCCGCCATCCCGCGGGCCGCCTGGGCCGCGGCGTCGGAGGACCCGCGATTCCCCCCCGTGACGCGGCGGGAGCTCGACCGACTACGCCTCGAGCTATCGGTCCTGACTGTCCCGGAGCGACTGCCCTCGGGGCCGAGGGTGGCCGAGGGGATCGTCGTGGGCCGGGACGGGCTGATCGTCGAGGCGGACGGGGCGAGCGGGCTTCTGCTTCCGCAGGTCGCGGTCGAGCAAGGGTGGGGAGCCGAGCGATTCCTCTCGGAAACGTGCCGGAAGGCCGGCCTCCCGAAGGACGCAGGCACCCGGGCCGCAACGCACGTCCGGCGGTTCACCGCGGAACTATTTCGGGAACGGACCCCCGCGGGTCCGGTCGAGGCCCACGCGCTGGTCCCGGGCGTTCCGGCGCCCACCGCGGACCCCTGAGGGCGGCCTCGTCTCAGCCGTCGACCTTCTCGAGGCGCGCGTACAGCGATCGGCCCTCGACGTCCCAACGGCGGAACCGATCGGGGTCGGGCGGAGGACCGGGGGTGACGTCGAGGGTGTCGGCGAGCAGCTCCTGGGAGATCCGGGCCCGGGCGCCCTCAATCGCCTCCAACAGATCGCCCTCGGCCCGGACCTCCGCCCGGACATGGTCGAGGAAGGCGAGGGCCGCGTCCTTGCGGAGCGTCTGGAGCCGGCGCAGGGTCTCCCGGACCAGTCCCTCGCGCTTTAGCTCGGGGGTCGGTCGGCGGGACAGGAGGGCCAGGACCTCGCCGTCACCGGCCGTACGCCGTTCGTACGTCGCCTCCGGGAACCCGGTGAGCTCCTCGGGACGGATCCGGAGGACCTCGAGGACGTTGAGCTCGTCGGCGAGCAGCCGATCGGCCTCCGGCCCGAGCCCGGGATGGGGGGACGCGCCGACGACCACGAACCGTTCCAGCGGGACGCGCGACTTCACCCCGACGCGCTGGCGAAGCTCCCGACCTACTTCGACCTCGGCGCGTACCCGGTCCATCGCCGCCTCGAGCTCCAGATCCCGCGTCGATCCTTCGGCCGGCCATCGGTCGAGATGGACCGATCGACGGGCGCCGCCGTCCCCTGCGGCCCTCAGCTCCTGGGAGACGTGCTCGGCGGTGTACGGGGCGAACGGCGCGAGGAGCCGGGCGATCTCCGATAGCGAGTACGACAGCGTGTCGTTCGCGGCCCGGCGGTCGGCGGAGTCCCGATCGCTCCAGAAGCGCGACCGGGAGCGCCGAAGGTACCACGTGCTCAGGTCGTCGACGAGCGATCTTAGGGCGATCGCGGCCGTCCGAGGATCGTAGCCCTCGAGCCCCGCCGTCACCGCCGCGCGGGTCCCCTCGAGCCGCGACAGGAGCCAGCGGTCGAGCGGCTCGCGGGCCCGGGGGGCCTCGGCGGCCGGGGCGAGGCCGTCGGCCGCCGCGTTCTGACGATAGAACGCCGTGGCGTGGACGAGGGTCGCCAGGGTCCGGTTCGCCGCCTGTAGCATGGCGGCCTCGTTGAGTCGTATCGGCTCGGTGTAGTCGAGGAGGAGGAACCCCCAACGAACGGCGTCGCCCCCCAGACGGTCCAGAAGCGCGTTCGGTTCGACGGCGTTGCCCTTGGACTTCGACATCTTCAGCCCGGAGTCGTCGAGCACGAGGCCGTTGGTGACGCAGGCCCGGTACGCCGGACGATCGAACAGAGCAACGGCGATCACGAGCATCGTGTAGAACCACCCCCGGGTCTGGTCGAGCCCTTCGGCGATGAAGTCCAGCGGAACGTCCGTCCGGAACGGGCTCGACTCGAACGGATAGTGGTACTGGGCGAACGGCGCGCAGCCGCTATCGTACCAGCCGTCGATCGTGTACGGCTCCCGCGTGGTGGTCTTTCCACAGGTCCCACAGGCGACGCGCAGGGCATCGACCGCCACCCGATGCGGGTCGAACGGGACGGGCAGCGGATGGCCGGTCGCCTTCGCCAGTTCGGCGTAGCTGCCGAGGCAGGTGAGGTGGCCGGACTCGCAGACCCAGATGGGGAGCGGCGTGCCCCAGTACCGGTTCCGGGAGAGCGCCCAGTCCTTCGCCTCCCCCAGGAAGTTGCCGAACCGTCCGTCCCGAAGGTGCGAGGGGACCCATTGCACGGTCGCGTTGTGGCGGACCAGGGCCGAGGAGATCTTGCGGGTCCGCACGAACCAGGAGTCGACGGCCCGGTACAGCAGAGGATTCGCGCAGCGCCAGCAGAACGGGTAGGTGTGCTTGAGGTGCCCGACCCGCTCCACGGCGCCGCGCGCCTGGAGCTCCGCGAGAAGGACGGGGTCGGCCGCCTTGAACGGCTTGCCCTGAACCGGGGGGACGGCCTCCGTGAAGGCGCCGCGGCTATCGAGCGGATCGAATCGGCCGACCTGTTCCCGCTCGCCGATGCGCTGGTCCTCCGGTCCGAAGCTCGGCGCGATGTGGACCAGGCCGGTCCCCTCGGTCGCGTCGACCATATCGTCGAGCACGATCCGGTATCGGCCCGGGCCCGGCCCGGCGAACGGAAAGAGCGGTTCGTAGGAGAGCCCGTCGAGCTCGCGCCCGGTGTACCGATGCACGACCTCGGCGCCGTTCGGAAAGTATCGGTAGAGGGCGGCCTCCGCGAGGATCTCCTCCGAGCCGTCCGGGGCTCGCACCCCGACATAGTGGAGATCGGCGCGCGCGGCGATCAGGAGGTTCGCCGGCAAGGTCCAGGGGGTCGTGGTCCAGACGAGGAGGGTCCGAGAGGGCTCGCTCGGGGCTGCCAGGCGGAGCCGGACCGTGACCGACGGATCCGTGGTCTCCCGATACCCCTGGGCGACCTCATGCGAGGAGAGCGGGGTCTCGCAGCGCGGGCAGTACGGTAGTACGTAGTAGCCCTTCTCGAGCAGGCCCTTGGTGAAGAGCTCCTTGAGCGACCACCAGACGCTCTCGATGTACGGGGCGCTCATCGTGAGGTACGGGTGGGGGTAGTCGAGCCAGTACCCCATCCGGTCGCTCATCGAGACCCAGACCGAGGCGACCTCGAGGGTGCTGGCCCGGCACGCCTCGCAGAATCGGGCGACCCCGAACGACTCGATCTCCTTCTTGGAGCGGATCCCGTGGCGCTTCTCGATCTCGAGCTCGACGGGCAGGCCGTGGCAGTCCCAGCCCGCGATCGGGCTCACGATGCGAAAGCCCTGCATCCGGCGGTAGCGCAGGTGGACGTCCTTCAGGGTCCGCGCGAGCAGGTGCCCGACGTGGGGCGCGCCGTTCGCCGTCGGGGGGCCCTCCGTGAATCGGAAGATCGGCCCGTCCGAGGTCCCGCCGATCGCCCGTCGGGGGATCTGCTCGGCCTCCCAAAACGCGTGGATGCGCCGCTGGATCTCGAGGAGCGAGGGCGCGGCCGCCCCGAGGGCCTCCTCGCTCGGCATGGCTTCGCGCGACGGTCCGGGCCAAGATAAAGGGGGAGGGGGCGCGGCCTACCGGCTGATGCCGTGCGGGGGCGGCGAGCGCGATTCCGGGCCCACGTGCGATGACGGATCGACCGCGACGACCGGACCGATCACCCGGGCGACGTGGCAGCCCGGGCCCAGCGAGATCCGTTCGGCGCGCACCAACTCGGCCGTGACCCCTTCCAGCTGCACTTCCATCGCCTCGATCCGCAGGGCGGTGAGGATCGGGCGCTCCTGGCCGATGAACGGGAGGCGGAACGGCAGCTTCGCCGCGGGCCGAGTGAACAGGACCGAGCCGGCCAACAGGGTCCCGATCGAGGAATCCCGATGGAGGTCGAACGCGATCCGATCGGCCGTGAGGCGGCCCGGGACGGTGAGGCCCCCCGACCCGACCAGCCGTCCGCAATGCACGTCGCCGGCGAGGGTCGCGTCTCCGGCGATCTGGGCGAGACCGCCGACCTCCAGCGGACCTTGGACCGCGAGCGCTCCTTCGACGTCCAGATCCCCGGCGTGGAATCCCTGGGAGAACCTGGCGGGCCCCCGAAGCTCGACCCGTTCGGCCACCTGCGCCATCCCGAGCACCTCGAACGCGCCGTGGACCGTGAGCCGACGGGCCCGAAGGGTCCCCCCAATGGAGAGCGCGCCATCGATCTCCACCGTGTCCACTTCGACGTTCCCCGTGACCTTCGCGGCGCCCCGGACCGACCATCGGTCGGCGATCACCTGCGCGCGCAACGAGGCGCCGTCATCGCGGATCCACGGGGGCCGGGGGCCGGCCGGATCGGTCGGTCCGCGCTCGGCCGAAGGCGCCACGGAAGGGGGGGCGCTCGGGCTGGGCGGCCCCGTCGGGGCGGCGGAGGCCGACCCGATCGACGGGGCGCTCACGGTGACTTTCCCGGGCCCGGTGGGGGCGCCACCGGTCCGATCTTCAACCGTCGGTGATCTTGCATGATGCAGGCGTTCTGGATCACGGTCGCTCCGTGCGCCCGCGCCGATTCCGCCGCGGCTTCGTTCTCGACGCCGAGTTGCATCCACACCGCCGGGACCTTCCGGGCCAAGGCTTCGGCCACGACCGGCGGCACCTCGGAACTGCGGCGGAAGATGTCGACGATGTCGATCGGAATTTCGGGGGGAATCGATGCCACCGAGGGATACGATCGTTCCCCGAGCACCGAGGGGAGCATCGGATTCACGGGCACGATCCGGTACCCTTGGGAGATCAGGTAGCGGGCGACCTCGTTCGAATCACGGTCGGGCTTGTCGGAGAGGCCGACGATGGCGATGGTGCGAGCCCGGGTCAGCACTTCGCGGCGAACCTCGTCCGGGCCCGGCATGCCCCGGTCGAGCGGGGCCGCTTACAAGAGGGTGGCGGCGCGGGGCGCCCCACCCGACGACCCGAACCGTCCCGCGCCCTTGGCCCGGGCGCGCCGTATCCGATCCGTCAGGGGTCGGGAGCGCGTGAGGGAGGATCGGTCGGGCTCGACCGGCGGTCCCTGTGCAAGTAGACGACGCCAGCCACGACGAGGCCGAGGGCGAAGAGGCCGTAGCGGAAGGCGAGGCCCGCCGGGACGGACACGATCGACAGGAACCCCGAGGCGTCGAACGCTCCGTGGAGGAGCGCGATCATCAGGACGTTCCCGCCGGAGTAGCGCATCGCGATCGCGAAGGCGAGGCCGAGGAAGAACAACATCGGCAGGATCAGGCCGGCGCCGGGGCCGTAGGTGGTGATGTAGTAGACGTGCACTCCGACGAATAGCGCGCTCGTCCAGACCGCGTGGCCGAGCCAGCGCGGGTCGCCGCGGGCGAGCCAGTAGCCGAAGATCCAACCCCGGAACAGGGTCTCCTCGAGGAGGCCGACCAGGAAGGAGAGACCGACCCAGAGCCAAGGGTCCCCTACGGCCGCTCGGAGCACCGGGTTCGGGGCATTGAGCCGACTGAGCGCCGGCGGATCCACGATCAAGAAGGCGATCACCAGGACGACCGTGACGAGGAGCGAGAGCAGGCTGAGAAGGCCGTACCATCGCAATCCCTCGACCGCGGCTTTCCCGGGCCCGCCCGCGAACTGCCGCAGAGGCTCGGTCCCGACGAGGGCGACGAAGGCGAGGATCGGGAGTCCGTAGACGATCATCAGATCGGCCGGAAGGTCCCCGTAGACCGGCCGCAGCGCCGGGACGAGCGGGGGCAGTGCGTACTGGCTCAGCACGGCGGTAACGGTCACGGCCACGGCGGCCCCATACGCCGCGACCCCGGCTCGAGGCGGCGGCCCCGACATCGTCCGGGGCCGGCCGTCCCACACCTCCGCTCGGACGGAATAAGGCTACATAGGGCCGACCGAGCCCCGCGCTCGGGGATCCCGATGGAGTACGCGGTCCTGGTCAAGGCGGTGCCGGACCACGAGGGGCTCTCCTTCGACCCCCAGCGGCTGCAGGCGGTGCGGGAGGGGGTCGAGCTCTTCCTCAACCCGTTCGACCAACGCGCGCTGCGGGTGGCCCTCGACCTTCGGCGGCCCGGAGACCGGGTCTCGGTCGCCTCGATGGGGCCCCCCGCCGCGGCCGGGGTTCTCGCGGAGGCGGTCGCGCTCGGGGCGGATCGGGTGAGCCTGGTCTGCGATCCGGCGCTCGCCGGATCGGACACCCTGGTGACGGCGCGGGTCCTGACGCGCCTGTTGGGACTCTGGGGATCGGAAGTCGTCCTCTTGGGCGCCCGCACGACCGACGGCGAGACCGGTCAGGTCCCCGCCGAGATCGCGGCGTTGCGCGGCGTGGCGCTCGCGACGGCCGCGCGCCGGGTCGAACGGGTCGAGCCCGAGGGGACGTTCCTGGTGACCTCCGACACGGAGACGGGTTGGGCGCGCTTCCGGGTCCCGGCGCCGTGCGTGATCTCGGTCGGGGAGAAGGCCGCCAAGATCGTTCATCCGAGCGAATCGGACCGCGCAGGGGCCGTCGGCCGGTCGGTGGAAATCGTGACCCTCAGGGACCTCGACATCCCCCATGAGCTCGTCGGGGCCGCGGGCTCTCCGACCCGGGTCGCCTCGGTCCGATCGGAGGATCCGCGGCGACGCGGGATCGTCCTCCTCGAAGGGGAGGTCCTGGAGCGGGTGGCGAAGACTCTCGCACTCGTAGCCCTCTGGGGGCAGGAGCGCCCGCGTTCTCAGAGGGTTCCCGAGTCCCCGCTCCCGGCGGTCCGGACCGGTCCGGCGCGTTCGATCGTGCTCGCCAGCGGACCGGACGGAGGTTTGGAAGAACGGGCCTTGCCGATGCTGACCGAATCCCTCCGGGCCCTCGGCGTCCGGCCGGCGGCGGTGTGGATCGGGCCGGCACCGGCCGCCGATTCGGTCGACCGAATGCGACGGGCCGGGGCGACCGAACTGTTCCATGCGCTGAGTCCCCCCGGCCGGGTCGACGGCCGCGTGGCGGCCCAGACGTTCGAGCGGATCCTGATCGGGCGGCCGACGTTCGACGCCGGGTTCTTTCTCTCCAGTCCGTTCGGCCGGGAGGTCGCCGGTCGGGTCGCCGCGCGGCTCGGACTCGGTCTGACGGGGGATGCGATCTCGGTCGCGCGGACCACCGACGATGCCATCGCGTGGTCGAAGCCGGCGTTCGGCGGGAACGCCGTGGCGGAGGTCCGATCCGTCACCCGTCCGAGCCTGGCCACCGTTCGGCCCGGGGTCTTCGAGGCCGGGGACGCTCCCGCTCCGCCGGAATGGACGGTCCACCGCGTCGATGCCCCCGCCGTTCCCCCCGAGCTCCAACAGATCGGTGAGGGCGCGGAGCCGCTCGAGGGGTTCGGCGACCTCGACACGGCACGGGTCGCCCTCTCCCTCGGCACGGGGGTGGGTGGCCCGGCCGGGGTGGAGCGGGTCCGATCGATGGTCGCCGGCACCGGCTGGGCGATCGCCGCGACCCGGCGGGTCGTCGACGCCGGCTGGGTCCCCCGTCGTCTACAGGTCGGGCTGACGGGACGGTCGGCGGCCCCGGAGCTCGTCGTCCTGCTCGGGGTTCGGGGTTCGGCGAACCACCTCGTCGGATGGCGACGGGCCGGGACGCTGATCGCGATCAACCCCGATCACGAGGCCCCGGTCTTCGCCGGGGCCGATGTCGGTATCGTGGCCGACTGGGAGACGGTGCTCCCCGAACTCGTTGAACGGTTGCGCGCGCCGTCCGAGGGGCCGCCGCCCGGCGCTAACGGCCCGGGGCCTTGACGATCCCGGCGGTCCTTTCCGCGGCCCCCAGGCAGGCGATCAGGTCGTCGAGGGTCGCCCGGATCGAGGCGGGATCGTCGCCCCCGACCTCGAAGACGACCCGGTCGTCGTCCCGGTGGATCGATACGCTGCCCGGATCGTCGACCGCGACGGCGCCGACCACGCGCCGGGCGAGCTCGCTCGAACCGTAGCGCCGCTCCAGGCGCACGGTCAGCCCGACGGGGTCCGGCCCTTCCGACCCTTCGGCGGCGATGGCTCCTCTCCCTTCGGGGCGGCCCCCGGCCCCCGCGACAGCGCCCCGGTCTGGATCGGGGCGGTGGTCGTTCGACGGGCGGCCTCCCGAGTCGCCCGCTCGTTGAGGTGGTCGAGGACCGACGGCCAGATGCGTCCGTCCTTGCGTGCCTTGCCCTCGAAATTGTTCTCGTCGAGGAACTTCGTGAACGCGGCGTCGGTCTGGGCGTCCCAGTTCGAGGTGAGGCGACCGGTGTAGAAGCCGAGGACCCCGAGCTGCTGCTGCAGTCGGCCGGCGAGCTCGGGGGTGATCGGCACGAGGGTCGCCGGATCCTCCCGCTCGAGCAGGGTGAGATCGTACAGCTTGAGCAGCCGCTTGAGCTCCTCGATCGGGGTCGGGTGGTCATCGACGCGCAGGTCGATCCATCGGTCGTTCCCCTTGCCGTATCCGCCGTCCTTTCGGACGACCAAGAGCGCGGCGGACTGCATGCCCCGGCGGTCCCCCCCCTCGCGCTGGCCGGCCGAGAGCGCCGCCACGAGGCGCTCCGGAAGGTCCCCCGGGGTCGACTCGAACGCCCGCGACATGCCGCGGACCACCTCGGGAGCGAACAGGATGTTCCCCTGGCAGGCGTATCCGTCCCCCGTCGCATGGCCGGCCCAGGCGAGGCATTCGGCGCCGGTGTAGGCGGCCGCCCGGCCCTTGGCATCGACCACGCCGAGCTGTCGCTTCGACCGCTCGGGGTCGGCCTCGGTCAGGCGCCGGACAACCTCGTCGGCGGAGGCGTTCGCCCGCAGGCGGGCGAGGCCGTCCGGGCCGTAGTGTACGTTCGCGAGCGCCTGGGTCGCGATCGCCCCGACGCCGGCCTCGGCCCAGGGGACCACCGCCCCGACCGAGATGAACTTCGACTGCACCGCGATCCCCCATTCGCCGCGATCGAGGTCGGCCGCCACGATCGAGAAGGTCGAAAGGCGGGCCATCGCCGCCGCACGCCGGCCCGCCCTCTTAACGACCGCCCGGCGCAGCTGCATCCTCGGCCCGGTCGGCGTCCCGGACCCGCCGAGGCTCCAGCTCGTTCGCGGCCCGGTCGACGAGCCGCCGCGCCGCGGGCCGATCGCCCGATTCGATCGCCCGGGCCGCGGCTCCGAGCGTCGCCAGCGGACCGGTCACATCCCCGCCGGAGCGAGCCCGGACCGAGGCGAGCCGGCTGAGCAGCAGGATCCGGTTGCGAAGGCGGTCTTCGTCCGGGGGGGTCGGCGCATCGGGCGGACCCGGGGCGACGAAGGAAACGAGGCCCCGAGGCCGCTCGGCGACCTCGATCTCTTCGGTCGCCCGACGAAGGCGCTCATGGACCTGGAGGAGGGACGCCTCGGCGGACCGATGGGCTCCGCGCGCGATCTCCGCGTCGGCCTGGGCGAGCGCCTGCTCCCCGAGAAGGTCCGGCGTCCCCCGACGTCGCAGCTCCACGAGCCGGTGGGCGACCCCCTCCCGAAAGCCTTCGACCTCGGCGGCGGAGAGACGGCGACGGGCGCGCACCGCGCGGTTCACGGCGGTTCGGTGGCCAGCGCCGGCGCGGCCGCCGACGGCGCGGGGCCGGCGGGGGCCTTCGGGGCCGCGCCCGGGACCGGCACCCGCGCTCGGACCGCGACCCAGATCGCGTCGATCCCCGTCCAGAATCCTTCCCCCACATCGCCCGCGGCCAGGGCGGCCTCGGCGGCCGACAACGACGCCGGGAGGTCGTCCACGACGGTGCCATGCGCGCGCGCCCATTCCACCGAGGCCTTGGCCAGGGCGAGCTGCAGCTCCGCCTCCCGACGGCGGCGACGCGACTCCTTCTCGTCCGGGCCTAAGGAGAACTCCGGATCGTAATGCGGGGGCATCGGGGCGGGGATGCGCACCCGCAGGCTTCGGAACGGCTCCGGGATCGTCGGCCACCGCGGCTCGGCGAACCGCACCGACAGCTGGTCGAGCGCCGAGTCGGCTTCGCGGTACTCGCCGGCCTCGTAGTGCGATTCGGCGCGGCCGAACGGATCGATCAGGTCCTTCGATGGCGCCCCCTTCCAGACGTCGAGACGCAGGGCCAATCGGGCGGGCGCCAGGCGCCGGAGCACCTTTCGCTCGAGGCCATCGACCGCCGGGGCGGCCGGGCCGACGTTCTTCGGAGGGCTGTTCGGGGCACCGGGCATGATTCGACGGCTACAGGAACGACTCGAACTCTCGGGTGACCTCGGGGTACTTGGTGTGGACCGCCTTGAGGATGTTGTGCACCGTCAGCTTCTCGAGCCGGACCCCCTCGAGGGCGTCGACGATCTTGTCGAACGTCTCATCCGAGAGGGAGCAGAGCTTCTCCTTGGCGAGCCAGTTGCGGTACAGCTTCTCCTCTAGACGCCCGCGCCACCCCTTCTCGTACTTCTGGAAGAACTCCTTGGTCGGGGTCTTCGAGAGGGCGGCCTCGGCCGCGACCTCGCCGCAGATCTTCCCCGCGATGCAGCCGTTGGCGATCCCGCCCCCGGTGAGGGGATCGATCATCCGCGCGGCATCGCCGACGAGCATGATCCCGTCGGCCGCGGCCTGCCGGATGGGGGGCGCGATCGAAACCCCGCCGCCGACGACGTCGATCGTCTTGCCCTTGGAATACGCCGGATGCTTGGCGATCCAGGCGTCGAGGTAGCTGCGCGCCTCGGCCATCCCGCGGATCTTCGATAGCTGCACCCCGATCCCGACATTGGCGAGGCCCTCGTCCTTCGGGAAGATCCAAACATACCCCCCGGGGGCGACGCTGCCGAGGTAGAAGTCGCAGTATCGGACATCGCAATCGACGTCGGTCATGCGATACTGCAGGCAGGAGTCCATGTCCTTGAGGGCGAGATTCGTCGGAAGGCCCGCCCACCGGCCCACCTGGGACTCGAACCCGTCGGCCCCGATGGTCACCGGAGCGCGGATCTCGAACGGTTCCCCGAACTGCTTGGCCCGGACGCCGACGACCTTGCCCCCTTCCCGAAGGACCTGGGTGGCGGCCGTCTTCAGGCGGATCTCGACCCCCGCGTTCGCCGCGTCGATGGCGAGGGCCTTGTCGAAGCCGTCGCGCTCGACGACATAGCCCACCTCGTTGCCGGCGTTGCGTTCGTTGATCTCGAGGACCTTCTCGCTCGGCGAGTAGATCCGGGCCCCCTCCACCTCGAGGTTGACCCACTTGCCAGGCCGGATCCCGACTTCCTTGAGCCAATCCTTGCTCATCCCTTCGCCGCAGCGCACCGGGCTGCCGATCTCCTGGCGTTTCTCGATCATCAGGACCCGGGCGCCGCTCTGGGCGGCCCACTTGGCCGTCATCGATCCCGCCGGTCCGGCGCCGACGACGAGGACGTCGGTGGAAAGGTCCTTCGCCATGCTCGATACCGGACTCTCGGGTCCTCAGACTTGCTCAGCCGATCTCGATCGCGCCGACGGGGCAGGCCTTGACACAGATCTCGCAGCGCGTGCAGATCCGCTCGTCGAAGGTGATCCGGGTTTCATCGAGGTAGATGCAGTTCAGCGGGCAGACGCCCACGCAGGCACCGCAGTAGATGCACAACTGCCCGCTCGACTCGATGTGCAGGCTCTTCTTGCCGGCCAACGACGGCATCACGGTTGCACGGGACCGAACCGTATTTAATAGTTCGGAATCGCGGGTGGGGTCAGGCGCTCCTCGGACGAACGTTGGCTCTGGGGCCCGGGGCATGAACGATGCCGCTGTCCCGCACGGCCTCGACGCGGAACGGTTCGCGGACTTACGGGGCCACGGGGGCGGGCCCGACCTGAAGCCCAACGTGTCGAACGTCCCGCCGGTCACCTGGCCGGTGGGCGCGGGGGCGGAGCGGCCGGTGGGGTTCGGGGTTCCAGCTTCGGGAAGAGTCCTTCCAGACCCGGCCAGTCCGGGTGGGACGGATGCCGCCAGATCTGGGTGGCCTGCTCGGGGGTGACGAGATAGCCTCTAGGCGAGCCCCACCGGGCCCGCAGCGCCACCCCGGCGGTCATGCGGCTGCGACCGAACGGCGTCCAGTCCTCCCAGGGGGCCTCGATCTCGAACTTGGGATACGATAACGAAAGGGCGGCCGGCGTCATCCGGATCCGGACCGGGTATCCGGCCACCTCGCTGCGGGCGTGGACCGCCGAGAGAGCCGCCGCGACGCCCACCAGGCCGGGCAGCGCGACCCAGGAGATCCGCGACGTGGTCGCGATCAGGAGCGCGCCGAGGGCTCCGGCCAGGAGCGCGAGGGCCGGGAAGGTCACGAGAAAGATCCGGGCGGCGAGCCGACCGGTCGCGCGCCCCACTTCTTCGGTCGCGGCCCCGGCAGATCCGGCCACGCAGCGATCTCCCTAGGGGGCCGGATGCTCGGCGAGGAAACGTTCGGCGTCGAGCGCGGCCATGCATCCAAGGCCCGCCGCGCTGACGGCCTGGCGATATCGATGGTCATAGACGTCCCCGGCGGCGAAGACCCCTTCGACGCTCGTTCGGGTGATCTCGCGCGTCGCGATGTACCCCTTCGCGTCGAGCGCCAGGGCCCCGCGGAACACCTTCGTCGCGGGGTCGTGCCCGATGGCGACGAACAGCCCCTTCACGGGCAGCTCGCTCACCTTCCCATCGGGGAGATGCCGGACCTTCAGGCTCTGGACGTTGCCCTCCCCGAGGACCTCGAGGACTTCCGTCTCCAGGAGGAAGGAGATCTTCGGGTTCGCGCGGGCCCGGTCCTGCATGATCCGGCTCGCGCGCAGCTCGGCCCTTCGATGGATGACCGTCACATGGCTCGCGAACTTCGTCAGGAAGATCGCCTCCTCCATCGCGGAGTCCCCCCCGCCGACGCAGGCGATCGGCACCCCCTTGAAGAAGAACCCGTCGCACGTCGCGCAGGCGCTGACCCCATGGCCGCGCAACGTCTGCTCCGAGGGGAGGTTCAGCCAGCGCGCGTCGGCGCCGGTGGCGACCACGAGGGCGTCGGCGTGCAACACGCCGGCGGCCCCCAGCTCGAGGCGGAACGGGCGGTGGGTCAGATCCACCGCGGTCACGTTGGCGTCGATGAACTGCGTGCCGAATCGGGCGGCCTGCGCCCGGAACTTCTCCATGAGTTCGGGCCCCTGGATCCCCTCGGGGAACCCCGGATAGTTCTCGACGTCGGTGGTCAGCATCAACTGGCCGCCCGAGGGCACGCCGCTGATGACGACGGGGGCGAGCTCGGCCCGGGCCAGGTACAGGGCCGCCGTGAGGCCCGCCGGGCCGCTGCCCACGACCGCCACGCGGGTCCGTCGGGGCGCCTGGGCGCTCTCCACGGGGTCGTACCCGGCGCGGCCCTTTTAGGGGTGACGGGCGGCCGGGAGCTTCACGCCCCCCCGGCCATCGTCCTCCGCGTAGCCGCTGCGGTGGAACAGGAGCGGCGTCCCATCGGGGCCCCCCTCGCACCAGACGACCTCGCCGAGGACCAGGCGGTGGTCGAACCCGGCCGTCACGCTGCGCACGGTGCATTCGAGCCGCGCGAGGGCCCCCGGGAGGATCGCGAGTCCCGAAGGGGTCCGGTCCATTGGAAGATCGCGAAACTTCTCCTCGGGGGGGACGGTGCGGGCGAAACGCTCCGAAATCGGGCGCTGCCCGGCCGACAGGAAGCTCACGGCGAATCGCCCGGCGCGCTCGACGGCCGGGGTCGAGTCGGCCTCGGTCCCGAGGGAGACGAGCAGGCTCGGCGGCTGCAGGGAGACGGACAGGAGGGCGTTCACGGTGAGGCCGTGGTCGACGCTGTCCGATCGCGTCGTCACGACCGCGACGCCGGTCGGCCAGCGGGCCATCAACTGACGGAACGTCGCGGGGTCGACCCCCGGACCGCTCATTCGTCCCGCCACTTGAACAGGAGGATCGCCCCGACGAAGGCGAGGGCGCACAGGACGACGATCACCGCGAGGTCGGTCCAGAACGGAAGTCCGTAGTTGTGGAAGAGCAACGCCTGGTTCATCCCATCGATGACATAGTACAACGGCAGGACATGGGCGATGTCCTTCAGGACCGGCGGGAACGCCGAGACGGGGAAGAACGTGCCCGAGAGGAACATCATCGGGAAGGTGATGATGTTGCCGATCACGGCGGCGCTCTCGGGGGTCTTGGTGATCGACCCGGCCACCATCCCGAGCGAGACGAAGAAGAACGGCCCCAGGAACAGGAACGGGAGGACAGAGAGCGAGAAGCCCACGTGGGCGCCGAACGCCAGGATCCCGACGGCGATCATGAGGACGGCGGTGAGGATCGTGAGGAGGATGTACCAAACGATCTTCGCCGCGAGCCACTCCCCTTTCGTGAGGGGAGTGAGGGAGAGCTGCCGGAAGATGTGGTCCTTGCGGTACGAGCTCGAGATCTCGACGATGGCGAACATCGGGCTCGTCAGGATCGAGAAGCCGATGAGACCGGGCACGAGATAGTCGATGTACTTGAACACCTGGGAGCCGACGTTGGCGGTGGTCGAGGTCAGGATCGGCCGCCCGTGGGCAGCTTGGAGATTGAACCCGTTGCTCACCCCGTTCACGGCGCCGATGGCGATCCCACTCCCGGCCGCGTCCTGTGGGTCGGTGTAGACGGTGAGCGTCGTCGCGTTGCCGGCCGAATAGGCTTGGGCGAACCCCGATGGAACGACCAGGCCAACCGTGTCCCCCTGGCTCGCGAGCCAGCCGCCGAAACCGCCGGAGGTCGGATTGAGCGGGGCGAGGGAGACGACGTCGATCCGGACGGCCCCGGTGTTGTTGAGCGCGCTCAGGAACGCCTGCGAGACGTTCGAGTTGTGGTCGAGGTTCTCGGTGTAGAGCGTGATCGGCCCGCTCGATCCGCTGAAGATGAAGCCGAACATCCCGATGAGGATCAGCGGGAACACGAACGAGAAGAACAGCGCCGCCGGGTTGCGCACGTAGTTCTTCGCGAACACCTCGAGGTCGGCGCGGACCCGTTTCGGCCTCATGCCGACGCCTCGGACTTGAGGACCCCTTCGTCCATCCGCCCGACGAGGGCGACGAAGACGTCCTCGAGGGTGTCCTCCTGCGTGGCGAAGCCGCTCCAGGGGATCCCGGACCGCTCGATCGCGATCAGCACCCGGACGATGTCGCCCTTCTCCCGGAAGTCGACCTCGACGCGACCGTCGTGGGCGCGGATCGGCAGGTCGATCTCACTGCGCAGCCGATCGGCGAGGGCCGGACCGGCCTCGATCACCAGTCGTTCGGGCCGTCCGTGGGCCCGGATGATCGACTCGGGGGTCCCCTCGGCGATGATCCGCCCCTGGTGGATGATCGCCACCTGGTCGGCGAGCATCTCCGCTTCCTCGAGGTAGTGGGTCGTCAGGAAGACGGTGCGTCCATCCGCCTTCAGTGAGCGGATCACCTGCTGGATGGCCCGGCGGGCATGGGGGTCGAGGCCGGTCGTCGGTTCGTCCAGGAAGCAGACCTCGGGCTCGTTGACGAGGGCGAGGGCGAGCCCGAGCTTCTGCTTCTGACCGCCGGAGAGCGTGTCGAACCGCGCATCCGCCTTCTCGGTGAGCTCGACCTTCTCGAGCAGCCCCGCCACGTCCGGTCGCTTCCCGAACAGTCGGCCGTAGTACACGACCGCCTCGGCCGGGGTGATCTTCTCCAGGAAACGGAAATCCTGCGGGATCACCCCGATCCGCTCGTGCAGCGAACGGCCTTCGACCCACGGATCGAGGCCGAGGACCTCGACCGTGCCGCTCGATTTCTTTCGAAGGCCCTCGAGGATCTCGACCGTGGTCGTCTTGCCGGCCCCGTTCGGCCCGAGGAAGGCGAAGACCCGGCCCTGGGGGACGGTCAGCTGGATCCCCGCCACGGCGGTCAGCTCGCCGTACCGTTTCGTCAGTCCGTCGACCCGAACGGCGTCCACCATCGCTCGGCGTCCCCGAGTCCCCTCGGGTTATCAGCCCTCGCCATCGCGCGGGATTTCGACGGTCCCCGGGACCCCGGGCCGGAGCCGCTCGGCCGCCGTTCCCCCGGTCAGCTCGATCGATCCGGGCCCCGACCAGGTCGCCTCGAGCCGCCCCGGCGTCCAGTTCAGGGAGAAGGTCCCCGCGCCCAGCGACAGCCCGGACATCGAGGCCGCGTGCCAATCCGTAGGGAATCTCGGTCGCACGTCGACCGTCCCGATCGACATTCGGGGGGAAATCCCCCAGAGCGACTCGAACAGGTTCGTCAGGAACGGGGCCACCGAGAAGCCGAGCAGGAAGCAGGCGTCGAACGGCGCGGGGCGGTCCCCGCGGTAGCATTCGGCCGCGTACCCCCCCTCCTCGATCAGTCGGCGCGCGTTGGTCCGAAGGTACGCGACCCCGAGTTCGCGTTCGTCGGCCCACAGGGCCGCCTCTGCGGCCCACGCCGTCGCGATCGTCCAGACCTGACCGTCGTGGTAGGCCCTCGGGTCGTACGTCGGGTCCCGATTGGAGAGGGTCCGAACCCCCCACGGCGTCGTCAGGTCGTCCTGGGCCGCCCGCCGGACGATCGCCTCGGCGGTCGCCTTCGGGAGCATCCCGGGCCGCACGGCCCGCAACGCGTTGGGCCGGACCTTCGCCACCGGCGTCCCATCGGCCCGCAGGGAATCGTACAGGTACCCTTCCTCGGGCCATCGATAGGCCTGGGAGAGGGCGCCGCGGAGCCGCTCGGCGCGCCCCGCGATCCGATCGGGGGGCGGTATCCCCGTCTCCGTGGCGAGCGAGGCGATCGACTCGAGCGCCTCGCACCAGAGCACCTGTAGATCGATCGCATGATCCCGACGGTCGGTCGAGTCCCAGATCGTCGTGTCGACGGCGTCGAATCCGACCCGGACCCGCCCGATCTCGGTCTCTTGCTTCATCGCGGCGACCTCCCCGCCGTTGGCGATCAGACCGAGGGGGCCCCGGGTCTTCGCGACCCCCCAATCGATGGCCCTTCGAAGGTTCGGGAACACGTCGCGCGCGAGCGAGAGCGAACCGGTATGGTCGGCGAACCCCCGAACGAGCCTCGGATAGTACAGGGTGGTGTCGGAGGTCCCGTACAGGAAGACCGGCCCCGGCGCGACCTGCATCGGGATCTCCCCGGGAGTGCCGCCGAGGACGGGGATCTCCGACCGGGTCTGAAACCGGAACAGGCTGCGAAGGGAGCGCTCGACCCAGGGCGCGTCCCCGAGCCATTGCACCGCAGGGAGCATCCAAGCGAGATCCCGGCCCCAGATCGCCGGGTACCACGGATACCCCGCGACGAGCCCGGCGATCGCCGCGTCCGGGGCGGTGTAGAGCGATCGCAACGCCGAACGGGCCAGGGCGTAGCCGGTCGAAAGCTCCGGGGCATCCGGGAAGTCGAGCGTCGGGGTCCGGCCGATCCAGGCTTGGATCTCGCGTTCGTAGTCGACGCGGCGCGATTCCGCGGCGACCGAGCAGGCTCGGTCCCCGCGCGCGGTGGCGATCAGTCCTCCGGCGATGCGGGCGTGGAGCTCGACGGTCGATCCGGGAGGCAGGTCGACCTCCCAACGGAACGATATCGTGGAGATGGGGCCGTCCTGGCGGACGCCAGCCGCCGGTCGCCCGTCGACGGAATATGAGCGCGGGATCGGATCCATCTCCCAGGCGAAGCCGAATCCGAAGGAGCGGACGAGCCAGCCCGGCCCCCATCGTTCGATCGAGTACCGATGGGGCTTGACCCCCTCCATGAGGACGGGCGCGAGGAACGGCTCGAAGGCGATCTCCACGTAGACGGTCGAGGGCGTCCCGCCCAAGTTGCGGATCGAAAGGGACCGGCACAGTCCGTAGTCGGTGAGGGTCGGCCGGACCTCGTCGCGGATTGCCAGTTCGCGGAAGCGGTGCGCCGCGTCGGTCCCCCCGAGTCCGTGCTCGAGCGATACGAGCGTCGCGCGGCCGAGCTCGATCGTCGCCGCGCCGGTGGACACCTGCGTCCGCCATGCGCCCGTCAAGCGGACGCTCTGGGCGTACGCCCCGCCCCATTCGACGTCCGCCCCGCGGGTCTCCCGGACGAACGAGAACTCCCCGGCCCCGTTCATCATGGCGAAGCTTCCGAGGCCGGCGACGAGCACGGGCCGATCGGGCCGGGGCTCGGTCGTGGAGAACATCGCCGGCGCGGCCCCCGATGCCGCCCCGTCGGTCAATGGGATCGGTCCGGTCGGACGGAGTCGAAGATCTCGATCCAGACGCGCGGGGGGATCGCGAGGCTCGACAGCTCCAATCGCACCTCGTGGCGTCCCGACGGAGGCGGATCGATCTCCATGTGGAAGTGCACGGGACGACCGGGCAGTAGGACCATCGGATGGAGGTCGTCCAACTCCGAGAATCGACGCGATGCCTCCTCCCCTTCGGGCCCGAACCGGCACTGCGAGGCCGGCACCGGGGTGCCGTCGAAGAGGAGCTGAGCGGCGCGAAACGCCCCGACGCGCAGCGGGGGATTGAGGAGGACGAACGAAACGTCCCGGCCACGCGCGACGAGGGATCCGGGTCGGTAGAACGCCCCCTCGAGGAAACGCCCGACCCGGACGAGCTCGGCGAGCGCCGCAGCTCCGAACTCGTGCTCGATCGACAGGCCCTGCCGGAGGAGGGAGAAGTCGAGCGCGATCTCCCGGAGGCCCATGCGGTCCGATTACCCGTTCCCCCAGATAACGGCCCTCGCCGATCTATTGCCGGACGCGGCTCGCGCGCATCCGCCCGGAGCCTCGACCCACGGCTCGGGGTTCGAAGCTCAGGGGCCGATTTGCACCCCCCGCAAGAGTTCACCGCCGGTCAACGTTCTTATGTCGGGGCCTTCCGAGGTTATCGGCCGGGGAGGTGTCGATGGTTCGGGAACTCCGCGACGCCCTCGCGCAGCGGCCCTTGTTTCTCGAGGTGACCCCGCCGTCCGCGCGGTCGCCCCGCCATCGCGGGGAAGAGCACCGAGAGCGCGTCGGGGCGTTGGTCCGGGAAATCCCGCGGGTCGACCTGATCGACGTTCCGGAGCTGATCGACGAGAACCATGAGGGGCGGCCGTACTACCGGTCGGGCGACGTTCGCGCCTTCTCGGCCGGACTCGCGACGGCCACCGACCGTCCGGTCGCGATCAACAAGGTGGTCGCCCACCTCGAATCGATCCATGCGGTCGAGGCATGGGCCCGCGAGACCGTCGGGCAGGGGATCCACCACTTGGTGTTCGTCGGCGGATCGAGCCGGTTCGTTCCGTACCCCGGACCGAGCGTCACCGAGGCGGATCGCGCCGTGCTTCCCATCGTCCGGAGCGCGGGGGGCAGCATCGGGAACATCGCGATCCCGCAACGGACCGGCGAGGCCCACCGGTTGCTGGCCAAGACGCGCGCGGGCGCCTCTTTCTTCACCACCCAGATCCTGTTCGAAAGCGCCGCGACCGAAGGAATGATCCGGGAGTACGACGCCCTATGTCGCCGCGCCGGCCTCGCCCCGGCGGCGGTCCTTCTCTCCTTTGCCCCGATGGTCGATGAAGGGGATGCCGAGTTCGTCCGGTGGCTCGGAGCGGACATCCCCGAACCCACTGAGCGGGAGATCCTATCGAGCGACGAGGGGGCCGGGGTAGAACGTTCCATCGACCACTCCCTGAAGATCTGGAGGGAGCTCAACGCCCAGCTCGCCGCCGGACATGTCGGCGTCCCGCTCGGGGTGAACGTTGAAGAGATCTTGCCCCGGCACTTCGACGCCGCCGCCGACCTGCTCAGGGCGTTTGCGCGCGCGATCGACGCCGAGGCCCCGACCGCTTCCGACCCGTCCACGGGCACGAATCCCGGGCAGGACAAAGGGATTCAATCCCACACCGGCCCGAACTTGGGAATCTCTCCCATCTCTCGGGACTAGATCGGGCTCGTCCGTCCGCCTTAGGGGTCCGGCGAATCCCGCCGCCCTACCGAGAACGCCTTTCGGATCGTCCTCCGCTTTCGACCCCAGGTTGGAAGCACCTCCGACTCGCCCTCGGAGGCCCATCGGTATTCCGAATGCTCGAGCGAGATCAGGATCCCCTCCTACGTTAGGCACGGGATCAGGAAACCGACCTCGTGGACCAGTCGGGACTTCCGTACGGGGTGTCGAAAGTTCAACCTTCGGAAGAGCCGGGCTTCCTGGGCGACCAATCCGGTCTCCTCGCGAAGCTCTCGAAGTGCGCCTTCCCGATACGTCTCGCCGTCCTCCACGAATCCGCCCGGCAGATCCCATAGCCCGGGGTGGCTCGGAATGGCTTCAGACCGTCGCAACATGAGTAGTCGCGCTTGGCAGAACATCGCGCAGGTCGTGGCCCGCAGAGGCAGCGCTTCGGCCTCCCGCGGAGTCGCGCCTGTCGGGGTCGAATCGGGTCTCATGGTCGTCGTCTCGCAATGAAGAGCTCGTGACCGCCGGTCCCTTCGGGGACGAACGCCTGGGTCGTGATCTTGAAACCGAACTCCTCCAACCACGCACGATAGGTCGAGGCCGACGCCGTGCTCCAGAACATCGGAGCGCCGCTCCCAAGCCAGTCTTGTTCCGTTCCCTCATACGGATCGTGTCCAGTGATCACTACGAGGGAGCCCTCGGGTCTCAGCCAGCTACGGATGCGGCCGAGCACGACCTTTTGGGCGATGAGAGGGACGTGGAACAAGGCATACAGTGAAACCACCGCATCGAACGAACGGATCGGGAATTCCACCTCCGTCATGTCCGCGAGAACGAACTGCGCGCGCGGGACCAGGCGGCGGGCCCTTTCGACCTGAACTTCGGAGAAATCGACGCCTGTGACCTCGAACCTATCGCTGAGGAGCGCCGCGACGGGGACACCGCAGCCGCATCCGAGATCGAGGATCTTGGCCCTGGGGGGGAGTTCTTCGAATAGCGGCTTCAGCCAGCCACGGTAATCCTCGGAGTGCCCTAACGGATCCTCCTCGCCGCCTTCAGGACGGTACAGATAGGAAGCGCGGTTCCAACCGTCCTTGACAATGATCCGAGGATCGGCCTCCGGCGGCGACATGCCTAGCGAAGAGGGCGAACCATTTCCTATTTCACCCCTGTGGGCGTCGGCCTCGTAGATGTCGATCCGGGACCTCCGCCCGACCGACTACGAGGCGCTCCGCGATGCGTACTGGTTGTGCTATGACGAGCGCGACGCGGGGTATTCGATCGGGATCCTGCTGTTCCGGGAGAAGCCCTCCGAGGCGGACGAGGCGAGGTGGTTCGCCCAGGTGCTCAAGCGGGTCGAGACCCAGCAGGAGATGGTCTTGATCGCGGAGATCGACGGGCGGGCCGTCGGGAGCTGCTCGCTTACCCAGTGCGGGCCGGGTCCCAGATCGGAATGTTCCCACATGGGGGACCTGGGGATCTTGGTTCACCGGGATTACAGGGCGCACGGGCTAGGGAGCCAGCTCTTGGGCGAGGCGATCCGTCGGGCCCGGACGCGCTACGAGCTCGTGCGATTGTGGGTCCATTCGGACAACCCCAACGCGAAGCGGCTCTACGAACGGTACGGGTTCGTTACGTGCGGGCTGCTGCCGGCGGCCGTGAAGCGCGGCGAACGGTACATCGACCTCGAGATGATGGTCCTCGATCTTCGGAATCGGCCCCCTTAAGAAACGAGGGAGGTCCGTTGTAGATCCGGAGGCTCTACGTACGCCCGTAAACCCCCGGAGCGGGCCGTTGGATCGACGATCGGATCCGGCTCACCGATGGGACGAGGGCGCGGGAGATCGCCTCCCCGAATAACCATGTCTTCTTATAGTAACGCAATCATACTGCTATTGAGAATCCAACCCGGATTAGAAACATGAACGAGCTATCCGAACGAGAGGCGAGCGAGCTGTACTGGACCCCGACGATCGATCCGACATGGGCGTTCGACCGATGGTGGAACCGCCTGTGGAACGAGACGGGCGTGTCGGTCCCCTACGGGACCTGGAACCGAGCCCCATTCGGCGACGGGCGCCAGTTCCGCACCGAGGTCGTCGACCGAGCGGAAGCGTTCGATATCGTCGTCGATCTGCCCGGGGTGCCCAAGGATCAGATCGAGGTCACCGTCCGGGGAAACCGGCTCCGGGTGGCGGCGCACCAATCGACCCCTGCGACCGCCCCGGGGACCGACGCTCCAACGGCGCGTACGATCGACACGATCTATGAGCGCTCGTTCGAGCTGCCCCATCCGATCCCGACCGGGTCGATCACGGCCCATTCGGAGAACGGCGTGCTCACGGTGACGATCCCCAAGCCGAAGCCGCTCCCCGAGGAGAAGGTCCCCATTGGCTAGGCGGTCGGCGCCCCGACCCCCGCCCAGCGGACCCGAACCGCCCCACCCGTTCCCGGGTGGGGGGCGCGCTCCGTAACGGCCCGTGCACGTCGGCTCCGCAACCCATTCCCGATCCCTTCCGACCTCGCGGCGATCTTAGGCCGGGGGTCGCGATCGGCGTCCCATCGGGCGGTGATGGAAATTTTCCGGGCGCCGCTCCGAGCGTTGAATGGGGCCCCGCGCCCTTCGCCTAGCTCGGCCCGACCGACGAAGGGATCGCGAGCGACCGCCCGGCCGGGCGCGTGGCCTCTTCGGCCGCCGTGCGTCGGAGGCTCAGCGAGTTGGCCACGACGATCGTGGAAGACAATCCCATCGCGAGCGCCCCCGTGATGGGGAGATAGAAAAAGACCCCCAGGCCCGCCAGCGGCACGAGCGCCCCCGCGGCGATGGGCAGGAGGACGGCGTTGTACCCGATCGCCCAGCCGAGGTTCTGGCGGACCTTCGCGACGGTCCGGCGTCCGACGGAGAGGGCGGTGGGCACGAGGGCGAACTCCGACCGGACGAGCAGGACGTTGCCCGCCTCCTGCGCGACCTCGGTGCCCGAGCCGAGAGCGATGCCGAGGTCGGCCGCGGCGAGGACGGGGGCGTCGTTGACCCCGTCCCCGACGTACGCGACGCAGTGCCCGGCGGCCCGCTTCGCCCGGAGCAGGTCGACCTTGCCGGACGGGGAGACCCGGGCGTGGAACTCGCGGATACCGGCCTCCTCGGCGGCCGCCCGTGCGGCGGCCTCGGAGTCGCCCGTCACCATGATCACCTCGATGCCCTGCCGGCGCAACCGCTCCACCGTCGCCGGCACCCCGGGCGCGAGGGCGTCGGAGAACCCGAGCAGACCCACCACGGCGTCCCCGCGCCGCACGATCGAGCCGCTGCGACCGAGTCGGTCCAGTCGTTCCGCCTCCCCCACCAGCGCCCCGAGGTCGTTCGGGGCCGTTCCCCCCAGGAGCGGGCCGATCGACACGATCGCCCCATCGATCGTCCCGCGGACGCCCTCCCCGGGTCGAACGGAGATCCCATCGACGGGGAGCGCCGGGATCGAACGCTCCTGGCAGGCCGCCACGACCGCGAGGGCCAGCGGATGGCGGACCGACGCTTCGAGCCCGCCTGCGATCTCGAGCACCTCGCGCTCTGAGTGCCCGGGCGCTGGTACGACCTCGCGCACGACCGGTCGACCGGTGGTGATCGTCCCGGTCTTGTCGGTGAGCAATAGATTGACTCGGGCGGCGGTATCGATCGATTCCGCCCCCCGGAACAGGATCCCCAGCTCCGCGGCCCGCCCGGTGCCCACCAGGATCGCCGCCGGCGTGGCGATCCCGAACGCGCACGGGCACGCCGTGATGATCACGCTCACGAGCACGAGCAGGGCCACCGCCGGGCCCACCCCCCCGAGGGCCCAGGCGGCGGTCGCGACGAGGCCAAGACCGAGGACGAGGGGGACGAAGCGCTCGGAGATCCGGTCGGCGAGCTGGCGCACGGGCATTCGGCTGGTCTCGGCCTCGATCAGCAGTCGGCCGACCGTCCCCAGGAAGGTGTCGTCCCCGACCCGGTCCGCCACGACCTCGAGCAGGCCGTCCTGGTTGAGCGCGCCGGCGATGACGCGGTCGCCCGGGCCCTTCCGAATGGGCCGCGACTCGCCCGTGAGGATCGACTCGTCGACGTCCGAGCGGCCGGTGACGACCTTCCCGTCCGCGGGGAACCGCCCGCCCGGCGCGATCTCGACGAGGTCCCCGATCTGGACGGCGCTGGGCGCGATCTCGAGCGCGCGGCCGTCCCGCCGCACCCGGACCGACCGGGGCAGCATCTCCGAGAGCCGCTGGAGGGCCCCCGACGCCCGGCGACGCGTGGCCTGCTCGAGGTAATGCCCGGTGAGGATCAGCGTGACGATCAGGCTCGACGCGTCGAAGAACGTCACCGCCGGCACCCGGCCGGGGGCGAGGACGGCGAGGGCGCTGTAGCCGAAGGCGAGCGACGAGCCGATCGCGATGAGCACGTCCATGTTGGCGACCCGGCTACGGAGCGCGTCCCAGAGACCCCGGTAGAACGGCTCCCCGGCATACACCTGAACGACGGCGGCGCCGGCGAGCTCGAGGTACGGACCCCCCGGGATCGAGACCACGTAGACGAGGGCGACGATCGCCAGGGAGAGGGGCCAGGCGACCGCGAGCCGCCGGGCCAGGCGCTGGCGGGCGCGCTGCGGGTCGGCGAACTCGGCGAGGCAGCCGGCACTGCAGAAGTAGCGGGTCCGGCCGTCCCGGAACAGCGTCAGTTCGCAGGATCGTTCGTCCACCGACATCCCGCATACGGGATCGGTGGCCATCTCACTTCGTTCCCTGCGCTTCGAAGCGGGCCCGGCACGCGGCGGAGCAGAAGTAGACGCGCTGCCCGTTGCGCTCCGAGACGTGGACCGCCTTGTCGGTGTCCACCGTCATGTGGCAGATCGGGTCGATCGCTTTCACGGCCGCTCGGGGATTTCATTCCATCGCCCGAGATAAGGCCGGCGGGGCGCCGGGGTAACCGGGCCATCGCCCGGGGCCGACGGCCGGGCCCGATCAGCCGGTCGGGTTGGTCGCCCCGGGCGAGGCGGGCCCCGACGGGGAACCGGGCGCCTCGGCGGCGGACTCCTCTTCCTGCTCCAGATCGAGCAGGTGGCCGAGGCGGCGCTGCTTGGTGATCAGGTACGGCCGGTCGTAGGCGTTCGGCGGGATGATGAGCGGGATCCGGCCGACGACCTCGACGCCATGGCGTTTGAGGTCCTCGATCTTGTCGGGGTTGTTGGTCAGCACCCGAACGGAACGGACGTGCAGCGAGTGGAGCATGTGGGCGGCGATCGCGTAGTCGCGTTCGTCCGGGTTGAATCCGAGCATCTCGTTCGCCTGGACCGTGTCGTAGCCGGCGTCCTGCAGCTCATAGGCCCGGATCTTGTTCGCAAACCCGATCCCGCGGCCCTCCTGCCGGAGGTACAGGACAAGTCCCCGTTCCATCTTGCCGATCGCCTCGAGCGAATCGATGAGCTGGTCGCGGCAATCACACCGCAGCGAGCCGATGGCGTCCCCGGTCAGGCATTCCGAATGGATCCGCAACGGCACCTCGCTCGCGTCCACGACGTTGCCATGGACGAACGCGGCGTGGTCGCGGTGGTCCCAGCCGTTCTCGAAGGCGACGACCTGGTAGCTGCCGAACCGGGTGGGGAGCTTGGCGATGGCGTGGATCCAGACACAGGACTCCGGGTGGTCGGCGCACCGGTGGTCCTTGTTCTCCGATTCGAGGCGGGCCACCGTCTCGGCGGGGATCTCCATCGCGCAGGTCAGGATGTCGGAATCTTAAGCTCGCGCGGCGGACGGCGGGCCGGCGCCATCGCCCCTCCGTCCGAACGGTGCCATCGAGGGTAACCGGCCCCGCCAGTCTTATCCCCCACCCGTCGCGTGCGCGGCCGTGGACCTGTTCACGCACGTCCTGATCGCCTACCTCATCTCCTACGGGGTCTGGGGCCCGACCGGCCTGCAGTACATCGCGGCCGGGGCGCTCGCCGGGGGCCTGCCGGACGCCGATGCGCTGTTCTTTCCGCTCGCGAACCGGTTCCCGCTGTTGCGCCACCACGGGATCACCCACTCGATCTTCGGCGTGAGCGCGATCGCGCTCGCCGGCGCGTTCGTCGTGCCCCACGTGTTCGCCTGGGCCGTGGGGCCGGCCTTCGCCGTCGGCTCCCCGCTGTTGTATTTCCTCGCCATGGAGGCGGGGGGCCTGAGCCACGTCTTCCTCGATGGGTTCACCCATTACGCGGTCCCCCCGCTGGCGCCGTTCAGCAAGTACGAATTCCATCTCGACGCCGACCGGGCGATCAACCTGGGGACGTTCGCGTTCACGGGCTTCTCGTTCTGGCTATTGCTCTACGAACGCGGCCGCGTCCCCGTCGCGCTCTGGGAAGCGACCTCCTGGCTCCTGCTCGCCTTCTACCTGGGGTACCTGGCGGTGCGCGGACTCGGCCGATGGAAGGCCGGCCGGGTCCGGGATCGGGAAGGCTACTCGTCGGTCATCCCCACGGGCAACCCGTTCATCTTCCTGCTCGCGGAGGAGCGCGCCACGCCCGAGGCGACGTACCTGCGATTCTCCAAGCTGCACCTGCTCGGCGGTCGCGAGGACCCTCCCCGGTCGATGCGCCTCCAGGTCCCGGCCGAGGCCCCGGGCCCGGTCCGCAGCGTCCAGGAGGCGCTCGAGCGCAGCTATCGGCCGTCGATCTCCCGAGGGTGGATGCTCGCCGAGACCCACCACTTCGCCGAGATCCGCGAATCGGCCGACCACTTCACGGTCTTCTGGTACTCGCTGGAATTCTCGATGCTCGGACGCTCGGCCGGGGTCGTCGCCCGGGTCGATGCCGCCAACGGCCACGTCGACACGCGCACCGCGTGGATGGCCCCGAAGAACCTGACCGCCTAGCGGGGAGCGGCTCGACCGAGCGGGGGCCCCGAGCGGGCCGACGGCTCACTTCCCAAAGGCGTAGCTATAGCTCGGGCTGACGACCCGGCCGCCTTCGACGATCAGGTAGTCGCGATCGATTGGCCGCCCGGCGAAGAACCGCTCGAGGCAGTCCCGGACCCCGTCGGAATATCGCCGCTGCGCCTCGAGGGTGGTGCCCGAGACGTGCACGGTGAGCATGTGGTGCGGCATCGACCGCCACGGGTGGTCGGGAGGGGCCGGCTGCGGGTACCAGACGTCGCCCGCGTAACCGGCGAGGTGGCCGCTGCGCATCGCCTCGACGAGCGCCGCCGTATCGACGATCTTCCCCCGGGCCGTGTTGACGAGGCAGGCGCCCTTCTTCATCGCGGCGAGCCGGGTCCGGCCGAACAGTCCGTCGGTCTCCGGGGTCAGGGGGCAGTGGATGGTGATGACGTCGGACCTTCGCACGAGCTCGTCGAGGGGCGCGTACCGGATGCCGAGGGTATACTCCTCGGCGGTGGTGAGCCGACGGAAGTCGTAGTACAGGACCTCGACGTCGAACCCTTTCAACCGGATGGCGGTGCGCTGGCCGATGCGACCGGCCCCGACGATCCCGACGACCTTCCCTTCGAGGTCGTGGGAGCGCGCGACCGCGGCGGCGATGTCCCACTTCCCCTCGACCACCTGCTGGTAGCCGGGCAGGTAATCCCGCACGAGCGCGAGGATCTGCATCACGGCGTGCTCGGCGACGCTCACAACGTTGGAGCCGGTGATCTCGGCCACCGTGATCCCCCGCTCGGCCGCGGCCGCGAGGTCGACGTGGTCCGAGCCGACGCCCGCCGTGAGGATGAGACGCAGCTTCGGAGCGGCGGCGATGCGGGCCCGGGTGACATAGGCGGGCCAGAACGGCGTCGTGACGAGGACGTCGGCGCTCGGCAACTCCCGATCGAGATCCCGTTCCTTGTCGGTCAGGGCCACGAGCTCGTGTCCCGCGGCTTCCAGGTAGGGCCGCAGGCCGAGCGCGTTCTCGGCCGCCCCGAGGATCTGCGGGTTCTGTTGCGCGGTCGCCCCACCCGGGTACAGCACCATGACGATCTTCATCGATCCGACCCTCCGAAGCGGCGACCCGGTCCCATCGGGTGCGCCCTATTTGAACTCCGACGGCCCGACCCCGGGGATCGGGGCAAGGTTCCCCGCCCGTCGCCTCCGGGGCCCCCGCGCGCGGGGGACCCCCGCGCCGTCAGCCGAGCAGTTCGTCGAGCATGCCGACCGGCGGCGCACCGAACGATAGCAACCGGTCGTGGAAGCGGCCGAGCGACGGCCGGTCGCCCCCTCCGAGGTGCTTGTGCCGGGCCCGCAGGATCGCCAGCTTGCCGAGCGTGTAGCAAAAGTACTCCGGGTTGAACGTACCCCGCATCGCCTCGCGCTCGGCCGGCAGCCGCTCGAAATGGCCCTCCCGCTGGAAGACCTGCGTCGCCTCCTCGAGACTCATCCCACCGGTGTGCAGTCCGACGGAGACGATCAATCGGCAGTCGCGCAGGAGGGCATCGTGGAGCTGCGCGATCTCCGCGTGGGCGCTGCCCGCGCCCAGCCCGGTCTCGATCGCGAGCTGCTCGCAGTAGTGCGCCCAGCCCTCGGTGAAGGAGTTCGACATGAAGACGCGACGCGCCAGGGTCGCGGCGGCGCGACGGTGATGGAGGAACTGCAGGTAGTGGCCCGGATAGACCTCGTGGACGGTGATGTTGCGCAGCATCGGACGGTTCAGCGAGCGCAGCCACTCCTCCTGGCGTTCGGGCGACCAGGCCGGGTCGACCGGGGTGACGAAGTAGATCCCCTCGTCGCCCTTCGTGTCGAAGGGGCCGGGCGGGTTCATGCTGGCGGTCGAAAGGGCCCGCCCGTACGATGGGGTCTCCTCGACGCGGCAGGTATCCGGCTCCGGGATCGTCGCGAGGTCGTGGGCCCGGACGAACTCCCGAGTCTCCGCCACGAACCGTTGGGCCGTCGGGACGAGCTCGGAGGCGCTCGGATGGTCGAGGTACAGCGGCTCAAGGGCGGCGTCGACCGAACCGCCGGCCCCGGCCCCCCGCACGATCTCGTCGAGGCGGGCCTGGTTGCGCACAAGGTCCTCCTGGCCCTCCGAAAGCATCTCGGCGAACGGCGCCCGGATCCCTTCGCGGACCCACAGGAGGGTCTGGTAGCGCTCCGGACCGAGGGCGAACTCGTCGATGGCGTTCGGCATCCATTCCTCCCGGAGGCGCGCGAGGAAATCCTGGACGGCGCCGCCGGCCGGTTCCGCCGCGTCGGCAACCTGCGCACGCAGCTCGGGGGCCTGCTGCGCGGCGAACGCCTCCGCCTCGAGGAAGTGACTGGTGAGGCCGGATCCGATGGAGATCGCGAGCTCCAGGAACGGTTTCGGGAGCTTCCGATCGAGCCGGCGCCGACCGGTTTCGAGCAGGCGAGGGACCTCCCGGAGGGTCTCGATCATCGCCCGCACCCGGTGGGTCGCCGGCGCGTACTCCCGGACCATGTACGATGTCATCGAAAGGGCCCCGAGATAGGCCATCGGGTTCCGCTCGAGGTCCCGCGACTCTCGCAAGTCGAACACCGGGCTGGCGATGAGGAGGTCGAGCAACCTCCGGTCGATCGCCCGGCCCGGATCGAGCTCGGCGGCCGGCACCGAATGAACCCGGGAGGTCAGCCGGTCCGCCTCGGACAGCCAGGGATCGGTGAAGCCGCTCGAGTAATCCGGGAGCCGCCCGTCGTACTCGTGGAGGCCGAGGAACACTGCGTAGCCGGGCTGCAGCGCGAAGACGTGGTCGACGACCGACCGTTCTAGGGCGTCGAACGACGAGCTCGCGGGGTCCCGTTCGCTCATGGATCCCCCAGGCCCGCTCGTCGGGCCGACTCGCCGAGGGCCGCTATGGCGGCCCGAGGGGCCGTCGAACCCGGACCGTTCACTCGATCCACGTCATCCGGCAGGTGGCGCAGTACGATCCGTTCATCTCTGATCCACAGACGAAGCATTGCTCGATCGACCGACCCCCGAACTCGCGGGGGGTCGAGGGGTTCTGGACCGAGGGGAGAGGAGGCCGGACCGCGGTGGGGCCGGGGGGCGGCGCCGTCGCGGACGAGGCCGGACGAAACTCTTCGATGGGCGGGAGAGGGCCCGGTTCCGAGACCGGAGGGGTAGGCTGGTCGACCGGAGCTTCGGGGGTGGGCGGCGCGGGCGGTTCGGGCGCCGTGGGCGCTGGGGCGGGGGGTCTCGCCCGGGCGGGCCGGGGAGGGCGAGCGCCGGCCGCCGGGGGCCCCGGCCGAGGGGGCCCCGCTCGAGCGGGGCCCGGCCGCCCCGTCCGATTCGGGGCGGTCCCCGGGGGCCCTCGAGGGCCCGGCCGCTTGGGCGCACCGTCCCGTTCCCGGGGGGCGGCGACCGGGGGACGAGCGGGCCGGGGGGGCGGGGCGGGAGCGGGTTCCGCCGCCTCCGCCTCGTCCTTCCGGCGGAATCGCTTGAAGAACGACGCCATACTGGAAGGAGCGACGCGGCGTGAAATATAGGTTGCCGAGGACCACGAGCGCTTTTGGACTCGGCCCGGCTGGCCCCGGCGTGGCGGTTCCCGCGAGCGAGCGGCTACGCGGGCTCGGGTTGGTGCTGCCCGCCCCGGGCCGGCCGATCGGATCGTACCTCCCCGTGGTCGCCGACCGCGGGCTCGCGTGGGTCTCGGGGCAGATCGTTACCGACGGGGAGAAGGCGCTTCATCCGGGCTCGGTCGACCGCGACGTCGATCCGGCCCGGGCCCGCGACGTCGCGCGCCTCGGAGCGCTCAAGGCGCTCGGGGCGCTCGCCGCCGCCCTCGGTTCGATCGACCGGGTCCGACGGATCGTCAAACTCGTGGTCTACGTGGCCGTCTCCCCCGGGTTCGATCGGCCCCACGAGGTCGCCAACGGGGCGTCCGACCTCCTGGTCGAGGTCTTCGGGGAGGCGGGCCGGCCGGCACGCGTGACCGTAGGCGTCGCGGCCCTCCCTCTGGGGGCCCCGGTCGAGGTCGAGCTCGTGGCGGCGTTCGACTAGCGGGCGAACATGGACCCCACCGATCTCCCCCATCTGTTCCGGAAGGGCCGGGACCTCTACACGGAGAACGCGACCCCGGGCACGCGCGTCTACGGCGAGGAGATCGTTCGGGAGCCGGACGCCGAGTTCCGCCGGTGGGACCCGTTCCGCTCGAAGCTCGCGGCGTACCTCCTAAAGGGGGGAAAAACCACAATCCTCGAAGGGGTCCGGTCCGTCCTGTACCTCGGGGGATCGCACGGCACCACGGTGAGCCATCTGTCCGATCTGCTCCCGGGCATCCCGATCTTCGTGATCGAGAAGAGCCCGCTCTCCTTCGCCCCTCTGCTCGAGCTCGCCCGCCACCGGGAGAACCTCCTGCCGATCCTCGCGGACGCCCAGCTCCCGGAGCGCTACGCCGCGGACGTCGGGATCGTGGACCTCCTCTACCAAGACATCGCCCAGCGCTCGCAGGCCCGGGTCTTCGGGGAGAATGCGAGCGCCTGCCTCGATCGGTCCGGCCGGGGTCTGTTGATGCTGAAGGTTCGTTCCGTCTCGCAATCCCGCAGTACGCGCTCGGTGCTGGCGGAGGCGCGGCGACACCTCCACGAGGCCGGTCTCGCCGCCGGTCCGGAGGTCGACCTCGCCCCGTTCGCCCGGGACCATCTCGCGGTCCCCGTCGGCCCGTAGTCCATCGTTCAACGTTCACCGGGCGGATTCGCCCAAAATACCCGACCTTCGGTCGTTCGAACCGGTGGTTGCTGTGCGCACACGCTGCCCGAAACCGACGAATCCACGCGTTCGATCGATCTTGCCGATCCTGGCCTTCGCGCTGCTGGCCGCCCTGCCGGTGCTCCCCGCGTTCCCCTGGGCCGAGCGCCACTCGACCGCAAATCCGGCGGCCCCGGGGTGGCCCGCCGAGACCGACCGGTTCCGGGTCGAGGCCGGCCTGTTCTCGATGTCGGTGGCGATCCAGCTGCCCGGCGCCTCGGTCGAACCGAACGCGCCGTTCCTCCTCGAGGCGATCCCGAGCGGAGGCGGGGGTTCGGAGTTTCGATACCAATGGAACGACTCGCTCGGCGTCGACGGGAGCAATCGCACGATCACCCTGTTCGCGCCGGCCTCCGGGTCGGTCGAAGCGCACGTCACGGCCGAGGACGGCTTCGGGGACGTCGCCAGCGCGTCGGCCTCCGTCGGGGTGGGCGACGCGCCGTCGATCGCCGTGAGCTCGGCGATCGGAGCGACCGATGCCGGCCTGCCAATCCCCCTGACGATGGAGGTGAACGGCAGCTTCCCTCCGTTCACGCTGGATTGGAGCCCCCTCCCGGACGGTCCGGCGTCGTCGAGCGTCCTCGCCGGTCCGGGGACGTTCGAGGTCGCCACGACCCAGGACGCCCCGGGCTACGCCTGGATCCGGGCGACCGTCACGGACCGTTGGTCCGCCGCCTCCACCATCGACGCGATCGTCGCGGTCGTCCATCCCCGGCCGCAGGCCCTCCTGGTCGCGGTCGAGCCGGCGATCGATGCGGGATCGGTCGCCCTCGCGACCGGGCTCGTGGACGGAGGCACGCCTCCGTTCTCGTGGACCGCCCAGTCGAGCCTGCCGGTCTCGAACGTGACCGGGGCGAACGGCAGCGTGGGCACCTCGGGAACGATCGCGTGGTCGGGACGGTTCGCCGCTTGGGGGAACGCCACGGTGCGTCTGCAGATCGCCGATTCGGCGGGGGTCCTCCTGGTGGCCGAGACGACGTTCCGAGTCTATCCTCCGCTCGCCCCGGTCCTCGCGATCGGGACCCGGGCCCCGGCGTCGGGGGCCCCCTTGAACCTATCCGGCACGGTCGACGGGGGCCTTGGCCCGTACGAGTACTCCTGGACGCTCTCCGACGGGGAGCAGGCGAGTGGATCGATCCCATCGGCCGGGCCGATCCTCTGGGTGGCCCACCCGACGACGGTAGGATTCCTGACGGTCCGGCTCACGGTCGTGGACCTCCTCAATGGGCAGGCGACCGCGATCGCCACCTTGTTCCTCGACCCGGGGATTCCCGCCTCCGCGGCCGCCGACCCCCCCTCCGGGAGTCCGGCTCCCCCCTCGGCCCCCCCGAAGGGTGGGACCGCCGGGGCCGCCTGGGTGGCCCCGGTGGGCCTTGCGGTCGTCCTGGCCCTCGGGGCCGTCGCGCTCGCTTGGGAATGGCGCCGGCGACGCCAACGTGGGGGGAGCCCCGCGCCCTCGTCGAACCGCAACGCCGAGACCGTCGCCGGCCTCCTTCGTGATCCGGAGGGGACCGAGCTCGCCGCCTTGCAGCTGCTCGCCGAATCGGAAGGACTTTCGACCGGGGAGTTCGAAGCCGCGGTGCGGTCCCTCGAGACGGCCGGCAAGGTCCGCGTCGACCGCTCCGAGGAGGGTTCCGCGCTCGTCCGATGGGTCGGGGGATCGCCGCCGCCCCCGACGTCGGGGAGGGAACCATGAGCGCCGCGGGCGGGGGTCCGGTCGCCGCCTCGGTCGTGGTGGCGTGCCTGGTGTGGCTTGGGAGCTTCGCCGGATCCGGTCCGATGTCCCCTCTCGGGGGGCCGACGGCCGGGGATCGCCCGTCGGCCGTCGACTCCGGCAACGCCAGCGTCGTCGGGAACTTCTCGGCCGCCCTTTCCCGCATCGTGACGCTCCTCGGGGCCGCGGGCGGGACGATCCTCGCCATCGCCTGGGCGCGCGTCGCCCTGAGCTGGTTCTCGAACGATGTCTCGAAGAAGATGCAGGCGAAGGACCGGGCCCGCGACGCGCTCATCGGGACGGTCATCTTCTCCGCCGCGCTGAGCGGGATCGTCTGGGGACTCGCCCAGTGGATCCTGACCGGGGCGTAGGGTCCGCATGTCGAGCCCCCTCGACCCGATCATCCAGTCGATCCTCTTCTCCATCTTCAGCGGCCTGACGGTGATCCTCCAGACGATCACCGGACCGACGTACGAGGGGCTGCTCGTCCCCGAGATGGCGCCCGGCGCGCTCTTTCCCCCGTTCCCCGGGAGCGGCGGTTCGTTCTTCGCGCGGTCGATCGATTTCTCGAACTTTCTCGTCGTGCATCTCGTCGATCCGGCGATCGTGCTGATCGCGATCGGCCTCGGCCTGCTCTATCTCGGCCGCTCGTTCCTCGGCCGCGAGGCGTTGCGTCTGGAGGGGGCCGTGCCTCGGCTCGTCGTCTACGTCGTCCTCGCGAACCTCGCCGTCCCGGTCGCGGGGGCCGTGCTCGATCTCGCCGGGTCGATCTACCCGATGGTCGCGGGATTCGACGGCGGCGCCTGGCAGAGCTGGCAGAACCTCACCGGACCCGGCGCGCTATCGTTCAGTTGGGACAACGGGGCGCTCGCTTTCATCGTCTCCTTCGTGCTGTTCTCCCTCGTCCTCCTGCTGGCGATCGCCGTGGCGCTGCGGGATGCCCTGCTCGCCTTCCTGATCGTGGTCCTCCCGATGCTCACCCTCGCCGGCGCCCTCCCGGGCCTTCGCACCCTCACTCGACGCGCCTGGTTTCTGTTCGCCGAGGCCGCGTTCCTCCCTTGCCTGCTCGTGATCCCGCTCGAGCTCGCCGTGGGCGCCCCCTCGATCCTGCTCGTCGTCTCGTATCTTACCCTGGCCCTCGCGAGCCCCTCGCTCCTGTCCGTCGCGGGGACGCAGCTCGGGCAGCTCGGCTTCCCGAGCGCCTCGGGCGTGCTCACCCAGGGGGTCCAGCGCGGGCTTTCGATCGCCTCCCTCGGCGCGACCAGCTACGCGCGGCCCTTGTCGGAGACGCGCGGCCCGAAGGCCTCGGGCGGCGCTCTGGGCGGACTCTCGAGCTCCGTGGGCGCGTTCGGTCGCACCGCCCTACCGGGGGCGATCCCCCTCGCCTTCGGTGAGCTACTCGGCAGGGGCGCCGGTCACCTCTTCCGGCACGTGGCGCACGGCCGGACCTCGGTGGGATCCCGGTTCCCGGCGACCCGGATGTTCCGGGAGGAGCCGTCCGAGTTCGACGATCCGATCTACCGCCGCTTCCCGCCCACGATCCGGGAGCTGATGTGAGATGAAGGATGACGCCGTCCTCCCCCCGATCCCCATCCCCCGGCGCCTGGACCGGAGGATGCGGCTCGGCCCGTTCCCCTCGGCGCGCGAGGCGATGCGCTTCGCCGCCTACGCCGCCGCGGGCGCCCTCGTCGTTCCGGTCGGCGGCGCGGTCGCCTGGCTCCCCATCCTCGGGGCGGGCTTCCTGCTCTGCGTCGTGCGACCGGACTGGAAAGGGTTCGACGACCAGGTCGGCGACTACCTTCGGTATCGGTGGCGCCGGCATCGCGCCGCCTCTCGAGGGCCCGCGCCGGCGCCCTCCCGACGGCTCGGCACCGGCTCCCTCGAGATCCCCGGGCCGTTCGTCGCTTCGATGCTCGTCGCCGAGGGCGTCCCGATCCGTTTCCTGCCGCCGTCGGATGCCCGGGCGCTGTTCGAGCGGTACCGAGAGCTTCTGCGCTCCCTCGACCTCGGGTTCCATTTGGACGTCGGCAGCCGCGCCCTACGTTCCGTCGCCGCGTTCGTTCCCGGGAGCACCCCCCTGGGCGCCCCCGAAGAGAGCGCCCGGGCCGGGTACCGGGAGATGACGAAGCTCCTCCTCGCCCGGCGCCGGATGCGTCGGGTGGGCGTTCTCCTCTTCGAGCCGGGCGCCGACGCCGGTGCCGTCGATCGGCTGGAGTCGCGGACCCGGGCGTTCGCCCAGAGCCTGGCCTCGATGGGCGTTCGCGCCGATCGGTTGGGCGGGCGGGCCCTCGAACGGGCCGCCGAGGAGATGGGTTGGCCCCCGGGAGGTCGTCGATGAAACGTCCGGGGCCTTCGGCCCCCCCTTCGATCGACCCGGTCGCCACGGCCGGCACCCTCGCCGCGCTCGCGGGCCTCGCCTCGATCGGATGGCCGTTCTTTTCCGGGATGACGGCCGCGCTCAGCGCCTTGACGCTCCTCGGCGGACTGGTCGTCGGGAAGCGCCGCGCGGCGGCGTGGCGTCGTCCGATCGGATGGGTGGCCCTGGCGGCCGCCCTCATCGGGTGGACGTTCTTTCTCACGGCCCCGGGCTCGATGGCGCTGTTCCGGGCGGCCGTGCTGGGCGCCACGTCGGCGCTCGTCGCGGCCGTCGCCCAATCTCGGCCGGCCTTCGGGGGCTGAACGGATGCGCGGACGCGAGATCGAGGGGGCGAGCTGGGTCGCCCACGCGCGGGGGTTCGACCTGCCGATCGTCCTTCCGGAGCTTCCCAAGGAGGTCCCGTTCGGTTTCCTCGGCCGGCTGCTGGCCCCCTCGGGCGCCTCGGGGATCCGGATGCAGGTCCACCGGGTCGCGCGGGCCCGCTCGCTGGCGCTGCTCGAGGGGGCGGGTTCGGTGGCGGAGGCCGAACTTGCCGAGGCCCAGCCGAGCGCGACGGCCCAGACCGCCGACCTGGAACTCGAGGCGGCGAGCGCCCGGGAACTCGCCCGGCAGGTCGCGTCGGGATCGGAGGAGCTGTTCCGGGTGGGGCTCTCATTGCACGCCGAGGGGCCGTCCCGGAGGGCGGCGGAACGCCGTCGGTCCGAACTGCTGCGACGTCTGGCCAGCCTCGGCTTCCGGGCCCGGGTGCCCCGGTTCGAAGCCGGGCCGGCCGTCGGGACCCCGGACCTGGCCGGGACCGAGCCGCGCCCCCCGGGGTACTGGCACACGCTTTCGACCGACGGGGTGGCCGCCTTCTTCCCGTTCGTCGAGGAGGCGGTGGTCGAGGACGGCGGCGTCCTCGTCGGGCTGCTCCTCGACGACGCGGCGCCGGTGGTCCTCGACCGATGGCGCCATGCGAGCCACTCCTGGGGGATCTTCGGGACGACCGGCTCGGGAAAGTCGTTCGCGGGGTCGCTCCTGCTGATGCGCAGCCGATGGATGCGGCCGGAGACCGAACTCTACGCGATCGACCCGCTCGGGGAGTTCGGTCGGCTCGCCGGGGCGACCGGCGGGCAGGTCGTCCGGCCCGCCGATCCTTCGTCGGCCCGCATCAACCCGCTCGACCCGGGCCACCCGGGTTTCGACCGGGCTGAGAAGATCGCCCGGGTCTCCGCGACGCTGCGCGCGCTCTTCCCGAGCCTGGCCGACGAGGAGGCCGCGGCGCTCGACACGGCCGTGGCCGCCTCGTACGAGCGGAGCGGCGCCGCGCCGGTCCTGTCCGATCTGATCGCCGAGATCGAGCGACGGCCCGGCGCCCCCGGCCGGCTCCACGGGCTGCTCGAGGTGTTCCGGACCGGATCGCTCCGGCACCTCGACGGCCCGACCACCCTCGACTGGTCGACGACGCCGATCGTCTTCGACCTGTCGGGGGCGGCCGAGGCCCACCTTCCCTTCTTCCTCGCGTTCCTATTGGACAGCCTGTACGGACGGCTCGGGCTCTCCGACCGCCCGAAGCTCATCCTCGTCGACGAGGCGCACCTGTTGGCCCGCCATCCGGCGACCGCCGTCTACCTCGATCGCCTCGTTCGCCACGTTCGGCACCGCGGCGCCGGACTGCTCATCGCGAGCCAGAACCCCGACGACTTCCTCCGGGAGGAGAGCGGCCGATCACTCCTGCGCAACCTGCGGGCCACGCTCCTGCTGCGCCTGCCGGAGGTCTCCGAGGCGGCCCGGCGGTTCTTCCACCTGACCGACGCGGAGTGCGATTGGCTGCCCCGGGCCCGTCTCCCGAAGGAGGCCGGCTACTCCGAAGGCCTGCTGCGGTTCGGGCCCGCGCACCTGCCGATCGCGATCGTCGCCTCGACGCCGGAGTACGAATTCCTGACGGGGACGAGCGTCCCCACCGAGGCCGATCGGGCCCCGGGCGCCCCCTGACCTCCAATCGAACCGCGAGTTTATCTCTCGAAACCTCCGCCCTCCGGGCCGTGGAGGACGGCGCAGCGACCGCCGCGGCCCCCCCGAAGCGCCGGGACACCTGGAGCATCCGGCGGATCGCCGAAGAGATCGGTGGCCGGCCGATCGAGGATTTTCAGAACGGCGGGCCGACGGCGGCCCAGCTCGCCCAGTACGGACCGGTCGTGGTCGAAACGCTGCCCCCCCGTTCGGGGGGGCGATCGGCCGGGCCGAGCGCGGCCGGCCACGGCGCGCCGGGGGCCCGCAAGGAGGCCGAGGGCAGCGAGCCGGCCGAGGAGCTCGACCCGGTGGCCCGGATCTATCCCCCGCTCACCCGGTCGGTCGGGCGCGCGCTGCACGGGGCGACGCGGGAGCATCACCTGGCGACCCTGGCCGGCGTCCGGGCCGATCCGGAACCGCCGGAGCCCGGCCGGCCGCCCCATCGGCCCGGTCCTTCGACCCGTCCCGAGCGGATCTACCTGCACTACCTGTTGCTCCACCTCGACCGGCTGAGCGACCATGCGCTCGCCTACCTGTGGAACGCCGTCCGGGAGGAGGTCGCTTCCCGGCAGACCCCGCCGCCCCCGTAGTTCAGACGTCCGTCCGCGCCGCGCGCTCCTTGAGGCGCCCGTACCGGACGGGGTCGATCTCGACGCCGATCGCATGGCGCCCCCAACGCGCGGCCGCCCAGAGGGTCGTGCCCGTCCCCGCGAACGGATCGAGCACGGTGTCCCCGACGACCGAGAACATCCGGACGAGCCGTTCGGGGATCTCCGACGGGAACGCCGCGTTCCGATCCCCCTCGGCCCCCTGCCGAACGCCGCGGATCCCGGTCCAAACCTGGGAGAACCACACGTCCCGCTCCGCCTTCGAGTAGCGGCTCGCGCGCCGCCGGGGGTCCTTCGGGGGGAAGCGGCGCAACGGACCGTTCCGGAAGATCAGGAGGAACTCGCAGTCGAGCGTCACGTAGGCGTTCGGCGGCTCGAACCCGGACCCCAGGAAGGCGTTCGGCCGGTTCGTCGGCTTCTTCCACAGGATGTACGGCAGCGGCCGCAGACCGAGCGCCTGGCATTCGAGGGTCACACGGACGTGGTTCGGCCACAGACGGAACTCTCCGTCGACGGACCGCAGGGCGTCGCCGATGTTGATCGCCAGGATGCCGCCCGGCACGAGCGCGGTCCGACACGCCGCCCACGCCCGGGCGAGATGGGCGTGCATCGCGTCGAACCCTTCGGCCCCCCACTGGCGGAACAGGCCGTCCCACTGGGGGATCATCGGATACGGCGGACTGGTCACGACCAGCTCGACCGAGGCGGGGGGTACGGTCGGGAGCTCGCGGGCGTCCCCGAGCACCACGCGGACGTGGCCGCGGCCGGACGCCTCGGGGCCCATCGGGAGGCGACGGACCGGACGGTTTATACCCCGGTCCCATCGGTCGGACGATGCGGCTCGATCGGCCCGTTCTCCAAGTGGCCCTCGACTTCGAGAACCTTCCGAGGGCCCTGCAGGCCGCCACAGAGGCCGTCGCCGGGGGGGCGGACTGGGTCGAGGCGGGCACCCCGCTGCTGAAGAGCGAAGGACTCGACGCCGTGCGGGCGCTCAAGAAGGCGTTCCCGGGGAAGCGGATCGTCGCCGACATGAAGGTGATGGACACCGGCGCGTTCGAGGTGGAGATCGCGGCGAAGGCCGGGGCGGACCTCGTGACGGTCCTCGGGGCCTCCGATGACGAAACAATCGCCGACGCCGTCCGAGGGGGCGAGAAGTACGGGGCCGAGGTGGTCGTCGACCTGCTCAACGTCGCCGATCCGATCCTGCGGGCCCGGCGCGCCGCGGAGCTCGGCGCCACGGCGGTCTGCTGGCACGTCGGGATCGACATGCAGATGACCGGACGCACGCCGTTCGAGAAGCTCGCCGAGCTCGCGTCGGCCTGCCCGATCCCGGTGGCCGTCGCGGGGGGCCTCAACTCCGAGACGGTGGCCGAGGCGGTCCGCGCCGGCGCCCGGATCCTGATCATCGGGGGCGCGATCACCAAGAGCGCGGACATCGGCGCCGCCACCCAGCGGATCCGCGAGGCGATCGCGACCGGGGTCGGGGTCCCCACCGAGGAGTTCCACCGGTACGGCCCAACGGAGATCCGGGAGGCGTTCCGGAGGGTCTCCACGCCGAACGTCACCGACGCCCTCCAGCGGAAAGGGGCCCTGCACGGCCTCCGGCCCCACCTGAAGGATCCGACGGTTCGCATCGCGGGCCCGGCGGTGACCGTCGTCACCCGCGACGGCGACTGGGCGAAGCCCGTCGAGGCAATCGACCGGGCGTCGACCGGCGACGTGATCGTCATCGACGCCGGGGGGGGCACGACGGCGATCTGGGGGGAGCTCGCCTCCTGGAGCGCGCACGGCCGCGGGGTGGCCGCCGTCGTCATCGACGGGGCGGTGCGGGACCTCGACGAGATCCTGGCGCTCGGATTCCCGGTGTTCGCGCGGAGCGTTTCGCCGAACGCGGGCGAGCCCAAGGGCCACGGCGAGATCGGCGTCGAGGTGACGGTCGGGGGCCAGCGGATCCGCCCGGGAGACTGGATCGTCGGCGACGCGAGCGGCCTCGTCGTCGTGCCGCGGGAGCGCGCGCAGGAGGTCGCGAACCGGGCCCTCGATGTCCGGGAGCACGAGAACCGGGTCCGCGAGGAGATCCAGCGGGGCTCGACCCTCTCCGCGGTCCAGCGGCTCGAGCGATGGGAACGCGTCGGTTGACCCCAAACGGTTTAGGAGGCCGGCCCCCGGGGCCCTCGGCTGCTCCCGTAGTCTAGTCCGGTCAAGGATTCGGGGCCTTCGACCCCGTAACGCGGGTTCGAATCCCGCCGGGAGCACTTCCGCACGGCGTCCTACCGGCTCGCTCCCCTCTCACGGATTTCGGGGATCCCCGGAGCCCTTCGGGATGGCCCCGGCCCTCGCGCGACCCGGCGCGAAGCGGACGGGCCCTGCGGCTCCCGTCGAACGGGCCCCGGGGCCCCGCCGGGGGGGCTCAACCGGTCTCGAGCCGCCTTTGGACGCCCTCCCCACGGCGGGTATCGGGCGGCTCGTACTGGACGATCGGGAGGCCGAGCTCGCGACGAAAATCATTCACCGAGGCCGGCGCGAACCCGGCGAAATGGTTGTTGAAGAAGGCGAACATGTCGTGGATCGTCTCGTCGACCTCCTTCAGTCGAAGGACCCACCGCTTGAGCTCGGGGGTCCGGTCGATCCGGATCTCGCCGTGGGTCGCGTCGGGGACGGTCGTGTGGTCCCCGATAAACCGGAGATAGACGAAATCGGAGGTGAGTTCCGGGGGGACGTCGACATAGGTGAGGTACGACCAGGTGAGGGCGATCCGACGGTCGCCGAGTTCTGCGGCGAGGTTCTTCCAAGTCGGTCCCCGGAACCAGCCGGCGTCGCGAAGTTCGACCGAGTACCGCAAGCCCGGGTCCAGCGCCGCGAGCAGCGCTCGAAGGAACGGCTCGGCCCGCCCCGGTTTCACCCAGGGCGGGAACTGGAGGAGGATCGGGCCGAGCTTCGGACCAAGGAGGCGGCAGTTCTCCAGGAACGCGCCGATGTCGGCGTGGTTCACCGGCTTCTTCGGATCGAGCAGGTCCCGGGGGAACTTCAGGGCGAAGAGGAACCCCTCGGGGGTCACCGAGGCCCAGCGGCGGACGAGGAACGCCGAGGGTGCGCGATAGTAGCTGGAGTCGACCTCCACGGTATCGTACAGGCTCGCGTACCGACCGAGCCGGTCGCCCTCCTTCATATCAGTCGGATAGACCCGCCCCCACCACGCGTCCGAGGTCCAGGAGGAGCAACCGATGCGCACGTTCATCGAGCGGCCGGCAACGATGGATCGCTCAAGGCGCCTGCGGGCGGTCCGCCCCCGGAGCCGTCGGGTCCGAGGGGGCCGCGTCGGAGTGCGACGCATCCCGAATCGCGTCGGGGGGCAGCGCGTAGCGGACCACAGGGGCATCGACGTATTCGAGGACTTTCTCGACGCCGATCTCGAGGGCGCACCGATGGGCGATGCGGAGCAGCCGCGCCCTCTCCGATGGGGTCGGCGCCGGCACCTCGGCGAGGTGGACCGAGACGGGATCCGCGTGCCGATCGAACCCGACGAGCGATCCCCGCAGTCCCGGGAAGGCGAGATGGAAGAGCGCCATCTGCAAGGCCACGTCGGGGGGCGGTGGGATCGCGCGGTAGCTTTTCATCTCGAAGAACGCGTGGCGCCGATCCCAGTAGTCCGGCTGGGCGTAGATGCCGGTGGCCTCCCCGATCAGGATGAGGCGGGAGCGGGGGCGTTCGAGGCCGAAGAGCACGCTTCCGCGAAACGCCCGGATCACGCCCTCGATCTCCCGGCGCACCTCGATCACCAGGGCCTCGGCGAGGACCAGGTCCGCTTCCCGCCGCAGGGCGTCGAACTCCGACATGCCGAACTCGACGGTCGCCGCGACCCCCGGTCGACGACCCCGGCTCGCCTCGTGGCTGTACCGCCCGAGCGCGGTGTCGATCGCCTTTCCGATCGCCATGCCGAGCTCGTCGGCCTCGGTCACCGGCCGCGGGAAGGTCGACGATACGACCTGGTGCGTGGCGACGGTGCGCACCCGGGTCATCGCCGGGGACCGGGCCCGCGGCGCGCGGCCCGGCGGTCGACGGCATGGGAGGTCGCAACCGCCCTCAGGATCCGCGTCCGGGCCCCCGCGCGCACGACCTCCTCTCGGAGGTAGCGATCCTGGTGGCGGCGCAGCGCGCGATCCTCCCAGCGCCAGTCGACCGGATAGCCCGTTTCCCACAGAACGAGACGGGCCGGGTCGGCCATCGGGAGGGGGATCGGTCGCGCCCCGTGGGCCGCCTCCGACAGCGCCGCCAGGGTGAGACCACCGGCCTCGACCTCGCGAACGGCCGCGACGATCTTTCGGACCATCCCCCAGGCGAAGGCGCGGGCCTGCACATCGAGGACGAGCCATCCGGAGGCGACGCGAGGCTGCACCCGATCCAGGGTCCTCCACACGGGGCGCCCGGGCGGGACCGATCGCGCGAACGACCGGATGTCGATCCGACCGACGAGCGCGGCGGCGGCGCGCGCCCAACTCGGGGGGACGGCCCGGGACGGACGCTCGAAGTATCGATACCAACGGAACCGCGCCGAACGCGGTCGAAACGACTCGGCGACCTCGCACGCCCGGGTGAATCGTATCTCGGGGGAGATGCCGTTGAGCGCCTTCAATAGCGCGTCGCCGGGAATCGGCACCCGGAGCACGAGGGCGTTCGCCCGGGCGTGTACCCCCCGATCGGTCCGGCTGCCGACCGAAAGCTCGGCGCCCGACGCGTCGGGGACGATCCCGAGGCGGACCAGGCCCTCGCGGATCTCCCCTTCGACCGTCCGACGTCCCGGTTGGCGGGCCCAACCGTCGAACCCCGACCCGTCGTAGCCGAATCGCACGAGGAACCGCGCCGTGCCGGAGCGAGCGTCGGGAGCGTTTCAACCCTCGCGGTCGACCGCGGCGGCCGCCGCCATGGCGCTGGGGGATGGTTCAGGGGATCACGATCTGCTCGAACCCCTGCACCTCGCCGGATCCGACGACGAAGAACGAACCCATCGACAACGAGGTGGAGGCGCTGAACAGCGTCAACGCATCGGTCGCCGAGATCGGCACGTCGGCTCCGGACATGCAGCGGCCGGTCGTGAGGTTGTACTCCGCGAGGTGGCTTCCCGAGACCGAGTCCGCCCAAAGGCTCCACGAAGCGCTCGGCCGCAGGGTTCCGGAGGCGGGGTTCACCGAGATCGACAGATTTCCAAACCGGATCCCATGGCTCGCCGTGGCGACCGAGGCGTTCGCCCAGTGGCCCCCTCCGGACGCCGCGGTGGTCGCCATCGACCACGACAGCGATTCGTTCAGGGGGATGGGGGCGGTGCGGCCGGTGTTCGCCGGGGCCAGGGTGGTGCAGTTCTCGGAAACGGTCTGCGCGGAACCGACCAGGCCCGTCGTGGGGTCGACCGTGGCGTTGAACTCCGGCTCGATCGAGGTCGCCGTCGGGGGGAAGGCGCACAGCGAGTACGCCACCGTCCAGACCGAGGGGGTCACGAGGGTGAAGAGGTGGAACTCCCCGTTCAAGGCCATCGTTACGGTCGCCGTCGGATGCGCCGCGAGGAAGGCGGATCCCCCCGCTCCGTCCGCCGCGGCGATCACCTTCGGGGAGTCGACGATCGAGGTCGGGAGCGCGACGAGGGCCGACGAGAGCGCGGCCGGGGTCGCGCAGGCCCCGGTGCTCGGAAGGGAGGCGGTCAGCTGGGCGCTCCCGTTGAGGACCGAGACGAACAGGAGTCCCGAGCCTCCCGGAGAGCCGTTGCGATAGACGAGTTCCCAGATCGGCGCGATCCCCGCCCCGGCGTCCCCCGAGAAGGAGGGGACCGAGAGCGCGGCGCCCGAACCGAGCCAGTGCAGCCCGCAGCCCCCGAGATAGGGCCTCAGCGAGCCGTCCACGGTGGGGATCGGAACCGATACGCTCTGTCGGACCAACGCCGAGGCCGCCCCGACCAGGTCCCAGGCCCCGGCCCCGAAACCGGCGACCGCCGAATCTCCCGCGGCCCGGGCCGCGGCGAAGGTGACCGGACCCGGGGGGGGGCCGGAACGGTGGAAGGGGCCGAGCCCGGTGACGAACAGCGCGCCCAGGATCCCGGCCACGACCACCACGGCCACGACCGCGATCGCGGCGAGGACACGACCCAACGATCGGGGCGATGGCGGCCGGGGGGACTCGGCGTTCGGACCGGTCGCCGCCGAGTCCGAGAGCGGAGCGCCGGCCCCATCGGCCATCGAGGGCGAGCGGGTCGCCGGGGGATATGGCCTCTTCGGCGAGGCCACCGTCGAGCGGCCGGCGGCCCCGACCGTTTCCGTCTAGCCGGGCGAGCCGCCGCCCGACGGCGGGCCGGCGACCTTCGGCCGTTGGGATCGCTCGAGCAGCTTCATGAAGGTCTCAAAGTGCCGCAGGTACGGATCGGCCCGTCGCCGTTCCCCGAGCTCGCTCTGGGCGATCTCGAGCTGGGCCTTGGCCTTCACGTCCCCGCCGGCCGCCCGGACCGCGTAGACGCACAACCGTTGGTACGGAGCGAGGACGATCGCCTCGGGCCGAGGGGTGCTCATGTCGCCCTTCCGGGGCTGGTAGACGCGATCGAGAGGGACCTGCTCGGCGATCGCCCGCCGGTGGGAGAACCCGAGGTAGCGACCCTCGCCAACCACCTGGCTCACCTCGGCGACCTTGCCGCCGAACGCGTTGGTCAGTCGGTCACATTCGAACCAGCACCACAGGCCGAACGCGTAGTCCCCCTCCCGGTATTCCTCGAGGGCGCGTCCGTACAGGTCGTGCTCGTGCTCCTGGGGACTGCGTTCCGGGGCGAACTCCGACTTCCAGTCCGACAATAGGACGTCGACGCGCTTCGTCGGGGAGAAGATCCGGAACGCGGGCACCGGGATCGGGTCGGGCACGGGGCGGGTCTCGCGAGCGGGCTCTTATCGTTCCCGCCCTCGGCCCGGCCCCCCTAGGGGATCCGACCCCTCGAGGCCGCGCTTCCGCCCGGGGCACCGGGCGCAGGGCCCGCCCGGAGGCGGTTCAGACGTCGAGGTACTGGTAGAACTCCCACGGGTGGGGCCGCAGGTTCAGCTGGAGCTGTTCGTCGTGCTTGAGCTCCCGGTAGATGTCGAGGACGCTCGTCTCGAACGCCGGCTTGAGGAACTCCGAGTCGGAGTCGAGGCAGGCGAGCGACTCCCCGAGCGACCCGGGCAGTTCCCGGACCCCCAGCTCCCGCCGCTTGGCCGGGGAGAGCTTGTAGATGTTCGTGTCGACGGGGGGAGGGGGCTCGATCTTGCGGCGGATCCCGTCGAGGCCCGCCAGGGCGAGGGCCGCCTCGGTGAGGTAGATGTTCGCGGCGGAATCGGGCGTCCGGTACTCGATCCGCTTCGCCTCGGGTCGGCCCTTCAGGTAGTAGGGGATCCGCACGTTCGCCGATCGGTTCGCGCGGCTCCAGGCGATGAACACGGGCGCCTCGTAGCCCGGGACGAGACGTCGGTAGGAGTTCGTCGTCGGGTTGGCGATCGCGCACAGGGCGCGCGCATGCTCCAGCAGGCCGCCGACATAGTATCGGCAGGTCTGGCTCACTTCGGCGTACGGGTCGTTGGCGTCGAAGAAGGCGTTCACGCCGCCGCTCCAGATCGACTGGTTCATGTGCATGCCGATCCCGTTGTCGCCGAAGACCGGCTTTGGCATGAACGAGGCGACCTTGCCGTGGCGTCCGGCGACCGATTTCAGGACGAACCGGACGTCCTGGACGTGGTCCGCCGCCGGGATCAGATCGTCGAAACGGATGTTGATCTCCCCCTGGCCCGCGGTCGCGACCTCGTGGTGATGGGCGTCCATCCGAACGTGGAAGGAGTCGGCGAGGATGTTGCTCACCTCGCTGCGCATCCCCTCGAGGGCGTCGGACGGTCCGGATCGGTGGTACCCTTCCTTGAAGCGGACCGACCCATGGCCGTCGGCGAGGTTCCAGGGGGCCTCCCCGCTGACGATCTCGTAGCCGGCGCCGCCCCAGGCATCCCGGACGGCGTTGGCGGAGGGGAGCAGCCGCACCTGGTCGAAGACGAAGAACTCGATCTCGGGCCCCCAGTAGGAGCGATCGTAACCGGCCGCCGCGAGGACCTGCTGGGCCCGTCGGGCGATCCCCCGGGGATCGTGGCTGTACGGTTCCCGCGTCACCCCGAGATGGATGTCGCAGATGAACCGCGCCGTCCCTCCGACCTCCCCGCTCCAGGGCATGATCCCGAACGTCGCCGGGTCGGGGCGCAGGATCATGTCCGATTCGTAGATCTCACGGAACCCCTTGACGGAAGAACCGTCGAGCTTCGGGATCCCGGTCGCGAACGAATCCTCATCGACCGTGTTCGCGGGGACGTGGACGTGGTTGAACCCGCCCAGGAGATCGGTGTAGAACAGTTCCACCCAGCGCAGCTTGTGCTCCTCGATCTGCTGGAGGGCCGACGCGCCCCGCGCCCTCGCCCCGTCCGATGCTCCCCCGGTCCCTGCCCGCATCCGCTCCGTAGCTTCGGCCATGCCGGTTCCCCCGGTCGCCCCAGCGTTCTCAGCCTACATCTACCCACTGGGCGGAAGAATGGAAGAATGTCCACCCATCACGAATAAAATGATTTATTCGTAGCTGATACCTAAAGCCCATGGGACAAAAGGCCACCATCGACGGCCTCGACCGGGCCATCCTCCAGGAGCTCAACGTCGACGCGCGCCGGAGCCACCGCGAGATCGCGCGTCGGCTCGAGGTCTCGCCTACGACCGTCATCGCCCGGGTCGGGCGCCTGGAGCGCGAGGGCGTGATCCGAGGGTACGTCCCCTTGCTCGACGACGAGGCCCTGGGGTTCGATCTGACGGCGACGATCGGGATCCGGATCTCCAAGGGTCGGCTGCGCGAGGTCGAGGAGCGATTGGCCAAGGATCCGAGGGCGTACGCGATCTACGATGTCACCGGCGACTTCGACGCGCTGCTCATCGGCCGGTTCCGCGACCGTCGGGACCTCGACCGCTTCGTCAAGCACGCCCTCCAGGACCCGCACATCGAACGGACCAACACGCAGGTGGTGTTGAACCGGGTGAAGGAGGACCGCCGGGTGCCGGTGCCGGCCCGGCCGTCCGAAAAGGCCGCGGGCAATCCATAAGAAGCCCCGCTCGACTTCGCGCTCGGGGTTCCCATGGACTGGGGCATGCGCAACCGGCTCGCGCGCATGTTCCCCGCCCGCTCGGGCAACACGGTGATGCTGGCCGTCGACCACGGCTACTTCATGGGGCCGACGAAACGGCTGGAGAACCCGCGGACGACGATCGCGCCCCTGCTCCCCTATGCCGACGCCATCGCGTTGACCCGGGGGGTCCTTCGGACCTCGGTGGAACCGGCCGCCTCGACCCCGATCGTGCTGCGCGTCTCGGGGGGGGCCACGGTCCTCAAGGAGGACCTCTCCGACGAGGCCCTCACCACCTCGGTGCGGGATGCCCTCCGATTGAACAGCAGTGCCGTCGCCCTATCGGTGTTCATCGGCGCGCCCCACGAGCACGACTCCCTCGTCAACCTCGCGAGCCTCGTGGAGGCCGGCGGCGAGGCGGGCCTGCCGGTGATGGCGATCACCGCGGTCGGCAAGGAGCTCGAGAAGCGGGACGCCCGCTACCTCGCGTTGGCGTGCCGGGTCTGCGCGGAGATCGGGGCCCACCTCGTCAAGACGTACTACTGCGAGGGCTTCTCGAAGGTCGTCGAGGGCTGCCCGGTCCCGCTCGTTGTCGCGGGCGGACCGAAGCTCGACTCGGACCGGGCCGCCCTCGAGCTCGCCCACCAAGCGATCGCCGAGGGGGCCAAGGGGATCGACATGGGCCGGAACATCTGGCAATCCGATCACCCGGTGGCGATGCTCCGGGCCTTGCGGGCGATCGTCCACGACCGGGCGACCGTGAACGAAGCCCTCTCCGTGCTCGCGGAACCCGCCCCCGCGCCCCGGGCCTCCGGGATCGCCTAGTCCACGCCGGCCCCCGGACGCTCCGGAACGCCAAAACCAAGGTTTCATTACCTCAGGCCGGTAGGAACCTCCCGGCGCGGGGATTGCCAAGCTTGGCCAAAGGCGCCAGATTCAGGGTCTGGTCTCGTAGGAGTTCGTGGGTTCGAATCCCTCTCCCCGCACCTGACCTCCAAGACGGTATGCCCGCCCGCGCGTTCCCCCGGCCATGATCCCCGCCCCGCCCGCCCCCCCGAGCGTCTTCGCGCCCCCCGCCGACCTCATCCTCGTAACGACCCCGTACGTCCCGGGGTACCGGGTCACGCGAGTGATCGGCGCGACGTTCGGTCTGATCGTCCGGTCCCGAGGACTTGGGCAGAACATCTGGGCGTTCTTCCGAGCCTGGGGCGGTGGGGAGATCAAGGTCTACACGCAGCTGCTCGAGCAGGTCCGCCACCAGGCGATCGAGCGCCTCGCAGCCCACGCGAAGAGTCTGGGGGCGAATGCCGTCCTGTCCGTCGGCTTCGACACCTCCGAGATGGGCACCGCCATGACGGAGGTCCTCGCGTACGGGACCGCCGTGGTCGTCGAACCGGATCCGACGCCGGCCCAGTCAGTCTCGCTCCGCTAGCGTCACCGGCCCGGCGGAGGCGGGCGCCCCGGCCGTGACCCCGGTCCCCACCCGCGGCGGCGGATCGAAGCGCCGAAGCCCCCGGCGAGATCCCGCTACGGCCGACGGCCCGATCTCGAGGGGGAACCGCTTCGGTACGCCCGAGGCCGCGGGACCCAGCCATGTCGGCCCATGTCGACCCGTCCGCCGCGGAACGTCACCCCTTCGATCCGCAGCCTAAGCCGTTGTTCCCGGCCGGCCTCCCCCGGCAAACGAATGCGCCCGCCCGCGCCGACCACCCGGTGCCACGGAAGGTTCGCGGCCCCCTGCAGAGCCCGAACGGCGAGACGCGCCGCGTTCGGGACTCCTCCGGCGGCGGCGACCTCGCCATAGGTGATCACCCGTCCCCGCGGGACCTGCGCGATCACCTGACGGAGCCGGGCGAGGACCGAAACGCGCGCCGGCCGCATCGAGGACCCCCGTACGCCGACGCCGGAACCCCCCGTCGGCGGGGCCCGCCACAAGAGCGCTCGTCAAAGCGATTCCGACGATGGTCCGAAGGGTCGAGGCGGTCGCACCGATCTCCGATGGTCAGTGCGCCCCCCGGGGGGCCCGTCGGTCGCCGTGATGGCGAACCGGGGAGAGGAAGATGGGGTCCTGTCCCTCCCCACCGCCACCGCGGCGGCTCCCTTCGGTCAGCAATCCCAAATCCCTCCTCGGGCGTCGCCGGCGCATGGCCCGCGACGATGTCGTCGACTGGCTCCTGGAAGAGGAACAGCCGTCGATCCGATACCGGACGCTCACCGAACTCGTCGGCCGGGGCCGCCGCGACCGGGAGGTGCGCGACGCGCGGCAGCAGATCTTGAAGACGGGGTGGGGGCGGGAGATCCTCGATGCCCGCACCCCGACCGGACTGTGGGCGGATGGACCAAGCCAGTACACGCCGAAGTATGTCTCGACCCATTGGAGGATGCTCGTGCTCTCCGACCTGGGCGTCACGAGGTCGGATCCGGGGATCGCCGAATTGAGCGAGCGCTGGATGGAGGGGTTCGCCGCCCGAGGCGGGAAGCTCGGCGGGAATTCGCGAGGTACGCCCCACCACTGCGTCTCCGCCAACATGGCGCGGGCCTTGATCCGGTTGGGCTACGCCGACGATCCGCGGGTCCGCCGCACCCTCGCCTGGCTATCGGAGACCGCGGACCCGAGAGGGGGATGGTCTTGCTGGGGCATCGGGCGGAACCTTGACTCCTGGGAGGCGTTGAGCGCGTTCGCGATCTATCCGAGGTCCGCCTGGACGGCGCGGATGCGATCGTCGGTCGAGGGGGGCGCCGAATTCTTCCTCGCGCGGGAACTGCATCGCCAGGGCCCCCGGTACGCGCCCTGGTACCGACTCCACTATCCGGTCCACTACTACTACGATCTCCTCGTCGGGCTCGAGCTGCTCAGCTCGCTCGGCCACGGCCACGACCCGCGCCTGGGAACGGCGATCGCCTGGCTCCAACGGAAGCGTCGCGACGACGGGCGATGGAACCTCGACGCCGTGCACCCGGACGTCGAGGGGGGTCCGGCGGATTGGTTCCGAAAGCACCCGAAGCAACGACCGATCGCCTGGAGTCCGGAGACCCCCGGCCGTCCGAGCAAGATGGTGACGTTCCGGGCGTTGAAGGTCCTGGCGGCCGTCGGTCGGGCGCGGGCGCGGCCCGTGCGGACGAAAGCCGCGCGACGACGAAGCCCCTAGGGATCAGGCGCGGGCCGAGGCGGGTCCTATCCCCTCGCGGAGCAGGCGCTCCCAGCGCGCCCGCGTTCCCTCGACCGGGCCGGGGACCCCGGTCAGCAGATGGGTGACCCGGCCGTCGGCCCATTCGACGAACAGCTGCGGGATCAGGTAATCCTCCGTCCAATCCCCGTGCTCGCGGACGAGCGCGTCGGCGATGCGTTCCTCGGCCGGATCATCGATATCGAGAAGCCGCAGGGGGACCCCGAGCCGGCGGGCGAGCCGAGGGGCGGGTTCCGTGGAGACCGGCACGCAGTGCGGGCACCATTTCGCGTAGACCAGGCTGAGGCGTACGGGCTGGGCTGGCATCCGACGCCGGAGAAACCTCCGGCCCATATCTGCGACCGGGCGGCCTCTCGCCTCGCGCGGCCGCCCCCCTCCCCCGGCACGAGCGCCTCCGCGGGTTCCCGAACCACTGACGTACCCCCACGGGAGACCGGCTCGGGCCGCGCCCCTCGGGGGCCTTATAGACCGACCCTTTCTGCGGAGGCGTGCGGAGGGCCTCCAAGCGACGGGCGCATCCGTCCCCCCGGCGCCGCAGCGGGCCCCCGGTGCGGCGGCAGACCGTCGCGCCCTCGAGCGCCACGACCCCGATCGCCCACCCCTACCTTCCCCCGGAACCCACGGCCCACGCGATCTGCCGGCTGTGCGGCCGGATCCTGCGCGTCAGCATCCCCCACGAAGAGATCGCGAGCCTGCAGTCGTTCTCCGATCACCGACCGGACGGCTGGACCGTCGAGGGGATGTCCTTCTCCTTCACGGGGGTCTGCCCCCAATGCCGGCAGGGCCGGCTCGGGTGACCCCTCCGTCCGACCGCGGGCCGTCCCCCGAGGGTCGTTGGTGAGCGCGTATTTCATCGCCCCACGGATCGCCGCGGGGACCGCTTCGCTCGAGCAGCTCACCTCGGTCGGAGCGACCCGGGCCGCGGTCGTGGTCGATCCGGCCCTCGTGAGTTCGGAACGGGTCCAGCGCGTCGTCGAATCGCTCTCGGAGAGCTCGGCCTCGGTCGAGACCCTGCCCTGGGTCGGGACGGAGCCGACGTTGGCCTCCGTCGAGGCCTTGGCCGAACGGATCCGCGCCTTCGCCCCGGATTGGATCGTCGCCGTGGGCGGAGGTCAGACCCTCGACGGGGCGAAGGCCGGCTGGATCCGATATGCCCGCCCCGAGCTCGACCTTCGGGCCCTCACCCCGCTCGAGCCGCTTCGGCTGCGGGCCGCCGCGGGCTTCGTCGCCGTTCCCTCGACGAGCGGCAGCGGATGCGATGTCGCCTGGACCGCGATGGTGCGCGGTCCGGACGGATCGGCGGTCGAGCTCGCCTCCCGCGAGCTCGTGCCGGACTGGTCGTTGCTCGACCCGCAGTTCCCCGCGACGATGCCGCCGGACGTGACGGTCGACACCGCGGCCGAGCTGCTCGCGCACGCCGTCGAAGCGCTCCTGTCGGAATGGGCGAACCCGTTCTCCGATGCCCACGCCCGGGAGGCGATCGCCACGACGTTCGCCCAACTTCCCAACGTCGTACGGCATCCGACGGACCTCGACGCTCGCCTGGCCCTGCATCACGCGGCCACGTTCGCCGGACTCGCGGCGTCCAATGCGCAGTTCGGGGCCGCCCACGCCATCGCGCAGGCCCTCGGCCCGGAGACGGACCGGTCGTACGGTCGGCTCCTGGGGACCGTGCTGCCGTACGTGGCGGAGTTCAACTACCCATCCGCCCGCGAGCGCCTGGAGCGGGCCGCGGGCGTCCTGGGTCCAGCGGCCGGCAAGGACCGATCCGCCGTCGCCGAGCGGATCCGGTCGCTCCTGGGCCCTCTCGGCATCCCGCGGACGCTGCGCGAGGCCGGCGTGCCCGAATCGGTGCTGACGAGCCGTCGGCCGACCGTCGTCGCGCGCGCGCGGGCCGCCTCGGCGACGGTGGCCAATCCTCGAGTCGCCTCGGAGGAGGAGTACGCCCGACTGATCGCGTGCGCCTTCGATGGCGTCGCCGTGATGTTCTGACGCGCCGCTACGGGTCGGGGCGGGCCGGATGGGGGCCGATCAGTTCGTCGGGCCGGCCGGTCCGCCCCGGCTCTCGACCGCGTGGTTGATCGCGATCTCGGCGATGTCGGTCGCATAGAGCGCGCTCCGCTCCAGGCTCTCGAGGACGTAGGCGAGCGAGACCGCCAGGCGACCGCGCTTGGTCCCCACCTCGCGCAGGATCTTCTGGCGTTCCTTCGTGACCCGCTGGGCCGCGTCGATCACCGCGTTCGCCTGATCGACATCCTTCATGTCGAGGGCATCGAGCGCCTCGGACAGGCACGACGCGGCCGTGGCGTGCAGGCGTTCGAGCTCCTCGACGAGAGGGATCGGCGGCTCCTCCTTCCCGAGCATGGCGACCGTCTCGGCGATGCGTACCCCGTGGTCCGCGACCCGCTCGAGCGTACGCGAGGCGAGCAGGTACGTGGCGCACTCCGGGAGGGTCAGGGACAGGGAGGCGAGAACGCGCGCGTCGCGCAGGGCCGTGGTGACCTGCTTCTGCACGAACCAGTGGAGCCGGTCGACCTCCCAGTCGCGTTCGATGACGTCCTTCGCGATGGAGGCGTCGCGCAACTTGAACGCGGCCATGGCGTCGGTCTGCATCGCCCGCACCATCTGGTGCATGCGGCGGATGACGGACGGGATCGGCAGCGGGTTCGAACCCACCACATCCTGCAGGACGACGGAGTCGGCGGTCTCCTCGAGGATCTCCGGCCCGATCATCCGCTGGGCGAAGCCTCGCACGACGTTGCGGGTGTGCGCGCTCATCCGCTCGGGCGTCTTCAACTCGAGGAGCGGAGCGCCGGCGATGTACTCCGCGACCAGGCGGCGGAACAGATGGTGCTCGTCGGCCTTGTTGGTGACCATGACCGTGCGCCGGACCGCCTCGGCCTTCGGCGACTCGTCCGGGTAGACCGTCATCGAGCCGTCGGGTCTCGGGGTGAACAGAAGGACATCGCCGGCCCCGAGCCCGCGCCCGGTCACCCAGCTCTTCGGCAGGGAGACGATGAACGTCGAGCCCCCCGTCTTCTGGATCCTACGGCCGTGGAATCCTCCCGGTGCGCGCATGTTCGGGCTTCCTCGAGGGATACCGATACTATATAGTTCTGTCTGGTCGACCACAGACCGAGACGCGCTTACGATGGGCGTTCGGGCGTCCCTTGGATGCTTCGCTCCCTCCGGGCGGGTCGATCCGAGCCCGCCGGCCCGATCCGAACGGTTCGTCGGTCTCAGCGGGGATGGGCCAGGCGAATGTGCTCGTCCCAATCAGAAAATCCCGGGAAGATGCGGCTGCACGACGGGCAATGCAGGCCCCCCGGGCCGGATCCCTCCTCGTGGTCCGACGGGATCGAGGCCCGCGCCTTGGGGCGCGCCCATTGGAACCAGCGATGGACCCTCCGATCGCTCCGCGGCCGGTCCACGACCCACGCGGTCGCCGAGAGGCGTGCGAGGGTCCCGACCAAGATAGGGAAACCGCCCGAGGGCGGCCGCGTCGAGGGTGAACGATCCCCCCCGGTCGCCCCGGAGAGATGGGAGCGGATCGGGCCCGGGGGATCGGAGCTCGGCACTGGCCTTGTCCAATCCATCGCTCAGCCACATATATAGAGTATGGCCTACTACGGAACCTCCGTATCTGGCCGCTCCGAGCGCGGTCGTCGCGGCGGGTCTCGCGTTCGGCGAAAGCCGCCGCGGGCCCGGTGTCGGACCCCTACGGGGCTAGCGAAGCGATCGCGAACTTCGTGGACCGCCGGCCGACCTCGCTGGTCAGGCGCTTTCGCAGCGCCCGGCGGCGCCGATCCTCCCGGCGGATCCACTCGGAATCCGAGACCCGGGCTCCGAGCGCTTCGAGGCCCTCCATCAGAAGGTCGAGGTCGTGCAGCGTGCCGAGGGCCCGCTGCAGCCGCGCGAGGCGCCCGGGATAGCTCGATTCCCGGCGGCCCACGGCCGCGTCGATGAAGTCGGAGACCAGGTGGGCCCGTCGGAGCTCCATGCGCAGCCGATGCATCCGGTCCGGATCCCCCCGCCGGCGGGCCTTCTTCAGGGCCCGCTCGAGTCGGGACCGCACCCACTTGACGGCGCTCCGGCAAGCTCTCCAGGCGCCCGGTCCCCGAAGGCGACGCGGGGAGCTCCGGAGGATCTCCTCCGCCTCGCGGAACAGACCCCGATCGATCTCGGAACGCAGGAAGGCCCCCAGCAGGGCCCGGCCCGTCCGCGCCTCCTCCCGAAGTCGGCGGACCTCGGTCTCTAGCAAGGCTCCGGGCGGCTCGGGGGAAGTGGTGAGCCGGGGATCCGAAAGATGCGCCGCGGCGACATCGAAGTCCCGTACCTCACCGACCAGGCGGGCCACCCGCCGGAGGCGACGGTCGACCTCGGACGCGATCTCTTCGTGGGCCCGGGGCAGCAGGGACGCCGCGATGCGGACCGCCCCCCGGAGGCGGCGAAGGCGTTGGTGGAACCGATGCAGCTGCTCCGGGGTCGGGTCCGAGGCGACGGAGATGCGGACGGCATCCCGACCGGTCGAATCGGCGATCCGCAGCGCGGCCGGGCCGATCGAGAAGCCCCCGGGAACCGGGGCGATGGGGCTAGTCGCGCCCGAGGCGCCGGGCTCCCGGAGCCGCCGGCGCGGTCGTTTCGACATGCGGAGGTCCTCGGCCAGCGGGTCGGAGTAGTTAGTGTGGCGGACCTCCGTCGGCGGGGGTTTTTATCCCCCCCGTCCGTCGGGGCGCCGTGGAACGGCCCCGGGTCGTTATGGATCGCGATAACGAGGCGGTCGCCGTGCGTCCCGTCGCCGATCGGCGCGTGGCGGTCGTGGACGTCGGCTCGAACACCGCGCGGCTGGTCGTCTTCCAGACCGCCCCGGGGGGGTTCCTCCGGGCGACGTATGAGGCGAAGGAGAGCCCACGGCTCGGGCTCGCCGTGGCCCCGGACGGCGCCATCAGCCGGGACGCTTTCGACCGGGGGGTCGCCGGGCTGCAGCGATTCTCTCGCATGCTGCGCGCCTTCGGGGCCCCGCGGACCGTGGGGGTGGCGACGAGCGCGGTCCGGGACGCGCCCAATGGACGCGCGTTCGTCGAGAAGGTCCACAAGGAGACCGGCCTCGATCTGCGGGTGCTCACCGGCACCGAAGAGGCCCGCTATGCGTTCCTCGGGGTCTCGAGCTCCTGGGAGCTGGACAACGATCTCGTCTGCGACCTCGGGGGCGGCTCGCTCCAGATCGCGGCGACCCGCAAGGGGGCCCTCCACAACTCGGTGAGCCTGCCGCTCGGCGCGCTGCGGCTGACGCAGCGGTTCTTCGCCCACGACCCGCCGAAGGGGCGGGAAGTCGAGGAGCTCAGGGAGCACGTCCGTCTGGACCTGCGCGACGCGCTCGAGGCGATCGGGCCGCCGCATCGCCGCCTGTTCGGCGTGGGGGGGACCGTTCGGGCCCTCGCCAAAGTGGCGATCAACCTGCGGGAGTATCCGATCCCCCGAGTGCACGGCTTTCCCCTGCGATCCCACGACCTCGAGGCCCTCGGCGAACTCTTGCTCGACATGCCCTCGGAGAAGCGCTCGTCGGTTCCGGGGATCGGGACCGACCGGGCCGATGTGATCGTGGCGGGGCTCGTGGTGTTCGAGGAGCTGCTCCGGGCGTCCGGCGCCGACGGCGTCACCGTGAGCGGGACCGGGATCCGGGAAGGGCTCGCCCTGGAGGAGATCCGCGCGCCGCTGCCCGCCACGGCCGAGGAGCTCGCCCGTCGGTCGGTGGCCGGCGCGGGCGAAGCGCTCGCCTTTTCGGTCGAGCACGGCGAACAGGTCGAGCGGGTGGCGCGCCAGCTGTTCGACCTCGTGGCCGTCCGGCGGAAGTGGGGCGAGGAGGAGCGACGCGCCCTCATGGTGGCCGCTTGGATGCACGATGCGGGAACGGCGATCGACCTGTGGCGGCACGCGCGCCACTCGGCCTACCTCGTGCGCAACGTCCCCTTGTGGGGGCTCTCGCAGCGCGAGATCCTGATCGCCTCGATGGTCGCCTACCTGCACGAGGGCGATGACGCCCCGTCGTCCTGGCGGCGGGATTTCCTGCCCCTGATCCGCGGGTCCGACATCGACCTGGCGCGCCAGCTCGGCAGATTGCTGTACGTCGCCGAGACCCTCATCGGCGGCGAACCCCGGTTCAGCCTGCCCGAAGGCTCCGATCACCTTTCGATCACCCTCGGCGAGCCGAAGGACGGGGGCCTCCCGCCCAAGGTCCTCGAGAAAGTCCGAAAACCGCTGCGCCGGGAGTTCCATCTCGAGGTGAAGCCGCGTGATCCCTGAGACCCCCTCCCCGACGCACGGGTACCCGGGCCGGCTGCTGGTGTTCGAGGGCCTCGACGGCAGCGGCAAGTCGACCCAGGCGCGGCTCATCGGCAAGTGGCTGCAGTCGCGCGGCTACCGGGTCTTCTTCACCGAGTGGAACTCCTCCGAGCTCGTCGCCTCGACGATCCGACGCGGCAAGAAGAAGGGCCTGCTGACGGCGACGACGTTCTCGCTATTGCATGCCACTGACTTCGCCGACCGGTTCGAGCGGCAGATCCTCCCGCCGCTGCGGGCCGGCTACGTGGTCATCTGCGACCGGTACGTCTACACCGCGTTCGTCCGGGACGCCGCGCGCGGCTGCGATCCGAAGTGGGTGCGCAACATCTACCACTTCGCCCCCCGGCCGGACCGCACGTTCTACTTCCAGGTGCCGGTCCAGACCACGCTCGAGCGCAAGATCGCCTCGCGGGCGAAGATCTCCTATTACGAGGCCGGGATGGACCTCGGGCTCGCCGACGACGTGACCGAGAGCTTCCAGCGGTTCCAGGGCCGTCTCAAGCACCAGTACGACCTGCTCGCGCAGTCCGACCGGTTCACCGTGATCGACGCCGGGCGACCGGTCGAACGCGTCCAGAACCAGCTGCGCCGGGAGCTGCGCCCGCTGCTCGAACGCTTCCCGACGGTGGAGAGCCTGATCCATGACGGGTAGCACCTACGGCACCCCCCTGCCCGGCATGCCGAAGCACCGGCTCGCGGGCCGGCTCATCGTCATCGAGGGCGCCGACGGCTCCGGCCGGACCACGGAGGTGGGGATGCTGAGGGAGTGGCTCGAGGTCCAGGGCCACGCCGTCGTCGACACGGGGCTGCGCCGGTCGACCCTCGTGAGCGAGCAGATCGACCAGGCGAAGCAGGGGCACACGCTCGCCCCGACGACGATGGCCCTGTTCTACGCCGTCGACTTCGCCGACCAGCTCGAGAACAAGATGATCCCGGCCCTGTCCGCGGGGAGCACGGTGCTCGCCGACCGGTACATCTACACGCTGATGGCCCGGGCCATCGCCCGGGGGGCCTCCCGGGAGTGGGCGCAGGAGCTCTACCAGTTCGCCCTCGTGCCGGACCTCGTGATCTTCCTCGACGCGCGCACGGATATCCTGCTCCACCGGGCGATCATGAAGTACGGTTCGCTCGACTACTGGGAGTCCGGGATGGACCTGTCGCTCTCCCCGGATCGGTTCGACTCGTTCTTCCTGTACCAGGACCGGCTGCGGCGCGAGTTCGAGTGGATGGCTAAGCCGTACGGCTTCCACTTCATCGACGCGAACCGCCACCCGGAGGCGGTGCACGCCGACGTCAAACGGGTCGTCGCCCCGCTCTATGCGAAGGGGGCCGAACGGCCGCCCCGAGGCCGCGCGCGCGGGCGCGCGCCTAGGGCCCCCGCGCGATCAACTGCTCCCGCGTGAACAGCCACTTCAGCCCCGCGGCCCCGGGGGCGACGGATCGGGGGAAGAGGAGCGCGGCCGCCCCCGCTTTGCTCAGCTTGAGGAACGGCACCGGTTCCCCCGTGAGGGCGTAGCCGGCGAACTCGCCAAGGGTCGGTTCGTGCCCGACGAGGGCGATCCGTTCGACCCGGTGGTCGAGGCGGCTGGCCCGCGAGAGGATCGGATCGGCCGGCGCCCCGCTCGAAAGCTCCTCCCAGGTCTCCACCCGCGGCGGCGTGCGGAAACCGCGGGCCAGGAGCTCGGCGGTGGACCGGGCCCGGGCGAAGGGGCTGGTCGCGATTCGGTCGGGGCGACCGGCGAGGCGGGCGAACCCCTTCACGGCGCTTCGGGTCGCGCGCACCCCCTCGCGCGTGAGCGGTCGGTCCGCGTCGTCCGGCCAACGTTGGGGATCGCGGTCCTCGGCCGGTCCGTGCCGGAACACGAACAGCTCGAGCGGCATCGCCGCCATCGTGACCCGCCCCCGTAAAGGGTGAGCGGTCGACGGGAGGGCCGCTCGGGGTCCCGTAGCCGGCCCTCTGCTCGCGGCGCCGCCGCGACGCCGCCGGCGCAGCGCTCAAGGCCCCCCCGGGCCCTGCCCATCGGCCGGAGATCCATGCCGACGATCGACATCCCGACCTGGACGTTCGTCGGTACCTGGACGCTCGTCATCGGCACGATCGTGCTCATGTGGTGGCAGACCCGGCAGTCGCGCATCCTCAACTCGGCGAACGCGGTGATGGTGCTGCGCGAGCGCTTCGACGCGCGAACGATGCGCCGGGCCCGCCGACTGCTCGCCTCCCACCTGCTCAACCACCGCCACGAGGACATCACCAACCTCGAGGTGGGCGCGTTCTTCGAGCTCGTGGGGGCCCTCACGCATCGCGGGATCCTGGAGGAGGATCTCGTCTGGGAGGCGTTCGGCACCTGGGCCGCCGGCTACTACCATGCGCTGCGCAATCCCGTCGACCTGATCGGGACCGCGCGCGGCTCGCTGAAGGACCCGCTATTGTTCCACGAGTTCGAATGGCTGCACAACCGCGTCCTCCACCTCGACCGGTCCCACCTCGGAGCCCGCCACGCCGAGGTCGTCGACGACGAGGAGGAGGTCCGCGTCCTTCTGAAGCGGGAATCCGACCTCGACGCCGACGGTTGAGCGGGCCGCCGCGCGGCCGCGGGGGACCCCCTAAATAGCGGCGGGACCGGTCGGCCGCCCGCCGATGTCCGGGGCCGACGAAGGGGCGATCCGCTACCGCGGCCGCCGGCTGCGCCCCCGGCCCGGCGACACCCTTTCCCAGGCGATCGCGCGCACCGGGCTCGCCGAGCGGGACCGATCGGTGCGTTACCACCGCCCCCGGGCGCCGTTCTGCGGGGTCGGATACTGCACGAACTGCCTCGTCCGGGTCAACGGCCGTCCGAACGTGCGGGCCTGCCGGTACGTCCCGGCCCCGGGCGATTCGGTCGAGGTCGAGAACGCCTGGCCCTCCCCGGGATTCGACGTGCTCGCCGTCTTCGATCGGCTCTTCCCGAGGGGGATCGACACCCTTCGGGGCTTCCGACGGCCTCGCTGGGCCGTTCCGGCCTATCAGCGCGTGGTCCGGCGGCTCGCCGGCTTCGGTCGGCTCGCCGATCCATCGGCCTCCGCGCCCGGGCGGGACGGGGAGGATCGGGAGACGGACCTGCTCATCGTCGGATCGGGCGCCTCGGGGGGCACGCTCTCCCGGAGCCTCGCGATCGGGCGTCGCCGCACGCTCCTGGTCGACCGGGGGCGCCTGCCCACGAGCCTGCCCGGCGTCGAGGTGCTCGACCGGACGATGGTCGTCTTCCTACCGCCGCCCGATCCGAGCGATCCGTTCGGCTTCCACGCGCTCGCCGTCCGGGACGGCGCCCAGGGGATCCGGATCCGGGCCCGGGAGGTGGCCGTCGCGGTCGGAGGGTACGACGCAGGCCTGCTCTTCGCCGGCAACGACCGCCCGGGGGTCGTCACCGCCGACGGCGCCGAGGCGCTCGCCCCCGAGACGGACCGGCCGGGCTTCCGTCGGGCGGTGGTGTTCGGCGCGGGGGCGCGCTGCGCCGGCCTGCTCGAGCGATGGGGCGCGTTCGTCGAGGCCGTCGTCGCGCCGGGCCCCGTCGGCCCGGACGTCGTGCGGAGGGCGAGCGAGCTCGACATCCCGATCTACCCGCGGACGATGATCGTCGAGGCCGTGGGCGCGCGCGCCGTCCGGGCGGTCCGGCTCGCGCGGCGCGGCGGCGCCGACGTCGTTCGGATCCCCTGCGATGCCGTCGTCCTCGCCCACCGCCGGATGCCCCATCCGCAGCTGTTCTTCCAGGCCGGGGCGCAGATGGTCTGGCAGTCGCAGGCCGGCGGGTACTTCCCCCGACTTACCGATCGGCTCGAGACGTCCGTTCCGGGCCTGTACGCCGTCGGGGAAGCGGCCGGCTTCGCCGGCTCCGAAGCGGCGGATAGCGGGCGACGGCTCGGGGCGATCCTCTCGGGCTCCGACCCCGCGCCGAGCCTCGCCCCCGGGCCGCCCCGGCCGAGCGGACCCCACGAGCTGGAAGGGTACTATCGGGAACTGCTCCCGCACCTGCCCAAGCGGACGAAGACGATCGCCTGTGCCTGCGAGGACGTGCTCCTCGGAGAACTATCGGAGGCGAGCGAGCGCGGCTACCGGGGCATCGAGGTCGTCAAGCGCTACACCGGCCTCGGCACCGGGCTCTGCCAGGGCCGGTACTGCCTGCCCGACGCGATCCTCCTGCTCTCCATTTGGGAAGACCGCGGTCCGAACGAGGTTGGATACATCACCCAACGTCCGCCGGTCGTGCCCACCGCGCTCTCGGCCCTTGCTGGCCTGCCCGATTCCCCTCGCGCAGGCCGACCATGACGCGTCCGTCGCGGCCCCGGTATCGCGTGGTCATCGTCGGGGCGGGGATCGTCGGGCTGTTCACGAGCTACCACCTGGCCCGGGCGGGAGCCGGCCCGATCCTGGTCGTCGATCGGGGGTTCCTCTCCCAGGGCGCCTCCGGCCGAAATGGCGGCGGCGTTAGGCAGCAATGGGAGACCCCAGAGACCGTTCGGCTCGCGCGGGAGGCGATCGGTTCGTACCGCCGATTCGGCCAAGAGTTCGGCTACAACATCTGGTTCCGCCAAGGCGGCTACCTGTTCCTCGCGCAAACCGCGGAGGAGAACGAACGGCTGAAGCGCGTACACGCCGTCGTCGCCTCGGAGGGCCTCGACAGTCGCCTGCTCGACGCGGCCGGCGCCGCCCGGCGCGCCCCCGGCCTTTCGACCGATCACGTCGTCGGCGCGAGCTTCCTCGGTACCGACGGCACCCTGTACCCGTTCCCGGCGATCTGGGGGGTCTACGAGCGGGTCCGCTCGATGGGCGTGGAGGTGCTCCTCGGGGTCGAGGTGACCGGGATCGGTGCCGATCGGGGCCGGCTCTCCACCGTCGGCACCTCGGCGGGCCCCGTGGGCACCGATGTGCTCGTCAATGCCGCGGGCGGGTGGAGCCGCGAGCTCTCCGAGCGCTGCGGACTGCCGAGCCCCAATACCGCCAGTCGCCACGAGATCCTGGCGACCGAGCCGCTCAAGCCGTTCCTCGACCCGATGGTCATCCGACTGTCCGATGGGCTCTACGTGAGCCAGACGATGCGCGGCGAACTCGTCGGGGGCCTCACGGTGCCCCATCCGACGGGCACGACCGGTGGGATGACGAGCTCGACTGGGTTCCTGCGCGCCATGGCGAGGGCGCTCGTCGACCTGTTCCCTCGGACCCGGTCGCTCGGCGTTTTGAGGGCCTGGTCGGGATTCTACGATGACACCCCCGATGGACTGCCGGTCATCGGCGCCGATCCGCGGCTTCCCGGATTCGTCCACGCGAACGGGTTCGGGGGTCACGGGTTCATGCTCGCCCCCGCGTCGACCCGCCGGGTCGCCCAATGCGTCCTCGGCGAACGCACCGACCTCGATCCGGCCCGCTTCGGGCCGGAGCGCTTCCTCGGCCCGGCGCGGCCGGTCCCCGCCGAGCGTCTTCAACCGGGTTAGCGTATCCAAGGGCCCCGGGAAAGCCTCATCCTCGGAGCCGGGGTCGCCGTTCGATGGATCGCTCCCCCTCGTTCCCGTTCTCGGTCGACGAGAAGCGATCCCCGGGCGATGGGATCGACGCGCTGCCAAAGAAGGCGCTGCGCGGGGCGGTCGGCGCCTCGGACGCCTACCAGGCGACCCGGGCCGCGGTCCGGCTCGAGGGGGCGACCCTGCGGATCGGCAACCGGTTCCTTCCCGTCGGACGATACCGAGAGATCGCCTTCCTCGCGGCGGGCCACGCGGCCGTCTCCCAGGCCCTCGCCGTGGTCCAGGGGCTGGGCGCTCGCCTGACGCAGGGACTGGTATGTGGCCCGGATCCGGCGCCCCCGGAGGTTCCCTTCCGAAGCGTGCGCGTCCCGAAGGGCTGGCCGGGCTCGACCCCGGGGGTCGAGGCGGCGCGCCTGGCCCTGGAGCTCGCCGGCGGGCTCGGACCGGACGACCTGCTCCTGGTGCTCCTGTCCGGCGGCGCCGTCAGCTCGCTGGCGATTCCCTCCGACGGACGGCCCGCTAGCGCGTCCGCCCGATGGCTCGAATACCTGCTCGCGGCCGGGGCGAGCTCCCGGGAGATCGCCCTCGTGGAAGCGATCGCCTTCTCGGGCGGCGTCGACGGGGGGATCGCCGAGGCGGCCGGCGCGGCCACGGTCGTGCCGATCGTCATCGATCGGGGGGACGGGGGCGCGCTGGTGGGGGGATCGCCGACGCGACGTCTGACGGAACCGGAGCGCGCCGAGGCGCTCGGCGTCATCGAGCGATCGGGAAAGGCGCCCGGGTCCGCCGGGGATCCGGTACCGTTGGTTCCGGCGCCGCTCCGTCCCCCCCTCCCGATGAACATCGGTCGCCCGGTCGTCGTGGCGACGCCGGACGACGCGCTGAGGGGCGCTGCCGATGCGGTCGGGGAGAAGCGCTTCCTGCCGAGGCTCGCGGAGCGGGGGTATTCGGGGGGCCCGGAGGCGATCGCCCTTCGCCTGACCGAGCGGGTCGAGGAGATCCTGCGGGCCGAGGCCTCGGCCCTCACTGGCCGGGATCGCGACGGGCTCGTAGTGTTCGCCACCTCCACCTTGGGGGTGCCGGAGGGGCTCGACGAGGGACCCGCGATCCGCCGGTTCCTATCGGAGGCGCAACCCCGGTTGCGCCATCGGGGGGCCCGCGTGGCGGCGTTCGCGACGAGCGGGGGCACCGACCCGACGAATCCCGCCGGCGGATCCGTGGCCGCCGGCGGCCCGGCCGACGGCGATGGGCGGCGGATCCAGGGGGTCCCGATGCAACCGGGGGTGACCGACGTCGGCTCGCTCCTGCTCGTCGTCGTTCCCGCCCCGCGCCCCTGACGGGCCGGCCAACCGCTCAGACCGGGGCGCCGGGGATCGGATCCGAGGCGCCGAAGTGCCGCTTGAGCGCCATGTACTCGTCGTACGAGATCTGGCGGCGGGCCCGGATCGCCCCCGCCTGTTTCAGCGTGGCGATCTGGAATGTGGCGAGAAGCTCGGGGACGGGCCGGGCGACCGTCGGAGCCCGGTCATTGGACAGCGGCATCGCCGCGAGGGGCCGGTCGGTCTCGGGCACGAGGGTGGGTTTCGTGGGCGCCTCGGACCGCGGGCCCGCGCGGGGGGCCGGGAGAGCGGATCGCAGCATCTCGGCCTCGCCCTCCGAAACCTCTCCATCGGCGAGCAGCGCGTCGATGAGCTCGGCCTGCCTCGGTCGGTACGTTTCGAGGAGCTCGGTCCGGGACCGGTCCACTCGGGGGGCCGGTCCTCGGAAGCCGGCCTGGGCCCGGGCCGCTTCGAGCTCCCGATCGAGTTCCCGGATCGCCTCGGCGTATTCGGCCGGGGTCGGCGCGGAGGCGCCGTCGGGCAGCAGGAAATGGGAGGTGAGCCGTACGCGTCGGGAAACCCCGGACGCATCGAGGATCTCCCGCTCCACGGAGAGTTCGAACTCTCTGGCTCTTCGCAGGGACACGACCGCTCGGAGGCCGCTCGCCATGAAAACCTGTTCGAGCGCGGGGGGCGTCGTGAACGGTGCTCCCCGGTGCCGATGAGGTCCGATATAGTAACTTTTGGAAACCAGGTATCCGTCCGCAACCGTAATAACCGACCCACCCCTTCGTGGGTCAGGTCGATTGAATGTCCAGCGCGCTTTCCCGACGGCCCACCACCGCCCTCGTCGCCCGGCCGGAGATGCCGGTCGCCGTCCCGGATTCGAGCTTGTGTCCCGTCCTCGCCGCCGTGGGCGTCATCGGTACGGAGTGGAGGCTTGCGGTCGTCCACAAGCTTCTGAACGGCCCGCAACGGTTCAGCGAGCTGCTCCGATGGAACCCGCGACTCAACGCGAAGACCCTGAGCGCGACGCTCAAATTCCTCGAGCACACCGGGGTCGTGCAGCGAACGGTCGTCAGCACGCGGCCGTTCAACGTGATGTACTCGCTTACGGAGATGGGACTCGCGCTCGGACCGGCCGCGAGGGAGCTGCGGGTTTGGGGCGAACGTTGGCTGTCGATGCCCAAGGCGATCGCCGACCGCCCCCCACCGGGCTCCCGGACCCCCTACATCCAAGGGGAGCTGCCGAGGATCCCCGACCCTACCGAACGGTCGGCCCGCTGAGACCCGCCCCGATTGAAACACCTCTCCGACGATACCGTTTCATGGGCCCCCTCGGCGGTTCAAATACCGTCGGCCGCCCTCGTTGTCCTGCAACCACCCTGGAAGGGACCGACAACATCCCCAAGGAGACGGCACCGCGTCTCGGGCGTGCGGAGGTCCCTTCCTAACCCCTTTTTCTGAATCTCCTCCAAGCCGCATCCCCGCCCCACCGTCGGGCGACCGGGGGCACCGTTCAGCGTTCATAGGCTGGGTCTACGACTACCCACTCGGAGCGCTCCCGCGCCTCGAAAAACCATGCGCGGAGACTCGGGCCCCCCGTTGCCGCCGTGTCACCGAATGTCGGTCAGACACGTCGCCATCGTCCCGGTCGATTGCAGGACCCCGCGCCACGGCCGGCCCCTACGGACCTCGGTGAGTCGCCGAGCTCCCGACGGGCCCGCCCAGAGCGCCCAACCGTCCGGCCGATAGGCACCGCGCCCGAAGGAGGGGTCCTTCGGACGGTCGCCGCCCCGCGTGCGGGAACGCCTCCGGGCCCGGAGGGGTTCCCCCAGCGGCGTCGTGCCCCGGCCGGACCATTTCCCGGTTTCACGACCGGAACCCCGAGGGCTCCACGGTTCGACCGGACCCGGTCGAGCCGAGGACGTGGGACCCCGGCGACCCGACCGAACCCAAGGCCGGCCGTTCCTGCGCTCTCGGGTGCGGGCGCCGCCGGCCCTAGCTCGCCCGGTCGGTCGTCCCCGGCCGGCGGGCCTGAGGGAATCTATGAACCAGGGAGCGGAAACGCTCGAGAACGACGCGCTCGCCATCGCTGAACTTGCCTGCCTGAGGACCCACGGATCCCCCCCACCCCTGCGAACCGTCCGACGCCTGGGCCGGGTCCGTCTACCGATCGCCGGACCGTATCGACCGTGGGCGACCGCCTACCGGTTGCCCGACGGGCGTCGGGTCTGGTGCGTGCGACTCTGGGCCGGGGACCGACCGTACCCGCACTGCGTTTCGACTTCGACCCTGCGAGCCTTCTGCCGGATCAACCGCTTGCCGCGCCTCGCGGCCGAGGTCGAGCGGATCGCCCGCCGATGAGAGCCATCTTTCGAGGACCCCCTCTGGCGCCCCGCTACCGGTTCCGGCCCGAGGGACCCGCGTGGGACCTGCCCTTCCTGCGTCGTCTCGCGGAGGGACTCGCCGCCTGCCCACCGGGCCACGCAATCCTGGTCGAGACCTCGTACCGGTCCGATCCATGGGTCGTTCCGGGGAGTCCGGCGATGGGCCCGCTGATCGAGCGGGCGGCGGAGGGGATCCCGGGCCAACTCGAGCGGATCGGCCGACCGGTCCCTACCCTGGGATCGATCGGCCCGTCGATCCGATTCGGGATCCTCTTCCCCCAGGCCGCGGCCCCGGGCCGGGGCGGAGAACTTTCTGGCGGACCGCGCTCCGATCTCGCGGCCGAAGAGGGGCTCGACGCGTGGTTGCCCGGCGAGCCGTGGCCCCGGGGCGCGGAGGAAGGAGCTACGGGAGTGGCGCAGTGGCACTGGTTCGCCACGGGCGGGTCGGAGCTCGCCGTACGCGTTCGATACGTCGTCAGCGCCGGCGATGCGACCGCACCCGCGGGGTTCCCGATTCCGCCGTCCGGGATCCTACGGCAGTTGAGCCGAAACGGGACGACGGTCGCCGGCGTCGGATTCCGACCGTCGCGCCGGCGCCGTCGGTCGTGGGCCTCGGGCTCGCTCGCCGCCCTTTCGGCGGGCGCACCGTTCCGGCTCTCGCCGGGCGATGCGGCCCGGGCCGTCCGGCCGCCCCGGCCGACGCCCGCCCTCGACGACGCGGTCCTCCAGCGGCATCTCGCCGCCCTCGGTGCCTCCGGGTCCGGCAAGAGCTCGTTCCTCGCCGCCCTCGCGCGCGACCGCATCGCCCGCGGCCTCGCGACGATCGTGCTCGACGTCCATGGGGACCTCGGACCGGGGATCGCTGCGGGGCTCGATCCGAGCGCCCGGGCCCGGCTGACGGCGGTGGACGCGACGCGGCCGGTCGGGGAGATCCCCGGGATCGCGCTGTTCTCCTCGGAGGAACCGGACGGGCGCGACCGGGAAGCCTCGCATCTCGTCGCCAGCCTTCGGCATCTCGCGCACGAGGGGTCGGAAGTGTACTGGGGGCATCGGCTCGAGCAGATCTTCGACGTCTTCGTCCGGCTCGTGGAGGAGGAGAACGGAGGGTTCAGTGACCTGTACGAGATGCTGACCGACCCCGCGCGCCGGGACGCGGCCCGGGCCTCAACGGCCTCGCCGGTGGCGGCGCGGTTCCTCGACGAACTGCCGGCGCTGTTGCGCCGCAACCCGGAGTACCTCCAGGCGGCCGTCGCCCGGGTTCAGAAGGTGGCCCACCACCCCAAGCTCCGAAACCTCCTCGATGCGGCCGAGCGCGCGATCGACCTCCCTGGGATATTCGATCAGGGTGGGTCGATCGTGTTCCGGATCCCGAGCGCGCAGCTGGGCCCCTCGGAGAGCCGGTTCGCCGCCACCCTGATCGTCAGTCGGGCGTACCTCGCCGTCGCCGCCGCCGGGTCGCGGCCATCGGGCCTTCGGGTTCTCGCGATCCTGGACGAGGCGCAGTCGGTCTCCCCCACGCTCCTATCGGAGATCCTCTGCGAGGGCCGAAAGTTCGGCTTCGGGGCGGCGATGGCGACCCAGTACGCCGCCCGCCTGGCGCCCGACGCGCTCAATGCGGCCGAAGGGGCGGTGGGAACCCACCTGGTCTTCCACGTCCCCCGTTCCGGGGCCGCGGCGGCCGGCCGATGGGTGGGCCTGGAGAAGGCCACGGCCGAGCGGCTGCTCCCCGCCCTTCCTCCGGGGATCGCCGTCCTCGACGTCGCCCTTTCGGCGGGTCCGAGGGGGCTCGTGCGGACGCCGCCCCCGACCGAGGACGGAGGGAACGCCTGGCAGGAGGTCGCCCGGCGGACCTCGGTCGACCTCGGTCCGGGCAACTCGACCGAGCCCACCATCGCCCAGCGCCACGCGATGGAGGAGGCCGTGCTTCGGGCCCTCTTCGTCCAGGAGACCGAACTGCGCGCGTCGGACCGGGCCGGGATCCTGGACCGCGCCTCGGGGGCCGGGACGGGATTCGATCGCGTCGCGCTCGCCGCGCGGCTGCCCGGATTGATCCAGCGAGGGTGGGTCGAGGAGAGCGCCGACGGCCTGCGGTTGACGGCCGCCGGCGCGGGACGGCTCGGGGTCGGCCAGCCCACGGGGGCGGTCCGCGAAGGCGACGAGCACCGCCTCCTCCTCATCGAGGCGATGCGGATCTTCGCGCGCCAGGGCGCCTGGCTCGAGATCCTTCCGCAGGGCCGGTTCGACACGCGGCTGCCCGACGGATGGTACCGACAGCTCCCGCGGGATCTGGCGAAGTTGGCCCCCGGCGAGCTCCTTCGCGAGACGCAGAACCGGGCCCAACGCTGGGTCTGGCGGGCGTTCGGCGGGCGCAATGTCCACGTCGAGGCGGAGGTCTCGGGGGCCGAGCGGGCCGAACGGATCCGGAGGGGTCTGTCGAAGGCAAGCCGCGCCGGCGCCGCGGTCGTCTTCTTAGTGGCCGATGCCCGTCGCGCCCGCAAGGTCCGCGAGGTGCTCCATCGGGCAGCCGCCCATCCGCCCGAGGCGCAGGTTTGGACCCTCCCGAAAGTGCGGCCGGGGGCCCGAAATCGGCAAAGGGGGCAAGCCCCCTGATCGGGCGGAGGCCGTGGACGACGATCCGTTGCTTCGTGGCGGTCGACGTGCCGGAGATCGACCCCGTCTCCGGGTTCCCCGAGCCCTCGGCCCATGCCCCCCGCCACTTCACGATCCGATTCCTGGGTGAGGTCGACGACCCGACCGTCGGCGCGATCGACGGCGCCCTTCGGGAGGCGGCGGCCGGGCTCGAGAGCTTCCGGCTGACGTTGTCGGGGATCGGAGCTTTCCCCGATTGGAAGCGCCCGAGGATCGTCTACGTCGCCGCGGCGGTCGGCCGGGCGCAGCTCGTCGAAGTCGCTGGAACGGTGGACCGAGCTCTCGCCACGATCGGGATCCCCCGGGACCCCCGGCCGTTCGTGCCCCACGTAACGCTCCGCCGCATCCGGACCGCCTCGGAGGCGCGCGCGGCGCAGCGGGCCTCGGACGCCGCCGGCGATCGGGCGATCGCCGACATGCGGGTCGGGGAGCTGCTCCTGAAGGCGAGCGAACTCGCCCCCACCGGCGCGATCCACCGGGTGTTGGGTCGCTATCCGCTCGGCCCGCATCGGGACCCTCGGTCAGGGCGCCCGGCGGCGACCGGGACGGGGGGTTCCGTCGAGCAACCAGCGCCGCCATAGGTACATCGTCGCGTAGCTCCCCCAGCCCTGGTAGTGCGATCTCGCCCAGGCGCGCGCCTCCTCCTCATCGACCGCCCGGGTCCGCCCCCAGTACGCCGCCAGCGCGAGGCGGACGCCGAGGTCCCCGGCGACGAAGACGTCCGGTCGCCCGAGCCCTCGGAGCACCGCGTTCTCGGCCGTCCAACGGCCGACCCCCGGCTCTCCATCGAGCGCCTTCACGATCGCCTCCGAATCCCTTCGGGCGAATCGCCCCGGGGCGAAGGCGCCGTCGAGCTCTCGATGGGCCAATGAGAGGATCGCGGCGGCCTTCGCGCGGCTCAGTCCCACGGACCTCAGACCCTCGGTCCCCAGTCGGATCAACCGCGTCGGGGCCGGCGAGACGGCCACCCGAACCCCCGCGATGGCCATCGAAGCCCCGGTGGCGGCGTCGAGCCGATGGCGGATCGTGTCGGCCGCGCGCACTGAGAGTTGCTGGCCGACGATCGCGTGGACGAGCGACTCGTACACGCTCGGATCCCTCGGGATACGAAGGCCGAAGGCCCGTCGCTCCATGCCTGACAGGATCGGCTCGGATCGGACCTGCCGGTAGAACGATTCGATCGGGTGCTGAAGGTTGAATATCTCCCGGACCGCCGTGCGGGCCGCGGCGGGCCCCACTCCAGCGCCCAGGACCCGCCAGCGGCGGCCGTCGCGCTCCACCCCGACGACGAACGGGCGGGCGCGGGTCCCCCAGGCGCGCAGGATACGACGGCCACCCTCGACGAAGGTGAACGATCGGTACCGGTACTCGAGCCCCGGGTCCGGGACGGGGAATTCGGCGGATCGAGGGGGCGTCAGGTAGGTGACCGTCCATCCGGACGGGGACTCCGCGCGGGGGTTCCGGCCCCGCGGGCGGGGGTCCGAACGGGTGGCCCGACCGTTCCGTCGATCCATGGGATTGCGACAGGATTAAGCCCCCGCACGAGCGTAAGCGTTTTTCCCGGCGGAACGGGCCCGTCTCGCACGGGCCCGCGCCGCCGAGCCCGCATGCACGGCACCGATCGCTCCTTCCGAGCTCGCCTCGCCCGCGCCGCCGGCGCGGTGGCCCTGTCCGCCGCGGTGCTCTTCGTCGCGTTCTTCCCCGGCGGCGATGGGAACTCGGTCACGCCCGCGACCATCCTTCCGAGGGCCGACGATACGGCCGCGGCGTCGTCGAGTCCGTGTGTCGGCGTGGCGGTGGGTTCTCAGTACCACGGCCGTGTCGCCGATGCGGGCGGGGGGGCGAGCGCCCCGCCGCTCGCCAACCAATCGGTCGTGCTCTCCTACCGGTACACCCAGACCTACCATGCGAGCGCCGGCGGCCTAACGCAGTACGTGTGCGTCGCCGCCCAGGTCGATGCGACCACCGACGCCCGCGGCGCCTTCTCCGCCACGGCGCAGGTCCCCGGACCGTTCTGCAGCAAGCCGTACGGCTGCTGGAACTACACCGGCCCGTTCGGCCCGGTCGCGTTCGCGCTCGGGAACGGTTCGGTCCCGGCCGGATACTACCTCGATTCGAACGTCTCGAACGGTTCGGTAACCCTCACCCGGGTGCTCGCGCTGAATGCCACGGTGCTCGATCCGGCCGGGTTCACCACCGTCAGCCTCTTCGCGCCGAGCGCGATCCGGGCGGAGGCCGTTTCCGGCCTCGGAACCCCGAGCCCGGCCAACCTGACCTATGCTTGGTCGCTCGCCGGTACCGGCTGGCGATCGCTCTCGGCGACCGACCGGGCCGTCCTCACCGTCGAGGCGCTATCGACGAACTACGTGGCGACCGCGCGGGTCTGGGTCAACGGAACGTTCCAAGGCGCGACGCTCCACGCGCCCCCGGTCGCGGTCCTGCTGACGGCTGCGGCCACCTCCATCGCCACGGGCCAGGTCCATCCGACCTCGGTCGACGTCGGGATCCCGGCGCAGTTCACGTGGACCGGCACGGGGGCGGCGGGGTACAACTACTCCGCGACGCTCTCGCCCGGGCTCGGCCTGGCCCCGGTCCCGGCGAGTTGCCTGAACCGCTCGGTCGCCGGCGGGTTGCTCCAGTTCGACTGCTTCGCGACCTATTCGTATGCCACCCCGGGGAGCGCCCAGCCGTTCGGCACGCTCGCGAACCCCTATTCGAGCACCAACTACTCGTTCGCGCCAATGACGATCTCCGCTGGGCTCGTGGTGTCGCTCGCCCCGGATCCGACCACGACCTATCCTGGCCTTCCGGCCATCTTCCACGTCGCTCTCGGCGCCGGGACGGGAACGACCCCGTACGGACCCGCCTGCCTGACCGATGGGATTGGGCACACCGAATGCCAGAACGACTCCCTCGGCCCGCCGTGGACGTTCTCCGTGCCGTACCCGAACGTCGGCCACTTCACCGCCGTGGTGACGGTCGCGGATTCCGGCGGGACGAACTACACCGCCTCCGTCCCGGTCGCCGTGGTCGCCCGGCCGACCCTGGGCGCGATCGCCCTCTCGCCCTCGCAGGTCACCGAGGGCCGGTTGGTCTACGCGGTCGCGGACTACGAGGGCGGAGGGCTCTCCGCCTTGTACTGGTGGAACGCCAGCGTCCGGGGCCTGACCACGAATTTGGGAGGCGGAGCGCTTCCGACCGACGGCCCCGTCGCGCTGTCCTTGCATCCGGCCTGGCTTGGCCTCGGGATGGTGAACCTCACGGTCGTCGACGCGCTGGGCACCCGCCTAGCGGTCTCGACTCGGCTCAACGTGGTGTCCGCGAACGCCACCGACATCCTCCGATGGGGGGCGCCCAACGCCACCGTCGCGGCGGGCGGGGCGGTCGCCCTGACGTTCGAGGTGCGCGACGCCGTACAGGACCCGGTCACTCCATACAACGGCGCGTTCGACATGACCACCTCGACCCCGGGCGCCGGCTTGACCTGGGTGAACGCGAGCGTAACCGGTCCCGTCTCCGTATCCAACGGGAGCTACGCGATCCCCGTGGCGAACTGGATCTCGGGCTTCCTCAACCTCACGTTCACGACGAGCCTCGCCGGCCCGGTGAACCTGTCGTTCTCGGCCCCCGCCGGGATCGTCGGTCCGCCGATGTTGCGGCTCACGGTCGGGCCGGACGTTCGGGCCGAGCGCCTCGTGAACCCCGACGTCGTGCGATCGGGCGCCCGCTCGAACGCGACGCTCTACGAGATCGCGGACCGGTTCGGCAACTCCGTGCCCGGCGGCTGGGTGGACGTCCGGTCGGTCTTCGGCCCGACGAAGGCCGACGTCGACTCCCCCATACGGCTCGCCAACGGGGCCTCTTGGGTCTGGGTGAACTACTCCGCGTTCGGGAGCGGCTCGGGGATCGTTCTCGTCTTCAGCCAGGCCAATCGGTCCCTGCTCGGCCCGATCGTGGTTCCCGCGCTCCCCGGCCCCTCGTTCGACCCGGTCGTGTACGGGCTCCTCGGGGGACTGCTCGCGGCCGCGTTCGCCGGAGCCGTGGTCCTGGCGCGCCGGCGCCGCCCGGACCCCACCGAGGGCCCCGAGCCGGATGAGGCGGTGGCCGTCGAAGAGGGACTCAAGCGGCTCGCCGAGGGGCGGGCCCACGTGCTCGAGCGGGTCCCCACGGACCCCCCGGTCGACCTCGACCACATCGCCGCGGGCTGGAAGGGGGTCCCGCCCGACGCCGCCGAGCTCGCCGAATGGGTGAGCTCCCTGGTCTCGGAAGGCGTGCTGAAGGCTTCGATCGGGCCGGGGGGACGGCCGATGTTCGTCCGGGTCGCGCCCGGGGCGCCGGCGCCCGCCCCGCGGATCGAGGTCGACGCCCTGGCCCTCGAGGCGGCCCTCGCCCGCCAGCAGGTCGAGGCGAGCGCCCCCGAGGATCGCGACGACGACGCGCCGGACGGGGCCCCGGACTAAGGGTCCCGACCGACGAGATCGTAGTACCGGTACGCGGCCTCGCCGGCGCCGAAGCAGTACTGGACCGTCGTGAAGTCGCCCTTCAACGCCTCGACGTCGGCCCGGGTCGCCTCGATCGAGCGGCCCCGGTGGAGGCAGCCGTCGAGGATCTCCGCGATCCGGACCATCTGCGGTTCGCGCATCCCCACGCGCGTGACCTCCGGGGTGCCGAGCCGGATCCCGCCGGGGTGCTTCGGGCTCGTGTCGCCGGGCAACAGGTTCTTGTTCGTGATGACGCCGGCCTCGGCGAGCGTCCGGGCGACCGCCTCCCCACCGCCCTCGCGCACGACGCGGACGGCGAGGGTGTGCGAGCGGGTGAAGCCAAGGTCCGGGGCGAGGACGTCGAAGCCGCGCTCGAACAGGGCCTGGCCGAGCGCGCGGGCGTTGCCGATCACCTGGCGGGCATATGCCGCCCCGAAGGCGAGGTGCTCGGCGAGCGAAACCGCGAGCGCCGCCATCGTGTGCAGGTGGTGGTTGCTCGTGACGCCCGGGAACGCGGCGGAACGCAGGCGCTTCTCGACCTCGGGATCCTGCGTCTCGCCGAGGAGGATCCCGTGCTGGGGCCCCGGCAGGGTCTTGTGGGTCGAGGCGGAGACCACCTCGCACCCCTCGTGCAGCGGGTCCTGGAACTGCCCGCCGGCGATCAGCCCCAGGACGTGGGCCGCGTCGTACCAACCGCGCGCGCCGATCTCCTCGAGCGTCGACCGAAGCTCGGCGATGGGGAGCGGGAACAGGAACAGCGAAAGCCCGAACAGGCACAGCTTCGGCCGGGCCTCCTTGAGGATCGCCTTCGTCCGCTCGACGTCGAGGGTCATCCGTTCGGCGTCCCAGGCGTAGTAGACCGGTTTGACCCCGCGCAGCCCGAACGCCCCGAACGCGGCGCTGGAGATGTGCGCGCCTTCGGACAGCCGCGCCGTCCCGACGGTCTCCCCCGGTTCGGCGAGCGCCTTGAGGACGGCGAGGTTCGCCACCGTGCCCGAGATCGGGCGGACATCGGCGAAGGAGCATCGGAACAGCCGCCGGGCGAGGTCGAGACAGGTGCGCTCGACGCGATCGACCTCCTCGTTCCCCTCGTAGTAGCGCTCCCCCGGGAGGCCCTCCGCGTACCGGGAGTGGAAGTCGCTGATCATCAGCTCCTTCGCATAGGGGGACAACAGGTTCTCCGAGGCGATCAGCGGGATCGCCTTCTCGAACCGGATCGAGTGGCGTCGGACCGACGCCCGGATCTCCTGCACCGTGGCCGCCAGGTCGCGCTCATTGGGCGAAGGCGCCGGCTTCACGCCCCCCCACCCCCCCGTTGCCAGTGGAACCGCGCGCCGCGCCGATACCCGCCGGCGATCCGGTCGGCGGCCGCTCGAGGCCTCCGGACGGTCCGCCGAGCGGCCGTCCGGGCTCGGGCCATATAGGGGGCCAGGTTCCCCGCGCCGGGATGGCCGATCGTTCCGCGCTCTCGCCCTGGCCGTGTCAGCGGCGCTTCCCGATCTTCTACCATCACATCGACGTCCTGGACCACCTCAACCATGCCGTCTACTTCCCTTTCATGGAGACCTTGCGATGCGACTACTATCTCCCCGTCCTCGGTGAGACGGACCCGGCCCGCTTGGACATCATCCTGGCGGAGGCGGCCTGCCGATACCTCGCCCCGGTCCGGTACGGCATGGAGCTCCTCGGCGAGGTGGCGCCGGCCCGCCCGCTCGGTCGGACGAGCTTCTCGCTTCTGTACCGGTTCCGGGACCCGGACGGACCGACGGTGTACGCTCGCGGCCGGACCGTCGTCGTATGCTACGACTACGAGCACGATCGGAAGAAGGAGATCCCCCCAGATCGCCGGGAACGGCTGGAAAACGATGCGGTCGATCTCGCCAGCGAAGGCTGGGTATAGCCCGCTACAGTTTCCAGTGGAAACCGGGGGGTGGGGGTCCCCCCAACCTCAGGGGGGCCCCGACCGTGCTAGGCCGGTCGGATAGCCGCCCGGGGGAACGGTTCGTGGTTCCAGGAGATTCCTCAGCCCCGTCGCCCCACCAGCGTCGACGGGTCACGGTAAGGCTGCTCCCGTCAGGACCTGACCCGGTTCCCGTGATGGATAACCGCTAGGGCGCTCCTCCGAGCGCTCGTCGCGATGCCCGCGGCCCGATGGAACAGGGCTTCGACGGAACGTTCCCGGACGAACCCCTCCCCCGAACGTCGTTCCGACCTGTCACCCCCGCTAAGGACGGTTTCGGTGTATAAGGGGACGCCCAACCCCCCGGTCTAGCCTAGCGAACGACGACCCATTGCGTCGTATTTAACCTCGCGCGGGGCGCGCGGCGGGCGCCCCGCGGCCCACCCCCCACGGGGGTCGCCGCGGCCTATCGGATGTGGTCGAGGGAGAACGATCCGAGGGAGAACGCCCGCTTGGTGAAGGTGTATCCGACCCAGTCGCGGGACTGGACGTCGGTGATCCCCCGGACGGAAAGGAACATCTTCAGCTGGTCGAGCTTCAGGTTGATCGATCCGTCGACCATGTGCTCGAGGGTCTCCACATCGGAGTCGGTGTGCATGCCGGTCTCGATGTTGTAGTACGCTGCGGCGCCGTCGAGCCGGCGCCGGCCCGTGAACGGCTGGAGGAACCGGAACATCGCGGTGGTGTCGAGGTAGGCGGTGACGGTGGAGACCGACTCGAAGACGAGCCGATACGCCGGCGCCCGCTCCTTGAGCTCCTGGCTGAACGCGTTGACCGACTGGCCCAGCTGCTCGAGCGCCCCGCGATCGGAGGTCTGCAAGAGCTTCACCCCGGCCTCCGACGGCTGGGTGACGCCGAGCGCCTTCGAGTACAGGTCGACGTACCGGACGAGGCCGCGGCCCTCGAGCTCCCGGTAGGAGGGCAAGAGGCCGGTCATCTCGTCGCGGATCTGCGTGTACGACTTGTCCGTCACCACCCAGATCGCCGGGATCCCGCGCTTGAGCCCCTCGGCCACGAACAGCCGGGCGAGGATCTCCTTGCCCGAGTGGGCCGGGCCATTGAGGAGCACCTGGGAGCCGGTCGGTAGGCCCCCGAACAGTAGGTCGTCGAGCCGTCGGACCCCGGTCGGCATCCGGGACTCCCGCGCCTCGCTGGTCGCCTCGCGATGCATCGTATCGGCATCGGACTGGGCGATCTTCGACTGCAGCTCCTCCATCTGCTGATGGAGCAGCTGCTCGCGGCTGCGCAGCTCGTCCTCGCGGCGGGCGATCTCGGTCTTCAGATCGTCGAGCCGCCGCTCCTGGGCCGGATCGGAGCCGCCGGAGCGCTCGACCTCCAGGCGGGCCTTCTCCACCGTGCGGGCCTCGATCTCGAGGGTCTGCTTGAGGGTGCGCAGCTGCACCTCCCACTCCCCCATCTGCTTCTCCTTGATCCGCAGGACCTCGCGCTGGCGGTCGAGGTCATTGGCGCCCGCGCGGATCTCCTCGAACTTGGCGCGCAGCTCGTTCTCGCGGCCGCTGAGGTCCTTGTCGCGCGCGTCGAGCTCCTGGAGCCGGCCGGCGACGACCTCGGGGAGGGAGCGGGCCTTCTCGTTGAGCAGCTCTTCCCGGTCGCGGAGCGCCGAGGAGTTGGCCCGCAGCTGGCCGATCTCCGACTCCGCCTGGGCGAGGCGCGCCCGCAGGGCGCCTTCGCGCTGGGCCGCCTCGGCCTCCTGCGCCTCGCGCTCCGATCGCCAGCGGGCCTCGATCTCCGCGGCGATCGGGGGCGGCGGGGTCGTTGGGGATAGGCCGCCCTCGGTCGCCTGGAGCAGCTTCAGTCGCAGGGCGCTGATCTCGATGTCGCGTTCCCGCGTGGCCTGCTCCCGGGAGGCCGCCTCGCGGCTTCGGACGTACTTGATCACCGCGATCGACCCGCGCTTGACCTGGTCGAGCTCCTCCTCGAGCTGGCCCCGGCGGGAGCGCTCCGTGAAGACCTCCCGGTTGAGCTCCTGCAGTTCGCTCAACAGCGAGTTCGGGTCGAACCGGTCGGATTTGGCCCGCGCGAGCAGTTCCGTCAGCCACCCGACGACCGCCTTCTCGCGCTCGAGGATCCGCTCGGGGATCTCCCCGGCGGTCCCCGACTCCGTCCGGCGGGCCCCGACCGACTCCGGGGAGACCGGCCCGAGGGCGCGGACCAGGCTCGGCGCCGTGAACTCACCGATCGTCCGTTCGGCCTCCGAGCCCGCGGCCGGTCGCTCCGCCGGCGCGCTCGTCGGCTCCGGCCGGGCCTCGCGGGCGCTCGGGTAGGACGGACCGGGCGCCCCCGGGGGCGGGGCGGAGGACGACGAACGGATCCAAGCCTCCATCGCCCGATCGTCCCCCTCGACCCATCGCTTCAGCACGTCGGCGGAGCCCCGGGCGCCCCCGGAGCCGCGGGACCGGCGACCCCGCTCCCGGTGCTGGACGGACTGGAGGAAGCGCTCGGCCACAAGGTCCTCCTTCGAGGACGCTGCGGACGGGGCTTCCGGAGGGGGTGCCGCGGGCGCCGGGGTCTCCGGTTCCGGGTGGATCCGGTCGATGTCGGTCGGTTCGAGGCCTATCGAGGCGAGGTCGTCCCGGGAGAGGGCGAGCACCTCCTCGACGCTGCGGTGGCCGGAGTCGGCGAGCTTCCGGGCGCTCGCCGGGTCCACCCCGAAATGACGCGCCAGGGTTTCGACGATCGAGTCGTCGCCCCCGGGGTCCGGATCCGAGATCGCCTGGGCCGAAGGGTTCATGGACGGACCGTGAAGGATGAGAACCCCTCCCACCGACTTATGCGTATGCCTCGACGATGGGGACGCCCGACGGGCCGATTTTCCCTAAATAGGCGCCCGCTACGTCGGAAGGTCGATGGACGCGCTGGCCCGGGCCGAGAAGGTCATGCGGTTCAGCGCCGAGACCCTCACCCCGGCCGAGCTCGCCCGGCTGTTCGAGACCCGGGAGCGCCCCCGCGCCTACATCGGCTTCGAGCCGTCCGGGCGATTGACGGTCGGCCACCTGGTGTGCATCCGCAAGATGCGCGACCTCCAGGAGGCGGGCTGCGATCTGACGATCTTCCTCGCCGACTGGCACGCCTGGATCAACGACAAGCTCGGCGGCTCCCTCGAACGCATCGCGGTCGCGGGCCGGTACATGCAGGCGGTGTTCACCGCCTTCGGGGTCGATCCGTCCAAGGCGACGTATCGATGGGCGAGCGAGCTGACCGGCCGGTCGGAGTACTGGGCCCGCGTGGTCCAGGTCGCCAAGGCGACCAGCCTCGCGCGGACGAAGCGCGCGATGACCGTGCTGGGGCGCTCCGAGGAGGAGTCGCAGCTGGACACGGCGAAGCTGTTCTACCCGGCGATGCAGGTGGCCGACATCTTCGAGCTCCCCGCGGAGATCGCCTACGCCGGCCTCGACCAGCGGCGGGCCCACGTCCTCGCCCGGGAGGTCGCCCACCATTACGATTGGACCCCGCCGGTCGCCCTCCACACCCCCCTCATCCCTTCGCTGTCCGGCGGGGGCCGGATGGACGCGGCCACCGACGGCCCGATCGCGAAAATGTCCAAGTCCGATCCGGCGAACGCGATCCCGCTGCCCGCGACCGAATCGGAGATCCGCGAGAAGATCCGGGGCGCGTTCTGCGAGGCGAAGCAGGTCGAGGGGAACCCGGTCGTCGAGATCGCCCGCCACGTGCTCCTCCCCTGGCGGGGGACGATCGCCGTCGAGCGTGCCGCCCAGCACGGCGGGCCGATCGCCTTCGAGGACGCGGCCTCCCTGATCGCGGCGTGGAGCTCCGGTTCGCTCCACCCGATGGACCTGAAGAACGCCGTCGTGCGGGGCCTCTCGGAGATCGTCGCGGCGCCCTCCGAAGCCCTGAAGGGCGTTCCCGGCGCCGACGGCCGGGGGCTGTAGGGGCGCTCAGCCCGGCGCGCCCGGCAGCATATATACCCCGCCCGGTACCGCGACCCTACCCGTGAGCCGAGGATCCTCCCAAGGGTTCCGCTGACGCGAGGTGCAACGATGGCGCGACCGATCTACGTGCGGTTCGAGACACCGGCCGAACTCTCCGAGAAGGCCCTCCAGCTCGTCCAGGTGGCGGGCGAGACGGGCAAGCTGCGCGTCGGCACCAACGAGGTGACGAAGTCGAGCGAGCGGGCCGAGGCGAAGCTCGTCGTCATGGCGGAGGACGTCGATCCCGTCGAGATCCTCGTCCACGTCCCGATGCTCTGCGAGGAGAAGCGCATTCCCTACGTCTACGTCCCGAAGAAGCAGCGATTGGGCCAGTCCGCGGGGCTGACGAAATCGGCCGCCAGCGTCGCCATCGTCGAGGCCGGCGAAGGCAAGGGTCTCCTCGAGGAGATCGCCCAGAGCGTCCCGTCGCTCAAGAAGTGAGCCGTCGGAGCCGGTCGCGGTCCGTACCATGGTCGAAGAGAAGGGTTCGCCGGCCGAGGTCGTCGAACTGATCGGACGCACGGGGATGGCCGGGGAGGCCACCCAGGTGAAGGTCCGGGTGCTCGCCGGGCGCGACCGGGGCAAGATCATCACGCGCAACGTCGCCGGCCCGATCCGGCTCGGCGACGTGCTCATCCTCCGCGAGACGGCCCGGGAAGCCCGAAAGCTCTCGGTCCGGTAGGGGAACGGTCCCATGGTCGTCAAGCGGCAGTGCTCGTTCTGCGCCGGGGAGATCGAACCGGGGACCGGTACGCTCTACGTCAAGCGCGACGGCTCGGTGTTCCAGTTCTGCTCCTCCTCCTGCCGAAAGCAGCAACTGCACCTGGGCCGCGTCGGCCACCGGCTGAAGTGGACCCTCGCTCACGCGACCAAGCGGGCCGCGGAACACACCTCGGCCAGCGCGCGTCGCAGCGCCACGACCGCCCGCGCCCCGGCGCGCGCCCCAGCCTCGCGCCCTCCCGCCGCCGCCGAGGCTACGGCGTCGGCCGAACGGGCCCCCGACGCCTCCCCGGCATCGGCCCCGGCCGGGGCCGCGCCCTCCAAGACCCCGGTCGCCGCCCCGTCGACGAAACCGCCGGCGGCCGCCCCGAAATCGAAAGCGCGGGGCGCCTCCGCCCCCTCCGACGCGGCCCCGCCGTCAAAGGACGCCGGGACGACGACCGCGCCCGCGGTCCCGGCACCCTCGGGATCCCCGCCCTCCGTCTCGTCGCCCGCCTCCGCTCCGGCCGAGGCGCCGGCGAAGCGGGCGAAGAAGCCGGCGAAGCCCGCGAAGTCCGCGGAGTCCGCGGAATCCGAACCCCGCTCGAAGTAGGGCGGCCGCGGCGGCTCGACGGCCGCGCCATCCTCCATTGGAGCGCGCACGTTGAAAGGGGCCCCCGGGGTCGCTCGACCTCGGGATGATCCGGCCTTCCGATGACCCTCGACCTTGGGTCTCCGTCAGTGACCTATCGGAGTATGCGTTCTGCCCGCGCGCCCGGTGGTACCGCCACCATCCGCCCCCCGAAGGACGGGCGGCGGCGTCGGTCCGCTCGGCCGTTCGGGGGCAGGAGTACCATCGACGGGCGCTCGCCGGCGTCCGTCAGGCCGACGAGGGCGGGTCCACCTTCGCGCTGCTCGCCCTCGCCGGAGCGGCGCTGCTCGTGGTCGCGCTCCTCGTGGCGGGGGTCCTATAGCCATGGGGGACTCGATGTTGGCCGAGGGGCTCGTTGCCCTGGCGATCGGGCTCCTGGGCGTCGGCGTCTGGGGGGTGGCGCGGTGGATCCGAGGGCGCCGACACGGCCACCTCGTCTACGTGGACGACCGCGACGGCGGCGGGGGCTTGGTCTCCCATCGGTACCACCTGGTGGGCCGGCCCGACGAGATCCGTCGGCTCCCCGACGGTCGGCCGATCCCCGTCGAATGGAAGAGCCGCCCGTCCCCGTCGCGCGGGATCCCGTTCTCCCATCAGGTCCAGCTATGGGCCTATTGCTTGCTCCTCGAGGACGTCACCGGCTTTCGACCGCCGTACGGGGTCCTCCGGTACGCCGACGGGGGGGAGTTCCAATTGCCCTGGGACGAGCCGTCCCGAACGCGTCTGCTCGCGCTGCGGCGCGATATGGAGCGGGCCTACGACGGCGCGGCCGACCCATCTCCGGCGAAGTGCGCGCGTTGCCCGTGGCGTCCCGGCTGCGACGCGAGGGCCCCGCTTCCGTCCGCGTCGGACCGGTGGGTCAGATAGACGTCGCATCGGTACGGGAAGCCGACGGTAGCCCGGTCCCGCAGGTCCGGGTCGGTCCGGACGAATCGACGCACCTCCTCGGCGAACCGTGCGCGCTCCGCCTCCGAAAGGGCGGCGATGAAGCTAACCGATACGGCGCGATCGACCAGGTCCTCGACCGTCTCCTCGTGGCGGAACGGGAAGGCGCGGTGTCGTAGGGGAGCGAAGCGGGGCTCGCCGTGGAAGGCCTCCTTCCATCCCTCGTCCTTGGAGTCGGGGGTCCCGGGCGGTCGCCGCCGGGCGAGGAGCGCTCCGAACCGGGCGACCCAGGCCACCGACTCATCCCGGCGGTTCCATACGAGTCCGAGGCCGCCGCCCGGGCGAAGGACCCGGTAGAACTCGTCGAGCGCCGCGCCGAATCGGAACCAGTGGAACGCCTGGCCGACCACGATGGCGTCGGCCGACGCGCCCGGCCGGGGGATCGCCTCGGCCGTTCCATCCTCGACCGCGACGCCCGGGACCGCCCGATGGAACGTCGCGCGCATCCCGGCGCTGGGCTCGATGGCGACGAGCCGGACGCCGAACGAGAGCAGGCCCCGGGTCAGCTTGCCCGTGCCTGCGGCGATCTCGACGACCTCGCGATCTGGTCCGAGGGCGAGTTCCTGGGCCAGGAACCGCAGGGCCTCGACCGGGTAGTCCGGCCGGCCGCGTTCGTACGGCTCCGAGGCGATATCGAACCCGCGCGCGGCCGGATGGACCCGGTCGCCCCCGCCCGTCACGAGCAGGGGGAGGATCGGGCATCCAAAGCGTTTTGGCGAGCGCACCGTGTGCGCCGTCCTATGGCGCCGGAAGCGGCGATCGAGCGGACCCTCGTCCTGGTGAAACCGGACGGCGTCGCTCGAGGGCTGGTCGGGGAGATCGTCGGGCGGTTCGAGCGCAAGGCCCTCAAGATCGTGGCAGCGCGGCTCATGCCGGTCGGTCGCGAGCTCGCCGAGCGCCACTACGCCGAACACGTCGGCAAGCCGTTCTACGAGGGGCTCATCGGCCACATCACCTCCGGCCCCGTCCTCGCGATGGCCATCGAGGGCCCCGCGGCGATCGCCGTCGTGCGATTGCTGGTCGGGGCGACCAACCCCCAGACCGCTGCGCCGGGGACGATCCGCGGGGACCTCGCGATCTCGCTGACCCCCAACTTGGTCCACGCCTCCGATTCCGCGGCCTCGGCGGCCCGGGAGCTTTCGCTGTTCTTCGAGGGCGGGGGCTACCTCGCCTACCATCGGACCGACCACAGGTTCGCGTGACGCCGGTGGATCCGGTCGATCGGGCCGCGCGAGCGCTCGCTCGGGATCGCCTCGTGGTCTTCCCGACCGATACGCTCTACGGGCTCGGGGCGCGGGCCGACCGTCCGAGCGCGGTCCGTCGTCTCCTGATTGCGAAGGGCCGACCGCCCTCGACCCCCCTGTCGTTCGCGGTCTCCTCCTACGAGGAGATCGAACGTTGGGCTTCGCTCGATCCCCCTGCGCGGGCCGAGGTCCGCGGTCGGCTGCCCGGACCGTACACCCTGCTCCTGCGGGCGAACGCCCGCGCCCGCCGATCGCTCGCCCCCGCGGTCCTCGGACCGGGCGGGACGATCGGGGTCCGGATCCCCGACCACCCGATCGCGCGACGCCTGGCGTTCCGGTCCGGCCCGGTCGTGGCGACCTCGGCGAACCGGCACGGTCGTCCCCCCGCGCGCTCGATCGAGGCGGCGCGGCGGACGTTCGGGGCGGCCGTGGAGGTCTACCTCGACGGCCCCCCCGCGCCCCGGGGCCGCCCGTCGCAGATCATTGATCTCACCGGGGCGGCCCCCCGGGCGGTGCCGCGAGGGTAGCGATGGGTCGGTATCCGGAGGACCTCGACCGCTGGCGCCAGGCGGCGAAGATCAGCGCCCGCGCCCGGGCCATCGGGGTGCGGGCCGCCGTGCCCGGCGCCCGGCGATCGCAGGTCGCCGAGGCGATCGAATCGGCGATCCGGGCCGCGGGGGCCGAGCCCGCCTTCCCGGCGAACCTTTCCCGCAACGTCGAGGCGGCCCATTACACGCCCGCACCGGACGACGACGCGACCCTCGTCGCCGGTGACCTGCTCAAGGTCGACGTCGGCGCCCACCTGGACGGCGCGATCGCCGATACCGCCGAGACGGTCGAGGTCGGCGGCGGCCACCGCCACGACCATCTGCGGGCCGCGGTCGTCGACGCCGTCGAGGCCGGGATCGCCCGGGTCCGCGCCGGCGTGCGGGTCGACGAGCTTTCGAGGGCCATCGAGGCGGCGATCCACGCCCGCGGCCTCAAGCCGGTGCGCAACCTGACCGGCCATACGATCGAGCGCTACCTGCTGCACGCCGGGAAGGCGATCCCCAACGTCGCCGGCATGAGCACCGATCGACTCGAGGAGGGGGAGGTCGTCGCGATCGAGCCGTTCGCCACGAACGGCGCCGGTGAGATCGCCAACGGCGCGTTCGGGAACATCGTCCGGTTCCGCTCGGATCCCGGCGACGCGGTCCCGATGGCCCGATCCTGGTTCGAGCGGTTCCGAACCCTTCCGTTCACCGCCCGTTGGATCGACCCCGAGGCCCGGGGGGGACTCGCGAAGCTGCGCCGACACTTGCAGACCTACCCGGTCTTCCTGGAGCGGGGCGGGGGCCTCGTCGCCCAGGCCGAGCACACCGTCCTGGTGGGCCCGGACGGCCCCGAGGTCCTGACGCGCGACCCCGGGTAGGGCCGGGACCCTCCCGGAATCCGGGGCGGAAGCCTCATGGCCCGGGCCTCGTGAGCCTCGGCGATGTCGTCGGGCGGGCCCAGCACGACCCCCTGGGTCGAAGGCGAACGCCTGGACCCCAGCCGGGCGCGCCGGGTCCTCGTCATCCTGTCGGCGGCCGCGCTGATGGTCACCTATGTCGAGACGATGATCATCCCCGGCCTGCTGAGGTTCCGCACCTTCTACGGGAACCCGCCGTACACCGACGTCACCTGGATCCTCTCCGCGTACCTGCTCGTCGGCGTCGCGTTCACCCCGATCGCCGGCAAGCTCGGCGACATCTACGGGAAGAAGCGCGTGCTCGTCGGGCTGCTGTCGGTCTACTTCGTCGCGGTCACCTTCGCCGGGTTCAGCCCGAACCTGGGGGACGCGATCGGCATGACCCGGCCGAGCGAGCTGTACCTGCTCATCGGCATCCGGGCCGTCCAGGGGGTGGGGATGGCGATGTTCCCCCTCGCCTTCGCCATGATCGGCGAGGAGTTCCCCAAGCCGGAGGTCGCCCAGGCCCAGGGGATCGTCTCGGCGATGTTCAGCGCCGGGGCCTCCATCGGGCTGTTCGGGGGCGCCTGGATCACGCAGACGTACGGCTGGCAACTCACCTACCACACCGTCATCCCGATCGCGGCGGCCGTCCTCGGACTGACGATCGTCTACCTACGGGAGTCGCGCAACCGCCTCCGCCAGCCGATCGACGTGCCCGGGTCCGTCTTCCTGGGCGGTACGCTCGCCGCCTTTCTGCTCGGATTGACCGAGGGTCCGACATGGGGATGGACCAACTGGTCCGGATCGAGCCTCGCGGGGATCGCCGTCGGGACCCCCGAGTTCTTCGCGATCGCCGCCGTCCTGCTGGTCGCGTTCGTCCTGTGGGAGAAGCGGGCGGCCCTGCCCGTCGTCGACTTCCGAAAGCTGGCCGAGCGCAACATCCTCCTGTCCAACCTCATCGGCCTGTTCGCCGGCATCGCGATGTTCCTGCTGTTCGTCGGGATCGTCGTCCGGGCGGAGAGCCCGGTCCCGGTCGGGCTCGGCAAGACGCCGCTCGACTTCGGCTACTATAGCCTGCCGACCACCGTGGTGAACATGATCGTCGCGCCGTTCGTGGGACGGTGGGTCGGTCGGCGCGGGCCGAAGCCGGCGATGTTCCTCGGGAGCCTGCTGATCATCGCCGGCGGCTTCTCGCTGACCGCGGCCAACGACCAGGTCATCGACCTCATCCTGTTCACGATCCCCGTCCTGACGGGCACGATCATGCTGTTCATCTCGATGATCAACCTCGTGGTCCTCTCCTCGCGGCCGCAGGAGACCGGGATCCAGACCGGGATGAACCTCACGTTCCGCAACCTCGGCACCTCGATCGGCCCGATCGCCGGGGCGGTGATCCTCGCGAGCGTGCTGTCGACGTTGTCGAAAATGGAGACGCTCCCGAACGGCACCTCCTTCACAGCGCACTTCCTCGGGCCGGGGCCGCGGGCGTTCGCCCTCATCTTCGCGATCATCGGCGCGTTGGGCATCGGCTGCCTGTTGCTGACGGTCCCGATCCGTAACTTCCGCATCCGCGCCGACGGGACCCGGGTCGCCACGGACGGGGCCGCGGCCCTCCCGCCGTCGATCCCGCCCGTGGCCCGGGGCCCCGTAGAGGCCGCCCGGCCCTAGCCGGCCGGGGCGCCGAGCGCCGTCAGGGCGCGGCGGGCCCCCTCGGCCATCGCCGCGAGCTTCCGATAGGCGACCTCGAGCGAGCGCGTGCGCAGCCCGCAGTCCGGGTTCACCCAGATCCGCTCCGGGTCGCCGAGGTACGACGCGGCCCGCCCGATCCGGGCGGCGACGAGCTCGGGGCTCTCGACCTCGTCGCGGTGGACGTCGAGGACGCCGAGGCCGATCTCGCGATCGTCGCCGTATTCCCGGAACAACTTGAGGACCTCGTAGCCGTCGTGGTCGGGGGTGTCGCGGTTCGCGAACTCCCAGGCCCACTGCCGGCACGCCTTCGCCCCGAGGATCTCGGGGAACAGGGCCCGGTAGTCCGAGAAGCAGATGTGCATCGAGAACGTCGCGTCGAGCCCCTCGGTCGCCGCGTTGAACCCTTCAACGACGAGCTCCGCCTCGTCCGGATGGGTCCCCGCCGCCGGTTCGTCGATCTGGATCACCGAGGCGCCCCGATCGATGAGCGCCTTCAACGTCGGCCGGATCGCCTGGCGGGCGAGATCGATGACGAACTCGGACTGCGCCCGGCGCCGCGCCTCGCGGCCCTTCCAGCCGGCCTGACGTCCGAGGTAGTAGGCGTTGTACGACCAGTCGGCGAGGGTGTACGGGCCCGTGATCGGCACCTTGGCGACCCGTTCGGTGTGCGCGCGCACGAATTCGAACTCGTCGAGGTGGTACGGCCGCTCGAGGCGGACCGGCCCGGTCGCGGCCGCCTTGAGGTAGTACTTGTGGTCGAAGGAGCGCACGTGGCCGCAGAACTGGAAGCCCTGCATCTGGCGGATCGGGTATTCGTACATCTCGATCCGCCGCGCCTCCCCATCGTAGACGCGCGCGAGGCCGGCGTGCTCGAGGTAGCGGATCCCGAACAGGGCGCCCAGGTCGCGCACGGCGGCGGGGCCGGCCTCCCCGGGGGCCCCGAACAGGAGGGCCCGTGCGGTCGCCCCGGCCGGGTCGGCGAAATGCAGGCGGCCGTTCCACGATTCGAACTCCGCGCGGGCCCGATCGTCGAGCGGCTCGCCGCGCTGGCCCAACAGCTGCCAGCGGGGTTTCGCGAGACTGCCGATCTCCTGGAGCGGGAACAACGTGGGGGCCGTCACGGTCGGCCCCCGTCGCCGGCGAGCAGGGCCCGAGCGCTCGGCAGCAGCTCGAGCTTGCGGGCGGCCTCGGATGCCGGCAATAGGTCGAGGGGACCGCCCGCCCCCAGCCATACCGAGGGCGGCGCGAGCCGTTCCTCGAGCGCCCGGACGATCCGAGCCACCTCCGCGGGGTCCTCCGGGAGCGTCGTCCGCGGATCGATGCACCCGAGTCCCAGCGCCTTGCCCGCGAGGGCCTCGTCGAGACTCGCGGGCTCGGTCTCGGCCAGGTCGACCCCGACGACGGTGACCGGCAGGCGGCCGAGGAGCTCGAGCGAGGGGGAAGCGTCGGCGAAGTACGTCCAGACGATCGTCGGCGCTCCCGCCGCCGCGTCGGCGAGGGCCCGATAGGCGGCGACGACGGCCTCCGAGAGCGGGCCGTGCGGCGGATTGACGACCAGCAGCGGCTCCTGGAACTGGAACGCCCCGAACCCGGCGGCGCGCAGCTCTCGGACCTCCTCGGCGAGGAGCCGGCCCATCCGGTGCGTCAGGGCCTCGCGCGTCTCCCCCGACCGGTTGTCGAGCAGCCCGATGAACGTGTAGGGACCCGGCAGGCAGGCCTTGGGCGCCGGGGTCCCCGATCGGGGCCCGATCGGCCACCAGGAGGCGATCGCCCCGTCGACGCGTTCTGGGGGCGCGTGCAGGATCGGTTGTCGGTAGAACGTGTTCGTCTCGAACCAGCGGGTGACCGGGCCGACCGTGAAACCCCGATACGTCTCGGCGAACGGGCGGAACAGGTCCGCCCAGGCGAGGTACCCGCCGCTCGGCGGGTCGAGTCCGAGCCGCCGCTCGAGGGCACGGACCTCCTCCTCGCTCGACCGGAAGAGCTCCCGGACCGTCGCGGCGGAGGTGCGCCCCCGGTCGAGGTCGCGCGTCGCCGCCACGAGCGATTCGGAACGCGGGAACGGTCCGGTGAGGAACGTGTGGACCTGCATGGGAGGCGGGCCGAGCCGGGTCCGTTCCTTAAGCGTGGCGGAATTCGGACGACGAAACGGGCTTGCGTGCCGGACAAGACCTTCGTACTAGGCGGGCCGCTTCGTCGTTGGGTCCGACGGCCCGCCAGAGTCCGGCGAAGGGGCCACGGCCGATCGCGCGTCGCGAACCGCGCTTGACGGCACCGCCGCGCCCGGGCGCGGGAGCGAACGACGAATGACGAACGGCCCCAACGTCCGGCCAAAGCGTTATCTCCCGAGGGCCGCTCGTCTAGCTTCCGATGGCCCCGGCGTCGGCCCCTGCCCCGAATCCGACTCGAGACCCTCGGAAGCGGGTCGACGAGGCCCACCACGACGAGGTCGACCAGACCGACGCGCTCAGCGAGCGCTCCGCGCGTCTCGCCCGGTACTACCAGGGGAAGATCGAGACCGTCCCGAAGGTCCCGGTGCGCAGCCTGCAGGACTTCTCGCTCTGGTACACTCCGGGGATCGCGCAGGTCTCCCGGGAGATCGCGGCGGAGCCGGACCGCGCGTTCGAGCTCACCGGCCGCTGGAACACGATCGCGATCGTGACCGACGGGAGCCGGGTCCTCGGGCTCGGGGACATCGGCCCCGAGGCCGCCCTCCCGGTGATGGAGGGGAAGGCGCTGTTGTTCAAGTTCCTCGGCGGTGTGGATGCGGTCCCGGTGCCGGTCGCGACCCGCAGCCCGGAGGAGCTCGTGGAGACCGTCGTCCGGCTCGCCCCCGGGTTCGGGGCGATCAACCTCGAGGACATCGCCTCGCCGAAGTGCTTCTACGTGCTCGAGGAGCTGCAAAAACGCCTCCCGGTCCCCGTCTGGCACGACGACCAGCTCGGGACGGCGGCGGCGATCGTCGCGGGCCTGTTGAACGCCCTTTCCCTCACCGACCGCCCGATCGGGTCGATCCGCAGCGTGCTGCTCGGCGCGGGCGCCGCCAACCTGGCCACCGCGCGCTTGCTCCTCGCGCTCGGCCACGACCCCCGGCGGTTGACGCTCGTCGACCACCGCGGGATCCTCGAGGGAGAACGCTCCGATATCGACGAGATGATGCTGCGCAACCGCTGGAAGTACCGGCTCGCGCTGCAGACCCACGGCGGAGGCCGGACGGGGGGCCTGGCCGACGCCCTCCCCGATGCCGACGTGCTCCTCGCGGCGTCCACGCCCGTACCGGGGACCGTGACCCCCGAGGCGATCCGATCGATGGCGTCGGGCCCGATCGTCTTCGCCCTCGCCAACCCGCTCCCCGAGATCTGGCCCGCCGACGCCCTCGCCGCCGGGGCGTCGGTGGTCGCGACGGGCCGCTCCGACTTCCCCAACCAGGTCAACAACTCGCTCGTCTTCCCCGCGGTGTTCCGCGGCGTGCTCGATGCGCGGGCCCGCTCGATCCCCGACGCGCTCGTCCTGACGGCGGCGCGCGAGCTCGCCCGCGGGGCCGAATCGGTCGGCGTCACAGCCCAGCATATCCTGCCTACGATGGACGAACGGTCGGTCTTCCCGCGGATCGCCGCCGCGGTCGCCGTGAAGGCGGTCGAGCTCGGGATCGCCCGAACCCACAAGAGCCGGGAGGAGTTCCTGGCCCGGGCGATGGAGCTGATGGACCGACCCGCCAAGCTATCGAACGCCCTGACGGCCGCCCACCTCACCCCGACGATGCCCGATGAGGGCGAGGGGGGTGCGGAGCTGCGATGAGCGAGAACCCTCCCGCCGAAGCGCCGATGCCGATCCACCTACGCCCGGCGACCCCGGCCGATGTCCCCGCCCTGGTCCCCCTGATCGTCCGGCTCAAGCGGCTCAACGAGGAGTTCGACCCGCTCCTGAAGGTCCGCGACGACGCCGAGGCCCGCGCCGCCGAGGTGCTCAGTGCGGACCTCGCCAATCCGAAGGGGGTCGTGCTCGCGGCCGAGGGGGTCGGCGCGGACCGGGACAAGGTCGTAGGGGTCGTCCGGGCGCAGGTCCGGGAGCGGAAGTTCTACCTCCCCGAGCTCGAGGGGGTCATCCTCGACATCTATCTGCTGCCCCTGTACCGTCGCCGGGGCGTCGGCGAATACCTCCTCAAGGAGACGACCGCGCGCCTGAAGGCGCTCGGGGCGACCGTGGTCACGGCCGAATTCCCGTCCAACAACGAGATCGCGGCGCGCTTCTACCAGAAGCGCGGGTTCCGACCGATCACGGCGCTGCACGCCCGCTCGCTCTAGGCGGCATTCGCCTCCGACGGTCCGCGGGGTGGTGGGTCCCTCGGGATCGGCCCCGGCAGGACGGGTTGACCCGGCTTTGGAACGGGCGCCCGATCCCTCCCCGCGGGGGGCGCCTACGGCCGCGGGTACCGCCCAAGGCCGCGATCCCGGTCCCTGGCCCCCTTCTCCGAGAAGCCTCGCTTCGTTACCCGCCAGATCGCTTCCACGGGCCATCGGCGCCCCCACCGTTGGTCGCCCGCGGAGAAGTACGTGCTTTGGGGAGTCCGGGGCGCCCTCGGCTCGACCAGCCGCTCCACCGCAAGTCCACAGGCGGCGAACAACCGTATCCACTCTCCATACGGCAGCTGGAACTCCGTCGATTCGGGGAATCGAAGCACCCTCATCCCGAAGTAGTCGCGAACGAACCGTCGGTAGAGCCGTTCCGGCGATCCTCCCTCGGCCAGCGAGCGCAGGGGACTCGCGTGCGCGAAGACGAAGATCCCCCCGGGGCGGAGGACCCGGGCGACCTCGGGGACGATCCGAAGGGGGTCGGCGAAGGTGGTCGCCCCGTAATCGGAAAGGACGATGTCAAAGTACCCTCCCGGAAATGGGATCTCTTCGGCCCTCGCCCGAACGAGGAAGACCGGGGCGCCGGCCCGCACGACGCGCTCCTCCGCCTGCGCCAGCCGCGCCTCGGAAAAGTCGAGTCCAACGACCCGGGCGCCCGCCCGGGAAAGCGCGATCGACCAATCGGCCGCTCCACAGCCCAGCTCGAGGATCCGCTTCCCCCGAACCGGCCCCAGCAGCCGGAGCCGGCGCTCGGGGATCCGGAACACGCCCCAGGCCTTTCCCCCCTCTCGGACGAGGGAGCGCCGGTGGCGAGCTTCGTACTCCTGCGCCGTCCGCTGCCACAGCCTCAAGTTGACGGGCGCGCCGACGCGCGCGGTCCGAGCCTTGGGGCGGTTCCGTCGCGCCCGGGTTCGCGGCATTCACCCCACCGCCTTCGAGAGGACCGCCCGATCGCGGGCCGGCTCTTTCGGTCGCTCCTCATCGGGCCCCAGGCGCCCGTGGGCTTTACGGTCCCCCATCGCCGCCGGTTCCCGCGACGAGAGGGCCGGGGCCGGTGAGCATTAGTAAGGGAACGATGCTCGGCCGCCGATGGCGCACCGTCCCGCCTCGAGCATCCCCCCCGCGGCGAAGTACCTTCGCCGGGGCAAGGTCAAGGAGGTCTACGAGATCTCGGACTCCGAACTCGAATTCCGATTCACCAACGACATCTCGGTCTTCGACAAGCACATCCCGAGCGAGATCCCCCACAAGGGCGAGACGCTCGCCCTGACGGCCGCGCACTGGTTCGAGCTGTGCACCCGCCTGAAGGTACCGCACCACTTCCTTCGACTCGCGGGCCCCACGGCGATGCGGGTGCGCCGGGTCCGGGTCGTCCCCAAGCCCGCCACGTTGGGTCCGTCCCCGAAGAACTACTTGCTCCCGCTCGAGTTCATCGTCCGGTACTTCGTCGCGGGATCGATGTGGGACCGGGTCAAGGCCGGGGAAGTGCGTTCCGAGGAGCTCGGATTCTCCCCCGGAAAGCGCATCGAGTACGGCGAGGCGCTGCCCGAGCCGTTCTTCGAAATGACCACCAAGCTCGAGCCGGTCGACCGACCCCTGACCGAGGCCGAGGCGCTCGAGCTCGCCGCGATCGACCGCGCGCGCCTTTCCGAGGTGGAGGAGACCATTCGGAAGGTGGATGCCGCGATGGCGAAGGAGATCGAGCCACGCGGGCTCTTGCACGTCGACGGCAAGAAGGAGTTCGGGATCGACGCAGAGGGCCGACTGCTCCTCCTCGATACGTTCGGGACCGCCGACGAGGACCGCTTCTGGGACAAGGGCGCGCATGAGCGCGGCCGCCAGGTCGAGTTCTCCAAGGAGTTCGTCCGCCAGCATTACCGGACGATCGGCTACCACGAGGCGCTGCAGCGCGCGCGTTCCGCCGGCCACCCCGAGCCGCCGATCCCCCCGCTCCCGCCGCTGCTCGTCGACGAGGTGAGCCGGCTGTATACGACCGTCTTCGAACGGCTCACCGGCGAGCCGTTCCACGCCTCCGACGGCACCGCCCCGTCCGGGACGTACTGAAACGGTCCCCCGCCGACCGGGCACCGACCACCGTTTCCCACCCCCTCCCTCCCTTTATCAACCGAGAGCCGCTCGGCGGACCGTGGCGCCCAAATCGTCGTCCCGCGCCGAGCCGGCCGAGACCCCCGCCCCCCCGAAACCCGAGGTCGCTCTCGAGGATCTCGCCGGGGTGGGGCCGACGACCGCCGAAAAGCTGCGCGAATCCGGCTACACGGACCTGATGGAGCTCGCCGTCGCCTCGCCGGGCGATGTCGCGGAGGCAGCGGAGATCGGCACCGCGATCGCCCAGAAGATCATCGCCGAGGCCCGCCGCCAGGCGGATGTGGGCAGCTTCGAGATCGGCACGGTCCTCCTAGAACGTCGCAAGAAGCTCGGCCGGGTCACCACGAGCTCGAGCGCGCTCGACGAGCTCCTGGGCGGAGGGATCGAGACCCAGGCGATCACGGAGTTTGCCGGGGAGTTCGGGACGGGGAAGACCCAGATCGCCCACCAGGTCGCCGTCAACATCCAGCTCCCCGCCGGTCAAGGGGGCCTGGGCGGCGAGACGGTGTACATCGACACGGAAAGCACCTTCCGGCCCGAGCGGATCGTCGACATGGCGAAATCGGCCGGCCTCGATCCCACCGAGGCGCTGACCAAGATCCACATCGCGCGGGCGTACAATTCCAACCACCAGATGCTCCTCGTCCAGAAGGCGCAGGAGCTCGCCCGGGAGCGGCCGATCCGGCTCATCGTGGTCGATTCCCTGACCGCCCATTTCCGATCCGAATACGTCGGCCGGGGCGAGCTCGCCCCGCGCCAGCAGCTGCTCAACCGCCATCTGCACGAACTGCTGAAGTTCGGCGACACCTACAACGCGGCGATCGTCGTGACGAACCAGGTCTCGTCGCGTCCCGACGTCCTCTTCGGGGACCCGACGCGGCCGATCGGGGGGAACATCGTGGCCCACGCCGCCACGTACCGGATCTACCTGCGGAAGTCCAAGCCACCGAAGCGCATCGCGCGGTTGATCGACTCGCCCAACCTCCCCGAGGGCGAGGCGGTCTTCTCGCTCACCTCCGAAGGGATCCGCGAGTGAGCCGACGGGCCGTCGGAACGCTCCGACGGACCGCGGTCGCCTTCAGATACAGCCAGACGCGGGCCCCCGGCGCGAGGCGCAGGGATCGGACCGTCTCGTCCGTCACCGCGACCCGCAGAGGGACCGCTCCCCAGCGCGCATGCAGCGTCCGCGCGAACCCGCCGCCGCGAACGCTTTCCACAATGGCGGCGAGGACGTTGCGGGCGCTCGACGGGAATCGAGCGCGGGCGATCAGGATCGACTGGGGATCGACGAGAACCTCGACCCGCTCCCCTTCTGCCGCCCGGAAGGCGACGCGCCATCGAACGCCGCCGGCAAGTTCGACCCCGGGCGCGGGGCGCCGGTGGTAGGTACCCCGAAGACGGTTCGTGGGCCCCAACTCGGCCGGGGTCGGGCCGCCGAACAGCTCGATCGAATGGAAGCCCCCCCGGGCGATCCGGCCTCCGAGCGGGGTGAGCCGGCTGGTGCCATGGCCCCGCCCTCCGCGAACGCTCGCGACCACCGGGGCGCCGAAGGCTCGTTCCATCCGCGCGATCCGGTAGGTCGCCCGGTCGCGCGTGATCCCGATCGCCCGGCTCGCGCCGACGATCGAGCGCACGCGCCCGAGCGTTCGCAATAGCGCGATGTCGGTGTCCGCAACGGTCGTGGTCCGATCCCTCATGCGGGGGCGGCGGACCGCGCGCCTCCGAGCGGGTGGACCGACCCCGGGTCGATCCAGAATTGAACTCGGTCGCCAGCGACCGGCAGCGTCCCCGGGGTGGGAACGGTCCACCGTACGCTCACGAGGAGGGGGCCGGTCTCGATCCCGAGGGTGAGCCCGGAGGGGGAGGGGCGGACCGTCCGGACCCTCCCCTCCCAGAGCGGATCGGCCCCGAGCGGCGCGGGGTGTTCGGGGGTCGCGAAGGCGACGCCCGCCGGTCCGGCCCGCTCCGCGAGCCAGCCTCCCAGTGACCCCGGCCCGCCGCCCTCGAGCGCCGCCCGATCGAAGACGTTGTCGTACCCGACGAACCGGGCCGTGAAGGCGTCGCGAGGGGCCGTCAGGAGCTCGGTCGCTCCCCCCCAGGTCCGCATCTGGCCCCCGTCGAGGACGAGGAAGGCGTCCGCGACGGAAAAGGCGAGCGAGGGGTCGTGGGTGACGACCACCACGGGCACGCGCTCGTCCTCCTTCAGATCGTGCAGGACGAGTCCGAGCTCGTGACGGGCGAGCACGTCGAGCCCTTGCCAAGGCTCGTCCCACACGATCAGCTGCGGATCGGCCGCGAGCGCACGGGCCAGGGCGGTGCGCTGCATCTCCCCCCCGCTCAGCCGGGCCGGGGGCCGCCGGGCGACCTCGGCGAGCCCGAACCGCTCGACGAGCGCCGAGGTCCGGGCCCGGGCGTCGGGATCGTCGCGTATCTCCATCGGGTATCGGATGTTCCCCTCCACGGAGCGGTTGGGAAAGAGCCCGAGCCCCTGCGGTACGTAGCCGAGCGAGCGCGCCTCGGGCGGCCAGTCGGTGACATCGACGCCATCTCGGAGGACCCGGCCCCGTCGGACGGGAAGGAATCCGGCGAGGGCCCGCAGGAGCGTCGTCTTCCCCGCCCCGGAGGCGCCGAGGACCGCCACCGCCTGGCCCGGCGCGACGTGCAGGTCGACCGGCCCCAGATGGAAGCGGTCGAGGTCGGCCTCCAGACGTTCGATCGCCCAGCTGGGGGTCATGGCGCGAGCTCCCCCCGCCGCCAGGGGACCCAGCCGGACCGCTCGCCCAGCCGCACCAACAGGAACAACGTGAAGGCGATCAGCAGGAACAGCGAGCTCACCGAGGCCGCGTCCCGCAGGTCCCCGAGCTCGAACAGGTTGTAGATGTAGATCGACACGGTCGAGGTGACCGGACCCTCGTACGGCCCCCCGGGGTAGACGGCATAGGCGAGCACCAGCAATCCGCCGATCTCGCTCACGGCGCGGGCCCAGGTGAGCAAAAGGCCGGCCACGATCCCCCGGAGCGCGAGGGGCAACGCGACGGTCCGGAAGGCGGTCGCCCGCCCCGCCCCAAGTGAGCGAGCCGCTTCGACGACCCGCCCGTCGACCGATCGGAACGATAGCTCGCTCGCGAGGACGGTGTACGGCGCGCTGACGAACACCATGACCAGGACCACCCCCCAGATCGTGTCGTAGACGGGGATCCCCAGGGATTGGGTGAGTCGATAGGCCGGCGTCCCCGGGATGACCAGAAGGAACAGGCCCAGTCCGACGAGCAGATGGGGGACGACGACGGGCAGGGCGACGATCGATTCGACCAGCGCCCGGCCCGGGAAGCGCCGGCGGGCGAGAAGATACCCCATCGGGATCGCGAACAGGACGGCGGCGAGGACGGCGATCCCCGACGCCAAGAACGTGAACCAGAGCGCGGCCCGGACCCCGGCCCCGCCGGAGGCGCGGAGGAGGTCGCTCGCCGGGGCGTAGGTGAACAGGGCGAGGATCGGCAGCAGGAAGAGCAGAAGGAGGGATCCGGAAAGAACCAGCTGGAGCGCCAGCCAGAGCGGACCGGTGCGCCAACGGCGCGCGGTCCGGGGGACCGGGGTCACGTTACGAAGGCGCTCGCCCAGGCGGGGAGATCGATCACATCCGGGGCGAGGACCGGAGGGACGCTCCCCGGATGGTCGACCCACCCGGGAAAGATCGGGACGAAGGCCCCTCCGGCCGATAGGACCGCCGCCCCCTGGGGTGAAAGCAGGAGGTGGAGGAACGCCGCCCCCAACGTCGGATTCGGGGCGTTCGAAGGGACGGACACGGCGAACAGGACCGGGGCGGGCGCGACGGTCACGAGCGCCCGGTTCGATCCGACGATCGTGGTCGATAGCTTCGCATACTCGGCGAGGGCGACCGGGTCGCTCGCCGAGAGCCCCACGGTCGCGTTGAGGGCGACGTAGTGAAGGTGGTTGACGACCGCGTAGGAGCGGTAGGTGATCAGCGCCGAGACCACCTTCGAATTCACCAAAGCGGCGGCCTGGGACTCCTTCTCCACCCGCGTTGTCGTCGGGTTCGGGACCGCCGGGGCGCCGGCCGCCCCGCCATAGAAGGCGCGATAGTAGGTCGCGGCGCTGCCGTTGTCGATCAAACCCTGGAGCTCGAGGCTGAAGATCTCGTTGTAGCCGTTGGGGTCCGTGGAGGCGTTCCAGACGGCGAACGGCGCGTTCCCGGAGGTCCCGACGTCGGCGACGAGCTTCGTCGCCCAGTTCGACGCGTTGATCCCGGAGAAGACGGGAAGGGACGGGTCGTACACGAGGACCTCCGGGGTTGCGGCGAAGACGATCTCGTAGCTCGCGTAGGTCGGCTCGAGGCGCGGGGGGATGAGCCGGAAGTCCGCCACGGCCGTGACATCCGTCCGAGCGTGCAGGGTATTGATCGCTGTCGTCACGTCGAGCGACCCTTCGTAGGTCTGGGCGGCCGACGGCGCGCTCGACCCGGGGGTCTCGTTCGCGAGCAGGCTCCCGAGCTGGGGGAAGAACGTATTGAGGGTCCCCGCCGCGATCACGCTCAGCGTGTTGTTGGCCGTCCCGGCGCTGGTGGTCGAGCCGGGGCCTCGGTAGACGTAGCCGCCCGCGAACCCGCTCACCGCGGCGCACCCCGCGACGAGGACGACCAAGGCGATGGTGAGGGCGGTCGAGGGCATCGATGTGTGCGATTCACACATCGCTTAAACGTTTGCGGCGCGCGAAGCGCCCCCGTTACAGCGCCCGCCGTCGCTCGGGGGGGTGGTAGCATCGATACGCCTGCCCGACCAGCGCGTCGAGCCGCACGGGTCCGAAGTGCCGGCTGTCCCGGGCGATCCCCCGAGCGTCCCCCAACACGTAGACGGTCCCGTCCGGAAGGTCGACCGACTCGATCGCCCCCGGCGGCCGGAGCGCGTCCGCTCCGGCGGCGGCCGGAGGTTCGAGACCGTCGGGGGTTCGCCAGAAACGCCCGGGGCCCCGCGCCGCCACTCGCTTCACCAGCCATCGGGCCGGCGCGGCCGGGTCTCGTAGAACGACCACGTCGCCGATCCCCGGCGGGCGGTGTCGGTAGGCCGACCCGTCGACATACAATCGATCGCCCGGTCGCAACGTCGGGGTCATGCTGTCGTCGCGGACGCGGACCCGGCGCCGCGTCCACCATCGACGGACGATGGGAGGATCTCCGGAGGCGGGCGGGGAAGGCGCGACGTCCGACGTCGGCATCCTTATCCGAGCGCCCGGGCTCGCGAGAGCATGTCGTTCCTCAATGGGTCGACCGGATGGGCCAACCGCCTCGTGGACGCCGTGTTCCCCCCCCGAACGGTCTACGCGCACTGCGATATTCCCTGCGGCATTTATGACCCTCATGACGCGCAGATCGCCGCGCTGACGGTCCTGCGCATGGACCAGCTGATCGGGGAACTCGTCCCGCCGCCGATGGACGGCAAGCCCGAGGACCGGGCCCAGTACGCGGGCAAGCTGGCGCGCTACACGGCCGTCAAGGAGGCCCACGCCGAGCGCGTGAAGGCCGAGGTGCGGGTCATCTGGGGGGATTATTTCACCCCGGAACACGCCAAGGCGCTGCCCCAGGTCCACGACGTGACCTGGAAGATCCTCAAGCAGGCCTCGAAGGCCCGGCAGGGCAATGCGATCGCCGAGGCCCAGGAGCTGGTCAAGCTCGTCCAGGAGTTCTCCGAGCTCTTCTGGCAATCCAAGGGCGCGAAGACCCGCCGCCAGCCCTCGATGCAGAAATCCGGCGGAGAGATCGTCTACCCCGTCGGCCCGGCGTGAGCCCTCCGGACGGGCCCGCCTCCCGTTGGACCGTGCAAGCGCGCCCGTCGATGCCGGGGATCGGCGGTTGACCGAGTCCCTGCCGATCGACGGCCGTTCGCTCACCCTCGATCATTTCCTCGCGGCCGTCCGGGGACGCTGCGCGGTCTCCCTGGACCCCGAAGCGCGCGCCGCCGTCGCCGCGTCGCGCCGATCGGTCGAGCGGGCCGTCACCCAGGGCCGGGCGATCTACGGGGTGAGCACCGGGTTCGGTGCGCTCTCCCACCAGGTCGTCCCCGCCGCCCGGGCGCGGGAGCTCCAATTGGCCCTCGTCCGCAGCCATGCGAGCGGCGCCGGGGGTCCGTTGGACGGCGAGATCGTCCTCGGAATGCTCCTGTTGCGGGCGAACTCGCTCGCCGCCGGGCACTCCGGCGTGCGCCCGGAGATCATCGACGGGCTCCTCGAGTTTCTCAACCAGCGGCTCGTGCCATGGGTCCCCCGACAGGGATCCGTCGGCGCCTCGGGCGACCTCGCCCCGCTCGCGCATGTGGCGCTCGCAATGATCGGAGAGGGGGCGTTCCTCGGGCCGCACGGCGAGGCCGTGGCGGCCGCCCCCCTCCTCGCCTCCCATCGGATCGCGCCGGTCGAGCTTCGGGAGAAGGAGGGGGTGGCGCTCCTGAACGGCACGTCGCTGATGACGAGCTACCTGGCCCTCGCCGTATCGGACCTCGAGGGGCTGCTCGACGCCGCGCTCGCGGCCGCGGCGCTCTCCTTCGACGCCCTCCGGGGGGACCCCGCGGCCCTGGACGACCGACTCGGAGAGCTGCGCCACCTGCCCGAGCAGCGCGCCGTCGCCGCGGCCCTCCGGCGCCTGATCGAGGGGAGCGCCCTGTCCACCGCCCGGACGGAGTACGCGGGGCAGGATCCGTACACGCTCCGTTGCCTGCCCCAAGTGCTCGCCGCCGTCCGCCTGTCGATCGACTTCGCGCGCCGGATCCTGGACGCCGAGCTGAACGCGGTCTCGGACAACCCCGTCGTCTTCGAGGGCGACGAATTCCTCGGTGGGGGGAATTTCCACGGGCAGACCCTGGCGCTCGCCCTCGATACGCTCGCCATCTCCACGCAATACCTCGCCGCGTACTCGGAGCGGCGGATCGCCCGCCTCCTGCACCCTTCGCTGAACCGGGGGCTGCCGGCGTTCCTCGCGCCGGAGCCCGGGCTTTCCAGCGGGTGGATGATCGCCCAGTATCTCGCGGCGGCCCTGGTCAATGAGAACCTGGCCTTGTCCCATCCGGCGAGCACGGGGAGCCTGCCGACCTCCGCGGACCAGGAGGACTTCGTGAGCATGGGGGCGTGGGCCGGCGCCAAGCTCCGCAAGGTGATCGAGAACACCCGGACCGTGCTGGCCGTGGAATGGGCCGTGGGGGCCCAGGCCCTCGAGATGCGCCGACCGCTGAGCGGCGGGCGGGGGAGCGAGGCGGCCCTCCGGGCGGTCCGGGAAACGGTCCGGCCCTGGTCGTCGGACCGCGCTCCGGCGGCGGACATCGAATCGCTGCGAGCGCGCATCGGCGATGGGTCGCTCGTCGCCAAGGTCCGCGCCGAAGTACCCTACTGAAACGTCGACGCGGGCTCGCCGCGCCGAACGGTCCTCAGCGGGCGGCCGCCACCGCCGGGGCCGGGAGGGGTGGGGGGGCGAGGCCTTCCGATCCGAACGTCACCGCGGAGCCGCAGGACACGCAACGGAACTTCCCCGGGCCCTCGTGCCGCAGCGGGGATCGGCATCGGGGGCAGGGGATCGGACGGGCGGTCACGTATGCCGCGAGCATCTCCTGGGACCTTCGGTCGGAGGAGGATCCGCTAGCGCCCTCGGACGCGGGGCCCCGGGTCGATCCCCCCGCCGGCGAACCCGGGCGCGGGGCCAGGGAGAGCCGACCGCAACGCGGGCAGACCAGGGACTGATGGTCCCCGAGCATCTCCATGGTAGCGGCGCACTTGGGACACTTGTGGAGGGCGTCCCGACGCTGGGGCAGCGCCGGGGGGGCGACCTCGGGAACCGGTCCGGAGGGCGGCCCGCGGGCTTGGAGGATCCGTTCCGAGGAGGGCGCCTGGTGATCCGACGCCACGGTCGAAGGGTCCGGGCCGGCCTCAGGAGGCGGTGGGGGAGGGCCCACGCGGACCTGGCGAAGGGCCGCCGAGTACCAGATCCCGCCTTCGCCCCGGCGGGCCAACGTGGAGACCAGCCGTTCGGTACGGCGGGGGGACCACGACAGGGCAGCCGCGAGCCCATCGATCGAGGTGGGTCCGAGCGCGTGGACGGTCCGAACGAGGAGCGAGCGCTCCCTCAAGGAGGGTCCGAACAGCAGGGCCATCGCCACGAGGAGGGCGTAGCACCGTCCTAAAATCTGTCGGTCGAGGAGAATCGGGAAGGCATCGGTCGGTCCCGCCGGGTCTTCGGACGCTGCCACCCGAGCGGTTCCGACCGGTGCCCGAGGCCAAAAACAGGAAATCTTCGACCGCCTATATAGGTTCCGGGGGGTCCGGAGGGTGCCCGGAGGCCCTTCCGGGCCCGAATCTAGGGCCGGGCGCGGCCCTCGGAGGTCGATCTCGGTGGGGATCGTCCCGGGGTCGCAAGGCGGGTCAACATACCGACCAGGCGGGCCGCCTTCACGGTCGCGGCGGGGCGCGGGAGTAGTTCGAACTCCTCCCGGGTCACCCACCGGAACGACCGAGCGCGACCCTCGGGCCGCAATCGGCCGCTCGGCGTCCCCCGGAAGACGGCGAGGTCGACCGAGAAATGGCTGTACGAATGCTCGACCGAGCCGGCCCGCTCCAAGCCTCGGATCGATAGTCCCGTCTCTTCCCGGACCTCTCGACGGACCGCCGCTTCGGCCGTCTCGCCGAATTCGAGCTTGCCCCCAGGCAGCTCCCAAAGGCCGCCTAGGAGCCCTCCCGTGGGGCGGCGATGAACGAGCCATCGGCCGTCCCGGACCAAGCCCGCGACGGCGGCGCGGACCGCCGGACGTAGCGGTCGGGCTCGCCGGGCCGGGATCGAGCCGGGGTCGGCCAACTCCCGGCGCGCCTGGCAACCCCACCGGATGGGGCACTCGGGGCAGCGCGGGCGGACCGGTCGGCAGATCGTCTCCCCGAGTTCCATGATCGCCTCGTTGAAGGTGCCAGCCCGTCGGGGGGGAAGCCAATCGGAGAGGCGGGCGGCGAGCCGACGCGCCACGATCCCGACCCGAGGATCGCCTCGTTCGAGGGTCCAGCGCGCGGCGACCCGTCGGGCGTTCGCTTCCATCGCGACCACCGGCTCGTCGGAGAGCTGGCTCCCGAGCGCCCGCGCGATGTACGGCCCCACTCCGGGGAGCGCTGCCCACTGCGCGCTCGTCGATGGCCATCGGACCCGTCGCCCCGCGGTCAGATGGCGGGCCGCCGCGTGCAGATGCCGCGCCCGGGCGTAGTAGCCGGCCCCTTCCCACGCCTTGAGGACCTCGGCCTCGGTGGCGCCGGCGAGGGCCCGGACATCGGGGAACCTCGCGATGAACCGTTCGTACCGCCCGACGGCTTGGGCGACCCGGGTCTGCTGGAGCACCACCTCCGCGATCCATCGATGGTACGGCGCCCGATCCGCCCGCCACGGGAGCGGCCGGTGATCCCGATCGTACCACGCCAGGAGGTCGGCGGAAAAGCGCCCGGGCGCGCGGAGAGCGCGGGCCCGGACGTTCCGCCGGGTCATCGACGTGCCGATTCGACGAAGGGATTAAAGCTCCGGGAGGTGACGCGCGGCGCGGAACCGACGATGACCGACCCCTCGAGGCTGATCCTGGTCACCGATGAGACGTTCGACCATGAGGTGATGCGCTCGGCGCTCCCCGTCGTCGTCGACTTCTACGCCGACTGGTGCGCCCCCTGCAAGACCGTCGAACCGGTCCTCGTGGAGCTCTCCGAGACCCTGACCGGGAAGATCAAGTTCACGAAGGTCAATGTCGACGATTCCGACCGGGTGATCCGGTCGTTCGGCATCCACTCGATCCCGACGTACCTGTTCGTCGACCACGGTCGGGAAAAGGGCCGCGAGGTCGGGCCGGTGGGCCCGACCGAGTTCCGCACGATCCTGCGGCGCCACTTCTCCTTCGCCTGAGCGCCCGGACCCCCCCGGGGTCAGTGACGGAACACCCGCCATCCGGTGAAGTACATCGCGATGCCGTAACGCTCGGCGGCCGCGATGACCTCCGGATCCCGCAGGCTCCCTCCGGATTGCACGATAGCCTTGACGCCCGCCTCGCCGGCGCGTTCGATCCCGTCGGCGAACGGGAAGAGCGCATCGGAGGCCAGGACCGATCCCTTCGCCCGATCCCCGGCCACGGCGACGGCGAGTTCGACGGATTTCACCCGGGTCGGCTGGCCGGATCCGATCCCGACCGTGCTCGAACCCTGGGCCAGAACGATCGCGTTCGAGCGCGCGTGCCGGACGACCCGCCAGGCGAAGTCGAGGGCGTTTAGCTCCGGCGCCGAGGCGCGCGACGAGGTCACGGGCCGGAACTCTGCGGGGACGAGCTGGCGCCGGTCGGCCTCCTCGATCATCAACCGCCCGAGGGCGGTGCGGCCCTCCCAGAACGGCGCGCTCAGGTCCCGCGCGTCGGCCTCGACGATCTTCAGCTTGGGGCGCCGCCCGAGCTGGGCGAGGCTCGTCGTATCGAACGCCGGCGCCCCGAGGAGGTCGACGAAGACGCCCTTCAGGACCTGGGGGTCCGATCCGAGGACCGGGCGGTTGACGGCGATCACGCAACCGTAGCGCGCCACCGGATCGGCCGCGATGGCGCGGGCGATCGCCTCGGCGGCGGTCGCCCCGGAGGCGACCCCGCAGGGGGTCGCGTGCTTCACGACGGCGGCCGTCGGCGACGCGAACTCCGAGACGATGGCCCGGGCGGTCTCCAGGTCGAGCAGGTTGTTGTACGAGAGCGGGTCGCCCTTCAGGAGGCGCGCCTGCGCGAACGGGAGGTTCGCCTCGGCCGGGCCCACGAGCCGATAGAGCGCGGCCGCCTGGTGCGGATTCTCGCCGTAGCGCAGGCGCTGCGCGTCCCGGACGAACTCCAACCGCTCGGGGAACCCGGTCGGGCCCGGCGGCTCCCCCGAGAACGAGCCGGAGATGAGGCGATCGTACTCCGCGGTGCGCGCGTAAGCGCGCTGGGCGAGGGCCCGACGCGTCGGGGCGGAAAGCCCGCCGTGCGACTGGAGCTCCGCTTCGATCCCGGGATAGTCCGACGGGTCGGAGGCGACCGCGACGGATCGGTGGTTCTTGGCGGCGGCCCGCAGCAAGGTCACCCCGCCGACGTCGATGAACTCGTCGAGATTCGACCCCGACGGGTCCTTGCGAAGATGGTCGGCGAACGGGTAGAGGTTGACCGCCACGAGGTCGATCGCGAGCAGGCCCCGGCGTTCGAGCTCGGAGAGTCCCTCCGGCGTCCGGGGCGCGAGGATGCCCCCCAACAGTCCGGGATGCAGCGTCTTGATCCGTCCCCCGAACCAGGTCCCGATCCCGGTCAGCTCCTCGGCCGCCCGGGTATCGATCCCCTCGACGGCGAGCTTCTTGCGGGTGCCTTCCGTGGCGATGAGCTCTGTCCGACCGGCCTGCAGAACGCGGGCGAGATCGGCCAATCCCGTGGGATCGGAGACCGAGAGCAGGGCCCTACGGATCGGTGCGTACGCTTCGGACGGGATTCCCACTATCCGTTACCCTGCACAGGGAGCAAGGAGGCGAAATAAACGTGTCGAGCGGGCCCCGGGGGAGTGCGGTCTCGCCCGCCCCTTGCGGAACCCCCGGGGGGCCGCAACTCATCAGGGCGCGAATGGGAGGGGATTGCCGCACGCGGGGCAGTAGGCGAACTGGCCCACCCCGTACGTTCGACCACACCGGCCGCAGTGCACTGAAGGGGCGGAGGCGGGGGGCGCGGGGGGAGCTGTCACGCCCGAGTACGACGCCCCCGGAGGGACGGAGGGAGAGGGGAGCGGGAATGGGGATCGGCCGCCGTCAGGGTTCATCGACAGGGTCGGTGGGGTCGTGCCGGGCTGGAAACCGGGGGGCGTTGCGGTCTCCGAACGGGTCCGGGAGAGGGCCCACGCCTGAACGGCGATCCCCACGAAGAGCAGCAGTAGCGAGACCAGTCCGACGCCGAGGGCCGCGTTGCACTCGGTGGACTGGCAAGGCGGGGGAGCCGGGAGCGCATAGCTCACCCCGAGGTCGGCGATCAATCCGACGATGATCAGCAGTAATCCGATGGTGAAGAGGCGTAGATTCATCGGGGTGGGACGGACGAGCCTCGGGGGGTTTGTATCCATTGCGTTCCGGTGCGCTCGTGCCGATGAGGGAAAATGTAGGGCGCGCAGGTGGACGTCCAGGGCGGCGGAAATCGCACGGTCATCGCTCCGTGGGATCGTCTTTCGGGGGTCGGCGCAACCAGATCTTGCCCCCCCGAAGCGTGCCCCAGGTCCGATGGGTCGCCAAGGCGACCGGCCGACCGGATGGGCCGGTGACCGGGCCGTTCCAGACCCTGCGAGCTTCTTCGGCCCATCGATGGCCCACCTCGACGAGCGCGCGGGATCGCTCGAGGCGGATCAAACGTACCCGCCGACCGCCCCGGGATCCACCCGGGACGTCCGGTGGCAAGGCGCGCCGGAGCGTCTCCTCGAGCCAGGGGCGTGGGACGGCCGGCTCCCCCACCACCTCGACGCCGAGGTAGCGGGGGCGCGAAACGGGTTCAGCGGACGAGGTCGATGACTTCCTCGGACTCACCGGCCGCGTAGCCTCCCTTCTGCCCGAGGAGGCTCGTCGCGCGTACTCCGGTGATGATGAGGAGCACCTTGATGGTGTTCTCCATCTCCGGGCTGTTCTCGACGGAGCATCCCCAGATGATCCGGGCCCGCTTGGAGATCTTCCCGCCCACGAGGGCGGCAGCCTTCTCCGCCTCCGAGACGGTCATCGTCGGGCCGCCGATCACCCGGACGAGGGCGCCGGTGGCATCCTTGAGCTCGACGCTCCCCAGCAGGGGCGAGGTCAACGCTTCCGTGACGGCCTCGGTCACGCGGTCGGTGGTGCTCTCGCTCTCCCCGAGGCCGATCAAGGCCACCCCGCCGTCCTTCATGACGGTCATGATGTCCGCGTAGTCGAGATTGACCAGGCCCGGCCGGGTGACGATCTCGGTGATCCCCTTGATCGCCGTCATCAGGACGGCGTCGGCGAGCTTGAACGCCGCGTCGAGGGGCATCCGGGGGACGAGCTCGAGGAGCTTGTCGTTCTGGATGACGATCGTGGTGTCGCAGACGCGCCGCAGGCGCTCGAGCCCATCGCGGGCCTGCTCCATGCGGGCAGCTCCCTCGCCCGAGAACGGGAGGGTGACGACGCCCATCGTCAGGGCGCCGGCTTCCTTCGCCAGGCGGCCGACCAGGTGCGCGGAGCCCGTCCCGGTTCCGCCGCCCATCCCGGCCGTCACGAAGACGATGTGCGCTCCGTTCAGGAACGCCCGCAGTTCCTCTTCGTTCTCGCGCGCGGCCTCCTCCCCGATCTCCGGGCGAGCGCCCGCGCCGAGGCCCTTGGTGGCGCGCCGGCCGATGAGGATCTTGCGCGGCGCGTGGACGGTCAGAAGGTGTTTCGCGTCGGTGTTGATGGCGCACATCTCGGCGCCCTGGATCCCTTCCTCGACGCACCGGTTAATGGTGTTCGAACCACCCCCGCCGCAACCGACGATCCGGATGTTGACCTTCAGCGTCTCCGCCAACTTCGCGAGCTCCGCGTCGTCGGAGCTGGTGTACGGAGCGCCCACCGGTTTCTTCTCCTCGGTCAACGCCTCGTTCTCCTTGTGCTTCGCGATCGCTTCCTGAATGATGGACTTCATTTCCTCGTTCCCCAACCCGTTTGTCGGACGAGCGTCATACGCTCTGCTGACAGGATTTCGGGTTTTCGTATTTGAACATACCGTTTCACCGGACGTGGCAGCGAGAAGTGAGGTTGGCTGGAGCCCTGCACGGTGCGAAGATACACTCCCCGGAAGAGGGCTCAGGGGGCGAATCGGATTCCTCTTTGGCTCAGCTTCGATCCACTACTAAGTGGGCGGCCGTGGAGCCAGCCACGCCCACGGTCAGAACCCCGATCGCTCCGACGAGGAGCGATCCGTTCGACCAGATGATCACCTGAGTGCCGAACAGCGCCAGAGCCCAGAGGCCCGCGGCCAATCCGGTAATCGTGGCGGCGTCCCAAGGATACTTCAGTCGTTGGAGCCACCGGCGAGTCCTCCGGAATCGGTGTAGCTCGAGCGGATCCCGCGGTCCAAAGATCTCGAGTTGGATCCGCCGGAGATCGACGATCTCCGCCGCACGCGACATCGAACGTACCCCCCACGGGAACCGGGAAACCTGCCTTCGGCTCGCTTCGACAGTCCATAAGGCGCGGGCGACTATTACCCCTATCCTCCCCAAAGGGGTGAGTCATGACGTCGCTTGAGACGGGGGGCCATCGGCTTCACGGACAGAGGTTGGGGGCCGAGACGAGGTCCCTTCCTACGTCATCCGCGGCCGTGCTCACCGGCCTCGCGATCTTCGAGCTGCGACCCCCGCCGTGAGCGAACGGCGACGATCCCGCAAAGCGAACCGACCGCGACGATTGCAACCAGGTAGATCAGCCATAGGGCTGGGATCCCGAAGACAACGCTGGGGCCGTTTCCCCCACCGTGGGTCCCAATCGAGGGCCCCGAGACCGAAATCGTTGTCACATTCGATAATACGGTGAAACCGTTGGCGTCCGTCACCGCGACACGGGCTTGGTAATCCCCCGCCTGGGTCGGGTGACAACGGACCGACATCGACGAGCCTCCACAACCCGGCGGAAGGCCGTACCAGACGAAGAGATACGGTCCGAGACCCCCCTGAACGGTGACCGTAATGGTGCTGTTGGCACCCAAGAAGAGCGGTGGCTGGGCGATTGTGGGGCTCGCGACCTCGGGGTCTGAGTATACCTCGATCCGAGCTCCGGGCCCGGGAGACGACCCGCGGCCGTTACTGTCAACGACCTGAGTGGTCAGGAGAAACGTACCCGCCGAGGCGAAAGTGCAATGGATTTCGCTGAGATTGGTGGTGGAGCATCCGGGGGGGGCATCGTACCAAGTGAAGGATTCCCCCCCTGATCCCGACTCGGAAGTTGCGCTGAAGCTCACGGATTGTCCGATGTCCGCCGACACCGTACTCGGGAGTAGCGAACGCACGATCGGATCGGAATAAACCCGGAATGGCAGGGCCGAGGAGAATACGCCCTTCCCATCCGAATCGGTCATCACCGCCTGAATTGCGAGCGCGGCCGCAACCGGAAAAATGCAAACGGGTCCGTTGGTATCCAAACCTAGACAAGAGCCTAGAGCAAGGCCGAGCCAATCCCATGAATAGTTCCCGGTCCCGCCGGTCCCTTGGGTGGTGAAGGTTACTCGCTGACCCGCATCGGCGCTCGTGATTGGAGACCCCGAGTCAGACCGAGCCGCCGGGCGAGTTAGGGTCGGGTCCACATAGACCTGCAAGCTTCCCTTGGCCCATACACTGGATCCGCGAGAGTCGGTCAAGTTGATCCAAATCGCGTAATCCCCGGGAAACATCGCCGTGCAGTTGAATTGTGCCGAGATTTCGGCGCTCGAGTTGAGGGTCAGGCTCATCGGCGAGCAATTGAGACCGACGGCAGGACGGATCCGCGTGCTTCCGGAATCGTTGCCCGTGCCCACCGCCCACACGTTTCCATTGATCCGCACCATAAGGCCGACATCGGTCGAATTCGCCGGGCTGCCCACCGGCGTCGACGAGAGCCAACGTTCGGCCAGCATCGTCGAGACGACGGCGACCGAACCGGGGTTGCAGTTCTCGGCGTAGATGGCGCCATCCTGAGGATCGAAAACCACGGCATACGGGCAGCTCCCCACCGGAATCGTCGCAATTACGGCGGTCGCATTCAGGACGCTCAGATTGCCTGAACCTTCGTTGCCGACGTACATCAGTCCATTCCCGGGGTCAAATGCCGTCGATGCCGGTGAGGCGCCGACCCGGAGGGTGCGAATCGCCGCCGTCCCTTGAAGGATTGTTACCGTTCCGTTGAAATTGTTCGTCACGTCAACCGTCCCGGAGGCGCTGTCGAAGGCAGCCCCCTCGGGAAGGTGACCGACGGGTATGTTGGCCACAACCCGACGGGCATCGATGACGCTGACGTTATCCGACCCGTGGTTGACGACATAGACGTTGCCGTTGGCATCGTCGAAGGCGACCCCCTCGGGTTGCGACCCGACCCCGAGGGTCGTGACCACGCCCCGGTCGGAGATGATGCTGACAGTATTGGATCCGTAGCTCGCGACATACACTTCCTGATTCACCGGATCGTAGGTCATTCCCCAGGGGCCCGCGGGAACGGGAATGGTCCCGGCCGGAAGCAGCCCGGCGAAGACACTTACATCATTGGACATGTAATTTGAAACGTACGCGTACCCATCAGCAGGGTCGTATGTCCCGCCGATTGGCTCCTGACCGACGGAAAGAGTGCCGAGGCTCCGCAGTCCTTGAAGCAGCGTGACTTGCGAGTCTCCGAAATCCGTTGCGAAGACAGCCCCTATCGGTGGGTCGTAAAATCCTCCCCATGGGTCGGTCCCGCCAGAAACATTTCCTATGATGGTCCCGATCTCCGGAACGGGTGAGGAGTTCGTGCTCAGGGCCGGGCGGAGGCTGAGCGCGGATTCGTGATTGAGGGCGGATTCTGCGCGGGACGGGAGCGCCGGGATCTTGGAAGGGGGAGAGGATGGCTGGGGCATGGGCCCGACCGGCAAGCCCGCCAGCGCGAGGGAGAGGCAAGTGGCGACAAGAATGATGACGGCCCGACCGCGCCCTGCTCCCATCTCGGTGGTATCTCACTGAATCGAGTCAGGGCGCGCGCCCTTATCCTGATTTCAAATCGGGGGCCCTCCGCTGGAAGGACCCCAATTCGGTGCATCATCGATTCGCGACAATCGATGAGGGGACCTCTGTGGCGCAAGAGACGGCCCGGCGCTTGGGGGCCACCGGGAAACCTGTCCGATGGGGTGCCGAGACTCTCGCATTCTCAGCGGGTGGATTCGCCAAGGCCCTAGACGGGAGGGGATCAACCTCCTAACACCCTTGAAGGCGGATTCCTTTACAACCTGCGTGGACGTAGGGAAGGTAGAATGAAGATTCCCCCACCTGCCGACAGCGCGGTCCGCCGGTTTGCCGCCCTCGTTCCCAAGGAAGATTCCGTCGAGGTTCGAAAGGTCTTCGGGCAGCCCAGCGCGTTCATCGACGGAAACATGTTCTTTGGGGTATTCGGAGATAGTCTCTTCCTCCGGCTTTCTGAGACGGATCGCCGCGAGGTCAAGGACAGCGAAGGGGCCAAGGTATTCGAGCCGATGCCCGGCCGCGCCATGGCGGAGTACATCACGATCCCGGAACGGCTGCTCGGGAGCGATCCTAAGATCAAGGCCTGGATCTCTCGAGCGGTCGCGTACGGACGTACGCTACCAAAGAAGTCGACGAAGAGCAAGGGGCGGAAAGGAAAGGCCTAGGCTGCCCCCACCAAATCGTCGAACAGCCCCGCCGGGTCGCGGGAAAAGGTTGTGGCGGAGCGCCCACGGGTGTCTAGACCGGCCGGTTCCGAGTGAGTCACGTTACCCGGAACCAGGCGCCGACCTACGCGGTGGCGACCGCGACCGCAGCGCGCCGGGCGGGCTCGACCAGGAATAGGACACCCGCCAGGAAGACGAAGATCCCGCCGACCACGGCGAGCAGGTTCGTCCCGATCCCGAGGAATCCCCATCCCAGCACCGCCAGGACCACGAGGATCACACCGCTCGCGAACGGGCGATCTTTCCATCCGTGGTTGCCGAGGAAGGCGAAGAACGCCGCGAGTCCGCCCACGACGAACAGGACGACCGCCTCGCTCGCCATCGATAGGGCCCCGAAGGAGCGCCCGATCAACAGATCGGCCGCTCCGAGCGCAAGCGCCACGATCGCCCCGAGGGCGATGAGGAGCCCACCGAGCAGGCCAAAGCCATAACCGACGTTTCTCTCTGTTAGACTTGTCATAGTATGTTTCACCTCCTTTTCATTCGCTCCGCTCCAGCGTCCCCGAGCATCATCGGGGGGCCAAGGCGGGCCCAGACGACTGAGTTGAACTGGGGGTTCGATCCTACTTGAACGTTTGTCCCATGCCCCGTTTTCGCGACGTGGACGACAAAGACGGTCGGAGGCCAGCTCTTCGAGATTGTGCCGTGTCACGGGGAGCTTCTGTCGGAGAGCGACCCGTGGTCAATCCCGCCGGGATCCCGAGCGACCGCCGTTACAGCACGCCGTTGTTCCATGGGGGCTGATGGCGACGAAAGTCCGTCGAGGCCCTGCAGGGATAGCCTCGGGGGCCCAACCTACGACGGGTCCAATCTCCCTTGCGAGGAGCTCCCCCCGGTCGGGGTCGGTACTCCTCCGAAGTTCGCGCGCGTCGCCGCCCGAGCGGCATCGGATCGCGTTCGGATGGTACGGGGGCAAGTTCAGCCACTTGAACTGGCTCCTCCCCCTCCTGCCGGCGTGCCACCACTACATCGAGCCGTTCGGCGGGTCGGCGGCGGTCCTGTTGAATCGCCCCCCTGCTCCCCTCGAGACGTACAACGACCTCGATGGAGAGGTGGCGAATTTCTTCCGGGTCCTGCGGACGCGTCGCGACGAGCTCATCGAATCGATCGGCCTGACGCCGTTCTCCCGGGAGGAGTTCCTCGAGGCGCTCGGCCCGCCCGACGCACGGCTCTCCGAGCTTGAGCGGGCCCGCCGGTTCTTCGTCCGCGCTCGCCAAGCCAGGACCGGGTTGGCGCAGACGGCGACCGCGGGGCGATGGGCGAATTGCCGTACGACGAGCCGGTCTGGCATGGCCGGGGCGGTTTCCCGGTGGCTCGGCTCGGTCGAGGCCCTTCCCGAGATCGCCGAGCGGATGCTCCGGGTCCAGATCGAGCACCGCCCGGCCCTCGAGGTGATCCGACGATACGATTCGGACGGATCGCTGTTCTACTGCGACCCTCCCTATCTCGCCAGCACCCGGGGGGACCCGAAATCCTACGGGCACGAGATGAGTGAATCGGACCACGTCGAACTGGCGGCGGTCCTGACCCACTGCCGGGGCAAGGTCGCGGTATCCGGGTACGACTGCGAGCTGATGCGCCGCTTGTATCGGGGATGGCACCGGATCCAGGGTCCCGAGAAGACCGCGCACTCCGCGAAGACCCCCCGGCAAGAGACCCTCTGGACGAACTTTACCTGACGGAGCGCCGGGTCGGGCCCGCGCCACCGCCCGACGGCACAATCGCGCGGGGACGCGGGACGATCGGCGAGTTTTGGGTCGGACGGATCGAAAAAGCACCGGCTTGGCCGGGCTAGTTTATCCCCCGGCAGAACCTCGTACTCCCGTGCTCGACTACGAACGATCGATCGAGCTCGAGGTCGATCGGGCGTATACCCGGGCCGGCGAAGCCCGCGCATCGGGGATCGATCCGTCGATCTCCGTCGAGATCCCCCGTGCCCAGGACATGGCGATGCGGGTGGAGAAGTTGCTCGGGCACCTGCCGCTCTCCGGCATCTCCGGGGAGATCCGGACGCTCGCCGACACCCTGCCCCGCGAGGAGGTGGCCGTGACGATGGCCCGACGGATCGCCCAGGACCCGCGTCGGGGGAGCGATCGGGAGGCCCGGCTCGATGCGGCGCTGCGCGTGGGGCTGGCCGTCCTCACCGAGGGGATCCTGGTCGCGCCGCTCGAGGGCCTCGCGGAGGTGCACGTCGTGACGGATCGGGGATCGGCACCGTATGTCGAGCTCTCCTATGCCGGTCCGATCCGCGCCGCGGGTGGAACGGCGCAGGCGCTCTCGGTCCTTCTCGCGGACATCGTCCGGCGCGACCTCGGACTCGCCGGTTACGTCCCCGAACCGGCTGAGGTCGGGCGGTACCAGGAGGAGATACCCCTGTACAAGCACCTCCAGCACCTGCAGTACGTACCGACCGCCCGCGAGATCGAGATCGCGGTCCGGGGCGTCCCGGTGTGCATCTCGGGCGAGGCGACCGAGGGGGACGAGGAGGTGAGCGCATTCCGGAACCTTCCGAGGGTCCCGACGAACGGCATCCGAGGCGGCGCCTGCCTGGTGCTCGCCGAGGGGCTCTGCCAGAAATCCGCGAAGCTTCGCAAGATCGTCGAGAAGCTCGGTGTGCCCGGCTGGAGCTTCCTGGGCGAGCTCGGGCACGCCCATCCGGACGATGCCCTCGACGCCGGAGCCCCCAAGTACCTTCGCGAGGCCGTGGGCGGCCGGCCGGTGCTCGCGTATCCGGGCCGGCCGGGCGGATTCCGCCTCGTCTACGGGCGGTCCCGCACGAGCGGTCTTGCCTCCCTCTCCGTGAACCCGGCGACGATGGTCCTTCTGCGACGGTTCGTCGCCGTCGGCACCCAGGTGAAGCTCGAGCTTCCCGGCAAGGCGTCGGCGATGAGCGTATGCGACACGGTCGAGGGACCGATCGTGGAGCTCAACGATGGGACGGTGACCGCGGTGCACGACCGGGAGCGCGCCGAGGCGCTCCTGCCCCAGGTTCGACAGATCGTTGACATCGGCGAGATCCTGGTGCCGTTCGGGGAGTTCCTCGAGAACAACCGACCCCTCGTCCCGGGGGCCTACTCGCTGGAATGGCACCTCGCCGAACTTGCGGCCGCGGGGGCGGGCGACGGCGTCGATGGGGTTGCCCCCTCCTATGGCGCGGCGCTGGCGGTCGCCCGGGCCCTGGGAGTGCCCCTGCACCCGCGGCATCTTCTGTTCTGGCACGATGCGACGAGCGCCGAGATCGCCCGGCTCTCCGAGTTCGTCGAGCGGGTGGGAACGGTCGTCGAGGGCCGATTGCGGCTCCCTCGCGCCGCGGAGGAGTGGCCGCTCCTCACCCGGCTTGGATTGCTGCACGTCCCGATCCCCGGAGGCTGGATGGTCGCCGATCCCGATGGATCGGAGGCCCTCCTCGGCGGCTTGGGCCTCGCGATCGAGGGGGAACGTATCGTCCGCCGGGTCGGTCTCGCGTCGGTCGAACCGGATCCTTTGGCCCTCGTCAGCCGCCTGGCCGGGGCGTCCGTCAAGGCGCGGGCCCCGACCCGCGTCGGGGCCCGCGTCGGCCGACCGGAAAAGGCGCGCCACCGATCGATGAGCCCGAACGTCCACGCCCTCTTCCCGATCGGTGAATCCGGCGGCGCGCGTCGATCGATCTCCGAGTCCGCGCGCCGGACCGGCGCGGCCCTGCCGGTCGTGCCCCTCGGCGTGCGACGGTGCCCGGCATGCGAGCGGTCGACGGTCTGGATGAAGTGCGCCTGTGGCGCGCACACCGAACCGACCGGCGCCCTCACCACCGAGACGATGCCGATCCCCACCCTCTGGAACGAGGCCCTGCGAAAGTTGCGGCTGCGTCGGGTGCCCGAGGTGAAGGGGGTCAAGGGGCTGACCTCCCCGGGGAAGGTCCCCGAGATGCTCGAGAAGGGGATCCTTCGGGCCGCCCATGGCATCTCGGTCTATCAGGACGGCACGTCGCGCTTCGACCTCACCGACCTCCCCCTGACGCACTTCCGACCCGGGGAGGTGGGCCTCCCGATCGCGCGCGCGCACGCCCTCGGGTACGATTCGGACTGGGCCGGCCGACCGCTCGAGGCCGCGGACCAGCTCCTGGAGCTCAAACCCCAGGATCTCATCGCCTCCCGGTCCTGCCTGGCCTACCTCGTCCGGATCGCGCGCTTCGTCGACGACGAGCTGACGTGGCTGTACGGGGCCGAGCCGTTCTACCGGGCGGAGCGCGAGGAGGACCTCATCGGGCAGATCGTGGTCGCCCTCGCCCCGCACACCTCCGGCGGCGTCGCCGGGCGCCTCATCGGGTTCAGCGAGGCCGAGGCGTGCTTCGCCCATCCGGCGTTCCACGCGGCCAAGCGCCGCAACTGCGATGGGGACGAGGACTCGCTGACGTTGTTGATGGATGCCCTGCTCAACTTCTCCCGATCGTACCTGCCCGAGAGCCGCGGCGCGCTGATGGACAAGCCGCTCGTGCTCACCACCCGCCTCGCCCTCGGGGAGGTCGACAAGGAGGCCCACAATCTCGACGTCGCCTCGCGATATCCGCTGTCGCTGTATCGGGCGGCGGAGCTCGGACGGCCCGCCCGGGAGGTCGAGGCGGCGATCGAGACGCTCGGCCAGCGCAGCGGACGGCCCCACCCCCTCAGCGGATTGTCGTTCACCCACGACACGACGGACCTCGCCGGGGCCCCGGTCCGTTCGGCGTACCGAGAGGCCGGATCGATGTCCTCGATCGTCGAGGAGTCGCTCCTGCTCACGGCCCAGATCCGCGCCGTCGATCTCGCCGACGCCGTGACCCTGGTCCTGAACGCCCACTTCCTGCCCGACCTCATGGGGAACCTGAAGAGCTACGCGACCCAGAAGTTCCGATGCAAGAAGTGCGGCACCTCCTTCCGACGACCGCCGATCTCGGGCCGCTGCACCGAGGCGCGCCTCGGCGGCCCGGTCTGCGGGGGGGAGCTCCTGCCCACGGTCTTCGAAGGCGCGGTCCGCAAGTACCTCGGCCTATCCCAGCAGCTCGCGGCGACCCCGGGGGTCACGCCGTACGTGCGGCAGCGGATCCAGATCCTCGAGTCGTCGCTCGAGACGATGTTCCCCCGCGATTCCCTCCCGACGCCGCTCGAAGGATACGATCGCGCCGAGGCGGCCGCGGCCGAGCCCGCGGCGGCCGCGCCCTCCAAACCGCCAAATACCGAGAGGCCGCTCCCGCCCACCGCGGGCTTGTAGGGTAGTCTGGACTATCCTTTTGGCCTTCGAAGCCAAAGACGTGGGTTCGAACTCCCGCGCGGCACCGCCTCGCGGGTCGAAACTCCCACCAAGCCCGTTCCGGGCCGGCCGGGGCCCGCCGTCTACCGGAAGTATCCCGTGGCGGGCGGGTCGGAGTGCTTCTCCTCTTCCGGCTTGACCGCTTCGAGGACGTCGAGGGAGAGCAGGGCATTGATCGGGATCAGGCGGATCCGGCCCTTCTCCTCCTTGACCTTCCCGTCGAGCTCCAGGGCCAGCGAGCTGTCCCCCCCGATCGACACCAGTCCCCGGAACGTTCCGCTCGAGACGAGCGCCTCGCTGTCGGTCCCGGCGGACCGCACGCTGACCTTCGACCCCACCGTCAGCACGATCGACGGCTTTTTCCCGGACGTCGGCGCGCTCATGGGCTCGCTCCGGCCTTCGGCCGCCCCGCCCGCGGCGTCGGGGCGGCGGCCCGGGACGCGGCCTCCCGCTCGATCAAACCCTGCAAGTGATCCACGGTCTCCCGGTATCGTCGGAGGGCGTTCTGCGCGTTCGCCTCGGCAAAGTCCCAGGCCCTCGCCAGGTTGCCGTAACGGAGTCGATATCCTTTGCGCCCCTTCCCATCCGCGCTCCCGGCCACCTCCTCGAGAAGATCGAGCGTCTTCAGCTTGTTGATGTGGCGATAGACCGAAGGCTTGGAGCTCTTGAGCACGGCGGAGAGCTCCTCCGCGTACCACGGCCGGGCCGGATCTTTCAAAAGGCAGTCCCGGAACAGGCGGTACCCCAGGCTCTCCCGGACCGGGCCCTCACCGGCCCGGGCGTCATCGTGCTCGGGCAGGTAGCCCGTCCAGCGCAGGAACTGCGTGAGGACCTCATCGGTATCCTGGAACGGGGTGAGCGGGGTCCGGTATCGCAGGGCCAGCTCGAAGGGCATTCCCAAGACCATCGAGCGGGGCCCGATAACGGTTGACCCGGTCGCGATGCCGGGAAACGATTAGGCCCGCGGGCGCGTCGGCCCGCGCATGCCGTTCACGCTCCTGACGCCCTCGACCGTTGCGGAGGCGGTGGCCGCGCTCGCCCAGGACGAAGGCGCGCGGCCGCTCGGCGGGGGGACCGACCTCCTCCTCGATCTGGAAGAGGGCCGACTGCAGGCCGGGCGACTAGTCTCCCTAGCGCGTTTGCCCTGGGACCGCCTGGTCCGATCGGACGGCCAGCTGCGGATCGGATCGACCCTGCCGCTGCGGACCCTCGAGCGGGATCCCCGGCTCCCGCGCGATCTGCCCGGCCTGTACGAGGCGGTCCGGTCGGTGGGCGGCGTGCCCCTGCGGCACCGGGCCACCCTCGGAGGGAACCTGGCCCGCGCCTCGCCGGCCTCGGACCTGATCCCGATCCTGCTCGCGCTCGCCGCCCGCGTCCACCTGGTCGGCCCATCCGACCCGAGGACCGTCGGCCTTGACGAGTTCCTGCGCGCCTCCCGGTCCGTGGACCTCGCGCGGGGGGAGCTCATCGAGGCGGTAGAGGTCCCCGAGTCGGCGCCGTGCGCGTACAGCTGGCAGCGGGTGCGACCGTCGAACGATATCTCCCAGGTCGGGGTCGCCGTGGCGTATCACTCCGGGGAGGGACGGTGGGCCGTCGCGCTCGGTGGGGTGGTCCCGCGACCGGTGCGGCTGCCCACGGTCGAGGCCGTCCTCTCCGAGCCGACGCCCGACGAGGCCGCCCGGGCCGAGGCGGCGCGCGTCGCCGCGCGGGATGCCCCGTTCGCCTCCGACCGTCGGGCAAGCGCCTCGTACCGGCGCCAGCTCGTCGAGGTCCTGTTGACCCGCGCCCTGCGGGCCGCGCTACGGGAGGGGGCATCGGCGTGAAGGATGGGACCCGACGGCTCGTCGTGAACGGTCGAACGGTCGACGGCGACCCGATCCCCGACGAGGAACGCCTCCTCGACACCCTGCGGTGGCGCCTGGGGCTCAAGGGGACGAAGGAGGGGTGCCGGTCGGGGGATTGCGGGGCGTGCACGGTCCTGCTCGATGGGCGCTCGGTCCTCTCTTGTCTGATGCTCACGGGCGAGGTGGGGGGCCGGTCCGTGACCACGCTTGAGGGGATCTCCGAGGACCGCGACGGGGCCCGGGTCCTGCGAGCCCTCGCCGCGGAGCCCGCCCTCCAGTGCGGCTACTGCACGCCGGGCTTCGTGATGGCGATCACTGGGCTGTTGAAGGAGCTCGGCCCGTCGATCCCCTCCGACCGCTTCGCCGAGGATCTCGCCGGGAACCTGTGCCGCTGCACTGGCTATGGCTCGATCCTTCGGGCGGTCGAACGGCTCCGGGAGCCTCCCCCATGACGCGATCCGACGCCGCGGTGAAGCTCTCGGGCCAGGCGACGTTCGGGATGGACCTCGAACGCCCAGGGATGGGCTGGGCGGTCCTGGTGCCGTCGCCGGTCGCCCACGGGAGGCTTCGAGAGGTCGATCTGACGCAAGCCCGAGGTATGCCGGGGGTGATCGTCGCGATCGGGCCGGAGGAAGTGGCGAGCTTCCTCCCATCGGCGCAATCGTCCGAACGCCCGCTGTTCCCATCCCACGAGCTGGTGTATCGGGGCCAGCCCGTCGCCGCCGTGGCGGCGCGGACCCTCGGGCAGGCGCGGGCAGCGGCGGCGGCGGTCCGCGTGGCGGTGGATCCGCTCCCCGTGGTCTCGGACCTCGAACAGCGATTCCCCGAATGGCCCGGTTCGGGGGCCGCGACCCAGGAGGGGGTGGTCGCGCACGTGCGCGCGCGCTTCGGCCCGGTGGAGGCCGCGTTCGGCGCCGCCGATTTCGTTCACTCCGAGGTCTATCGGACCTCCGGGGTCTGCCAGGTCGCCCTCGAACCCCACGCTTGCATCGCCGAGGCCGCCGGGGATCGCTGGCGGGTTACCACGACCACCCAGACCCCGTTCGGGGTTCGAGAGGACGCCGCCGAGATCCTGGGGGTATCGCCCTCGCGGCTCACCGTAGAGGGCACCTGGGTCGGGGGTGGGTTCGGGGGAAAGGGCGCCGCCTTCCTGGAACCGTACGCGATCGCCCTCGCCACTGCGGCGGGCCGGCCGGTGCGGCTGGCGCTCGGCTACGGCGAGGAGTTCACGATCGGACGCACGACGCTCGGTTCGGTGATCCGTCTCGACTCGGCGGTGGCCCGGGGGATGATCACCGCCCGCCGGGTCCGACTGCTTCTCGAGTCCGGCGCCTCCTTACCCGGACGGGACTTCGCCACCGGCTACTCGATCGGTTTCCTGCTCGGACCGTACCGCATCCCCGCGTTCGAAATGGAAGGCTACGCGGTCCAAACGCACAAGCCGCCGTTCGGCCCGCACCGCGCCCCGTTCGCCCCGCAGTGCGTCTTCGCCTCGGAATCCCACCTCGACGGCATCGCCCGCCGCCTCGGTCGGGATCCGATCGACTTCCGGCTCGGCCTGGTCTGGCGGGAGGGCGACGCGACGTTCCTCGGCCAGCGGGTCGGCCCGTTCGGGGCCGCCCGGGCCCTCGAGGCGGCCCGGGGGACGATCGCGCGGTACCGAGCGGGGCTGCCCGACGGCCATGGCGTCGGGGTCGCCCTGGGATTCTGGTCGACGAGCACCTCGGCCGGAGGGGAGGTGCGACTGCGCCTCTCCGAGACCGGCCTCACGATCGAGCAGGGGGAGCACGAGATCGGCAGCGGGAGCGTGGTCGGGGGTCTCGTGGCGGTCGGATCCCGGGCGACGGGCCTATCCGAGTCGGAGATTCGGGTGGCCGACGCGGACACCGATCGCGCCCCGTTCGACTCGGGGGTCTTCGGGAGCCGGACCGTGGGCGCGCTCGGGCGCGCGATCGACGAGGCGGCCGGGAAGCTCCTCGCGGACCTGGCCCGGCGGACCGGCGAACGGGCGGTGCGTTTGGAGTCCGCCGGCCCATCGGGCGTCGCCGTCATCGGTTCGCAGGGCCGCCGCCCCCTCTCGGGGTTGCTGACCGAGGAGGAGCGCCGCCAGGGGGGGATCGTCACCGTCGGCAAGCACTACGGCGCCGGCGGGTCGATCGACGATACGCGCGTCGTCGACGGGAGCTTCTACGCCTACTCCGACTTCACGGCGGCGGTCCACGTCTGCGAGGTCGCCGTCGACCGGGCGACCGGCGCCGTTCGCGTGGTCCGATCGGCGGCGTTCCACGACGTCGGAACGCTGCTCGACCCGGTCCTCGGGACCGGCCAGATCGAGGGCGGCGTGGTCATGGGCCTCGGCACCGCGCTGACCGAGGAGACCCTCTGGTCGGCCGAGGGCCGCCTGCTCAACCCCAACCTGCTCGACTACCGCATCCCCACCCTGGGGGAGGTCCCGCCGATCGAGATCGTTCCGATCGAGGGCGAGCTCGGGGCGGGTCCCTACGGGGCCAAGGGGCTCGGCGAACCTCCGATCATCGCCGTGCCGGCGGCGGTCGCGAACGCCTTGGCGGATGCGACGGGCGGCCGGGTCTTCGAGCTCCCGATGACCCCCGAACGGGTCAGCCGAGCCCTTAAGGGCTAGGCGACTCACCCCCCGGCATGATCCCTCGGGCGGAGATCGTCGGCCTGGTCGGATCGTACCCAACTCCCCCGAAGGTCGCCTCGATCGGATCGCATTCGGCCCTCGATATCGCCGAGGGGGCTTCCGCCGAAGGATTCCCGACCCTGGTGCTCGCGATGCAGGGGCGCGAGGCCACGTACGCCCGATACTTCCGGACCCACCGGGACCGCGCCGGCACGCGCCTTCGGGGATGCGTCGATGAGGTGTGGACCTTCCCCGAATTCTCCGAGGTCGCCTCCCCCAAGGTCCAGGCGCGGGTCCGGGACGCCGGGGCCCTCCTCGTTCCGAACCGGGCGCTGAGCTCCTACGTGCCGATCGACGCGATCGAGAACGACCTGCGGGTCCCGATCGTGGGCTCCCGATCGATGTTGCGGATCGAGGAGCGCAGCGAGCGGGAGAACTACTACACCCTGCTGAAGGCCGCCGGGATTCCGGCCCCGGAGGCCGTGGCGAGCCCCGCCGAGATCGACGGGCTCGTCATCGTCAAACTTCCCCACGCGCGCAAGCGGCTGGAGCGCGGCTTCTTCACCGCGGCCTCCCGCGCGGAGTACGAACGCAAACGCACCGCGTTGATCGAAGGCGGGGTCATCGCATCGGCGGACATGGCCGCGGCCCGGATCGAGCGCTACGTGGTGGGGCCGGTCTTCAACTTCAATTTCTTCTTCTCCCCGCTCGTCACCCGCCCCGACGGCCTCGAGCTCCTCGGGGTCGACGAGCGGCGGGAGAGCTCCCTCGACGGCCTCGTGCGACTGCCGGCGGCCCAGCAGCTCGAGCTTTCCGAAGCGGCGCGGATCCCCGAGTACACCGTCGTGGGCCACGGGAGCCTCACCGTGCGGGAATCGATCCTCGAGGAGGTCTTCCGGATCGGGGAGCGGTTCGTGGAGGCGTCCCGCGCCCGCTATCCCCCGGGGATCCTCGGCCCGTTCACCTTGCAGAGTTGCCTCGACCGCGACGGCAAGCCGACAGTCTTTGACGTGGCCGCCCGGATCGGCGGCGGGACGAACGTCCACCTCGCGGTCGGGCACCCGTACGCGAACGCGCTCTGGGGGGGGCCCATGAGCACGGGCCGCCGCATCGCCCGGGAGATCCGCCTCGCCCTGGCCGAGGGCCGCCTCGGGGAGATCGTGACGTGAGCGCGGTCGCCCGCACGCCCCCCACCGCCGCCTCCCCCGTGGCCCTCCTTCGGACCCCGCTCTATGCGTTCCACGCCGCCCATCACGCCCACTTCGTCCCGTTCGCCGGCTGGGAGATGCCGCTGTACTACGACGGGATACTCGCCGAACACGAGGCCGTCCGGACCGGCTGCGGGATCTTCGACGTCTCGCACATGGGGATCCTCACCGTGCGCGGCGCCTCGGCGACCGCCCTCCTTTCCCGTCGGACGACCGCGAACGTCGCCCGGCTCGCACCGGGCCAGGTTCGGTACACCTTCCTGTTGAACCTCGAGGGCCACATCGTCGACGACCTCCTGATCACTCGGCTCGATGTCGGGGGCGATGCCCCGCCCTCCTACCTGGTCGTCCCGAACGCGGCGACCGCGCCGCGGGTGTTCGACCTGTTGCGACAGCACCGCCGGCCGGACACCGAGATCGCCCGGTTGAACGGCCGCGTGGCGATACTCGCCGTCCAGGGTCCGCAGGCTCCCCACCTATTGGAAAAGACGTTCGGCTGGTCGATCGGATCGGTCCCGTTCTACCACGCCCGGCTGTTCGAAACCGATCCGCGCGGGGCGCGGCCGGTCGCCGGACGGCTCCCGGTCGACCTTCCGAAGGACCTCGAGGAGGGCGTGCTCGTCAGCCGGACGGGCTACACCGGGGAAGCCGGGGCCGAGCTGTTCGTCCGGGCCGATCGCGCCGAGGCGATCGCCGACACGCTCGCACAAAACGGGGCGCGACCGATCGGGCTCGGAGCGCGCGACACGCTGCGCCTGGAGAAGGGCTACCTGCTCTCCGGACAGGATTTCCTCGAGGACCGCACGCCGCTGGAGGCGGCCCAGGATCGCTTCGTCGACCTCGACCATCCGTTCGTGGGCCGCGAAGCGCTCGAGAAGACTTGGACCGAGGGGATCCAAGTGCGGCTCTCCGGGATCTCCGTGGCCGCGCCCGACGCAATTCCGCGCCACGGAACCCCGGTCCGGGCGAACGGGTCCGTGGTGGCGACCGTCACGAGCGGCGGGATGTCTCCGACGCTGCGGCGCGGGATCGCGCTCGCCTACCTACCCATCGGCCTCGCCGTCCCCGGCACCGCCCTCGCGCTCGACCTGCGAGGACGGTCGGTCCCTGCAGAGGTCGTCGGGCTCCCGTTCGTGGGGGCGCCCCGCCGTGCCGCGTGAGCCGGCGGGCCGAAGGCCTCGCCGCCGATCGGCGGCGCCCCTCCCGCCGTCGGGACCGGAGGTCCGCCGGGTCGTGGCACTGGCCCTCCGAGAGGATAGCACGGGGGAGGACCGCACGAGCCGGGCGATCATTCCGGCCCATCGGAGGGCGATCGCCCATGTCCTCGCGGAGCGCCGGGGCGTGGTCTCCGGCCTCGGTCCGGCGGTCGTGCTGGGCCGAGTGGCCGGGCTGAGGGTCCGCGCGCTGGCCCGCGATGGGGACGTCGTGCGGCGCGGCGATCGGGTCATCGAGGTGCGGGGCGAGGCGCGCGCGATCCTCGCCGCCGAGCGCTCGCTCCTGAACCTTGTGATGCACCTGTCGGGGGTGGCCACCGCGACCCGCGCCGCCGTGGGTTCCGCCCGCGGCCGCTTCGCGATCCTGGCGACCCGCAAGACCCTCCCGGGGCTGCGCGCGCTCGAAAAGGCGGCCGTGGTCCACGGCGGAGGGCGGCCCCACCGGGCCGACCTGGCGAGCGGGATCCTCGTGAAGAACAACCACCTGCGTTTCGTGAAGATCGGAGCGGCCGTCGGGCGGCTCCGTCGCGCCTATGGGCGGCGCTGGCCGATCGAGGTCGAGGTCCGCTCCGTCAGCGACGCCGTCGCGGCCGTGGCGGCCGGCGCGGACTCTCTCCTCGTGGACAACGCTTCCCCGGGCCGCGCCCGATCGATCATTCGGGCGGCCCGGACGCGGGCCCGGGGGCGCCCGCTCTGGGTCGAGATCTCCGGCGGGTTGCGCGCGGCGTCGCTGGCCCGGTATCGCCGCTCGGGCGCGGACGCGGCGAGCCTCGGAGCGCTCACCCACTCGGCCACGGCGCTTCCCTTCCATCTTCGATTCGCCCCCGATCGCCCCCCAAGCGCGTCGGGCCGTCGGGCGCACCGGCGCCGTTAAGCGCGTTCCGGGCCTAGTTCGCGCGGGGGTCGCGGTGTCGCTCGAGTCCGAGGTGCGCCAGCTCAAGGAGGAGCGCCGGGCGCTCCTGCTATCGCACAACTATCAGCTCCCCGAGGTCCAGGACGTGGCCGACTACGTCGGGGACTCGCTGTACCTCTCCCGGAAGGCGGCCGAGACCGAACTGCCGATCATCGTCTTCGCGGGGGTCCGGTTCATGGCCGAGACCGCGAAGATCCTGAACCCGACGAAGCAGGTCCTCCTGCCCGACCCGAAGGCCGGCTGCGCCCTCGCCGACTCGATCACCGTCGAGGAGCTGCGCCGCTGGAAGGCCGAGCACCCCGGCGCGGCGGTCGTCGCCTACATCAACACCTCGGCCGAGGTGAAGGCGGAGTCCGACTACGTCTGCACGAGCTCGAACGCGGCGCGGATCGTCCGTTCGGTGCCGGAGGGCCAGGAGATACTCTTCCTGCCGGACATGTTCCTGGGGGACTACGTGCGCCAGATCACAGGCCGGCCGATGCATCTGTGGGTCGGGGATTGCCCGGTGCACGCGAAGATGCGCCCGGAGGATCTCGAGCGGGCCCGCCGCGTCCACCCGGGCGCCGAGGTCATCGCCCATCCGGAATGCGGGTGCTCGAGCGCGGCCTTGCCGAACGTGGATCGGATCCTCTCCACGGACGGCATGGTCCGCTTCGCCCAAGAGACCCGCGCCCCCACCGTGCTCGTCGCGACGGAGGTGGGGATCCTCCACCGGATGCGCCGGCTGAACCCCACGACGGAGTTCGTGCCGATCGCCGAGGGGACGGTGTGTCCGTACATGAAGCAGATCGACCTCACCGACGTCCGGGATTCCCTCGCGATGGGGCGCTACGAGATCGACGTGCCGGCCGAGACGGCCCGGCGCGCCCGCGGCGCCCTCGACCGGATGATCGCCGCGTAGCGGGGCGCGATCCCCCACGACCCTCGCCCGCGCGGCCGTTCGTCGCCCGTCGGGGGGCCCCGGCCGGTCAGGGAAGGCGCGGAACCCCCGGGGCGAACGGGCCGAGGCCGCTCACGTAGTACCCGTACGCCACCCCGACCAGGACCAGCCCGACGAAGGCAAGCGTCCCGATGGCGAGCCACGAGGGCTTCACGGTGAGGTAGAAGGACAGCGAGAACGGATTGAGGCGGCTCGACAGGAAGGAGATCGCCACGTAGACGAGCCCGATGCCGAGGAGGCCCGGGATCAGGACCGAGTACTGGCCGAGGATGATCCCGGCGAGGAAGACGGCGAGAGCGACGGGGATCGCCGCGTTCGACCGTTTCCGGACCGGGGCCCGGTCGCGCCCGCGACGGGGCCGCCGGTCGGCCGGCGGGGGGACGTAGTCGTCGTCGCCCCATTCGTCCGGGTACCGCCGCGCCACGATCGGCCGGTCGCCCGCGACCGCTACATGAAGCCGACTTTCGATAGGAAACGCCGGGATTCGTCGGCCGGCCGCCCCTCGAACCTTTAAGATACTCGCCCGGGCCTTTTCCGGTCGAGAGATGCTCGCTGCGCACGGCCGGGCGCCCGCACCGTCCGGGGGTGGCGACCCCCGATGACGACCCGCACCTGGATGCATCGGCTCGAGGAGTGGAGCCATCCTCCGCCGCCGAGCGCGATGGCGACGGCCGGGCTCGTGATCCTCTCCCTAGCGATCGTCCTGCTGGCGCTGGGCGGGGTCGCCCTCTCCCAGGACCCGGTCACGTTCGATCTCTGGGTGCTCGCGATCGGCCTCTTCCTGCTCGCCGGGGCTGTCATCGGGATCGGTCGTTCCAAGGAACGCGGCGGCCGCGTCTACCGCCCCCGGTCGTTCTCCGATCACGCCTCGCTCGCCGAGGCCCCGGCGCTGAGCGCGGCCACGCCGTCCGATCCGGCCTTCAGCGCCCGACGCGGAATGCCCGCCGCCCGGCCCCGGAGCGCTTCCGACACGATCGCCGGACAGTACGCCGAGGCGTCCCGATTGCGATCCGGACGGCTGGTCGCCCATCGGCCGGCCGGCGATCCGGATCCGTACCTCGGCTCCGGATACCCCTACTCCATGGACGCGAACCGCCGGGCGGCGCCCGAAGCGGCCGGTGCGAGCCGGGCGAGTCTCGAGGCCGAGGTGGAGCGGCTGCGTGCGCGGGTCGCCGAGCTCGAAGCCACCCGGGGCGGCCGGATCGGCGCGGCCGCCCTCCGACCCTCGAGGGAGTGGCCCGGTCCGAGCCTGTGCGTCGGATGCGGAACGGTCCTGGTCGGCGGTCCGGACGACGCGCGCTGCCCGCGCTGCGGCCGACCGATGTGCGCGAACTGCGCGGCCGCCGTGAGCGACGGGCCGCTCGCCCACCAGTGCCCGGAATGTCGGGGCGCGCTCGCCGAGGGGGCCCCGACCCCGCCCGTCCCCGCGGCGTCGATCGGCCCGATGCGCTCCGGTCCGGCCCCCGGGGCCGGCGTCGCTAGCCGTCCGTTGGGGACGGAGAGCCCGTAGCGAAATCGATCCAGACCTTCCGGTCGACTTGGCGGAAGCCAAGTTCCTCGTACAGGGCCCGCGCGGCCGAGTTCGACTCCCGGACGTACAGGGCCGCGCGGGCGCCCGCCGACGCGGCGGAGGCGGCGGCCGCTCGCGTCAGGTCGCGACCATGGCCCCGGCGCCGCGCGGAGGGGGCGACGAAGATGCCGCCGACGATCCAGGTCCCCTCGAGGCGCACCGCCGCTCGGGCGATTCCGACGAGCCGATCCCCATCGAACGCCCCCCAGGCGACGTCCCGTCCGAGGTCGAGGGTCAGGTACGGGGCGGTGAGGCGGTCCCGGTAGCGTCGGGCGAACCCCAGGACGTCGGCTCGATCGTCCCCATCGAGGCGCCGAACCGCCGAACCCGACGGGGCGGTCGCCGGTCTCGCCGGGTCCCAGCCGAGGACCAAGAGCGGCTCCGGCGGGTTGGCCCTGCGACGTTGCAGCACGGCCCACGCCACCCGTTCCGGGACGATGGCGACCTGGGCGTTCGGGGGGATCTCCCGCGCGAGCTCGAGATCGCTCGGCGTGCGTCCGACCCAATGCGCGACGGGGGCGTTCGGATCCCCGTACCACAACAGGAGGTAGGAACGGTTCCCGTCCTCGGCATCCCATCGGACGAAGCGGGTACGCTCGGGCTCCTGGCGCGCATCCCACAGGGCGTAGGCATGCGAGATCGGGTCGTGTCGGGATACGGCCTCCAGCCAGGCGAGGTCCAGCCCTTGGTGGATCGATCCCGGGCGCGCCGGCACGTCGCGGCGAGAGCGCCCGGGTACATACCCTTCCGTCACCCCCCGGCCGACAAGCGTAAGCGGGCCGACCGCTCGGAGAGCGCATGCCGAGGCCGCACCGGCCGTCGCCCGGGTTCCCGGCCCACCTCCGGGAGCTCCACCGGCGCTTCCCGATCGAGCGCTCCCTCGGGCAGGACCCGCTCTCCTGCGTCCGTCCGATGGCGACCTCCCGCCGGTCGGCGGAGATCGCCGGCTTGCTCGCGGCCACCTTGGCCATCGGGAACACGAGCTCGATCCGACGGGCGTTCACCTCCCTCGTCGACCGGGTCGACGGGGACCTCGTGGGTTGGGTCGAGGGGGCGGGCGGTCCCGATCCCGAGGACGGCCTGAACGGGTTCCAGCACCGCTGGGTGCGGGCCGACCAGATCCGCTACCTGGGGGCCCGCCTGCGGTCCGCGTATCGGCAGTTCGACTCGCTCGAGGAGATCTATCTCACGGGCCAGGGGGTCCCCGAGGGCCCGTTCGCCGGCGGCGTCGACGCGATCGCCCACGCCCTGCGCGGCCCCGATCCCCGCGCGGGGGCGGCGCCGGACGGCTACGACCGGCTCTTCCCGAGTCCGCTCGGGCGAACGTCGAGCCCGTGCAAGCGGCTCGCCCTGTTCGTCCGCTGGATGGTCCGGCGGGAGTACCCCGACCTCGGCCTTTGGCGCCGGGTCTCGCCGGGGGAGCTGCGTATCCCGCTCGACCAACATGTCTACTGGATCGCCTACCACCTCGGGCTGACGCAGCGCAAGACGCGCAACTGGAAGACCGTCGAAGAGGTCACGGCGGCGCTGCGCCGGGTCGATCCCCAAGATCCGGTGAAGTTCGATTTTGTCCTGTGCCACACCGGGATCTCCGGCGACTGTCCGAAGCGCCGCGACCTTTCGATCTGCGGCCCATGCTCGGTGCGGCCGGACTGCCTGTTGTGGCGATCGCATCGGAGCGCCACGTGATGGGCCCTTCGATCGACCCGGGCCTTCGGGAGCGATTCCGGGCCGCCGGGGCCCAGGTCGCCTGGCGGGAGGTCGCTCCGCCGAAGCCCCCGAAACCCCCCGGGGCCGGGCGTCGCCCCGCCCCCGCCCGGGCGAAGGGCAGTTCCCGACGGACCCGGATCGCCCATCTGAACGATGAAGAGGCCCGGGTCTCGGAGTCGTCGGTCGGCCCGACCCGGTCGATGATCGTCGATTCGGGGCCGGTCGGCGCGCTCGTCGTCCTCTTGGAGATCGAGCGCCGCGGCCCGCCGACCTTGCTGACGACCCGCGACGCCGATCCGACGTCCGAGTTCCCCCAGGGGGCGATCGAGGCCCGCTGGGACGAAGGGCCGGGGCGGCCGGAGTACTCCCTCCCGATGGCCGATCTCATCCAGCTCGCGCGCTACGCGCTCGCCTAGCGGGGACGATCCGCCCGCCGCGGAGCGCCCCCCGCGCCGCTTCGAGAAGCTTCGGCCAACGCTCCCGGAGTTCCTGCCAATCCGCGAAGCTCGGAACACCCGGGGGGACGCGGGCGAGGGCGTCGTCGGGCTCGGTCGGGTACCCGGCGAGCATCCCCGTGAATCGGATCACCGGGACCCCCGCCGCGATCGCCCCCCGAACATCGTCGGAATGGTCGCCGATGTGCACGGCCTCGGCCGGTGAGGCGTCCAGGTCCTCGAGGACCGACCGGAACGGCCGGGGCGACGGCTTCGCGTACCGGTGTTCGGCCGACAAGTAGACGGCGGCGAACCACCGGTCGAGCCCCGCCCGGGCGAGGATCGTCCGGATCGCCTCGGGGGGCTCCGAAAGGATGTTGGAGACCAGGCCCAGCCGCGCCCCTTGCCGGGCGAGTCCTCGAAGGGCGACTACCGCCCCGGGGGCGATACGGACCGGGGTGGCGAGGGCGGCCGTTCCGATCGACTCGGCGACGGCGCCGGCGTCGACGGTTGTTCCCGTGAGCGAGCGCAGCAGGCGGGCTTGGGCCCGGATCGGCACGCTGCGTCCCGTCGACTGCATCCGCTCGGCCTCCGCTCGCATGGTCCGAACCGCCCGTAGGGCGTCCGGCTCGGAACGCCCCATCGCGACGAGCGGCCGCACCCAGGCCCGCTCGCGCGCGCTCGCGAGGCCGCGCTCGGAACCGGGGCGGACTTCGAGCAGCGTGTGCCATAGATCGCAGGTGACCGCCCGAGGCGCCCGCGGGGCGGGGTCGGTCGTCACCAAGATCGCGCGCCCCGGCGGCGCCCCCGGGGCCGCCCGAACGCCTCGATCGTCCGTCGGAACACCTCCCGAAGATGCGGCATCGCGCGATCGACCTCGCAGCGTCGGGCGGTCAGCCGGCCGGCCTCCCCCATCCGCGTGGCTTCCTCGGGATGCCGCAGGAGGTCCTCGACCCGGCGGGCGATCTCCGGGACGGAGTTGGGCGGGGTCGTGTAGCCGTTGAGCCCGTCCTCCACGAGCTCCGAGCACCCGGCGCCCCGGCTCAGGACGACGGGCCGTCGGTGGGTCCAGGCCTCGACCGCCACGAGGCCGAAGCCCTCGTACGGAGCTGGATGGACGAAGACATCGCAGGCCTGGTACGCCGCGTTGAGGAGCGGCGCCGGGAGCGTCCCGGTGAAGATGACGTGCTCCTGGAGCCGGTACCGCCGGACGGTTTTCGCGAGGTGCGCGCGCCACGCCGAGGCCTTTCGGGAGCCGAGGCCCCGGGTCGTGAAGCTCCCGCCTCCGACCAGCAGTAGGCGCACCTCCGGGAAGGAGCGTCGGAGCTTCACGAGGGCCCGGATCGCCAGGTCCTGTCGCTTCACCGGGTCCATCCGGCCCACGCTCAGAAGGACCGGTCCCTCCCCGAGATCGAAGCGGTCCCGGAGCTCGGCCGAGGCGCTCGGGGACGGCGCCCGGAAGTTCGCCGGGTCGAAGTACGGATAGACCTGGAACGCCTGGCCCTGGTACCCCGCCCCGAAGAGCTCCTCGAGGCCGGCCCGGGTGCTGACCACGATCCCGTCGAACCCTTCCATCGACTTGAGGAAGAACCGTCGCACCGGCTCGGGGTACCCTCGGAAATCGAGCGGAATGTGCCAGCGCAACAGCGCCGGCGCCGAGGCGCCGACCAGACCGCCGACCAGGACCTGCTGGAAGTCGTTCACGTAGAACAGATCGGTGTCGGGGACGTGGGGGAGGAGACCGAGCGCGCTCGTCGCGCTGTACCGCACGAACGCGGACTGGTCGCGGATCGACGGCCGGAAACCCCGCGGGCCGTGGAACGAACGCCAGATAGCCTCCTTGAAGCGGGTGTACCCGGCGAAGTCCCGCGGGTCGAGGCTGACGGTCTCGACGACGAATCCCTCGTCGAGCTCGACGCGGGCCGGGATCCCCGGGACCCCGAGGGCCACCCAGGTCGGCTTCGGCGCGATCCAGCCGGCCGACAGGCCGGAACGCACCATCGCCCGCATCATCGGGACGAGCCCGCCGGTCGGGAACGTGTAGTCGATGCCGCTGCGCCAGACGGCGCCGTCGCCGACGGGGGGTCGCCCGATCGGCTGCACGGGGGGCGTCTGGCTGTTGATGCACAAGCGGATCGTCATATCGGTCGTCCGCACCCGGGCGACGACCGGACCCACAAGGACCGGCCCCTACAAAGCGGTTCGAGGGGGGGTGTCCTCCGCCCGGGGCTCCCCGGTGGGGGCCTGCGCGAGGGTGGTTTCCACCTGGGCCCGGACCGTGGCCGGGGCGGAACCGATCCCGAGGGCCACCGCCGCGCGCAGCAGCGCCACGTGCGTGAGCGCCTGCGGGTAGTTGCCGAGCGGCGTCCGCGACGGCGGATCGAACTCCTCGGGGAAGAGCCCGAGCGGGCTCGCGATCGCCAAGAGCGACTCGAACCGCTCCCTGGCCTCGGGCCGGCGTCCGGCGCGCGCCAGGCATTCGACGAGCCAGAACGCGCAGGGCAGGAACGATCCCTCAGGCTCGTCGATGCCGTCCGGGCGGCGGTACCGGTGGACGAACGGCCCGTCCCCGAGCTCCCGGATCACCCCGTCGATCGTGCCGAGGACGCGGGGATCGTCGGGGGGCAGGAATCCCACGAGCGGGATCCGAAGGTTGGCGGCGTCGGCCCCCGGTCGCTCGAACGCCTGTTGGAACATCCCCCCCGCCGCGTCCCAGCCTTGAGCGAGGACGGCCGATCGGATCTCTTCGGCGACCCGCCGCCATTCGGCGGCGCGGGGTTCGTCGATCCCGCGGCCCTCCGAGAGCCGGATCGCCCGGTCGAGCGCGACCCACGCCATCACCTTCGAGTAGACGAAGTGGGCCGGGGGACCGCGCACCTCCCAGATCCCCCGGTCCGCCCAGGACCAGCTCTGGGCGGCCATCTCGGCGACGTTCAGGAGGTCGGGGAGCCGGCGATCGAGGAACCCCCGGTCGAGCTCGCCGAGGACCAGGGCCGCATCGAGCAGCTCGCCGTAGATATCGAGCTGCAGCTGGCCGGCCGCCGCGTTGCCGATCCGGACGGGCCGGGCCCCGCCGAAACCCTCGAGGTGATCGAGCGTGCGCTCGGTGAGGTCGGTCTCCCCGTGCGAGCCGTACAGGACCTGGATCGGGACCCCGCGGGCCCGGGCCTCCTCGATCCGTCGGACGACCCAGCGCAGGAACGAACGGGCCTCGCGGACGTGGCCGAGGAGCACCATCGCCTGGGCCGAGAACGCGGCGTCCCGGATCCAGACGTAGCGGTAGTCCCAGTTCCGGGTCCCCCCCGGCCATTCCGGCAGCGAGGTCGTCGGGGCCGCCACGAACGCCCCCGTGTCCACATGGGAGAGCAGCTTCAGGACCAGCTCCGAGCGCTCCACGGGTCCGTGCCACGCCTGGGCGATCTGATGGAACGGCGCGGCGGGATCGTGGACCCACCGTCGCCAGTACTGCAGGCTCGAGCGCAAGAGCGCCGCCACGCCGGGGGTCGCGGAGGGCATCGGCCCCCACGCGACCTCGAGGGCGCGGGGCCGGCCTGGGGCGAGGAGCTCCTCGAAACGGATCGCCCCGTCGGTCGCCTCGAGCGGGCGGCCGGCGCGGATCGAAAGGCGGTCGGTCGCGTACGTCGCGACCGCCCCGCTCGGACGGCTCGCAAACTCCGGGTCTCCCCGCCCATAGTCGAACCGCGGGGCGAGGGTGACCTGGACCCGGATCGGCCCCCCGAACGCCTCGGCCAGTCGCACGATCGTCGGCGGGCGGCGTTCGTCGCCCCGAGGGGCCGCCGGCATGAAGTCGACGAGGTCGAGGTGGCGTTCCCCGGGGAGGTCGAACCGGGTCTCGAGCACGTTCGAGCTAGGGAGGTATCGCTGCTGTCCGGGCGCCTCCTCCGAGGGCCGGACCTCGAAGAAGCCGCCGCGCTCGCGGTCGAGCAGACGGGCGAACACGCTCGGGGCCGCGAACCTCGGCAGGCACGCCCAGTCGATCGAACCCTGGCGGCTGACGAGCGCGGCCGTGTGCAGGTTGCCGATTAGGCCGTACTCGTAGATCGAGGGTAACGTCGCCGGAGGCCCCGGGGAGGTGGGCATCGCCCCGCGCCCTTGCGGCGTCCCAGAACCGTCCGGGGCCTAGGGGATCACGAGCAGCCGCTCGTCGCCCCGCAGACGGTGCAGGCGTAGCAGGTCCCCGAGCGGACCATGATGCCCCCGCAGATATGGCACGACGGCGCGTCGTCGCTCACGCCGCCGGCGGCGGGGGGCGCGAATGCGTCCAGCGGCTTGGTGCCGAATGTGGCGGCTTTCCCGGCCGGCGGGGCGGCCGCGGCGTGGCCGTTGCCGTTCCCTTCCGAGGGGATCGCCTCGAGGCCGATCGCCTGGCGTTCGGGTTCCGTCAGGAACTCCGTGGCCAGCCAGCGCGCGACGTAGTCGGGGATCGACTTCGCGAAGCGGATCTTCGGGTTGTTCGTCGCCCCCGCCGGCTCGAAGCGCAGGTGGGCGAGCTTGCGCACGAGGTCCTTGAGCGGGACCCCATGCTGGAGCGCCATCGACATCGAGATGCCGAGGGAGTCCATCAGGCCGTTGACCGTCGACCCCTCCTTGGTGACCCGGAAGAAGATCTCCCCGGGCCGGCCGTCGGGATACAGGCCCACGGTCACGTAGCCGTCGTGCCCGCCGACCTGGAAGTGGTGGGTGATCGCCTTGCGCTCATCGGGAAGGCGTTCGCGCGCGGGGCCCCGGGGGCCGGTGGGGGCCGTGCGGCCCTTCCCCGTCTCATACGGTTGGGAGGCTTTGCAGCCGTCACGGTACAGGGCGACCGACTTGATGCCGAGCTTCCAGGCCTCGAGGTAGATCCGTTCGATGTCCTCGACGGTGGCGTCGTGGGGCAGGTTGATCGTCTTCGACGCGCCGCCCGAGAGGAACGGCTGGACGGCCCCGAGCATGAGCAGGTGGCCGGAGGGCGAGATCGTCCGCTGCCCGCCGAGGGGGGCGAGGGCGCAGTCGAAGACGTCGAGGTGCTCCGGCTTGAGGCCGGGGGCGCCTTCGATCGTCCCTGCTTTCTCGATGTGCTCTCCGATCGCCTTGACGGCCTCCCGACCGTAGCCGAGGTTCGCCAAGGCCTCGAGGACGGTCCGGTTGACCATGCGCATCGTGCCGCCCCCGACGAGGTTCTTCGTCTTGACCAGCGACAGCTCCGGCTCGAGGCCGAGCGTATCGCACCCCATCAGAAGGCCGATTGTGCCGGTCGGCGCGATCACCGAGATCTGCGCGTTGCGATACCCCCAGAGCTCGCCGGCCTTCACCGTGCCGTTCCATCGCTCCTGGGCGGCCCGGACGAGGGGCGCGATCCGGGGGTCGTTGACCGGGATCGCCTCCGCCGACTTGCGGTGCTTGTTCATCACCCGCAGCATCGCGGCGCGGTTCCGGTCGAAGCCGGGGAACGGCCCCACGCGGCGGGAGATCTCCGCGGACATGTGGTAGCCCTCGGCGGATAGGTAGGCGCTCACCGAGGCCGCGAGGGTTCGGCCCGCCTCGGAATCGTAGGCGAGCCCGTAGTGCATGAGCAGGGCCCCGAGGTTCGCATAGCCGAGCCCGAGCGGCCGGTAGTCGTGGGAGTTCTGCGCGATCGGGGCGGTCGGATAGCTCGACGCGTCGACGATGATCTCCATGGCGAGGGTCATCGTGCGGATCGCATCGTGGAACCGGTCGAGGTCGAACCGCCCCTCCGCGTCGAGGAAGCGCATCAGGTTGATCGAGGCGAGGTTGCAGGCCGTGTCGTCGAGGAAGAGGTATTCGCTGCACGGGTTCGAGGCGTTGATGCGCCCGGTGTTCGGGCAGGTGTGCCAGTCGTTCGTGATGTCGTCGAACTGGACGCCGGGATCGCCGCATCGCCAGGCGGCGTAGGCGAGCTTGCGCCACAGATCGCGGGCCTTGTACGAGGTCGCCATCGAGTGGTCGGTCCGGTTCGTCGTCTTCCATTCCCCGTCCTTGACGACGGCGTCCATGAAGGCGTCCGGGACCCGGACGGAGTGGTTCGCGTTCTGGTAGGAGATCGAAGCATACGCGGAGTCGGCGTCGGTCCCGTCGAAGTTCGACGAGTAGCCCTCGCGGATCAGGGCCATCGCCTTGTCCTCCTCCCGGACCTTGCAGTCGATGAAGTCGACGATATCCGGGTGGTCCATGTTGAGAATGACCATCTTCGCGGCGCGGCGCGTCGTGCCCCCGGACTTGATCACGCCGGCGAGCGCGTCGAAGGCCCGCATGAACGACACCGGACCGCTCGCGATCCCGCCGCCGGAAAGCCGCTCGTGGCTGCCCCGCAGCGCCGACAGGTTCGATCCCGTCCCGCTGCCGCCCTTGAACAGTCGACCTTCGCTCGAGGCGAGCGAAAGGATCGAGTCCATGTCGTCGGCGACGGACTGGATGAAGCAGGCGGAGCACTGCGGGGGGTGGCGGACCCCGACGTTGAACCAGACGGGGCTGTTGAACGCCGCCATCTGTTGGACCATGAGGAACGAAAGGCTCTCTTCGAGGGTGGACGCCTCCTCCAGGGTGTCGAGATAGCCGAGCTCAACGCCTCGCTCGGCGATCCAGTGGCAGACCCGCCGGATCATCCCATCGATCGAGCTCTCCCGCCGACCGTCGATGACCCGGAAGTACTTCGACGCGGCGATGTTGATCGAGTTCTCCGACCAGCTCGCTGGCGCGTGGATCCCCTTCTGCTCGAAGATCACTTTGCCGTCGGCGCCCTTGATGACGGAGTTGTGCGATTTCCATTCGACCGTCTCGAAGGCGGTCTTCCCCCGCGGCACGAGGCGCGGGACCGAGATCGGTTCGCGCCCACCCTTCGGGGCGCCCCTTGAGCCGAGCTCCGACGGGGCGGGTACGACGCGTCGCTTGGATGCTGCCATTGCTATTGCTCCACAGACGGGGGATTCCGATCGGTGCGTTCGGGCCCGGACGTCGGAAGGACCCCTAGGTGACGGGGCTCCATGACCTTATCCGGGGGGTCGTGAAACGGTCCCGTCGAGGACCAGTTCTCTCGGAGGAAATCGCCGCAAAAAGCGAGCGAGCCCGCCTCCGAACACTCGATCCAGCCCCTCCGGACGATTGGTAAGGAACCCTCCCTATAAGCGTGATTGGTCGAGCGGGCGATGCGCGCGCTTGGCGGCTCCTTCGCGAGCCGTTTTCGAGCTCGAACCGGACCGTAGTCGGCGGTCCCGGCGGCGGAGTAGGGCGGGATCGCCAACCGGCTCGGATACGGTCCGGGTTGGGATCTAAGCCCGACCCGGTGGGCCCCCCGGTCGCCCTGCCTTCGATGATCACATCGGTCGATCGCCGCCGGAAGACGGCGGGGGCGGCGGCGGAGTCGCCATGTACGGCGGGACCGTCGACGGGGCCATCATCACGGGGCTCTTCGGCTTGCGCATCAGCATCACGGCGAGCGCCACGACCACCAGTAGGAGCACCACGATGCCCAGGAGGAGCCCGAGGCCCGTGCCCGAGCTGAGGCTGACGGCCGTCGATGGGGCCGATCCGACGACGACGGAGACGTTCCGGGTCGCGTTGGCGCCGGTTCCGTCGGTGACCTTCAGCGTGGCGACGAACGTGGCGGCCTTGGTGAACGTGTGGGAGGTTTCCGGTGCGGCCGTCGTGGCGCTGGTGCCGTCGCCGAACGTCCACGCGAAACTGAACGGCGCCGAACCGCCGGCCAGGCCCGAGGCGAAGTACGCCGGCGTTCCCACCGTCGGCGAGGCGGAAACGTTCGGCTGCACGGAGAGGGCCGGATTCACCACGACCGACACGCTCGCCGAGCCGGAGCCCCCGATCGCGCTGGTGACGGTGACCGTCGCGACGTCCTGGCCGGCGGCGGAGTACGTGTGGGTCGGAGAGGCGGCCGACGAGGTCGGCGTGCCATCCCCGAAGCTCCAGGAAACGGTGTTCGGAGTGAACCCACCGGTGACCGAGGCCGAGAACGAGACCGAGGCGCCCGCATCGATCACGCCCTTCGAGACGGTCGCGGTGACCGTGAGCGGGGCCACGAGGGCATACATGTACGGCGAAGTGATCGGGGCACTCAGGCGCTCGCCGCCGAACAACAGCACGGCGCTCGAGGCGGGATCGACGGCGAAGCCGAAGTTGATGGCCCCGGTCGGCGGGGCGCCGACCAGGTCCGTGGCGTTCGTCCAGGCCCCGTTGGCGAACTCCCAGGTCTCGAACGTCGCCACGTTGGACCCCGTGGCGTTGTTCGATAGACCCCCGTAGAATACGACGGTGGAGCTCGCGGGCACGTAGGCGCCCTGGCCTGCGACGATGGTCGGGCCCGGACCGGAGAGCGCGGAGGTGAGGTTGTGCCAGGTCCCGCCCAAATAGAGCAGGGTAGCCGAGCGGGCCGTCGCGGTCTGCTCACTCCCGCCTTCCAAGACTCCGTGCCCCGCCGGATCGTCCGAGATCTCGGGCACCTGGAGCCGGCCGGCGGCGCCCGCGACCCCGGTCACGTTCGTCCACGTACCGCCCTTGAAGACCCAGGTATCCCAATTGTAGGGGATGGCCGGTACCCCACCGGTCATCACGATCTCGCCATCGGTCGAGTCGGTCGTCATCGCCGGGAGCAGACGACCCGGCGGCGTCGAGCCCACGGTCGAGGAGAGGTTCGTCCACGTCTTGGCCGAGTAGGCCCACGTATAGGCCCGAGTGACCCCTTGGTGGTTGCCGCCGAACAGGATCACCTTGTTCGTCGAGGGGTCGAAGGCGAGGGCTGAAAGGTACACCGCGGGGGGGCTGCCCGTGAGGCTCGCGGTGATGTTCGTCCAGACCCCGTTCGCGAACGTCCAGGTATCGGCGGGCTCGCAAGTGCCGGCGCAGCCCACCCCCCCGAACAGGAGGACGTAACCGTCCGCCGCGTCCCAGGTCATCTGCGTCAGCCGGCCGCTCGGGCCGGATCCAACTTTCGATGTGATGTTGGCCCAGGTCCCGAGGTTGGGGGGCGTCGCGGCAGCGAACGTAGAGGCCCCCGCCGAATGCGCGGGGCCCTCCCCCGCCCGGAGCGTCGATCGGGCCCAGGCCAGCTGGGTCGCCGGCGAAACTCCGGCCGCCTTACCGGGCAGGGTTGCCGGTCCCCCGGCGGGCATCGGGACGATGGCGAGGCTGCCCAGCACCATCAGCACTACGACCAAGCCGGCGAACGTCGGGACCGTTAGGAGCGAACCCTCGGGCGATGCCATGGAGGCGGTACGGGAGGCTCCCCTTAAAGCGAACAGCCTCGCGCCTCCCCGAGGGAGATCAATCCCGTCGGGGGGGAGCGCCCGCAGGGGGCCGGTTCGGGCCCGATCCCGCCCTCGACTAGCCCGGTGGACCGGGGGGCGGCGGGGGGGCCATCGGGGGCATCGAGGCGGGACTCGGAGCCATCATGACCGGGCTCTTCGGCTTGCGCATCAGCAGCACCGCCAAGATCACGACCACGACGAGGAGGAGGACGATGCCGAGCAGGAGGCCGAGACCGGTGCCGCTCGAAAGGGAGACCGAGGTGGGGGGCGCGGTGCCGACAACGACCGAGAGCGTCTTCGTGACGTTCGCCCCGGTGCCATCGGTGACCTTCAGCGTGGCGAGGAACGTACCCGTCTTCGCGTAGACGTGGGAAGGGTCCGAGGCCGTGCTCGTCGAGCCATCACCGAACGCCCAGGCGAACGTGAACGGCGCCGTGCCCCCCGAGACTCCCGCCGCGAAGTACGTCGGGGTCGAGGCGGCTGGCGCCGCCGAAACGTTCGGCGCGGCCGATAGGGCCGGGCCCACGTAGACCGAGACGGTGGCCCATGCGCTGAGGCCGACCGAGCTCGTGGCGGTGGCCGTAGCGACCATCAGGCCGGATCCCGAGTAGGTATGCGAGGGCGAAGCCGCGGAGGAGTTCGCGGAACCGTCCCCGAAGTTCCAGGCGATCGTGTTCGGGGCGAAGCCCCCCGTGACGACGGCCGAGAAGGTGACCGAGGCGCCGGCGTCGACCGTGGACTTGGAGACCGACGGCGACACGGTCGGCAGGCTCGACAGGACCCAGGTATAGGCGGCGGTCGTCGGAGGGTACGGGACCCTCGAGGTGTTCTCGTCCCCTCCGAACAGGATGAGCGCGCCCGATGTCGGGTCGAGCGCCGAGCCTTGCCCGAGGATCGTCATCGGTTGCGTCCCGGTCAGGTCGGTGACGTTCGTCCAAGCGCCGTTCGCGAACTCCCAGGTCTCGGACGCGTAGACCGTGGTACCGGATCGGTTCACCGCGGCGCCGGAATAGGCGATCACGGCTCCGGTCGTGGGGAGATAGCCGGCCGTTGCGGCCAGCAAGGAGGGGGATCCTCCGGGGAGGCTCGAGGTCAAATTGTGCCAGGTCCCGGCCGAGTACACCAGGGTGGCCGCGGCGAGTCGGGTGGTCATCTGCTCGCCGAACAGAAGGACCCCGTGCTCGGCCGGGTCGTCCGAGGCGGCGGGGAGTTGGAGGCGGCCGGCGGCGCCGGCGATCGACGTCACGTTGGTCCAGATCCCGCCCTTGAACACCCAGGTATCCCAGTTGTAGCCATTGGTCGTCTCCCCCCCCGTCATGACGATCTCGCCGTCCGTTGAGTCGGTCGCCATCGCCGGCAGGACCCGGGCCGGTGGCGTCGAACCGACGGTCGACGAGAGGTTCGTCCAGACGCCCGCGTGATACGACCAGGTGTAATCGCTCAGCACCGAGCCTTGCAGATAGCCTCCGTAGAGGATCACCTTCCCCGTCGAAGGATCCGACGCCATCCCGGCGATGTAGACGAACAGTGGGGTGCCGGACGTCGTGGAGGTGAGGTTGGTCCAGACGCCGTTCGAAAAGCTCCAGGTGTCCGCTTCCTTGCAGTGGAGGCCGCATCCGTACCCCCCGTACAGGACCACATACCCGTCGCCCGCGTCCCACGCCATCTGCGTGACGCGGCCGTTCGGGGCGGACGCGAGCTTCGTGGTCAGGTTGGCCCAAAGCCCGGGTCCGGTGCTGCCCGCGCCGACGGCGGCCGTCGCGGCCAGATCACAATGGACCGTGCTGGCGATCGAGTCGCAGGCGAGGGGGGCTCCGTCGGTCGGGGCCGCCCCCTCGGACAGCGAGACGCGGGCCTCGGACAGTTCAGTCGCGCCGGGGAAGCCGCCGGGCCCGAGGGAACGCCCGGGAACGGGCTGTATCGATGCGGTCAGGTGGACGGCGCTGAACGAGAGGGCCAGCAGCCCGAGAACGATCATGCTCGACCATATCCGGGCGTATCGGCGGTTTGTCATCGGACCCCGCATGCGCCGGCATGCATCGCCCTACCCCATAAACTGAACGGCCCGAAGGGGAAGTCGGAGTGTCCCTTCGTCGGGCAATCAGGGCCGGCGGGGATCGGCGAAGGGAATGAGGTCGCCGCCCGGGCGAGATCTCCAGCGACAAGCACACGATCGGCCCAGAAGTGCAGGACCCGGGCTCACCCCGAGCGACGGTACGGAGGCGACCGGTCGATCCATGTCGTGCGGGACCGGACCGGGATCGTGGCCGGTGGGATAGGGTCCCGTCAGGGAGCGGGCGGCGGCAGGAGCCGCATCGTGCAGGGCATCGTCACCCCGCAATCGCCGCAGTAGAGTCCCTCGTCGGAGACCCACAGGAATTGGCCGCAGCGTTCGCATTTTCGAGGGTCGTCGGGATCGTTGCGGCACACCACGGAAACCCACCTCGGGGAGAAAGTTCGTCGCGCGTCCGGATCCTAAGAATGAACCGTGCTCGGGAAATGTTCGGCGAGGACCCCTCCGGGCCGTTTCACCCGGAGGGGTCCGATGGGCGAGACCCGTTTAGGCGTTCTTCATCCGGGCCCGAGAGACGTACCCCTTCTTGTCGAGGAAGTACATGTAGCCGTCCGCGCGGACGACCTTCTCCGTCCCGACCTTCGCCTTGCGCCCCGACTTGTTGAGCTTCGTGGGCGTCTTCCACAGGTACCCGTCCTTGCCGAGGTAGTACAGGTATCCCTTCTCTCGCTTGATCTGCTCCTTTCCGACTCGCTCCGCCATGTTGGGCGACCTCGCCGGCGACAAGGAAAGCCCTCCTATTTGAATGTGCGGGCGCATTCACGAGGGAGAAACGCGGATTCCCCGTCGAAAAACGTGGCTCGGATCGATCCCGATCCGGTACGGGATCTTCTCGACCGAATCGACGTCGAACCCCGCGAAATCGGCCGCGCGTCCGACGGCGATCGAACCGGCGACGTCGGCGGCGCCGATCGCGTGCGCGGCGTTCACGGTCGCCGCGACGATCGCTTCCGACGGGGTGAGATGGGCGGAGTAGACCGCATGGGCGAGCACGAGCGGCATCGATTCGACCCAGGAGCTCGGCGACAGATCGCTCCCCAGCGCGACCGCCACGCCGGCGTCGACCATCTCCCGACCGGGGCTGCGCCCGCGCTCCGTGGCGGCGAACGCCGTTACCGGCAGCAGGACCGCCGTCACTTGGGCACGCGCGAGGCTTCGCATCTCCCGCGGCGGGGTCTCGAGCAGATGCTCGGCGGAGTGGACCGATAGGCGCGCGGCGAGGGCCGCCCCGCCGTAGGCGGAGAATTCGTCGGCGTGGATCTTGAGGCCGAGGCCGAGGGACCTCGCCGATCGAAGGATCTTCTCCGAGGTGGCCAGATCGAAGAACCCCGGTTCGCAAAAGACGTCGCAGAAGCGCGCGAGACGACGACGGGCGACCTCGGGCAGGGTCCGCCGGAGGATCGTCGAAAGGTACGCGGCCCGAGTCTTCGCCGGGCCCGGGGCGGGCGCGTGGGCCCCGAGATAGGTCGCGACCAAGCGAAGACCGCTCCGACGCGCAAGTGTCGGGATCAGCCGGAGCAGGCGGATCTCGCCGGCGTGCGAGAGCGCGTAGCCGCTCTTCACCTCCAACGTCGTGGTGCCGTGAGCGGCGATGCGCCCCAGCCGGGCGAGCGCCGAGGCCACAAGGGCGCGGTCCGAGGCGCGGCGCGTCCGTCGGACGGTCGAGTAGATCCCCCCGCCCCGGCGGGCGATCTCCCGGTACGAGACGCCCTGCACCCGTTGGGCGAGCTCGTCGGATCGATCCCCGGCGAACAGGAGATGGGTGTGGGCGTCGACGAAGCCGGGGACGACGCAACCCCCCCGAAGGTCGAGGCGCCGTCCCCCCGAGCGCAACGTGACCTCGCGCCGCATCGTGGAGGATCGGCCGACGAAGACGAACCGGCCGGCGTCCACCGCCAGGGCGCCGTTGGGGATCCGCGCGAGATCGCCCGCCGAATCCCCTCGCCGCGGGACGGCCCCGCGGGCCACGGTCGCGAGGTCCGCGATCCCGTCGACGATGAGCTGCGCCTTCATTCGGGCTGCCGGACGAAATGATCGAGCAGGTCGCGGGCGGCTTTCGCGTCGACGAAGACCGCCCGGGCCTCCTCCTCGAGGGGTTCGGTCGCCTTGTACCGGGAGGAGAAGTGGGTGAGGAAGAGCCCGCGGACCTCCGCGGCCCGGGCGAGCTCGGCCGCTTGCCGGGCGGAGGAGTGCCCCCACTGGTTCGCCTCGGACTCGAGCTCCTTGGACGTCGTCGCCTCGTGGACGAGCAGCGTGGCGCGCTGGGCGAGCTTTCGGACCTCCTCGGAGGGGGCGGTATCCCCGGAGTACACTAGGGAGCGGCCGTCTCTGGGCGGGCCCATCACGTCGGACGGCTGGACGAGCCGATCGCCGACGCGCACCGGCTCGCCGGCCTCGAGCCGGGCGAAATCCGGTCCCCGGATCCCATACGATCGCGCGAGCGCCGCATCGAACCGGCCCCGCTTGCGCCCCTCCTCCAGACGGTAGGCGAGCGCTGGCACGGGGTGGTCGGCGCGCGCCGTGCGGACCGAGTAGCCATCGAGTTCGACGGTGCTACCGGGGGCGAGCGGATGCACCTCGATGGGGAAACGCAGCGTGAAGTAGCCGAGATGCAGCACCCGGTCGATCACCTCCCGCGTGTCCTCCGGACCGTAGATGTCGAGCGGATCGGTCCGATGGTTGAGGCACATGCTCTGGATCAGTCCCGGGAGCCCGAGGAAATGATCGCCGTGGAAATGGGTGAGGAACACCCGGCGCACTCGCATGAACGATTGGGGCGACTGGAAGAACTGTCGCTGCGTGCCTTCCCCGCAGTCGAGCAGGACGAGCTCGCGTTCGAGGTCGAGGGCGATGGCGCTCGCCGACCGTTCCTTCGTCGGCCATGAGCCGGCGGTCCCCAGGAACGTCAGGCGCATGGCGGCGCGAGCCAACGGGCCGTCTTAAGGCGGGTCCCGCGCGACGCCGCAATGATCGGCGCTCCGATCGCGACCGACGGGGTCCGTCGCCCCCGGGCCCCGATCCGGCCGGACAAAGGGTTAGTAGGAGCATAGGAGTCGTGCCCGGGCCGATGGTGGACTGGGACCTCGTCGACAAGCGCCGGGCCAAAGGGTGGGACTGGGACCGTATCGCCTCCGATCCGAAGACCGGATTCCACGCCGAGGAAGGGGCCGGCGACCCGGGGCGGGCGCTGCGCGCGGTGTACTACCAGCGAAAGTCCAAGAGCCGTCGCGCCGCCGGCGATTCGGACCGGCCGGACCGCGGCGACGGCGAGGGCGGGCCCGATCGAGGGTACTCCCTATTCGCCTGGGTCGGCTTCGTCCTCGGGCCCCTCTGCCTCATCTGGTTCGCCCTCGCGCTCGTCTTCCCGTCGCCGGTGGGCGCGTACGTGGCGGCGATCCCGTGGATCGGCATCCTCGTCGCGGCCGCCGTACTCGTCCTCGCCTACGGGCTGCTCAAGTCCGTCGAGCGGTGGAACCGGTCGCTGCGGGCGGCCCTCGTCATCGGGGTTGTGCTCGGCTTCGTGGTCGCCGGCGCCATGGCGGGGCTCGCGGTATTGCAGGGGTGCCCGACCCTCTCCGCCTCCACGAGCTCGGAGCCCATCGGCTGGGAGAAGGCACGGAACACGGCCTGGACCGTGGGCGGCGCCCCGGTCCTGTTCTTCTACGGCTCGGTCGCCTGCCCGTACTGCTCGGCGTCGAGCTGGTCGATCGCCGGCGCCCTCTCGGCGTTAGGGACGTTCTCCGGCGGCTATCCCGGGCATTCGGACAACAACCCGAACGACATTCCGAACACCCCCGAGATCGTCCTCGCCTCCGCCACCGAGGTCAGCCAGTACGTCGCCCTCCACGTCGACGAATCGACCGACGACACCCAGATCGCCGTTCCCGCGACCCCTTCCTGCGTCGACCAGGCGTACGTCAGCGCCTACGACGCCACCGGCAGCATCCCGTTCGTAGTGATCGGCGGGGTCTACCTCCACGTCGGGACCCTGGTCGACCCGACCCAACTGCGAACGGTCCCCGGCGACGCGACCAGCGCGCCGGACACCTACGCCAGCGTCCAGGGGCAGATCAACAACCAGTCCGGGCCGGCCTGGAACGCGATCAGCCCGCAGATGTACCTGATGGAGGCGTTCCTGGTCAAGCTCAACAACGGCCAGCCTTCGGGACTCGCCAACAATCCGAACGTCGCGAACTACCTCAAGCAGATCACGTAGGGAGCGGTGCGCGCCGAGTCCCTCCACGCGATCATCCTGCTCGCGACGATCGTTGGCGCCGGCCTGTCGGTGTTCGCCTACGCCGAGACCGTCGATCCGGCCCTCCAGCACGATTGCTCCGTGAACGTGTTCTTCTCCTGCGCCAAGGTCGACCAAAGCGGCCAGACGACGATCCTCGGGATCCCGGACTGGTCGATCGGCCTCGGCGGGTTCGTCGGATTGCTGCTGATCGACATCCCGCTGTACCGCACTTGGAAGACCACCTGGCTGCGGGCGCTGACGGGCGTCTCGGCGATCGGCGTCGCGGTGAGCGTCTATCTCGCGTACGTCGAGCTGTTCCGGATCGACGCACTGTGCCCGGTCTGCCTCTCCGCCTACCTCGCGAACCTCGTCGTCTTCGCGGCGGGCCTCGGGCTCCTGCTGAAAGGACGCTCGAGAGACCCCGAACCCACCGGACCTCGGGAGGGAACGTCCCCCTCGGAGCGACCGGCGGGATCCGGGTGACCGAGCGGGGGCCCGTTCCTACGATCGGAACGGGTGCGCAGCCGTGTCGCGGCGGCGCTGATCCTCGGACCCGATGACCTCGTTGGCGGCCCGGATCCGACGGACGTCGGCGGCGAACGTCTCGAGGTGGTCCCCGCGGACCCCGACGACCATGCGGTCGTCGCCCATCTGGGTGTAGATCCGCGAGCCGATGCACCCGATGGAGACCGCGACGGGGGCGCCGTGGTTGAGCGTGGGCACGATGGCGCACATCGGCCGACCGTTGAGCGGGACCGGGCCGTGGGCGGCCTCCATGGCGAACATCGCCGACCTCGGACGGGCGAACAGGAGGACCGTCGTCGGCGGGCTCGGAAGGCTCCCGAGGGGACCGTACGCGACGAACTTCGGCGGCGCCGGGTTGCGGGGGATCGTCGCCTCCTCCCCGGCGGCCAGGTAGCCGATCTTCTGCATCGTCCCGACCGTGCCCATGAGCCGGCCGCCCAACTCCCCCGTCGGGTTCACGCCGAGGACGAACGCCCCGACCTCGCAGGCCTCATGCTCGGAGAGCCCGGCGTAAAACGGCTGGCGGGTCCCTTCGGCGAAGAACGTGCACACCGACGGCGCTCCGCCCGGATGCTGGGCGACCCCGGGGGGGGCCGCGTCGAGGTAGGAGACCTGGACCGGAGGGCGGTCGAGTTCGAGGTCCTCGGTGAGCTGCTTGGCGATCGTGCGGAGATCCGACATGGCGTTCCGACCGGGTCCACTCCCCCGCCCTATAGATGGTTTACGAATGGGAAGTGCCCGCGCTGCCCCTCCCGCTCGGCGACCTCGCCCGGGCTTCCGCGGGGCGCAGCGCCCCGGCGGTCCGGCGCGTTATATAGGCGACATTTCTCGCGCCGCCGGGTTCGACGTCGATGGTGAGCGATTTCGCCGTGCTCGCGGCCGGCATCGCGATCGCCGGCGGGCTCATCGGCACCGGCATGGCCCAGTCCGGGATCGGTGCGGCCGGCATGGGGATCTATGCCGAGAAGCCCGAGAAGTTCGGCAACGTCCTGTTCTTCTTCGTGATCCCCGAGACGCTCTGGATCATCGGGTTCGTGCTGGGGATCATCCTGCTGAAGGGCATCCTCGGGTAGGGAGCGCGCCGGGGATGAGCCTCGAGCGCCTCGTCGAAGAGGTTCGTCGCCGCTCCGAATCGGACCTCGAAGCGGAGCGATCGCGGTTCGCGGAATCGGCGCGGCAGATCCTCGCCCAGCGCGAGGCGGCCCTGCGCGCCGTCGCCCAGGAGAGCGATCGGGCGATCGGCCAGGAGACGGCCCGGCTGCGCGCCGCGGAGACGGCGCGGGCCAAGGGGGAGGCCCGCAAGCTCCTGTTCGAGGCCCGGCAGCGGTCGGCCCAGCGATCGCTCGACGACGCCCGTCGCCGCCTGACCGAGCATACCTCCGAGGAGGAGTATGCGGCGCTGCTCAAGCGCCTGTACGATTTCGCGCTAGGCCGGCTCGGCAAGCCGATCCGGGTCGCCGGCCGGGCCGAGGACGCCGCCGTCCTACGATCGATCGCGGGGCGGGGTTTCACCAGCGAACCGGCCCCTATCACCGGGGGGCTCATCGCCGAATCCGGCGACGGGGACCGGCGGCTCGACCTCTCCTTCGAGGAGCTCCTGCGGCGGCGCGAGGACGACCTGCTCGCCCTGGCCCGCAGCACCGGGAAGGACGGATGAGCTCCTCGCCGTACGCGAGCGCGCTCGGCCGGCTCAAGGCGCATCTCCCCGCCTTCCTCCCCAAGGACGTCCTGCATCGGATGGCCGGGGCCAAGGACCTCAACGAGGTCGCCAAGATGCTCGAGTCGACCCCGTACGGCCCCGAGATCCTGCGGGCGGCCTCGACCCTCAAGGGCGCCCCGATGCTCGAGAGCGCGGTGAACGCCACCTTCGCCGAGCGCAACCGCCGGGCGTTCGAGTCGGCCTCCTTCGCCGGCCGCCCGATCGTCGGGGCCTACTTGCAGCGCTGGGACATCGAGAACATCTCCATCGTGCTCGCCGCCAAGGCCAGGGGCCGACCGGTCACCGAGGACGCGCATCGCCTGGTCTCCTGGCGCGAACTCCCCGCCGGGATCCCCGCCGGGGCGATGACGATCGACGGGCTGCGCTCGCTCATCGCCCAGCCGACCCTGGAGGCGACGGTGCACTACCTCGTCAACTTCGGCTACGGGGCGACCCTCCTGCCGCTCGCCGAGACGTTCGCGCGGACCCACGACATCTTCCCGCTCGTCCAGGCGCTGGAGCGGGAGTACTATGCGAGGCTGTTCGCCTCGGTCCGGTTCTTCCAGGGCGACGAGTGGGTCGTCCTCGAGTTCCTCCGGGACGAGGTCGACGACCGCAACGTCATGCTGGTGCTGAAGGCGAAGGAGTCCGGGCTCGCCCCCGACGAGGCGACCGCCCGGTGGATCGACGGCGGCCGTCTGCCCAAGGCCGGGGTCCCCGAACTCCTCGGGGCGCGCACCGTCCCGGAGCTCGTCGCCGCGCTCGCCGCCCGGTTCCCGGCGCTATCGAACGGGCTTTCGAACTACGAGGCGACGCGCAGCCTGGCGGGGTTCGAGCTCGAGCTGTTGCAGGACCGGGCGGTCCGGGCGATCCGGCGGATGCGGGCGTACCCGCTTTCCCTCGCGATCCTGATGACCTACCTATTGCTCGCCGACGTCGAACGCGCCGACCTCCGGCGGATCATCTACGGGATCCTCTACGCGATGCCGGCCGCGTCGATCGAGCCGATGCTCATCCTGCCGAAGATCTAGGCCGACGGCGCGCCGGGGGCGGAGCCCGCCGGGACGTCGGTCGGGGGCGGGAACGTCGGCGCCGTGTGCCGCCGCTCCTGGCCCAGGGGCCGGAACGCGCGTCCGTTGCCCGAGTAGAACTTCGAGAACTGCTCGACGAAGATGAGCCGGGCCCCCTGGATCCCCGGCTCGAAGACGCCGAGGATCAGGTTGAACGTCTGGCCGAAGACGAGGAGGATCAGCCCGACGACGAACAGTCCGATGCTGCCGCTATGGAACATCCCGACGGAGATCTGGTCGATCACGAAGGCGAGGATCACCGAGGCGAGCAGGATGCCGACGAGGCGGGTGTACGAGAGGATGTGGCTGACGATCTCGATGATCCCCATGACGCCCTCGAACCCCTCGAGCAGGAGCATCAGCGCCCCGGCGATCAGACCGATGTACGCCGCGAGGATTCCCGGGGAGACCCAGATCGGAAGGATCGGCTGGGTCCGAAGGAGCGCGAGCCCGATCGTCGCGATCCCCCAGGCGTAGAGGATGCCCCCCACCTTGCCGATCGCGGCCCGGTAGTGGCGCCGATAGTACTGGCGCAGCGCGCCGAGCAGGAAGCCGACGGTCACCATCGCGAGCCCGATGTAGCCGGCGATGAGCAGGAGCTTCGGCAATCCGGTGACGCTCGTCGGGTCGAGGAGCGGGAACGGCGAGGGGAGGAAGCGGAAGCCGAAGAACGCATCGAACGCGGTCCCGAGCCCGATCGCGATGAAGGCGGCCGGCAGAAGGGTCCAGGCGAGCTGGCGCATCGCGCTCGGGGGCATGATGAGCTTGACGAAACCCTTCAACGACGCCGGCACCCGCCGTCGCCCGGGGAAGCCGGCGATCATCCACAGCGAGACGAGCAGGATCACGAGCCCGTAGCCGACGTCGCCGAGCATCAGCCCGAAGAAGATCGGAAACGCGATCGCGAAGATCCACGTCGGGTCCCACTCGCTCGCCTGCGGGATCGAATAGAACCGGATGAAGAACTCGTAGAATCGGACCCCCCGGGGGTTCTCCATGTACGTCGGCGCCTCCTCGCCGGTGGACAGGTCGTAGACGGCCGCCCGACCGGCGAGCGCGAGGTCGAGCGACGCCTGGAGCCGGGTGCGCTCGCGCTTCGGGATCCACCCTTCGAGGGCGAAGACCTGCGCGCCGGCGCCGAATCGGTTCCACTGCTCGAACTTGTGGTTCTCGATCGAGAGCGCCTCCTCGGTCGCGGCGATCGTCGGGTACCAGGCCTGGGCGAGGGCGCCGAGGCGGGCGCGGATCGCGCCGAGCTCCTGCTCGATCGCCTCGGCGCGCGCCCGCAGCTTCGGGACCTCCTCAGCGATCGTCCCGGCGACGTCGGGGACGGTCGACAGGCGCGTGCGCGCGTCCTGGGCGAGACGGGCGAGCGCGTCGGCGTTCTCCCGCCGCACCGCGACGATGAAGCGGACCGGGTCGCCGTCGGCGACGCTGACGAGGTCGCCGCGGCTATCGTCGAGCGCCCCGCGGAAGCGGGCGAAGTCCTTCGGATCGGCCTCGCCGAGGAAGGCGAGGAGGCGCCGGGAGGAGAGCCATTCGAGCCGGTCGGGATAGAAGGCGAACCGTTCGAGCAGCGCGGCCTCCTCCCGACGGGCCTTCTGCTCGCTGGCGAGCCGGTCCTCGGTGCGCTTGAGTTCGCCGACCTCGGCGTCGATCGGGATCCGCTGGGCCTCGGCGAGCAGGTGATCCAGGTCCGGGAACGACCGGGGCGCCGCGACGGGCACCGGCGGCAGCGCCTGGGCGAGGGCCCGCATGCGGATCAGCGCGTCGCCGACGGACCGCTGCCGGTCGCTCCCGCGCTCCGGCGCGAGGAAGCCGAGCGATTCGGCGCTGATCGGCTCGATCTGGATGACCCCGAGGTCGTGCAGGACGGACAGGAGGCGTTCGCGGTCGTCTTTGAGACCGACGACGCCGACCTTCTCCATCGGCAACGGCCGGAGGAACGCCATGTCGCCTACGCCCCGGTGGTGTCCGCCAGCCCTTCGAGCGCGACCCGGACGATCGTCTCGGTGGGCACCCGCGCGAGCCGCGACGGGCTCCGATCGATCTGGTCCGCCGCGTCGCGGGCTTCGGCCAGGATCGCGTCGGCCTCGCGGCGCGCCTGCGCGCGGGCGTCCGAGAGCGCCGCCTCTCGCTTGGCTTCGGCGGCCGTTCGAGCGGCCCGAAGGAGCTCGTCGGTCTCCGCGCCCAGCCGCGCGACGGTGGCCGCGCCCTCGGCCCGGATCTCGGCGAGCCGCCGATCGAAGTCGGCCTCGACCTCCTTCACCTTGCGCAGCGTCTCGGCCGACCCCGTCGTCGGGGGGACTGCGGCGCCCGGGGCGGGCGGTTCCATGGCTAGACGACCCCCGTTTCGACGAGGACCACGAACAGCACCAGGAGCGCCGCGATCTTCCAGAGGACCGAGAGGCGGATCAGCCAGAGGACCTTGTTCGGTCGGCCGCTAGGCAGGGACAGGGACACGCTCGGCCTCCTCCATCTTGCGCTTGACGGTCTTGAGCATCGAGAAGGCGTCCCGTTCGAGCTCGTCGAAACGGAACTTGATGTAGCGCACGGTCTCGCCGAGTCGCGGGATGAGGACGTTCTCGATCGCGCTCGCCCGCCGCTTCGTCTTCTCGATCTCGTGGAGGAGACGGCGCAGCGCGTTCTCCTTCTCGGCGATGTCGAGGACGACCCGGTAGATCTGCTGGAAGTGGCGGACCGATTCGTGCACCGTCGCCGGGAGCTGCAAGAGCGCCGTCTCCGGCACCGGGGCGAAGCCGCCGGAGTCGACCCGGGGGGTGCGCACCCCCATCACGTTCTTCGTGCCGACGGAGACGCGGGCGAGATCGGGCAGCAGCATCGCGATGCTCTCGAGCCGGATCGGTCCCACGTCCATCTCGGCGCGTCGGATCGAATCGTAGCCCCGGGCGATGCGGCTCTGCAGGTCGCCCCGCAGCTTGAGCGCCTCCTTCGAGAGGCTGAAGAACTCGGCGATGAGCGCCGAGCGTTTGAGCTTCAGCAGCTTGAGCCCCTTGCGGGCGAGCACGATCCGCCGGCGCGTCCGCAACAGCTCCAGGCGGGTCGGACGGACGTTCTCGATCACCATGGAGCGCGGTCCACCCCCGGCCTAGGCCTTCGGCGCCGTACGGTACTTCTGGATGAACTCGGGCTTGATGCGCTTGAGCTCCGATTCCGGCAGCTCGGAGAGGATGTCCCAGCCGATGGCCAGGCTCTCGTCGATCGTTCGGTCCTCGTCCGGGCGCTGGTTGACGAACTCCTTCTCGAACCGGTCGGCCACCTTGAGGTAGATCCGGTCGGTGGCGGAGAGCGCCTCCTCGCCGACGATCGCCGAGAGCGCCCGCTGGTCCTTGCCGGTCGCATAGCTCGCATAGAGCTGGTCGGCGACCCCCCGATGGTCCTCGCGCGTGCGGCCCTTGCCGATCCCCTGGTTCATCAGCCGCGACAGCGAGACGAGCACGTCGATCGGCGGGTAGACGCCCCGCCGCTGCAGTTCGCGGCTCGCCACGATCTGCCCCTCGGTGATGTAGCCGGTGAGGTCGGGGATCGGGTGGGTGATGTCGTCGGCCGGCATCGTCAGGATTGGAAGCTGCGTGATCGATCCCTTGCGGCCGTGGATCTTGCCGGCGCGCTCGTACAGCGTGGCGAGGTCGGTGTAGAGATAGCCCGGGTAGCCGCGCCGGCCGGGGACCTCCTCCCGGGCGCTCGCGATCTCGCGCAGCGCCTCGCAATAGTTGGTCATGTCCGTGAGGACGACCAGGATGTGCATGTCGCGCTCGTAGGCGAGGAACTCCGCGGTGGTGAGCGCCATGCGCGGGGTGATCACCCGTTCCATCGACGGGTCGCTCGACAGGTTGAGGAAGACGACCGTGCGCTCGAGGGCGCCGGTCGACTCGAACTCCTTGAGGAAGAAGTTCGCCTCCTCGCTGGTGATCCCCATCGCGGCGAACACGACGGCGAAGCTCTCCGAGGAGTCCCGCAACTTCGCCTGCCGGACGATCTGGGCGGCGATCTGGTTGTGGGGCAGCCCCGCGCCGGAGAAGATCGGCAGCTTCTGGCCGCGCACGAGGGTGTTCATCATGTCGATGTTGGTGAGGCCGGTTTGGATGAACTCGCTCGGCTCCTCGCGCGAGTACGGGTTCATCGCGTTGCCCACGATCTCCAGGCGCGTGTCGGAGACGATCTTCGGGCCGCCGTCGCGCGGCTCGCCCAGGCCGTTGAAGACCCGGCCGAGCATCTCGTCGGAGACGGCCAATCGGGCGACCTCGCCGAGGAATTTCACGCTCGTCTGCTCGACGTTCATCCCCATCGTCGGGCCGAAGACCTGGACGATCGCGAGGCCCTTGCGGGAGTCGAGGACCTGACCCTGCCGCCGCGTCCCGTCGGGGAGCGCGATCTCGACGATCTCCCCATAGGCCGCGTTCTTCACCTCCTGGACGAACAACAGCGGGCCGCTGATCCGATCGATCGTCCGGTAGTCGACCGGCACCTCGGAGATCTCCCGGGCGGCGGCCTTGCCCTTCGCGCTCGCCACGGTCCTACCCGCCTCCGGCGGCGGCGCCCGCAAGTTGGCTCGTCATGTCGAGCTCGAGCTGATCGAACTGGTTCGCGAGCTCCTTTTCCGGGATCCACTTCATACGCGAGAGACGGGAGCGGACCGGGAGCTTCTGGATCGCCCCGACGAGTACCCCTTTGCCGATCGCCTCCTGCTCGCGATCGCCAAAGGCGAGGATCGCGCGAAGCATCCGGTACTGCTTGTGGATCGACGTGTACGTGTCCACGTCATCGTAGGCGCTCTGCTGAAGGTAATCCTCGCGCAGCATCCGCGCGATGTCGAGGACCCCCTTCTCGCGTTCGGGGAGCGCGTCGACCCCGACGAGTTGGACGATCTCCTGCAGCTCGGCCTCCTGCTGGAGGATCGCGATCGCCCGCTGGCGCAAGCCGGAGAAATCCTTCGAGAGCTCCTTCGCGTACCACGGCTCCAGGTCCCCGACGTACAGCGAATAGCTCTGCAGCCAGTTGATCGACGGGAAGTGGCGGCGCGAAGCCAGGGCGGCATCGAGAGCCCAGAAAACCCGCGTAACGCGCAGCGTGTTCTGGCTGACCGGTTCCGAGAAGTCGCCCCCCGGGGGGGACACCGCGCCGACGACGGTGATCGAACCCGGCCGGCCCTCGGGGGACTGGGTGATTACGCGGCCCGACCGCTCGTAGAACTCGGCGACCCGCCGACCGAGATACGCCGGATATCCCTCCTCCCCGGGCATCTCCTCGAGCCGACCGGAGATCTCGCGCATCGCCTCGGCCCACCGGCTCGTCGAATCGGCCATCAGGGCCACATCGTAGCCCATGTCCCGATAGTACTCGGCGATGGTGATCCCGGTGTACACGCTCGCCTCGCGCGCGGCGACGGGCATGTTCGAAGTGTTCGCGATCAGGATCGTCCGCTCCATCAGCGGTCGGCCGGATTTCGGGTCCTGGAGGTTGGGGAAGGTGGCGAGCACCTCCGTCATCTCGTTCCCTCGTTCGCCGCAGCCCACGTAGACGACGACGTCCGCGTCGGACCATTTCGCGAGCTGTTGCTGGGCGACCGTATTGTGGAGGAGCAGTCCCCCGGACCCCCCGACGAAGTTGCTGCCGTACTCGGGAAGGCAGAAATCGTAGACATCGAACGGCCCGTCCTTCTCGATCTCCATGTCCACGATCTCGTCGCAGTAGATCCACTCGAGGAGCGGCGCGAGCCGCGTGGCCCCCTGTTCCCATCGGGCCGGGGCCTCCTCCATACCGGCACCCGCCGCCATGAATCGGACGAAGGTGGACGCGCCCATCCGCTCGTGATTGCCGATGTAGTTGTGGATCTTCACCCCGCGTCGGGCGAGCTCCTGGTACGAGTGATGGGTTCGGTACAGTCGCTCGAGCAGATCGGGGGATACGGGCACCACGTCCGTGGCCGTGTATCCCCGTCCCTTCGAACGGACGTAGCGTTGGAGGTTCTCGACCTTCGGGTCAGTCGACTGCAACGCCGATGCGAGGCGCTCGAGGTTCGCAAGGCCGCGAACGAACACCCGCGAATACGCCGTGCCCTCGATCCAGCGCCGGGCGAGGCTCGAGGTGATCGAGAATCGGGAGAGGGCGTAGGTAAGCTCGCTGGCCAGGCGGGCGCTCTTCGTGCACAGTTCGACCTCCCCTTTCGGGCTCGAGAACCCGCCGTCTCCCAAGAAATAACCGAGGAGGAACCTCCCGAGGACCTCGTTGCTCGACCCCAGGACGGTCGCCGGAAGCCGCTTCTCGCCGGAGACGACGCCGGTGCCGAGCCACTTCAGGAAATAGACGAGGGTGGTGCTACCGAGAAGCACGTTCGGGGTCTTCCCTGCCTGCCGCTCGACCCGTCCGCGGAGCCCGAACAGTTGGTCCGCGAGATCCAGGAACCGGTTCAACATCGACGACTCGGCGTTCGTGAAGACGACCGTCCGGCCGCCGCGCACATATCCCTCGGCGACGAACAGGCCGAGGAACTCGGCCAAATCGGGGCTCATTTCCGTCGGGACCCGGATCGACTTTCCGTGTCGGTGAAGTTTCTCGAGCACGGGGGCGAGGCGGACGACGCCCCGGGGAGATGGAACCTTCCGCACCGCGGCGAGGTATTGCCCCGGGCTGAGCGTGCCGGCCTCCTTCTCGACCAGGTCACCATCCGGCCCGACGGTGAAGATGCGGTGGACGGGAGTGACCCGGACGCACCGACCGCTTCGCGTTCGCAGGCGGATCAGCGAATCGCTCTTGCCCCGATACAGGGTCTGGGTCCGGCTTCGGACCACCCGATCTCCGACGAGCGAGTGCAGGTCGATCGGGTGCCGAAGGCGGATCCATTCCTCCGATCCGTCGACGCGCACCTCGCCCAGCGCCCGTGATCGGTCAAACACCTCCTCGATCCGGGCGACCTCGCCGGATCCGAGAAGCACCGGGGTGTCGCCCGCGACGCACTTCCCGGAGCCGAACGGCCCCGGGATGCAGGCGGTCCCTCCCTTGGCGACCGGGAAGAAGGTGTCGATGACCCGCTGGCCCGTCACGAGGGGGATCCCGGGGGCCAGTTTCTCCCGCACCGGCCGAGGGACCCGGACCACCCACTTCTGGACCAGGGTGAGGGGCACCGAGCCGCCGGCCGACTTCACCGAGCCGATCGGATCCCGGATGGTGTAGGTTCCATTCTTCAGATCCGTCAGGGTCCCCTGGACGCCGGGGGGGACCATGATCCGGTGCTGGATGAGCGGGGTCTCCTGGACCGTCCCCAGAATTGTCCCGGGGCCGACCTCAACGCCGGGTTTCACGCTCGCCTGGAACTCCCAGGTCTTGGTCTCATCGAGCGGGGCGGCGACGAAGCCCCGAGTGATGAAGTCGCCGAGGTTCTTCTGAAGGACGTCGAGGGGCCGTTGGACCCCGTCGTAGATCGACTTGAGCAGGCCCGGCCCGAGCTCGACCGATAGGGCCTGACCGGTGTTCTCGATCTTGTCGCCGGGTCGGACCCCGGTGGTGTCCTCGTAGACCTGGATCGTCGCGGTCTCCCCGACGAGTCGGATGATCTCGCCGACGAGCCCAAGCTCTCCGACCCGCACGACGTCGAACATCTTCGCCCCGCCGAGGCCTTCGGCGATGACGACCGGACCGGAGACCCTCTCGACGACACCCGCCATCGTGACCTCACTTCGGGATGGAGAGGGAGACGCCGAGGACGCGCTTGGCGAGCGCGTCCAGGCTCTCGACCTCGTACTCGCCGCTAGGGGGAGGGACGAAGACGACCAGGGGCTTGAGCGACGCCTCGGCGTGCTGGCGCTGTGCTTCGCTGAGCAGGCGGCGGACCGACTGGCTCGCGATGACCAGGCCGTAGCGGTCGTCCGACATGACGCGTTGGAACTCCTGCGCGCCGCTCTCCGGACCGATCTCGATGACGTTCTGCATCCCGATCAGCCGAAAGCCGGTGGCGAGCTCGCGTTCCCCGAGGACGACGGTGCCCGCGGCCCCCGCATCGACCTCGGTCACGGACCCCGGGCGGGGATTCTCCGTATTTAACTCTGGTCCCGGCGGCCGACGGTGCCGGCGGGGTCGGGCCGCTCGACGGGGAGCGATCGAGGTGCGTCGGGCCTACTTGTACGTCGAATGGTGGACGTGGCCCTCATCGTCCGTGATGAGGATGCACTCCCCTTCGCACTCGAACAGGCAAGCCTCGCACACGATGCACTCCGGCCCGTTCACGGCGACGGATTTCTCGCCCCGGAACTGGAATTTCGCGCCGACGGCCGCGTCGTCGGTGACGTCGGGGAACTGGTCGCGGGGCTTGAGCTCGAAGACGTTCACCGGGCAGACGTCGCGGCAGTGGGCGCAGCCGGTGCACTTGCCGAGTTCGATATCGACCTGGACCATCCGGGACCCTTCCGACGTTCGGACGGGGCCTCGCTATTTACGCCTTCGCCACGTCGACACGCCCGGGGCGCTCGACTCGCCCGCCGACCTCAGTTTGCGCCCCGCCCGGTCGAGCCCGGGCGACGAAGCGGCGGCCGCGCCGAGGATCCTGGTTCGATCAATATCGAAGGAGGAGGGTCTTGCATTCCCGGCATCGGAAGCCGGCGAGGTAGACCATCCCGAAGGCGTTCGGCTTGGCCACTTCCTCGCCTCCGAAGGCGAGACGGGTCCGTTCGAGGAACCATTTCGAGCCCCCGACGAAGCTTTCGGAGCCCAGGAAGCCCGGGGCCATCGGCTTGGAGCAGTTCGGACAAAGGGTCATCGGGCCTCGAGGAACTCTACATGGAGGCAGGGGCGGATTAAACTGCCGCGCGGGTCCGGCCCCCACCGTTCCTCCCCGTCGAACGACGCGGGGGCTCCGCCTTTAGCCGACGGAGACTCCGTCCGCCCGATGACCGCCCGAGCGAAGCGATCGCGCCGAAGCCCGCCCGAGGCCGGCCCGACGCCCCGCCCGACCGGGCGGCGCGCCCTGGATCGGATCCGTGCGGCCGCCCAGGGGGCGGATCCCGCGGAGGTCGACTTCTTGATCCACGCGCTCGTCGACGCCGACCCCGTGATGCGACGGGCGGCGGCCTGGTCGCTCGGCGAGCTCCGGGAGCCCCGGGCGCGTCCCTGGCTCGAGGCGATGGTCGCCGATCCGTCCCCCGAGGCTCGTTCGATCGCGGTCGAGGCGCTCGGCCGGATCGGCCGGTCCGAAAGCCGGGCATCGCTCGAACCCGCCTTGGCCGATCCGATCCCGAGGGTCCGCGAGCAAGCGGCCTGGGCCCTCTGGTCGATCGGAGATCCGCAGGCGGTGCCCTCGCTCCTATCGGCGCTTTCGGATCCCGAACCCTCCGTTCGTTGGAGCGTCGCCATCGCCTTAGGACGTCTGGACACCCCCGCCGGCCGCGAAGGGCTCCTTCGCACCCTGTCGGACCCCCACGATCGCGTGCGCCGCGAAGGGATCCTGGCCCTGGGCCGCACCCTCGACCCGTCCCTCGCGACCATCGTCCGCCCGTTCCTGGAGGACCCTGCCCGACGGGTCCGGGTCGCCGCGGCGATGGTGCTCGGCCGGCTCGGGGACCGGGACGCGCTGCCCGGGCTGCTCGCGCTCCTCGGAAAGCCCGACTCCTGGGTCCGACCGGCGGTGCTCGTAGCCCTCGGCAAGATCGGGGACCGGTCGGCGCTCCCCACGGTGGTGGCGCAGTGCGACCATCCCGCCTCGTGGGTCCGGGTCTGCGCGTTGAACGCCCTGGGCGCGTTGGGTTCGAGCGAGAACGCGGCCACGGCCCGATCGCACCTGGACGATCCGGCATGGTCAGTACGCGGCGCCGCCGCGGAATGTCTCGGGCGCATCGGCGGTCCGGAGGACCTCGTACGTTTGCGTTCGATGCTGGAGGACCCCGATCCGTGGCCGCGGCGCGGGGCGATCTACGCGATCGGCCGATTGGGGCTTTCGGAGGCGGCCCCCCGGGTCCGCGAGGAGCTTCGCAACCCCGAGGCGGAGGTCCGGCTCGCGGCGGTCTGGACGCTCGGCCGGTTGCGCGACGACGGCGCCCGGGATCCGCTCCTCGAGGTCCTAAAGACGGCGCGCCGGGACGAGGGGGAGCTGCCCGAACCGATCGCGATGGGTGACGGCGCCGTCGCGATCCGCTCGGACGCGGAGATTCGCCTGTTCGATTCCGCTCTCCAGGCCCTGGGACGGATCGTCCCGCCGAACAGCGACCCGACGGTGGTGCGGGGCCTGCTCGAGGCGCTCGCCCAGATCGACGAGGCCGAGCTCGATCGGCCCGCCCGCCTCCCGGGAATGGAGAGTACCCCCCCCGCGGCGGCCCCGAGCCTCCGACAGCTATTCGACAGCGCGCTGCCCGGGATGCTCGAAGAGGACGAGACCGGATGCTGAGGGCCGTCCGGCCCTCCGACGGTCCGGAAGTGGCGCGACTTCTCGCCGCTTCGATCGTCCGTGCGTCGGATTCCGATGGGTGGGCCCCGGCCCAGCTCGAACGGACCATCGCTCGGCTCGGTCGATGGGATGCGAGGGCCGCAATGCGGGTCGCCTCGGGGCTGGGCCGGCCGGGGCCCCGGTCGATCGTCGCCGAGGTCGACGGTCGCGTTCGGGGCGTCCTCGTATGGACCCCCGGCCGCCAATGTGCGTGGGTGGCGGCGCTAGCCGTCGGCCCCGCCGGGCCGGACGGCGACGTCGCGGGAGGCTTGCTCCAACTCGCCCATCGGCAGGCCCGAAAGGCCGGCCTGGCCGCATTGCTCGTCCCCGACGCGTGCACCGAGGGGGGACCGGAGGGCCCGGCCCGCTGGTCGGGGTGGGGGTTCGCGCCGGTCGGGGAGCACGAGCGGTGGCGTTGCGAGCTCCGGGCTTCGCCCGGCCCCCCGGCCGCCCCGGGGGACGGATCGGTGCGACCGTTCCGGAGGCGCGATACCCTCCGCCTGATCCCCGCGGCACGGGCGGGTCGACCCGCCGCCCTCGAAGCGTTCGAACCGGTCGTCCCCTCCGACCTATCGGTCTCCCCGGTCGTTGCCCGCGCGCTCGGCTCCTCCACGCGCGCCTGGGTGCACGAAGGTCCCCGGGGCCCGGACGCGTTCGTGAGGGCCACGGTGAGCCGGGCGACCCCGGAGGCCCATCTCGCCGTGATCCGGGACCAAGCCGGCTCGGAAACCGGAGCGAACCGTCTGCTGACCGTCGCCCTAGCCTGGTGTCGGGAACGGGGCGCCCGGACCGCGGTCGCCGGCGCCGTTTCCGGAACGCCCGCCGCGAGCCTCATGGCCGCGGCGGGGTTCGACCTCGCGCGTCGCTGGACCACCTGGGTCCGGCCAGTCGATGGAGCCGGCTAGCGACAACTCCCTCGGACTCGACGTCTACCTATTCCCGGCCGTGGTCGGCGGGGGGCTCGGGGACGTCGCCGAAGCGCGGGACGCCGGCCGGGCGCTCACCGAAGCGGGGTTCCCCCCGCTCCTGTTCCGGATCGACGATCGGCCCCTGCCCCCCGTCGTCGATCGGATCCTCGAGGGGCTCCAGGTCCGGAAGGTACGGGCGCCGCTCCGTCAGGCCGCTCGGGCGCTGACCGTCGCGCCGATGTGGGGGGTCTCGGCGGCCCCGGCGCGCCGGGCACCGTACGGCCGGGCCGGTATCTGGGCCGAGGAGGCGGGCGCGCTCGAAAGATCCTACGGCGCCGACGGGGTAGTCCACGTCAGCCTCGAAGAGTTCGCCCGCCACCTGACGAGCCGCGAAGAGACGATCGAGCGGTACCGCGAAGGCGGGATGCCGATCTCCGAGATCCGCCGCCGGATCGCCTCCCCCCAGGGACGTCGAGAGGTCGCCGAGTTCCATGCGGCGTACCGGCTCCATCGCGCGCTCGACCGGCCGAACGTGCTCCACCTGTACCAGACGTTCCGGACGTCCCCGATGTTCCGGCGGGAGTATCCCGAAACGGTCCAATGCGCTCCGATCTGGCCCGAGCGGTGGGCCCGTCCTTCGGGGTCGGCCCGGCGGGACGGCCGGACCTGGGTCTGGTACGCGAGCCCGTCGACGTCGGCCCGCCTCGCCCCCGCCGTGCTCCGGGGCTTGTCGGGAGTGGAACCCCCGATCGACCTCGCGGTCCGGGCCGGGCGCTCGGACGGTTGGCCCGCGGTCCCGGGCGGGGTCCGGACCGATCCGATCCCGACGGAGGAGTGGCGGCGCGAATTCGCCTCGGCCGAAATGCGCATCGTGACCGGAAGCCGGACCCTCCTCGAGGCGCTCGAGCTCGGGCTTCCGTTCCTGTACTTCAACGGGACACTCGGCTCGGGGCGCTCGTCGCATCGCCACCGCCCGGAGAAGATCCGGTCGTTGCTCGCCGCCTGGCGAGATCGGCGGGTCCGAACGGCGATCCTTGGGGACCTCGACGCTTTTTCCCGGGGCCGACGGGTCGCCGCCGTGGTCCGACGGGCGGCGACCGACCCCCGGTTTCGCCGGGCGTTCGGGGGCGCCGGGCGCCCGGTTGGCCGGGACCCCCCGTGGGACGACGGGCGCCGGCTGCTGGTCCGGCTCGCCCGAGAGTGGGCAAGCGGCTCCGAGAGCGCCGCGGCCTTGGTCGCCCGATACCGTCGGTCCGGGCCGTCCGCGCCGGTCCCCCGGCGGCCCGCTAGGTGACCCGGACCGACGGGCCTTAAACGGGGTGCGGCCATTCGCCCCCCGATGGCGTCCGACGGCGAGAGCCCCGAGGCGCTCGCCGAGGCGCTCGTCACACGCGCCCTCCGGTTGCGCCGCGGCGAAAACCTCATCGTCGAGAGTTGGACGCACTGCCTTCCGATCGCCTCGGAGTGCGTCGCGCGGGCCCGTCAGCTCGGGGCCCGTCCGATGCTGCTCGTCGAGGACGAGGCCGCGTTCTGGAAAGGGGTCGAAGGGGCGCCGGGCGCGGGGGGATGGACCCGACCGGGCGCCCCCGAATGGGCCGCCCTCTCGGAGGCCGACGCCTACCTGTTCTTCCCCGGGCCGGCCGACCGGCCGAGGTTCCGGGCCCTTTCGCCCAAGCTCCGCTCCGCCCTGTTCGCCTACGACGCGGAATGGTACCGCCGGGCGCGGGCCGCACGGCTGCGGGGCGTCCGCTGCCTGCTCGGCTACGCCTCCGACGCCCAGGCCTCGTACTGGGGCACCCCGGGCCCCGACTGGAGGAAGGCGCTTTCGCGCGCGATCGTCGACGCCTCCCTGCCCGCCATCGGGCGGGCGGGGCGCAGCCTCGCGGGGAAGCTTCGGAAGGGCCGGTTCGTCCGGATCACGGCGCCCAACGGGACCGACGTATCCGTCCGGCTCCGCGGCCGCGTCCCGGTCGTCGACGACGGGGAGGTCTCTCGGGAGGATCTCCAGCAGGGCCGCAACATGACCGCGGCGCCGCCGGGGACGGCGGTGGTCGCGATCGACGAACGGGCCACGAAGGGGATCGCCATCGCCAACCGGCCGAGCTTCCTGCCGACCGGCCGTACCGAAGGGGGGGAGTGGGAGATCGCCGATGGGCGTTTGACGGCCTTCCGATACACCTCCGGCGAGAGCGAGTTCGCGGCGGCGTACCTATCGGCGCCCAAGGGCCGGGACGTCGTTTCGCTGCTGTCGGTCGGCCTCCACCCGACCCTCGGCCCCGGCGTCCCCCAGGTCGAGGATCAGGAGGCCGGGGCGGTGACCCTGGGGATCGGGGGGAACGAGGAGTACGGGGGCTCGAATCGGTGCGGCTACGTCTCGTGGATCGTGATCGGGGAGGCGACCGTCGCCGTCGACGGCCGACCCCTGTGCGACCGGGGTCAACTGTTCTGACCGGATCGGACGATCCCACAACGGCCTTCTTCCGCCCGTTCCCGACGGAATGGTACGATCGGCCCACCCCCCAGGTGGCGCGCGGGCTCCTCGGCCAGTACCTGGTCCATCGCCGTCCGAGCGGGATGCAGGTCGGCCGCATCGTCGAGACCGAGGCGTACGTCGCCGGGGACGCCGCGAACCACGCCTCGATTGGCCCGACGATGCGAAATCGGGCGATGTTCGGCCCGCCCGGGACCCTGTACGTGTACCGGATCCACCAGGTCTGCCTCGCCAACGCGGTGACCGCGCCGGGGGAGGCGGTCCTGCTGAGGGCGGCCGAACCAGTCGACGGCGTCGACGGGGACCCCCGAGGGCCCGGCCGGCTCTGCCGTGCGTTCGGGATCGGCCTCGAGCACAACCGGGCGAGCCTTATCGACGGACCCGTGCGGATCGCCCCCGGTCCGGGGCCCGCGGGACGCGTGCTCCGGGGAACCCGGATCGGGATCCGACGGGACGCGCAGCGATTGCTCCGCTACGCGATCGCCGGGAACCGCTGGGTCTCGCGTCCGATCCGACCGACGTCGGGGGCGCGGCGGGCGCTACTTTAGCTTCGCCCAGTCGTAGCCCCGACGACGGGCCGTGTCGCCGAACCCGCACGAGGCGCAGACCTTCTTCTGTCGATGGTAAGAATGCTTCCCGCAGCGCCGGCAGATCACATGGACGATCTTCCCGCCCCGGCGGGAGGGAGTTCCCTTCGTCATGTCCGCCGACCTCCGGTCGCCCGGGGGGAATCGCTAGGGCCCGCTGGCGGATGAACGGAAAGGCCGCGGGCCGAGCTCATAGGGGCGAGGGCGAGGCCGGGTAGCGTTCATAACGGTTACCCGCGCCGACCTTTCCCCGATCCGCGGTGGCCATCCAGGGCGGTCCCCCCGGGGACGGGCGCGGGCAAGGATCGGAGGCGCGGGGGCCGGGGAGGGTGGGTCGGCCGGCCCATCGGGCCCTGCGCGAAGGCTCCGATCGTCCGCAGGGCGAGTTCCCGAGACGGCGGCCTCTCGGGCAAGGGACCGGCGAGGCGACGGCCCAGTCGCCCGAGGAGGTGGGAGAGCGGACGTCCTCCTCGCACGACGAGGAGGCGGTCGGGAGCGATCGCGCGGAATCGCTCGAGCCAAAGGCGTCGCTCCCAGGCCGCCACCCGCGCATGCCGTTCTCGAAGGGCCCGGGGATGGCGACGTAGGTCCCCGGCGATCTGCCGCGCGACCTGCCCCGCGGCGAGGTCGAGATAGACGGTGACGTCGGGCAGGCCCAGGCGGCCCGATCGGACGAGCCGTCGAGCCTCCCGGGCGGTCCGTTCGAGCGCTGGGCGTAGGGTGGGATCGAAACCGACGAGCCCGGCCGCGTAACTGACCGGGCCGAGGAAGCCCGTGTCGAGGACGACGGGGATTCCAGTACGGCCGATCGTCTCCGCGTCCCGGAACCGTCGCCGCTCCTCCTGGAGGAGCGTCACCTCGAGGTCCGATAGCGCCTCGGCCCCCCGGAACACCAGGGAGGGCGGCGGGGCCAGCCGATCGATCGCCTCCGCGATCCGCGGCGCGCCGAGGGCCCGGGCCAGCGCTCGGGAGGTCGTGCTCTTGCCGACGCCCGACGGCCCCTCGACCGCGATCATCCGACCGCGCCGGCCGCGACTACCGGTCGTCCCCGGCCCCTCCACTCGCCCCTCGAAATCGAGAGCCGTCGGGGAGACTTTAACCGACGCGCCCACTCCCCGGTCCGTGCCGGGAACCGCTGCGCCGGCCCCCGGGAACCTTTCGGGATTCCACGCCCGGGTCCTCGACGAGGCCCCGCCGCCGGCCCCGACCCGCGACGCCGAATCGGACGGAGGGATCGTCGGGTCGCTCGCCGACCGGGCCCGGGACGACCGCCCGGTATCGGTCCATCTGGACCGGGTCCCGAAGGAGCTCGTCCCGCTCCTTCAGCGCGAGTGGCGCGGCCTCGCCGGGCGGATGTCGGTCGTCCGGGAGGGGGCCGCCGGCGCCGGGGCGACAACCTCCCTGATCCTGACCGCGACCGGGCGGGCCTACCGCGAGGTGCTCCCGCGGCTGCGAGCGTCTCCGGCCGGGCTCTCCGATGTCGCGAACTCGGTCTCGCAGGCTCTCGCGCACCGCTTCGGCCGGCCGGCGCGCCCGCTCCCCGGCCTACGGCACCCGATCACCCTGGGCGGTCGGACCCTCATCATGGGCGTGGTGAACGTCACGCCGGATTCGTTCTCCGACGGGGGCCGCTTCCTCGATCCCGACGCGGCGGCCCGTCAGGCCCGGACGCTCGTCGAGGAGGGCGCCGACCTCATCGATATCGGCGGGGAATCCACCCGCCCTGGGGCGGTCGGCCTCGATCCGACCGCGGAATGGGAGCGCCTCGGCCCGGTGCTAGAGCGCCTCGGGACCGGCCTGCCGGTGCCGATCTCGATCGACACCCGCCACGCCGAGGTCGCCGAGCGCGCGCTCGAGCACGGGGCGGAGATCATCAACGATGTGGGCGGGCTGCGGGAGCCATCGATGCGGGCGTTGCTTTCCCGCACCCAGGCGCCGGCGATCGTCATGCACATGCGCGGGGATCCCACGACGATGCGCTCGAACCTCGTCTACGACGACCTGCGCGGGGAGGTGTACGCGGCCCTCGCCGACGCGTGCGAACGGGTCCGTTCGGAGGGGGTCCACATGGACCGACTGTTGATCGATCCGGGCCTCGGGTTTGGTAAATCCCCCGCGCAGGATTTCGAGCTCCTCGACCACCTCGCGGAGTTCCGGTCGCTCGGGGCCCCGATCGTCGTCGGCGCGTCCCGCAAGTCGTTCCTCGGCTGGGCTTTGGGGGGCGCCCCGGCGGCCGAACGGCTCGAGGCGAGCCTCGCCGCCGCGGTCGCCGCGAGCCTTAGGGGGGCCGACATCGTCCGGGTCCACGACGTGCAGCCGACGGTCCGGGCCCTCCGGATCGCCGACCGGTTCCGTCGGGAGTACGGCGCGCAGGGCTCCCCCCCTTGAGGGCGGGGCCGACCTCTCCGGGAGAGAGGGTGCCGCCCTACGCCCCTTCGCCTTCCTTCTCCACGGGACCGTCGGTCTCGTAGACGAAGGAGCCGACGTAGTCGCACTGCATGCAGTGGTACACCTGGCCCAGGATGAGGCCCCCGACGTAGACGAGCCGGGTCGAGCCGCAGTGCGGGCAGTGGAGGATCGGCTTACCGCGCGGGCGCCGCTTCATCGTCCTCGTCATCGTCCCCGTCGTCGGGCGCCGGGGGGCCGGCCCCGGAGGGGGCGGCGGCGGAACCGGGCGACGCCTCGGCCTCCTCCCCGATCCCGGCGGGGAGCAGGACGACGTCCTTGACCTCGTCGCCGTCGTCGAGGCGGATGATGCGGACGCCCAGGGTGTTGCGGCCCTGGGAGCGGATCGAGCTCGCCGCGAGGCGGATGGTGATCCCCCGCTGGGTGGTGACCAGGACCTCGGAGCCCTCCCCGGTCGGCAGCACGGCGACCACCTCGCCGTTGCGGCCGCCGGTGCGGATCGTGCGGACCCCGTGGGCCCCGCGCCGGGTCTCCCGATAGTCGTCGACGGGCGTGCGCTTGCCGAAGCCGGTCGAGGTGATCGTGAAGAGGTCGGGGTACCGGGCGTCGACGACCGCCATGCCGACGACGCGGTCGCCCTTCTCTTCCGACAGGCGGACGCCGATCACCCCGTAGGTCGACCGGCCGGTCGGACGCACCTCGGAGATCGGGAAGCGCACGAGCTGGCCCGACCGGGTCGCGAGGACCGCCTCGGGGCCCTCGCCGCTGACGAGGGCCACATCGGTCAGCTCGTCCTCGGCCTCGAGCAGGACCGCCTGGATCCCGTTGGTGCGGATGTTCTGGAACTCGTCGAGCCCGGTGCGCTTGACCAGGCCGCCGCGGGTGGCGAACAGGAGCGATCCCTCGGTCGCGAGGTCGCGGATCGGCAACAGCGTCTGGACGGTCTCCTTCTCCTTCAGCTTCGGCAGCAGGTTGATCACGGCCTTCCCCTTGGAGTGCCGGCTGCCCTCGGGGAGCTCGTACGCCTTGATCCGGTAGACCCGGCCGAGGTTCGTGAAGAACAGCACGTTATCGTGGGTCCGCGTCAGGAACGTCCGGATGACGTAGTCCTCCTCCTTCGTTTCCATCCGGATGAGACCGCGGCCGCCCCGCCGTTGCCGCCGGTACTGGTCGAGGGGCAGGCGCTTGATGTAGCCGTCCCGGGTGACGAGCACCACGACCTCGGTGTCGGGGATCAGGTCCTCGAGAGTGCGCTCGGTGAACGCCGGGACGATCTGGGTGCGGCGGGCGTCCCCGAACCGGGTCGCAAGGTCCGTGAGCTCGGTGCGGATGAGGCCGTCGAGGAGCTTCGGCGATCCGAGGATCTCCTTGTACCGCCGGATCTCGGCGTCCTTCTCCGCCTTCTCCTTGAGGACCGCCTCGCGCTCGAGGGCGGTCAGGCGGGCGAGTCGCATGTCGAGGATCGCCTTGGCCTGCTCGCTCGACAAAAGGAACTTGCCCATCAGGGAGGTCTCGGCCGCGGCGGCGTCCGCGGACCTTCGGATGACCCGGATCACCTCGTCGATGTGGTCGATCGCCGTCAGGAACCCCTCGAGCAGATGCCGGCGCGCCTCGGCCTTGGCGAGATCGGAGCGGGTCCGCTTGGTCAGGATGTCCCGGCGGTGGTCGAGGTGCAGGGCGAGGAGATCTCGGATCGGCAGGACCTTCGGCCGGCCCTCGACGAGGCACAGGTTGATCACGCCGAAGCTCGTCTCGAGCGGGGTGTGCTCGTACAGCCGGTTCAGCACGATCTCGGCCGGCGCGTCGCGGCGCAGTTCGAGCACGACGGAGGTCCCGCGGCGGTCGGACTCGTCCTTGAGGTCGACGATCCCGTCGATCCGCTTGTTCTTGACCAGGTCGGCGATGAGCTCGAGGAGCGAGGTCTTGTTCACCTCGTAGGGGATCTCGGTGATGACGATCTCGTCGCGGCCGTCGCGCTCCCGGATCTCCGCCTTGCCGCGGATCCGCAGCATCCCGCGGCCGGTCTCGTAGGCCTCGCGGATCCCGCTCGAGGCGGAGAGCAGGCCGCCGGTCGGGAAGTCCGGGCCGGGGAGGACCGCGTGGATCTCCTCGAAGGTCGCCTGGGGCCGGTCGAGCAGGAGCAGGAGCGCCCGGACGATCTCGCCGAGGTTGTGCGGGGGCATGTTCGTCGCCATGCCGACGGCGATCCCGGCCGACCCGTTGACGAGCAGATCGGGCAGCTTCGACGGCAGGACCAGCGGTTCGCGCAGGGTGCCGTCGAAGTTGTCCCCCCAGGCGACGGTGTCCTTCTCGACGTCCTCGAGGACCTCGCCGGCGAGGGCCGACAGCCGGGCCTCGGTGTAGCGCATCGCCGCCGGCGAGTCGCCGTCGATCGACCCGAAGTTCCCCTGGCCGTCGATGAGCGGATAGCGCAGCGAGAACGGTTGGGCCATCCGGACGAGGGCGTCGTAGACGGAGAGGTCCCCGTGGGGGTGGTACTTCCCGAGAACGTCCCCGACCGTGCGCGCCGACTTTCGGTACGGCTTGTCGTGGGTCGCGCCGGACTCCCACATCGACCAGAGGATCCGGCGCTGCACCGGCTTGAGCCCGTCGCGCCCCTCGGGCAGCGCGCGGCCGATGATCACGCTCATCGCGTAATCGATGTACGATCGATGCATCTCCCGCTCGACGGGATGGTCGCGGATCCGCGACGGGTCGTCGCGGGCGGGGCGCGACGGCGGCGCCGGGGTGCTCACGTCGCCTCCGCAACGGTGATCTGGGAGAGGACCCGGCGGTTCACCTCGTCGAGGAAGCGTTCCCGGGCGCTCCGGGGGATCGTCGCCCCGCTCGCGACCCGGTGACCGCCCCCTTCCCCCCCGACGGCGTCCGCCGCCTCGCGCAGCGCGGTGGCGAGGTCGAGCCCCCGGCTGACGAGCCACAGGGTCCCGCGGCCCGAGACCTTGTAGCTCTCCTCACCGGGCGAGAAGACGACCACGGGGCGGCTCGGATCGAGAAGGTAGTTCATCGCGAGTCCCGCCTGCGTCCCCGCGAGCGGACCCTCGGGGCTCTCGAACCACTGCAGCGCGCTCAGGGAATTAACCCCCCCCTCCTCGATCCGGCGCAGGCCGTTGAGGACCCCCGTACGCCACGCCTCCTCCGACGCCCGGGCCCGGGCGAGGGCCCGAGGATCACCGAGGGCGAGGGCGATCCCCTCGGCCGGGGTGCCTTCGCGGCCGGTCGCGTTCTGAAGGTTGGCGAGCTCCTCGGCGTCGAGGGCGGGGGCGCGGAGTCGGTAGCGCGGGGCGTGGAACGCCTCGACGAACTCCGGGCGCGTGCCCTGCTGGACCAGGCGGGCGAGGATCGCCGATCCCAGGCGACCGCGCTCGGACGCCTCGAGGGAATCGATCGGCCGTCGCGGGTCGAGCGAGAGTCCCTGGAGGAAGCGATCGCACTCCACCGGGCGACCGGAGAGGCCGCGCAGGAACGGGTCGATGGAGCGGGCGAGCGCCTCGGAGAGGCTCGCCCCATACAGCGGAAGGCCCGAGTACGGCTCGACGATCCCCCGGTGGCGCGCCTCCTCGACGAGCCGGGCATTGAGCCCTCGGAACCCGCCGACGTGCTGGCGGTCGGAGATCGCCCCCGAGAGGCCCCAGGGGGCGTTGTCCCAGTTCACCGGGTCGATGAAGACGGTGTACAGCCAGGTGAGCGTGGCGGCGCACAGCTCGCTCATCCCGTCGACCCCCCAATCGAGGGGGTTGACGAAGGCGACGTGGTCGGGCAGCGCCGGCGGGTGCGGGGCGCCGAGGTACTTGTGGTGGTCGAGGATGATCACCGGGGCCGGGTGCCGGGCGAACCGGTCGAGCCAGCTCGCCCCGGTGTCGACGACGAGCACCGGGCCGGGGGTCGCGTCGAGCAACGCCTCGATGCGGGCGCGTTCGACGCCCTGCAGCGGCGTCGCCTGGACGGCGTAGCCGAGCCGTCGGAGCATTCGGACGGCGGAGGAGGCGCTGGCGATCCCGTCCCCGTCGTAATGGTAGATCACCCGCCAGCGGCCGGGATGGGCGAGGAGGAGCGCGCGGGCGCGGGTGAATTCCGTCGAGTAGCTCGGCTGGGTGACGAAATGCTCGGGGCCCGAAGGCATCACTCCACCTGGAGCACCGCGCCGGCGGAGGTGTACCGCCAGTTCTCCGGGAGACGCTTCTGGGCCCGGTAATAGTGGGCGAGCCGGCGGATCCGGGACTCCATGAGGGAGAGCCCCCGACGGTTCGAAAGGTCCTTGGGGTGGAGGGCGAGGTGCCGTTGCAGGTGGACGACCCGCTTCAACAGCGCCTGGAGGTCGTCGGGCAGGTCCGCGCGGACCCCGCCCTCGGAGAGAAGCTCAGTCATCCGCTTGCCCGTCAGCGCGCGGATCGACGGGACTCCCATCCCGTCGCGCAGCACCGAGCCGACCTGGGCGGGTCCCATGCCGCCCTTCGCGAGTTTCACGGCCTCCTCGGTGACCTCCTTCGGGTCGGCCGTGACCCAGGCCGGCCGGGCCGGTGGGAAGGGCCGGTGCGAGCCGGAACGTCCCCGACGGCCGGAGTGGATCCGAGACACGTTCGCGTCGACTCGTTAGGGTTCTTAACGATGGCGATGAATCGACCGGCTCAGCGCACCCGGTTCGGGTTCTCGAGCGCTTCCACCAGGAACTTCTTGCCCTCGAGCGTGATCTGGTAGCGCGGTCGCGTCCCCCGTTGCCGCTGCCAGGAATAGTCCCCCGCCCCGATCGCTCGGACGAGGCCGTTGCGCACGAGCAGTCCGAGGGCCGAGGCGACGTTCGTGCCATTGGTCCGCGCGGAGCGCTGGTTGTCGAGTCGTCGTTCGAGCTCCAGGAGCTCGAGCGCCTGCTCCGGTTCCTGGCCCTCATGGCGGGTCTCCGCCTGGTTGAGCTGGCGCAGGATGTCCACGAGCGTCTCGCGGACCGGATCCGTCTGGCCGGGGGCCGTCATTGGGCGTAAACTATCGATGGAGGTGGTACTTGAAGGATGCGCGTGGCCGAGGGGGCTCCCGGGCGCATTGGGAAGCGGCCGGGCCCCCGCGGCCGTCCTCGAGGCGCCTATCGACCACGCGCCCGGCGGGCGACGCTCCGGCGCCCTTCGAAGGGGCCGAGCGGCCCAGCGGCGTGCGCAGGCTATATGGCGGCCGTCCGTTCGGCGCCGCGATGGTCTGCACCTGCCCGAGTCCGGCCCGATGCCCGGTCTGCAATGCGCAGGTGCGCGTCCCGTTGACCAACCTGGAGAGCTCGAGCGGCGGGGCCGCGCTCGTCGAGCGGTTCGCGCGCCGGGAGACGGCGGCCAACCGGGAGGCCCTGCGCCGCCTCATCCAGGGCAGTTGCGCGTGCCCGTCGTGCGGGAGCACCATCCTGTACGACCACAGCCGGTCGTGCTTTTCGATGGCCCTCGCGACCGCCGGGGTCCCCTCCCACGAGCGCTCTTCGATCCTCTCGAAGATCACCTTCCCCGAAGCGTGAGGGTGCGCAGGCTCCGATGGCCCCGGACGATGGGTTCGTCGTTACCCCGTACGAGGTCAAGGGCCGGATCGATTACGACCGGCTCCGCGAGCAGTTCGGGACCCAGGAACTGACCGGGGCGCTCGTCGAGCGCCTCGCCAAGCTCGCGGGCGGGTCGGTGCATCCGCTGATCGCGCGGGGGGTCTACTACTCGCACCGCGACCTTTCCGAGCTGCTCGATGAGCACGAACGGGGCCACCCGTTCTTCGTCTATTCCGGGCGCGGCCCGTCCGGGCCGCTCCACACGGCCCACCTGATGCAGTTCGAGCTGTGCCGATGGTTCCAGGAGCGCTTCGGGTCCGAGATGTACATCCAGGTCACCGATGACGAGAAGGCCTGGGCCCGGGGCCTTTCGAGCGAGGAGACCCTGCGATGGGGCCGGGAGAACCTGCTCGACATCCTGGCCTTGGGGTTCGACCCGAAGCGCACCCACGTCTTCTTCGATACCCGGTCGATCCGGGCGATGTATCCGATCGCCGTCGAGGTGGCGAAGCGGATCAACTTCTCGACGGTCAAGGCGGTCTTCGGCTTCCGTCCGTCGACGAACATCGGCCTCGTCTTCTACACCGCCCTGCAGACCGTCCCCTGTTTCTACCCGTCGTGGGCCGCGGGCCGCTCGGTCCCCTGCCTCATCCCCTGCGGGATCGACCAGGACCCGCACTTCCGGGTGACCCGGGATATCGCCGAAGGCCTCGGCTACCCCAAGCCGGCGATCCTGCACAGCCAGATGTCGATCGGCCTGAAAGGTTCGCAGAGCATCTCGACGACCGGCGCCGCCGAGGAGAACGCGATCTTCCTCAACGATCCGCCGGCGACGGTGGAACGCAAGCTCGCCCACGCCTTCACGGGGGGTCGCGCCACCGTGGAGGAGCAACGCCGCCTGGGCGCGACCCCGGAGATCTGCTCGATCTGGTCGATGTGGAGGACCAAGTTCGCCCCGACGGAACCCGAGTTCCAGGAGATCACCCGGGATTGCCGTTCCGGGGCCCTCCTGTGCGGGGAATGCAAGGCCCGACTGGTTCCGCGGGTGCAATCGTTCCTCGCCGAGCACGCCGAGCGCCGCGAGAAGGTCCGGGCCTGGGCCGACGGGCTCGTCATCGAGACCCCACCGGTCCCCGGACGCGCCGCCGGGCGGCCCGCGACCTAGGGGATATCCGGGAAAATATCGGACAGCTCCGGCTCCGGGGCGCTCGGACCGGGCGGCCGGGGTCGGGGCGGGGCGGCACCATGGGACGGCGCCCCCTCGGAGCCGGTGCCGATCGCCGCCGAAGCGACGAGGCGCAGCATCGGGCGGAACAGCGAAAGCTGCGCCTGGCCCGGGTCGAGGGTATAGGCCCGCTCGTACGCCGCGATCGCCTCCTCCTCTTCGCCGAGGGACAACAAGGATAGCGCCAGATCGAGCCAGCTCTTCGCCTCCCGGCCGCTGCCGGGTTCGGCGCCTTCCGATAGGTGGTTCTCCGGACCTTCGGAGGGGCTCGCGCCCCCTTCCTCGGCATCGGGTCCCTTCTCCCCGGTTTCCCGGGAGAGGACCAGCGCCCGCTCGAACGCGGCCTCGGAGCCGGCTTCGTCGCCGGATTCCGCGAGGGCTACCCCGAGGCGGTGCCAGGCGACCAGGTCCTCCGGCGCCAGGGCGACGGCGTATCGGTACGCCGAGACCGCCCGCGTCCACTCCGATCGCATCCCCCGGGCGACGCCCAGGTGGAACCAGGCGTCCGGATTGCGCGGCCCGAGCTCGATCGCTTTGGAGAGCGCCTGCTCCGCCTCCGCGGCGCGTCCCAGGTGGGCGTAGGACATGCCCAGATACGTCCAGCATCGAGGCTCGGCCGGAGCCTCGGCGAGCAGATCGGAGAACGAGCGCGCCGCTCGTTCGAACTGGCCCCGGATGAAGTAGCTGACCGCGATATCGTACCTCTGGCTATCCAAGGGTCCCGGACCCTACGCTCTCCGTCGGCGGGCGTGGATAGATAAACCCTGTCATGGAGGCGAAGGGTCGAGGGCCCCCGGCCGGTCGCCCGGGGGTTGGCCGCCGCTCGTCGCCACCCTAGGGGGGCAGACCCGCGCCGACGGGCCGTGCCCGATCGGGGACCGGCCGTAGCGGCCCGTCGGAGGTCCCAGCGATCCGACGAGCCATTAAATACAGGACCCTCCTCTTCAAATCCGAAGGATTCCGAGACCCCCGACACTACGAGCGCCCCTCGTCATCAATTTTTGACGCGTGACCCTTGCGGTGCCTGGGCCACCGGCGTCCACGAAAACGCGAAACGCGAAAGAGAGGAACCCAATGGAGAAGACCCTGACGAAAGTGCGAGACCTGACACCGAGCTCGAAACAAGTGAACGTCCTCGCGAAGGTGACCAGCGTGGGCGACCCGAAGGAGGTCATGGGCAAGTACGGCGACGCTCGGAAAGTGGCCGAGGCGGTCATCGGCGACGACACGGCGACGATCACCCTGTCGCTGTGGAACGAACAGATCGGAACGATCGCGAAGGACGACGTCATCCTGATCGACAACGGCTATGTCTCCCTCGTGCGGGGGCACATGCGCCTGAACGTCGGCCGGTACGGCACGCTCACCAAGTCGACGGAGACGATCGCCGAGGTCAACCAGAGCCTCGACATGAGCCAGCAGGAGTTCGAGTCCGAACGGCGCTCCTTCGGGGGCGGCGGCTACCGTGACCGCGGAGGCGGCGGCGGCTACGGCGGCGGCGGGCGGAGCTACGGTGGCGGTGGCGGCGGTGGCGGCGGCGGTGGGGGCGGTGGCGGCGGGGGCGGCCGCGACCGGTCCGATAGCTACAAGCGCTACTAGGGCCACCTTTTCGGGCGGCCCCGACCCCGGGGCCGCCCTACCTTTTCCCAAGGCTTCGACGCGCCGAATCCCCTCTAGGGCGGTTCGGGAAAGTCGTATTACCCACCCGGGCCTCGGCCCCTTCGGATGGCCGACCGTACGCCGCGGGAGCTTTCGATCTACGTCCAGAGCAAGAAGGTCGTCACGACGTTCTATCGCCCCCCGTCCGGGCCCGTCGACGTCGGACTGACCCCCGAGGCCGCGGCCTCCGATGTTTCGGGGCATGGGAGCGGCGACGCCACCGTCGCTTCGGGCGAGGGGTTCTTCCTCTCCGACGACCAGGCCCGTTGCGTGGCCCTCGTCGAGGACCTCGCCCAGCGGCGCGGCTACCGGATCGAGGTGGTCGACGTCGCCCGGGCCGGTCGGATCGAGAAGCTGATCTCCGAACGCCTGCGCTCGGTGTCGCGGTTCCCCGTGCTCTTCGGACCGTCCGACCAGCGCCTCGAGGGCGTGGAATCGTTCACCGAGGACCACCTGTGCGAGCTCATGCCGGCCGAGCTCGCGGTCCTGCGGGCGTTCACCTATCTGAAGATCCGCGGAGGCGACCTCGAGCGGATCCGGGACCGCCTTCTCGCGTTCCCCCACGTCCGCGAGATCCACCTGCTCACCGGGGACTGGGACATGTTCGCCGTCCTCGAGTTCCCCGGGTCGAAGAGCCCGAAGCGCGAGGTGCTCGAGTTCGTCACGAGCCGGTTGCGCACGATCCCCGACGTCGTGGACACGAGCACGCTCGTCCCCGAGCACTCGGTGTCGAAGTTCCCGTTCTAGCGGGGGCCGGGCCGCTCAATCGGCCCGGGCCGGATCGGCCGGCGCCCGGCCGGGGCCGCCCGGGGCGGAGCGCGACGGCGCGCGCAGCGGAACGACGCCGCGGGCGCTGGGCCCTCCCGCGCGGGTCCGGCCCGGTTCGGGGGACCCGTACAGGGCGTTCACCGTGAGCGGGTGGTGGCGCATCCAGGCGATCCCTTCGATGTACGCGCGGAACGCCTCGAGGCTCGTGAACAGCGGGATCCCGAGTTCCACCGCCCGGCGGCGCAGGACGTACTCGTCCTCGAGCATCCGCTCGAGCTTCTCCTGGGTGAGGGAGGACGGGACGTTGAGGATGAGGTCGATGTCGCCGCCGAGCAGGGCCTCCAGGATGTTGGGATGCCGGTCGGGTTCGCTCACCTTGTGCAGCGTGCGTACGCCCCGCAGCCCGCGGGCGGACAGGTAGGCGGCCGTATCCTCGGTCGCCGAGAGGGCAAAGCCGAGGTTCGCGAGCTCCCGCGCCGCCGGCAGCATCTGGGCCTTGAGCTCGGAACCCCCCGCCGAGAGGAACGCCGTCCCGCCCTCCGGCACGATCCGCACCCCCGTCGCGACGAGCGCCTTGACTAGCGCATCGGCGAACGTCGGTCCGAAGCAGGCGACCTCTCCGGTCGATTGCATTTCGACGCCGAGCAGTGGATCGGAACCGGCGAGCTGCAGGAAGGAGAACTGCGGGACCTTCACCCCGAACCGGCCCGGCGGCAGGGGGACCACCCCCTCCCGGCTCAGGCCGCGCCCGAGCATCGCCCGGGCCGCCTCGCGCAGGAGCGGGACCCCGGTCGCCTTCGTCAGGAACGGAAGCGATCGGCTCGCGCGCAGGTTGAGCTCGATGATCTGGTAGGCCGAGCCCTTGACGAGGAACTGGACGTTGAACGGGCCGCGGATGTCGAGCGCCCGGGCCATCCGACCGGCCGCGTCGACGAGCTGGCGCTGCACCTCGGGGGACGTGCGGCGGGGCGGCAGGCAGAAGATCGCGTCGCCGGAATGGATCCCGGCCCGCTCGACGTGCTCGAGGATCCCGGCGACGAGGACCTTCGCCCCATCGGAGATCGCATCGAGCTCGACCTCGTCGGCCCCCTCGATGAACTTCGTGATCACGACCGGGTGCTCGGGGGAGAGGCGGGCCGCCTCCGACAGGAACCGCGCGAGGTCCGTGCGTCCGTAGATGACCCGCATCGCCTGGCCGGAGAGCACGTACGACGGGCGGACGAGGACCGGATATCCCACCTCGTCGGCGAAGGCGGCGGCGGCCTCGTCGGTGGTGAACGCCCGCCACGCCGGCTGGGGGATGCCGAGCCGTTCGAGCAGGGTGGAGAAGCGCGCCCGGTCCTCGGCCGTGTCGATCGACTCGGGAGCCGTTCCGAGGATCGGGACCCCGCAGGCGTGCAACAACGGGGTGAGGTTCTGGGCGAGCTGGCTCCCCACGCAGGTCACGATCCCGAGGAACCGGTCGAACTCGGCGAGGTCGCGCACCCGTTCGAGGGTGATCTCCTCGAAGTACAGTCGATCGGACCGGTCGTGGTCCGTCGAGACGGTCTCCGGGTTCGAGTTGAGGAGCGCCACCGTCGGGATCCCCTCCTGCTTGAGGCCCTCCACGAGGTTCATCGTCGACCAGTCGAACTCGACCGACGAGCCGATGCGGTACGGGCCGGCGCCGAGGACGAGGATGCTACCTTCCGGGGAGGGGGGGACGTCGTCCGCGTCGGCCTGGTAGGTGAGGTAGAGGTAGTTCGTGCGGCTCGGCCACTCGCCGGCGAGCGTATCGATCATGCGCACGCGGGGTCGGATGCCGGCGGCCAGGCGCACGCGCCGGACCTCCTCTTCGTCCATGCGGGCGGCCCGGGCGATGGCGCGGTCGGAGAAGCCGAGCTCCTTCGCCCTTCGCAGGTCGGAAGGTCGGACCTCCCCCTTCGTGAGGCGCAGGGTTCGATCGACCTCCTCGACCTCGGCGAGGGCCTCCACGAACCATGGATCGATCCAGCTCGCCTTCGCGATCGCCGCGGGGGTAAGGCCGGCCCGCAGGCCTTCGAGGACGCGGAAGAGGACCTCGGGGGTCGGCGCGCTGAGTTCGCGCAGGATCGCTTCCCGCGGACGGGTCTCCGCCGGCGGCACGAGGTCGGCCCGCGGGTCGCTCATCCGGACCGCCTTCAGGAGCGCTTCCGGGAACGTCGCCCCGATCCCCATCACCTCCCCGACGGACTTCATCGAGGGGCCCAGGCGGCGGTCCGCCCGCGGGAACTTGTCGAGGTCCCATCGGGGGAGCTTGACGACGACGTAGTCGAGCGCGGGCTCGAAGAACGCCGTGGTGACCCCCGTTACCCGGTTCTTGAGCTCGGGGAGCGTGGCGCCGAGCGCGAGCTTCGCGGCGACGTAGGCGAGCGGGTACCCCGTCGCCTTGCTCGCGAGCGCGCTCGAGCGCGACAGCCGCGCGTTGATCTCGATCGCGTAGTACTCGGCGCTCGTGGGACCGAGGGCGAACTGGATGTTGCACTCGCCGACGATGCCGCACACTTCGACCGCCCGCAGCGCCGCCTGGCGGAGCAGCTGGTACTCGAAATCGGTGAGCGTTTGCGACGGCGCGATGACGACGTTGTCCCCGGTGTGCACCCGCATCCCGAGGACGTTCTCCATGTTGCAGACGGTCAGGGCGTTGCCGAGGCGGTCGCGGACGACCTCGTACTCGACCTGCTTGAAGTCCCCGACGTAGCGCTCGAGGAGGATCTGGCCGACGGGGCTCGCCCGCAAACCCCGCTGGGCCACCTCGGAGAGCTCCTCGGGCGTGTGGGCCACCCCGCCGCCCTTCCCCCCGAGCGTGTAGGCGACCCGGATCATCACCGGGAAGCCGAGCGAGGCGCTCGCCTGCTTGGCCTCCTCGACCGAGTAGACCGCATGGCTCGGCAGCGTCGGCACCCCGGCGCGCTCCATGAGCGCGACGAACTGCGCTCGATCCTCGGTCCCCCGGATCCCAGAGAGCGGGGTCCCGAGGACCTCGACGTGCAATCGTTCGAGCACCCCGCGATCGGCGAGCGCGATCCCGCAGTTCAGGGCGGTCTGACCGCCGAAGGAAAGCAGCAGGCCGTCGGGGCGCTCGGCCTCCAGGATCGGCTCGACGAATTCGGGCGTCAGCGGAAGGAAGTACACGCGTCCGAGCTTCGGGGGATCGGTCTGCAACGTCGCGATGTTCGGGTTCACCACGACCGTGTAGACGCCCTCCTCCTCGAGCGCCTTCAGGCACTGGCTGCCGGAGTAGTCGAACTCCCCGGCCTCGCCAATCTTCAGCGCCCCGGAGCCGAGCACGACGACCTTGCGGGGGCGCGACTCCGTCATGCCGGGCCCCGCTTCTCAACCATCTCCTTGAACCGATCGAAGACGAAGCCCGCCTCCTGGGGGCCCGGGTGGCCCTCGGGGTGGCCCTGGAGCGCGAGCAGGTGCCCGCCCGGGTCGCGCAGCCCCTCCAGCGTGCCGTCGTCGGGATTGATCGCCCATCGTTCCAGCCCCCCGGCCTCGATCGACGCCGGCTCGACCGCATAGCCGTGGTTCTCGCTGACGATCACGGCCCGGCCGTCCGGAAAGCAGACCGTCTTGTTCTGGCCCCGGTGCCCGAACTTCAACTTGAACGTCGTTCCCCCCCGGGAGAGCGCGAGCAGCTGGTGGCCGAGGCAGATCCCGAGGGTCGGGAGGCCCCGGGCGCTCGGACGTCCGAGCTCCTCCACCGTCGCCGTCAGCTGCTCGGGGTCGCCGGGGCCGTTGCCGATCAGCAGGCCCTGGACCACCCGCCCCTCGTATCGCTGAGGAACCTCGTGGTCGTACGGGAGCCGCAGCACCGAAAGGCCCCGGGATAGCAGCGCCTTCGGGATACTCGCCTTGACCCCGCAATCGAGCAGCGCCACGAGCGGGTCGGACGCCTTCCCGTAGACGACCGGCTGCCTCACGGAGACCTCGGGCACCAGCGCCTCCTCCGGATAGACGGGGGCCGACCTCAGACGGCGTCCGAGCTCCTCCGAGCTCGGTCGGTCGCGCCCGGCCGTCACGTCAAGGACCCCCCGGAGGACGCCCCGCGAGCGCAGGTGCTCGGTGAGCCGGCGCGTATCGATCCCCGCGATCCCCGGGACGCCGGAATCCTCGAGCCATTTCGAGAGACTGCGGGTGCTCTGCCAGTGGCTCGCCTTCGTCAGGTCCCGGACGACCATGCCGCGCACCTGAACCTCCGACGACTCGACGTACCGGGGGAGGCCGTGGGCATCCCGGGCCTTCGGATCGGGCACGCCGTAGTTGCCGAGGAGCGGGAAGGTGAAGGTGAGGATCTGGCCCCGGTACGATGGGTCCGTGAGCGATTCCGGGTACCCGGTCATCCCGGTGTTGAAGACGACCTCGCCGACCCGGGAGACGCGGGCGCCGAAGCCGCGGCCTTCGAAACGATTGCCATCCTCGAGGAAGAGCGTGCCGAGGAGCGGTTCGTTCTCGGGCTCCGGCGGCAACGGCGTCGAAAACCCAACGCATCGCAGGAGGGGTGCGAGGGATAAGCGTTGCGCGAGGAATCCGACGCCCGGCCCGACCCGGCGTCGGCGCGGCCGGCCCGGGTCGGCCGGGGCGTGGCCCCGATGGAGAATCGTCAAGACGCGGAGCGGTTAGGGGGGATGTTGCCGGGTTTCCCACGGCTCAAGGACGCCTACGACGTCGTCATCCTCGGCGGCGGACACGCCGGCCTGCAGGCGGGGCTGAAGGCCGCGATGCTCCACCACAGCGCGTGCATCGTCGATCGGGGTCCGAAGTACTCCCGATCGTACTATGCCCCGAAGATGGACAACATTCCCGGCTTCCCCGAAGGGATATCGGGTCACGACCTGCTCGATCGCCAGACCGCCCAGGTGCGTGCGGTCGACGAGAGGGTCGGTCTGTTCTCTCCCGCCCGTGCGATCGCGGCCCAGGCGATCGAACCGGCTGGCTACCGCGTGGAGTTCGACTGGCTCGGGCAGCGGCGGGAGGTCCGGGGCCGGGCGCTGATCCTCGCCCTCGGAGTCGTCGACCGGATCGTGGAGGTGGGCGGGTCCATCCAGCCGATCTTTCCTTGGGCGAACTTCGGCATCGTCGACTTCTGCCTCTTCTGCGACGGGCACCGCATGCCCGGTCGGACCATCGCCGTGCTCGGACACGATGAATTCGCCGTGCGGACCGCGCTCGACATCCTGCATTTCGGACCGGCCTCGGTGGAGATCCTCACGCACGGCCGCCCGCTCCTCGAGGGGGCCGACCCCGCGATCCGAGGGGACCTGATGGCGAAGATCGAGCGGTCGGCGATCACCCGGTTCGAGGAGACGATCGTTGGCTTCGACGCGATCCGGGAGAAGCGGTTCGGGGTCCGATTCGCCGGCGGGACCGCCCGAGTCTATGACAAGGGGTTCTCCGCCCTCGGATGGTTCGACATGCACGATGCGATCCCTCGGTCCCTGGGGGCGAGCTTCGACGCCGATGGGTACGTCCGGACCGACGAGGATTGCCGCGTGATCGGGCTCGACGGCGCGCCGCGGCCCGGCCTGTACTGCATCGGGGATCTTCGCAACGGCTGGAACCAGATCCCGGAAGCCTGGGCCACGGCCGAACGCGCGGTCATCCACGCGTACTCGTACTATCTCTAAGCGCCCGCCCGAGGCGCGGTCGTCGTCGCCCCGGGGACGCCGAGCAGCTCGCCGATCCGCTCGAGGTTCGGGGCCACCGCGAGGGCCCCGGACCGCGTCAGGCGCTCTTCGAGGGCCGGGTCGCCCGAACCCGGGAAGGCGACCCCGAGGAATCGGACGTGGGCGCGCGTGGCGCACTCGCCATCGAACGGGTGGTCGCCCACGTAGACGGCCCGGTCGAGGGCGACGCCCATCTCTTTCAGCAGGAGCAGCAGCGAGTCGGGGGAGGGCTTCGCCGGTCCGGGGGAGCTACGCGTGCGCAGGTTGGGAAAGAACTCCTTGAGGCCGGTGCGTTGGAGCGCGGCCCGACAGAACACCTCCGAGCTTCGGGTGAGGATCGCGAGGCGGAACCCCCGCGCGGTCAGCGCCTTGAGAAGAGCGGCCGCGCCGGGCCGCGCCCGGGTCCTCGGCAGAGCCTCGAGCTCGATCCGATCGATGACGTCGTTCGCCTCGCTCTCGAATCGGAACCGGTCCCCCTCGGATACGCCCCCGAGCGATAGCTCGCTCAACGCGGACTCCAGGATCCGCGGGATCGGATCGTGGACGGAGAGGTGCCCGGGGGCGACGCCGTGCGATTCGGCGATGCGGATCATCGCCGCGCGCATCCGAAGGTAGTCGTGGGCGCTTTCCACGAGGGTGCCATCGAGGTCGAACACCACCCCGAGCAGGGGGCCAAGGTACAGGGGATCCGCCTCGGTGGGCGCCATCGCGTGTGAAGGCGTTTCAGGCGGCGGAGGGGATGTAAGCGTTTAGGTCCAGTCGCATCCGGCCGCTTCCGCGAGCGCTCCGTGGGCCCTCGCCCGGTCGAAAACACTCCGCCCGGCCGGACCCTCGGCGACGAGGCGGGTCAGATTTCCCATCTAATACCAGCATGGTCCTGAGCCGGGGGGGGGTTCGGGCCCGGCAATCATCGATGGCGCAGCTCCTCCCGATGCTCCGCACCTCAAGCGGATCGCCCCCGCGACGGGACGACCTCGCTCGAGGTCGGATCGGATGGATCCTCTGGGGAGCCCCAGTCGGGCTATTGATCTTGGCCACCGCGTTTGCGTCGGCCTTCGCCGGGATTCGGACCGAGGGAGGCGTTCTGCTCGTCGTCGCGACCGGGTGGCTCGGGCTGACCTGCCTCGCCAATGCTCGTCGCTGCGGCCGGACCCATTGCTGGATCGATGGAATCGTCTTGCCGGCCTTTTCCGTCGCTGGGCTCCTGATCCTCCTTGGTCGATGGTCGCTGCCCTGGACCGAATTCGCGTCGATCAGCTGGGCGATCGTTCTGGTTTCCTTCGGAGTGGAATGCTGGATCGGGCCGTATCTCCCGCCCCGCCGATCCCCACCCCTTGGGTGACGGCCGGACGATCGAGGGCGTCGGGGAATCCGACTGATGTCGGAGGGGGGGGACCCCCGATGCTCCTGCCATCCTCGTCGAGGGGCGTTCGCGGGGGCAGGACCGCATGGAGCGTCGCAACCTCCGGGTGATCCAAGTGGACGAGGTCGCCGCCCCGAGAATCGGTACGGGCCCGCCGGGATTCGAACCCGGGTCCGAGGCTCCGGAGGCCTCTGTGATATCCAAGCTATACTACGGGCCCTGCCGCGGGGAGTCCACCCCTACCTTAGCGTTTGTTCTCGCTCGGACCATTCTCGGCGAAAACCCCCACCGACGACCCGGCTCCACGAATCGCTCGAGGGCCCGGCACCTCTGCGAGGTTTCCGCCGATCGGGCGGCCCGAGTCCTCTTCTCGGGGCCAGCGCACCGGCACGGCGACGAGCCGCACGGAGAGGTATAGCGTGACCCTCGGGCCCCCGTCCCCGACCAATGCTCACGAGGGCGGGGCCCGCGTGCGCGTGCCCCCCGACCCCACCGCCTTCAAGAACGACCCCACGATGGGACCAAGGATGCGCACCGTCCCCGAACTCGGCGAACGTTTGGGCCTCCGCCGCGAGGAGATTCGCGAAGCGGGAAACTCGGCCGGAAAGGTCCCCGTCGCCACCGTCCGGGCCCGTGTCGCCGCCGCACCGCGCGGGAAGCTCGTCCTCGTCACCGCGATGACCCCCACGCAACATGGAGAGGGCAAGACGGTCACCACGATCGGCCTGGCCAACGCGCTCGTACGGCTAGGGCGAAGGGCGACGCCCTGTCTCCGACAGCCGTCGATGGGCCCGGTCTTCGGCGTGAAGGGGGGGGCGACGGGGGGTGGACGTTCCACGCTGGAACCGTCGGTGGCGATCAACCTCGGGTTCACCGGGGATATCCATGCGGTGGGGGCCGCCCATAACCTCCTCGCGGCCGTGATCGACAATCACCTCTACCACGGCAACTCCCTCGACCTGGACCCGGATCGGACAAGCTGGCCGAGGGCCCTCGACGTGGAGGACCGGGCCTTGCGACATATCCGGACCTGGGACTCCGCCGGGGGCCGGGTCGCGCCACGGACCGGCCGGTTTCTCATCACCGCGGCGTCGGAGGTGATGGCGATCCTGGCGCTGGCCCGCGATTACGAAGACCTCAAGGATCGCTTGGCTCGGATCCTGATCGGGCCGACCCGGTCTGGGACCCCCGTACACGCGAAGGACCTCCAGTGTGTGGGGGGCATGGCCGCGCTGCTGCGCGACGCGCTGGAACCGAACGTCGTCCAGACCTCGGAGGGGAACCCGGCCCTGGTTCACGCCGGGCCGTTCGCGAACATCGCCCACGGGACGGCGAGCCGGTTGTCGATCGAGCTCGCCCTCGCCTTGAGCGAGTACGCGGTGGTCGAGGCCGGTTTCGCCACCGAGCTCGGGGCCGAAAAATTCGTCGATCTGGTGACCCCTGTCCTCGGGGTCGATGTGGACGCCGCGGTCCTCGTGGTGACGGTGCCCAGCCTTCGCTATCACGGTGGGGCTTCCGGCGCCGCTGCCGGGAATCCGGATCTTCCGGCCCTGGAACGCGGGCTGGCCAACCTCGAACAACACCTGTCGATCCTGCAGACGTTGGGGGTGCCGGCGGTCGTCGCGATCAATCGGGGACCGACCGACCCCGTCGCCGAGCTCGATCAGATCCGGGCGTTCTGCCGGACCCGGGGCGTGGAGGCGATCGAGCACCGGCTCTACGCCGAGGGCGGCGAAGGGGGACTCGATCTCGCGAGGGCGGTCGAGGCCGCAGCCCTTTCGGGGCGACATAGTCGCCCGTTCGCCGATCGGACCGCCGACCCGGCCGCCCAGGTCGAAGCGATCGTCCGCGGGATCTACGGGGGGAGCGGGGCGCATTGGTCGGAGGAGGCCGAGGGGGAGCTGGGATCGCTCCGCCGTCTGGGGGAGGCGACCGGCCCGGTCTGCCTCGCCAAGACCCCGCTCTCGATCTCGGACGATCCCCGCCTGAGGGGCCGGCCGACAGGCTTCACCGTCCAGGTGCGCCACGTGGATCGTTCGGCCGGGGCCGGCTTCCTGGTCGTGCGGCTCGGCTCCGTCGAGACGATGCCGGGGCTGCCGGTCCATCCCGCCTCGGAGCGGATCGACCTGCGGCCCGACGGGACGATCGTCGGCCTCGAGTGATCGGGCCGACCCGCGTCGCCCACGCCCTCCGGCGACCCGGCGGGGCGGGAGTCCCTAGGGGGGGTGGTGCCGCCCTCCGGCCGGGGCGTTGGCCGCTGGGCACTTCGAGCGAACGGTAAGGCCCGGTCGGGTTCGGCCGGGGGTTTCAATACGTGGCCTCGCGTCCGGGGTCTGGGTCTTGAGCATGGGCGACGAGGGGACGACGCGTCGCGTGGTCGAGGGATTCTTCGCCGCATGGACCTCGAAGGACGAGGGGGCCGCCCGCCGTCTGCTCGACGACGATCTGGAGTATGTGGGCCCCTTGAACACTTACCACCGCGCCGACGATCTGATGGGCCCGCTGATGCGATTCGCCGCTTCGGTCCGAGCGGCCCGGATGGTCGATCTCGTGGTCGAGGGGGAACGGGCGGCCCTGCTCTACGATGTCGACCTGCCGAGGCCGGTAGGGACCTTGCGGACCGCCTCGTTCCAGCACGTCGTCGACGGGCGCATCCGAAGTTACCTTCAGGCGTTCGACGCGACGGAGCTTCGCAAGGTTACGCCCCGCCCCGCCGGCGCGACCTAGGGCCGCCGCCCGCGGGAGGAGCCGGGCCGAACGGACCGACGGCTCAAGCCCGAGCGACGCCGGCCGCCATCTTGGCGTAGAACGCCTTCGCGCGGCGTTCGAGCTCGGCCGGCGTAACGTCCTCGATGTGGGTCGCGATCGACCACTCGTGTCCGCTCGGGTCCCGGACCCGCGCGTGCCGATCGCCCCAGAACATGTCCTCCGGGGCCGAGATCGAGCTCGCCCCGGCCGCCACCGCGCGTCGGTAGAGCGCGTCGACGTCGGGGACGTATAGCCAGATCCCACCCGTGGAGCCCCCGAGCTTCGCGGGGGGCTTCGGACCCATCCCGGGCATCTCGTCGGCGATCATGAAGACCGAGTCGCCGATCTGGAACTCTGCGTGGGCGACCTTTCCGCCGGGCCCTAGGGAGCGCATCCGCTCCTGGGCGCCGAACCCCTTCGCGTAGAACGCGAGGGCCTTCGCGCCGTCGTCGACCGTGAGCACGGGCGTGGCCGTGTGATACCCCTCGGGGACCTTACGAACGTTCGTCGGCATGCGGGCCGACGACCCCTCGGCCCATTTCAGGTTTGGGCGGACTCGCCCGGATCGGGCCCGAACGCGCTCTGGGGTCCGGGCTCAGGCCTTTCCGGCCTTGGGGGGTCGGGCGGGCGACCCGGTCTTCGGCTCGGAGAATCCACAGCGGCCGCACGAACGCCGATTCGCGTGCTCCGCCAGGAAGACCCCCGGTCCGCATTTCGGGCAGGCGCGGTGCGAGCGAGTAAGCGCTTCGCCCTGAACGGCGTAGAAGCCGACGCGCGCCTTGGCCATCGGGCTCACTCTTTCTTCGGCGTCGCCGGGGCGGCGGCCGGCGCCTCGGCCTTCGCGGCCGGGGCCGGCGCTTCCTCCGCCGCGGGCGGGGTGGCCGACTTCTTTTCGCGTAGCCCGTTGCGCACGAGGATGTGCTCGCGCACGGTCACGTCGAGCGCCTCCTTGGTCTCGTAGGCGACGGCGAAGCCGTCGGAACGCGCGAGGCCGAACTGGGCGTTCATCCGCTCGACGACCAGTCGGTCCTTGGGGACCATGACCATCTTGGCGAGCTCCTGGCGGACGTTCGCCCGGGTCGGGCTGGCGGCCGTCGGATGGTCGACCTCGAAACGGTACTCCGTCCGATGGAGGAGCGGGTTCTTGCGCGTCTCGACGATCTTAATCTCCAAGGTCGACCTTCCGAAGTTCCATCTGCGCGATCAGGGCCCGGACATTCTCCTTGGCGATCGGGTCGACCGCGACGAACGAGACCCCCTCACCCGGGATTCCGTATATAACGGTGGCCCCGACGGGCATCGACTCGACGAGCGCGAGCGAGCCGAGATCCTCTTCCCCGTCGACCTCGATGAGGCCGCCGCCGGATTGGAGGAGCTCCTTGACGGCGCGTCGCAGACGCTCGGTCAGTAGGCCGGGCGGGTTCTTGACGCGACGTCGGCCGCGCGCGGCGATCGGGGCGAAGACCGATGGATCGACGGGTTCCTTGCGCCGGGTCGTGAAGTCGACGATGCCGACGACCGGCAGATTGCCGACCGCCACGGCGAGCGCCGTGACCCGGTCGCCGCACGATGCGAACGGGCCGAGGTGACGGAGCCGCTTGCGCGCTTCCGCGTCGTCGTAGACCGGCCCGTACCGTCGGGCCAGCGTCGGCCGCAACGATTCCGGGACCGCCCAGACGCGCTCGTCACTTGACCCGGAGCGCGTACCGCCCGCTCGCATGGATCCCCATCTTCCGGGCGATCTCCGACTTGTCCGGGTCGATCACCACGAGGTAGCCCTGCCATTCCCGCGAGACCTCCCCGCCGCATCGGGGGCATTTGTTCTGGTCCGTGATCGAATTGCAGTTCTTGCAGGCCTTGAGACTGATCATCCGGCCTTCTCCTCGGCCGCCGCGGGCTTCGGCACCGCGGGGGCCTTGGCGGCAGGGGCCGCCGGCTTCGGGAGCGCCTTGCCGCCGGCCGGCTTCTTCGACGGCTTGGGCTCGGTCTTCTTGTGGGCCTCCTGGATCCACTCGAGACGGCCGAGGCCGGGCTGGCGCATCGTGAGCCCGATCTTGCTGTCCCTGGGGGAGATCTCCGAGAGCGAGAGCGAGACGACGCGGGCGCGGACCTTGTAACCGACCTTCAGGTCGCGCTTGGTCTCGACGCCGACGAGCCGCTGGTTGTGCTCGTCGATATTGACCCGGTCGTCCATAATCTGGGAGACGTGCAGGAGCCCGTCGAGCGGCCCGAACCGCACGAAGGCGCCGAACTTGCGGATCTCGACGACCGCGCCCTCGACGACCTCCTGAATCTCGGGCCGGAACATGAGCGCTTGGTACTCGACCTCCTGGTAGACCCCGCCATCCCCGTGGATGATGTGGCCCTCGCCGATCGGCGTGACCGCCTGGATCATCACGGTCAGGTTCTGGCCGTCCAGGAGCTTCCCTTCGAACTGCTGCTGGGCGAGCTCGGTGAGGACCGTCTCGATCTGGGGCCCCAGGCGGGACGGGGGGATCCGGACGACGTCTCGCCGGTGGTCGATGAGGTACATCGCGCCGCGCGCGAGTTGGGCCTTCTATTTGATGGTTGCGAATCGCGCAGGGCGAGGTCGAGGGCCGAAGATCCTCCGCCGACCGGAACGTTCGCTACAGGCCGCCCGGCGCGCCGAGGAAGTGGCCGATCAGGAACCCGGCAAAGCCGGCGGAAAGGCCGATCACGAGCATCGTCACGCCGCTCCTCCAGACCGGCGAGTTCGTGGTCCGCGCCTCGTACCGGCCGATCAGGAAGAGCACGATCCCGCTGAGGACGACGGCCGCGAGGACGGCCGCGTGCAGGTCCTGGGCGAGGAGGAGGAACGGGACGAGCGGAACGAACGAGCCGACGACGGTGGCGGCGAAGACGGTCAATCCGCTCTTGGCGGGCTCCTCGGCGTCGACCGGCTGGAGTCGCAGCTCGAAGGCCATCATGAACTCGAGCATCGCCTGGGGGTTCTCGCAGATCAGGCCGAGCAGTCGATCGAGGGTCTCCCCCGCGAAGCCCCAGCGGGCCAGGACCTCGCGGACCTCGGAGCGCTCGGTCTCGGGCACCTCGCGCATCTCCCGACGTTCCCGTTCCTCCTCCCCGAGGTAGAACCGGCGTCGGGCCGCGGTCGACGTGTAGGCCACGGCGCCCATCGAGATCGACTCCGCCCCGAGGGCGGCCAGCGTGGCGACCAGGATCAGCCGGAGGTCCGAGGAGGCGGCGGCGACCCCGAGGAGGATCCCGAGGACGTTGACGAGACCGTCCTGACTTCCCAGGATGAAATCGGAGAGGAATGACCGTCGGGGGTGGGCCTCGGAGCCGTGGCTCAACGAGGCGCGTCCGGGCATCGGACGCGCAATCGAGGTCGCGGGAAAAGGCTACCGACCGCGCTCCGTCACGCCGCCGGTCGGGGGATCCCGAGCGCGCGATCGGTGGTCGCGATCGACTCGGCGCCCGTCTCGGAGAGCCCCGCCATCGCCCGGACCGCATCGACGTTCTCCGGAACGACGATCGATTCCTGGTGGATCGCCTGGAAGAAGTACAGGTCCGCGCCCTCCAGGCGCATCCCCTGCTCCCAGAGCACGTTCTCCATCACGTCGGGGCGACCGGTGCTGGCCCGGTCCCTCGCGAATTCCATCACCTGGGGGGTCCCGTCGACGTGCTCCCATTCCCGGAACAGGTGGAAGCGCGGCGTGGCGCGGAACCGCGCGATGACCTCCTCGAGCGAGGCCGGCGGATGCGTGAGCCGCACGTGGTTGACGTGGACGTGCATCAACGTCGTCGGCACGACAAGGGCCGCCGTGGCGATCGAGAGGTCGGGGAAGATGGTCCGCACGTCCGGTCCGTGGTGGGAGGGGATCTTGAGCGTTGGAAGGATGCCGTTGATCGGGCCACGGTCGCTTTCCGCCGGGTCGGCCGCCCGGCGGACCATCGTCGCCTCCCAGTGCGTGACGCCGTACGCCGATCGGAGCACGGATACGGCCCGCGCTAGACCCGTGGTGTTGCAGGAGACGACGCGAACCCGATGCTTGCCGACCGCAGCATCATAGTTCGCGAGCGCCGAGAAGGAGACCTCGGCGACCTCGGCTTTCTCGCCGCCTTGGAAGATCGCCCGGACGCCGGCGGATTCGTAGCGCTTCGCGTTCTCCCGGCCGACCTTCTCCGGGGAACAGTCGATGACGATGTCCGACGCGCGGATCATCGCCTCCACCGGGCCCGCGACGGGGATCCCGACGGATTCGAACTCGGCCGCCGTGCCGGCGCCGGCGACGAAGATCGGATACCCCTTCGACTTCGCAGCGGCCGCCTCGAAGTTCGGCCGGGTCTTCGCGACCCCGACCAGGGTGAGGTCGGGCTGGCGAGCGATGGCATCGGCGACCCGCTTGCCGATGGTCCCGTAGCCGTTGACCGATACGCGGGTGGACATCGCGAGGGGCTCCCGCGCCCTCGACGGAGCCTTCCCATAAAGCGGTTACCGGAATCCGGGCTAGGAGAATCGCTTAACCTCCGGATTGGTCGGGTTCCCGGGTCGACCATGGACTTCGAGCTCAGCGACGAGGAGCGAGCGTTCCAGGACGCCGTGCGGCGATTCGGGGACCGCGTGCTGCGCCCGTCGGAAGCCGCGATCGACAGCGGGGGCCGGATCCCCCCGGAGGTGCTCCGGGCGATGGCGGAGCTCGGCCTGCTCGCGATGCCGGTCCCGGTCGACTATGGGGGGATGGGCGCGTCCGCCGTGTTGACCGAGCTCGCGGCCGAGGAGATCGGGCGCGGCGACCTTTCGATGGCGACCGCCGTCTTCTTCCTACTCGAGGCCGGCTGGGGATGGCTCCTCGGCCGGCATGGTTCGGAGTCGCTTCGCCGCTCGGTCCTCCCCCCGGTCTGTCGCGGCGAAGCGTTCCTCGGGATCGCGACGACCGAACCCGGGGGCGGCTCCGACCTCGCCGCGATGCGAACGGTGGCCCGAAGGACCCCGGAGGGGTTCGTGCTGACCGGAGAGAAGACGTTCGTTTCCGGCACCTCCGAGGCCGAATCGATGGGCGGAGGCCACCTGACCCTCGCCAAGGACGCCGACGGCCAGGGATTCCATTTTCTGTACGTGCCGACCCGATCGCCCGGCCTTACCACCCACCGCTTCGAGAACATGGGACGGATGGGGATCTCGACGGGCTCACTCCACTACGACGGGGTCGCCGTTCCGGCCGGGAACCTGATCGGGGCGCCGGGCCGAGGCTTCGAGCTCGCGATGGAGGGGTTCCAGGTCGCGCGGACGTTCGTCTCGGGGGCCTGCGTGGGCGCGGCCGAACGGGCCCTCGAGATCGGCACCTCGCACATTCAGCGTCGGGAGGCGTTCGGCCGGCCCCTGGGACGCCACGAAGGGATCCAGTTCGAGCTCGCCGACCTATACGTTCAGGTGGAGGCGGTCAAATGGCAGTGCCGCCGCGCGGCGTGGCTGCTCGATCGGTACCCGCTGCGCGGCGATGACACGCATCGGGCCGAGGTTAACCGGGCGGTCGCGGCCGTGAAGCTGACCGCGCCCCCGATCGCCTTCGAGACCGTGAAACGGGTGATGATGTGGTTCGGGGCGGCCGGGTACACCAAGGAGGTCGGCCTCGAGCGGGGCCTGCGGGGCGTGATGTCGTACATGGTCGGCGCTGAGGGGGGCCTGAACATCATGCGCATCATCCTCGGGCGCGAACTGCTCGGCAAGGAGTTCCTCCCGTACCCGTGAGGCGGACCGCGACGCGTCGGTCGGATCGGCGCGGGGGGGTCCGATCGTTCTCCGAGGACGCCTTCCACCGGTGGCTCGCGACCGCCCTCCGACGGGGCGGCGGCGGCCTGCTCCCGATGGGTGACGATGTGGCCGCGATCCGGTGGGGCGGCCAGACCCTGCTCCTGACCACCGATGCGCTCGGCGAAGGGACGCACTTCACGGCGCGCTCCCCGCCGGAATGGGTGGGCCGAGCGGCGGTCGCGGCGAGCTTCAGCGACATCGCCTCGAAGGGCGGTCGGCCGATCGCGGTCCTGCTGGACCTCCTCCTCCCGTCCACGACCCCCGAGCGCTGGGCCCAAGCCGTGGTCCGGGGCGCGGAGGCGTTTGCGTCGCACCATGGCTGCCACGTGGTGGGCGGGGACACGAAGGCCGCCGCCGCCCGATCGGTGGTGGGGACCGTCGCCGGGATGACCTCCCGCGCCCGGCTTCCCCGACGCGACGGGGCCCGAGCGGGCGATCTCCTGATCGCCACGGGCACGGTGGGCCGGGGCGGAGTGAGGTCGCGCGCCCTGCTCGGGCGGCGCCGTCCGACGCGCCGGGAACTCGTCGACGCGCTGCGCATCGAGCCGCGCCTGGCGGAAGGGGAGGCGCTCGCCCCGATCGCCCATGCCCTCATCGACACCTCCGACGGAATGGGGGACGCCGCGCGTCGCCTGGCGGAGGCGAGCCGGATTCGCCTCGTGCTCGATGACGCCCGGCTCCCCTGGGACCCGGGACTCGCCCCGATCGCGGGATCAGCGATCCGTCGCCGCTGGGCCTTCTACGGCGGAGACTACGAGCTCCTCGCCGCGGTCCCGGCCGATCGCGCCGCCGAGGCGATCCGGGCCGTTCGAAGTCGCGGCGGCCGGGCCGGGATCGTCGGGGACGTTCGGCCGGGGCACGGAGCGTTCCTCAACGTGGACGGCCACCTTCGCCCCTTGCCCCGGCCGGGTTGGAACCCATTCCGTCGTCCCGCGCCGGCCGGCCCCGTGCTTCGGTGACGCTCGACGTCGCTAGGTTCAAGTACGGTCGCCCTCGTGACCGCGCCACCGAAGGGTTCCCATGACCGAACAGGCTTCGCAGATCAATCCGTTCGAGACCGCGCGCCGGCAGATCGACATCGTCGCCGACCTGATCGGCCTGGACCCGTGGATGCGCGACCTTCTCAAGAGCCCGAAGCGCGAGCTCACCGTCAACTTCCCCGTGCGGATGGATGACGGCTCCTACCGGGTCTTCACCGGCTACCGGGTCCAGTACAACATGGCGCGGGGGCCCTCGAAGGGGGGTATCCGCTACCACCCGCAGGTGTCGCTGGACGAGGTCCGGGCGCTCGCCGCGTGGATGACCTGGAAGTGCGCGGTCGTCAACCTGCCGTACGGCGGGGCGAAGGGTGGCGTCATCTGCAATCCGAAGAAGATGTCCAAGGGGGAACTCGAGCGGCTCACCCGGCGGTTCGCCAGCGAGATCCTCCCGATCATCGGCCCCGAGATGGACATCCCCGCGCCGGATGTGTACACCGACTCGCAGACGATGGCCTGGATCATGGACACCTACTCGATGCAGAAGGGCTATTCGGTGCCCGGCGTCGTCACGGGCAAGCCGATCTCCCTCGGCGGCAGCCAGGGCCGGGGCGAAGCGACCGGGCGCGGCTGCGCCTACGTGATCCGCGAGGCGGCCGCCGACGTGGGCGTCAAGGTCAAGGGTTCGACCTTCGCGGTCCAGGGGTTCGGCAACGCCGGCAGCGTCGCGGCGAAGATCCTCTGCGAGGAGCAGGGCGCCAAGCTGATCGCCGCGTCCGACTCCCAGGGCGGGGTCTACAAGGCCGACGGGATCAACTGCGCCGCCCTCGAGGCGCACAAGTCGAAGACCGGCTCGGTCGTCGGCTTCGCCGGCGCGAAGGCGATCTCCAACGATGAGCTCCTCCAGACGAAGGCCGACATCCTCATCCCGGCGGCCCTCGAGAACCAGATCACCAAGCGCAACGCCGACAAGATCCAGGCGAAGATCGTGGCGGAGGCCGCCAACGGGCCCACGGTGCCCGAGGCCGACGCGGTGCTGTTCGAGAAGAAGGTCACCGTGTTGCCCGACATCCTGGCGAACGCGGGCGGCGTCACGGTCAGCTATTTCGAGTGGGCCCAGGACATCCAGGGGTACTTCTGGCCGCTCTCCGAGGTCACCAAGCGGCTCGAACAAGTGATGGTCCAATCGTACCAGGACATCCACGCCGTGGCCCAGGCGCGCAAGGTCCACAACCGAACGGCCGCCTACGTCGTCGCGATCCAGCGGGTCGCCGACGCGATCAAGATCCGCGGCATCTATCCGTAGGGCCGGCGCCGCCCACACCCCCCCCGGCGATCCGATGCCCGACGAGCTCCCCCGGTGCCGGGCGGTCGGGTGGGCGGAGATCGATCGATGGGCGGGGGAGATCGCCCGCCAGGTCCGAGCCGCCGACCGGATGCCGGGGACGCTGGTCGCCCTTACCCGGGGCGGCTGGGTGCCGGCGCGGCTGCTCGCGGATCGCCTCGGCCGGCACCGCCTCGTCTCCGTCCGGGCCCAGCACTGGGGGGTCACCGCCCGGCCGAGCGGGAAGGCCGAGCTCACCGAGGGATTGAGCGGCCCGGTCGCTGGGGAGGACGTGCTGGTGATCGACGACATCACCGACACCGGCGAGAGCCTCGAGCTCGCCACGACCCACGTCCGCGCGGCGGGAGCGCGGCGGCTCGAGAGCGCGGCGTTCCTGCACATCGATCACTCCAAGTTCCGCCCGACGTACTTCGCCGAGGCGATCGACCGCGACCACTGGGTCTGGGTCGTCTTTCCCTGGAACTACTGGGAGGACCTCGCCGCGCTGGGGGCGCGCGCGCTCGCCCAGACCGGGGATATCGCGAAGGCGCGCGCGCTCCTCCGGGAGCGCTGTGGACTCGACGTCCCCCTCGCCGACCTCCGGGAAGCGCTCCCGGCGGCTCCCCGATAAGCACCCCGTGGGCCCGGCCGCGGCAGGGGGGCGTCGACCGTTCAGGTGTGGGTCGACGAGGCGGCGGTCCGCTCGTCCGTGACGGTCCGGGCACGCAGGTACTGCTGGAGGACCCCGGCCCCGATGATCAGGGAGAGGCCGGCGACCAGCGTGCTCACCACGAGGGGCAGCGTGGCGGGGGCGACGAGCGCCTCGAGGAACTCGACGGTGAACACGATCCCGTAGGAAAGGACGCCGATCCCGGCGATCGACACGGTGGCGACGAGGAACGACCTCGGGAAGCGGCCCCGGTAGAAGTAACGTCGGATCGCCCGGCCGCACTCCCATACGAACGCCGCGAAGACCCAGAAGACCAGCGCCGCCTCCATGAACAGGAGCACGCGCGCGAGCGGGGTGTGCCCGGGGATCGACACGTAGACGTTGTAGCCGGACAGGAAGCCGACGCCCACGAGCGCGAGCGAGAACAGACCGAAGCCAAACGCCGCCGAACCCTGGCGGATATCGGTGGACGCCGAACGGACCGACTCGATGATCGCCTCGTCGATGTCGAACGTCCAGAAGATCAGGTACACACCGAGCAGCACCAGGATTCCGATGATCCCCCATCCGATCACCCCGTCGGCCGCGGCGAGGCCGAGGGTCAGGAGCACGAGGGCGAGGGGCAGGACGGTCTTGGCCCGCAATTTCGGGTCCTTGAGCGCCCGGACGACGGTATAGTAGGTCGACTCGAGGCTTGCGCTCTGCCGGATGTAGACGCGTCGCACCCCGTCGATGCGCACCCGCGAGGCGAGGATCGGGTAGAGGTACTCGTCCTCGGCGCCGTCGGAAACGAGGTAGGCCGAATCGGCCGTGAGGGTCTTGAGGACCCGGTCGATCTGCTCGGCGACCCGGCGATCGGACAGCAGGCCCACCTGGGCGGCCCCCGTGAGGGCGACGACCTCTGCCTCTTCGCCGGACTTGCGCAGGTCGTCCAGGACGCCCACCGCGGCGAAGAGGGCGTTGGTGTCGGAGTCCTCGGGGTCGGCCATCCCGAGGCGCATCGCCGCGTCGAGGACCCGATCCCGGCCGACGATGGGCCCGGCGACGCCGGCCTTGCGGCCGAGGTCATCATCGCGGTCGACGCAGACGACCAGTCGCATACGCCGGAACCAGCCGGCGCCGGGGGATAAGAACCTTGGTGCAATTCATTGCACGCGCCGCCCCAGTTTCCGCAGGCTCCGAGGATATCGTTATAGTACGGGCGCCGCCCTGCCGCGCTCCGATGGGCGGGCTGCCGGACAAGGAACGGGCGTTCGTCGACTGGTACCTGGCGGTCGTGGAGGCGGCCGCGCTCACCGACAAGCGCTATCCGGTGAAGGGGATGAACGTCTGGACCCCGTTCGGGTTCCGGGCCCGGCGCGAGCTCGACCGGGTCATGATCCGGGAGATCGAAGCGACCGGGAGCGCCGCCGTCGAGTTCCCGGCGCTCATCCCCCAGACCGAGTTCCAGAAGGAAGGCGATCACATCAAGGGGTTCGACGCCCAGGTCTACTGGGTCACCCGCGGCGGCGAAAGCCCGCTCGACGTTCCCCTCGTTCTTCGGCCGACGAGCGAGACCGCGATGTACCCGGTCTTCTCCCTGTGGATCCGCTCCCACCGCGACCTGCCGCTCAACGTCTATCAGATCGTGAACACGTTCCGCTACGAGACGAAGACGACCCGCCCGTTCCTGCGGGTCCGCGAGATCCACTTCTTCGAGGAGCACACCTGCCAGGCCGACGAGGCGGGCGCGACCGCCCGGGTCGCCTCGAACCTCGGAGCCTTCGGCCGGATGGCCGGTTCCTTCGCCCTCCCGTACGTCGCGCTGCGCCGCCCGGAGTGGGACAAGTTCCCCGGCGCGTTCTACTCCGTCGCGCTCGATATCCCGGTCGGAGGGGCGAGGACCCTGCAGATCGGCAGCGTCCACCACTACCGGGAGAACTTCTCCCGACCGTACCAGATCGCCTTCGAGGCGCCCGACGGGAGCCAGCGCTACGTCCATCAGACGACGTTCGGGCTGTCCGAGCGGCTGATCGGGGCGATCGTCGCCGTCCACGGGGACGGGAAGGGGGCGGTCTTCCCGACCGAGGTCGCGCCGTACCAGGTAGTGATCGTTCCGATCCCTTCCGCGGGGCAGGGCGAGGCGATCGCGCAGCGGGCCGAGGCGGTTGGGAAGGAACTCCAAGGGCGCGGTCTGCGCGTGCAGGTCGATCGGTCCGACGACCGCCCCGGCGCGAAGTACTACCGGTGGGAAACCGCTGGCGTCCCCCTGCGCCTCGAGATCGGGGCTCGGGAGGCCGCGGCCGGCACGGTCAGCGCGGTCGACCGGCTCGGGAACCGGAGTTCGGTCGGTCCGGCCGCGCTGTCCGATGGGGTCCTGGCCGCCCTCACCGAGTTCGATCGACGGTTGACCGAGCGCGCGATGGCGGCGTTTCGGGCGGCGTTCTCGGTCGCGACCTCCCTCGACGAGCTCGCCGAGAGTACGACCGTCCGGATCCTGGCCTGGTGCGGGAAGGAAGCGTGCGGCCACGCTATCGAACAGGCGATCGATGGGTCCCTGCTCGGTACGCCAGAAGGAGAACCGCCGATCCCCCTCGGGACCCCCGGCCCCTGCCTCGTGTGCGGCGCGACCGATCCGACGACCTGGGCGTTGGCCGGCCGGCCGATGTGAACCCGGTGCGCCCCCTTCGGTCGACCGGTCCGGTGGGCCGGTCCGCGGGCGTACGAACGATCGCTACGGGCGCTGGGGGATCGGTCGGGTCGGATTCGGGGTCATGAGCCACATCCCCGAGAGGCCGAATCCGGCGAGCACCGCCACGACGGCGTACACCCCGTTGTCGATCCAAACGCCGGTGGAGAGCCCCCACCACAGGTAGAACGCGAGCGCCGCGAGGAGCAGCGCGGCGAACCCCCAGAACGCCGCCTGGTGGGCGAGCGGCATCGAGCTGAGGGACGCGGTGGCCTCCGGTGCGGGCTTCGCCGGCTCGGGCGACGCGTCGGGCATCGACGAGTTCCACGGTGGGTTCGGAAGATAACCGTTGCGTTGCGAGCGGCCGCCGGGCGCCGGGGCGGGAGGATTAATCGGCCCGACCGCTCGACCCCGCGTGCCGCGGCCCCCGGGGAGGATCGCGTCCGACGGCTCGCCCTATCCGAGCCGGTCGGACCCGACGTTCGAGCGCGACGTCCGGGCGATGTTCACCCACATCGCCCGGGGCTACGACTGGTTCGACCACATCGCCTCGCTCGGGGGGGACCTATTGTGGCGGCCCCGCGCGCTCTGGGATGTGGACCGCTTCCGGGCGGGCGGCGTGCCCCGGACGATCCTCGACATCGGCTGCGGCCCGGGGGACCTCACGGTGCTGGCGGCCCACCACTATTCGGGGAGCCGCGTGGTCGGGATCGACATCACGCCCGCGATGCTGCGGCGGGCGCGATCGCGGCGCCTTCCGGACGCCGATGGGCGAAGGCTGGACTGGGGGGAGGCCAGTGCCTTCCGACTCCCGTTCCCGTCGGGCGCGTTCGACCTGGTCATGTCCGCGTTCGTGATCCGCAACCTCCCGAGGCTCCCCGACGCCTTCGCGGAGCTGCGCCGCGTCGTGGCGCCGGGCGGCACCCTGCTGACGCTCGAGATCACCGAGCCGTCCTCCCCACGGTTCCGGGCGCTCTTCCATGCGTACTTCGATAGTTTCGTGCCGTGGCTCGGGGCCGCGGTCGGGAGCGAGGGGCCGTACCGGTACCTGCCGGAATCGCTGCGCGCACTGCCGGATCGGCGGACGCTCGTCGCGCTCCTCGGCCGGGCCGGGTTCGAACGGATCGAGACCCGCCTGCAGTCCCTCGGGATCGTGACGAGCTTCCTCGCGAGGGCGCCCGGGCCCCCGGCGATCGTCGCTTGATCGGGCGGCCGGGCGCCCGGCCCCCGTGATGGGCCCGGGGGCTCGGAGAGCTTATGGAATCCGGCCGGAACCCCCCGGCCGGGAAACGGACCCTTGACCGAGCCGCCGTTCGACGCGTTCCGGTACGCCCACGCGCACCGCGATTCGATCGTCTGGATGAGCCAGAACACGAACCACCTCGTTCCCCCGGCGATCGTGCGGGAGGCGGTCGAGGCGGCTCTGCGGGAACGCCGGTACGAGGGGTACCCCTATGCCGCGGGGCTGCCCGAGCTCGCCGAGCGGGTCACCCAAGACCTGGGGATGCCGGCGGACACCCAGGTCCAGATCTCCGCCGGGGGGACCGAGGCCCTGTACATGCTCACCCGGGCGCTCCTGTCGAGCGGCGACGAGGTGATCGCCTCGGACCCGAGCTACCTCATCATCCACAAGTTCATCGAGCTCTGCGGCGCCCGCACGAAGAACCTCGACATCTACGCCGCGCCGTACCGCCTGACCGCCGAACGCATCCAGGCGGCGATCGGGCCCAAGACCCGGATGATCCTGCTGATCGACCCGCTCAATCCGCTCGGCTCCGGATACCCCGCGTCGGAGGTACGGGCGATTGCCGAGATCGCACGCGACCACAAGCTGTGGCTCTTGAACGACGTCACCTACCGCGACTTCGCCGATGCGCCGGCCCTCGCGTTCTGGACGGCGCCGGAGCAGACCCTCACGGTCTGGTCGGTCTCCAAGAACTGCGGGATGGCCGGGCTGCGACTCGGGGGGCTCATCGGTCGGCCGGAGCTCGTCCGCGCCGTCGCTCGGTACAACACGAACGACCTCGGGGTGAACATCCTCGCCCAGGTCGCCGCCCTCGCGGCGCTGCGGAGCAAGGGGGATTGGATCGGACCGGTCCGTTCGACGACGCGGGCCAACCAGGAGCGGATCCGATCGGTGATCGCGGGCGTCGAGGGGACCTCGCTCCCCGTGTTCCCGTCCCAGGCGAACATGTTCGTCATCGACCTCGCCGCGGCCGGCGTCGCCCCCGAGCCGCTCCAGAAGGAGCTGCTCGTCCGCCACGGGGTGTTCCTGCGCGCCGGTAGCTATCTCTCCCCCCAGTTCGGGAGCCGCTTCATCCGGGCCTCCTTCTCCAACCTTCCCGCCGACATCGAACGGTTCGCCTCGGCGTTCCCCGAGGCGGTCGACGCCCTCCGACCGACGGTGCGCCCCCCGGCGCCGCCGGCCTAGGACCGGTGGTTCGGTCCGGGACGCGCCCGGGCGTCGACGACCCAGTGGGTGCGCCCGGGGCCGTAGGGCTTGACCTCGCGGGCCCCGATCTCCTCAAGCGAGCCGCCCGCCCGGTCGATCGCGGCCCGGACCCCGCGGATCGCCCCGGCCTCCCCGGCCCGGACTTCGACGACCCGATGGACATGCAGGGCCCCCCCGTCCGGCCGTAGCAACCGCAAGGCCCGGTCGACCCACGGCCGGGCGTCCGGGAGGTACCCGAGGACGACCCGATCGGCCCGGCCCTTCGGGAGCACCACGTCCCGGTTGTCCCCGAGCCAGGGGCGGGCGCGCCCGTCGACCCGGTTGAGGCGCAGGTTCTCGAGGAGGTATCGGTAGGCGACCGGGTTCTTCTCGACGGCGTGCACCTGCGCGGCCCGACCCGTGACCAGGGCCGGCAGGGCGAAGTATCCGATGCCCGCGAACAGGTCGACCACGGTCTCCCCCGGGCGGACGAGGCGGCCGATCCGGTGCCGCTCGGTCCGGTTCCCCCGGGCGAACAGGATCCGGGCGGCATCGAACCGGTATCGGACCCCGTGCTCGACTACGATCGTCTCGGTCGGTCCGCCGGCGATCGTCTCGACGCCGGGGGCGCGGAACTCTCCCGCGACCGGGCCCGACCGTCGAAGGACGGCCTCGACGCCGAGCACCTCGCGGAACGCCTCGCCGATGAACGGGAAAGCCGGACGCAGCGACTCGGGCAAGCGCAGGAGCAGCACCGAGCCGAGCCGTTGGTAGCCCGGAGGCAGCGCCCGGGCGGCCGTCTCCCCGAAGCGCGTCCGCAGCCGTTCCCGGACCTCGGCCGAGGGGCCCCCGCCGGGCCGGTCGCGGGCGGCGGGCGCCCTCACGGCGGGGTCGCCGGGCCTTCGCCGGCCTGCAGGATCACCTCGAGGAACTGCTTGAGGTGGTTCGTCAGGATCGGGTTGTCGGTGAATCCGCACGCGTCGAGACCCGGCGCGGCGAGCAGGGCATGCTCCCCGTCGGCGAGGACCTCCGTGGCCACGAGGTTCTCCCGGGCGACGTACTGGACCCCCTCGGGGATCTTCTGTAGCGGCGCCGTGACGAAGGTGATGGCGACCCCCCGCTTCAGGGCGCTCGCGACCTTCTTGGAAAGGCCGTCGCGGACCTCGGAGACCTGGGGGGTCGTCAGGATGTAGGTCTTCGTCGACTGGTCGAGCAGCTCGCCGATCTTCCCGAGGACGCGCTCGCGGCCGGCGAGCAGGTAGACGAGCTGAGGTTCGCCGTGTTCGGCGACCATCCGATGGAGCGCGTCGAGCCCCTCGAACACCTCCTGGATCGAGCTCTTCAGGGAGTCGGCCACCTCGAGCGGGGGCTTCGGCCGGAAGAGGATCGGCTTCCCCCCGGTCGGGGCGGCGTACCCCTTCTCGGCGAGCGACTCGAGGACCTTGTACGCCGACGTCCTCGGGATCTTCGCCGCCTGGGCGAGGGTGGCCGCGTCCCCGACCCCGCGGGCGACGAGGGCGATGTACGCCCGCGCCTCGTAGACCGTGAGACCGACCTTGCCGAGGATCTCGACGGTCCGACGGTACTCGGTCGTGGAGTCCGAGCCCAGCGGGATCGCGGCGGCCTCCTCGACGGAGCGGCCCGCCGGGGCAGCGGGCTCCCCGTTCGACGCCCCCGGTCGGTCCGTCACGGAACGGGCCGCGCGAGCTTGAGGAGCGCCTCGGGGCCGAGGAGCTCCTCGACCTCGGCGGCGGTCAGTAGCTGCTTGTCGACGAGCAGCGTGCGGACCGGCACGTGGGTGCGGTCCGACTCGTGGATCAGCTCGGCGACCTTGAGGTAACCGAAGCGGGGGGTCAGGATCGTCGCGAGGGCGGTCGAGTCCATCAGGTACCGCTCGAGGCGGGGGGCGTTCGCGGTGATCCCGTCGATGGCCGTCTTCGCGAACACCGGCAGGTAGTTCGTCAGGATGTCGGCCGAGAAGAGGGTCTCCGCGGCCGCGAGGGGCATCATCACGTTGATCTCGAGCTGGCCCGCCTGGACCGACATCGCCGTGGCGAGGTCGGCCCCGACGACATGGAAGGCGACCATGTTCAGGCACTCGGCGGCCGACGGATTCACCTTGCCGGGCATGATCGAGGAGCCCGGCTGGATCTCGGGGATCCGGACCTCGTCGAGGCCGGTCGCCGGCCCGCTCGCGAGCAGCCGCAGATCGTTCGCGATCCGGATGAGCTCGAGCGCGAGGCCGCGCAGCCAGGCGGAGGCCGCCCCCATCGGCCAGCGGCTCTGCATCGATTCGAACGGATCGCGCGCCGCGGCGATGGGGAACCCCGACAATCGCGCCAGCTCCTCGACCACGGCGGCGCGGAATCCGGCCACCGTGTTGACGCCGCTGCCCACCGCGCTGCCCCCCAACGGGACTTCGGCGAGCGGCTTCTCCACGGAGGGCAGGAGCTCGAGCAGGTGCTCGAGCGCGCTCGCGTAGGCGTTGAACTCGGCCCCGAGGGTCACGGGCATCGCATCCTTGAGGTGGGTCCGTCCCGCCTTCGGGAGGCGCGCGAACTCCTCGCCTTTCCGCCGGAGGCTCCCGATCAGAACCTCGACCGAACGGCGCAGCTCGGCGAAGGCGAACAGGGTCGCAAGCTGGGTGGCGGTCGGATACGTGTCGTTGGTCGACTGGCCGCGGTTGACGTGGTCGTTCGGGCTGAGCTCAGCGTACTCGCCTCTCAGATGCCCGAGGATCTCGAGCGCGCGATTGGCGAGCACCTCGTTGACGTTCATGTGGAAGCTCGTGCCGGCCCCGGCCTGGAAGATATCGACGATCATCTCCCGGTCGAAGCGGCCGCTCGCCATCTCGCGCGCCGCCTGCTCGATCGCGGCCCCGCGACCGGCGTCCACGGTGCCCAGCCGAATGTTGGTCCGGATCGCCGCGAGCTTCACGATGGCGTAGGCGCGCGTCAGGTGGCGCGACGCGGGCAGGCCGCTCACGGGGAAGTTTTCCTTGGCCCGCAGCGTCTGGATCCCATAGTAGGCGTCGGCGGGGACCTCCCGACGGCCGAGCGAGTCCTCTTCGACGCGCGACGGGGCCATCGAACGGTCGGAGCGGGGTCGCCTTGAAAGCGTTTTGGCCGAGTGCCGCTCCCTTGCGATCCGTTCGGCGATCGGCCGGTGGGTGGCGGACTCTTGGTGGACCCGGGGACCCTGTTCGGGGACGTACTGGAGACGGCGAGCTTTCTCGCCGTTCCGGCGCTGCTGTGGCTGTTCCTCTACCTATTGGCGTGGGAGGATCCGGCGACCGCGCAGGCGTCCGGTTTCGGACGACGAACCTTCTGGCTGCTGGCCCCGGTAGGGTGGATCGCCTCCCAACTGATCGCGTTGCCGTTCTTCGGCTGGGACGGCAACGTCGTGGCGATCAATCTCGCCGGCGGACTGTTTCCCCTGATCCTGGCCGTGCTCTTCCTCCACCGGATCCTGGGGACCCGGCCCCCCGCCCTCGGTTCGTATTTCCTCGCGCTCGCCGCGCAGACGGCGGTCCTGTTCGGGCTGGTCGTGGGGGTCGTGGACCCGCTGCGCGCCGATCTCGGGGCGCTCGCGGTCTGCCTCGCCGGTCCCGCGGCTCTGTGGGGCTGGGAGTATCGCCACCGGGGGCCGGCGCCCGGCGGCCCGCCGGCCACGCTCGCGCTATCGCTGACCTCGCTCGTCCTGCTGCTCACCTTCCTGACCACGCGGGCCGTCCTCGGGCTGGGGATCGAATCGGTCTTCCCGTTCTACCTGATCGGCCCCGTCGCCGCCGGGGTCATCGCGGTTCCGATCACCGTGTCGGGCCTGGCCGCGCCACGCGGCGCGAGCCTCTCGCTCGCCTACGCTGCGACCACGATCGGGACCCTCATCGGAGCGGACGTCCTCCGACAACCGCCGTTGTACGGCGTCGGCAAGCCCGCGCTGCTGGTGATCGGCGGCGCCGGGTTGCTCGACCTGCTCTATCTGTCGGGGTTGCTGGCGGCGGCGAGTTCGTACGCCTTCTTGAGGTTCAGCGAGCGCCGGTCCACCCCGGCGGCCCCGGATCCGGCCCGGGCCCCGCCGCCGCGGTCCCCCGCGGGCCTCCTTCGGGAGGCCCTCGATCTGGGCGTCCGGGGTCGCAACGTCGAATCGACGGCCGCCTCCGTGCTCGCGGCCGACCTCGCCGCCCAGGAGGCCCGACGCCTCCTGCAAGTCCCGACCCCATCGGACGGCTCCATCTGGACCGGCCTCGGTGTGTCCCCCTGGGTCGAGGCCGACCACCAGAACCTCCGGGCGCTCGCCCGGGCGGGCCGGTCGGACGCCGTCGACGCGGGCCGCGCTTGGACGACGTCCCAATGGCTCGTACGGTGCGGACGGGACCTGGCGCGCCGTCGCCTGGCGACCGCCGCGCGACGCGGGGCGGCGTTCGGACTCGACCTCGCCGTGACCCTTCCGGCGGCCGTGCTGGTCTGGATCGTCATCGCCTTCGAGGCGCCCGCCGGCGCGGGTGGGCTCGCCATCTCCCTGCCCCTGGCGGCGGCGGCGATCGGGTATCCCTCGTACGCGTTTCTCTACCTCGTCCTCGCCGAGGCCACCACGGGTACGACCCTGGGGAAATGGGCCGTCGGCCTCGAGGTGACCGACCGCGATCAAAACCGTCCGGGTCCGATGGCCGCGCTGGTGCGCAACATCCCGAAGCTCGCTCCCCTGGAACTGGTGGGGGTCGGGGGCGCCCTGATCACTGCGCTGTTGTTCGAACCGATCGGCTCGGCGAGCGCGCTGCCGGGCGGCCTGGCCAACCTGGGCCTCGACGCGGTGGTCGTGGCGACCGTCCTCGCGGGGCTCGTGCTGCTGACCCTGTCGATCGGATGGGCCGGGATCCAGATCAGTCCGGAGCGCCAGCGGGTCGGGGACTATCTGGCGGGGACGTGGGTCCTCGCCCGGCCGGCGGCGTCGCCCCCCCGGTAGTTTCGGAGGCGCCGCCCGCGGCGACGAGCTCGAGGGGGATCGCGATCGCGCTCACGTTGGTCTCCCGCCCGGTGCGGTTCGTCAGCCGCTCGGTCTCGATCCGGATCGTCCCCAGGGCGACCCCGCCCATCAGGAACTTCCGCCGGACGACCTCCACCACGTCGACCGCCTTGGCGATGGCGAGGCCGCGGGCCTTGACGACGACCGGACCGGCGCCGCTGTGCAGCTGGGCGACCACCTCGAAGACGTACGACATCGTCGGCCGAGGGCCGATGAACACGATCGCGCCGGACCGAGGGGGCGGCGCGCGGCTCGGGGTCGGCATCGCGACGCCCTAGGAAGGAGGCGGTTTAGCCTTGCTCCAGCGGCGATCGGACGGGGCGAATCGGGCCTGAATCCCATCCCGCGGCGGCCCCCGAGGGGAACGCGGGGTTCGCCGCCGGGCGATTGGGGTGGCGTCCCGGCCCTGGCCGGGTCGGCGTCGGCGGCGGACCGGACCCGCGGGGCCGGCCCAAAGACAGATTACGGGGATGCGACCAGTTCCTTCACTCGGGAGGTCCGATGGCGGGGTTCCCAATCCGGCAAAGGTTATGCCCCGAGTGCCGTAGCCGCCGAAGCGGCGCAGGGGTGGCCCAGCTTGGTCAAAGGCGCCAGGTTGAGGTCCTGGTCTCGTAGGAGTTCGTGAGTTCAAATCTCACCCCCTGCATCGAGCCGTTCGGAGTTCGCCATGAGCGATGACACCGTGGCCTGTCCGCATTGCGCGGAGCCGATGCCCAAGGGCGTCCCGGAGTGCCCCGCGTGCGGGACCCTGTTCGCCGCGGCCCCCGCCGCCGCCTCGACCCCGGCGCCGGTCGGCCGGACCGCCTCGGCGGACATCGCGGAGCGCCTGCAGGCCCTCGAGCAGTGGCGATCGACGGCGGCGGCGCTCGGCGTCGAGCTGCCAGCGGTCCCCCGATGGGTGGAAGCCCGGGTCCGCCGTTCCCCGGATCGCGAGTGGATCGGCTTCCTCGACGACGTCGAGCGCGGCGCGCGGTCGCGTTCCCTGGAGGCGCTCCAGGCCTGGGAGAAGCGCACGCTCGCCCGGCTGCAGCGGCTGGAGGCCTACTCGATCGACGGTCGGCTCGAGCGGGAGCAGATCGAGGATGGGGCCGCGGCCGCGCGATCCGGCGAGGCGGCGCGAGCGCTCGGCGTCGTCCAGCAGGTCGATCGGGTGCTCGCGCTCAAGGAGCGACATCTCGACGCCGCGCGACAGGAGCTCGAACGGCTGACCGAGCTCGTGCGGGACATCCGCGCCCTGGGGCTCGTGATCGCCTACGACCCGAAAGAGCTCGCCGAGGACCTGGAAGGCGAGTTGCGCGGCGGCCGCCTCGCCCCGCTCAAGCAGCAGCTGCGCGCGTTGCGACTGGACGTGGTCCGATCGCTCAAATCCTCCTTCCCGAAGTACGTCGCGAGCTTGGGCGAGCAGCTCGCGAAGCAGCGGACCGAGGGCCGGGACGTCGGCGCGCAGATCGCCGAGCTCACCCGCAGCGCGAAGGCGTACTCGGAAGGTCGGCCCGACGAGGCGGTCCGAAGGCTCAAGGTGCTCGCCGAGGGCCCGACCGCGCCGCCCCGTTCTGGGGATCCCCGCTCCGCGGGGGGCGGGCCTACAGGACCATCTCGAACAGCCTGACGTCCTCGGTGAAGTAGTGGCGGTGGAACACGCCGCACTCCTGGAACCCGAGCTTCTGGAACGTCGCGGCCGCCATGTCGAGCTTCGCGAGGGCATCGGCCCAGACCGAATGGCAGTTGGAGTGCCGGGCCCATTCGATCGCGGCATGCGCGAGGGCGCTCGCCACCCCCTGACGGCGCTGGTCGGCGTCGACGGCGAGATGGAGGATCCGGCAGCTCCCGTCGGAGACGTGGCAGGCGATCGCGCCGACCATCTTGGCGTCGCGGCGGGCGGCGAAGTAGGTGACGCCCTCCATCGAGCTCGTGAACTCGAGGGCCGTCGGGGTCCACGCCCGGAGGATCTCGCCGGGGAGCTCGGTCTTGAACGGCTCCCAGACCCGTTTGTACAGCGCGCAGATCTCCGGAATGTCGTGATGGGTGAGCCGCTCGACGACGATCGCCTTGGCGACCGTCGCGCTCTTCTCGGCGGTCGGAGCCGGGCGAGCCTCCCCTAGACCCGATCCTTCCTGAGTCCCCACGCCTGTTGCCTCGGTCCTCGGAGAGCGAGCGATGCATGCGCGCGCGGACAAATGAACTTTGCCCAACCGGGCGTCGGAGCGCCGCTCAGGGCGTGTGGCGCGACGGGGTCCGGGGGAACGGCGTCGTCTCGCGGATGTGGTCCCTTCGTAGGATCCACCGGAGCACGCGCTCCACGCCGAGGCCGAAGCCCGCGTGCGGAACGCTGCCGTGCCGACGGAGATCGAGGTACCATTCGTACTCCTCGACCGGCGATCCGGTCTCGCGCAGCCGTTCGGTCAGCCGGGCGACGTCCGTCTCGCGCGCGCTGGCGCCGGCGATCTCCCCGTACCCTTCGGGGGCGAGCAGGTCCGCCGCCTCCACGGTGCGTGGGTCGCCCGTCGAGCGCAGCATGTAGAACGCCTTGACCTCCTTCGGGAAGCGCGTCAGGAACAGCGGGACGGTCTCGGTGATCGTCAGGGCGCGCTCCTCCGCGGTGCCGAGATCGCTCCCCCAGGCGACGGGAAAGCTCTGGGAGGCGAGCCGTTCGATCGCCTCCGAATAGGGGACGCGGCGGAACGGCGCGCTCAGCCGGGCGAGCTCCTCGGGCGGCCGCCCCAGGCGGGTCAGCTCCTCCGGCCGGCGCTGGGCGAGGTCGTGCAGGACCTCGACGAGCATCCGCTCGAGGAACGTCATGATCCCCTCGAGGTCGGTCCACGCGAGCTCGACCTCGAGGTGGGTGTACTCGGTCAGGTGGCGGGGCGTGCGCGACTTCTCGGCGCGGAACGAGGGGGTGATGGCGTAGACCCGTTCGTGGGGCGCGAGCATCGCCTCCAGGTACAGCTGGGCGGTCTGGGACAGGTAGCCGGGACGACCGAAGTAGTCGATGCGGAACGCCTCGGCCCCCCCTTCGGCCGGGTTCCCGGTCAGGATGGGGGGCGTGACCTCGAGGACGTCTTCGCGCTCGAGGAACCGTCGGAAGGCCCCGAGGAGCTCGGCCTTCACCCGGACCATCGCCACGAGATCCTGCGAGCGGATCGCCAGATGGCGCTTGTCGAGCAGGAACTCCTCGGTCTGGTCCTGGAAGATCGGGAACGGTTCCCCCGCGTGGTGCACCTCGATCCCCTCGGCCCGTACCTCGCGGCCGCCCGGGGCCCGCGGGTCGCTCGCGACGGTCCCGAGCACCTCCACCACGCCCTCGACCTGGAGCTTCTCGGCGTCGGCGAACCGGCCGGCCCCGACTGCGTCCTTGCGGGCGGTGACCTGGGTCGCGCCGGTCCGGTCGCGCACGATCAGGAAGAGGATCCCGCCGGAGGAACGGGCCCGAAGCACCCAGCCGCGCAACCGCACGGTGGTGCCGACCGCATCGGTGGAGTGCACCCGGGCGATCGGATCGTACGCCCGGGGCGCGCTCACTGGTACTCGCGCCACTTGTGCCCGCACTGGGTGCACTCGAGGATGCGGGTCTCCGGTTCGTCGGCGCCGCGGGTCTGCCGAAGCACCCAGTAGGCCTTCCCGTTCCCGCACTTGGGGCACTCCTCGTCGGTGGTGGGCAGGGTCGCGGTCTTCGTCTCGACGACGCTCACGACGCGGCCCGCGGCCTCCACCCGCCCCACCTCCTGGGCCTTGCCGAGCGGCACGGTGGCGCCGCAGGCGGCGCATCGCCAGACGTGGGCCGGCTTGTCCGGCCGCATCAGGCGCTTGCACTTCGGGCAGAACATGGGATGCGATCGAGCCGGCGGATTCTATTTGACGGTTGAGGACGGGATCACTCGCCAATCACCTGGGCCGAGGTCCCGAGGCTCGAGGGGGGCGCGTCGGGGGCGGCCACGCTCAACGGGAGCGGGGACGGCTTGGCGCCCGGGACGAACAGCGTCCGCATGTGCTCGGTCCGCCGGACCAGGTCCGTTCGCGTGCCGATGTCCCGCCGGACATAGAAGTCCCCCTTCGCGAAGCGCAGCGCCGCGTCGACCCGCGCGCTCGCCTCGTGGATGGCGCTCGCCTCCCCGACGAGGGCGATCGATCGGGAGGTGCCCATCGTGAACCGGCCGGGTCCGGCGGCCTCGACGTCGCCGAAGAACAGGCGGACGCCGGCCTGCTCGATGCGCGGCTCGTCCAGTTCGATCGTCCCGCCGGCCCTCGGCGCGGTCCCGTACCCCGGGGGCACGAGGTACTTCACCACGGTCGCCCGAAGGCGGAACCTCAGGAGGGCCGGGTCGACCGAGCCGTGGGCGACCCCACTGAGCAGTTCGGCCAGGTTCCCTTCCTCGTAGAGGGTCAGCGCATTGAGGCCCTCCGGGTCTCCGAAACGCGCGTTGAACTCGACGAGGAACGGGCCGCGGGCGGTCAGCATGAACCCGCCGTAGAGGACCCCCCGATACTCCAGCCCCTCCGCGTGCATCGCCGCCACGCTCTGCCGGACGATGTCGAGGGCGCGGTCCCGATGGGCCATCGACAGGAACGGCAACAGGTGGTCGCGCTGGGAGTACGCGCCCATCCCGCCGGTGTTGGGGCCCTCGTCGTTCTCCCGGGCGCGCTTGTAGTCTTGCACGAGGGGCATCGGGTAGATGCCCGAGTCGCACACGAACGCCATCAGGCTGAACTCCTCGCCGTCCAGCCGCTCCTCGAGCACGACGCGATCCCCGCCGAGGGTCAGCAGCCGCTTCGCGTAGCTCGCCCCCTCCGGGGCCGTCTGGAAGTCCCGACCCTGGACCCAGACCCCCTTGCCCGAGGAGAGGCCCACGGGCTTCACGACGAACGGCCCGTCGAACTCCGCCACGGCCCGGTCGACCTCGTCGTCGGACCCGACGGTCGCGTGCCGCGGGAGTCCGTCCACATGGTGCGAGGCGAGCAGGCTGCGGGCGAACTCCTTGGAGGATTCGATGCGCGCCGCCGAGCGCGACGGTCCCACTACAGGGATCCCCGCCGCCCGGAGCGCATCGGGGACCCCGGCGGCGAGCGGCGCCTCGGGGCCGATCACCGCGTAATCGACCGAGCGCGCCTGGGCGAACGCGACGATCGGCCCGGGCTCGGTGGCGCTCGCCCGGTGAACCTCCCGGGCGAGGCGCTGGATCCCCGGGTTCGCCTGGGGCGCGACGGCGTACAGCTCGGCGCCGGCCGTCACCAGCCCTTGGCCGATCGCATGTTCCCGGGCGCCCGCGCCCACCAACAGGACCCGCATCCGTCGCGCGGTCTCGACAGGCCGTCGGATAAAATGATTCCTCGCCCGCGAGGTTTCCCCCCGTCGAGCGGCGCCATCGTTATGAAGGCACCCCGGGTGCTCGGCGAGCCATGGAGATCCGGGTGGTCGAGAAGGAGCACGACATGCTCCGGGTCGAGCTGCCCCGGGAGGAGGAGACCCTGCTCGTCCCCCTTGTCGAAGCGCTCCAGGCCGAGGAGAAGGTCGTCGAGGCGCGCTACTACCTCGGCCATCCGTTCCTCGAACGACCGTCCCTGTACCTGCGGACGAAGGGCGAGAAGCCCCAGCAGGTGCTCAAGCGCGTGCTCAAGGACCTCTCCGACGTCTACGGGGACGCGCTCTCGGACTTCGACAAGAAGGCCGAGAAAGTCAAGTCGTAGGGCGGTGCCCGGCCTCCGATGCTGAAGGAATGCGCCCAGCACGGCTTCTTCCGGGAGGAGAACTGCCCGGTCTGCGGGCAGCCCGGCCGCTTCCTGATGAACGATCATGAGCTCGACCACCTCGGCCGGGTCATGACCGGCATCCTGCGCCACTTCCCGGAGAAGTACGGGCTCGAGATGGAGCCGCACGGCTGGATCCCCCTCCCCCGCCTCGTGCAGGCGATCGCCGGCCGGCACCGGGGGTACCACTGGCTGCGACCCCACCACCTCGCGGCGATCGCCGAGAGCGATCCGAAGGGCCGCTACGAGGTCCGGGACGAGCGGATCCGCGCGACGTACGGCCACACGATCGAGATCGATCTTGACCTGCCGACCGAGGACATCCCCGACGAGCTGTTCTTCCCGGTCACCCCGGCGGAGTCCGAGATCGTGCTCGAGGTGGGGCTCAAGCCCTCGGACCGCAAGAAGGTCCATCTCTCCAAGACCGCCGAGGACGCCCGGGCCGCCGGGGCCGTTCGCCATCCGGATCCGGTGATCCTGGCGATCGACACCCGTGCCGCGCGGGGCGACGGGATCGTGATCATGAAGGCGGCGCGGACGGTCTATCTGACCGACCAGGTGCCCGCGAAGTTCCTCAAGCGCCTCGCCGACGTCGTCGGGTAGGCCGGTCTACTCGACGAGCGCGTTCGACTCGTAGTTCGTCACGACGAACACGGTCAGCACGATCCCCGTGGTGGGGGCGTAGCCGTTCACCCAGACGAAGTGGAAGGTGTCGGTGTACGGGGCGGAGAAGACGATCTGCGCGTGGGAGGTCGCCGGGATCCGGTCGATCGGCGTCGCGTTGCGGTGTTCGCTGAACGCCGAGAACTCGGTGTTGTTGAAGACGAGGAACGACACGGGCGCGCCCGCGGGCGCGTTCACCGAATAGTTTCCGACCACGTAGTCGTCGCCCGTCACCTCCCCGCCGAGCGCGGTGAAGTTCCCCGGGCCGATCACCCACGGGCCGCGGGTCGTGAGCGGGTCGGAAACGCTCGCCGGCGGGACGAACGCCGCGCTCACCATCAGGTAGGCGAGCAGGCCGACGACGCCGACCACCAGGGTCAACCGGACCCCCTGAACGAGGCGCAGGTGCCTTCGTTCCCGACCCGGCATCGCGGGGGGGCGTCCGGGGCCGACCGAGCGGGCGTTGCCGCACGTCGGGCACTTCGCGACATCCGGCGGGACGGCGTCCCCGCAATAGGTGCAGGTGCCCCAGCTCTTCGCGATCTCGGTCACGCGGCGCCCCTACCGACCCGAGGGTGGGGTTTTCCCCGTTTCGTACGAACCGACCTCGCCCGGCCCATCCGCCGGGTCCCGCGACCTTTCCTCTCGGTACGTGCCCCGGGAGGCCTTACGAGGCACCGGCATGGGGGTCCGATGGGCAACAGCGCCCGGGCCGAGTGGCATCCGCTGCGCGAGGTCCTGGTCCATCGCCCCGGGATCGAGCTCTTCTTCGGCCTCCTGGCCCCCTACTCGTTCCTATTCGAGCGGGCGTTCAGCGTCGACCAGGCGATCTACGAGCACACGGCCCTCGAGCACGCGCTCACCGATGCCGGGGTGAGCGTCCTGCGGCTCAAGCGGTTCGCGCTCGAGGTCGAACGCCGGCATCCGAAGGTCGTCGAGCAGTTCCGGGCGGACGCCGCCAAGCGGGTGCGCTACTCCGGCCCGAAGGAGATGGTCGCGCGCGCCCGCGCGGCGCTCCGCCGCAACCTGCCGGCGTTCGATGCGGAAACGCTGTTCAACATCTTCCTGCTCCGGCCGTCGATCCGGCTCGAACGTCGGCCGGGCGCCCGCGGGAGCTTGCCGCACGTCGAGCTCGATGGGCCGCTCGCCAACCTGTTCTTCCTGCGGGACCCCCAGGCGCTCACCGCCGGGGGCTTCGTCTTGGGACGGATGTCGAAACCGCAGCGGCGGCACGAGACCGAGCTCACCGCGCGCCTCCTACGGGCCTCCGGCGCGACGATCGCCGGGGCGATCCGCCCGCCGGGTACCCTGGAGGGCGGGGACTTCCTGCCGGCCGGCGCGTTCGCGCTGCTCGGGCTCGGGGACCGGACCAATGCGAGCGGGGCGCATCAGTTCCTGGCGATGCCGACCGGTTTCGACGAGGTGGGCTTGGTCCACCAGCCGGCCCATCCGGCGATCCCGGGCCCGACCCCGGATCCGATGCTGTACATGCACCTCGATTCGTACCTGAACCTGCCCGGGGAGAAGATCGCCGTCGGGTGCGAGGTGTTGATGCGCGCCGCCCGGGTCGAGGTGTACCGCCGGTCGGGTCGCGGTCGGATGGTGCGCGAATCCCGGACCCGCTCCCTCAGCGAGTACCTCGCCGAGAAGCGGTTCGAGGTCATCGGACTGTCGACCCTCGAGCAGATGGGGTACGCGTCGAACTTCCTGTGCGTGCGCGACCGGAAGATCCTGGCCGTCGACGTGGAGCAGGAGTTTGAGGGGGTCCTGCTCGGCCTGGCCGAGTCCGCGCGACGGCACCCGCGCCGCTATCGGGCGCTGTTCGATCTCGTCCGGCGGGAGCGCGCGACGCTGCGGTCCGGCCGCGGGTTCTTCCCGCACATCCCGGCGGTGCGCGACCGGGGGATCGAGGCCGTGCCGCTCGGCCTGCGCGAGATCACCGGCGGCTACGGCGGGGCCCACTGCATGACCTGCGTGATGCATCGCGCGACGGCGTAGCGGGCGCGGTCGCCTATCCCTTCGGCTTGGGGACCCCGTAGTTGATGAGGACGTTTTTCCGCCGCGTATAGGCCCGCACCGAATCGATCCCCTGCTCGAACCCGAGGCCGCTCTCCTTGAATCCGGTGAACGGCGTCTGGGGGAAGGTGGCCGGGGCCTCGTTGAGGCTGACCATCCCGGCCTCGATGCGACGGGCGATCGGCAGGCCGCTCGTCAGGTCCTTCGTCCAGACCGAAGCGAAGAGGCCGAATCGGGTGGCGTTGGCGAGCCGGACCGCCTCCTCCGGGTCGGCGAACGTCGACACCGCCAGGACCGGTCCGAAGACCTCGTCGCGCAGGATGCGGGCCCCCGGGGGAATCTCAGAGAGGACCGTGGGGCGCAGGAAATTCCCCTCCGAAAGGGCGGGCTCGACCGGCCGATCCCCCCCGGCGACGACCTTCGCCCCGGCGTCCTTCGCCTCGAAGATGAACGCGACGACGCTGTCGAGGTGGCCGCGCGAGACGAGCGGACCCATCTCGGCGGTGTCGGAGGTGCCCGGCCCGATCGCGTACTTCTCCGCGATGCGGGCGACCTTGCCCACGAGCGCCTCGGCGATCGCGCCGTGGGCGAGGAGCCGCGAGCCGGCCCAGCACATCTGGCCGGCGTTGCCGAAGATCCCGAAGGCGACCCCTCGGGCCGCGCGGTCGAGGTCGGCATCCGGCAGAACGATCACGGGCCCCTTCCCGCCGAGCTCGAGCGTCGTCGGCACGACGTGGTGCGCGGCGACCTCCGCGATGCGTCGTCCGGCCTCTCCGCCGCCGGTGAACGATACATGCCGGCACCTCGGGTCGGCGACCAGGGCCTCCCCGACCGCCGTTCCCGGCCCGGCGACCACGTTGAGGATGCCGTCGGGCAGGAGCGCCTCTTTGGACAGCTGGCCGAGCGCGAGGGCGGTCAGCGGGGTAAGGCTCGCCGGCTTGAGCACGGCGGCGTTCCCCGCGGCCAGCGCCGGCGCGACCGAGCGCATGGACAGCAGGAGCGGGTAGTTCCACGGGGCGATGTGGACCGTGACGCCGAGCGGCTCCCGCAGCGTGAAATCGAGCCGGGTCCCCGGGACCGGGATCGTCTCGCCCTGGACCTTGTCGGCGAGGCCCGCGGCGTACTCGAGCGTGCGGACTACGAAGCCGATGTCCCCGCGCGATTCCTTGAGCGTCTTTCCGACGTTGAGGGTCTCCAGACGGGCGAACTCCTCGAGCCGCTCCTCGATCTTCTGGGCGAGCCGATAGAGCACCTTGCCCCGGCGGGACCCGTCGTCGGTGGCCCACCAGGACGCCTCGTACGCGGCCTGGGCGGCTTCCATCGCGTGGCGGGCGTCGTCCGGCCCGGCCACGGAGACCGCCGCGATCGGTCGGTTGTTCGCCGGGTCGAGCAGGGTCTGCCGATCGCCGCTCGCGGCGGGGACCGGGGCGCCGCCGATGAACTGGTCGTAGGTAGGTGGGGTCGATCCGGCCATCGTCCGATCGTTTGGGAGCGGGCCGCTCGGATTAAGGTTCCCGGGGGGTCGAGCCCCGGCGCACGCTCAACGTTCGATCGGGTAGCTTCGGCCCTTCCACGCCAGGGGGCGGTGCCGCAGTCCGCGACCGAGCGACGTGGCCACCAGGACCAGATAGTAGCCCACCGCGAGGGGGAACGCGAGCCCGTACCAACCGCGGGTCCGAAGGCCGCGGGCCAGCGCCACGTGCTTGCCGAAGAGGGCGCCGTACAGGAAGGCCCCCCAGACAGCGAGCGCGGGCAGGCCCCACAGCAGCCCGAGCGGTAGGACCAAGAGGGGGAGCCAGAAGAACGCGATGAGGCCCACCAGGAAGCCGACCTGTCGAACGGCGGAGAACCGGGCGCCGTGCACGTTCTTCAGCAGGCCCTCGAACATCTCGGCCCGCGTCCGATACATCTCGGTCGAGATCAGTTCCGGGGCCCAGGCCACCCGGAGGGTCCGGCCGGCCGCGCGGAACTCCTCGGCGAGCCGGACGTCCTCGAGGACCGAGGTGCGGATCGCGCGGTGGCCACCGATACGCTCGTAGGCCTCGCGACGGACCATCAGGAACTGGCCGTTGGCCATCGCGGCCCGGGAGTCCGCTCGGTTCACTCGGGGGGTCCGGAAGTAGGTCAGCACCATCTGGGCGTAGAACGGCATGACGACCTTTTCCCAGAAGCCCGACGTGACGATCCGGGGGGCAAGCGTCGCGAGGTCGGCGTTCTCGCGTTCGGCCCAGTCCACCGTCGCCCGCACCGTGTCCGGATGGTATCGCATGTCGGCGTCGGTGAAGAGCAGCCAATGGCCCGTCGCGGCGCGGTATCCGACGTCGCACGCCCAGTTCTTCCCGACCCAGCCGGGCGGGAGCGGGGGTTCTTCGATCAGGCGGACCCGGGGGGCCCGCGCCCGCGCTACGTCCCGGGTCCGATCCGTCGAACCGCCATCGACCACGAGTATCTCGAGGTCCGGATACGACTGGGCGATCAGGTCGTCGAGGCACGCCGGGAGGTCCGTCTCCTCGTTCCGCGCGGCCACGATGGCGCTCACCCGACTACGATTCCCCGAGCGGTCGGTCACCGGCGGTTCGAGGGCCGGCATCGCGAGCGCGAGGACGATCGCGGCGCCCTGGAAGAGCAGGGCGATGATCGAACCGGCTACGACGAGGGCCAGGAGCCAGACATCGACCATCGGTCGGCGGGACCCGTCCAATACTTAATCGCGTTGGCCTAGGACGTCCGGGTCGCCAGGATGTCCACGGTCGAGCACCCCCGGATCCGCCCCGGGGTCCTGGAGGACCGGACCTACCAGGCCCACATCGCGTCGGCGGCGATCGATCGCAACACCCTGGTCGTGCTGCCGACCGGGTTGGGCAAGACGGCGATCGCATTGCGGGTCATCGCCGAGGCCTTGCGCCGAGCGCCGACGCAGTCGGTCCTCCTGATGGCGCCGACCCGTCCCCTCGTCCTGCAGCACGGTCGGTCGATCGAGGATACCCTCCTCGCCCCGGCGCCGCTGGTGCTCACCGGCGCCGTCGCCGCCGCCCGCCGGGCGACCCTCTTCCACCCGCCCCAGGTGATCGTGGCCACCCCCCAGGTCGTCGCGAACGACCTCGCCCAGGGCGACTTCCCGATCGAGAGCCTGTCGCTCATCGTCTTCGATGAGGCGCACCGGGCCGTCGGCGACTACCCGTACGTCGGGATCGGTCGGGCGAACCTCGATCGCGCCCATGCCCGCGTCCTCGCCATGACCGCCTCGCCGGGTTCCCAGATCCAGACGGTGCGCGAGGTCTGGCGGAACCTGGGGCTCGAGCACGTCGAGTACCGCAAGACCGAGGACCCGGACGTGGCGCCGTTCGTCCACGGGATCGGGGTCGAGCCCGTTCCGGTGACGGTGCCGGCCGAGGTCCAACACCTGGCCGTCCGGCTTCGGACCGCCGTCCGTCGCCAGACCGAGCGGCTTACGGAGCTCCACCGGCTCCCCTCGGGCGCCGTCTCCCGACGCCAATTGCTGGAGGTGGGGGCGCGGCTGCAGGGGGAGATCCGCGCCGCGCGGCTCCGGCAGGAGAACGCCGGCGCCGGGGTCTGGTCGGCCGTCACCGCCCAGGCGAGCGCGATGAAGGGCCTGCACGCCCTCGAGCTCGTCGAAACCCAGGGCGTCGAGGCGCTACGCGCCTTCCTCGGACGCCAGGGTGATCTCAAGCCGTCGCCGGCGTTGCGGGCGTTCCTGGGCGACCCGGACGTCGTCGAGGTGGTCGCGCGACTGCGCGGGCTCGACCTCGAACATCCGAAGGTCCAGAAGACGCTCGACATCGTCACCGAGCAGCTCCATCGGTCGCCGGAGTCGCGGGCCATCGTCTTCACGCAATACCGTCAGACCGCCGAGCTATTGTACCGGGAGTTCGCCGCCCTCGCGGATCCCCGGATCCGGGCCGCCCGCTTCGTCGGCCAGGCCTCGCACGGGGAGGATGCCGGGATGAGCCAGCGCGAGCAGGCGGACAAGCTCGCCGAATTCCGGACCGGCGGCATCAACTGCCTCGTCGCCACCTCCGTGGCCGAGGAGGGCCTCGACATCCCGAACACCGATCTCGTGGTCTTCTACGAACCGGTGCCCGACGTCATACGGTCGATCCAACGCCGCGGTCGGACCGGGCGGGCCCGGGCCGGCCGGGTGGTCGTCCTCGTCGCCGAGGGGACCCGCGACGTCGGGCTGCAGCGATCGGCCCGCGGGAAGGAGCGACGGATGCACGAGATGCTCGAGCAGATCGAGCTCGAGGCGCAGTCGGGCACGATGCGCGCCCCGCCCCCGCATGTCGTCCAGCGGTCGCTGGAGGAGTTCCCGGGGACCGGCTGAACCGGCCGATCACCGACCGGTGCTGCCGAAGCCGCCTTTGCGGCCCGGGCGGGCGCGGACCTTCCCGAGTACGAACGTCGTGGGGGTGTCGGCAACGACTCGGATCTGCGCGATCCGATCCCCGACGCGAACGCGATACCGCCCGGGGAACAGGTAGGTCAACGGGACCCGGACCTCGCCGGAATAGTCTCGATCGATCGTGCCGGGCGCGTTGACCATCAGCACCCCGCGGGTCGACAACCCGCTGCGGGGCCGGACCTCCAGGAAGCTGCCCGGCGGCGCCCGCATCTTGAAGCCGGTGCGCACGAGGCTCACGCGGGCCCGTGTCAGCGAGACCGCTTCGGCCGCGGCCAAATCGAAGCACGCCGAGCCCGCCGTCGCCCGCGCGGGCACTGGGGGCGCCGGTCCGGGACCGATGGACTCGACGCGGACACGCGCGGTCCGTCTCGCCACGCGCCCTCGACGTCCCCGGCCCCTTCTACCTTTCCCCGTCGCCGGAGCCCTCGAGCAGATCCGCCGGGGGCTCGGCGGATAGGAACCGCGAGACGAGGTGGCGCTCGGCGCGGCGGAGCATCTTTCCGAGCGCCGGGGGACTCTGCCCCGTCGTGCGGGCGAGGCGGGTCAAGGTGATCCGCCGGGGGACGGCGTAGTAGCCGAGGGTCCAGGCACGGGCCAGGACGCTGCGTTGCCGTTCCGTCAGCGACGCGGCCCCGGGGTCGGAGACGAACGGCCGGCTCGACGTCCGAACCACCCGGAACGGCATCCCCTCGCGTCGGAGCCGCGCCAGGACGCGGCGCAGGGCCCGTTCTTCCGACCGGAAGCTCGCGATCGTCGTTGCCGCGCTCACCCGGAACGGGGCCGTCGGAGCGATCTCCCCGCCCGCGAGCTCGATGAGGGCGCGCAGGACCGTCGGGTTGCGCTGGCGCACGAGAACGATGTAGTCGCGGGTCCTCGGCCGTCGCTCGACGAGCTCGAACCCCTCGAGGCCGTAGAGCCGTCGGATCCGGCGCGACTCCCGCTCGAGCTCCCGTTCCGACCGAAGGCTGCCCCGCCGGCGCAGCCGCAGCAGCTGCAGCCGCCATCCGCTCTCGAGGCGCAGGGTCTCCAAAAGTTCGACTTCCTCGTAGCGATCGAAGAACCCGGGGGGGATGATCCCGAGCGCGGCGAGCGCGTCGGTATCGAATTCGAGCGTGACCGTCTGCATCGGGGCCCCCTCGGTTCAGCGGTGAACCCCGGCACGGCGGCGGCGGGTTAAATACGACGGTCGAATCGTCGGCGCCCCATGGTCTTCCGGTCGCTCGGGGAGTTCCTCGACGACCTCGAGAAATCCGGCGATCTCCTGCGCGTCGCCGCGGCGGTACGACCCCAGCTCGAGGTGGCCGAGCTCACGCGGCGCGTCGTCGCCCGCGATGGCCCGGCGCTGTTGTTCGAGAACGTGGTCGGGGCCTCGATGCCCGTGGCGATGGGCGTGCTCGCGTCGCCCCGGCGGATCGCCCGGGCCTTGGGGGTCGGGGACCTGGCGGAGACGGCGGATCGGATCGGCCGGCTGGTGCGGCTCAAGCCGCCCTCGGGGATCGGGGCGGCCCTACGCGACCTCGCGGGCACGATCGATCTCCTCCAGACGGTGCGATCCCTGGGACCGAAGCGGGTAGCCTCCGGACCCTGCCAGGAGGTCGAGACCGACGCCATCGACCTTTCGAGCCTGCCGATCCTCCAATGCTGGCCCGGCGACGCCGGCCCGACGATCACCTTCCCCGTGGTGGTGACGAAGGACCCGGATACCGGCGAGGCCCACACGGGGATCTACCGGCTCCAGCAGTACGGGAGGGACACGCTCGGCTTCCACGCGCAGGTCCACCGGGTCGGCCGGAACAACTACCGCAAATGGGCGGCGCGCGGCGCTCGGATGGAGGTGGCCGCGGTGATCGGCGCCGACCCGGTCACGATCCTCGCCGGGCTCGCGCCGGTACCGGAGGGGATCTCGAACTATGTCTTCGCCAGCTTCCTGCGATCCGATCCGCTCGAGCTCGTCCGCGCCCGCACGGTCGACCTCGAAGTCCCGGCCCAGGCCGAGATCGTGCTGGAAGGCTACGTCGACCCGGCCGAGCGGCACGTCGAGGGCCCCTTCGGGGACCACACCGGCTACTATTCGGCCCCGGAACCGTTCCCGGTCTTCCACGTGACGCACCTGACCCGCCGGGCCCGGCCGATCTATCTGAGCACGGTGACCGGCAAGCCCCCGACCGAGGACTCGGTGCTCGGCAAGGCGGTGGAGCGGATCTTCCTCCCGGTGGTGCGGCTCGTGCTGCCCGAGATCGTCGACATGAACCTGCCCGTCGAGGGCCTGTTCATCAACGTCGCCGTCGTCGCGATCCGCAAGGCCTATCCCGGACACCCCCGGAAGGTCATGCACGCGCTCTGGGGCCTCGGCCAGCTGATGTTCACGCGCTACGTCGTCGTGGTCGATGACGACGTGGACGTCCACGACCTCTCCGAGGTCCTCTATCGGGTCGGACTGCAGGCCGATCCCGGTCGGGATCTCGAGCTCGTCGAGGGGCCGGTCGACCAATTGTCGATCTCCAACGCGGTCCCGAACGTGGGGGCGAAGATCGGCATCGATGCGACCCGTAAGAACGCCCAGGACGGCTTCCCGAGGGAGTGGCCGGTGGAGATCCGGCCCGATCCGGCGGCGGCCGCCCGGGTCGATGCGCTGATCGCCTCCGATCGTCTCCTCGAAAAGCTCTGGAAGCGGTCCGCCCCGTGACGCCGCCTCCCGAAACGGGGAGGCTAGCGGAGCTGGGCCGATTCCTCGAGATCCAGAATCTCGGTCTCAACCTCTCCTTCGCCCTGGCCTTCCTCATCGTGGCCGCCGGCGGGCTCCCGTCGGCGCGTACGTTCGCGCTCGTCGTCGTCGCGTTCGTCGCCGCCCGCAACGCCGGCCACAGCTTCAATCGATGGGCCGATCGCGCGCAGGACCGCGAGAACCCCCGCACCCAGCGTCGCGCGCTCGTCACCGGCCGCCTCTCCGAGGGCACGGCGCTCGCGTTCGTGGCCGGCAATGCGCTCGTGCTCGTCGTGGCCGCGTTCCTTCTCAACCCGCTCGCGCTGGGGCTCGCCCCGGTCGCCCTGGCGCTCATCCTCGGATACAGCTACACGAAACGCCTCGGCTGGGGCACGACGGTCTACCTCGGTCTCGTCGAGGCGATCACCCCCGCTGCGGCGTTCGTCGCCGTGCAGGGGCGCCTGCCGATCCCGGCGATCGGCGCCATCGTGGGGATGCTCGCCTGGGGGACCGCGTTCGAGACCGTGCACAGCCTCGGCGATGTCGGCTCGGATCGGGCGCTCGGTCTCTCTTCGATCCCGACGCGCTTCGGTGAGCGCGCCTCTGCGAGGGGGGTCGCGCTGCTGCACGCCGCCGCCCTGGGAGCATTCGCTGTATTCGGGGTCGCGGAGCGGCTCACGTTCCCGTACTACCTCGCCCTCGGCGCGATCGGGCTGCTCGCAGCGCGCGCCGACCGCCGACTGATCGACCATCCGTCCGAGGTGCGCGCCCCTTTCGCCCTGCACATGGTGCTCGGCGCCGTGTTCCTGGTGGGGGTCGTGGTGGCGATCTTCGGCCCGAGTCCATTCGGTCTCGGGTGAACTTCCGGCTCTAGGGATGCGGATGAAACGATCGACAGTGCGGACCGACCGAGGCGGTCTCGGCTCGAGCCCGAAGCACAGGGATCGGGGAGACGACGCGTCGGGCGCTCGAGGCCGCGGCGGGGGACGCCCCGATCTTCGGGACGAGCGACCGGATCCGCCCGGCGTGGGTAGAATCCGCCGGGTGCCGACGTCTTATGGATTCGTGCCGGGGGGCGCGAGGAGGCCGGCCTGATGCGAGAGTACGAGTTCATCGAGGGCCTCGCGGTTTCCGGTCGCGCCCGGCTCGGGCCGATACCCCTCTCGGTGCCTTCGGTCATCGGGAGTCGGCCCGGCGGGGGCGCCGGGTCCGATGGATCGATCGGCTTCCCGATGACCCTCTTCGATCCCGGCGAAGCGCTCCCCGGCACCCGATCGCTCCGGCTCTCCGACGGCGCGCAGGAACTCCGCCTCGACTTCCCCCTCCCCACCCCCGAGGTCTCGGGCACCCGGAGCGAGGCCCATGAGGCGTCGCCGGGGATCTGGGTCGTGCATTGGCCCCTCGACGAGGACAGTTGGGCCGGGCTTGCGGCCGCCGCTCCGGAAGCGGTGGTCCTTGCGAACGCCCGTCCGCTCTTCGCCGAGGGGGAGCCGTTCGTGAGGGCGATCGGGGAGATCCGCCGCCGGCTCGGGGCGGACCCCCTGCTCTGGACGCCTCGGGTGGCGCTCCCGCACCGCCTCGCACTCCTGGTCTATCTTGGCGTCGATCTGGTCGACACCACCGAGGCCCTGGTCCGCTCGGCCGAAGGGGAATTCCTATCGCCGGAGTTGGGGGTGTTCGACCGGGCCGCCTCCGACGCGGAGACGGCCTGTGACTGCCCGGCGTGCGCCACCGCCAGCGACCCGGCGGAGGGACGGCACGCGCAATGGCAGCTCGACCGGGAGATGCGACGGGTGCGCAGCGCGCTACGCGCCCGGCGGCTCCGCGAGCTCGTCGAGGCGCGCCTTTCGGCCGAGCCGGTGCTCGCCGAGCTCCTCCGGTACGCCGACGCGGAGCTGGGTCCCGCCCTGGAGGAACGCGCCCCGGTTACGGGGTCGGGCTCCCGGGATTATGTCCTTCGGGAATCCCGCCGACGACCCGAGGTCGCCCGGTTCCGGGCCCGATTCCTGGCCCGCTACCGTCCTCCCCCATCGAAACGCGTCCTCCTCGTGCTCCCGTGCTCCCAAACGAAACCGTACCGATCCTCACCGTCCCATCGGCGTGTCATGAACGCCCTCGAAGGCGTCCCCAACCGGGCCCGGCTCCACGTCGTGTCAGTCACCTCGCCGATCGGCCTCGTCCCTCGGGAGCTCGAGGACGTCCCGCCCGCGCGCCACTACGATATCCCGGTCACCCACGAGTGGGAGGAGGACGAGCGCCATGCGGTCGCGGGCGCGCTCGGACACCTGCTGGGGGCCGGCGAGTATCCGACCGTGCTCGTCCACCTTGACCGGGCCGAGTACTCCTTCCTCGAGGGCGCCCTCGGACCTCGACCCGGTGTACATTGGACCGCGGTCGACGGTCGGACCGGCTCGGCCGCCTCCCTGGACCGATTGCGACGCGAGGCCGAAGGGGCGCTCGCCGAATGGCCGCCGATCGAGGGCGGGCCCCTGACGGTCGTCCGGGAGGAGCTCATGGAGGTCGCGGCGTTCCAGTTCGGTCGCGCCAGCGCGGCGCGCCTCTTCCGATCCCCGACCCGCCTGCACGGGCGGCCGTGGTTCCAGCGGCTGACCGACGGGGCGGGCAAGGACCTCGCCACCTGGCGGGAGGAGCGCGGTCTCTTCCAGCTCACCGTCGAAGGCGCGCTTCGGATGGCCCCCGAGCATCCCCTCGAGGTGCAAGCCCGGCCGGAGGTGCCGATGCAGGGCGACCTGTTCCTCCCGGGGATCGCCCGGGCCGACCCGGCGATCCGGGCGGGCGATGCGGTGCTGGTGGTCCGCGACGGGTCGTTGCTGGCCGTAGGGGAAGCGGCGCTCCCGGGCCGCCTGCTCAACGAACTGCGCCGGGGCCTCGGTGTGCGATTGCGCCACCGGGTCCGCGAGGCGACCCTTCCCGATTCCAAGGAGACGGAACCGGGCGACGATACCGTGGCGCCGCCCTAGGGCCCGCCGGCCGACTCCGGCGATCTCTCCCGCCCGGCCGCCCGCCGGGCCATCGCCCACCTCGCGGTCTGCACCCTTGGGGCGGAACCCTGGTCCTCGGGCGTCGCAGGGCAACCCCCTAGGGGGGGACCTGAGCCCATTCGGGCTTTCGAACTGGCTTTCGAATGGCGTGATGCCCCCACGTGACCGGTTCGGCGCGCCGACCGGAGGATCGCGGTTATCGTTCAGCCCGCCGGCCCCGCCGCCCACGAGGGGTCGATCTCCCGAACGTGAAGCTCCGTGCTTTCCGTGCCCCTCGGTAGGAACCCGGATACCGTCCGATCGGCGCGTCGAAAGCGTCCGAAGGAACAACCAAATACGCTCGGTCCCCGTCTAGGGGCGTGGACCTGATCGCGGTCGCCTTGGCGACCCTGCTCACCGGTCTCTCGGCGATCCTTCTCGGGATCGCGGCGACGGCCGCGGCGCGGTACCGGGACGGTCGCCTCGGGGCCGTCGCCGGGGCCCAGGGCGTCTTCGCGGCGATCGGGGCGCTCGCGCTCCTCCACCAACTGTCTCCGCGATACGGGGGCGGGCTCGGGGTCGACGACGTGCCGCTCGGGCTCGCCGTCGTCGCGGTGCTGCTCCTGTACCTCTCCCTTGTCCGCCGCCCGCCCGATCGCGCCGCGGAGAAGCATGGATGACCTACTCGACCAGCCGACCCGGCGCCGGATCTACGAGGTGGTCGGGGAACACCCCGGCGCGAGCGCCCGCGAGGTCCAGCGACTCTCGGGCCTCGCCTGGGGCGAGACCGCCTACCACCTCGACCAGCTGACCCGGGCCGGTGCCGTCCGACGGGAGCGGGGCGGGCGGCGCGACTACTACTTCCGGCCCCAGGTGGCTTGGGAGGACCGCAAGCTGCTCCGCTCGCTGCGCAGCGCCACCCAGCGCCGTCTGCTGATCGCCCTGACCGCCCGCCCGGGCCTGACCTCGGGCGAACTGAGCCACGAGGTCGGCCTCAGCCTCTCGACCACCTCGTTCCACCTGCGGGCGCTGCTGGCCGGCGGGGCGGTGGAAGCCTACCGGGACGGCAACCTCCGGCGGTACCGGCCGACCCACCCCCAGCGCTTGGCGCAGCTGCTCGGGCTCTATCGAGAATCGTTCCGGGACCGGATCGTCGACCGTTTCGTGGAGACGTGGAGCGCACTGCTCCGATGACTTCGCCCCCCGCCGTTTCGACCCACGCACCAACGAAAGCGGGGCTTGCGCCAAAACCCATCAATTCCCTCGGCGGGATGGGGATTCGTTCGATGGCAGGACGAGGGCACCGGAGAGCCCCGTCACGGCGGTCCTGGGGACCGCTCCTCGCGGGAATCCTCCTGAGCTTGGCGCTGACCTTGCCGTGGGCCGCGGAGGTCGGGCGGACGGGGCCGGCTTCCGGGTCGGCCCCGAACCGCACGCTGGGCGGTGCCGTCGGTCCCTGGGATAACGGCGTGATCACGTTGGCGTTTTCGAACCCGCTTCCGTCGTTCTCCGTCGCGTCCGATCGAAACCCGCAGATCGCCTCCGCGCATACGTTCGATGAGGTCGCGGAGCTCACGCCGAGCGGGAATCTGACGGCCTACTCGCCGCTGCGGACCCAGAACTTGAGCTGGGGGGTCGTCGCCCAGCCCTCGGCCGGGGGGACGATGGTCTGGCTGAACGCGACCGTGCCGGTCTTCTCGACCACCGGGACCTGGGGGGTCCGCGACGAGCTCGCCCCGATGGGGCTGCCGCCGCGGCAGGCGAACCTCTCCCTATGCTTCACCCTCAACGGATCGAGCGCCGGGTCGCCGGGGACCGTCCGGTTCGTGGTCGGCGTCGCCCAATGGCCCTGGGTCAACTTCCAGGACTCACTCGGGATGGAGATCGGATCGGCCGCGGTCCCCTCGACAACCCTGCGGGCCGGGCCGGCCCCCGACTCGATCATCGAGGTGGCGAACGGGACCGGGTCGACGGTCGCCACGCTGTCGTGGGCCACGTCGGCCTCCGTCGGGTACGTTAGCGGCCCGGGGGGGACGAGCACGGTCGGAGCGCTGCAGACGTTCTCGACCGACGAATCGACGTCCACGGTCCTGTTCCAGTTCTCCGCGCCGCGGGGCGGGTACACTGAGCTCGAGTACGATCCGTGGATCGCGCTCAACCTCTCCGCCTTCCCCCGGGGGGTCCTCCCCGCGTGGACGTTGACCGATTCGGCCCTCGAGTCGATCGCCCTCGCCGCCGGCGTCGCCGCCATCCTGGCATTGGTGGCGGCCCGCAGCCGTTCGGGGACCCGGCCGAAGGATTGAGCCCGCTCCCCCTCGGACAGGGAGCGCTCGGGCCTCGACGTATCCGCCGTCCGGAATGGCCGGCCTCCCCCCGGGCCCCGAGGCGCGCGCCCGGACGAGATCGCTAGGAAGCCGGCGCCATCGGCGCCGCGATCCCGCTCGGCCCGACGGTCGATTCGGTCGAGAGGGTGGCCCGTATCGGCGCGAGCGCCCGATGGGGCGCGAGGGCGAGGGCCGCCGCAAAGCCGGCGAGCAAAAGGTGCTGGAACGCCCAGTGGAAGACCAGTCCGGGGCCGACCGGCGCGTCCGGGGCTATCGCCCCCCAAGACCCGGGCTGGCCGAGGTAGCCGAGGAGCTCGTTGACGAGTCCGCCGAGCCCGATCGAGGTCAGGGCCGGGGGGACCCAGGTCCCCCAGCTGACCGCCGCCCCGAGGAGGGCGACCCGCGCGACCGGGAGCGTGAACCGGGGGGCGCCGAGCTCGAACCATCCGCTGAACTCCCGGGGGAACAGCGCCGCGACGATCGCGGTCATCGCGAGCAGTTGGTGTTCGAAGATCCAGTGATACCACAGGCCGGCCGGCGCCTTCGCCGGGTCGATCGAGCCCCACTCGACGAACATCGCCAGCGACCAGGTCGTCCCCGCGACCAGCAAGCCGATGCGCAGGAGGGCGCCCGCGATGAACCTCGGATCCCGGGCGGACGGGAGCGCCCCGCCCGAGTCGGGCCGCTGGAGCGCGCGCTCCTGGGCGAGGAGGCTCAAGTACACCACGCCGACCTGGAAGACGGGAAGGAACCAGTCGACCCGGAACAAAGTGCCCACCGAGGTGCCGCTCGCGGCGGCGACGATCGCCAGGCCCGCCGCCGACGTGCAGCTCGTGCAGCAGCACGCCCCGAGCGTGGCGAGCGAGGCGAGTCCCGGCCCCGCCCCGGCGGCGACCCCCGCGGCGGAGCGGGCCGTCCCGACGGTTCGGGGTTGGCGGAGCCAACGGGCCAGGACCCCGACCGACGCCGCGCTCCCGAGGCCGGCGCCGACCGCGACGAGGAGCATCGCGAGCGCCGGCAGCCACGGGAGCTGAAGGTAACCCCAGGGTTGGACGATGATCACCTCGGGGAAGAACCACCAGCTCGACGGTCCCCCCCCGTACACCACATCGAGCGGGGTGTACGCCCCCTGGGTGGGGAGCAGGACGAGCATCCCTCCGGCGAGCAGCGAGGCGAAGCCGACCACGATCCCGACGCCCAGGGCGAGGCTGCGCGCGGGCCATCCACGGACCTGCGACCGGACGGAACGAAGGGACAGCGTCCGGAACACGCCACCGTATCGGTCGGCCGGGGTCTCGCCCGCCGCCCCGGCATCGTAGGGCTGGGTCGGTTCGACCGGGCCGTTCACGTCGGCTCGCGGTTCGCTCCCGTCGGTCGGGCCGGGGGCGCGGCGGAGGGAGCCGCGGTGGGACGCTGGACCCCGCGCGCCGAAGGCAGGGCGATCGTGACGACGTTCCCGACGAAGAGCGCGAGGTAGGGGGCGAGAACGCCGAGGGCGGAGATCGTCGAAGACTCGGCGAACACCACCGGCAACAGCGCTGCCGCGAATCCCACGATCGTTCCGAAAAGGATCATCGCGCTGCGGTTCGTGGGGGCCGTCCGGGGTTCGGTGACCATGAACATCCCGAAGAAGACCGGCGTGGCCCCCAGCGCTGACGCCTGGAGTACGAGCGGGATCGATCGGGCCCCCCCGAGGGCGCCGGCGAGCATCGCCACAGCGGCCAGGTTGCAGGCGAAGTACGGGCCCCAGATCCGCCAGGTCGGCAGCGCCCGGGACCACAGCACCAATCCCAGGGCCGCGACCAGGAGGGTGTCCGAGAGCGTGCTACCGACATGCCAGGGTTGGGGCAGCGCGAAGACCGTGGCGGCGACGAGGACCCCGGCCGCGGCCGGATTGAAGACCGGGTGACCGCCCACGCGCACCGCGTGGCGGAGGCCGATCGTCACGACCACCACCGCGACGAGCGCGAGGGAGATCTGGGACGGCCAGAGGATCACCGAGAGGAACAGCCCGTTCGCCACGGCCGCATCCGGGACCCGCAGCTTGGGGAACCGGACCGCCTGGAAGCCGAGGTCCGTGAGAACCCCGACGAGGGGGAGCATCAGGAGGGGGACGGCGGTCTTCGTCCCCAGGAAGGCGTGGCCGTTCCACAAGATCACGAGCAGGAAGATCCAGACGAGCCGCACGGGCGGCAGGAATCGCTTCAGCGCGATCGCCACCCGGGAGCGGCGCAGCCGGGTCCACGGGCTCGCGGCGGCCGCCGGCGGCGCCGGCCGGGGCGTTGGCCGGGCGGGGACGGGACCGCGGGCGGTTGGGGGAACGGCCGCCGGGCGAGGGCCCGGGACCGGAGCGATGCGGGTCGGGGGCACGGCCGGCGGGGCGCCGCTCCCGGGAGCGTGGGGGACGGCGGCGGGACCGTTCGATGAGCGTGCCACGGGTACGACCGCGGCCGGTAAAGCTCCGGGGCCCGAGGAGGGAGGTCGGGTTGCCGGGCCGGGCATCCCGGCCGGGGCCGAACGGGTCACGTCGGAGGTCGATGAGGCTCCCGAGGTCCCGGGGGTCAGGGCGGCTCGAGGCGAGCCGAGGGCGCGCGTCGATTCGGCGAGGAGTCCGAGCATGTCGGCCCACCCGCAGGCCGGGCATCGGGTCGCCGGCCGCATCCGCCGGCCGCACAGTCGGCAGAAGATCTCGCTCGGAGGGCCGGGAGGGTCCATCCCCCGTCCTCACCCGCTCTCGTCGGACGGTGCGTCCTCGCCGGGGGCGGTCGCTTTCCGAAGCAGGTGGAGCGAAAGTCCGAAGCTCGCCAGGTACAGCAGGCCGGCGAGGCCGATCCACGGAACGAGGGGGACGACACGCAGGCCGCTCGAGGCCGCGGGGGCGAAGATCCCGATGACCGATAGGTAGGCCGGCGCGCAGGCGCTGCAGCCGGTGATGAGACCGAACGGGGACCAGACGGCGACGGACGCCAGCTGGGTGCGCCACCCGGCCGGGCGGGTGGGCGGGCACGCCGCCGAACGACGGGCGAGGGTCAGGCGCAATCCGGCCGAGCCGAGGATCGCGATCAGTCCGAGCACCGTGAGGATCTCCCCATCGATCGTCGCGAACAGACCGGCCCCCGGCGCGTAGAGGGTCAGGCTCGGCCAGGCCCCGAAAGGCGAGTAAACCGTCGTCGCCCCGACGACGACCGCCGAGGCGCTCGGAGCGGGCGCGCTGACTTGGATCGCGTCCGTCAGGAACAAAGCGGCGACGAACCCGGCGATCCAGACCCCATGGAAGGCCACCCGATCGCGTCGGGTCCGCATCGCCCGGGCAAGATGCGCCCGCAAGGGCCACAGGACGAGACCGAGGAGCGTTCCGACGAAGGCGGCGAACAGCAAGATGCCGGCGTCCGACCAGACGCCGGCGTAGTTCGTCACGCCGAGCAGCGTCGGCGCGATCCAGTACTCCACCAGGACGACGAACTCGAACAGGAGCACGCGACGGGCCAGTCGGCTCGGCACCTCGGGGAGGGGTGGGGGGTCGAGGGCCGGGGCGGACGGCAGTTCGGATTCCTCGATCGGCTCCGCGTCCATGGGCCTAGGAGGGTTTGCGAGGGACCGGGCGAGGGGCGGCCGGCCCGGGTCGGGCGGGGCCCGTCGCGCCCACGGCGGGGCGCGGGCGCGGTGGGGTCGCGGTCGCGGCGGCCGGCCGGGCCGGCGGCGCGCGCCCCGGGGGCCGGGTCTTGGCCGGGGCCGCGCGTCGGCGGCGATAGAGCAGGGCGAGCCCGGAGGCCGCGACCACCCCGATCAGGATGAGCGCGGCCTGGTTGGGATTGGAAACGCCGGTCAGGGACCAGGGGGGTTTGCCCCCCAGATGGCCCGGCTGGGCGGCAGGCGCGACCGAGAGGTTCACCCAGGTCGACGCGACGACCTCGCGGCCGAGGCTGTCATTGGTCCGGACGAGGACCTGGTAGTCCCCGAGCTTCGTATAGGAATGGTTCGTGACCGACCCAGCCCGCGTGCTCGTCCCATCGCCGAAGTTCCAGAGCGGGAGGGGTTCGTAGCCTCCGCTCCCCCCGTGGCTCTGGAGGGAGAACGCCACCACGACCGGCGGCAGATGGGCGGCCGGAAGCGTCGCGATCACGACGGCCGAGAGGACCGGGTTCACCGAGATCGGGATCGTGGCGGAGATCGGCGCGCCGAGCGAATCGGTGGTCTGGGCGGTGATGTCGATCGTCCCGGTCGTGTTCGCCGCGTAGGAGTGGTTGGCGAGGTCCCCCGTGGAGGTGATCCCGTCGCCCCAGTCCCAGCTGACGACCCCGTAGCGGCCGGTGCCTCCGACTACGGAGGCCGCCGCGGTCACGGAGAACGCCGGGTCCCCGAGCGATCGGTTGACCACCAGGGTCATGCCGAGCGGCTCGACCCGGACCACCGTCTGGTTGGTCCCCTGGTTCCCGCCCGAGTCCGACGCCGTGACGGTGAGGGTGTAGGTCCCCACCTGGGCGAACCGGTGGGAGATGATCGGACCGGTCCCCGTCGTCCCGTCCCCGAAGTTCCAGCTAACGGTATCGTTGACCCCGGTCCCGGCTTCGACCGAGGCCGTCGCGTTGACCCAAAGCGGGGTCCCCCCATCCGTGGGGGTCGCGAACGGGAACACCGTCAGCGCGCCGGCGGCGCTCGGACGCTCGTCCCCTCCTCCCCCACCGCCTCCGCCGCCGGTCGGGACCAGGCGCACGTTCACGGCCGCCGAACCGACATGGCCGGCCGCGTCGCTGACGAAGACGTTCGCCTCGTACGAGCCCGACAGGTTGTACTGGTGGGCGAGGCTCGCGCCCCGGCCGGTGGACCCGTCGCCGAGGACCCACAGGTACGTGTAGGGCGCCGTCCCGCCCATCGGCGTGGCGGTCAACTGGACGATGATCGGAGCGGTCCCGTTGGGCGGGGAGGCGCTCACGGTGACGGGGAACCGGCCGAGGGGGGGCACGGCGAGGACCGAGGTCAGCGCGCGCACCGATACGCCGGCGGAATCCCTCACCACCGCGACGACCGCGTAGATCCCCGGCGCGGAGTAGGTATGCCGCGTCAGGTTCGCGCCGTTCGCGGAGGTCCCGTCCCCGAACGACCAGTTGTACGAGTACGGCGGCGCGCCGCCGTGGGCCTCGACGCTCAGGACGCTCGGAAACGGCGCGACCGCGTTGTCCGGCGTCGCCTGGGCCGCCGCGAGCAAGGGGGCCGAGGAGTTGACGATGATGGTGACGCTGCTCGCCGCCGCCATCCCCTTCGCGTCGGTGACCCGGAACTGCGCCTGATAGTCTCCGCCGAGGGTGTACACGTGACTGGTCGACGTACCGGGGGCGGCGGGGCTGCCATCCCCGAAGTCCCAGCTCGTGCTGTAGGGCGGGGTCCCGGCGCTCGCGACGCCGCTGAAGGCGACCGACAGCGGCGCGGTGCCCGAGGTCACGTTGGCCGTCGCCGAAGCCTTGGGGAGCGGAACGGCGGGAATGACGTTGAGGACCCAGACCTGTTGACCGCCGTGCCCGGGCCCGCATTGGATCGTGCACCAGAGGTGCTGGTGGTGGTACTCCGCGAGGGGCGCGACGAAGCTGCCGGGGGTCCACGAGCCGACAGGAGCGGCGAGGGAGAGGAGTTGCTGGCCGGTTTGGTTGATCTCGACCCCGAGGCCGTGGTAGGCCGTGCCGCCGACCGCCGCATCGGGCGCGAGGCTCGTCGCGTTGACGTGGACCGTCCAACCCTCGAAGACGTTCCACGCGTTCGACTCGTTCGCGCCAGTCGTGGAGTCGACAATCCAGAAGCCATAGTCGAACAGCGTGACCGTGAACCACTGCTCCCCGGCCGCCGCGACCGCCACGTCCGGACCCAGGAGCCCACCGGGGCAACCCACCGCCCCCGGCAGACCGCAGCGGACCGGGGCCGGGGAGACCGTGCCGTACGCCGAGAAGCCGAGGAGCAGCGCGAAGGCGATCATGAGGGCGCCGCGGGCGCGGGCGAGACGCGCAGCGCGAGCGTTCGGGGGCACCCGAATGGACATCTGAACAGCCAAGATGGACCTGCCTACTCTCCCGTTTTGGTGCGAGTCCCGAAACCGTTGGTTCAAACCCCGTTTTGCCGATCCCGCCCAATCGGACCCATCGAACGACCTTCGGGAGGCGGACAGCCAACTCCCGCCACGGCTTAGAGTTTGTGAGACTCCCGGACCGACAGGGCCATGATGCTCGGCTCCGTCCCCGACGTCGGGCCGGTGGTCTAGCGGTTAGGACGTCGCGCTTACAACGCGGAGATCGGCGGTTCGAATCCGTCCCGGCCCATCGAGACTCCAGCCCTGGAGCGCGAGATCATCGAGGGCGCGAGCCCGATTGTCCCTAGATCCGGTGGGCGGGGGGAGTCCCCCCCCGCGGGGTCCGTCCGAATCGAGGTCAGTTCGCCGGCGTCGAGTCCTCGAATGGCACGAACTCGGCGCCGAAGGGATACACATTCTCCGGAGGCGTCTCGCGCATCGGTTCCCCCGCGTACCGGGCCCGCAGCGGGTTGTCCGGGAGCAGGCTGGGGAATCCGGTCGCGTATCCGCCCGCATCGGGGCCCGGTGTATCCCCGCCCGCATTGTGCGGGACCCCGGCGCGGACCTCCGCTTCCCACCATTCCTCCTCGGGCATCGAGATGACCTCGACAGAGTACTCCGACTCCAACTGCCGCACCGGGACCAGCCCTTCGGAGGTCAGCACGAGGACCACGGAGCGTTCCCGGCAGGCGGTGACGATCGCCGATTCGTTGCCGTCCCCGAAGATCGGGTTCAGGTCCTCCAGTCGGTCGATGTTGCTGAGGACGAACGCCCCGTGTGGGCTGCCGTCTGAGGCGGGTCGGAGCACCATCGGGCTGACCGGGGGGAGCCGAAGGACGACGTGCGCCCCCTCAGAGGGGCTGGTGGTACCCTCGACTGCGGAACCCTCGGTGGTCCCGGGCTCGCCGGCTTGGAGCACCAGGCGGCCGTCGGCGCCCGCGGGGAGCTCGAAGACGCGAGCGCCGGTGATCGGGAGGACCTCGGCGGATCGGGAGGCGGTCCGCGGATCCTGGACGTTCAGCCAAAAGGGATCGCGCGCGATCCGCTGCGCGAATTCCGCCGCGACGCGGTTGACATGCTCACGGACCGGGCCCCAAAAGTGGACGATGGGGGGGGACGCGAAGTTCTCCGAGGGCGAGACCGTCGTGGTTTGCGCTGCGGGCATCATGGGACACCAACGAATGCTGCCGTCCGGGGGGGATAAACCCGAAGTAAATCGGAATTCACCGACCGCCCGGCGAACTCCCCCCGGGGCCCGTGCTCTCGCACGGGCCTCGCTCGGCGCGGCTCCCGTGCGGGGGCGGGCCGGCCGACCAAAACCCGTCGTGGCGCCCGGGGATGGGCGTGGGCGAAGAGAAAGCAGCGCGCGCCGGGGACCCTGATCAGGGGGGCGTCCTTTCAGTCGGACGAAGGATGGATCTGGGAGGCCCAGGCCACGAGGGCCAGCTCATCCTTGACGTGCGTCCGGTACAAGCGCCGGATCTGGGAAAGCAGGCCGCGTCGACGGCTCGGCGGGACCCATCCGCCGAGGCCGGGTTCGACCACTTCCCCCTCCTCGGCATGGTGCCGCTCGATCCGCCCGGCTTCGGTCCGGAAGATCGTCGCGAGCGTGTGGGCGGCGAGGGAGCCGGGGGAGAGCGAGCTCTCGATGAGGGCCCCCGCGGACGCCTGGAACTCGGCCGCCCGCTTCGGTTCCGAGGCGCATTCCCGAACGACGCGCTCGACGCGGGACGAACGCACGGCCCTGAGCTCGCCGGCGACCCACGCATCGCTGGGGATGTGGAACTCGATCAGGAAGCCGCGGTGGATCCGCAGCGCCCGGCGGACCCTCTCCGGAGTGACGGGGAGATCGTGGTCGAGCGCATCGGCGGTCTCGAGCATCCGGGCGGAGAGCATCTCCACGAGCGAATGTTGCCGGAACATCTCCGCGACGAGCCCGTCCGACGCAGGGCGGGCCGATGACCGTCGCCGTTTCGCCGGCTTCGCGCTAGGCTTCTTCGGCGCCGCCCGCCGAGGGGAACGGGCCCTGCGATTTTTCACCTTCCTACGCGCGCGCATCCATCGAGCCGCAGCGGTTCGGGCGGTTAAGCCGTTCTCCCCCCGGCCCTCCGAGCTTAGGAACCCAACGTCGGCACAAACCCGGGGGCGCCATCGCGGCGGGGCCCAGAACCCTCAACCTTCGTCGGCGCTCCGGGGGGGCCACCGGGATCCCGGCGGAGCATTCCGGGCGCTCAGGCCATTCGGTCCTACTGGGAACGGGGGCAACCCGTGAGCGGGTCCATCGCCGACCGTGGTCCGCCGCCGGGTCTACAGGTACTGCTGCTCAGTCGAGCAGTACCAGCGGTTGTACTGAGGGACCCAGGTGAGCGGCCGGCCGCATCTCGGGCAGGGCGTGCCCGGGGCGGCGGCCACGGGGGCTGGGGCGGCTGGTGCGGGCGCGGCGGCCGGAGCCACCGGCGGAGCGGCGGGGGCGGCCGCGTAGGCCACGGGAGGGGCTCCCGGCGGGGGCATCGCGTACCCCGGGGCGGTCCCTCCCCCGCTGCGCTGCCAGTTGATGAGCGGGTCGAACTTCAGGTAGGCGATCAGGAGCAGGATCCCGATCAGGATCCCTCCGAGGATGAACCCCAGGATCATCCAAAGGAACGTCTTCGCTTTGGCCTGGTCGTACTGCCGCTGGTCGACCATCGATTCGATCTCCTTCATCTGAAGGTAGATCACCACGTCGACGACCCCGAAGATCACGAGCACGATCGGCAGGACCAACAGCGCCGCGAGCGAGCCGCCGCAGTACACGCCGATCGCGGAATTGCAGACCGCATAGGCCGAGGCCACGAATCCAACGTAGGCGAGTCCCCCGAGCGCGAGCAGGATCCCGAAGACGATCGCGAGGATCCGCACCACGTGCAACAACGACTTGATCGACTGCGCCTCGGCCGGCATGCCCATCGGAGCTCCGTACGGCTGGTAACCCATGGTGGTCGCCCGGGGGCGGGACTCTGTCCCGGTTCTTAGACCCTCTGATGGGGCGGCGGAGAGCGGGGCCCGCGGGGTCCGGCCCCCGGGTCGAGGGAGATCCCCCGACGGCTTGGCACGGCGATCATCCGTTCCTATGCGCGGCCAATCGCCCCGTTCGGATCGCTTGGCGAAGGGCCTGGTGGTCGCGCTCGACCTGGTCTGCGTACGATTCGGCGAACCGGGCGGTCGCCGTATCGAACACGTCCCGTTCTCCGAGATATCCGCTCAGGACCGCCGGGTCGCCCGTTCGGGCGTGGGCACGGGCCAGGGAGTACCCGCACAGGGCGGCGTAGCCGAAGAACGCCTTCGGCCCGAAGGTGCTCGCGTCGTAGGAGAACTTCATGTCCCGTAGCTCCCGTACGTAGTAGTCTCGCGCGCGCAGCCGACTCCAACCGAGCCACGCATCACTCGCCTCCTGTATCATCCGCTGACCGTTGACGACGCGCTCCGCGTGGTTTCCGAAGGCGCTCGCACCCCAGTACCGTTCGAGGCAGGAAGGGCCGGCTTCCTTCAACTGCAGGAGCAAGGGATCCGGAACATCCCGGTCCGCCATGAGGAGAAGCACCGCGCAGGCGGTGCCGACGCTCCCCACGCCGACCACCTTCTGCGCCACGTCGACCACACGGTAGCGTTCGAGGAGCATCCGGCGTTCCGGGGCGAGCGTGGTGAGGTAGCGCTCGTAGAACGATCGGGACTCGGCATTGCGTTCCGGATCCGCGTTGTGGACGATCAACGGGGGACGGTCGCGGATCCGGTAGGCACCTCGAACGGCCCGCACGAGTTTGGGAAAGGCGTGGAACCCGTCGCGTCGGCCGGCCCGCTCGGCCCCCCGATCGACCAACTCGGCGGTGGGGACCGGGATCGGGAGCGGATCGGCCGACGGTTCGAGATGGGAGTACCAGATGTCGAGGTAGCGCATCTTGGCAAAAGTCGACATCCCCTCGCGGTACGCTCGCGCCGCGGCCTGGGTGGCGCGCCGGATCCGCCCACGGGCCCATCCGCGCTCTCGTCCGGCCAAGACCACGCTCGTGGCGAGCCTTCGAACGTCCCATTCCCAAGGCCCCGGGAGCGTCTCGTCAAAGTCGTCGAGGTCGAACACCTGCGCGCGCTCGGGGGTGCCGAAGATCCCGAAGTTGGCGAGGTGGGCGTCCCCGCCCAGCTGGACTCGGGTTCCCGTCGTCGGGGTTGCGGCGAGGTCAGCGGCCATGAGGTCGGCCGAGCCGCGCAGGAAGGCGAACGGAGACCTGGCCATCCGTCCATAACGGATCGGCAGCAGGCTTCGGATCCGACCCCGAGCCGATGCCTCGAGCTGATCGATCGGATCCGGTCGATCGGGCGCGGGGATCCACCTCGCCGGCCGGGACCGCGGGAACCGTTTTCGCAATGCCTTCCCACGGGCGTATCGTTCGGCTCGGGTCGTGACGGACATCTCGTTCCCGGCTCCGGGAGGCCCGCCGTGACGGCGGTGGACCGTCCCCTTCCCGCGAACATGGAAACCGACGGACGCTTTAGTTCGGGCCCCGATGAACGATGGCCCGGGGGGGTGGGCCCGTGCCCCGCGGGGAGATTCGAGGGGGACCGTTCTGGTCACCGACGAGTCGGCCCCGCCTAGCGGGGGACGGCCGGACCGAAGGAGCCCTGGATCCCGGTTCTCCCCTCGAGCTCGGACCGAAAGGCCCCCGAGACCCGGGGGTCCGCCTCGTATCGCGGGAACGAACGGCCCTCGGATCACCAGCTGGGCTGGGGGCCGTGAGGACGGCGGCCGAACGGGGGAACGGGGAGGTTCCGCTTGCCGGGCGTCTCCAAGGCTACGCGTTCCGCCATCTCAGGGGTCCAAGGCGCGGCGAACCCGAGCTCGGGCGAGAGCGGCGCCGAAAGGATCGACGACGCAGGTGGATTGGGGTGGCCCCCGCTTCGATCGTCGCTGCCCGACGGATCGGTCGCGGGTCCCGCGACGCGAATCGCGATGTCCCGTACCATCCGCATTTCATGGGGTCTCCCGCAGAGACGGCATTCCGGGCCCTGGTCCCCAGGGGACTCGGATGCAACTTGGGATGGAAGGGGTGGCGCTTCTGGGCCGGCGGCGCGAATCGGGGGATCCGCAGCGGCGGTCATCGCACGGGAACTCGGGGAGCCGGTCACCTTCGATGGTTGGTGGGGGTCGCTCATCGGGGAAAAATGGGGAAATCGGGTTCAAGAACCCCCCCCGGATAGATTCGGAAAATATTGCACTCAGAATCCCCACGGTGGCGAGGCATGGTGTGACATGGTTCGGCTGGCTACGTGCGGTTACTCGCCTTGCGAAGGTCTCAGCGGTCGGTGAATCCCGGGTCCGCGGCCGGAGAGGACGCGGCGGCCGCTGGTTCGATATACGACGCCCGCGCTGGGAAAGGGACGTGCACGTCCTCGGCTCGGATCCCCGTCCCCTCGGACCCCCGAGCCGATACACCCTGCCCCTCGTGTGGAGCCGACCGGAATCGCCCTCCACGATGACGTTCCGATTCTCCACGGAGGGCACCGAGTTCCGATATCTGTCGAACCAGTGGGTCCGGGTCAGCTTGCCCGGAGTGGCCGACCCATGGGGGGCCGCCCGTTCGTTCTCGCTCTCCTCGAGCCCGTCGGAGCCCGGCGGTATCTCGGTCACCTGCCGGATCTCGGATACCCCGTTCAAGCAGGCCCTTGCGCACCTTCGGCCGGGGGACGTCGCCGAAGTCTACGGACCCCTCGGTCTGTTCCTGTACGATGCGAGCCGGCCCGGGGTGTTCCTCGCCGGAGGGATCGGCATCACGCCGCTGCGGGGCATGTTGCGGTTCGCAGCGGACACCCGGGTCACGACCGCCCGCCGCCTCTTGTATACTGCCCGGACGCCCGAGGAGCTCGTCTTCCGGTCGGAGTTCGATGCGCTGGCCGCGGCCTCGACGGAGTTCCAGGTCCACTATGCGGTGACCCGGCCGGCCGACTCTTCGATGCCGTGGACCGGGCGTACCGGTCGGATCGAGGCCCGATGGATCGAAGAGGTGGCGGGCCCGTTGTCGACCCCCCGCTATTACGTGGCCGGGCTTCCGGAGATGGTCGCGACGACGGTACAGACGCTCACCGGGCCCCTTGGGGTCCCCGAGGACGATGTCGATTACGAGGTGTTTCGAGGCTTCTGAAGGTCGCCCGGCGTCGGAAATCCCCCGGGGCGGAGGCCGGCGTTGACGGTCAATCTGCGGTTGAGCCTCACCGTCTTCAAGATCGGGTTCGCCGCCGAGAGCGCGAGCGGGTTCGTCGCCCTGGTGTCGAATTCCGCCCAGTTGCCTTTCCACGGGGGCCTGATCCTTCTGAGCCCGGTGTTCACCGTGCTCGGGCTCCTCTTCCTATGGATCGGGCGGCACGAGTGGAACGAGACCCACCGGACCCGCGTCGGGCATGCCAACCTCGCCTTTGCGATCAACCTGCTCGCCACCGCCCTCGCGGCGGCCCCAGTCGGGTACCTCACGCTCCAAGGCTCATCGTCCCCCCCCAGTTGGATCGCCATCGAGTTCGCCGCGGCGGTGGCGCTCGTCTTCGCGATCACCTTCGTCACCTATGCCCTCGTGGCGGCCCACCTGGTCGGTCGGTGGGGGGAGATCGCGATGGGGATCGGGCTGGCGTGGGCCGCGGGGATCTCCATCCTCATCGGACTCGCGCTCGCCTCGCGGCTGCCGGTGATCGTCGGCGTCGTCGTGCACCGCGCCCTCACGGTCGGCCCGATCTTCGACCCCATCACGCTGCTCGATGCCCTCCTCGCCTTCAGCTACCTCGCCTTCTTCATCGCCTTCGCGGACGCCCACTACCGGGTGGCCCGGGGCCTCGACCCAGCGCCCCCGTGAGCTCGCCGTTGGCGATCGCCAAAGGCGCCCGCCCGGTTGGGCGATGACGCCCCGCATCGCCCTCGTGACGTGGTCGGGGCTGCCCGGGCTTTCCGAAGACGACCAGCTCCTGATCCCCGAGTTCCGTCGATATTCAGCGATCGCCATCCCCACGGTTTGGGACGACCGTACGATCGATTGGGGGGATTTCGCCGCCGTCATCCTTCGGTCGACCTGGGATTACCATCGCCGTCGGGAGGAGTTCCTGGCGTGGACCCAGCGATGCGCGCGGGCGACCCGATTGTGGAACCTCCCGGAGGCGGTCCGCTGGAACAGCCACAAGTCCTACCTGTTCTCGCTCGCGCGGGAGGGGGTCCCGATCGTGCCGACTGAGGTCGGCCGGACGGGAGAATCGCTCGCGGCCCTCCGCGCCCGGACCGGCTGGACGGAGCTCGTGGTCAAGCCCGCCGTGGGCGCCAACGCCGAGAACGCCGCGTACGTGTCGGCCACCGAGGTGCCCCAATTCGAACCGGCCTATCGCGCGGGACTCGCGACCCGTGACCTCCTTGTCCAGCCCTTCCTGCACGAAGTGCTCTCGCCGGGGGAGCGGTCCCTGGTGTTTCTGGAGGGCGCGTACTCCCATGCCTTCGTGAAGCGTCCCGCGCTGCCCCGGGATCTCCGGCAGGGTCTCCGGGTGGACCGCGCCGAGCCGTCCGGGCCCGAGCTCGCCATCGCCCGGAAGGCGATCGAATGCGTGCCTTCGACCCCACTCTACGCGCGCGTCGACCTCGTCCCGACCGAACGGGCCGGCCCCCTGCTGATGGAGCTCGAGCTCATCGAGCCGTTCCTCGGCTTCGCATCCGACCCGGCTTCTCCCGCTCGCCTGGCGAACGCCGTCTCGGATCGGCTCGCGTCGCCCTAGTCCACCCCCGCCGGTAGACGTCGGCCGCGCGGGGGGGATCCTGGCCTAGGGAGGACCCTCGGTCCGCCGGACCCAACCGACGATCCCCGAGAGCGCGACGAAGCCCAGCCGCTCGAGGATCGGCCGGCTCGTGGCGTCGCGCGCATCGACGGTCAAGTAGCGGAACCCCCGATCTCGGGCGAGGGAGCCCCGAACCTCCACCAGCGCCCGATAGATCCCCCGCCGGCGGTGCGTCGGGACGGTCCCGCCGCCCCACATGCTCGCGAACGATCGATCGGCCGGTAGTTCCACCCGCCCGGTTGAGACCGGGGTCTCCCGGTGATACGCCACGAACAACTCCACCTCCCGCGAGTGGAGCCGCCCCTCCGCGTGCTCTCGGATACTTCCGTCATCGGCGCCGAACGCGCCCGTGCCCACGGCCATCGCGTCCCGCAGGCCCCGTTCGTCCCGAACCGCGCGGATCTCCAATCCAGGCGGGACCGGCGTCCTCGGGAACGGCTCGGCGAGGTCCCGGACCATGAGGCTTTCCGGCGGATCGGGGCGGAACCCGGCGACCTTCAGCAGGTCGGGGACCGCCGGGGGGGAATCGTGCGAGTAGACCTTCCATTCGAGCTCACCGCCGCGGCGGCGGAGATCGTCGACCTGTTCGCGCACCAGGCCCGCCGCGGCGTCAGGGCTGGGATGGGCGTAGAGGATGAAGCAACGTCCCGGGCCGACCAGGCGGACGAGGTCCTCGCGTCGATCGACGACGTATCCCGCCTCCGGGGGCGGGTCGCGACGCATCTGGGCATCGTAGAGGGCCAGGACCTCGGTCGGGTTCATCGTCGGCGGCCGAAGCACCCCGCTCGGATAGCGTGGCGTCCGAGTTCAGTCGGCGGAGCGCGGTCGCGCGCGTCGTCGCGGGGGTAGACGAACCCCGACTCGGCGGGCCAGGCGGCGGTGCTCGGCGGGGGTGATCCAGAACGTGGATAGGTAGTCGAACAGTTGGCGTTCGGTCATGCCGATCCGCCGGCCCTCCTGGACCGTGATCCGGTACGCCTCGACCTCCGACGGCGCGTCCACGTAGCTCAACTTCGGATAGAACAACGGCTGGTGGCGTCGGAACTGTCGGACATGGCACAGTTCGTGGACGATGTCGAGGTAGACCGTTCGGAACTCCCCCTCGGCGAGGTGGTGGCTGTTGATCAGGAGGTGGCCGTCCTGGTCGCTCGTGCTCATGTATCCGAAACGACCCGAGAAGAACTCGACTTTCAAGGCCCGGAGCACGCGCCGGGCCGATCGACCGAACAATTTCTGGACGGCCGGGACCGAGTCGAAGCCGCGAAAGAAGCGTTCGAACGGGTACAGCCGGATCGGGGCCCGCCGATCGATCGAGACGTCATGACCGGTCTCACGAACCATCGGCCCGAGCCTCCGAGGCAGGCCTACTCAGCCCGTCGGATAGGCGTTTCGTCCGGGTCGTTGCGACCGGCCGGGACCGGTTCCCGTTGGAAATCTCTCGGGGCCGTCCGGGGGGATCCGGGCCGTTATTCGTGACCCTTGGGGGCCCCAAGGACCCCTTGGTCCCCTCGGATAGGCCGACGCGGCCGGAGGCAGGCGACCCACGGGCCGGCCGACGGGGCGGTCACACCGCGGCCGTCGAACGGCCCGCGGCAAAGGGGGGCCGCCGTTCGGCCTGGGCGGCGAAGAGCTCCCGGAAGAACAGATAGACGAATAGGTCCGCCAGCAAAACGATGGGGAGCCGGAACTGGGTCACGATCCCGATGGCCACGATCGGTAGGAGGAGCCCCACCGAAAGGGCGAGGAGGCGACGTTCCGATCCCTGGTCGCCGAGGTTTCTCAGGACCCACCACAGGATCGCCCCCGCGTAAACCGGAACCGAGGCCGCGACGATCCCGGCCGGGACATGCCAGGACTCCAGGACGGAGGGGACGAGGAGGAGGCCGACAAAGAAGATCGCCCCGACGAGGCCGAAGGCGAGGACCCCGCGGCGGGGGGCCCCCGGAGCAGGTCGGAGGAGATCGCGCGGCCAAAGGTAGGCGAGGCCGACGAGGGCCCCCACGCTGAGGAGGGAACCTAGGAGGACCGGGTCTCCCATCCAGAAGCCGTTGATCCGGCCCACGGTCGCCGCCAGCAACACGATGTCGATCGCGAAGATGGCGAACGCCGTGATGATCCCCCGGCGGTTCAGCAGGCTCTTCCCCCGCAGATCCGGGATCGCGAACCAGAACAGCAGGATCGGCAGGCCGATGCTGTAGACCATGTGGACGAGCATGACCTCGGGAACCCAGACCCAATTGACCCCGAGGGCGTGTCCGTAGGCCCCCGCGGCGCCGGCCGCGGTCGACTGGGGGTTGAACATGGTGCTCAGACCGAGCCCCTCCTCGACGATCGCGTACGCCGCTCCGAGGGTCACAACGGTGGCCCATCCCTTGTTCCAACGTATCTGGGCCTCGCGCACCAACAGGACCCCCGGCAGGTACATCCCGAGATTGAAGCCGAGGCCGAGGACGAGCCAGAACGGATTGTACAGGACGTTCGAGAACGGGCTAGATCCGGACAGGTATTCCGGGATCCCGGGCGTGAGGAGCGCGAGGAAGACGATCGGATGGGCCCGGAGGAACCGGCGGAGCCGCGCGAGCCGGCCCAGGCCGGGCGGTTGAGTCGATGGCATCGGAGGCGATCCGGCCGGCCCCGTGGCGGCGGGCCCAGGCGTCACCGTCGAGGGCAGGGGGGCTTCGGAGGGCGGCATTGGCCGTTCGAAGTACGCGGTCGTTCCCTATTTGAAACGGACAGAAAGATTGGTGCGTGGGGGCGCGAACCCCCGGCGTCTCGAACCTTCCGTCCTGGGACGGCGCCCGACCGGGCCGATGGTGAGGGGCGAGGGTCAGGCGCTCGGCGATCCCCGGGGCGCGCCGAGCAGGGAGGCGAGGTAGTCGTTGGAGAGCTTGGCGAGGAGCTTCGATCGCTCCAGGAGGAAATCCCGGTACCGACCGGGCTCCCAAAGCGCGCGGTTCAGGGGGATCCCCTGCTCGTCGAGCTGCCGACCCGGGATCGCCGGTCCTTCGAAGTACGTCGAGGGCGCGGCGTTCGACCATCGTCGGTCCTTCGGCCGTTGGTTGAGGAAAACGATGTTGGCGAGGGCGTTGACCTCCTCGTCGGTATAGTCGAAGTGGGGGTCCCGCAGGACCGTCCGCCCCTTCGGGAAGAACGGGTGGAGGAACGGCATCTGGCCCAGGTCGGGGGTCGACTCCGAACCGCTGTGGCCCAGCCGTTGGCCGGTGACAAGGTCGCGGGCCCGGTGCTCGTACATGGCGAGGTACAGGAGCAGGACGAGGGGTCGGCTCCATGTCCAGCGCTCGCGGAACTCGCCCGGCTGCACCCGCACGCCGGATTCGAGCTCCCCGCGAAGGCCCTCGATCGCCTCGGAGAAATTCGCCGAATCCCGGATCGTCCGAAGATCCTGGGCGAGGTTGGTGCTCCCGGACCCGCCGTACCGCCCGTCCCGCAGGGCGAGCAGGGTCCAGTGCAGCGCCCTCGGGAAGAGGAACTCCTCGCTCGGATACTTCGCCCGGAGCGCCACGAGCGGGATCAGGGCATTGCGGGAGGGCAGGAGCGCGGAGGTGATCGCCCCCGCCCCGACGAGGCCTCCGACGACGAACGACAGCGCTTGGCGGGTAGAGTCCCAGGCCGCCTCGAATCCCGGGCCCGACCAGAAATCGCGGGGGGTATCCTGGAGCCGGACCTGGCCGGTGCCGACGGCGGTCAGCGCGCGGACCGCGACGCCCGTGGGGATGTCGTAGCCGGCTTCGGCGAGGTTCTTGAGGAAGGGGAGGAACTCGTCGCGGACCCAGCCGGCCCGCGTGCTGGCGGCCGTCGCGAGGGTCACGTCCGCCTCTACGATATCGGTCCCCTGCTGGTTCAGGCGGCGGAAAATCTCCGCGACGTCCTCGATCTCGCGATGGACGGTCGCGATCGGGACCACCCGGGCACGGATCTCCCACAAGGCCCTCAGCCGCCCCGCCAGGATCTCGGGTGTGAGGCCCGCGGCCGCAGGCGCCGGCAGCCGCCCAAGAAGCGTGCGGCCGATCTCGAGGAGGGGGCCCGAACCCGCGTCCCCGGCTCCGCTCTCGCCGATCGAAAGGATCGACCGTAGGCCCACCCAACGCGGGTCGGAGGACCGCACGGGGTTCGCGAGCCCGAGCTCGATCTCGGGATCCGCCCCGCCGACCTTCGCGAGCACGTTCGTCACCTCCGACCAGTGGTTCCAATCATCGGCGCTCGACCACCAGTACGGTTTCTTGCCGAACAGCAGGCACAGGGCGGTCGCGCGTTGCTGCCCATCGACGAGCCAGACCTTGGGGAGCGGGGCTCCCTTGGCGCCCCGAGGCTCGACCTCATCGGCGTGCTCCCAGGTCAGGAGCTGACCGATCGGATAATCGCGGTACAAGGAGTCCGAAAGCGCGGTGACCTGATCGGGCCGCCAGACGAAGTCCCGCTGAAACTCCGGGATGTCGAACTCCCCTCGGACGGCCCGGTCCACGAGGTCGTGCACGGTGATCGTCGAAAAATCCACGGCGGCCTCGTAAGGTATTCTTCGAGTTCATCCGAGTTAAATCTTCCCCCACGCCGAACCGCCCCCGGCGCCTCCGATCGTCCCGGGTCGGGATCGGGTACCGGGGGTGAGCACCCCCTCCCGGTCCGATAGCCCCGGGCCGGTGTCATTCTCGGAATGGCGATCGAGAGAGGCCGGATCGAGCTTACCTAGGCCCAAGGGCTGGTCCCGGCGGCGGGGGCGGGCGATCGGTGCGGGGAGGTCGATCCACCGGAACCCGCGCGCGCGGAGCACCGAACTCAGGACGATCCTCGTCGCGAACGCACGCCCCCTCGGCGAAGTTGGAGACGTACCTGTCCGGACTTGCCCCCCAATTCCGAAGCGCTCTCGAACAGTTGCGAGCGACGATCCGGGCAGCGGCGCCGCAGTCGGAGGAGGTCTTCAGCTACCGGATGCCAGCGTTCCGGCAGGACGGCATCCTGGTCTACTATGGCGCTTTCAAAGACCACCTGAGCTTCTTTCCCGCGGGAGCCTGGGCACTGCGCAGGAAGCTGGCACGACAGCTCGCGTCCTTCGAAGCGGGGAAGGGGACGCTCCAGTTCACACCGGAACATCCGATCCCTCGAGCGCTTGTCCGGCGCATCGTCCGAGCTCGTCTCTCGGAGAACCTCGCTCGCCGCCGGTGAAGCGGGCGGCTCGGGGGATCGCCCCGCCGGCCCGAGGTCGGTGCCTACGGGATGCCGGCGGTGACGTTCCCGGAGTACGGCGTGTTGCCCATGGCGACGAACTGCTCCCCCATACCGGCCATCGTGGTCGTGCTGATGATATAGATCTTCTCTCCCACCGTTACGGGCGCCGATCCTCCGGTGAGCCCGCTGGTGCAAGCCCCCGAGAGCGGGGCGATGTAGAGGGGGTCGCTCAGGGCGCCGAAGGCGACCCCGCACCCCGTAGTCGAGAACATCTCGACGCCGTACGGGCCCGAGGCGGTCTTGCCGGCAGTGTTGGTCACGGTGAACTCGATGTCGCTCCAGACCAGCCCTGCGACCGCCGTCTGGACGGTCGCATTGAACGCGAAGCCCGCCGGGATCGGGCCTTCCGTGACCCCGCTCGAGAGGCTGAAGACCGTGTTGAGCGCGATCGCGCCCGCCCCGCTCCCGATCCCGGTGATGCCGGCGGCCGGATTATAGCCCGAACAGTGGGGCGATCCATGCGCGGGAGTCCCCAGGATCGAACCCGACAGAGAGACGGTCGCATTGTAGCTGTAGTAGGTCGTCGATGCCGTCGCGTTCCCAACGGCGGGGCACGTGGAGTACTGGATCGTCCAAGCGCCATTTCCCGTCAGGTCGTTGGCGGAGAACGATAGGTAGCCGCCGGCGTGGGCCTTCACGTAGCTGCTCCCACCGGACTGCATGAACGCCGAGACCGCCGTCGAGCTATCGGCGATGGAGGCGGGGAGGGTGCCGATCAGGCCCAGCAGCGAGCATCCCGAGCCACTGTACTTCTCCCACACAGTGGCGTTCCCGCCGATCACGGTGGTGAAGAGCACGGTGCCGGATGCGCCCACGAGGACCAGCAGCCAGTCCGGCGCCTGACCCGTCGTCAGGTCGCCATTGAAGCCCAGGAACGACACCACCGGGGACGTTCCTTGCTCGGCCGTGCCGGTGCATCCGGCAAACCCGCTCGAGGAAAAGAGGTCGGACGGTAGCTGGGTCGATTGGAGTACCGGGGCGGAGAGGTCGACGCCGGAGGCGAGTACGACGTTCCAAGGCCCGCTTCCATAGGACGCGGCGGATTGGTCTGCGGAGCTGACGGCCTGTTTGTACGTCTGCCCGTTCGCGACGACGCCGGAGGACGACGGATGCCGGCTGAACGGACCGATCCCGCCGACATACAGGAGGCCGACCGCGGCGACGACGACCACCACCGCGACCACCACGGCGATGACGGCCGTCTTCGTGCGGCGCGCCGGCGGGGGAGCGAGGGGAGGGGGCGGGGCGGTGTATTCCGGTGGGGCGGGGGTTCCCTCCATGGTGTTATCCGGGGCGGCTTGAGGTGCATACCCTGACATCTTCCGAATCTCCGAGGGCCGGCCTGCCACCCTTGCGTCCCATATGTCGTTATCCTGACAGGTCGGTAGTGCGGCCAGGGAACCGGTCCAGCTGGTCGTGTAGCCCGCAGGACGGTCGAATCGCCGGCCGCACGTAACGTCCTGGGGGATTCGTGAGGTTGATAACCCGGGGCTGAATCCCCTCGCCCGTCGCCCTCTCGACGTTGCGGGCGGTATCGGTGGGAAAGATGTTCTCGAAGGCGCGATTGACGACGATTGTCCCGATCCGGAACATGAACCGGGCGATCCGGTTCTACACGAAGGTCTTGGGGGCCAAGATGGGGGACCGGGGCCGTGGCGCGATGAAGAACTTCTGGGCGTCGGTGAGGTTCGGTCAGGTCGAGATCTGGCTGATCGCCCCGGAGAAGCGGGAGAAGCGAACCCTCGCCTATTCGAACTTCGTCGTGAAGAACATCCGCGCCGTCGTGAAGGAGCTTCAGAAGAAGGGCGTCCGCTTCCAGCGGGCGGAGCGGATGGGCCCCGATACCCGGGTCGAGGGGCCGATCGCCTTCGAATCGTTCGGGGCGTCAGCGTTCTTCAACGACTCGGAGGGGAATCTGTTCATGGTCTGGCAGAATTTCCCCGCCATGTAGCGTTTCGGCCGGAGGGCCCGCGACGCGCTCGGGGGGATGCGTGCCCCCCGCACCCCGGAGGTTCTTTCCGTGTCGGGGGACTTCGTCGGATGCCGACCGCCCTTGCGCCCCTCCCTCGCGAGACTTGCCCCCAGCGCTGGCCTGATACCGTGGGGTTTCCGCACGACCTTCCGCCGGTCATTCGATGAGGTTCCTCGAGATCCGACGCCACAGCCTGCGGGACCGGCCCAGCGAACATCTCTCCCCGGAGGGAATCGCGCTCGCTCGCGAGGTCGGTCGAGCGTGCGGACCGTTCGATCGCGCCTACTCGAGCCCCCACCCCCGCGCCCTGGAGACCCTCCGCGAGATGGGCGGTCCGACGCCTACCGTGCTAGAGGAGTGGGCCGATCTCGGGGACGCGGTCTCTCGCGAGATCGATTGGCCGGCCCCGTTCTCCCGATATGCGGTTCTGCTCGGCCGGGACTCCGCCGTGGCCCGCAAGGGCCGGCAACTCATCGAGGCGGTCGAGGGTATCGTCCGTGAGCTGCCCGAGGAGGGAACGGGCGTCCTGGTGACCCACGGTGGATTCCCGGAGATCGTTTCCGTGACCTTGTTCCCCGAGGAGGATCATCGCGGCTGGGGCGGACCGATCCGCTGTCTGGAGGGCGCCCGCATCGCGTTCCGAGCGGGACGTCCCGATGCCGTCACCGTGCGGCGGTTGCCGGCCTCGGCTACCCGATTGTAAGCTACGGTTCGATCCCTCGCCCGTCGATGCGTTCCTACCGGGAATCGCGCTGCGGCCGTCCGCCGCCCGGGACCGACACGCTCGAACCGGTCCTCCGCCCCGCCGCGGGGAAACCTCCCCGGTCCGCCGATCCCCCCGGTGGGCTCCCAGGTCCGTATCGCCCGTCTCGGAAGTGGCCCGAGGCAAGCTGAAGGTTGAAGCGTACCCTCACCTGTCGCCCGGCCATGCCGGGGATCGATCTCGCCGAGCTCCTCACCGCCGTCCAGACCGTGGCGATCATCGTGGCGATCATCATCGCGGTCTACTTCTCCCGTCGGCAGATCCAGGCCCTCTCGGCCGACCTCGAGGCGAGGGTCCTCAACGATCTGGACGAGAAGCTCCACCGGATCGGCGAGATCTTCATGGAGAAACCGCAGTACGTCCGGGTGTTGAACGAGATGCCTTCGGAGGTGGGATCCGAGGCGGCGTTCGACCCCGAAGCCGCCTTCGCCTACTATGTGATGTTCTTCTGCGCCCACTGCTTCCACATGCGCCAGCGCGGGATCCTGGGCGACAACGATTGGGCCGGTTGGCTTCAGTGGACCCGCAACGCCTTCCAGCATGGCCGACTCGGCCGGTACTGGAAGGACGCCCAGATGCACGAATGGGTCGACCCGGCGTTCCGGGAGTTCGTCGAGAAGGAGATCCTGCCCTCCTCAGCCCCGACCAAGTAGCGCATCCAGGAAGATCGGATTCCATCGAACCCTGGGGGGTCATCGCCGGAGCCATGGGGCGCCGGCCCTCCGGATGGATCCCCGGTTCGCCGCGCTACGTGAACAGGTCTTCGAGGGGGTTGGCCATCTCCTTCACTTCGCGGATGCGGACGCCCTTGGCCACTAGCTCCGCGACGAACTTCGAGACCTCCTCGGGCCCGGACAGCTCCTGCAGATAGTAGTCGCCCTTCTTCGACGATTCCATCAGGATGCCGGCCGTCCCCTCAGGCCGTATCCCGATGACGTACCGGGTCGGCCGAAGGTCGCTCAGGAGGCCGAAATAGCCGACCCGCCCGTCGCGCAGGGCGAGGACGTACTTTCCGATCTCCTTCGCCTCGAACAGGTTGTGGGAGGAGTACAGGACGAGATCGTTGCGGCTCAGGCCGAGGACCAGGTCGCGGATCTCGCGCGCCAGTTTCGGATCGAGGTTGCTCGTCGGCTCGTCGAGGAGGTAGATGCCGCGCTCGCTCAGGAACACGCGGCCGATGCTCACCCGCTTCTTCTGACCCTGGCTCAGCTCGGAGAAGAAGCGCCGGCGCAGCTCCCCGATCCCGAGGAGGGCGATGACCCGGTCCACCTCTTGGTTCGAGACCCCTTCCACCCGCGCGTAGAACCGCAGCGCCTCCTCGACCCTCAGCCCATCGGGGATCCCGTCGATGTGGGAGAGATACTGCAGGTTGGGCCACGCGCCCGGCCGCCGCCGATCGATCCCGTTGATCTCGACGACGCCCTCGTACGGCTGGAGGATCCCCGCGATCGTCCGGAACAACGTCGTCTTCCCGACCCCGTTCGGACCGAGCACGACGTAGATGGCGGGTTCTTCGACCACGAAGGAGATCTTGTCGAGGATCCGCTTTCCGAGGTACCCCGAGCTGACCCCCCGCAACTCCACGCGGGGTCGGGCGCGATCCCGAGGGAGCCCGGCGCCGAGGTCCCCCTGGGCGAGCGCCGACGACATGCCCGCCCCCCCTACAGCGGCGATAGGAACCGCTCCCGTCCCATCAGCGCCGAGGACATCGCGATGAGCGCGACGACCGCCGCGATGATCGCGATGGCCGCGCCCGTCGTCACGTAGTAGAACTCGGAGGCGGGGACGCTCTCGGCGGCGATCAGGACGAGGATGATCGGCCCGATCCCCACCATCGGCGCGAGGCCGACGGGACTATTGATCCCGGTACGAGGGGTGGAGATGGAGGTCCAGATCATGCCGACGGTGGACGTGAAGAGCGCGCCGGCGAAGCTCATCGGAATCGTGTAGAGACCGACCGATTTCACGAAATCCGTCGATAGCGACACCCCGCTCGCGCTCGCGGCCCCCACGCCGACGGTCAAGGCCAGGCCGAGGACGATCGCCGCCATGACGGCCGTCGCGAGCAGTCCGTTGAGGAAGAGGGAGCGGGGCGGCATCCCGTAGGCGATCAGGTATTCGAACACGCCCTTCGTGCGATCGCTGGTGAACGTCATCAGGCCCCCCGTCGAGCCGAGGGCCGCGAAGAGCGGGAGCTCGAGCGGGAACGTCAGGCTGAACACCGTGCCGTTCCTCCGGGCGGCCAACAGGACCAGCGCGAGGAACAGGGAAAACCCGGTGCCGAGCCCGAGGTAGAGCTTGCCGATCGACAGGGTCCGCCGGATCGTAGTGACCGCGAGGGAACCGGTTCCCAAGACCGGCCCGGAGTTGGGCGGAGCGGACATGCCGAGGCCCTAAACCCGGGCAGGCTTAACGCCGGTTCTCGTCCACGGCCCCGGGGCGTGTCTTGATATCACGGTGGACGGTGGACCGCCGGTCTCCCGCCGGAACCGGAGGGGAGGCGCGATCGGCCGAGTTCGTCATGGAGCGGGTCCTGGGTATCGGCGGCCTCTTCTTTCGCGCGCGCGATCCGGGGGCGCTCGCGCGGTGGTACTCCCTCCACCTCGGGATCGACGTCGCTCCGACGAGCGAAGGGCAGGTCCCGTGGCATCAGGAATCCGGACCGACCGTCTTCAACCCGTTTCCCGAATCGACGGAGTACTTCGGTCACCCCGAACGCCGGTGGATGGTGAATTTTCGAGTTCGGGATCTGGAGGCGATCGCTTCGCAGCTACGGAGCGCCGGCATCGCTGTCGATGTCGACCCGACGACGTACCCTATCGGAAGATTCGCCCGCCTCCAGGATCCGGAAGGCAACCCGATCGAGCTCTGGGAAGCGCGAGATCCCAACCCGGCTCCCTGACGCCCTCCGATCGCCGGCAACCTCGCCCTTCGACCGAACGCGGTCGGAACTTCCCCCTTTCCAGAGATTTCGGCAGTTTTATCAAGCCGGTCGCCGGTTTCATTCGGCGAAGAGGGTGACCGCTGATGATGAAGTGTTCAGGATGCGGGGCGGAGCTGGCGGAAGGGACGATGAAGTGCACGGCGTGCGGCCGCGATCTCAGCATGGGCCAGAAGGCGTTCGGGGAGACGGTCCATGTGGCCAAGGAGACGGAAGCCGTCGCCGGCAAGCTCGGCAAGGAACTGTGGGGCGGGGCCAAGGCCCTCGGAGCTTCCACTAAGAAGCACCTCAAGGGTTCCGAATCCGAGAAGAAGTAGGACGGCTGGCATCACCGTCCGTCAGGGCGTTTCCCCCCCCAGGGCACCCCCTCGAGGGTAGGGCGCGGACCGGCTGACCCGCCCACCCCGACCCCGATGGCGGCTAGCGCGGGCGACGGCGGGCCCCCGGCCTCCACCGGTGCAGTCCGCCGCGCACCATGGCGGATCGCCCACGGCCGCCGCGTCGGAACGAACGATGGCCCGAAACGGACCCGAGGTACGACGGTGGGCCTAGGGCGGGCCCCACCCATCGGTAGTTTTTTGGCGGAGGGCGCCCCAGGTCCGACCGGGCGCGAGCGATCACAATGACGACCTATACGACGGGCGAGTTGTTCGCGATCGCCATCCAAGTCGTCATCGTCCTCGCCGTAGTTCGACGCTCGTACGCGATGGCCCGAGGCGTGGCGTACTCGACGATACGCCTGGCCGTGCTGCCCGCGGTCATCCTGGTACTCTGGGTGCTCAGTGAGCTCGAGTCGATCCTGCTGACGCCCTGGGCGTTGCCCTACCTGATCCTCGTGGATCTGCTGATACTCGTGGCGACCGTCGCGCTGTTCGCGCCAGTCGCCGAACGGGCGACTCGGGTCTCCCGTCCCCCCGGGGAACCGGGCACCTATCAGATCGGCTTCTCGATCGCCGCGCTGTTCCTGCTCGCCTTCGTGGCCCGACTGGCGGTCGCGGTGGCCCTGTACCCGGGGGCGCTCGTATTCGGAACCCCGCCGGGCGGCTACCCCCCGATGAACCAGCAGCTCGTGCTCGCGGCCTTCGACGCGATCTTTTCGTTCAGCGTCGGACTTCTGATCGGTCGGTCGCTCGGGATCTATCGCCGGTGGACGCGCGAGTCTTCCTCCCCCACGGCGCCTTCGTCCCAATAGGCGACCTGGCGCGCTCGCCATCTGGCCGCCGCCATGCCTCGGGCAGAACGAACGCGGACCGGTCGGCGAAGCTCGAAGGCCAGCTGCTAGTTGCACCGGGCCGTGGGAATCCCGAGCGCATCCAAGACTCGCCGCGCTTCGCACCCGGGCCCGTCCTACTAGCACCGAGGGGTTCAGTCGGTGATCCTGAGGGCGTGAGCTGGCGCGAATCCTCTATCGAAGCGCCCCCCTCGACGTCAGATCCAGGACCTCTCTGAAGGGAAGCAGCTTCGAGGGACACGACTTCCGGGAGCATCCTGCCGATGGAGCGGCGGCCTCGCCCGGGGGGCCCGAGGCGGCCACGGGTCGCGAGGGCAAGCCATAATGGGCCGGTTCCTCTGCCGCGACGGCCATGCGTTGCTACCTCCGGGGCCCCGGCCCGCGGACCCATCGTTCCCGGACCGGGCGGAGGACCCAGGGACCTACCGAGGCGGCCGTTGGCGAATGCCCAGGCAGTGACGAGACGTGAGGGGATCCGGCGGGCGTTTTGGGTCGGACCGCCTTCGGTCTTCTTCGGGCCGGGGGAAGCGGCTGTTTCGGCAGGGGTTGCGCGCCCCGTCGACCCCGGGGGTCGCTTGGGTTCTAGCGTTGGCGGCGCTCACCTCGACCTATGCACTTCCGGGTCCCCCGGTTCCAACGACGATCGGACATCCTAGCGGCGGGCCGGGGGAGATTTCGGCCTCTGGGCATCCGCTGAACGCTCGCGGGGAGATCGGCAGCCTCGTGATCGCCCTGCACAATCCATCGGCCAACGCCACGGGCCCCTACCAGCAACCGGTCTCGGTCAACAGCTCGGCGTTTTCGAACCTCATCAACCGCAACTGGACGAATGGGGTCCCCTACTACACGGCCAACGGGACGCCGGTGTACGGCTGGATCGAGTCGAACGCCACGAACACCTCAACGGACACCCTCCTATGGCTAGATCTGTACTCCATCCCGGGGGGCGGGTGGACCAACGTCTCGATCGGATTCTGGCCGGCCAACTCGTTCAACCTCTCCGCCACGGGATACATGGGGGAGGCCCCCGAGCTCAGTGCGACGTACGGGGCGTTCGACAACGGCGCCAAGGTGTTCAACTTCTACGACAACTTCTCCGGGAACTCGCTCAACGCCGCCTGGGGGGTGCATGGCAGTTGGACGTACACGGTCCGTGACGGGTTCCAATTGAGCACCGTTCCCGGCCTCGGCGCCGGGATCTACACGAAGGCAACGTACGCGTTCCCGGCCATCGTGGACTACTATGGGAACCTATACCAGCCCATGACGGCCACGGCGTTCGTCTCCGAGGGGTTCGGAACCTCCGGCTGCACGGCGTGCGGTACGGCGAACTCGGTCAGCATCAACTCCCAGGGGAGCAGCCTCGCCAACGGGCCCACCCCCCAGGCGGCGTACGGGACCGGGCAGTCGTTCGGCGCGTCGATGTCGACCACCCAGCAGTACGGTGTCTTCACCGCCGAGACCGTCACGGCGACGAACGCCTTCTACGAGCACAACTACTCGCAATCCCAGAACCTGACCATGAACATCCCGCCATCGCCGCTCCCGGTCGGGCTCGCGCAATCCGGACATCCCACGGGCGCCCTCACGACCACCGAGACCACGCTGTGGATCCGGGAGCGGACCTATGAGGCCCAATGGCCGACGGCCAACGTCTCGGAGGTGACCTACCCGGTCACGTTCGAGGAGATCGGGCTTCCGACCGGAGCGCGCTGGTGGGTGAACACGTCGGCCGGCTCCACCGCGACGTCGACCGGCGCGCTCCTAACGTTCAACGCGACCGACGGGACCTATGCCTATCGGGTGGCGACCTCGGACAAGACGTACGCCGCGCCGACCGGCTCGTTCACGGTGACCGGTGCCCCGACCTCCCAGATCGTCACGTTCGTCCGTGAGACCTACCCCGTCACGTTCGTGGAAGGGGGCCTGCCGACCGGGTCCAGCTGGCTCATCGTCGTCGCCGGCCAATCGTTCGCCTCCTCCACCGGGCCCACGCTGACCCTGCCCGAAACGAACGGATCGTTCACCTACACCGCGGCGGCGTCGAATCTTACGTACGCGGCCCCGGCGGGCGCCTTCTCGGTGACCGGTGGGGCCCGAACGATCAGCGTCCTGTTCGGGCTGGTCGTGTTCCCGATATTGTTCAGCCAGACGGGCCTCCCACCGGGCACCGGATGGGGCGTCACGATCCCCGGCGGCGGGTTCAACACGAGCAGCGGAGCGAACCTCTCCATCCCGCTCACGAACGGGACGTTCTCGTACACGGTCGCTACCACCGACACCACCTACGCGGCGCCCCCCGGCACGATCCACGTCAGCGGGTTCGGAAGCTCGATCAGCGTGGCGTTCGTGCGGGTGACCTACCCGATCACGTTCACCGAGACCGGCCTGCCGAGCGGATCGGACTGGTCGGTGAACATTTCCGGCGTCTCGACCGTGTATGCCTCGTCCACCTCCGTGACTGTGAACATGCCCAATGGCACCTACACTTACACCGCCTCGCGACCGGACCGGACCTATCAGGCCGTCGGCGGATCGTTCAGCGTCACCGGGGGTGCCGCCACCGTCGCCCTGTCGTACCTGCGCTTCGGCTACGCCGCGATCTTCACGGAAGCCGGGCTCCCCTCGGGCGCCAGCTGGACGGTGACGCTCGACGGCGTCCCGGTCACCGGGAAGGGCAACCTCGCCTTCGCGGACGTGGTGAATGGGACGCACACCTACACGGTCGGGCCGGCCCCGGGGTTCGTGGCGACCCCGCATAGCGGGGTCCTGAAGGTCAACGGCGGCGCGGTGGCGGTACTCATCGCCTTCGGCGCCGTCGCCCCGAGCTTCCTCGGGCTGCCGGCGGTCGAGGGATATTCCGTCACGGGGGCCGGCCTCCTCGTAATCGCGTTGGTGATCGGATTCGTGTTCCTCCGGAAACGCCGGCCACCTCCCCCACCCCCGCCCCGCCCTCCCGCCGCCGGAGCCCGGCCGGCGCCCCGGCCACCGCCGAAGGGAGTTCCGGAGGGCCGCAAGCCGGCGAGGGTGAACCCGGGGTCCGGCCCGGGCGCCGGGCCGTCGAAGCGGACGTGACCGGGACCGGCTAGTCGAGCCGGGGCGGCGGAGGGGCCCGTTCTGCCTCTGACGGGTCGGGTTCTCGGGCGATCTCGTGCTCCAGACGATGGACCCACAGCCGGGTGTCCCGCCCGATCACGCGCGCTTCCCCTTCGGCCGCTTCGATCGCCTCCCGCCACATTCGGGCCACGAGGGGGCCCACCGTGAAGAGGAAGGCGCTCAGCACGGAACCGACGGAAACGAAACCCATGACGGCCGCGAACACCTTGCCGGTATCGGTCGTGAGGAGGAGCGGCGGACCCTGACCGGTCGCGAGCATGCTCTCGAAGTAGAACGCATCGACCCACCGGAACCCCTCGATGAGGTGGAACCCAATCGTGCCCACGATCTCGGCGACCAGGACCGCCGATAGGGAGAGGATCGCCCGCCGCACCGTGGACCGGGGGATTGCCCTGCGCATCGACGGGGGATGAACGCTCCCCCCAGAAGGGGATATCGACCTGGGGGAACCCCGCCCGCAGGTGGGGGGGGCCGGCGGTTTCTCGAGGACCGCCGAGGGTCGAGGCGCGGTCGAACGGCGGGTCCTTAGGCGTGACCGTTCAGGGGAGTCGGTACCGGACGAACAGGTGGCTCCCGCCTCGCCGCAGGCTGGCCAGCGTCCCCCAGCGGGGATCCTCCGGACCGAACGTCCGGCCTTCCACCAGTCCCAGTCGCACGCGGTCCGTCGCCCGGCCCGAGATCTGCGGCGCGATCGTCAGGAACAGCTCATCGAGGGCATGCTCGGCGACGAAGTCGGCGATCAGATGCGGGCCTCCTTCGAGCAGCACCAGCCGGGCCTTGGGCCGCTGCCGCCGAATCCCGGCGAGCACCTCCCGGGCCCGGATCCGGCCGGTCCCCGTTCCGATCGCGAGCCCAACTTCCGGGGGGAGGCCGGCCTTCCGAAGGCGGCGTTCGCCGGCCCGGGTTGTCACGACCAGGCCGGGAACCCCCGGCGTTCGGAACACCGGCAGGCTCACGTCCAACTGCCCGCGCGCGCTCACGATGACGTTCAGCGGGGTCGAGGGAAGCTCCAGATCCTGCCGGAGGCGGGCGAACTCGGCGCTCAAGCCCGGGTCGGCGCGCTCGGGGACCCAAAGGTGCCGGGGGACCGAGCGCAGCGTCCCGGCCCCGACCACCACCGCGTCGGCCACCGCCCTCAGCAGGCCCATGACGGACCGGTCGTCCGGATTGTCGCCGCTGATCTCGCGACCGCCGCCGTGCGGGGATTCGAAGGCGACGACCCCATCCAACGTGGCGACGAAGTTCGCGACCACGTGGGGGCGATCGCGGTGCCGGGGCAGTCGCAGCGGCCCGTACCAATCGCCCAGGCGGGGCGGGAGCGCGACCGAGGCGCCCGCGGCGTTCTCGAAGAGGATCTCGAGGGCCGGACGCCCTTTCATTCCTCGGGACCACACACCGCGAGGAACTCGGCCCGCAACGACGGGTTGCTCTCATAGAACCCCCGCCAGCAAGTCGTTCGGGTCATCGGCAGGGTCTCGCGGACCCCGCGCATCTGGGTGCAGATGTGGTGGGCGTCCGTGTAGACGGCGACGCCGTGCGGGTCGACGAGGCTGACGAGCGCGTCGGCGATCTCCTGTCCCAGGCGCTCCTGCACCGTGAACCGTTTCGCGTAGACCCTCGCCAGACGGGTCAGCTTGGAAAGGCCGATGATCTTCTCGTGGGCGATGTACCCGATGAACACGCGGCCGTAGAACGGCAGCGCGTGGTGCTCGCACAGCGAGTAGAAGGAGATCGGACCCTCGACCACCTGGCTCAGCTGGCAATCCGATCCGCCCCGGCATTCCGTCCCGAAGACGGTAAGCAGCTTGGGATCCCCCTCGTACCCTTCCGTCGAGTCGATCATCGCCCGCAGGAACCGGTGCGGCGTGGTCCGAGTCGCCGGCGAGTTGAGATCGAGCCCGAGCGCCGTGAAGATCTCTCCCAGCGATCGCTCGTACGCTTCGACCTGCTCCGCCGTCAAGTGGCGCTTGCGCTGGAGGGCGGGGTCGATCGCCTCCTCCTCCTCGGCCGCGTGCGCGTTCGTCATGCGGGGCCCCACTGCGGGCCGGCCCGGCGCGGGCTCGTCCGGGGTCCGGATCCGGACCGGTCCTCGATCGCAGCGCGCCGGCGGGGTCCGGCGGTGCGGCCCGGGCCGCCGGACGGCTCAGTATCCATCGAACTCATCGCTTCGGACATCCGACTCCGGAAGGTGGAACTCGTCGACGACCACCTGGCGGTGTTCCCGAACGAGACCCGGCGGTCCGGCGATGTAGACGATCGGCGCGTGCACGTTTTCCATCGCCTTGCGGAGGAGAGCGGAAACGATGCGGCCGGTCGCCCCGGTCCACGGCTCCTTCGACTCGGCAGGGCGAGTGATGGTGTGGACGATCTTGAGGGCCCGGTTCCGTCGGGCGAGCTCGTCGAGCTCTCGCCGGAACACGATATCCTCCGGCGTCCGGCTCGAGTAGACCAGGACGCACGGCGTCCCGAGCCCGACGTCGGCCGCGTAGCGCAGCATGCTGCGGAACGGGGTGACCCCGATCCCGCCGGCCAGCATCAGCGCCGGTCGTCCCGGCTCCAGGACGAAATCGCCGTCCGGGGCGCGGATCTCGACGGTGTCGCCGGCGCGCAGCTGGTGCAGCCGCGTCTTGAACGGGCTCGGTCCGGACCGCGTAGTGATCGTGAGCGAACCCTTCTCGGTCGGGCTCGACGAGATCGTGAACAGCCGCGTGGAGCCTCGGGGATCCTGGACCTCGGGAAGCACCATCTCGAGGAACTGACCCGGGCGCCACTCGAAATCCCCCTTCTCGGGGGCGAACCGGAACGTCGACACCTCCCGGGTCTCCGGAGTGGCGCCGAGAAATCGGACGATGTGGGGGGCGAAGGGGGTCGGGGACGGTGCGGACATCGAAGTCACCTACGGAGCTCCACGGAGTCGCCCCTGAAGAATCTACCGGGCCCGGGCGTTCCATCGGCCCGGGGGCGGTCGGCGCCCACGGCATCGCGGGGCCCCGGGGGACGTGGGGTCCTCGGGGTCCCCCACCCGACCGCCTTAGGATCGGTGGCCGGCGGATCCCATGGTCGACGCAGGGTGCCGACGATGACGACGACGATGTTCGACGGGATCCGTTTCCTAGCGACATGGTTCGGCGGAGCGGACACCGGACCTGGCCGACGGGCCAATGGATTCATGCCGGGTCCCAACATGGAGCAGTATATATCGCAATAAAACGCTATCAAAGCTCTAATTAAGCCCTCGACCTTCGAGGGCCTCGGAGGTCTGCGCATGGACGGCGCCCGACGGGCCTTGGGCCGCGACCGGGTGCTACGGCTCCCGAATCCCTTGCTGGGGACCCACCGAACCAAGCTCGCGCTGCTGGAACGACTCGTCCGGGGGGAGGCGACCGTCGACGGCCTCGCCACGGCCGCGGGGATCCATCGGACCGTGGCCCAACGCCATCTCACCCAGCTCGCGGCCAGCGGATTGGTCGGGGGGCATCCGGTCCGGGGGGCGCGGGGGCGGCCCAAGACCCTCTATACGATCACGGCGAAGGGGCGGGAGGTATTTGTCGCCCGGTACGATCTACTGCTCGACTCCCTCGTTCGCGGGGCCGTGCGACGGATCGGGATCCACAAGACCCGGGTCCTGTTCAAGGACGCCGCGGCGACGCTGGCGGCCGACCTCGGCTTCCCCCGCCCGATCGAAGCGGTGGTGGAACGGCTGCAGGAGGTCGGATTCCAGCCCGTGCTGCGTCGGGAGGCGAACCGACAGTGGCTGGTCAGCCACAACTGCCCGGTGTTCGGATTGGCCGAGCGATCGCCCGACATCCTCTGCCGAGCCTTCCACTCGAAGCTGCTCGATGCCGCCGTGCCGGGGATGAAGGCGAACCTGCTCCAGACGATGGCGAAGGGCGCGCCCTACTGCGTACACGAACTGGTCCGCAAGTGAACAAGCGGCCCGAGCCCCTCGCCCCGCGGTTCCGACCATGAGGGAACGGAGGTCCCGATCGACGGTGCACTAGGAGGGACCGGGCCCTCCGAAGGAGCCGTTGGGGCGGATCCTACTCACGGGATACGGGCGCGAGTCTGCTCGTAGATTCCGGACACCAGAACGGGCCGGTCCGCCCAGCTACGGAAGGTCGATCACGAGCTTTTGCGCTTCGACCCGGACCGCATAACGATGGACGGGTTGGGTGGCCGGCCCCCGCCGGACCTCTCCCGTCGCGAGGTCGAACTGGGACCCATGCCAAGGACAGGTCACCACTCCCCCTTCCACCCGGCCCCGCTCGAGCGGGCCATGGACGTGGGTACAAGCAGCGTCGATCGCGTAGAGGTTCGGACCGAGGTTGAACACCGCGATGGCCTTCCCCTCGAGGGAGACCCGGATCGCAGTACCCGGCGCCGGGGGCGACTGCTCCAACGTATGGGAAGGGGCCATCGAACGGACCTCGAGGAGAGCAGCCGCCGGAGCGGATATCGGTTTGGTCTCCGACCCAAGGGTCCAACCGCGCCCCGCGCGCCGGCGGCCCCGGTCGAGGCGAGAGCGGTACCGGCCGATCGGGCCGGTGGCACGGCCCATCGAACCCCGTCGGTGTGCCGAACGCCGAGGTGGGATCCGAAGATCTCCTCCCGTGTCACGAGGGCCGCTCGTTCTTCGGCTTCTTCCGGGCCGCCTGGTCCCGGAGCAGTGTGGAGGGGACCAGTCGGGAGACGGCGATCATGGTGTCGTACTGGAGGTTGACGAGCGAGGTGAGTTGAGCGTCCTTTCCCTCCTCGCCGAGGGCGGTCCTCAGGTCGGTCACGGCCCGGAGCAGCTCGATCGCGGCTTCGCCCGCCCACGGATCTGGGAATGGGACGAGGCCCTTTTGGAAGACCGCGGCTATCTGGGAGAGGCCCTCGTGTTGGGACTGAACGAGCTCGAGCAGCTCGGGTCGGTGCCATCGCTCGGGCTCGAGTATCAGCGAGAAGGCGTCCCCCCCCAACCGAAGAGCGTCGGCCGCCCCGATACACTTTTCGCTGACCGGACGCCGCATTCCGAGCCCGCCGTGAGCCGGAGGGCTAACGCCGTCCACGGCGAAGTGTGATGCATCGGAGTCGGCGTGACTACTCGAGGCCGGATCGGATCGTTCGTCTTGGGTCCAAGTTGGGGCCCAGGGTCGACCCCGGAAACGCCTGGCGGCCGAAGGCGCGAACCCGGTTGAGACGCGAAGCAGAAAGCTCCCGACCCGGTCCCCATCGGCGCGTGTAGAATCTGTCCGACCCCGCCCTTTGGCCTTGCCGGTATCGGGCGGAGGATCGGGACGCTTCGAAGGAGGTCCGGGCCCGGTCAGAATCCGAGCCCGACCGCGTCGCACAGAAATCGCATCATGGGGGCGAGGCGCCGCCCGATCCCTTCGAACGTCTGCGGGAACGAGGGGGAGGTGAACTCCGAGGGCCGAACGTCCGTGGAGGCCACGAAATCCTTCCGCATGAGCTCGGCGATCATCGGGTGGTCCTTCGGGAAGCCCGGCGGCGGCCGCTTCAGGGCGTCGCCCGTCATCTCGAACGTCTTGCGGAACTGCGGGGCTCCCGTCGCCCGGCCCCACCCGGCCGCGTCCTTGGCAATCGCGGTCCGGATCCGGTTCGCGATCGGGGTCTCCGAATGCCACATCCCGCCGCCCGCCGAGATCTCCTCGGGCGAGACGTACAGGAACAGGCCCGGACCCATGCCTTCCTTGGCGTCGCGGTGGCCGAAGTGGACGACGGTGAAGGTCCGGTACGGCGACTTGTCCTTGGAGAACCGGGTGTCCCGGTAGATGCGCATGACCGATCCGCCGCTCGGGCGCGGATCGGCGACCAGATAGGGGCTGATCCGTTCCAATCGGGGCGAGAACTCCGTGATGAAGTTCGCGAACCCGTCCCGATAGACCCGTTCGTACCGCGCGCGATTCCGCTCGAACCAGGCCCGATCGTTGTGGGATTTCAGCTCGGCGAGGAATTTCAGGAGATCCGGGTCGAATCGGGTCATCCTATCCCTCGTCCCCCGGTCGCCCGCCGTCAGTGATGGGAGGGGGCCGCCCCGGCCGCCGCCATCGGGCGCGGGTCGAAGACCACCTGGACCCGCGAGATCTTCTCGCCGGTCACGGTGTACCATTCGACCACGTACATCGTAGGCATCGGCGGCTTGAAGTGAAGGTCGCACAGGATCGCCACATCGGACCCCTCCGAGAAGATCCGCTTGACGTCCACACTCTCGACCATTGGATAGAGCTTCTGCAACGCCCCGATGTAATCGTCGGCCCGGTGGAAGCGGTCGAGCGGTCCCGTGAAGGAAAGGTCGTCCTTCAGGAACCCCCGAGCGGTCTTCCAGTCCCCTTGGCCCATCGCCGTCTGATACGCCGCCACGACCTCTTTCGGTGTCTTCATTTGCGTCCCTTCTCCTTCCGTCCCGTTCCCGTCGGCAGATCCTGCCAGCAGGCCATGATCGGGCCGCCCGGGACCCGGAACCAGAAGAAGCAGCCCATGCCGGGGACATCGACCCGAGGCAGGACGACGGTACCGCCGGCCTGTTGGACCCGGGCCAGCGCCCGGTCGAGGTCGTTCACCTGGACATAGGCGAGGCTCGAGGCCGGTTCGCTCGGCCGGACCGATCGGATCCCCGCCCGACCCCCCGGCCCCTCGGCGGAAAGGTACTGGCCCCCGGGCATCGGAACGGCCCGGAACTTCCAGCCGAACACGGCTTCCAGGAATCGCTGGGTCTGCTCGGGATCCTCGCTCGCGAGTTCGGTGAAGCCCAGTCCCCCCTCGACCGGGTGCCCGCCCTCGCCGGGAACGCCCACGGAACTTGACCTCGGCCCGGCGATATCCTTTGGATATTATATATCCGGCAGGGACTCCCGGGATACCTTGCCATCGGGGGCTCGACCGCGGTGGGCGCGATCCACCCGACCGCCCCCGGCCGCTGGTCCGACCGATCCCCTGGGGGAAAGCGTCCGGCGTCTCGGGAACAAGTGGACCCTCTTGCTCCTGCGGGACATGGCGTTCCATCACCGAACGAGGTTCAGCGAGTTCCTTCGGGGCAACCCGGGCTTGACCCCCCGGGTGCTTTCCCGACGGCTCCGCGAGCTTCAGTCCGAGGGGCTCATCGTGCGAAGGACGGAAGGCCGAGAGGTCCGTTACGGGGTCAGCCCGCGCGGCGAAGACGCGGTCTTCATCCTCCTCGCTTACCTTCGCTACGGCCAGATGCACCTCTCATCCGGTCCGACGGGATCTCGGTCCACTTGAACCGAGCGTTTCGGCTACGCGGGCCCGCCGGAGGAAATGATCGCCAGGCGAGGGCAAAGCGGGGCCTCTTCGGAACCGGGCCAGTACGCGGGCGGCGGCTCTGTGAATCCCACGGGCCGGACCCGCGGACCGCGCCGGGGTTGGTGCGCGAACGTAGACACAGTCCGACGAGAACGATCGGGATCTGCGGGAACCCGGCCGCCCCCGCGACCTGGTGGGACGAACTAGGTGGGAGGCATCGGGGGATCCCGATGCCGCTGACGAGTGACCAGAACGATCACCGCCACGGCAACTGCCACCGCGATCAGGACCCCCACCAGCGCGAAGGCGAGCAGGTTTAGCCCGAAGGCCACGAAAGGCGCATGGGAGGTCACGACGATCGAGGAGACGGTGCTGGCCGCGGCCCCGGCGGCATCGGTAACCGTTAGGGTGACCCGATAAGCCCCTACGTTTGCAAAGGCATGGCTCGGGGCCGGTCCGGTGGCATTCGACCCGTCTCCGAAATTCCACGCATACGTGAACCCGGGGGTGCCGCCGACCACGTTCGCCTGGAATGAAACGGAACCTGCCGAGGTAGGGAAGTAGGGGCTCCAGTGGATCGAACAGGTCGGCAAACTCCCTACCGTCCGCAATATCGAGGCGGTTGCCGTGACCCCCTCGGCGTCGGTCGCGGTCACGCTCACGTTCGTCGACCCGACCGTTCCGTAAATCAGCTGCAACGACGTGCCGTTCGCCGAGCCTCCCCCAGGGAGGCTCCAGTTGATGGTGATCGGCGGGACCCCACCCGAAGCGTGGGCCATGAGGCTCAAGGACATCCCGACGTCCACACTGCTCTGATTCGCGCTCGCGGTGACCGTGAGCCTCGGCACGACTTGGAAGGGGAACGATCTCGTGGCGGTGGCCCGGTGGGCATCGGCGATCGAAACCATTACGGTGAAGCTGCCCGCGGTGGCGAAGGCATGAGTTGAGGTGGCACCCGTGCCGCTCAGCCCATCCCCGAAGGTCCAACTGTAGGTCGTCGTCCCGATCCCGCCGGTCGCCGTGGTGCCGAACGATACCGGGATGCCCACCTCCCCAGTCGCCGGCGAGATGGCCGGGGCGGTGGCACGGAAACCATCGATCGCCCACGTATCCGAACGCCATCCCCCGGGCCCGCTCCCCGCCCCCTCACAAACGAGGACGTAGCCATCCTTGGGGTCGTCGGCGATCCCGAAGTGCGATCGCCCTGGATAGGCCGTAGAGATCTGGCTTGAGATGTTCGTCCAGGTGGAGTTCGTCAGCGTCCACGTCGCCGGCACGATGTCGGTCGCGAGCACGATCGTTCCGAGCTCCGAATCGAACACAAGGCCGTAGTCCGCGCCGGCCGGGGGCCGGACCGACGACGTGACGTTGGTCCAGCGGCCCCCCGCGAGCGTCCAAGTGGCCGACGTGGCGCCCGAGAAGCCGTCGCCCCCGAACAGTACCGTGTGGCCGAAAGCCGGGTCGTAGGCCATGCTGGTGTCGGAGAGCGCCGGCGGAGAATTGCCGGCGAACGTCAACTGGCTCCACACACCGTTGGCGTACGTCCAAGTGTCGGCGAGGCCCCCGAAATTCCCCCCTCCGTACAGGACGACCTTGCCGAGCGTCGCGTCGTAGTCAAGCCCGAACAGCCATCGAGGGGACGGCGCGCTTGCGGGAAGGAGCCTCGTCCATTGGCCGTTCGAGAACTTCCAGGTGTCGTTCAAGAAACTGGCGGACGTCTCGTTGTATCCGCCAAACAGGAGGACGTAGCCATCCTTCCCATCGTAGACCATGCCGGCCCCCAGCCGGCCGATCGGGCTAACGCCCGGAGTCAGTTGCGTCCAGACGCCGCCGTCGTATTTCCACGTGTCCGAGTAGCTGAGAGCGCTGGGGTGGATCCCACCGCCGAAAAGGACGGTGTACTTGTCGGCCGGATCGTAGGCGACCGACGGAAGTTCCCTTGGGCTCGGGGAGGTGCCGCCGGTCATATTGACCCAATTGATCGTCGAGGAGGAGGACGTGGCGGTCGGAGCGCTGGTGGCGAGCGCGGCGAATGGTGAACGCCCCAGGGAGACTATTGAGACGGGATGTTCGGATCCCATCGAGGGGATTACCGGGACGAAGACAAATAGCGCGAGCACGAGCGCCGCAGATGCGGGGTGAATCCAACCCCGGGATACTGTCCGACCGGACAAGACTCACCCGTCGAATGCGGCGAGAGATTCGTGGCTTTTAACTCCGCCGGCGAACAACGCGCACTTCCGGGTCGGGATAGGCCCCTCAGGCCCCCCGGAGAACGATCGGGCCCGAACTCTCACGATGGGAGACGGTCCGGTGTCTGGACGTTGTGCCGTGCCCGGTGAACCTTCCGGGTGCAACGGCATCTAGGTTCACTGGCCAGCGTGCCGGCAATCGGTATACCCTACCGGAGAATCGGGCCCCGTCGATGACGGCCTCTGCGGTCATCGGCCTGGGCATCGCCCTGCTGCTCGGGGGACCCCTTGTGGGGATCACCCTAGTGAACCAAGGAGCCGCCAATGGGTGGCTCGAGACGCCGGCGACCCCGGTGCTGGTTCCAGAGGTCACCCGCCCGGTGTGCCCGATCGGGGGAGGCTCCACCTGTGAGTACGCAGGCGACCAGTATACCGGCGGGGTCGCCTACATTCCTTCGGCCAGGGCCTGGGTTGTCGAAACCCTCCGGATCGACTCCGTTGCACCGAACGACGGCACCGGCATCACCGAGATTCGATCACCCTCCCTTCAGACCAGTGCCACCACGGAGGCCGGGTGCGACCTGGCCTACGGCGAGTACTATCCCGGGCAAGGACCGGATGTCTACTTTCTCTGCGCCACTGCGTCCGGAGGGATCCTCCTCCTCCAGTTCAACTGGGCCTCCCAAGCCATCGACAAGCGCATTCCCCTCGGCGGCTCGTGGCCGTTCTGGTGTAAGGCGTACAATCCGGCCCAGAATCGGCTCTACTGTCCGGTTCGCGACCCCAACGCTGCCGGTGGCCCGTACCTTGCGGATCGCCTATTGTCGATCGACGTAACTAACGGTACCATTCTGGCGAACTCAACGATGCCATCGACGGAAGCGTCCGATCCGCCCATGCTATACGACCCCAGTTCGACCGAGATCTACCTGGCCACTTTTCCCGAGCCAGGTGTGGATCTAGTGAATCCATCAACCGGGGCCATACTGGCGCACGCTTCGACGCCCGGCGTCGTGTCTAGCCTGGCGTTCGACCCCGGCCGCTCCAAGCTCTACGCGGCCGTTTCCCTCACCCCTGACGGCCCGCCGATTGCGACCGATAATTGCAGCATCATGACGTTCCAGGCCGGATCGCTCACGAAACTAGCCTCCGTGTCCGTGGTGGATTCTTGCGGCACCAGCGTTTCCTTTTTGGATCCTTCTCGGGGGACCATTTTCTTCGAGCTCGGCTCATTCCTGCACATTTACAATGAATCCACGAATTCTTTCCAGGGAAGTCTGGGGGTTGGATCTCTTGCGGCCCCCGGCGCGGACACCTACGTCGCCGCCTATGCCCCAGACTCCGAAACTTTCGCCATCGGCGAGGGCAGCGGAGGGGGCCAACTCCTCATGATGAACTTCACCCGGGGCGTTCAGACTCATCCCCCCTACTCGGCCGTACCCCTAGCCGGAGAGAACCTTCCGTGGGTGGTTGGAATCGGAGGATTCCTGTCCGGAGCGGCGATTCTTATGGTCGTGGGTGTCGGCCGATATCGTCGAAGGATCGCTCGGCAGGACGCAGCCGCTTTTCAAGCATTGACCAAACCCTGAGCTTGCTCCGCCGGGGGCCGCGCTTGCCGGACTCGCCGAGCGGTTCGGTGCGCGACCCGCCGACGCGACGGTCGATCCTCCCACCTTTCCCGGGAACCCTCCCGTCGAGGGGGGAGGATGACGCCCTCCTAGGTCCCAAGGGGTCGCCGTTTCGTTGAGCGCGATACCCGCCGCGGTGGTTGCAAGAAGACTTGGACCCACTCGACTCCCCTCGACTCGGCCCGCTAGAAACCGATGATCACGGACGCCGTTGGGCGATCCACGGGATCATCCACATCGGGAAACCCTGCTTGGGCCCGGAGGGCGCCTCTTCCGAGGCGCGAAGATGCTTGAGCTCGAGCTCGATGCGCTCCCGTTCGGTGATATCCTGGACGGTCCCGATGAGGCCCGTCGGCCGTCCGTTTTCGAGATCGTTGGCCTGGATTTTGCTCAGGACCGTCCGTTGCGCCCCGCCCGGCAGAGCCAGAACGTACTTTCTCTCCGAAACGCTCTGACTCAGAGCCTCCGGGGAACCCACCGCGGATTCGAGCTCCCGGAGGAAGACCTCGCGGTCGGTGATTTGGAACCTCTCCAGGAATCGCTCCAGCCCGACCGGAAACCTTTCCTCGCCGTATCCGAAGATGCGATACATCTCGTCGGACCAGACGATCTTTCCGGACGGGATCTGATACGACCAGTTCCCGATGTTCGCCAGGGACTTCGCGGCATCCAGTTGCGCGGTCCGCTCCGTGAGCATGCGTTGGAGGGCCTTGCGGGCGAGGTAGAGTTCGGTTTCGAGCCGCCGGTGCTGTCCGACGTCGGCCGCAACGAGGAGGGCGGTCACCACCACCGATCCGATGAAGATCCGCAACGCGAGGAGCGAGACGGGGGACGGCAAGGTGGCGAACGGGCCGTTCCCGGTCACCGTGGAGAGGATCGCGATGATCGAGACCGTGCTCACCGAGGCGATGGCGCCGAGCGATCCGAAACGGAACGCCGCCCAGATGATGGGCGGCAGCACGAGGAAGATCAGCGGATACCCCCCGAGGAGGGCGGAAGGGGCCCGGGCAAAGACGACCACCGCGAGGACGACCGTCATGGCGCCCAAGGCGATCGCCTCGACCGGACGGGGGGGTGCGACGAGCGAGACGGGCTCGGCCGCCCGCCTCGAGATCGCGAGGATCAGGGCGGTCACCTCGATCGCCCCGATGGCGTCCCCGAGCCACCAGGGTCCCCAGACCGCGAGGAACGTGCTCGCGCTGGCGAGATGGGCCAGGGTTAGGCTGATCGTCCCGATCGTGGCGGCGACCGTGGCGGCGAGGAATCCGGAAAGGAGCGCGAAGGTGAGCACGGTCCTCGGTTGATCGAGAAGGTAGCGTCCCGAGGCGAAGCGGATCGCAAGGTACGACCCGATCAGGGCCTCCAGAGAGTTCCCCGCCGCGATCCCCAGACTGCTGGCGACGTCCCCCGTGGTGGTGAGGTTGACCAAGAAGGCCGCCGTGAATACCGCCGGCCAAAGTTCGGATCCGCCGAGAATGAACGCGGCGATGGCGATGCCGCTCGCCGGCCAGACCACCGAAACGCTCGCGTTCCCGACCGCCAGGAAGAGCCCGGCCTTGCCGGCTACGAAATACGCCAAACCGATGACCACGGCAGATAGGATCCAACGGGTCCGTCGGTCCTCGTGCCGGGAGCCGGCTTTCCCAGGGGGAGCCTTCTTTACGGAGTTGGTTAGCGAATCGATTGGGGCTAGAGCCCGCATAGTGAACCTGAAGGCGGGGGCGGATGTTCGAATAATATCCCGGGAGGTACCAGAAGAACCTATCGGGACAATACGCGAGGGCGATCCGTCGGAATCGGGTTGGCGGGATCCGGGGTGGAGCCGGGAGACGGAATCTCAACCGCCGTCTCGAGATTCGCCGGCGCCTCGGTAGCCCTTCTCGGGCCGGTGTCAAGGCCATCGTCCTGCGGTGAAACTCCCGTCGACACCCATTTACGACCCGGGAGATGGGTGTCTTCCACCATGGCCGAAGTTCTGCTGTTTCACCACGCCCAAGGTCTGACCGTTGGGGTCTCGGCGTTTGCGGCGCGCCTGCGATCGGGGGGCCACGTCGTTCATACCCCCGACCTCTACGAAGGAAGGACATTCGCGTCCCTGAACGAGGGCGTGAAATTCGCCAAGCAGGTGGGGTTTGACGAAATTCGGGACCGGGGCCGTGCCGCCGCGGAACGTTTGCCGAAAAAGCTCGTCTATGCGGGTTTCTCGCTGGGGGTCCTACCCGCCCAGTTCCTGGCCCAGACTCGTTCCGGTGCCGCGGGCGCGCTGTTCATCTCCGCCGCCTTCCCCCCATCCGAATTCGGGGGGCCGTGGCCGCCGGGGGTACCGGTAGAGATCCACATGATGGAGTCGGACCCATGGGTAATGGAAGGGGATCTCGCGGCCGCCCGGGAAATCGAGAGGTCGGTCGAGGGGGCGAGACTGTTTGTCTATCCGGGCGACCGACACCTCTTCGCCGACTCGAGCCTCGCCGACCATGACCAGGAGGCCGCCGGCCTCCTGCTGGATCGCGCACAGGCCTTTCTAGGATCGGTCGGCCGAACATAGCCGCCGAGTACCCGGAAGGCCCGGTCCACGCAGAAGGCGGCTGGGTCACCACTTCGCCCTTGGGCGAGCCACGGGCATGGTGGAAGGGCCCAGGACACCTGCCGCGCCTCAGCCTGGGCCGCGGTCCCGTACCGGTTGAGGAAGGTGTGGTGTCGCTGGCCACAAGCCTGAGCCGATCTCGCCAGGATTAGGATTCGCCCCATATATGCGAGCACGGTTTTCTCGGGCTGGCGGAACAAGCGAATGACGAGAAAGGTGACCGCCAACCTCTACATGACGCTCGACGGACGCGGCGAGTTCCCCAAGTATCCGGGTTCGGATCTAACTTCGGGGAAACCCGGGGAACCAGACGAATTCTTCCGCAGGATGTGGACCGACCGGTACTCGGATGTAACGACCGTGGTCATGGGGCGCCGATCCTTCACCGGGCACCGACGAGTCCATTCGCTCAAGAATCGCAAGCCGAGCGATCCCAAATTCATGTTCGACTATTCTCGTTTCCTCGACAAGGTGGAGAAGATCTGCCTCTCCCATCGGTTGAAGAATCTGGACTGGGAGAATTCGAGACTGATGAAGGGTGACCTCACGAGAATTGTGGCGGAGGTCAAGAGGGAAAGGGGTGGGAACATAATCATCGAAGGAGGGCCCCGACTGATCGGGGAAGTCATTCGTCGGAATCTGGCAGACGACTACTGGATCCTGGTCATGCCGGTCGTCTTTGGCCGAGGCCCAAGATACTGGATTCCAATGAAAGGCCAGACGACGCTGAAACTGCTCTCAGCCACCAGCATGCGATACGGGGAGATGGTGCTGCACTATGCGGCGGCCTGAAGGAGGATTAACCCCCGCCGTGTGTACTCGCTCGATACTGGGTTGACGTGCGGGATCCTCGATTCCGCACAGGTTTCGACGCCGAACGACTGCCAACCTCTCAGGGGCGCCAGGAATCGAGCCCGTCTCGCGACGGACAGTTCTTTAGTAACCTCCGGATGGCCCTATTGATGCCGCTCTACATGGATACCCATCGGAAGGTCAAGGGCGTGACCGCCGCAGCGGTGGCCGAAGCCCATGCGAAGGACCTGAAGGTTCAAGGCAAGCACGGCGTCAATTACCGGAACTACTGGGTCGATGAGAAGACCGAGACCGTTTATTGTCTTGTCGAGGCTCCCAGTCCCGAGGCCGCAGCCAAGGTTCACAAAGAAGCCCATGGGCTAGTGGCGGACGAGATTCACGAAGTTCACCAAGGTTAGCTGAAAGCGTTCGATCCCATTCCCCGGTGGGCAGGAGTCGGCTTCGCTTCACCACCCGGGCCTGCCGCCGAGTCGAAGATCGTTCTCTTGACGGGCCACTCGCATCCCGTGTAGACACTGTCGATTGGACCCACCTGGGCCGTCATCCGCGGCAGATCATGTTCGGATTGCTCGATGCGTGCCAGCCGGCGAATGACGCTGGGCCAATGTCTTACACTCGGGCGCGATCGGGCTGCGGGGAATCGGAGGTAACACGAGCGCCCCTCCGAATCGAGGCGGAGTGCCTGGTCGGCCCGCACGACGAGGGTCCCCCGGGGCGATGCCAATTGGTCTGACGATAGTTGCCGCGGTCGCCCTCGTGTCCCTGGTGGCGTCCGCCTTCTCAGGATGGTATGTAATCAACTACACTCTGCGACGGGGCTTCTGCTGTGCTGACACCTTGAATGAAACCTTCTACCTCTACGATCGGACCTCAGGAACGGACAGATTCGCCGGGGGCCCGTTTGGATTTCATGATTCGCCGATGAACGTGTCCGGGTTGCCCGGGCCGCACACTCTTCAGCTCTATGGCGGCGTGATCGTCGGCTTGCTCGGGGCAATGGCCACATCGATAGCGGGAATGATTATCCGCGCTCGGAGCCACCGAGATTCAGTGAAGTGGCATAGCCTAGGGGTAGCGCTCGTGGCGTGTAGCGCTGCCCTTTCGCTGGCGGGGCCGATCGCCCTCGTCTTCTTGCAGCCTGGAGCCTTGGTTCAGGACGGGCGGGTCCCGGCAGGTCCCTCGCCCTCACCCTCTCCCGGCACCTCGTTCTTCGGTTTGTGCTCATCCCCATTTGCATGTTCCAGCCCCCCACCTGCGGACGGGTGGGGGCCGAGCACGGGGTGGTACCTATCGCTCTTCGCCGGAATCGTTCTTGCAGGACTTGCTCTCATGATGGTCTACAGACTTCGCCACCCTATCTCTCCGCAATCGGACCCGTAGGCTCCCCGAAAGTGTCACTATCAGCTCACGTTGGCATAGGAGCACCTGTCCCTGGCGTCGAGGATTGGCCGAGTGTGCACCAGATCGAAGTAGTCTCGAGGGGATTATCGAGTCCGTGGCGAGGCCATGGGCCCAACATGAATTGGAACCTCGGGAGTGCGCCTAGTGAAGCGCCATTTTAACTTTTAGTTTTAGAGCGAAACTCATATACAATCGTGGTTAGACCTAGCTGCGAGCTGGGAACATGGCGCCGGAAAAGCCGAATCTGCTCACTTTGGTCGAGGAGGCCAAATCACTGAACTCGGATCTCTTCTCCCTGACCCGCCTCCAGTTGATGGCGAGCCTCGCTGGCCTTGGTAGGGATGGTTCAAGCTATCGAGAATTGAAAGCGGCGCTGCAGCTCAGCGACGGCGCATTGCATTCCAACCTGAAGGTCCTCGAAGGAATGGGCTACGTGGCCCGATCTGAAGCCAGAATTGAAAACAAGGACCTGGCGACTATCCACATTACGGATGAAGGGCAGTCGGCTTGGACCCAAGTGCGCGAATGGATCCTGAAGTTCATGGGCAATTTGGAGGCTGGCCGATGAGTAGCTTCGACAAGGTCCTTGCCTGCTTGAAGGCGCTCGGCTTGCGTAACCCGTCGCCTGATAATTTTGAAGAGAAGCTGGTCATACAGAAGGCCGTCTACCTCTTACAGCTTCGAGGCGTTCAGACTGGATTCGAGTTCAACCTCTACGTGCGTGGTCCCTATTCTCCCGCCCTGACGGCGGAGATCTATGGCCACCGGCGCGAGCTGCGCCTCCTCGAAACGCCTATCCGATTAACCATGAACGAGGCCCGAGCCGTCGGGCAGCTTCGGGAGTGGACCCATCTTCAGCCCAGCCTCCTCGAGGTGGCTGCAACCTACGCCTACTTTTCGATTCAGTTGGGTCGGGACCCGTTGGAATCCACAAGGGGCGTACGATCCCTCAAAGGGTTCTACCCGGAGTCACAGATCGCGCTTGGCATATCCCTCGCCAAGAAGTTCCTCATTCCGCCGACTGCCGCCGAACTCGCGGAAATGAGAGAAGAGCACGCGGCGCTCGAGGATGCATCCCTCCGCGACCTCGCTCGGTCGAATCGATGAGGAAGGGCGCCGTCTGTTGGGCGGACCTCGAAGAGGGAGTGGGGCACGAGCAGAAGGGCAGGAGGCCCGTAGTCGTGATCGGTGAAGCCAATGGCATTCTGACCGTTGTCCCGTTGACCACCACCATGAAGCGAGCGAACCTTTCTCACACGGAAATCATCGAACCTTCGAGGGAGAATGGGCTACGAGAGCCTAGCGTGGCGCTCATCTTCCAGCTCAAGTCGCTAGATTCCACGCGAATTACCCAGGCAATAGGGGCGCTCGCCCGCGAAGACGTCGTTCGAATTGATGCTCTCCTCTGTGATCTCCTCGGTTTGGACTGATCGTAGACTCGAATGGCTCTTCTTGGGCCCATGTTGGCGCAAGACGAGTTGGACACACTTGCGGTCTGACGCCTCCGTCATACAAGCCAGTGAGCCTCTGGAAGGTCCTTGAAGTGACGATCCCCGGTCAGAATTGGAGCGCTTGTTCGTCGAGAAGTCGCGAGGACGAGCCCGTCGCCGAGGCCTGGCGGGGTGAGGCCTAGGGCGCGAGAGCGGGCACGGAGCTCCGTCGTAGCTATGGACGCAGACAGGGCTAGTGTCGCATCAATCGGCACAATCTCTGAAGCCTCACCTATTGCAGAGAGCTCCTCAGAGACGAGCCCTTCCCTCATCCCATCCTTCAAGCAGCGGTGCGCAACTTCGGCCAGCACGATTGCCGGGGTAAAGCACGTCTCTGTGTTTTCGATTAGATCTCTCGCTCGCTCACCAACGGGGGTCTCTCGGATCAACTCGATCCAAGCGAACGAATCAACGGTGAGCTTCAAATCGGTCCTTTTCGGAGAAGCGTGAAACAACCCCGCTCCCGCTCCCGATCATTCGAGAAAGCGCCCGAGATCGACGTTCTTTGACGAGTCTCTGTATGGTTTCATCAGCCGATCGAGTTTGGAACAGACTCCGAAGTCGTACAAGCTCCTGCAACGTCTCCCGGGACACTCGGACCGACGTCCCAGCAACGCTCATCTCAGTTATGCATGCATGCATGCCTCTTGAAGTTTGCCTCCCTGGTGAACGATGACGTACGAGCCAGAAACCGTCAAGCTCGGTGAATCTGCGACGACTGGAGCCGTTTCGAGTCGTCGCGGGGGGCGATTCAACACGCAGGGTCGGCCGACTCTCGCTAGGTGTGCGTTGTCAGGAGATATGGCCCCCTGAGCTGACAACACATGTGGCCCTTCCCGGGTAGAGGATCAGGAAGATGCTACTGAGGCGGAGCGGGCCCGGCGGAGCCCGTCGAGTGGGGACAGATGTCCTGTCAGCTCCCGGGGCCACATGTCTTGTCACACCACAGCTAGGGAAGGAGGCTCAAGCCATTCGTGAAGTTGCCAAGTGATCTCGCTTAATGGGAACTTCCGGAATTGGTGGTTCCATGGGGCGTAGTGCAGATACTCTGACGGCTAGCCAATCACCAGCTGCGGAACGGCTCAGCCGGACTCAAGTTGAGCAACTCCGGCACAGAGGGACCTTCGTCGTCGACCGGGCCCGAGACTCCGTACTAGATTCCGCCGGACGAATCGAAAAGTGATCCCAGAGGGGATCAAGCAGCTTCTCCCCGACGGACGCGGTAAACCTTATTAGCAGTAACCAGCTAGGGTTACACCGGGCGGTATCATGGAGACGACACCAGTGCGAGTATGGTCCGGAGTCTATGAGGCACTTCAGGTAGCCGCGAACTCGAAAGCTGTCGACGCGAGCGCACTGGCCTCAATGCTCCTCATGACCGTAATGTTCCAGGATGAGACCCTCCCAGAAGCGGCGAAAACACTCCTCGCGGAGGAGTTCTTTGGTGCTCTCGGTGAAGGAGTTCGAAACAACAAGTCCGAGCTGGCGAAGTGGGCTGTATCGATCATGAAGGGAAAGCCCGGGTGACAGAGCACGGAAACGTGCCCGCCCTGCAAGCGGCTCTACGTGGGTTCGAGTCCCACCCCGGGCTTCCACAAACCATCCGCGTGACAGTAGATATGCGTTCCGACTGCCAGGGGGCCTTGGTAGCAACACAGGACCCGGTGGGATCACTTCTTGAACCTGCGTCTTGCAGCCGGGCAAGGCGGAAGACGGAGCCGTCTTTCATGGTCCTGCACTCGGAGGTCCGGTGACGCTTTCGGTCTTTCTGAGCCACTCCGTGGGAGAGGCCGAGAACCGGATGGTCGACGAGCTTTCGGCGCGCCTCACCGGGGCGCAAGTCCCACACTATGTCGCTAAGTACGATCGGCAGCCCGGCGTCTATCTCTCAGAGAAGGTTCGAGGTCACATCGAAGCGAGCCCCGTTTTGTTTGCGCTGATAACCCGCCGCGGACAGGACTCCAGGTATGTTAACCAAGAGATCGGATACGCCCTCCGTGGGAAGAGCCGGGTGATTGCTTTCGTGGAGGACGGCGCGTGGGAAGGTGCAATGATTGCCGGAGTTGAGCAAGTACCATTTTCCTCTGACGCGCCTTCTAAGGATATCGCTGCAGTGACAGAGTTCGTGGCACGTCTCAAGGCAGAAGCCGATCTTCGCGACGCCCATGCGAAGATTGGGCGGCTGGAGGCCGAGGTCTCCGCGGCCGAAACGGTGGCGGTAATCATGGTTGGTGTCGCCATCATCCTCCTCGTGGTTCTCTTGGCTTCCAAAGAATAGTCCCCGACCCTCAGGCAGAGAGTCATCGGTCACGCCCTTCGTCGCACAAAGGAAAGATCTCGGTAATCATGCCTCGACCCGCAACCTTGCATTTGCCTGGTTCACGAAGCCGTGTGGCTATGACGCGTTGTCCCAATTCAAAGGGCCTGCACTGAGGTAGGTCTCCCGATCCGCTCCCGATTCTCGTAGTATCGGTTCCTGCCATGTTGAATGGGTTGCGCCGTGCTCTCAGCCACGACGCTTCGGGACCAGAACGATCCGGATTGTCATCCAAGTAGGACAGTCCAGAGGACCTACTTGGACGGGTCGATATGGTAGCGCGCAGATTCGGCCGTACCCCTCGGCCCTCCGCGGACCGGTCCGGAGTATGCGTCGATCGCTGGAACCTGCTGCCGCGCCGCGCGGGTGTATTCCGTCGACCCTACGGAATCCCGCGGGCCGTCCGTTCGTCAGTCCCCGGCCCAACCGAAGGAGGCGCGACGGAACTCGGCCCCGCTCCTCCGGTCTTACCTCGACGGCTCCAGACCAATAGAACGACAGCGACGGCGAGGAAAGCGATGCTGGCACCGAACAAGGTTTCCTGAACGGAAATCGACGTCCCGCTCGGAATGCCCTGTGGAGCGCGAACACTCACGGTAATCAACTCGACTTGCGAGACCAAGGCCCCGGTTGCGTCGGTCGCTCGGACTGTTACCATGAACTGTCCGGCTGAACGAAACGAGTGGGACACGGGGTCTCCTGTTCCATTCGTCCCATCGCCGAATTGCCAGGAAAGTTCCGTCGGGGAAAGCCCACCGGACACCAGCGCCTCGAAGGTCAAATTGCTTCCCGGGTATGTCTCTCCGGTGGTTAACACGATGGCGACGCCCAGGGTCTCGCCTACGACAACAACTACTGCGTTCGAGGTTGCCAAGGCACCGTTCGAATCGTTGGCGATCGCCGTGACCTCGTAAAGGCCAGCCGCGCTCGGACGGCAGTAAAGGGTTCGATTCCCCCCTGAACAGCCCGTTGGGAGCCCGTCCCAATGGTATTGATAGTTCCCCGAGCCATTCGCGGCCACCGCCTCAAATTCGAACGACTGGCCGATGTCAATGGCAGTCCTCGACGCTGTGAGATGAGCCGATGGATCCGGGTAGATCGGAAAGGTCAGCTCTCCACTCGCGTTCGAGGCGATCCCGTTGGAATCTTCGACCTGGGTGCTGATTTCATACGTTCCAGGCTTGGTCGGGATGCAACTAACGATAGGACCGGCGCCGCCACAACCTTCAGGAAGCCCGCTCCAATTGAATGAAAACCCGCTCGAGCCGTTGACCGGCGATGCAGCAAACGAGACTGGTTGACCAAGGTCCACCGACGGGCGGCTGGAAATAGGCGCTCCGATCCCCGGCCGACCGTAGACTTGGAAGTCTAGAGCAGTCGACGGGATGGAGGTCCCGCCGGCGCTATCGATCACCGTCGCAGAGATACGATAGACCCCTGGGGTAGTGAATCGGCATGTGATCAGGGGCGTTCCGGAGCCGTTGCAGGACGAACCGAGACCCGACCACGAGTATCCCACAAAGGGCGGCGTGCCACCGTTTGCCCAAGTTTCGAATGAGACCATCTGACCCGCATCGGCTGAGGGGGCCGAAGCGAGCGGGGTCGAAAGAAACGGAAGCGGGTTTACTTCGACGGAGAGTCGCTGAGTGACATTGAATCCGAGCGAGTCGAATACTTCGACATCGAGGTTGAACCGACCCGGGTATCCGTAGGTGTATTGGATGGAGGGGCCCGTCGCGTTCTTGGAACCTTGATCTCCGAACTGCCATGCGTAGTGGAGCGGACCGACCCCGCCAGAGGCGTTGATCGTCCACGAGAGCGGGACGCCGACATCTGCTACAGAGGGTCCGGACAAACCGCCGATTGATAGGGTTTGGATCAGGGGCGCCATGATCGTGAGAGACCCGGATCCAGAATTGGAGACGTACGTCTGATTCGTCTGGGAATCAAAAAAGATCGCGATTGGCCCTTTCCCCGTAGCAAAACTCCCCACGGAACGTTCCGTAGTCGTATTGACCAGCGTCACGTTGTTCGAGTTATAGTTCGCAACGTCGAAGGTACCATTGGAGCTGTCGATCGCTATGCTCGTCGGTCCGTTTCCGGTGGGGATCCAGGCCGTTACCTTGTAGGAGGTGGCGTTAACGGCGGTGATGTTGTCCCATCCAGAGTTCGCCACATAGATCCGGTCGTCGGCCGAATCGTAGGCAATCCCAGTTGGGTTCTTCCCGAGCCACAGCCATTTCACGATGCGTCCAGAACTCGCATCGACTACTGAAACGTTCTCCGAGACGTAGTTGGTGACGAAGATAGTGTGGTTCCTGGTGTCGACGGCGACCCCAATTGGATCGGCCCCAACCGGGATCGATCTCACGAGCTGCCCCGAGGTCCCATTGACAACGATGAGGCTACTGGAGTCATTGCCGGCAGAGAGGCAGTATTCGGTAGCATAGAGGTAGCCACTCCAGGGGTCATAAGCGATCCCGCCGGGGTACGAGTTGTAGAACGAGGAATTCGCGCCGCACGGGATATCTACCGTACCGATCGGCTTGTTGGTGCTCCCGTTGAGAATCTCGATGTTGCCAGTACCTTGATCCGTGACGAACACCTCACCGTTCGCGGCGTCATATGCGACCGCCTGGGGCGATGAGGGCCCAGCGTTCAACCCTACCGTCGCCGAAATCCGGTGGGTACTCCCATTGAGGACGACGAGGTCACCATAAGGGACGAAAGTCACCGGGGAGCCCGCATCCGCCACCAGCACATGGCCATTGCCCGGGTCACCTGCAATGCCCTCTGGAAGCGCGCCGACGTTCGATACAGTTCCGATCTCGACACGGTTTCCTGTTCCGGCAGCCACAGAATGGAGCGAAGTAATCGATGCTGGCCCGCTTCGATCGAGAGCAATGGTCCGCTGGTGGACCCCAGCATACTCAGGTGTGAACGTTGCAGAGCCTGCGACGGAATATTCTCGGAAGGGCCCGGAAGGCATTCCGGAAACCGCTCCCCGTGGTTCAATGGCGGACGTCGGCGATCCGATAGCAGCGGCCAATCCGATAACGAGGGCCAGAAGCCCAGGACTAGTCGTGACCAACCGGCGCGCGTCGATCCTCACGGCCAATTTCTATTGCGATACCCTATCCCTTCACCGTGTATAACTGGGCCCGGAGGGCGACCGTGCCAAATGCCATTGCGGGCGGCACCCAGATTGCCTGTCCCGCTATTGACGCCTTGGACCTTCCCCCATCCTCCGACACTCGGAGGGAGGAGGCGGGGGTCCCCGGATCACTAGTTGCGAATCCCTGGAAAGGATACGTCGGCATCGTGAGAGGTTGTCGCGCCCAGGCAGTATTGAAAAGGTCCGTCTAGCTGCGGTACTGAGAGGGATCCTGAGACCCCAGGCCGGTTTCCAGCGCGAAGTGTTCCATGCGACCATTGTCGATTAACATTGGAACACCTGTCCCGATCGGCCGACGCGCCTCGAAAACGGTACTATCGGCGATCGGAAAGGCTCCGGTCCAAGGGTCCATCGAGGTAAGGCGAACGAACCTCGAGGGAGACCGTCAGGCCGACCTTCGGGTCCACGGGGGAGAATACAAGGCCGTCTATGTCTATCCCAGCGAGCACTACCCCTTTTGGAGGAAGCAGTTCCCGGACCGCCCCCTTCCTTGGGGGTCGTTCGGGGAGAATTTCACCACCGAGGGACTTCTCGAGTCGGAAATCCGGGTGGGCGATGAGCTCCTCATCGGCTCAGCTGGATTCGCGGTCACCCAACCTCGATCCCCATGTTACAAGCTCGGCCTCAAGTTCGGGACCGAAATGATGGTTCGGTGGTTCTATGAGGCGAATCGACCGGGATTCTATCTCCGGGTACGCAAGGAGGGGAGAGTCTCAGTAGGCGACTCGATCCACTGGGGGGAAGCCGTAGGCGATGGACCCACCATATTGTCGGTGTTCAACCAGGCATGAAGCTGTGAATTTGTCCTGACGACCGTCGCGACGAGAGGCGGTCGATCCAGCGACGTTGAACCCGCGGCGCTATTGGCTCGACACCGGTCGTTCCGCTCCCTTGGAGCGCCCCCAGACGCGCACGGACGGAATGAGTAATAGCAGGCCGCTGCAAACGAAGGCGCCGATCCCGGCAAGGACGTACGTCGTGCCAATCCCGATCGACAAGATCAGCAGACCGCCGACGACCTGACCGGCAGGGATCATCGCATAGCTCCCCGCTTCGTCGGTGGCGAAATAGCGGCCGAGAAGGTGGGGCGGTACTTCGCGCTGGACCGCGGCGAAGAAGGTTGTGTTCCCAATTCCGCCTAGCATTCCGAAGGCAAGCGAGAGCAATGTGGCGCTCGGCAGATCTCGAACGAGACCAATCGCGACGATCGTCAACCCCGCCATGGTCCAAGCGACCGCGTACCAAAGTGCGGGCGCCCGATCCGTCCCGATCCGACCGGGGAGGATGGCCCCGAACCCCCATCCGGCCGCGCCCGCCGCGAGAAGAATGCCGAATCCGGCTGCGCCTTGACGGAGTTGCACGGAAGCGTAGATGACGGTGAACGCGAAGAAGAGCGCGAGGAAAAAGTTCGCGACCATCCCGGAGAGGGTGATCCACAACAAGGGCTTCTGGGACCAGAGGTACCGAATCCCTTGACGAACCTCGGAGAGCAACGAAGTTCGGGTGCTCTCAGTCGCAAGATCCTTCTGGGCCAGGGTCGGAATGATCATCAGGAAGATCATGGCCCCGGAGAAGCCAAATGTCAGGGCGTTCGCGAGGAGCCCGCCCACCACGCCTACTGTGATCACTAGCAATCCGCCGACTGGACTTCCAACGAACCCAGCGATGGTCGTGCCTGCCATGAGGAGGCCGTTGCTATCGGTTAGTTCGGCCCCAGGAACTAGGCGAGGGACGACGGCATTCGTCGCGGGACGAAAAATAGTGCTGAACGTGGCGACGATCAGCGCCGCGCCCAACAGGGCAACCAGGTTGACTCCGAAAATGACGGTGTAAGCGGCGAGGCCGCCAAGCGTACCGAAGCGTGCTACGTCGCATGCCAGCATCAAACGTCGACGGTCCGCCCGATCCACCAAGGCGCCTGCGATCAGGCCGAAGAGAACACTGGGAAGGAAACCGACGATCCCCAAGAGGGCGACATAGAGCGGCGAATGGGACGCGGTGAATACGACCCAGGTGAGCACGACGCTTCCGATCGCCGTGCCAAATGAGGAAACGATCGAGCCTACCCAAAGAAGTCGAAAGTTGCGGGATCGGAGGACATTGATTGGGTTTGCCGCCTTCAACAAGTTCACGGCTCCGCAGCTTTAGGGAAGCGGCTAGCGGAGCTTCAGATAAACGCCAAGATTGGGGCCTGAAACGCTCAACCAGAGGCCGGGGCAGGTGAGGCGCAACCTGAAACCAACCATCAGGATCCCACAATCCTCGTCAAAGAGTTCAACCTGTCGTTCTGGCGACTTAGGTCGCAGGGGTCAAGTTGGGCGGTTCTTGCAAGGGGCGTTGCACCTACCAATCTGTCCACGCTTGCCAGGATGCACTGACTGAGGGCACCTTGTTGATTACCTGATTCGGAGCCTGCATCCTTCGACAGGAGCACGTTCGATTCGTCGGAGTATCGACTACAATGGGACCCTTGCCTGCAAGGCGGTAGCCTCGAGAATCAGCGCGTTCACTCGAGCGAGGAGGACCCCTCCAACGACGACTGCGGTGGCTGTAACGGGGAGAGACATGTTCCATAGCCAGACGAGTAAATCGTGGATTCCCCTGAGCAGTGCAGTACCGATCTCGACGAGGGCGTGCCCTACTCTACGAACTCCGTCGATAAGGGATGCGATTCCCTGAGAAATCCGATCCCCAACTTCGGGATGAGTCGCCGCGTAGACGCCCACTGCGACGACAACGGCCGCGACTGCAAGCCACCCCCAAGGAGGCACCTTAGCGAGTGCTTGCAGCGTGCCGGCGACGAGTTTCTCCAGGGCCCCGAGTGCAATCGCCAGTATTTCCAGCATCGCTGTCACAAGGCCTATGACGACTTTCTGCATCGCTTCGACTAGGAGCTTCACACTCGCACCTAGTACGACGACCGAAAGGCTCCCACTCTCGAAAGAAACAACGGTTTCGACAAGCTTGCGGAGCTCCCAGCGCCGGCTCATCTTGATCGGATCAAGGGCGACCTTGTCACGGCTGACGATTGCATCAGTACCAAGTTCAATCGCGACCGCCAGAAACGGGACGTCTTCTGGAGCCCGTTCTCCGATCGCCTCGCGAGCCTTACGAATAGATGGATCCTGTGGATCTACCAGTCGGACTCGCTGGAGTAGCGCTGCAGCGTGCCTCAGGGCAGGCTCCAGCGGTACCCCTCTCTTCGATCGGTTCCGGAGAATTCGATTGGACTCCTCGGTGATGTTGTTTGGGGCATAAACTTCCACGAAAGGTGACGAAAGGATACGTTCGGTGGTCGAAGGCTTGCCCTTGGCGACGGCGATTGAGTCCTGCACGATTATATTTGTGTCAATGACGACTCTAAGGGTAAACCGTGGAGTGCCGCCTGTCTTTGACATGGCGTCGATGGCCCCACCGAATGCTTCCGACACGTCCCTACGAAGTGATCGATAGAATCGAGGTGGAAGGCTCCGACTGTATGCAGAGAAATTGCGACTGAAGCCAGACTCGAGGTTTTCAAAGGCCTGCCAGTTGGAGGCCATGAATTCATGAAGAGGGATGGGGGTCGGACGTGTCGTCTCGGACTGCGCCATTCTCTCTCGGGTTTCCCGTGGCCCCGTCTCTTACGGCAGAATGGTGAACTAGAATAGCTTCTCCCTCTGAACCGTAAGCGACACGTTGAGCATCTGTTGGGAACACCCCGCCTGACAGGGAAGCCTATGCTACATACAGAGTCCCTTACCGGCCCAGGCGATGAATAAATTGTGGTGAATCGGTGCGTCAGATGCCCAGGATTCTCTCAAACCCAGCGACGCTCGCCTTCACTCGAGTTGAGGATAGCTCCTCAGTCCCCGCCGGGATAATGGCAATCCCCTGGCCAAGACTCAACGAGCATAGTCTACGTCGAGGATAGAGTGGGCCGTCCGCCTGTCCTCTAGGAGTGAGGACCGCCCTGGTGGTACCGTAACTTCGACGGTGGTGGCCCCGATGTTTAGGAGAATCTTCGCCCATTTCAAGGGGGCTGATCGAAAATACTGAGCACCTTCAATGCCTGCCCGGCGGAGTGAAAACATTGGTCCAGGAGGGATTTGCCGACGCCTCTCCGTGCCGGGTTCCTTCCCCTGGGCAATATCAATCTCAAGAGTTGTGTTTAGATCAAGTGAGCGATAGAGTGCGATCCGGATCCGCTGCGCATTCCTGCCAGGCACATTCGAGCCCGCACAATCCAAACTCCACCCGCGTAGGACCGGGAACCCTTCGAGCGCCCTCGCTGTTCGTCGGCTGTCTTTGCCGTGTATGCCCCGCCTCAAGTGACCGAGCTTACGGCTCTGAGTAGCATTCGGCAGCCAACCGGACTGCAGTGACCAGTTCCAGTCCACCAGGGGTCGCCTTGCTAACGCCAGGGCATCGAAAGCGGATACAGGGCTAATCCCTCTCAGGATAGCGGCGGTTTTCATCGGGCCGAGATGTCCATTGAGGACACGAAGCTCGATGTGCGTACCGAGGGTGACTAGGGATGCCGCCTCCGCACCGGACCAGTCCCTCCCGTGAAACGCAGACCGTGAACCGACGTCGAGGCGCGTCATCGGTCCGTAGGCCTCCCACCGATTGGGTCGGGTCCTGTAGAGTTTATTTGGCGCACCAAAGTGTCCGAACCAATCCATCGCGTACTGCTTGAGGGAATAGCTCGCGTTCCCAAGCTCATGCGTACTTCGAACGGTCGGCCATAGGGTAGCCGAACCAACTCTGACCGATATCCGAGCAAACGGGTCCTGGGGGCTACTTACTGGGAAAGGGACCAATGGTTGGGCGTCCTCGAACGTCTGGACTTCAAGCACGCCCTTTGACGGCACTTCCCCACTATCTCCAAACGAGTCGACCGCGCCGTCCGATGACAATGGCGCCTACAAGACGCATTGTGCCGATTCTCAACTAGACCTGGCGCGGTCGGCGCGGGTGCCGCACGACGATTCGCGCCGACCGATGCCTGCAGGCGCGCATTTTCGAACACTTCCAACGGAGGGATGGCAAGGAGGTCAATCTTGTAATAGTTAGTCAATGAGCATTCCCTTTGACGCTGGAAGTGAAGAGGCACCATGCCGGGCGGGGCGTTTCGAGGAATCGGTTCGGGGGAGGGGAGACGCCGACCCATGGCGACGACGAGCCTCGTATGGTGAAACGGATCCTCGATCTCAGGCTCTGAACGAAGAAACGGACGAGGGGTCGCCTCCACCTCGGCCGATGAGGTGGGACGCATGGGTCAAGAAGGAAGCCGTTGTAACCGTGTCCAGGGCCTCGGGGGATGGTGTGAGGAAATCGGTGGCTGAGAAAGCGAGGTCGGCTATCGGTAGGCATAGGGGTGTAAATCGAACCCGGCGGACCGGGGCCCGTGCCGGCCAGGAGCCTCGGTGGACGGAGGTGGAGATCATCTTGGCCCTCGCGGCGTGTCCGAACGAAAGCCAGGGTTACAACGCCAACGACGACTGGGTAATCGAGCTCGCCGATCTTATTGGCCGCTCGCCCTCGGCGGTGTCGTTTCATCTCGCCAACATCTGGGCACTCAAAAACCCAGGGCACGGCCTAGCCAACGTTGGAAAGAAGACAAGTGAGGTATTCGAGAAGTATAGAGGACGCGATGAGTTACTTGCCCATGAAGCGGCCCAAATTCGAGAGAGCCTCTTTGCCGGATTGCCGTCTCCACGGGTCGAGCTCGCGACCTCGAGCGGGGAGGCCGATCGCCTCGATAAGGAGCTTTTCGAGCGCTTCCCTGAGGCCCGACTCAAGCCGGGCTCGATAATCATCTACCGATACAGCGGGACCGATCACGTCGGGGTATTGTACCCGCTCTTCTTCGCTCTCCTACATCCCGAGGAAACAGCCGAGCTGCTGCGGAGGGTCGCGCAAGTTTTGGGAGATGCAGCCCGCTGGAATCGCTCCGCCGAAGATGCCCTCGACGGTCGAACCGTTGAGATTGCCGAGCGTGAGATTGTTACCCGCGCGCCCAGCTTGCATTACTCCGAGCTCTCGTCGAAGGATCGCGTCAAATTGGCGCTGAGGATGCGTGGTTGGAGAACACTCAAACGTTGGAAACCCTCAACTGCACGGCTCGAGCTCTTCATCTCAACCGAAGAAACCGCCGAGCGACAGCGCGTGGGGAAGGCCCTCGGCATTGACGCGTCCCGCCTGTGTCGGCGGTGCCTCATGATGCTCTCCGACGCACTGCAGTCTGAGCGTCGACGTGGTGCCACCTAACCAGGACCGTTTCAGAGGGTACCCCAGCCTTTAAAGCCGGGAGGTACCTCTTGCACCTTCAATGGTCGATGCGGACCCGAATCCGGAGGTGGCCGGGGAACTACCCGTCACGCTGAGTTGGAAGACCCGGCGCAAGAGCGGCTCGAAGCGAGGGACTGACTACGGGTCGATCTACACTATTCTCCCGAGAGGTCAAATCGAAGAACTCGGCTGGGACATCGGGAAGAAGCTCAATGCGAGAATCGTTGGAAGCACACTCGTCCTCGCAACATCTCCTCCGGAGGTTCCGAGAGTTCGGCCCAGACCGGAGTCGCCCTACGAGCTCGACCGCATCATATGCGGGGACGTTCTCGAGGAGCTCGCGAAGATACCTTCGTCGACAGTGCACATGATCATCACTTCACCCCCCTACAACATCGGGATTGAATACTCGGACTATGACGACAAGCGGCAATACCGCGAGTACCGATATTGGCTATCGCATGTGTGGGCAGAATGTCTGCGCATTCTGAAGAGAGGTGGACGGTTTGCTCTCGAGGTCGCTCCGACTGGAATCGCCGAGTTCGTCCCCTTGCATCACGATCTCGCACGCGACATCCGCGCCGCGGGTTTCGTTCACCGGGCAGAGATCTTGTGGGCAAAATATAACATGACAGCACCTAGGACCGCCTGGGGGAGTTGGACCAGCCCAAGCCACCCCCACGTGATCCCGTCATGGGAGTACGTAGAAGTCTTCCACAAAGACACTTGGAAACTCGAAGGGGACCGCACCGCAATCGACATCTCTCCCGAGGACTTTCGCGACTGGTCGGACGGAGTTTGGGAAATTGCACCCGATACCAAGCGTTTCGTTGGGCACCCAGCGACTTTCCCGGAGCAACTGATCCGACAGCTTCTCCAATTTTATACCTACCGAGGCAACACTGTGCTAGATCCGTTCGCGGGAACAGGCACGGTTGCTGCGGTCGCGAAGAAGATTGGGCGTCACTTCATCCACATCGACCACAGTCCGAAGTATTGCAAGGCCGCAGAGCTCCGCGTCAAGCGAGCTTTCGAGGAGCCGATGCCGCCGCGGCGAATCAAGACTTTTAGGCCATCTCAGAAGACACTACCGACGTTCAATGTCTGACCAGGGATTCGGCCCTTCCGCGGGCCAGCTCATTCTCGCGCTCCGGGTAGAGGTCCTAGTACACCCAGCAGTTGGGCCTGTGCTCCGGGTTAAGGTGACAAGACTGAAGTGAAGCCTCCATCCAGGTTTTCCCGCCGCGCCCCCCGTAGACAGGCGAGTCCCCTCCCTTAGAATCGGATTGTACGCGAGCGTCCGGATCGACGGCCCGATTCTGTTTCACTCCCTCTCCTCTCGTTGAGGACTCGATGGCGTTTCGTCGTGCAACGTGAGACAATCGGATGGGTTTCGACCAAACGTGCCTGAGCCAGGAATCCTATGCTCCTCGGAGCGGACAGGTGAGTCAAGAGACAAATTGGGGCACGCGGGATTGAAGCTCCTGCGAGCTGGATCGGTCGTCCCGGCTCTGGATTGTTCGACCGTCCGACATCCTCGGAGCTACGGACGTCCGAGGAAAGATAGCAGTATGCTTCGCCCCGATGCCCGTCTTAGGTGCAATCCGTTGAATCCTCCGGGGGTTTAACTAGCTCTCCCCAGTTGGGGTGACGGCGGTCCAATCATGCCAGAAGATGACCCGGCTCAGGCCGTTTCCTCAACTTCCGCGCCTTGGTTTGAGGACTACATAACGGATGAGGAAGGATTCGATGTTTCAGAATTCGACTTAACGTCATCTCCAAACGACTTCAACATCGCGACCATCTATAGTTTCATTGAAGCCGGGTCGATTAGGGTGCCAAGTTTTCAGAGAAACTTCATCTGGGACCAGAAGCGGTCATCAAAACTCATAGAATCACTGATCCTGGGATTGCCCGTCCCCCAGATCTTTCTGTTTGAAAAGGCCCGTAACACCTTCCAAGTAATCGATGGTCAACAGCGATTGATGTCAATCTACTACTTCATCAAGGGCAGATTTCCCAGGCGCGAGAAGCGCGTTGAACTAAGACGAGTTTTCGATGAGAATTCTCGGATCCCTGAAGGGGTGTTGACTGATGATTCCTACTTTACTCAGTTTGCCCTCAAGCTCCCGACCACGTATCAACTCAGGGAAAGTCCCTTCGAGAACCTCACTTACGAAACACTTGGAGACTTGAGAAACCAGCTCGACCTTCGACCTGTAAGGATTGTGATCATCAAGCAGTCAAAGTCCGACAGTGAGACATCCGCCGTCTACGAAATCTTCACACGCTTGAATACCGGTGGCGTGAATCTCACCCCTCAGGAGATTCGGTCATGCATGTTCGAGTCGTCCTTTTACGAGACACTTACGAGGATGAACCTTGCCCCCGCTTGGAGGAGGCTTCTCGGGAAGCCGAATCCCGACCTGCACCTAAAGGACGTGGAGATTCTTTTGAGGTCCTTCGCCCTCTTGATTGATGGCTCTAACTATGGCCCGCCCATGGTGAAATTTCTGAACGAGTTCTCGAAGAAGTCTGAGAATAATAGCCCGGAGAAGAACGCTTACATTTCGGCGCTATTCGAGAGCTTTCTGAATATGTCGCGTGATTTGCCTGAAGACGCGTTCTACAATCTCTCGACTCATAGATTTGGAATTGGACTGTTCGAGGCGTGCTTTGTGGCGTCCTGTTCAAGGGCGTTCTCAGAGAAGGGCACGAAGGTATCTCAACTTGAAACCGAATCCATCCGATCGCTTCTACGAGACCAACGATTCGTCGATGCCTCTTACGGCGCTACCACCTCGCAGTCGAACGTCCTCACACGTCTGGCACTCGCCGCACAATATGTTGGATGGCGTCGTGGCAGGTGAACTGTCTCCGGTCGAGCTGAGATTTGAAGAGTTTAAGGAGGCAGCAAGAGCGCTTAAAGATCGAGGCGATCTGTCACTCTTGAATTCTGCCGAGGACACTTTTCGGAAGTCCTTACTCTTGACCGCTGCTAGTTGGTTTGAACACCTGATAACTCGATCTATCGTCGATGCGGCAGCCCAGGCCTCGAATAATTGCGTCCCGGTAGTTAACTTCGTTCAGAACAAAGGCATCCGGAGGCAGTTCCATACGTTCTTTAATTGGGAGGCCAAGAACGGCTCCCAGTTCTTCGGACTTTTCGGACCAGAGTTTGCTGAGAAGATGAAACTTTTGTTGGCGGCTGATGAGCAGCTCAGAACCGCCTTAGAAGCTTTCATCGAGATTGGAGCTGAGAGGAACCGAATGATACATGGGAACTACGGTGTCTATAGTCTGGACAAGACCACCGAAGAGGTCTACGGGTTGTACAGGACAGCGGCGGTGTTCCCTGTGAGATTTGATGACGAACTAAAGCGAATCGCAATACCCCCGACTGAATCGCCCCTCCCTCCAAACTCAGAATAGAACCGGCCCTGCATCCACGCGAGGAGAAACCCCACGGGCGAGGGTTCCGATCCGGTCGCGAGCACTAAGTGAGGCATGGACACAGAGTTGCACTCCCGAACGGCGCCATCTGGCCCGAAGGATTCGAGTGTCAAGAAGGTGCAAGTCAGATTCAACGCACGTGCTAATGGTGCTTGGAGAGGGTACACAGGAATTGCGGAGGTGTTGTTCTGAGTCAACTAATGCGGGAACAATGGAGAACGCGTCCCTGAACGAGCAGCGATAGCCGCAATTCCGAGTTCACCCTTGAGCAGGACTCGCCGTCCGCGACGATTCGTAGTATTCGCGAGGCATTGGAGCTAGCCTTGGGCAAGTGGTCAGCATCTCTTACCCGGGGGGGTTTGGGTTACCGAAGCGCGACACGAGTGGGATAGCCGGAAGCCTTTTAGGCGCAAGTCTATCGGCAGAATGGATAGATAAGTGGCGAATTCGAGCACCTCGCCAGCCTCCCTTCCCCATGGAGTTCCCCTCCGGATGGTGCGAGTATCGGACGCCGAGGGACTGAGCTACTCGGGGTCCTCGAATGTCCTCTCTCGACTTTCGGAAGCGCTCTCCGACGAATCCACCCCCGCATCGGTTAGACTAGGCGAGTTCCTATGGACCACGACTTTGTTTTCGGTCTATAATCTATGCGCACTGCGAGCCGCGGTGGTCGACCGTGAGCTGGTTACACGCACTCTCACGAGGAACGGGAAGGTGAATTGGAGGAATGTTCCGCGGAACGAATTCGAGAGAGCGGTCAGTGCACTGATTTCTCGACTAATGAGAGACGGAATCCCCGGCGATGTTCTACGATCGATTGGACTTTCAATCTCAGTCGGCGCAGAGTACTTTGACTATCTCCAGGGGGAGCTGGCGCCCTCAATCGACAATTCTGTCTACTGTCCTTTCGCTCTAGGATGCGTCCTCAATGGGGAGAGTCTCGAAGTACAGGAGATGTATCGTGTGGCCGACCACGCAACGCCATTGGCAATTGGCGGGGTTGAAACCCAATCAATGTGCACCCATCACAATCATGTAAAGGGGGACAACCTTCTTTTCGATCACAAGACCCTTTGGAATGTAGTCTTTAACTCGCCGACGAACCCGATGGAGTAGGCGTGGAAGCGAAGTACTGCATTGATTGCGATGACGACGAAGTACGCATTCCTACCTACCTGTCAGACTCGCCCTGGAACCCAAAATTCTCTTTAATCGAGTTCAGTCAAAAGGGGCATTCAATTTGCCTAGGGGTGCTCGACGCCATGGTCGCTGATGCGATTTCCGACGTGCCCGCCCTCGTGGACAGACCGGATTGGGGTGAGTTCTCCCGAGAGCTAGTATCCGGCTCGATCGCCGAGTGGCAGAGACCCCTCGACACCAGCCGCATGACCGAGATTGGTCAGTTCTGGAGCGCCGATGATAACTTCATTGTTAACCCCGTGGTTCTCGCGATCAAAGAGGACTGGGCAAGCCCAAAACTAAGATTCTCTGTTAAAGAAGGTGAAGTAATACCGCATGCCCCGTTCAAACTGGTCACCATGGATTTTGAAAGTTGGTACGTCCAACAGTGTCCAAAGTGTGGCCATCGGGATGACGGTAAGTGGTTTGACAGGTGCTTGGCTCATGGGTGCCATCACCAAGTCGCCAGACCGATAGTTGTAATTGATGGGCAACACAGGATACGTGGGAGCCAGCAAGGACCTGCCCCAGGAGCTACCATTAGTTCCACGGGGCTTAAGGCCAACCGCGAGCCCCTCCCGGTGTCACTTATTCGGTCAGACAGACCCTTGATTGACTTCACGCAGTCTCAGCAGGCGAAGATTTTCACTGAGATTACAACCAAGAGCGTCGAGCTCGAGGCAGCCCATAAGTTGTACCTTCTTTGGAAGCATCACCTCAAGGGAGAGGTGGAGATTTGGGGAGGAGGCTAGGAGCATGGCGAAGAAGCTCAACATGGCCTCAGGACAGCCTGACGCAATCGCGTACGAAGGGAGCCTTACAGCAATCAGTTCTATTATCACAAAGGTAGGCAACCCGCTCTATGACAACGTCCCTCCACTTTGGAATCATGAGCAACGATCAGTAGTTTGCTCACTTTCATTCCTTTACAGCTATGCGCAGGAGTGGTGCAAATCAGGCGGGGCACTCTTCGGTCGCGATAAGGACGAAGTCGCGGAGATAATCCTGAATTACGTCAATGGAATCCGCATTGCTTGGTCGGATCTTCCCCCTTCCCGGGAGGCGTACTACTGGGCGCCGCCATTGGCGGCCCTTCCGACGGGTAGCCCTCCACCCGACAACGTCAGTCAGGGCATCATATCTCACACGCGAGCCCGGCGGGGAGATCAAAGCTCGTGGCTCAAAATCCTTTACGAGCTTTTTCCCTCAGTCTACCCGCAATCAGGGGGAAAGGTCCCGTCCGCGGCACAGTTCAGCCAGATTCTAGGTAGGATGAAGCCGGCCGCGCTCATAGGTCCCGGGTGGAAGGACTTTGTGGGATCAACCCAAGACGAAACTTACGTGACCGAGCTGCTCCGAGACATGGTACTTGTAGGGGGGCGCTTGCAGTCAGAAATGACTTCTCTCGGGTTGAAGTATCCCAACGATCTGAATAACTACGTTGCCCGGCGCCCGGATCTCCGTCCTCTTGGGATTCGTAACGCAGGGGCGTCTGGAGAAGCGTTAGTCGGCACGACTATCGATTATCACGTACCGTTCAATTCGCGTGGAACAGTTTGGATAAGGCTCCACCAATCGGGATCCTTTAAGGTCCTTCAGAAGAACCACAGGCACTCAGGCCGTGGAACCGATCAGAATTATGCACTCACCAATGCGGACTTCGTTCCGGGAGGGGGAAAACTCAGCATAGAACTCGAGGCGGAAAACCCTACGGGCCGGAGTGTTACGAACCCCCCAGTCGTAGTAACTACGTAAGAGGCTCACCACATCGGTAATTGCACCCACTATTGAACTTTGGGTGGGACCAATCTCTTGTCCTCGGCGCATCTGGCTAATTGGTGTATGCCGAGGGATCTCCCCCAAAGCGTCCCTTTTCCATGGGGCCGTGTCTTCGGAACGCTACGTCGGTACTATTCCGCTGCCGGCTGGCGAGTCCCGGTTCTCCGAGAGAGGGGGGCCGACCCATTCCGAGTACTCGTCTCCACCCTCCTCTCCCAACGAACGCGTGATGAAGTAACCGAAAGGGCAACCGGTCGGCTACTCGAGAGGTATCACACGCCAGGGGAACTCTCTCGCGCGCCCCAAGGTGAAATTGAGTGGATGATTCGGGAAGTCGGGCTCTCCGCGGCCAAGGCTAGAGCCCTTAGGATCCTAGCTGTGAGAATAGAGAGCGAGTTCAAAGGACGCGTCCCCTCCACTGAAGACGCCCTCCTGAGTCTACCGGGCGTCGGGCCCAAGACGGCCGACGCGGTCATCGTTTTCGGCTACCAGCAGTCTGGGCTCCCGATAGACACCCACATACACCGCGTCGTGAATCGATTGGGGGTCGTTCAAACACAGACGGCGCCGCAAACCGCCCTCGAGCTACGGCGTGCGTTGCCTCGCCGATTCTGGAATCTCATCAACCCCGTCTTCGTCCAGCACGGGATGAATGTTTGCACCGCTCGCGCTCCCAAGTGCCCATTGTGCCCCATCGAATCCTGGTGCCTGAAGGCTGGGGTAAAGACTCGGGGGCACCCGATGATTAAGATGGAGGAAGGGGCATGGAGGCGAAGTGATTCGCACCCTACGCATGAACCCTCTTAGTTCCCTTCCATACGATCCTCGAGATCGTGACAGCATCCGTCGTTACGGGGTGAAGCTTGCCGGCAAGACTGCGCGCGATATCTGCGCGACCCTAGGAATCAAAGACCCCTCAGGCGGGAGGCCTGGATGGAAGGCGACTAAGAACTTCTTTGGCGACCTACTCGAGCATTACTTCCTTCTGGATCCTGCCAAGCACAGCGAGTCTCATCCAGACTTCGTCGAAGCTGAACTCGAACTCAAATTACTTCCACTGAAACGCGGACGCGGCACGCTTCGCGTGAAGGAGCCCACGTCAATCAGTATGATTGACTATGTTCACCTGAGGGACGAGACGTGGTCGACCGCCATGGTCAGGCCTAAGCTGCTCCACATACTGTTCGTCTTCCAAGTCATGGAACCGGAGGACCTGATGGCCTCGTGGTACCGCGAGGTCCAGGTCTTCGAAGCGAGCGATCTCGACCGCGCCCTCTTTGAGGCCGACTGGACCAAAACCCACCAGTGGGTTTTGGAGGGCCGCGCGCATGAGCTCTCCGAGTCCCAGTCCATCGTTCTCGCAGCGAGACGTAAGGGAAAGGGAGGTCCCACTGAAAAGATGCGCCGTCAACCCGTAACGACCTTCCGCGCCGACGCCCCCTCCCGCGCCTGGGCGTTGAAGTGTTCGTTCACGCAACAGATTCTTGACGCGAAGGTCCTCCAGCACAATTTCGAGGCGGCATTTCCTCATCTTGCTGATCAGATTGTTCACAAAGGGCTCAATCCCATCGAGAATCAGGTAAGGGCTCTCCTCGCCGCTGACGAGGGTAGGACTCTCGAGGAGATTGCAGTGGAGGCGGGCATACCTATCGCTCGAGGAAAAGGTCTGGCCGCGCGCATCATGAAGCGCCGCCTCTCCATCCAGGATCTGAGGGCCGATATCCTCGAGTTCGAGAAGCTTGGAATCTCGGTAAAGACTCTGCACCTACGCGAGCGCGATGGCTGGCCTTTCGAAGCAGTCTCCTTCCCCGCAGTCAATCTTCGGGAGCTTGCCGTAGAGGACTTTGAAGGAATCGAGGACGAAGAGGGGGCTCCCGTGAAGGAACGGAGCGAACTCGCCGATCAACTAGAGAGGATATTTTTCATTACGACCCACAGCCCTGGCAGGGAAGACCCGCAAGAAAAGCGGCGACTTGGCAAGACCTTCTTCTGGTCTGCCACGCCGGAACAGTGGCGGATTATCAGGAAGGAATGGGAGATGTTCAGGGACGAGGTCGCCGAAGGACGGGCCGCCTACGATCGACCATGCACGGAGCTCGGACGGTCGAACTCACTCACCCACTCAAGCGATACGAAGTTAATCCACATGCGGCCGCATGCTCGAGTGGCTTGTGACGAGGACACGGACCCGAGAGAGAACAAGGTAACGAGGCAGTCTTTCTGGCTGAACCAGGCCTTCATCTACAGCTTGATCCAGGAGTACGATGCCCTTCCACCCGGCGCGAACCCGAAGAACTAGCGGGGGACCCCCAACGCGGTCGTATCTGCGCGACGGTAGAGCCCCGCTACCGGCCCGCGAAACAACCTCCCGCGTCATGAGCGCCAATCGGGGGAAAGACACCACCCCAGAGCTCGCCTTGCGGCGGGAGCTTGGTCGACTCGGCATCCGAGGCTATCGGCTCCATCAGAGTAGCCTCGCCGGTCGTCCCGATCTCTCGTTTGGGCGAAAGCGGGTCGCCGTCTTTGTCCACGGGTGTTTTTGGCACAGATGTCCTCGATGCGACCTCCCGCTTCCAAAGACCCATACGGCTTGGTGGCAGGCGAAGTTCGCTCGGAACCGCGCGCGGGATGAGGCGAAGGAGCGACATCTTGCCAAGGACGGGTGGCGGGTCCTAATCCTCTGGGAGTGTCAGATTAGGGAGGACGTGACTCGGTCCTCTCGCAGCGTCGAGCAGAGTCTTCGGGACGCTACGCTGACTCCAGCGCACTCTGTCTCGAAAGGCGGGCCGCTGCGTGGGCACTGAAAGCAGACGACAGCTGTTTCAAGGCGGCAGGCGGGGTCGTTCTGGTCGAATGGGCTGTCAGAGTTGTGCCCGACTCTTCTACGAAGCCTTCCAAGGCACGAAGACCACCGGACGAGCCCGGGGCTTTGCGCTCGACCACCTCGGTGGCGAACCGCGCCGCGAGCAGGAATGCTGCGGTCCGGACGGGCATCTCGGTCCGACCGGTGCGGGGGAAGGTCGGGGAGATTGGCCCGGTCTGTCCTTCGAATCTCTCTGGCGGGAAATGTCTATCGACTAGCTCAGAGAGCTTCCAGAGGAGGGCTTGTGGCCCCTTGCCCTTGTTGCGGACCTTTCCGGCCCATATCGCTTGTAAGGTGGTCCCATCGGCAGCAAACGGAGCAATCCGTCCCTCGAGATCGACCGTGAGCCGCTCTGCTCTTGCCCTGATGTCCACAGTGGTTGCGACTGCCGCCAATTGGTCTATTGCCTGCTCGAACGAGGGGACTAGGGCCAGAGTCCGTTTTCCCGAACCGAGGTATAGGCGGGTTGTCCAGGTCCGGATGTGGGTGGGGACGGTCCCTGGCTGGGTAGCGGCTCTGGGCACAGCCCCGCCTCCTTCGAAGCCTAGGTTGTCGACATCGATGCGGAAGCCGCCCATCCGTGATCCCGGAAGATGGTCACGGAACTTTCGGTCGACGGGGAACCGTCGCGCGTGAAAACCGTCCCGACGGCGTGCGATGACTACAGGTTCTGGGATCTCCAGCGCGTGCTTCACGAATGAGGGGCTTCTCGGGATTTCGGCCCCTGCCTTCCTCGCGATTGCGCGTGCCACCGCCCGAGCGAGGACAGGTGGGACCGCATTTCCTACGAGCTTGTAGCGCGTCTCAGCTGTCCGACCCCAGAACTGGTACGTGATTGGGAAGGTCTGGAAGCAAGCAGATTCTCGGATTGTGGGTCGGCGGTAGATTCGCTGACCGTTCTCCAGCCACTCCAGAACAAGGGTCTCACGGGAGACTCCGGTCTGCGTGGCCATGACGGTTCTTGCTGGTCGGTCTATCGGGTCCGGAAACCTCATACGACCGTACCAGGAGTGATCCACCTTCGACTTGCGGTTGATCTGGACCTCTTCTGGGGTCAGTACGGTATCCATGAAGTGATCCGAAAGTTCCTCGAGTGGGATCTTGAACCCGTAATTCGGATCGGTCACTTCTGCGGGGTGTTCCTTCGCGAGAGGATCCGGGAGCGTATCGAGCACATCCCTAGCGGTCATCCATGGAAGACCTCCATCCCGAAGATCAAGAGCGCCGGGCCCGTAGTGGGTCGCCTCAGGGACGAGGAATTTGCCCGAGAAGAGACGTAGACGCTTTTGCGGTGCGCCGTAATCCGCCGAATTCAATATCCGACGGACAGGGATTTCGATGAACCCATCCTCCCCTAGCCCGAGCTTTCGAAGGTGGACCCGCTGGGGTAGACTTTGAAGGAGCCTAGGAACGTTCTCCATTGCCCAATAGCGAGGATTGAGGTCGTGGACGAAGCGGAGGAATCGCAGGACGAACCTCATCCCATCCGTAAGATTCCCGTGACCGCCTTTGTTCGCGTACGAGAATTCGGTGCACGGCGGGCTTCCAATGAGCACGTCAACCCTTGGTAGCTCGGACGGATCGAATTCCAAGATGTCCGCGTGGAACATCTCCGTCTTCGGAAAGTTCCGTGCGTGGGTATCGGCAGCCGGCCCCCAGTTGTCCAAGGAGGCAAGGACTTCGTATCCCGCCTGACGGAAGCCTTCCGTGAGCCCGCCTGCTCCGGAGAACAGGTCCACGGAGGTCAGGCCCTTCATGACGACCCGACTCGCTTCTTCGCTAAAAAGGGATCTTGAACCGAGGGGCATCGTGGGGGGCGAACTATGGAGGGGGGCGGGCCAACGGGCCCGTGATCCGGCACAAGACTCATCGGCCACGGCCGAGCCTTCGCTCCTCAAAAGCGGATTTGAACCCCGGAACCGGACAACCCGATGGCGCCCGCTAAACGCTACCCTTAGCCCCGGGGGCAGACGCCTACCCGCGGGCACAAGGGCTGATGAACTTATTCGGGTCGCACGGAGCTGATGCGCCCGAATCTGTTAGAGCTTCGATTGGATTATTCGACAGGTCTATCTACGCGGCAATCGCAATTTGGTCGAGCGATCCGCCATGGCCAACCGAATCCTTTCCAAGACAGAGTTAGCGGAGGCGAGCCGAATAATTCGAGAAATTCGCTGTCGCCTGGATTCGCTGAGCAGGGGCGATAAGTAGCTTCGATTCGCGTACAACCGGTAAGTCTACAAAGAACTTCAGTACGACGAGCGCGGGACGCCGGCGTGGCGGCGCAAGCTGAAGCTTGCCAAATACACCGAACAGTCAGGGATTTGCGCAATTGGCGGCGATCTCCTCCAGCCCGGAGGCAAGGACGCAGAACTTCACCGCTACGAGGCCGCCGACGGCTACGCCACCGCGAACACGCGCCTGATCTGCCACAAGTGTCATCGCGCCGACCAGGAAAGGAAACGGTTCAGATAGGACCAAACCGTGTTCAACGGGCTTTGGCCCCTCTCTGACTTTTCATTCGAGGATGCTCTCTGTGGGCACAAGATCTGAAGTGCCTACGCTGTCGGCGCCGAGGCTTTGGCTGAGTTTGGCCCCTACATGGGCCCGACCTAGAACTTACCTCGGAGTAAGTTTTAACTAAAGGATATGGGCTCTTGAAGGTCGCCGATCATGCAAGAGGTCCGACTTCCTCGACTTCACTGCCACCGCTGTGTGTACACCTGGACACCGGTGAAGAGTCCAGTCCAAATGTGTCCTAGATGTAAGTCGCGACTTTGGGACAAGCCAAAGCTTCGGTCAGTTCGGCTGGGCACCCAATTGGGAATCGAGGATATCCTGACGCCGCATCGGGCAGCGATTCTCGACTTGGCACGACGGTATGGAGCCAAGCGACTGCTGGTGTTCGGATCAGTTCGACGCAAGGAGGCGGATGCTCGAAGTGATGTTGATCTGCTTGTGGAATGGAAGAAGGGAGCTCCCCCGCTCGCAGGGCTCGACTTGACTGTCGAGTTGAAGAATCTCCTTGGTCGACGTGTCGACCTCGTCGAGCCGGAGCGGCTCCACTGGTCCATTCGCCCCCATGCGCTAGCGGAGGCGACACCTCTGTGAGAGAGAAGCGCCGGTCCGACCGCACACTGGTTGACTTGATGCTACGAGAATCCGAACTCGCTAGCCACTACTCTGCGGCTTCGGAAGACCAGTACTCCGCCGAGGGGACAGAGGGGATGCACCTGCGCGACGGTTTGTGGCGACATGTACTTCAGTTTCTTGAATCGGGTACCAAGCTTGGGCGAGCCTTCCGGTCTGCGAATTCGCTTGTACCTTGGGATTCGATCGATGAGCTTCGTCAGGAAATGACTCACGACTATCCCGAGGTTTCTCCAGTTAGAGTGAGAGCTTTCGCTCGTGAACGAATCCCGCGTATTGTCCGCAAACTTCGTCGAGCACATTTCCCTGTAGACCGGGAGTAGCCGGCAGATCGGTACCGAGCAATCGAACACGAAATTGGGAGTGATCTGGCCGTACTATGGCCAACACTTGTTGCACATTCAGCAAGGGGTCGGTATTGCTCAACCCTGCGTCCTAGCGCGCGGGTTTCGACGAGTTCGCCCGCGTGCCTTTGAGGTGGATGGCACTCGGTACGGTCGGACGCCGCGGGCGAATCCAAGGGCCATTCGTAGTGGATTGACCCGACGCTGAAGATCGACGAGGGGGTCGGCAAACCGGTATCGCTTCGCCCGGGTGTTCCCCTCCGATGTCAGCATTCCCGCCTTCACGAGTTCGCTGAGCCTCAGTCGGAGGACCTGTTCTCCTCGGCTGGGTACCCACGCATGAGCGGTCCTAAGGTCGAAAGCGGCCCGATTGAGGAAAGCTCGATGCAAAAGTAGCCGGCTCAGTGGCTCAAGATTTCGCAACACGTCTCGCTCGCTGTACCACGCAGTCGCCGTCTCGTAGGCGGCAAGAACCGAGTCAGCGAAGAAATCGACGAGAACGCCGTACTCTTGGCGAGAATCCGTCCAACTCAGCACCCGGTAGTAGAGCTCAGGTCGGGCCAAGAGCTCCGACTCGATCCCACATCGGTAGGCACTGGGGAGGCCATGGTTTTGGAGGTAGGCGTGGAACAGAACCCGGCCGGTCCGGCCGTTCCCCTCCTCGAAGGGATGGATGCTTTCGAATTCGTGAAAGAAGATCGCTCCGGCTACTAGTGGGGATATCGCGCTGGCATCTCGATTGAGCCAATGCAGGAGGGACTCCAACTCATCGGCGACATGGGCCGGCGGCGCGGTCACGAAAACCTCCTCGCCATCGTCGGCGTAGATGGCGCTCTCACGCGAACGGAGGCGTCCCGGCTGGGCTCGTGGGTCGACTCCCTGCAAGAGGGTTCGATGAAGTCCGGTGAGCGTTTCGATGGACCACGGGCTGCTCAGATCCTCGGGGGTGAACCAGATGGCAAGGTGGTTCAGCACTTCGCGCCGAGTCGTCGGCGGATCCTGCTGAAGTTGTCCTTGGAGCGATTGTCGGGTCAACTGTCGTACTTGGGCGATGTCGATGGGGTTACCTTCCAGGCGAACCGAGGAATGCAGATTCGACGAGACCACCTCCTCTATCCGCTCACGGAATTCCGTAGGGGGGACGATATACTGGGACAACTCCCGGTCCAGGTCTTGCACTCTACCCAGGCGGGTTCCGGTGCCCTCCGATAGATGCAATTGAGGGGCGAACGGCACTTTCCTGCGGTGACGGACAGGGGTGGGGACACTGAGGTCACCGTATTTCGACCCTTCGATTGGCATAATAAATTATCATAATTTGCCGGTATAAATGGTGTGCTGACCCGCCATTCCAACCGGATGATGGCGACCGGCCGACTACGAGGGTGTTGCCCGATACTAGTCGTCTATGCCTAACGACCCTTGTACATGCGACGATGAGAGTTGGAGAAGCCGTGTGGATTCACCCTTTCGGCTTCCCGCTCGAAGCCCCAATCTTCGCTTCGCAGTACGCATAAAGGGCATCGTACAGTGGGAACTGTAGTCGCTGATTGTCGTGGTCATCCGAAGCCAGCCTCCGGAAGCCTGACGCCGCGGCTCTCAGCCCTGCCGCCTCTGGCACCTCGCCCGATCCACCATCAGCCACCCGGACGATCTTGGCGAGCTCGAGGAGCGCTGGGTCGCCAAGCGAATACTTTCGAATGATGGCATCGAAGCTTACGAACCGTTGACCACCCTCCTCGAAGTGATGAAGCTCGACCCCGGGGGTGTCGAATGGGATTGCCTCCTCCCGACGAGCCTCCTCCTTCACTCGCTCGGGAGGGACATAGAGGAATTGGGCATTCGGATCAATGAATTTCCGGATCAACCATGGGCAGGCAATGCGGTCGACCATCGCATTCTCTCGGGTTACCCATTTCATTGGAATCTCCGTCCTTGCAGTACCTGGCGCCAAATAAACTCCGCCCCGGAAGGAGGCCGGCACGAAGGCGCGTTAGGTCCAACGCCTCTTGGAAAGACTGACGTGCACTCCATGCGTGTATTGTCTCGAGTATCGGGTCAAACCAGCCGTAATCCTTGCATTTCCGACCGCGAAGTGCGGTTATCGGCCAGGCGGATTGGACCTTCGTATCCTCCAGATGACGACCGAGGCGGCCGCGGCGACGACGGCGACCGCAAGGCCCGCGATCAGGGCGTAGCCCTCGATTAGCGGGAATCCGAGGATCTTGGAAGGGGAAATGGGGCAAGGCGGGATTATGGCCGGAGCGCCAGGTGGCGGGGGGAAGGAGAGCGTGCTCGAATAGACCGTCCCTGCAGAATCCCTAACCCCCACTACCACCGTAGGAGGAGGGTACGGAGTTTCGTAAGCGGACGTGAAGTTGCGTACCACCTCTGCGCCGTAAACGGGCGTTGGCTGGTGCGGGAAGGTCCACGAGAAGTTGTACGGGGGCGTGCCGTTCTGAGCGACAGCCGTGAATGTCCAGAGGGCCCAATTGCCACCTTTCGACGTGACAGTGCCGTTTGGGTTCTGACACGCCGTGCCGTTGCCGCCGGACGCTGTGTGTTTCCCCCACGCGCTGACCGATAGCGGCCCGGGCATCGCGGTGAAGTCAATCGACTTCGCCACGGAGGTTCCTGCCACCGTAATTGTGCCCGAGGACGGGGAGGCCGAGTAGCCGGGGACCGCGCCGACCTGGAAGCCGTACCCACTGCCGTTCGGCTCGAGGAATCGGATCGCATTCCCCGTCGAGGCGTTGGTGTTGCCGTTCAGAGTTGCAGACCAAGAAATCCCGCCTGAGAGTCCCGTCTCGGAGAATATCACGGGGTAGGTCGGAACCGCGAACCGCACGTTGATGTGGACCGGTGTCCCTCCAACGGAAAGGATTCCACTTGAGGGGTTTCGTACGTACCCGGGGAGCCCTGATACCGCATATCCGTACGTTCCGTTTGACTCGTTGAAGGTCAACACGTTCGTCGTGGAACGATACGAGGCGCCATCCGTCAGATTGACAAACCACAAAGTCCCGGAAGGGAGACCGGTCTCGGCAAACGTCACTGGATAGCCCGAGGGGGGGACCAAGACAGATACTGAATCAGAACCCGAGTTTGAGACGTAGATGTCTTGGTTCGAATCGTCGTACGCGACACCGATAGGGCCGGAACCGACATTTACGGAGCCGAGCACCTTATCAGTAGCTCCGTCGACGCACGTCACGTTGCCGGAACCGTAGTTCGCGACATACAGGTTCCCGATCGCGCCGTCGTACGCAACTCCATCCGGGTTGGAACCGACCTCGATCGAGCCGACGACCGTGTTGGTTGTGCCATCAATGACGGTTAGGTTGTTTGAGCCGAAGTTCGTCACGTAGACGTAACGGTTCTCCGGGTCATATGCGACCGCGGAGGGCTCAGTACCGGATGGGATCGACCCGACTACCTTGTTCGTCGTTCCATCAATTACCGTCACACTCCCAGAGAGTTGACGGTAGGCCGCGTTGGCCACGTAGATGTCGCCATTCGCGTGGTCGTACGCGATCCCGACAGGGGCAGGGCCGACTCCGACCAGCTTGAACCAGCCATCCGCAACGTCAATGACAGTTACGTTATTTGAACCGCTGTTCGCCACGTAGACGTACCCATTCGTGCTGTCGTACGCCACGGCATCAGGGCATGAAATGTAGAATGATGTCAACCCGATAGAATTGACGGCCTGATTAGTGGCCCCATCGATCACGCTCAGGTTGTTGGACTGGCAGTTCGCCACATAGAGGTACCCATTTCCGTTGTCATACGCGACAGCCAGTGGGTTCCAGCCGACCGGGATCGATGCGATGGGGGTATTAGCTGATCCATTCACGACTGTGAGATTGGAGTTCACGCCGTAGCTAAGAATGTCGTTGGCCACGTAGAGGTACCGATTCCCGCTGTCATAAGCCACAGCGACGGGATCGGAACCGACGGGGATGGAACGAACCACGGTGCCAATCGAAGCGGCACGCGACAGGAAGCTTGCTGTGCTCACGGCCCCTTCTGGCGCGGCCCAAGGATCGCCACCGGGTCGAGAAACGGGCGTTGAATGACTCACGCTGTCCCGAACCGAATTGGCGGCCGCGACCCCCGAATCCTCTGCGGGCCGTAGGCTGCCCTGGTCAGCGTGTGCAATCCCCGGCCGCGCGCCGTCTTGCGGCGGCCCGGCGCTCATCGCAGGCGTGCCCCTCGAGAACGGGGTGAGAAGGACCACCAGAATCGTGACGCAGAATGCCGCTTCAGCACGGTTCATGCCCTAACCCTCCTAGGCGACTCGATCCAGGGCTTTCCTCGAATACTCATGTCCTCGGGGAATACCAATGCTCCGTGGGCAGACTTAGACCTAACTCGAAAATACTATCGGGAAACTTCGGTTTTCCGAGACCGAGGTTTCCCGGCGGCGCGGCAGGCCAGGGGGGGGCGCGAAAATCCGTGGGTTTCGCTCGCCTACCCCTAAGTTATGCCCCCCGTGTTGTCCGGGTGAATGCGGCCCGAATCTTGCCGTAAAGCCCAAGGGGGAACGACCAACCCTTAATCTGGGCTCACGAAAGACGGAGGGAGAATCTTGGAATTCGATATCAGAACTTAAGCCGCAAGGGCAAAAGCCGACAAGCGGTCCAATCCGACTCCCAATGTGGCCATTTTCGTTGTCTTCGGAGCTGTCATCGCCGTCCTCGGCTTTTTCGTCCTGGTTGGAAGCGTTTCAGGGACGTCTCTGGAGGGCGTGGCATCAATCGTTCTAGGCGTCGCCCTCGCTGGGGGAGGAACGATCGCCCTAGCTCAAATTGGAAAAACAGAGATGGTTTGGTTCGAAGTGGACCAGCAAGCGCTGTGCCTCGTCAGAGTGGATGGAATCCGACATAGCCTTTCCTAGACCGATCCGAACCTGAAATTCGAGCTTTGCAGCCTTAGAGGCGACTTTACGAAGATCCTGCCGATCAATGATGCGCGCCTCTCACAGCCCAATTGGATCGATGTCTGGAGTTCGAGCGGCAGATCGATTGTCATACACACCACCCTGCCAGTCGACGCAATGGTCGCGGTAGAGGCTGAAGCCCAAATACATCCAGTATCAACTCGGCATGTGCCTGTGGCGTTCTTCTGGGAATACGGTGGGAGGTACGCCCCCGGCGAACTCCATTTCCGCGAAGCAGGCGCGCTAAGGCCAGGGGACAAGATAAACGGTGAAGTCACGATGGTCAGTGGCCTGAACGCGCGACCATTCCCCCGCCGCGAGCACGCCTCCGCCGACCGTGTAAGAACGCCCACCTTGCAGGCGCCAAGGGTCTCATTAGTCCCAGCGGGGCAAGGGGCGGGCCACGGTCACCTCGGCAAGGAAATACCGCGAACTGGTCGCAATTCCGACTTGACGGTTAGTCGCACGAGGGATTTCGGCGCGTGAACTGGCGTCAGGAGGGCCAAGGCCTTCCGACCTTGGAGTCATGTCAACGATGACCGCGTTTCCGACGGCCTTGGTGCAACGGCTCTTGTGACTATCGGCAGATCGCATACATCTGGCCAGCTTGCCGCATCGTTTTCCTCGAGTCGGCGGTGCCTTGCTGTTCGGGACGACTCTCGAAAGCTCAGTCAGGGCGGGGGAGAGGCCCTTTACGACGTAGCCCTTCGGGCATTGCAGCGGCTGACATTTCGCTGAAACGCTTCCAACGAACGAGATTCGCATCAAGGTCCGGACTACCCTGCCGCAGTCGTGAAAGTGCGTCGACGTACAGCTTCTGCCCCGTGACCTGAGCAAGAACCCTTCGGAGCTTTCCCCACGAAGATGACCGTTGGGGATTCGAAAAGAAATCACGTACTTCCTTGAGGTCCACTTCTTGCTCCATGATACTGAAGAGGTCAGTTAGGTCGTGTGGGCGCCCAGCTAGTAATTTCATCGCCCAGAGTCCCTCTAGTCGAACAACGCTGATCGAGTTGCGGACCGGGCCGGATAGCAGTTCGAGTCGGGCCTTGAACGGGTTGCGCAGTAACCAGTTCTCCGGAATCACGCAGCCCGATTCCCTATCCCGAACTCCTCCGAGCATCAGGTCCAGAGTAACGGCGTCGTGCCTCCATCTCTGAACCTCGAACTCAGGCTCGTCAGGAAGAGGTATCCGATGCGTTCGTTCGAGTTTCATGCGTTGGGTCGCCAGCCAGCCCATCCACGCGTCGCGGTCGGTAATTGAGGCAAATACGTCGACGTCAACGGAGTAGCGCGGTGTGCCGTAAGCTGCCACGGCGTATCCGCCCACCAGAACACCACGAATCCTACGTGGCCACGCCTCCAGCACCGAGACAACTTGGCGCTCGCGTTTATCCGGGTCGATCAAGCACCAACTCCTCTGCATTCGCAAAAATCCCTGGATGGGATCGAATCAGCTTCAAAACGTCCGCGCGCGGAATGACCGGTTCTCCGCCGACGAAAGTAACGTTCAGGCGCCGGACTGGACTCAGCTCGATTCTCGACCCAATTCTTCGCCGAGAATTAGGGGAAAGTCCCTTCGAGCGGAGATAGCGAGCCCATTCTTTCAACGAGTCCGAGGGCACGGCCAGGGTGAACACTCGAACAAATGCTGAGGGTGAGGTCCTGTACCTACCTCCCGTCCAGACCTCGACAGCGCTCTCCTCGGTCCACGCCTTCCTCCCTGGCCCTTTCAAGAGAACTTCGCGAACGCGGCGCCACTCGAAGCTTCGAAGGTCCGGCCGTTCTGATGGACCGAGTCGCCGGTATCGACCCCTCCCAACACGAGCGACGTGCCCTCGAGCTTTGAGATCACTGAGAAGCTTTCCAGCGCGGGGATTACCCACCCTCGTCGAGAAATCTCGAACGGTGAATTCGGAAGCACCGTACAGGTGATCGATCACGTCGATGTAAGCTGTCGGCATAAACACGTAATATCGGAACTACTATTTAATACAAATCATAATGTTGTACCTGCAACCTCCACACGATAGTCCTCGCCCAGCTCCAAGGACGAATGGATCAAATTTGACCGGGAGAACAACCAATTCTAGCTGGGTGCAACGGACCAAGGACCTACCCGCCCCGGCCCGCGCGTTGGCGCCTGGCGGGGTGCCGTACCTGGCCTTGAGTTGGGTCTTCCAGAAGTACGAGACGCATAAGCATAGGAAAACCAGCACCGTCGGCCGGGTAAATGCCTCTTCAAAATGCTTATCTATGAGGGTCATGTACCATCATCGAAATGGCCGCTGGTACCCTTACCTCGATCCCCCTCCACTCAGAAGTCGTCAAGCGCTTGCGAGCTCTGAAAACCGCGGATCAGACCTGGGATGATTTCTTGAGCGATATGGCTGAAGACTATACCCCTCCGGGTTGGTTTAACGAGATGGAACGTCGGCGAAGAACGGGCAAGGACGTTTCGGGTTCAACGGTAATTCGACGGTCTCGAGAACTAGCAAAGCGCGGCTCTTAGCCGTGAACTACAGGGCTGTCTTCCGCACACCCGCGGATTCCGAGTACCTCTCACTGCCTCTGCAAGTCCGTGAATCGTTTGAAGAGATTCTGCCCGAATTGTTGCGTCAACCATTTCGCTCTGGGCTGGGTTACAGTATCTCCAGCGTCGGAGGGCACCCCGGACTCTGGAAGCTTAAACTCACAGCCTTCCCCCCGCGCACTTTTCGAGCAGTCTTCGAGGTCGACGGAGTGAAAGTTCGGTTTCTGGGGTTCGGCCCAAGGCCCGACTTCTACCGTCGGCTCGCTCAGAAGAATCGACTTGCGAAGTCGCGATTCTGAGTGCTGCGCTCGATCTTTCATCGAATCACGGTCACCGGGTTCGAGGTGCATTTCTGGATTCAATCTCTCCCTGTGGACCGGAGAGGACGAATGCCTTCGCCTCCAGACTTGGTCGGGCCTCGGATGCATCCAAGCTGCGATGGACCAGCCTCGCCGTGGGAACAATCAAGTCTCGCTCGCATGAACCTAGCAGCGATCGGCATCCAAGGGAAAGATGGAGACGTGGCAGGTTTCTAGGGTGGCTCTTCGGGACCCGGCCCGAAGGCCGGGGAAAAGGTTCAGATCGCGATTTGGGAGACCGCGAGGGTCATCAAGTCGCGGCGTCTACTGCGTCAAGCCGAGCTGCTGGTTGAGCTCCGCCGGGTTCCCGTACGACCGGAGGGACTGGACCTTTCCGCTTCCGTTCAGGACCACACGAGTCATCTGCTCTTGGGCAAACTTCTTGTTCGTGGGCGCGATCGGTTGGCCGTTCGGCTGGGCAAGCGGACCCGTGTGGGTCCCTCGAACCGAATTGACGACGACGACATCGCTGCCCGCGACGTAGACCCTGGAGACATCCATGGTCCAGTCAGGAAACGCCGTGAAACTTCCGTTGAGGAAGTTTCGGATCGCAGTCTTTCCATGGATGGGCGCCGCCAGGCTTGGGACCTGGAACGTCGCGTCCTCTGCGTACTGCTCCACGATGGTCTCGACATTTCGGGTATTGACTACGGCGATCATCTGGCGGGCTTCTTGCTCTGTCAGTTGCGTCACTTTTTAACCTCAATATTTAAGCGCCGCCGGAGGGGATAAGCAGGAGGATGTCCCGCCGGCGCACGGAGCACGGCGAACATCTTGTGGGCCGGTATCGGGAATTGCATGTTCGGGCGCGCTGGCCGGAGGTGAGTAGGGCGTCCTCGCCGCCTAGGTCGGCGGGTGTGGAATGTGACTGTTTCATACCCCCATCCTCGCCTAATTATGGTAGAACTCAGTCGGAGCCTATGCATGACCGAAGGATCACGGCTGAGTTCGAACCGGAAGGAACTGCCGATCAAGGTGTTGTTCGTGGCCGGCTTCGGGCCGATTGTCTCTGATCCCAAGGCCAGCCGGGCCCTCTACGCCGAAACTCTAGGCGTCCGACTCAAGGAGATGGGAGACGGTTACGCCCAAACTGAGCACCTGGCCGGGGCGAAGTCGTTCGGGCTTTGGCCCCTGGAGCACGCGGCGCAGTCGTGTTTTGGCGTGCCCGAATGGCCGAGCAACGTTCCCAGGCCCCAGGCTTGGCTCGAGTTCGACGTTGAGGACATCGCGACGGCGACCTCCCATCTGGCCAAGCACGGATACCGGCTCCTCGTCTCCGCGCGGAGGGAACCGTGGGGGCAGACTGTCACCCGCTTTCTAAGCCCTGAAGGGATTCTGCTTGGAGTAACGCACACCCCCGCGATGCGACCGAAGTAGTGCGGTGCCCCTGCCGAGGTCACGGAGCTCTCCCACGCACCGGGGGGGTTCGGGTACGCGGAACTCACAAAACTAGCGGGCCGACTCGACGTCGTTCCTGAGTGGGTCGAAGTTCCGTAGGACAGAGCCTGTGACCGATCGAGACTCGAGGAGGTTGGGTGATTACTTCGTCGGAGCGGTTTTGACAGGATGATACCACCACTTCTGTTCCGCTCGATAAGCTCGGAAAAACCACATCAAGAAGGGTCGAGAACTAGTCATCAGGCTTGATCGCTCTAGTGAGCGGTAGTATCCCGCTCGTTTGCCATATCGGATATTGAGCATGGGGTATTGAGCCTGAAAAAGCGCCAGATTCATCGCCAACCGCCCGATCCGACCGTTACCGTCGCCGAATGGGTGAATATTCTCAAACTGAAAATGAAAAGAGCCAGCAGATTCGACTGGATTTCGATCGTCACCGTGTCGGTGGAAGCGTCGGAGGAGTTCGACCAACATCGGCCGGACCTCGAGCGTTGAAGGAGGGACGTGGTGGCTACCTCGGATCCGCACCTCGAAATCGCGGAGCCTTCCCGCGATATCTGGCTTCGTTTCCCCGAAAATTGACCTGTGCCAACTCAGTAGCCGAGGTAGGTCAATTGGCTCCGGATTCGCGAGCAGACGCCGCATCAAAGCGGCGTGAGCAAGGGTCTCCCGGATGTCTCGCATCGGCCTTGAGCCTGGGCTAATCCCATGCGTCAGGAGATCCGACGTTTCTTGGAACGTAAGGGTCGAACCCTCTATCCGGTTGGTGTCATATGTGAATTCCACCAAGAAGTCCTCGATCTCCTTCTCCGCGAGCGACTTGGGTAAAGTACGCCGCCTACGTTGGTACGCCGCCTGGATCTCCCCAAACAATGGGAACCAGGTGGCCTCCCAAACTGCGCGTTCGAGGGCGGTGCGTTCGCCTGAGATATCCTTCGGTGGGGCTGTCCCGAGGTACCGCTCCTTCCGCCCAACCTTTCCAGCCCAGCGGTAAGTGTGGACAAGATAGTAGTACCGTTTCTCCGCTCGACGAACGGTGCGGACTACGCTCAAGCGTACCTCTACAGATTTACTGCAGCAGCACTATTTATCAACAATGTAGAGGCATAAGGATCTCTCGGTCGGGCAGTATGTGCAAGCTTGGTTGGTCCTAGGCCTCGCTCGATCCACGCGCCACCGAAGGATTATTGTATTATAATGTATTGTAATCTTTGCAGAGCGTTATGGCAGAATTCGAGGCCACGGTACGACGCGTGGGAGATTCCATGGGCGTAATCATTCCGCATCGCGTCATCAGTCAAATCGGCGCTCACCCGGGCCAGCGCCTTCGGATCGTGATTCCTGAGAAGGTGGATTGGAGCTCGGTTTGGGGTAAGTTTCGATCGCGCAACGCCACTGGTGAGCTCATTCAGAGAGCACGCACCGAACGCGACTGATGTTCTTCCTCGATAGTCATGCCATCATTGAGATGGCACGCGGCAATCCCTCGTATCGACCTTTCCTGCGTGAGCCTGTCACCACGATGCGAGCCAACCTCCTCGAAGTTTACTATGTCCTTGCGCAATCCGGGGAGACGTCTCTCGCAGACTCATCCATGAAGCTCTTGGGCCCCCACTCAACCGAACTTCCGGTTGAGCTAATCGCGCGCGTCGCCGAGTTCCGACTTCGAATGAAGGGAGCCACCGGCCGACGATTCTCTTGCGTTGACGCCACTGGATATGTATACGCGCGGGAGAACGGGTATGAATTCCTTACGGGGGCTGAGGAATTCGAAGGCCTGCCTTCTGTGCGATACGTCCGCTAGGAACGGGGCAGGTCACAATGCGAACTTCGCCCTTTGTGATTCAAATCACTGTGCGTCGGTCCTCAGGCGCCGCTCGCTATCGACTTTGGGCCGAGGTTGACGGCGATTTCGGTGTCGCCCTTGCTCAGTCGCAAACGATCGCCGGACTCCGCAGGAATGCTATCCGCGAGATTCGACGGCAATGGAGACTGGGGTGGCTCGGGGCGAAAGGTGGCAGTCCTCCCGAGATTGTCTGGCATCGATCAACCAAACGCTATGCTCGTTTGGCAGGACGGGAACTGAGCGAGCTTCGTACCTGGATGCGTGAGTCAGACCGAAAGGCCGGCAGGATCGAACGTGCCCTCCGTCGAGCCGGGGCCTACGCGAGGGAGGCACGTTTCATAGCACATGGCCAGGTCTCGCAGGAGATGGACCTGAAGAAAATGCGACGCACGGGCCGCCTCGAGGTTGTTCCCTGGAACCCCTGACCGGCCCGACAAAGCGCATTTGACCCTTCTCGCGGTCCAATCGGTGTCTCCGCGATCAGGTCTCCAGCTCTATCTTGCGAACATGTCCGGTACGAGGACAGAGTCCACGTGCCCCGAGCAGGTTGAGCACGGGGAGATCAGCGAAGGTTCGCGACGTGCGGTGGGCACAAACCGTATCGCAGCGACGTCCGAGCCCCGGCTCGTCCGCGTCCAACCCGAAAGGTGGGCTCCGGATCGGGTATCGCGCCGAGCGTTCTTGTCTTTCGCCGTCCCGCCCAGCGTCTGAGGCTGTAACCGCGAGCGCTCATGTGAGTCGGGCCGATTGAAATGGGTGGAGGCCCGCGTGGGGGTTGCCGGCTTCACCGCTGGACGTCCGGGCGGGCATGCTTGCTCCGGAACTCGCGTTCGAGAATGCGGCCGAATCTCGCCCAGTTCCCGGCCACGCGGCGTTCCCACTTAGCCTTAGGCGGGTTCGTCGTCCCTATCCCGTAGGGTCGTCTTTTGGCTTCGATAGTGAGGAGGGTATGACCACTCGGCAAGCCCGAAAGGCGGTAATCCACCGACAGAATCCGATCACTGCCTACCGAATCGGCATGCCACCGGTCGGGCGGCTGAAGGCGCACAGTTCGGTGAATCCAGGTCCAACCTTGCGGAGTATCGAAAAGATCTTCGAAGATGACCTTTCGATCGGAGCGACTCAAGATTCGCCGTTGGTAACCCTCACCCGAGTACCGCCCGTCTTTCGAATTGAAGTTGGTACACCAGCGAAAAACGAATGGAAGAGGGGCTCGAAAGGTCGATTGAACCTTATACCGACTAACTCGACCACCGGCCCTCACGCGTGCACCCATGGAAGGTCGAACCACGAACGACGAGTCCGAGTAAAGGCTTCGCGTGGGGGCAGCGCAGTTTTCGCTCAGGCGGCAGGAGGCCCGAATCGTCGTCGCCAGCCCCTCGAGTGGGGAGGGAGGTCCGAACTCGGGGATTGTAGCCGCAAGCTACGAAGGATTCGCTAGAAGAGAATCACGATGCGGGATCGACGGGGAATTGGCCTCGGGCGAAAGCACTGAGGTGGGCACACCGGCTCTGCGAACTAGGGGCGACGGGCCCCTTGATAGACTGCGAACTTGATTTCTCCGGGCCCTTCAAAGTAGGCGAACCAGCAAATCCCGGGAATCTGCTGCTTCGGGCCCAGCATCCTTCCCCCGTGTGCGGTTATCTTTTCGATCGTCTCGTCAATCGATTCGACCACGATGTAGGCCGTGGTCCCAGGTCCCATCCCAGCCTTCGGCGCCGTAAGCCCAAGCACGGGGTCAGCACCGGCATCGAATGTCCAGTATTCGCTTCCGCCCACTTGGTCCCTTTTGAACTCCCAACCAAAAACTTTCTCGAGGAAGACCCTCGTCCGGGAGACATCAGTGGAACCTAGCTCGCATTGGACAATCGGACTGAGGATTGGATCAGTCACTGGACCTCACCCATTCGTGTCTGACTCCAATGCTGAACTGAATGGATTCCCGATTCCCGCACTACGGAAATAGTCATGGAGGGGCCGCCCGAAGCAGCCCGGGGTCCAACGGCGCGGGCCACTTCGAAAGTAACGAGATGAATGTCCGAGCTGGCTTGAGCGAATCCGTAGGCGAATGCCCGCTCGCTCGTACCCCGAGGGCCATCGTGCGTGATCGCCATCGCTGGCGTTGTTCGTGGAGACTACGCTTTCGGGGACATGCCGAACGCCCACGCTACCATCCTTGGAAACTCCTCCTGCCAGAATGCCCCGCCGTGGGTTCCATCTCGTTCAGCGAGGACGACGTTGGCCCCCGCATTGCGCAAGGCGTTCGCCCACCTCCTTGCGTTCTCGAGGAAAAACGGCTCTTGCCTACCGGCGACCAGGTACGTCCGCGGTAGAGACTTGGGCAGTTTGCCACCCGGACGGTAACCGCCGCCAGGCGAGGCGCTGAACACTGCACCGTAGACATCGGAATGCCTGTGCCCAAGCGCCAGCGCCAATTCCCCTCCGGCCGAGACCCCTAGGACGGCAGTACGCTCGAAGGGTAGTCCGACGCCAAATCGCGATTCGGTCCAGCGACGGACTACCTCGACGAAGAACGTTTCGTGGGCCTTGAACCGCTCCGGGTCAAGACCCGGTGAATATTCCCGGAGTCGCGCCGCCTCGTCTACCAAACCATGGATGCCCACGATCATGGTTGAAGGCAGTTCGAATCTCTCCAACAGGGGACCCCACCTAGCCATTCGCTGACCGTCACTCGCGAAGACTACTGCAGCAGGCGGTTCGGAGGGAACGTACACGGTCAGCTCTCTTCCTCCGTCGTACTCCAAGCTCTCGGTGACGAAGGTTCCCGTCCGTCTATGGGTGAGGCTAGGGCGAGTCCGTAGGAATCCAGCCGGACTCGGGTCGGTTCCTTTCCGTGGTCTCATAGTGATACCCTACCTTGCGTTGATGGAATACCGGGGCCAAGAGGGATCGAATCGCATCGTACTGACCGAGATCCTCCCTACGGTGGAGAGTCCTGAGATAAAATCGGGTATTTCGGTGGCGAGCCTCTCGGGGATTGTCTCGCCAGAGGGAGGGCGGAACCGATATCGAGCCGGGGTGGGCAAGCAACCGTGGTCCATCACACTTCGAGGCATCCGAACTCTTGAAGACAAGCAACCCCTCCGACAGAAGGTACGCCCCTACAGGGGCGAAAGGGGCAGGCCCGTTAGGCCAACACTACGTGGACGTGGGAACTTCGACGTTCATGCTCAAAGAGTGGGTTGGCTTGGTCCAGCCCTCGATAGGTCCGTCTTCGCACCGTCTATCCATAGCTGGATCTCCTCGCTGGCGGCGGGCGTCCCTCTGAAAACGGTCACGCCATCAACTCGAACGTCGAAGCTCCCCGGCAGCGCTCCGAGATAGTACATTCCCCCATCCTTTCCCCCTCCCAGGTAGGTGGCATGTGACCCGTATCCATATTGTCGGACTTCTTCCAGTTGGACTACCTCGATCGAATCGATTCTCCTCAGGTCGACGACCCACTCAACCTCCCTGTGGATTGGACCGCGGTGTCCGAGGAGCAGCAGTCGACTTTCGGTGAGGACACCAATCCCATGCGGGGAGTTCCAATGTCTGAGAACCGATTCGCCCGGGAGCAGCGAGCTTTCTTTGAGGCCCAGGTGCTGAACTCGACTTGGCGCGTCCTCCATTGACCGCTCCGGAACCCAATCCCCCGCGAGCCCTATAGGTTCCCGCAACCACGAGGGTCTAGAAAGCGGCAGGATTGGCCCAAGAGAGTCCGGGCGCCTCGATGTGCGCTTCGTGATTTTGGCCTCCCGAAGCATTTCGGCTGAACGACTCAGCCATCCCGTTGGAGTGAATCAGAGTGGCTCATTGGCTTGAAATCTAGTACCGTCAGCAGAACCGACGATGGGGATCTAGAAGCATCAGCATGGGTCCAAGCTTCCTTGGACCACACGGAATTCGACCGCGGCCGGAATCCCCCCACCCAGGAGCCGCCGCTCCGGGAGGCGGGAGTCGCTACGAGTGGAGACTGTACCCCAACCGGTGCATGGTCGTTTGCCCCGGCTACGGCTCACTCTTCGGGGAGGTTTCCTGTGTTCGTCGATAATCCCCGCCCATCGTCGCTGGCCCCCAACCTTTCCGGGAGGTCATTCCCGTCGTGATGGGTGTGGGATATCTACGATGAAACGATCGGCCCCCGTGCGATTATTCGTGGTTGGGGCCGGGGGTTTCCTCGGAGGCGCTGCCATTCAGGGGGGTGCCGCTGCTGGATTTCCGACGGTCGGTCTGGTCCGAACCAACGAACAGGCCGTACGGATCCGGAAAGCTGGAGGCCAACCGGTGGTCGGGGATCTCTTCCGGCCCGAAGAGTGGATTCGAGAGTTGCGGGATTCGGAGTGCGTCCTGTATCTGGCTCAAAGCTCGGCCGACTCGTTCGAGGAGCGCCGTCGCGTCCGCGTGGAGGGCCTTCGGCACCTTCTCGGGGCGATGTCCCAGGTAGGTGTGCGGCGATTGGTGATCGGCTCCGGGTATTGGGTCTACGCCGACGAGCCCGGCTGGATCCGGGAGGAGAGTCCGATCGCCCCTCGCTCGATTTCCGCCATCAATTTTGAGACTGAAGAAATAGCCCGCCAAGCGGCCGCGCGGACGGGCATCGAACTGGTCGTCGCTCGCCCCGGGATGGTGTATGGCGACGGGTCTTGGTTCCGCGAGATGGTTCAAGCTCTTCGGGACAGGTCCTACCGATACATCGCCCCGGGCAGCAACTACCTTTCACCGGTGGAGCTCGGCGACGCCGGGGCGGCCTTCGTCAGATTGGCTGAGCACGGGGTCCCGGGCGAAACCTACCTTGTCGTTGACGACGAGCCCGTCCCGACCTTGGAGTTCGCCACGTCCGTGGCGGAATGGCTCGGAGCAGACTCCCCCCAGAGCATCGCATACGATTCCGCAGAATCCGAATGGGGGGCGGATCTAGCGCAACTCAATCGAGCGAGCCGCCGCGCTTCGAATGCGAAGCTACGGGCCCTCGGATGGGTCCCGAAATGGCCGGGGTTCCGAGGCGGGTTGGAGGGCGCTTGGTCGAAGATGCGGTAGCAAGGATCACAATCGGACCAGGATTCCTCCCTCTTTGATTTGCGTTGATTATCGACAGATTCCGGGTCTCCCCGCAAGCGGGGGAAGACCTCTCGATGGCAGGTAGAGCTGCGTGGTTCAGACCGGTCCCATCGGTCCTAGCTGGCATGGAACTACCCCACGAATCTCAATCCGACACGTCTGCTCTAGAACTCGCGAAACGCCGTTCAAAGCCAATCGTAGCCTTCACCTCGGTGGATGATACGAGTGACCCGAACCAGGTCTTGGTTGACCGCGAAAATGACCCTGAAATCTCCGACCCGGAGCCGGAACAGGTCTTCGCGATCGCGAGTCCCCTTGAGGCGAATGATATCTCCAACCTCCCTTTCCGAATATCTCTGTAGCGCCTGGCGGATCCGCGCCTGCATGGTTGATTCGAGACGGTGAAACTCCTTTTGGGCGCGAGGGGAGAGGACAACCTCCCTCGTCAACGGACCTTCCCGAGCGGCTTCCAGCCGGCCGGTGAGCTCAAAATGCGATATTGATCTTCCATGAAGTCGGCGTACTCCGCCGCGCGGAGAAGACGCCGAATGATCTGATCGTAGGTCTCACCCTTCCGACCCGACGCCCTAAGAATGTCTCGGGTACCGGACGTCAGTTGGATCGTAGTGACCGCCATACAGAGAGTAACTCTCTGACCACTATATGTGGCTATGTGTTACGATGTGATCCTATTGCTGTAACTCGATTCGGGCACCCCGAGAACAACCAAGACGCGATCCATATGCCCGTCGGGAGTGGATTCCGTCAGTACACCCACGCATCCCAAGCAGACTGGTTCAAGCTCGGTGACTTGAATTGCGACGTTGCGGCTTCCCTGCGAAGGGCCCTCTTGCGAGATCGCACTCGTGTCGGTCCAAGCTGAGTTGGATCTACTTCCTCGTGGAACCGTCGAGGAAGGACTCGACCTGAGTCCACGATCCGAAGGTTGGGGAACCGGACCTTAGCGGTCAGCGCTCCGTTTCCCACCGATCGCGTATTCATTGAGCCGCCCCAGGAGTTCCGCCTGACGACTCGGATAGAGGTCGCCGAGCGTTCGGGGCTTTCGGTCGGAGAAAACGGTGTTGGAGTGATGTTGGATCCCGAACGATACGAGGGAGGTAAGGACGGGGACGACATCCCTACCTTTTCGCGTCAGACGGTAGGTCACATACCGCTTGTCGTCCTTCTCAGCAACCCCCCGTTCGATCAGTCCGGCCGCCCTCAGCTCGACCAGTCGCTTGGCAAGAACTCGACGTGAGAGACCCGGATTGAGTCGGAGGACGACGCTGAAAGTGGTCTCGTGGCAGAAAGTGATGTCCCTGAGGACGATCAGCGCCCATTTGCGGCCGAGGACCCCCAGGCTCGCCACGATCGGGCAGGCCACCATTTCCTTGGTGGGCTTGAACGGTGGGTTCAGAGGATCAATCTCATCCGGTGTCAGGATCCGGTTCGGCATGTTTCGCTCACTCCCCGCCAGAATATCTCATCCTTGGTAAGTATCCATTGAGGCACTCACGGGATTATGAAGGGGCCTTTCCTAGGGACCCATCGCCCCCAGCGAGGCCCCCGTAGATGACCACCAGAGTCTGGAGTGATGCAGTGGATATCCGACGGCCGATGGATGCGGTGTTCTCGTACATCGCGGATCCTTCGACGGGGACGAATTGGATCAAGGGCGTCACCAAGATCGAGCTCCTCGACCCACCGCCCATCCACGTCGGGTCCCGATTCCTCGCCACGCGTCAGGTGGGCAAGCGACTGACCACGGAACAGATCCATGTCATCGAACACGACCCCCCCACTCGATTCGGTGTCGGCGCCGGCCTCATGGGGGGCGGGATCGAGCTCCGGATCAACTATTCCCTCACCCCTTCCGCTCCCGGAGTCCGGATCGAAAGTCGCACCCAGGCGAGCGCGAAGACCTTCGGATCCCGACTCTTCTTCGGTATGGTCTGGAAGGCCGTGACAGAGAACGATGCCGGGAATTTGCGCACGCTGAAGACGCTTCTCGAGCGAGCCTAGATGACCGCGACGCCACCTCGGCCTTGGGGAGCTCTCTTTGTGGGGGCCATCCTCGCTCAGATCTTCGTGTTCCTCATCTCATTGCCGGGGCTTGGGATCGAAACACGCAAGCCTTCGGATTACGCCGCTTGGGCGGGCCCCATTTTCCTCGTGCTGACCCTCCTCGTGTTCGCCTTCGGGATTGCAGCCCTAGTGTTCGTTCGGTCGAGAGTTGGTCTCAGCTTCAGCCTTGGAGGCGGACAGGCGATCCTGGCCGTTACTACCAACTTGCTGGACATCTCCCATGTCGGGGGCCCACCTCCGCCTCCGGGCCCGCTCCTCCTCGCAGGTGTTTCGATTGTCCTGGCGACAGTTACACTCGTCTCAGCGGCCGTCGGTTGGCCGAAGAGTCACGCCGGCGATTCCGCCACCTAACCCGCATCGCGTACTTGTGGCGCCTACCCTCACAGGTTCACGACGTAACGGTCACCCCCCGAGATTGGGGTATTCAGTTTTCCCGATTCCGGACTGGAACAACCGGGATACCCGGCCCAACACGATTCGGTTGGATCTGCGCGCCTAGTCGCCGACAGGAGCGAGTACTCAAGTCGGCCCTGGCAGCAGGTTGAAGCCGGCCTGCCGAAAGTCGTTGTCAAAAGCAAACGCGGTGTGTATGTCTAGATTCTCCATGGTCTTGAAGCTCAGGCAGTCAGTCAAACTCCACCGTTTGTCGGGGCGACTGATCAATGCCTCCCATGACGCCCAGAAGAGCTCGGGCGTGGTCCAGACGACCTGTACGCTCTCGCTGGCCTGAACGATCTGCCTGAATGACCTCGCTTGTTCGACCCCGGCGGTCAGTCGGAGATAGGTGATGGATTCGTCCAGGACGTAGTCGGTCGTGATAAGGCGACCATGTGCCCCCCCTTTCAAGACGCGCTGGAAATCCATCGCCCTCGAATGGTGACCATCCCCCTGGTCCAGAAGCGCGATCCAGGCGCTCGAATCGACAAAGATCATCGAGGGGACCCGTACAGGATCTTGTCGTGGTCCCGCGAAGCCCAAGTTGTCTTTCCGCGCTTCTTGATCAGGGGGAAGGCCCCGAATACGGGGTCTTTGGCATCTACAATTTCAGGCAGTAGATGGGCACGCAGGGCGTCTCGAGCCACGGCCTTCAACGTCTTCCCTTCCGCAAGTGCTCGTTGTTTCAGAAGTTGGTATTCCTCCTCTCCGATCGCCGTCTGGACAAGTCGCATGTTCCATGTTACATGATAATTGGTTAATATAGCTGCCGGCCCCCCCCGGGGCGGCTCCGGCGACGCCCGGAGAATCGCGAGGCTTCGTGCTGTCCGCAGCTCCTCGCTCCCTTACTCGGTTGGGTGACCGAACGGGGGGGGAACCAGAGACATTTCGGAGTTCGGGAAGCGGAATCGTAATGAGAACTGGGGCGGCGCGGTGGGGTCATGGGGAGAAAGATCGGCGCGACCTTCTTCATCTCGCTCGATGGGGTGGTCGCCGAGCCGCACAAGTGGTCGTTTCCGTTCTGGAACGACGAGATCGCGAAGTTCAAGGACGACGAGCTGAGGCGGACTGACGCCTTGCTGTTGGGTCGAGTCACGTACGAAGCATTCGCGGCCTCGTGGCCCCAACGGACGGACGACAAGGGATTCTCGGACAGGTTCAACAGCATGCCCAAATACGTCGTCAGTTCGGCATTGACCAAAGCCGACTGGTCGGGTTCGAAGATTGTACGTCCGGCCGAGCTGCCGCACCTGATTGAACGGCTCAAGAAGGAGGCCGGCGGAGATGTCATGGCCCATGGAAGCGCCTCCCTCGTGCGATTCCTGATCCGGGAGGGTCTTCTCGACGAGTTGCGGTTGCTCGTCTATCCGGTGGTTCTTGGCGGGGGCATGCGGCTCTTTGAGGGGATCGGTGAAACGACCTTCAAATTGGCCCAAACGCAGGGGTTTGCCACTGGGGTCGTCGCCCTCGTCTACGAGCGCGCACCGAGGATTTCCGACGAGGCCCGGACCGCCGCGACAAAGGCAGCTTTGGGTAGCTACGGAAAGAACGGCGGGAAAGCAGGGGTGTAGGCCCTCGCAGATTTGGACCGACGGACCCCGAGTGGGAGGCAATCGGAGTCAGGTTTGGTCGGGCGGATCACATCATCGCGGGGGTGGGCGATGCGGACTCGCTCTCGCCCTCGGGGGTCTTCGGTAGGCGACCCGAGATGACAAACGCAAACACCAAACCCACGATCGCGACGGGGACCAACCCCCACCAGACGTCCTGAATTGAGACTGCATACGCCTGGAAGAACGGGAGCCGGAGGGTCTTGAAGACGCCCAGTTGGTACGCACCAAGGACCGAGCCCACGATCGCGCCCCCGAGGTTCGAGATGAACCAAACGAGCGAAGTCCCGGCCCCGAGGTCCTCTTTGGCGACGCTATACTGGATGGCCAGCTGCGTGGGGGCGAATGTCATGCCGACCCCCCAACCTACCGGTACGAGCGCTCCGGCGAGCCCGAGGGGAACGAATCCGTAGCCGAACCGGAACACGGGGGGGAGGGTCGGAACCTGAGTGAGGAAGAAGGTCCCTAGGGTTGCGAGCGCCAATCCGATGACCAACGGGACGCGGTAGCCAAGTCGGGTGACCAGCGGACCGCTGACAGCCGCCCCAATGACCATCGGGATCATCATGGCGTACAGAACGTCCCGGCTGATGTCGGCGGACCCACCAAGGCCCTCGACGACCAGGATCGGTACGAACGTCACGACCACGACGAGCAGCGCGCCGCGCAGGAAGTTCACTCCACTCGCGGCGGCGACGAGGCGAAGCCGGAAGTAGCGCAGCGGCAGCAGTGGGTCGGAGGCCCGCCACTCCTGCCACAGCGAGATCGGAAGGACGATCAACGCCACGGCCAGGAGCGCGATCGTGCGGGTGTCCGTCCACGCCCAACCGGAAGATACCTCGACCAGGGCGAAGATCAGCGTCCCGACCCAGGTGGCCATCAGGACGGCCCCGAGGGTATCGAACGGCCGGGATACCTTCGTCGCGGGCCGCATCGGACCCATGGACCAGAGCACCAGACCGATGGCGATGATGCCGACGGGCAGGTTGACGAAGAAGATCCACCGCCAGGTGGTGATGTCGATGATGGTGCTACCGATCAGCGGTCCCGCTACGATAGCGATCCCGAAGACCCCCGACAGGATCCCGACCAGGCGAGCCGCCATCTTCGGAGGGAAGATGTCGGCCACGATCGAGAATACGACCGTGAAAAAGGCCCCGCTCCCGAGCCCCTGCACCGCCCGGAAGGCGATCAGCTCGTTGAGGCTCTGGCTCAGACCCGAGAGGACCGAACCGACCAGGAAGATGACGAGGCCGAACAGGTAGAACGATCGGCGGCCGTACCGGTCGGAGAGCTTCCCGAAGATCGGGATCGCCACGGTTTGGGCAATCAGATAGCTCGTGACGACGAAGACCTGCCCTGATAGGTCGTTCAGATCCTTTGCAATGTTCGGCAATACGGTGGCGACGATGAAATTGTCGAGCGCTCCAAGAAGCAGTCCCATCAGCAGCGCGACGATGATGCCGACCTCACTTCCCCGCGACATGTGGGGGGTTTCCGGAATCCCCTCGGACCCGGTTGCGGCGACGACTTCCTGATTCATCATTCCAATATTGTCCTAGGTCGAGTAGGTGGGCAGCCCGGCCTATTCTTGGGTCGGGTCGATTAGGTTGCGTAGATAACGGTTATGCTCGGACGCCCACGAGGGTAACCTTCCGATGCGCGACGCAACGGAGAGAATGTCCCTCGGTCGAAAGGCAGCCCTTTGGACGAGTTCGAGCTCGGGTCACCCCTCGGTTCTTTCGGAGTGCGAGCTGTCCGTTACTTGCCGATGGGCCCCCGAGGCACGGAGCGTCGGCCGGATCTCCTTCGACCGCGTGTGCGGGTGGGATGGTTCGCTAGGTCCGCATCGAGGGCGCGCCACTCTTCTTCCCAGAAGGAACGGTATGGGTCCAGCCATGTCTCGGCGTGGCGAAGTGGCCCTGCCGCGAGGCCGATGCGGTGGACCCTCCCATCGATCGATCTCGATACGAGCCCTGCGCTTTCCAGGATCCGCACGTGCTTGGAGATCGCCGGCAGGCTGGTCGGGAACGGCTTCGCGAGGTCGGTTACCTTCGCCGGACCCATCGTGAGACGCGCGAGGAGTCGCCGTCGTGTGCTATCGGAGAGCGCTGAGAACAGCAGATCAAGCGCCTCCTCCGTCGGACGTCGAGGGTCCCTTCGCGCTGAGTTCGAGGCCACGCTCCAACATTAAACCGAATGGTTAAATATAGTTGCCGGATGGGGTTCCCTGGGTCGCAAACCCGGGTGTGAAACCATGTGCAATCCCGTCCACCACGAAATCGACCTTCGCGCGAAGCCGAGCGACGTCTACGAGGCGTTTCTCGATAGCCGCCGACATGCCCGCATCTCCGGCTTTCCGGCGCGGATGAGTTCGGTGGTAGGGAAGCGGTTCACGGCGGGGGGTGACTACATTGTCGGGTACAACCTGGATCTCGTACCGGGCAAACGTATCGTTCAGGCTTGGCGGGCGACCGACTGGCCCAAGGGGTGCTATTCGATCCTGTCCATCGGGCTTGCCGCCAAAGGCAAGGGCACACGCCTGACACTTGACCACGTCGGCATTCCCGAAAGTCACCGAGCGGGCATCGACACCGGTTGGATGCAACATTACCTCAATCCCATGGCGAAGTTCTTCGAATAGGTGGGAAGGTTCGTCGGAGGCTCGATCGCGGCCGCGAACTGCGAAGCCAGCAGCGGGCGATCGCGGGGCCCGCAATCCGGGCAACTTCCCCGTAAGGGGCAGCTTCGTTGGCCGAATGTGCGGATTGCGCCGGCGGCTCCAGAATGTTCTGCTCGAGCGTACGCGTTCCTCAGAAGCTCGCTCCAGTATCGGGCTGCAATGACTCGTCGGAAATCTCCTATATACGCGGTGAGATTCAGCTCTCTCGATCGGGGCCCGGGGTGCAGGGCCCGAGAGGAACAGTCAGATGCGGATCTGGTTGACCAGCGTGTTCGTTCAGGATCAGGCCAAGGCACTCAAGTTCTACACCGAAGTTCTCGGGTTCGTCAAGAAGTCCGATGTTTCACTGGGAAAGTACCGATGGCTGACCGTCGTCTCACCCGATGATCCGAGGGGTGGGGAACTGCTCCTCGAACCGGACGAGAAGCCCGTGGCAAAGGCCTTTCAGGCGGGAATCCGCGAGCAGGGAATCCCGGCCGCCATGTTCCAGGTCAAGGATATCGAGGCTGAGGTATCCAAGTTGAAGGCGCGAGGGGCTAGGTTCACTCGCGAAATCATGAAGACCCCTGGGTCTTCGATTGCGATATTGGACGACACCTGCGGCAATCTCATTCAACTCGTTCAACTCGGGTAGCAGTTCGAAGCACTACCCGAAGGATCCCCCTCCATCGTCGACGGTTCCAACCCGAACCAAAGGCGGGATCCGCTGTTGCTGAACGCCTCACTTTCAGCGACCGCCGGCCCGATGCGGGGCATAGATGTGTTTCGGATCTCGGAGTGTCAAGGACCGAGTTCGACAGTTCATATGCCACCCGGCCCTAACTCCACTATGGGGCGACGGACCAGCGTCCTAACATGGGCGCTGGTGGCCCTGGCTGTCGCAGGCGCCGCGCCGCAGGTATCCAATCTTGAGTGGGGTTCTTCCCGCTTCCTCGAGAGGAGCGCCGCGAGCCCCACACTCAGCCCAGTGTTGCCGCCTTCGCTAGTCAATCCTCACGAGAGGACGACGGGATCGAATCCCTTAGAGGCGGCCCTCTCCCCAACACTGCAATCGGGCGGCGAAGCGATTTCAAGAATTGAACCGCCAACCACCGGTGGCCCCCACTCCCAAGCCCTGCGGCGGTCTATCGACACCCACCCCACCGCCGGACCGCTCGCCGGCCCTATCGAAAGGAACTCTTCAGCGGTTTCCGAACCGGGCACTATCGTTGGCCACTACTCCGGCGTAACGGGCTGGGGCACGTTCGACCCCCAAACCGGCGAGCTCTTCCTGATCTCCTTCGGATCGGTCGTAGTGTGGAACGGTTCGGCGATTATCGAACAGGTTAACGTTACTAACGGAACCACTTCAGCGTTCGATTCGCGAAACGGCTACGTCTATGTATCCGACCGTGGGACGGATACGGTCAGTGTGCTGAACCCGTCGCAGGACCCGATTCCCGTCACGAACATCACCAACGCTACCGCCCTGAACTCGCCAAGGGAGGTCATCTATGACGCCGCGGACGGACTCGTGTACGTGCTCTCGGCCTACACCGCCGGGTTTGTTACGGTGATCAACGGCACGCGTGTCCAGGGCATCGTACCCATCTCGGGGCTGGGGAACGGCGACAGCAACGAGTTCTACGATTCCATGGATGGGGACGTGTACGTAAGCTACAACGGCGCCGGCGGCCCCAATCTGAGGGTTGCGGTCATCAATGGTACCAAAGTGATCGGGAATCTTTCCCTGTCGAGCCATGGGACCATCCCCGCACCCTTCTCCATCGCAGAGGACCCAGTGCGTGGCCTCCTGTACTTTGGCACTGAGAACGGCACTTCAGTCGACATTCAGGTGGTCAATGCAACCGAGACGAATGGGACCCGTACACTCGGAACAATCGGCGGAGTCAGCGGTGGGGCATGCAATTTCTTGTGTGTCGAACTGGGCTACAACCCCAAAGATGGGGCGGTGTTCTTCCCGGATTACCCCACTGGGAATATCTCCGTCATCGAGGGGACCCGCCTTGTCGCGACTTTGCCCGACCTCTCGGTGGGGGGCGGTAGCCCCACCAGCCTGAACCCGACGGACACCTTCTACTATCCTCCAACGGGCGTCGAGCTCGTTGCCGACCGGGGCGGTCTGGGAATAATCTCACCCTACCTATCCGAATCACCGATCGCCCAAACTCCGACGGGGAATCCTCCCGGGACCCTCGATGTCGGTCTGCCCTCCTCGTTCTCCACCACGATTTGGGGCATCGGGACTGGGAACGACACGACGACCGCCTCGATCGCTCCGTCCGCATCGATGAATTGCAATGTCGGCGCGACCGTCCTCGGCGATCTGTCCCAAGCGACGTTGCGGGCCGTCTGTGTCCCCATGATTGCCGGGAATTTTTCCATCTGGTTGAACATTACCGACGGTCTGGGTACGGTCTGGTCGATGATCGCGGTCGAGGTCTATTCCAGCGTGGCGTTGTCTACGCCCATTGCAATTATCGACGGCTTGAGCGGATGGCCCGCCGCCGACGTCAACCAATCCGTCCAGTTCCAGGCAGTGGTCGATCCGGGGGTATCGCCTAACCTCACCTTCGGCTGGACCGGAATCCCGCCCTCGGCCGTTTGTACCGGGCTTACCAGTGCGAATCCGTCCTGCGCCTTCTTCGCGCTCGGTTGGCTGAACATCTCGGTGACCGCATTCGACGGCGTCGGTTCCTCGAACCAGAGCCCCGCGCTCCCTTTTGAAATCTTTCCGAGGCTCCTCGTCCCCCCCCTTTCGTTCAGTCGGACGGCCGCTGACGTTTCCCAAGACGTAGGCATTTCCATGGCGCCCGAGGGCGGTTCGGGGACCTTGTCCTCTACGGCATTGTTTGGGGCAACAGGAGCTTCCTGTTCCCGTACCACCGAGATACTCTGGGACTGTGCCTTTGCGACGCCGGGTCGCTTTGATGTCGGAGCCACGGCCATCGACACGAATGGGAACTCCGTCCGGAGCTCGCCAATAGGAATTGTAATCGATCCCCTTCCCCACCTCGGTGCCCTCGCCGCGAATCGTTTGACGCTCGATGTGGGGCAGAGCCTCACTTTCTGGGCCAACCTCACAACGGGGATGAGCGCATCCCGATACGCATGGCAAGATCTCCCCGGCGGCTGTTCGGCCGATTCGGTCAGCCCGCTGATATGTCGACCCACAGTGGCGGGGACGTATGATGTATCGGCCGTCGTTTCGGACAAGAACGGCGGTGTATCCCCCCCTTCAACCCCCGTCCCCGTGGTGGTTTCGTCTGCCCCCAGGATCGATGGGATCCAACTGGAGCCGGTCAACCCGACGATCGGTGAAAACCTCTGGGTCAACGCGACCGTGTCGGGGGGCTCGGGGGCCTACACCTTCGCATGGTCCAACCTACCTCCGGGGTGCGTAGGGACCACAGCGAAGCTCCTGTGCCACCCTTCGGGAGGAGGTACTTTCCGAATCTCTCTCGCTGCGACGGACGGGAACGGAGACACGGTAAGTTCCTCCGCCGCGGCACCGACTACTGTCCGACCTACCCAATCATCGACACATTTTTCGATTCTGTCGCTCGGGATCCCCGTCTTGCTGGGCGGAATCGCCATGGCGCTGGCCGCGCTCGTGATCATGGGAGCGACGGGGAAACGCAAGAAACGTCGGCCCCCCGAGGGGCCCAATCAGGTTCCGGCAAGTACTGGTCGATAGCCATCCAACTACCCCGAAACCGGAGGAATCGCGACTGCAAGTGCGGGATTCATCCCGGCTCGGAACCGTTCTCAGCCCTCCGCATCGGAATCTGTGGCCCGCGGTATACAACCCCTCCGGGTCCGATCGCCGCTGAATCGTGCGTCGGAGTACCCGAATGTCCGAGCCAAGTTCCTCGTCCTCAGTCTTGGATAGAATCCGACGTGGAGGACATCGGCGTCGCGACGATGTGCCTCGCGGATCGAGGCTACCGACTGCTGGTGGCCGAGGGAAAGGAGCCGTGGGGACAGACCGTGACGCGCTTTCTGAGCCACGAAGGGATTCTACTCGGAGTCACCCACACCCCCTCGATGCGACCGCAGGATGGCGGTCCCCTACTCGCGAGGCCATCCTGAGTCAATGCAGGGGGTACGCGCCTCCCGCTTCCTTGAGCGCTCGACGGACCCACGCGAGAGCCTCTTGGTCGAGCTCGAGTGCGGAACGGATGGTGAGCTGCACAGGCATGGAGTCGTGGACTTTGGACGGGTCGAGTCTCCCTCCAGGTCGCGCCTGGACACGAAGAGCAAGCGCCACGGCGTCGCGTCCGAGAACCTGCACTCGAGCGAACGTCCGCCGAGGCCCCAGGAGGCTGACGTAGGTCTTGCGGGCTTGGACTTCGACACTACCCAGTGACTGGACCCGCGCTATGATCGCATCATAGATGACCCGCGCGGCGGGCTTTCCCTTGTATTGTCCGTCGATGAGCTCGTCGGCCGTGGCGGTAAGGAAGTCGGGATACCCGAACCGCTCGTAACCGAGCAGCATCCTCGGATACCCGGTCACCCCCTGTCGGGTCAGCCAGGTGTGGAGATCCTTCTCCTTGCGGATCCGCGCCTTGCGCTTCCGCTCGTTCCATTCCGGGATGTCGGCCCCAGTCTGTCGAATGAGCTGACGGCGGATCTGATCCCGCATCCTTCCCCAGTCGTGCACCTCGGGCATCGTCCTTCTCCACTCGGAAGCTTCGAACCGGGCTGACACTATACAGTTCTGTCGTAGGATTCCCTAGCTGGATGTCTCGTTGAATATGATAATCAGTCAGGCAAGCGCTCGTTCACGTCAGCGATCTCTACCGGTCCGGCGGCGGGCGGTGACCCTGCACCAACTGCCCAAGCGGGAGTCTTCTATCGACCGATTCGACCGGCTTCGGGAGGCTCGGGGGGAGGGAACGTGCCGGCCCTCGCTAGGAGGGCAGTACGGTGCAGTTGGCGCAGACACCAGACTCGCGTTCTTCCCGGGTTTGCAAACTCCCTCCACATCGGACGCACTCCGACCACCCGCCGGGACCCGAGCGGAGCGGCACCGGGGCCGGGTCGTCCCCATTTTTCGCCCTACGGCTCCGCTGGGCGATTTTGTTGAAGACCCCCGCCAGAACGAATCCGATGGGTCCGATGGAAAGCCCACCGATGAACATCATCGTTCCAAGGAATCTGGCCCCTCCGCCCGGTGAGAAAGAGAGAGGGCATGGGTGACCTGTGCCTTTTCCACAGGTGCCTTGGAGGGCCCCGAGGGGGTAGAGGCTCGCGAAGCCCACCATCACACCAACGAGGCCAACACCGATCGAAATCAGGGCCGCTCGGTCGAAGTCCACAACAGGATCAGACCGCTAGGCCATAAAAACGCGGCAGCAGTCGCCGGGATCGGCCGGACCGGTGGCTTCCCGACCCTCCCGGAAGGCGCAATAGCAGCCCCTGCCCCGACCGTGCAGAAAAGAGGTAGGGGTTCCTCGACCAATCCGCTCTTGCAAGTGAGTCCAACTGCTATTGGACGCTGTCGCGGAGCACGCCTCGGCGCCAATCTGGTCGATCCAGAATTCTTATGATTCTGATGGATAGGTCAGCCTCTCGAGCTGTCGTCGGATCCCAGGCAATTCCCTCTGGACGAAGGCCCAAACGTCTTCCAAGTCGACCGTACCGTAATCATGAACCAGGCCGAATTTGCGTAACTTGTTCATCCTCTGCCAAGGTATCTTCGGGTTGAGCCTCCGGAGACCGCGGGAGGTCTTCTCCGCGGATTCAGTCAAGTGGATGAGATCCAAAATTACTGCCTTCTGCAGGAGCCCACCCTTCAGGAACTCGTCTTTTCCGCCCGCCGCGTCTCGGATAGTCTCAGCGGCTGCTTCGACCATGGCAACAACTCGGAGTCGGTCTCGAGTCAGTTTCCCGGTCACAGGGGCACCGCCTCTGCGACGACTTGAGGCTGAACGAACCAATGGAGGCTCGATTCAGTCACGACATCCACCCGGCGATGCAGGATCCCCTCCAGTTCGATTGCAAGATCGACCGATCGCAAGCTTGACGGAACCTTGCGGGACCGATCGAAATCTACTAGGAGGTCCACGTCACTCGAAGGCGTCGCGGCCCTTCGGGCGACGGAGCCGAATACTCGGACGTCTCTTGCAGCGTAGCGTCGGCAGATCCTGCTAATCCTCCCTCGGTAGGGTCCGAGGATCTCCTCGATGCCCAGACCTCCTCCGAAGGTCGGAATGATGATCTTCGGCTCCTCCCAGTGGGGGGTCTTACATCGAGCGCAAATTCGAACGAAAGGCTTCCGTGGAGTCCACGTGTGCCCGCACCGGTAGCAATGGAGCTCGGGCAGTTCGAAAGTCGACGCCATCATGGGGCCTCGACCGATTGTGATATTCATACTTATAAGTAAGTTTTTGTGTTTGGCGGAGGAGAGAACACCGACGCACTATTGTCTGAGGATGCCCGTGAATCGAAGGAACTACTACGATTGGACCGAGGGGGGCTCCGTTGAGTCGCTACGAGGCTTGGAGGTTCCCGGACCGATAGTGTCCGTCCTCGGCCCCGATGCAGCCGACCCAAAACCTTTGGGTCGGGGGAGCCGAGCCTCGCCACTAGGAGGCGGACGGTCCGCCGAAGTGTTTTACCCCCGTCTAGGCACTATTAGATGGTGCGCGAAAACTCACGCGCGGGTCTTGTGGTGACCGTCTCCCTTCTCATCGGAGTAATCCTGGGGGCCGCCACGCAGCTGCTGACGCCGTGGCTCGAGGTCTTCCTCGGGGTGAACGCGGTCGTGGTTTTCGGCTTGGGAATCGGGATTGTCGAGGGGCCCACCCTGATCACAGCGATCGTCCTGTGTCGGCGGGTCACCCGGGCCTGGGTCCGCAATGCGCTCCAAGCGGCTGCCCCGTTCCTCGGATTCTTCGCCTATCTCGTGGCGTACGGGATTCTACGCCACCCTCCATTCTCATTTCCGTTTCAGTTGCCCATGTAATCGCCAAGGGTTGGCCGATTGGGTCACCGAGGACGAGAGGTCCTGCGGAGGTTCTCCCGGAGGAACGGGTTCGCATGGGGCAGCGCGAGGTCGGATCGATAGAATGCCCCCAGGTGCCCCGTCCCGGGAAGTGTGACCAGACGCGCGTTTGGGAATGCTGCGATGGCCGTGGCCGTCGAATTGTCGAGGATCTCCTTCTCTCCGGCGATGATGAGCACCGGCACCGCGAGCTTGGGGGTCACGGTCTTTGGACCGCGCCAGGATCGCCAGGCGATTCTCCGAAGAGCTCCCATCTGGGGGTCGGTGGCGCGGACATTCGCATCGATCGATTTCGGGAACCGATCCCCCTCCTTCCGCTCGTATCCATCGACATCGGCCCGCACGCCGCCTTCCGCGACGACCTTGGCAATGAATGCGCTCCGATCCTCGATAGGGGGGAGGTCGGTGAAGTCCGAGAACGGGACGGCTCCCGTTCCGACCATGCATTGAAGACGGTCAGGGTAACTGGCACCGAAAGCAAGTCCCACGAAAAGTCCGTTCGAATACCCCCAGAATCCGGCGGTCTCGACGTCGATCGCATCCAGAACGAGTCGAACGTCCTCGACGTACTTGCTCATGACGTGCTCCTCCACGACCGTCGGGTGGCCGCTCTGCCCTCGCCCCCTTTGATCGATCAGGACCAACTGGAATCCCGGTAGTCCCGCGGGGTATCCCGCCTCACGCCAGATGCGCAGGTCTCCCCCCGCCCCAGTATGCAGGACGAGGGCGGGTCCGGTTCCCTCGACTTCGTAGTGGATGTCGACATCTCCGTTCTTGACGAAGCTCATGGGTGGTGGCTCGACTCCCCCGACATTGTCCCCCCCGATGTAGTCTCCGGGCCTATCTAGAGAACGCGGATTTCGAAGGCGCGGTTCTAGAATGTAGGGCGCCAGTCCCTATCGACAAACGAAACCGACCCATCAAAGCCAGGATCGATCGAACGCCGCTCACTCACCTAGGTCAAGGCGCCAGCACGACGAATCGGGGATTCACTGTGGGGTGAACTCGGCTCCCCCGACGAAATGAATAACTATCGCGCGCGATTCTCGGAAGGATGGCCGAAAGCTGGCTCAGTGATTTCGGGATTCGAGTCACCAATCTCGAGAAATCGCTCGAATTCTACTCGCGAATCCTCGATCTTCAAGAGCTCAAGCGAGTCCAGGACGCCGACAGCGCCTATGTCCTGCTCAAAGACCGTCGATCGGGCCAGAGGATCGAGCTGAACTGGTACGCAGAGTCGAATCCGTTCTACACCCCGTATGTTCCCGGAGAGGGACTCGATCACATCGAGGTCCGGGTGCGAGACGTTCCTGCCTTTCTCGAGGAGCTGCGCAAGTTCGACATCCGACCGATCAACCGAACCCTCTGGGTGAACCCAGCCGCGGTGACCCAACTACGGGCGGACCCCCGGATGGCTTCCGTCATGGAGCAGGACATGTGGACGACTGCGACGGGCCACCGGATCGCATACGTCCCGGATCCCGATGGGAACCTCATCGCGCTCTATGATCATCCGGAAGAGAACTGGGATGATCCGGTCCCGGATCACTACTGAGTTGAATGGGATCCAGGGGTCGGCCCTCTTGGCTTCGGAAGCCGCCGGGATCGTCGAGTGGACACATCACGTTCCAAGTCCCTCCCCACGGCAGTTGGTGAGGATGTCCCAGCATCATTGCACCCACCTCGGCCAAGTCTCGGAACCGCGCCGCATGGAGCCCATGGCTCCCCGTCGCACCGCCGCTAGTCGAATCCAGCTATAGTGGAGGCGAATACCATTCCACGGTGTAGTCCACCTGGTACGAATCCGCGGTCGGAGGGTAAGGTGGACGGATCGAGAAGTCATAGTGTCCGCCGGACGACACAAAATCGCACGTGCCGTGCGAGGCAATCCATGAGCAGATGATCGTCCGGGAAGAATCCGTCACAAAGAAGTCAACTGCATTCCCGGGGGCTTCCGACCATGATACAGTGACGGCGACACCGTTCGGCAACGCCACGGTCGGGATGACAAAGTTTCGGCAATAGGTACAATTTGGGGGGCGGCCGGTCGACACCTCTCCCGTGATCGTCCCCCGCGCGAGCGGGTAGCTGGTGAGGACCATGATGAGCGCAACGCTGCCGATGATCCCGAAGCTGGCCAGCCAACCCACGAGTGGGCGGGTCCACGTTCGGTGCGCCTCCATTGACCGTGCACCTATCTTCAAAGGATGTTCGCCGCTGATCGACCGTTGGGGGCGGTGACCCACTGCCGGCGAGATTCGGACGAGAGGTTAGCACTCGACTTGCAAGCACCGAATCCCACCGACATGGTCATTGCGATACGATGCCCTGCGATTGTTTTGCCGTCTGAGCGAAGTGTTCCTTCGCCCCCCTTACGAGGAGCAGACCAGCGAAGCTGGCGGCACCGGCGCCAAGCGAAAGGTACCAGCCGGCGGATGGATTCCAAGCGAACGAAGTAGTGGGGGGATAAGTGCCCGGTTCGTTACAGGTCTCGTTCGAGTTCGAGCAGGAACCGAAGAAGCTCGACCATGGTCCGGGCCCCGTCGGCGGTTGTCCATTCGCGCTTGACACGTCGCGCGTGAGCGCGCCCGGCTGCAAAGCCAGCAGAGTCATCGGCGCGATCAAAGCCAGCAACGTCGCAACTAACCCGACCGCTCTAGCCAACTTCCAACGCCGGGCCGTGCGGAGCGAAAGGATGGCAAGAGTCGAACCGATCGCGCCGAGGATGGCTCCTCCGACGAGGAGGAACAGGACTACTAGGTAGAGCAGCCCAGTTTCACCTAGGGCCGGCGGGCAGCCGGATCCTCCCTCCCAATACGGGCATGTCTCCGACATGCTCCCGTTGCAGCTCACGATGGTCGGTCCGATGCAGTAGCCTCGGGATGAAGTGTAGTAGGACGCTCCCGGGTAAAGCACGACTTGAGAGGTGGTAGTCTTCGGACCCACGAATCCGTCGGAGCTGGTAGTTGCAGAGGCGAAGTACCACGCGGAGAGTAGAGACCAGATCAGAAAGGCAACGCTAACGAGGAAGAACAGCCCGCCAACTTGTGTTCTACGTTTGCGAGGGATCTGCATGCTCAACTCGTCGATTCAGATCCCATTCTAGTCGTCAGCCGCCCTGGGCTAATCTATCCTGTGGGTGGAGTGGAGAAGTCAGTGGCGCATTGGACAGGCACCCCGTCGGCAGGGTGGCGAGGTAAGGCCCGCGGAGGGATTGCAAGGTTGGAGCGGGGAATGCCTTGGCCGGGGTCGTAGGTTCAAGGATAATTGCAACGACCCGCGCGCTCCGATCGAAGCCCCCCGGCGGGTTTGTCGGGCCGGGATCGGCGAGTCTTACGAGATGGCCACCGTGCTGCCGCAGTATTCGCACTTTACGGAGGTCTGGCCGCGGAATATCTCACCGGTGTGGGGCGCACCGCACGCCGTACACCTCGCCATCTTGATGCTGGCCGCCGTTGGCGCCGCGACCCCGCGGACCGTGGCGATGTCCGCATCGGCCTCGCCTCCGATGATGTACTTGAAGAACCGCGTGATCACGTCCGCTTCCCACGCCTTGACGTCGAACGGCGTGACCGGAAGACCCACCTCCGGCTTGAACTGGACGAACACCCCCGTACCGGCGATGAGACCCACGCGCCCCTTCGAGATCTCCTGGACCGCGCCGACGGGTCGCTCGATCATGACCACTCGATCGATCCGCTTCTTCGTGACGATGAACAGGTGCTTCTCGAGAACGACCTCCTTCTCGCCCTCGAAGACGAACCGCTGGTTCGTGAAATAGAGGGTGCCGTGGTTCTTCTCCCCTTCCATGATCTTCGCCTCCACCGCGAAGACCGGCGCTTCGGTCTGCTTCATCGGGAAGGCTGCCTGGCCGAAGAGCGCGACGGTGGTCTCAGCGATCTTCAGGTCCCGATCCACCGCGGCGAGGCTCGAGCTCAGTTCCTTGACCGGGGCACTGACCTGCGAGGCTTCCTGGATCGCTCTCGAACGCACCGACGACGCATCCGATGACAGCCGGTTGGCGAGCTGGTTCGCGGCCCCAAAATCGCCCCGGTCGATCTCCCCACGGAGGGTCTGCGACTCGCCCTGCAGCGATTGGACCTGAGAGCTGAGGGGACGGAGCGATCCCAGCGATTGCTTGACTCCGGGTCCGATCTCGGTCCATTTCTTGGAGATCAGATCGACGGTCTTGTCGAGGTGACTTAGGGCGGAGTACCCCCGACCTCGGACGGAGGCCAGCCGACTGGCAAGACCTCCGATCGACGCGTCGACCGAGGAGACCTCACTCTCCTCGCCGCTGATGGCTCTCGACGCTTCAGAGAGCTCGGAATCGATGGAACGAAGCCTTCCGTCCAGCGCTTCTCGCTCGGGGTTCGGTGCCGCCATCCAGGGTGCAGTCCCGGTTCATCCAGTTCTGTTCAGGGTAATAGAAGTGTGGACGATGGGGAACGCAGGACACCGGATCCCGCCCTTTCCGGGTGGGGCGTAGATCAGCGCGCCGGTCCCTACTATACAGGTCCCCAATCAGAGTTGCCGCCCGACGAGTCCCACGAGGCGGGACCGCCAGAGGGGAGGGAGGGGGCCCGAGCTCCCCTCCGAGGTCGCCGAGGCCTTTTCCGGGGCCGAGCGAAACATTCATTGCGACGGAGCCTGACGGGCTTGCTATGCCACGTTCGAGAACCTGGGGCTTGGTCGATCGGCGACACTTGCTCGCCCTTAGCGTCTTTGCGGCTCTCCTCATGATTCTCCCGGGTGCAGTGCATTCCGTGGGTCCGGGGCCGTCCGTCGCCGTCGGCCCTCTGTCACCTCATCTGCACTCCGTCTCGGCTGGGGCGCAGCTCGCGGCCGCCCGGGCGTCATTGCCGCTAGGTGTAGGCCCCCTCGCCCCGTCCGGGGTGCCCCTTCAGTCGCCGGGCGGCTATTCTTGGTCCAACGTCACGGGGGCCGTCGGCCCGGCTCCGAGCGGGCGGATCTCCTCGCTCGCTTGGGACGATTCTGATGGCTATGTACTACTGTTCGGCTGGGACACCCTGGCCGGCTACCAGACGGACACCTGGACGTACCTCAATGGGGTCTGGACGAATATCAGCGCCTCGGTAACCGGTACTCCACCGAGCCCGCAGGCCTATCCCGTGATGGCGTCGGATCCATCGACCCAGAAGTTGGTGATGTTCAGCCCCGTGCACAATACGACATGGACCTACCACGCGAAGGTTTGGACGAACGTCACCGCTACGGCCGGCCCGCATCCGCCCCCGGCGCTCTACGCCAGCCTCGTGGCGGATTCGACCGATGGCGAACTCGTCTACTTCGGGGGCATGCCCGCGTACGGGAATACCCAGTACGCGCACACTACGTGGACCTACAAGAACGGACAGTGGGCCAATGTGACCGTCCTCGCACCGTTTGCCTTCGGTAGGATCGTCATTCCCCAAGGCGCCGACGATCCGATGGACCATGGAGTCATCGCGGTCGGGATCTCGGCCTGGCACAACGTCACCCCGTTCCGGTACTTCCCCGCGACGTTCCTGTATTCGGGCGGGCATTGGACGAACCTCACGTCCAGCTTGACCCAGGAACCCCGGATGCCGTATCTCGGAGTCTTCGCTTACATCCCCCAGCTATCCGCTGCGGTCCTGACGCAGTCGTATGGGGTGAACACCTCGGGCAACCTGAGCACACTGGCCACCACCTGGGAGTACTCGCACTCTCAATGGACGAACGTCACGGCGTTGACGAACGGCCAACCGGACACCGGTCTCATTGCGGGTGGCGCCGTCGATCCGTTGGACGGGACCTTCGTCCTCTTCGGCGGCGATCGACAGGTCAACCCCGTGGTCTACCCCGCCACGTGGCTGTTTTCGGCGGCCCCGAACCTGACCGCGACGGCTTCCCGGTCCCTCGTCGATGCCGGCCAATCCGTGACGTTCGGAGGGACCGTCGCCGGCGGCGCCTCCCCGTTGACTTTCCATTGGGCGTACGGGGACGGTGGAAGCTCAACCGGGCTTTCGAGTACCCATTCGTACAGCCAGGCCGGGCTGGTCACGGCCACGCTCTCGGCCACGGATCTGGTCGGGCACGTCTCAACCGCATCGGTCAGCCTGTACGTCAATCCGACCCTTGCGGTCACGGTCAACGCCACGCCGAGCAGTCCTTCGAGTGGCGCTTGGGTCGCGCTGACCTCCCACGTCGTCGGGGGAAGCGCGCCCTTCACCTTCGCGTGGTCCCTCGGGGACAATTCGTCGAGCACCGCGGCATCGCTCGGTCACGTGTATGGATCCTCGGGTACCTACAAGGTCCACCTGGTCGTGACCGACGCGGCGGGCGCGAGCGTGTCGGCCAACCTGAGTGTCGTGGTGCAGGCGGCCGCTCAAAGCTTCAGCCTGACCTCGGGGACCGGACTCGCGCTGATCGGGGTGATCGTCGTGCTCCTCCTCGTGGCCGTGGCGTTGGCGGTACTCTTGATGCGGAAACCCCGGGGACCTGGTCCGATGCCCTCGTTCCCGTCGAACCCTCCGGCGGCCCCCTTCCCCCCGAGCCAGCCGACCCCGATGGCGCCGCCTCCGCCGCCATCGTAGGTCGCGTCCCCACGCGGGGCCCGGGAAGCCCGTCTCGCCCATTCACCGAGTCCGGACGGGCGTGGGGCCCGCGTCCGGCGTGAGCCCCCCAGGGGGCCGGATCCCTGCCGCGGAGGGATCTCTCGGTCTCGGCAGGGCCTGCCCTAGCTACATCTCACGGCGCCGTCCGCGCGACCTGGTCCCGGGCCGTTGATTCCCGCGAGCACGGGCCGATCGGATCCCCGGCTCGTGGGGGCGCCGGATCTCGGAAGCGCGCCGCGGGACGCTAGCGGATCCTGCCGTCGGAGGCGATCGTTTTTCCGTCGACGGCGATGGAGGCGCCCCCGACCATCGCGAAACCCTGGAACGGGATCTTCACATCCCCGCCGGCGAAGCTGTTGGCCCCCAGGCCGAATATCGCGGCCCCCTCCTCCGTGTCCTCGCAAGGGGGAAGGTCACGGGACGCGGCGTTCAGGCCGATGGAGAAGTACCCCAACCGATCCTTCCCCTTCGGGGCCTTGGCATACGCTTGCTCGAACAGGGAACCGCCGAGACCGTTCCGATACTTGACCAGCCGACCCTCGGAGAAGTCCCAGCGGCTCCCTCCGAAGCGGTTCGGTCCGAAGTAGATGGTCCGGTTGGAAACCAGCGTGCCCGTGGGGTTCGCCGAATCGACCGCGACCAGGACCTGGCCGGTCGGATTGTTGGCGAGCATGCCGTAGGGCCGGGCCCGGGCTTCGGCATCGACGATCCCGGAGTCGACGCGGGCGTGGACCCCGTCGAGGTCTAGCTGCAGGTCGGTCCCGTTCGGATGGCGGATCCGAAGGCGCTTGCCCTTCCGCAAGGCACGGGCCACCCGGTTCCCAAGGGCGAGCAGTCGCTGGCCATCGACCGCGCCGGCCTCGACCAGGCGACGGCGCCAACGCGGCCCATCGAGGCCGAACGCATGGGCCATGGGGTCGGTCGCCTGGCCGACGGTCATCCGGCAACCGCGGACCCCGGCCTTCTTCGCGCGGCGGTACCACTCCTCGTTGAAGGCCATCGTCTGTTCTCGCACCTTGTCCGGGAGCCTCTCGGATCGGGGTCGGTCCTCGGGTCCCCAGATGTGGATGTAGACGTCCGACGCCTCCAGGGCGGCGCGCTCGGAGGCCGAGAGCGTGGCGAACGAGGCCAGGCGCTTCGAGGCGACGGCCTCCCACCATGCCGTTTCGTCCTCATACAGGACCGTGGGCCGGGCGCCGAGCCGTCGCGCCTCCGAAATGAACGCCTGAGCATAGGGCAGGCCATGGGTCCAGGTCTCGATCAGCACGTTTTCCCCCCGTCGAACGCCCAGGTTCTTCGCCAATACGGCGTGGGCGAGTCTCGATTCGGCCGCTGCCATGCGCGTCCTACCCGCCGCTCCTACATAACCCTCGAATCGCGAACCTTGCCGTCGCGACGACCGCACGCCGATCCCCCGGCGGGAGCTACCTGCGCCCGATCCCGCCTACTCGATCCCGCGGACCGCCTCGGCCGGGGCCAAGTGCGCCGCCTTTCGGGACGGGCCGATGACCGCGACCGTGGCAAGGAAGCCGGTGACAAGCAGGACCGTCACCAGGTTCAGCCAGGGGATGTACAATTTCGTCACGCCGGCGGACGAGGCCCCCGGGCTCGTCACGAGATTGTAGACCAGGAGAAGCCCGATGAGTCCCCCGATGGCCGAGCCGAACAGGGTGACGAACGAATACTCCACGAGGAACATCTTGAGCACCATTCCCCGGGTGAGCCCGGTGGCGCGGAGCATCCCGATCTCTCGACGGCGTTCGCTCACCGCGCGATGGGCGACGATCCCGAGGGCCGCGATCCCCACCGCGAGTCCGAGGGCGATGAACACCTCGAGGAGCCCGATCTGGCCGGAGATGATCGCGATCGTCTGGGCCAGGATCGCGGTGAAATCGACCAGAACGAGGCCGTAGGTGTAGAAGGCGGCCTTGGTCTTCTGGGCGGCCACCGTATTCGAGATACTGGGGTTGACTTTCAGCAGATACCCGCTCGTCGAGTTGTAGCCGAGGTGGGAAGCGGTCGTCGGATTGAGCCAGATCCCGCCCAGGACGAGCTGCTTCATGATGCCGATCACGGTGACGTTGGCCGACGCGCCCGTGCCGGGGTTGACGACGTGCACCACGGTCCCGGTGGCGAGCAGGGGGTGGCCGCTGCTCGAGAAGCCGCCGCCGGCGTAGGAACCATCGACGATCGCCACCGACGCATTGGACGACAGCTGGGCCATGGTCGCGCCGTCGCTCTGCCCCTTCCACGTGGACTGGAAGGGGAAGTGTTCCGTTGCGTAGAAGTTCTCCGAGGGCGGGCCCCCGTTCGGGGCCGAGAACACGGTGTCGAAGTACCGTTGGGTCTCGAAGCCCGGCCAAGCGAGGGCGCCGACGCCGAGCACGATCGGGACGATGTTCGAATAGATCGGCTGGAGCGTCGCGTTCGATGCGACCGTTCCCGGTAGGTCGGTGATCGGCCGCGCCGAGTATCCGAAAAAGGTGTAGTCGCCGGACTGGGCGGAGATCGAATCGTTGAGGTTCCCGGCGAGGGTCGCGCTGTAGGTCGCCAGCACCACGATCACGAACAGGACGAGGGCGAAGATCGTGGTGGTGATGGCCGTCCGCGTCGCCTTGCGGCTCGGGTAGGCGAGTCCCATCCGGGCCACGGGGGCGGAGGCGACCCGCCCGGACATCGCCCGCTCGAAGGCGCCCGCGATCTGCGGGCCGTTGAACGCGAAGACCAGGATAGCGCCCGCGATCAGCTCGATCCCCTGGACGAAGACGACGAAGATCCCGCCGGAGTGGGCCGTCCCGAGGAGGGCGTTCTGCAACGGTTGGAACCCCGCCCAGACGAGCAGGCCGGCGCCGGCCAGGCTGAAGACGAGGCGGTTCTTCAAGAACCGCGACGCCACGAGCGCCGCTCCGATCAGGACCATCCCGCCGCCGATCATCGGATCGGAGATGTCGGTCGTCCCCCGATACGTGGTCGCGACGAGGTACGCGCCGACGACGAGCGCGATCGCTCCCAGGTAGGCGAGGTAGGTGTACGTGCGGATCGGTGGGGGTGGCTCTGGGACATCCCGGATCGCCCGCACGATGTTGAGCCGGCTGACCCGGATGCTGGCGACGACCACGGTTCCCAGGGTCAGGAGGAATCCGACGAGGTAGCTGACGAGCAGCGTTTGGTTCGTGAAGGTGAACGACGTCAGGACGGCCGCCGTGCCCGGCTGGTTGGCCCCGACCAGTTGGACGTAGGCGTAGAGCAGGACGTAGCCGGTGAGGACACCGACCGCGACGCCGACGAGGGCGCTCCCCACGGAGTAGATGAGTCCCTCGAAGTAGTACGAAAGGACCACATCCCGACGGGTGAGCCCGATGGCGCGGAGCATGCCCATCTCGCCCTTGCGCTCCTCGGCGATCATCGTGAAGATCCCGACGATCAGCATGGCGCCGGCGATGATGGAAAAGAGGCCGAAGACGAGGAAGATCGTCGCGACCCCGCTGCCGGTGCTGATCGCATCGTTCAACTGGTTCTGGAAGAGCGTGTGGGCGCTGAGGCGAGCGGCCCCGGGCAGGCCGGCCAGGGTCGTGTTCAGTTGGGCGGCGACCGGCGAGGACAGGCTGACGCCGTGCGATTGCGATCCGACGTTGGTGACCGCGATGAAATTGACCGATCCCGAGGCGTTCATCACCTGCTGGGCGGTCGCCAGGTCGAGGAAGGCGGCCCCGGAGCTCAGGCCCCCGGTGAGGAACGCCCCTCGGACGTCGTCGTTCACCACCGCCTGGACGGTCGCCGGGACGACGACGGCGCCGTAGAGCGTCACCGTGTCGCCGGCGGAGGCGCCGAGCTCCTTGGCGGCGAACTGATCGAGGAGGAGCTTCCCGGGCATCGGGCCGCTGAGCGAGGCCCCGGACGTCGTCGTGAAGTTCCCGAGGGCCCGGCTTTGCGACGCGTCGCTTCCGACGAGGTTCAGGTTCGTGGCGGGGATCCCCGTCGTCCGATCGAACACCTGGACGGTATCGACGATCATCGGCGTGACCCCCGCGATACGGGGGTTCGACGCCGTGGAGTTCACGACCTGGGACGCCAGCGGGGTGGGGAAGTACTGGTACGTCCCGGTCGGGCTCAGACTGTAGATCGCCTCGTCCGTGTAGCCCCAGGAAAGGTACGTGTAATGGACGTTCACCGATCCGACCGTGTCCCCCACGGTGAGGCTGCCCGAGATGATGGCCGTCCCGACGAGCAGGCCGAGCACGACCAGGACCGACCGGATGCGGGCCCGGCGGATGTTGCGGACGGCGATCCGGAAGGAGAGCCGATTTCGGTAGGCGAGGGCGGCGGAGATCAGGCCGACCGTGAGGAGGACGATCGCGGTGGCGAGCAGTAACGGGTCGGCCATCGATGCCCGCCTCCCTAGGGCAGGAGCGTTCCGTCGCGCATTCGCAACGTCCGATCGCACAACGAGGCCACGTGCGGGTCGTGCGTCACCACGACCATCGTCTGCTGGAATTCCCGGTTCAACTGACGAAGGAGGTCCGTGACCTGACGGGAACCTTCCTCGTCGAGATTCCCCGTCGGCTCATCGGCCCAGACGATCGCCGGCCGAGAGACAAGGGCCCGGGCGAGCGAGACCCGCTGTTGCTGCCCGCCGGAGAGCTCGGACGGGCGGTGGTTCAACCGGTCCCCGAGACCGAGCTCGCGGAGGATCTCGGCCGCCTTTGGACGGGCGTCCCGCGGTTTCGTTCCGCAGGCGAGCAGAGGCATCTCCACGTTCTCGACCGCGCTGAGGATCGGCAGCAGGTTATACGACTGGAAGACGAATCCGGCCCGCCGCGCTCGGTACGCGCTTTTTTCGTTGTCCGGCATCGCGTGGATGTTGGTTCCTTCCAGGGTCACGGTACCCTTCGTGACGTCGTCGAGACCGCTGAAGCAGTTCAGCAGGGTCGTCTTTCCGCAACCCGATGGGCCCATCACGGCGACCATCTCGCCGCGGGCGATGTCCACCGAAACCCCCTTGAGGGCCGGGACGGCCGTCTCCCCGCTGCCGTAGATCTTCCACACGTCCTTGCCGACCACCACGCTCTCGCTCATGGAATCCGGAACCCAGGGCCGGTCCGTCGGAGCCTGCCGCGAGAAGAAAAGGTCTCCCCACCCGGACCCAGCGTACCCGCCGGAACCAACCCAAGGACCCGCACGGGCTCGTCGGGCCCCGTCGAACGTTGGCCTCCACGAAAGAGCCTAGTAGGGTGGGGCGCTCCCGTCCCCCGGCCCCATGGGTCGCACGGTTCGTGATTACCAGGTGGCGGGGACCTCGGTCGCCGCCATCAGCCAGGCGGTGCACCAATGGTATCAAGCGAACCAATTTCGGATTCTCGATGAGAATGCCGATGGTACGGCGCGGACCTATGATGCCCCGGAGATCGGCTACGGGGCCCGGACCCGGGGGTACGGCGGCCACCTGAGGTTCCCCGCCCCTCCGGGGAGCATCGTGGGACTGAATGTGGCGGCCGCCGGCTCCGGGACGCCGACCGCCTTCGCCATCTCGATCGCGCCCGACGCCGGTGGGGTTCGAATCCACGGGGAGTTCTTTTCTCCGATCCGACTGGAATCGCTGGGTGGCGGGGGCGAACTCGAGCTAATCAACACCATCTGGGCGCCGGCCGGGGTCCAGCGAAAGAAGGCCTACGTCCTCTTGGTGAGCTTCGAGAAATTCATCGGGGGCCTCCGCGCGCCACTACCATCGGGTTGATCCCGGCGTCCCAGCCTCCGTCTCCGCCGACGCCGTCCATCGGCCGAGGGGAAAGTCCGGGACGCCCCAATCGGGTCGATCGAACGACGGCGCAAATCTAGGGCTGCGACCCCGCCGGGTTTCCTTGGGAAGGTCTGAGCGATTCGTATATACCCCACCCCCGGAATCGGGTCCGAAGCCGTCGGGAGAGACCGAGGATGGAACTCCGCCGAATGATTGGCCCACGGGGCGTCGTCCCCGCGACGTTGGCCGTGCTCGCCTTCCTGTTCCTAAGCGCCTTCGCGGGATCGCCGACATCGATCCCGGCGACCGCCCCGACACTGCACGCCGGCCACCTCGCGGCGGGTCCGAAGCTCGATCGGACGTCGCCCGAACCGATCGTGGCCCAGTTCGCACATCGGGCCGTTTCCGGTCCGCTCGCCGGCCCGGTGAATCCTCAACGCGGCTACTCCACCGAGCCAGCACCGATGGGGGTGGCCGACTTTGGCGTCGATGGATCGGGCCATCCGTACGGGTACTCTACATCCCAGTTCCTCGGCACGGCGACGATCGCCTCCCTCAAGGCGAACGTCGTCGGGAATCCGAGCGCGGGGAACGTCGCGTTTGAACTCAACACCGTGCTGGCCTTCTCTGTGGGGGCGTCGAACTACGTATACTGGCTGCAGGACGGGTTCGACGTCGAGTCGCATTCGGAGCACGTCTCCTTACTGCAGGACTATGTCTGGAACTTCACCGCCCCCGGCGCAACGCTGAACTCGGCGAGCGTGGCGGGCAACGGCTCCCTTGTGAATTTCGGCGGGTACAACGTCTACATCACCTATCCCCCCCGCACGCTTCCGGGCAGCAACATCACCCTGACCTTCCCCCTCAGCCTGCAGCTGCGGGTGGTCAGTGGCACGGCCGGCCCGATGGCCGTCCCCTGGGTCGGATACGACTACAACGACGGATCTGGCTGGATCCGCGGCGCGAACGTCTCCTTCCCGTTCGCCCAGTTCGCGGCGGGCGTGGGCCAGGTCGTCAACGGGTCCCGGTACACCCCGAACGGGGCCTTCTTCGATGCCGAGTTCGACTATGCCGGGCCGGGCGGCGGGACGGGCCTCGACACGGGAACCTCGATGTCGATCGTCCTCGACCGCTGGAACGGGCACAACCTGCAGGCGATTCCGAACGCGTACGACCACGGCGGCAACACGGGCGAGAAGATCCAGAATCTGACCGTCGCGGCGACCGGCGGGTTGGGGGAGCCCGGAGCCTCCCTTACCGACGGGACCGGTACGCTGGGCCTGTTGTATTCCTCGAACCAGACGGGTTCGGTGACCGTCACGGCCCCGTGGGGGTCGGGCCAGATCGGGGTCAATGGGGCCCCGCTCGCCTTTGTGGGGGGGCAGGCGAACCTTACGCTTTCGCCGGGTCTCTACCAGTTCACGCTCTATCAGGGCCCCGAGATCGTCGGCCGGGTAACCGCCGCGATCGCCCCGGGCGACGACGGCACCCTCCAGTTGGTCCCGAACCTACTGGAGGCGGTGACGATCACCGCCGTGGGACTGCCGAGCGGCACGCACTGGTCGGTCTGGTGGAACGGAACGCGCGTCAACGGCACGGCCCCCTCGATCCAGATCATCGCCCTGAACGGCACCTACCCGATGACGACCCGCGCGATCGGGGGGTTCGTCCCCAAGCAGACGACGGTGCAGGTGACCGTGCGCGGCGCGACGCGTCTGAGTTTGGCGTGGACGACGTTCAACTACACGGTCACGTTCACGGAGATCGGCCTGCCGAACGGCGCGAGTTGGTGGGTGGAGTCGAACGGCGTCCAGAATCACTCGGTCGGGACCAAGGTGAGGCTCTCCCTGCCCAACGGCACCAGCGAGTTCTCGGTGGGCGGCCCATCGGCCTACCTACCTGTCCCGGCGGTGGGCAACGTCACCGTCGGCGCGGGACCCGTCGCCCAAAGCGTCTCTTTCATCGCCAAGCCGTCGTACCTCGTGGGGACCCTCGCTCCGGGGAACGCGAACCTCGAAGTGGACGGCGCGGCGGCCTCGGTCCAGGACGGCCAGTTCAACATCAGCGTCGCGCCCGGTGTGCACGCGGTCTCCGCCGCGCTGGCCGGGTACGCCACCTACCACACGAACCTTACCACCACCGCGGGCAACCGGACCGTCCTTTCGATCACGCTCACGCCCCTGCCGTCGAGCCCTAGCGCGCCTTCGGCCGGAATGCCGACTACCCAGGAGTACGCGATCCTCGGAGGTATCGCCGCGGCGATTGTAATCGCGTCGCTGGTCGTCGTCCTCCGGCTCCGTCGGAGAGCACCTCCGACCTGAACCTGCCCCGGCGTCCCGAGGAATAGCTTGTCACCGCCCGTTCGGTTGGGCGAGAATCGAGCGGCCAGGTTCAACGGACGATTGTGGATATTCGGCGCCCGGAACGGCTGGCGATAAGGGCGATGCGGACCAACGGGTCCCCGTCCGGGAATGTGCGCCGGAATCACGTTGGCAGTGTGCCGTCCCGAGCGGTTCATCCCGGGGAAAAGGACCATACGGGTCGCTCCCCCCTTCCAGACGCATGAGCTCGGTCCTCTGCGCCATCTGCGGGTTCATCAACCGCCCCGGTGTTCGGTTCTGCACCCAGTGTGGTCACCGCTTGCCGCCCACACGGTCGCCGGCCCCGCAGAGCCCGTGGGCTTGGCCGCTTAGGTTCCAGATCGATCCGATGTCAACCCCGCCGCGGCAAGACGTCCGCTGGGTCATGATCGTACTCGGGATCGCCCTCGTGCTGGCTGGGGTCCTGTTCCTCACGGTGGGCTCGATCGTCAGTGACGCAATCTCGGCCGGCTCCCAGGGTTGCAGTTCGGGCCACTGCCCCACGGTCGACCCCGGGACCTGGATCGATTGGATCGGCGTCCCCTTCCTCGCCCTCGGGATCCTCCTCCTTGTCATCGGCCTTTGGTGGGCTTTGCGATAAGATCGGCGTTCCGGCGCGTTCCAAGAGGCCCGGGAGGTGCCGGCCGTCTCGGGCCTCCCGAGACGCTTCCCCCGCCGACGGTAGTCCAGGGATAGCCTGGCGCATCGTCGCGACCGGCTCATCCGAATCCCCGGACTCGACCGGCCCACCCCGCGGCGCTCGGCCGGAATGCCCGCCTCGAGTTCCGCCCTGTGATAGGACTTCAGCTGTCGGTAGCCTTCCCGCCGGTGGGATCATCCGAGGAATGGCTGGGCCGAGGCGGACCATCGATCAATGCGCCGTTGACGGATCGGCGGGTTCCGCGGTCGTATCGTCGGCGGGCCTCCGAAAAAGCCACAGACCACAGCGCGAGCCCGCTGACGATCGCACAGTCTGCGAGTAGGAGGTCGAACGGGTCCAGAAAATCTTGAACTTTGACCAATCCGGCCACTAGGCTGACGAGTCCGACCAAGCCGCCGAGGTACATTCGGCTCCGAGCGTCCCCCCATGCAGTCCCCCGGAGGGCGACCCACGTAACCCCACCACCGATCGCGGCCAGGGCGACCCCGAGATCCGGCGGATCGGCGAGATCGGTCCAGACCTTGATCGCCCCGATCAGGATGGCGAAACCCGCGAAGGTGAGCTCAAAGCCCACCCGGCCCCAAACCAGGTACCCGATACCGATCCCCAGCGGAAGTGCGATCACTACGGCCCCGGTGAGTTCAGGAGTGATCCCCGGGGAAAGCTGGAATCCGGTCATGCGCTCGGGGACCTTCCCCCCTTCATAGCCGCCCCCCACGGTCCTTCGATGGGGCCGTGGGTCGATCGTACGCTATCGTCCTCGGAAATACCTCGGAGTCGAAAGTGTAATTGAGGGCGACGATTCCCGCGCTATGCCCCCGGATCCGGCCCCCGCCGCGCCGGTGGGCGACCGGCAGGGTCTCGCCATCGTCGTCCTCCTCGGCCTCATCTGGGGGTCCGCGTACCCGGTCATCCGATACGGGATCCTCGCGGGGGCGACCCCGATCGCCTTTGCCGCGGCCCGGTATGCGATCTCGGCGCTCGCCATCGCGGCCCTCGCGGCGGCCACTCGATTGCCGAGACCCACCGGGCCCTCGTTGCTGCTGTCGGGTCTCCTAGGCATCCCGATCGTCGGCGTCTATGGACTACTCCTGTACTGGGGGGAACAAACGACTTCCGGGGGGTTGTCGTCGATCCTGATCGGGACCACTCCCCTCCTAACCGTCCTGGTAGCCCTCCCGATACTCTCCGCGGAGCCGCTCCACCGAGCCGGGTACCTCGGCCTAGGGGTCGGGTTCGCCGGTGTGGTCGTATTGGTCGCCCCTCCGCCCGGGGTCACCCTCGCGAGCAGCCTTTGGGGGCCGCTCGCGGTATTGGGTGCCGCGGTGAGCTTCGCGATGGGTTCCGTCCTCCTGAGAGCCCGCCGGCCGGAAGGTGAGACGCTCTGGGGACTCGCCGCCCAATTCACGGTCGCAACGGTGTTCCTGGCCGGGGTCATCCCAATCCTCGAGCCCAACCGAGCACTCCCCGCTTCGGGGGGCGTGCTGGCGGCCCTTCTCTATCTCGTCGTCCTGCCATCCGTCGCGGGCTACGCGCTGTACGCCTTCCTCCACCACCAGGTGGGACCGTCGCGCGCCAACGTCGTCGCCTACGTCAATCCGGTCGCGGCGTTGACCATCGGAGTCTTCCTCTTCGGGGAGACGTTTCAGTGGTGGGAGCTGGTAGGGTTCGGCCTGATCGTCGTCGGACTGACCCTCCTATCGGGTTTCGGACGAGCTCCCCAGCGCCCTGAGGCAGCCAACGGCAACCCGTCCGTTCAGGAACCCAGAAACACCCCGGAAGAGAGGACGGGGAACGTTTAAATATAGATATAAATACTTTAAATAGATTATCATGACGCGCGTCCGAATCGAGAACGTCGTCGCCTCGACCTCACTCGGCTCCGGCTTCGATCTCCCGGCGATCGCCCTCGCCCTCGACGGTTCCGAGTACGATCCTGCCCGCTTCCCGGGCCTGATCTTCCGGCTGAGCGAACCGAAGACCGCGATCCTGCTCTTCCAGTCCGGCAAGGTCGTCTGCACCGGGGGCAAGAGCCAGCGTCAGGTCGAGGAATCCGTCCAGCTCATCTCGGCGAGGATCCGAAAGACCGGCCAGAAGGTCCTCGCGCATCCGAAGATCGAGATCCAGAACATCGTCGCCACCTCCGACTTGGGCGCAGAGATCAATCTCAACTCGATCGCGATCACCCTGGGGCTCGACCGCGTCGAGTACGAACCGGAGCAGTTCCCGGGCCTCGTCCTGCGGCTCGACGAACCGCGCGTGGTGGTCCTGCTGTTCGGCAGCGGTAAGTTGGTCTGCACCGGGGCCCGTCGACCCGGCGACGTGGAGCGCGCGGTGCAGAGCATCACCCGCGAACTGCGCGGGGCCGGACTGCTGCCCGTCGATCGGGGGGCGCCCGATCCATCGGAGAACCGGTCGCCGCTGCGGGCGTCCAGCTCGACCAAATCCCCCGCCAGTCGTTCGCCCTCCCCGAAGGCGCCGACGGAAGCTTTCCCCCACACCCCCGAGCTCGCGGCGTAGGGGCCGATCCCCGAGAGAAGCTTGCATGCTGGTCGAGACCAAAGTAACCGATCGGGCCGAATCGTCCGCATTTCCACGAGTCACCCGCATGGGTGACCCCCCCACGGCCGGGCCGGGTCACCCCGGGGCGGGGGAGCGCCCGACCTGACGACGGAGTGCGAGACCCCCGGCTGTCTCCACCAACGACGGCTGCACGGGCCGGATGGACACTGTCGGGCGTGTCGTTGCACCTCGTATCTTCGAACCGGGCCCGGGCACCAGACGAAGGCGGCTCGCAAGCAGGCCGCCCAGGCGCTCCGCAGCTGGTAGGTTTCGTCAATCCCCGACAACGGCCACCGTCGGCCGGACGGCCCCGATCTGAACCGTCCGACCCTGGACCTAGCGAGCCGCCTCCCCGCCGCCCGACCCCGCGGGTCGCGCGCCCTCGACCTGCCGGCGTTCTTGACGGGCCAATCGTCGGTGCGACATGGCGCCCGGCGACAGTTCCAACTCGGCGCATGCGCACGTATATATCCTCATTCATGCGTTGCAATAGCAAGGGAGGCGTTCAGATTGGATCCGACCCTCGGACGACCCGCCACGACGCCTCGCCTGCGGCCCCTCGAGGGAGACCCTTGGCCCTGCGACCCCTCGGTTCCCCTGCGAGCGACCGCCCCCGCCCTCGCCCACTTCGGCTGGCCCGCTAGCCCCGCCCGGGACGCCGGCTGGCGCCAGGTCCGTCGCGTGGTTCCCACCGACGGCCCTCCGCCCGGCTACCGGGATGGGATGCGTTGACGCTCGAAGATCTGCTCCTGCCGATCGTCGTGTCGGGTGGCGTCGCCTCGGCCATCGGATTCGTCGCCTGGAAACTCCTGACGCGCTACTACGTCCCGGTCCCGCCGAATCGTGCGTTGATCCTCTACGGGCGCCGATCTTCGGCGCCCGGGGCCGGTCGGGCGGTCGGCGCCGGGGCGGTCGAACTGCGCGCCCCGCGGATCCTCGTAGGCGGGGGGGCCTACGTGCCGCCCTGGAGGACCGGGGCCGGTTACCTATCGCTGGAGCCGCTCGATGTCGACACGACGGTCCGGGTCCGCAGCACGGGGAGCGAGGTCCTTGCCCCCGGTTGGGAGGCCGTGATCTCGGCGCAGGTAAAGATCCCGGCCGAACCGTCGATGCTCCGGGCGGCGGCCGAGAACCTGCTCGGGAAGAGCCGCGCCGAGATCGGCCGATTGGTCTCGCGCGCCGTCGAGGGCGCGGCGCCTCCGTTGCTCGTGCGACTCACGGGCGGCCAAGAAGGCGCGGACTGGGAACGGCTCGCGGCCGAGATCCAGGCGTCGGTCGCCCGGGACCTGGTCGTCGACGGACTGACCGTTCGATCGGTGGCCCTCAAGGAGCTGCGCCGCCTCCCCGAGGTCGGCGGACCGATCGAGGGGGAGGACGGGCCTTCGATGCCGCATGTCGACCTGCTGGCGGGGGACCCGGACGCCGCGGCCCACCTCGTCGACGCGGAGCCGAGGACCGACCGGCTCGATCGGCCCCCCAGCCGGTGGGCCCGGGCCCACGTCGCGCCGGCGGGGCTGCGCGGCTTCCTTCCGGCGCGACCGGAATTCCTTCCGCACGATCCATCGGGGGGCACGCCCCCCGCTCCTTCCTCGCGGGGCCCGGTACTCGGGAACCACGGGAACGGCGGCGGTCGGTGGCGAACCCCGTTGGATGCCAAATAGAACAGGAGAAGAGAACGATGTGTCCAGCGGCGATATTGGGAGACCGAGCGTGTGGAAAGACGACCTTCCTGGGACTGCTCTACGCAGCCCAGGTCAAGTACGGAACGCGGGTGCTGGATTCTTTCCGGTTCCACGCCCCGCTCCAGTCCTTGCGGCTGATGAGCCAGGTCTACGAGGGAATGAAGGACGCCCGATTCCCGGGCGCGACCCTCAAGGACGAGATGACCGAGATCGGCTTCGTCTTCGGCTATAGGAAGCGGCTCTCGGGGCGGTTGCCGACGGCCCTCAAGGAGAAGAACTGGGTCAATCCGTTCGCGAAGCTGCAGTTCGCCGCGTACGATGTCTCGGGCGAGGACGTCCAGGAGTTCATCGAGACCGGCGTCGCCGCGAGCCCGATCATCCAGCAGCTGTTGAAGAGCCACATCGTGGTCATCCTGGTCGACTGCTCGAAGATGACCACCGAGATCGACTCGCCGGTCTTCCGACAGATGCTCAAGTACGATAGCGAGGTCGCCTCGCTCCTGGTCTCGCTGCAGACGTACAAGAAGCAGGAGTTCTCGCGCATGAAGGCGCAGGGGATCAACACGGGGGCCCCGGTCATCTATCCGGCGCTTGTCCTGTCGAAGTTCGACGCGGTCCGCGACGAGGTCCTCGTCAAGCTCGGCCTGCACCGCGGTGTCCCGCCCGGCGACCAGAAGCGCAAGCGCAAGGAGTACGCCGAGGCGCTCCTGAGGGTGTTCATGCCCCAGACGCTCTCCCAGATCCGGGGGGGCAAGGTGGCGGGGGTCAACTTCGACCAGGCCGCCTACTTCTTCAGCTGGGTGCGGACCGAGACCGCGGAGGCCGGCATGCAGCCCGTCGGGGCGCCCCGGATCGTTCGGAAGGCGTTCTCCGCCGACGGCGGCGCCGAGCCGGACTTCTCGTACGAGGACTACGTGGCCTTCATCGAGCACTTCCGGGATGTGGCCAACAAGGTCCCGGACGAGATCGTCGAGCAGGTCACCCTCCAGACCGCGCCGGCCGCGGCGGTGGCCACCTCGTAGTACGGAACGGCGCGGTCGAGGATGACGGAGGGGAGGGAGGAGGCGGTCGGGATGGAGGACGGAGAATCGATCCAGCTCGAGCACTGGATCTACGGGGCGAGCCCGGAAAAAGGGTACGGCACGAAGGCGGAGTCGCATTTCCTCAACGGCCCGCTGTACGCCCGCTACCTGGGGAGCCACTTCACGCCGGTACGGGTCGAGAAGACGGCGAGCGGGATGACGGTGATCGACGCCCGCATGATCCATCCCGCGCCGGCGAACGACGAGGTGCTCCTTTCCGTCCTTGGGCGGGGGGTCGCCGACGAGTACAACCGGCCGACGATCGCCAACCATACGGCCGTCCTGCCCGGCGGCGCGCTGCGGTCCGGTCGGCTCACCCTGGAGCTCGCCGAGGCGGCGATGGCCGACTTCGACCGGCGCCTCCCGAAGGCGTCCGGCAAGGTCGATCCGCTCGTCGTCCGGCTCCGGCCGGCGGACGCGGTCGGTGAGCGTCGGGCCGGGGGGATCCGCCGGCTGATCACCAAGGCCGCCGTCGAGACGCTGGTGAGCCGGCTATTGCACGAGCCGCAGTCCCGGACCCTGATCCTGTGCCGGGACAGCACCCACACGTACCGCAACCAGCTATTGTACAAGCTCGTCGACCTGCTCCTGACCGGCGGGGAGATCCCCCTGTTCACCGCGATCAGCGACGCTCCGACGCTGAGCGCGATGAACCATTTCCGCCTCGCGATCTCCTCGCGGGGCGTGCGGGCCGATGCGACCTGGACCCTGCTCGATGCGAGCATCGACCATCCGGCGCTCGGCCCGGTCCGTGGCCGACAGCCGATCTATGGACGGGTGGCCGAGGCGTTCGCCGAGTAAGGGCCCGGCCCACCGGGGGGGGGGCGGGCGGGCGCCGGTGCCGCGCACCGGTCCGTCTCCCGCCTACCCCCGATGAGCTCGGCGCTCGTGCTCGCCGACCGGGGGGCCGGTCTGACGACGTTCGTCGGGCTATTGTACACCGCCCAGGTCCGGCTCGGGATCGAAGAGGACGACCAGTTCCGGTTCAGCGCCGATCGCGATTCGATCCGGCAACTCGCTTCGATCTATGGCGCGCTCGGGGACGGGCGGTTCCCGGACGCCGACGTCGATTGGGAGCTGCGCCCGCTCAGCTTCCTGTTCGGGTTCCGCCGCGGGGGCCTGGCGAGCCTCGCGCACCGCGACCCCGTCGACGACGGCGCCTTCGACTCGGTGGAAGTGCGCATCGGCGGGATGCCCGCCGCGGAGGTCGCGGAGCTCGACCGGAACGACGCGGTCCTCGAGCCCGGGACCCGCCGGCTGATGCGGAGCCAGATCGTCCTTCCGCTCGTCGACGCCTCGTGGCTGACCGGGGCTCCGGGCGAGATCGGGGGCCTCCCGATCGCCCGGTACGACCGGATCCTGTCGAGCACCCTCACCCTGATCGGCAAGTTCCTGACCGCCGAGCGCGCCCGCCGGGCGCGCCGGCTCTACCTGCTGTTCGTGGTCACTAAGTTCGATCGCGCCCCCCCGGAGACGCTCGAGCTCCTTCGGGCCCCGGCGGCCCCCCCCGAAGCCTGGACCGAGGCGCAACGGGCGGCGGTCGGCGGATCGATCTTGGCGCGGTATCTTCCGGAGACCGACCGCCTGCTGCGGATCCGGGGGAGAAGCTCGCTCTCCCATGATCCGCCGGGTTGGTTCTTCAGCGGTCTTCGCACGGAGGAGCGGGACGGAGAGACCCGGATCGCCCGTCGCGAACGACCTCCCCTGGGCGGGTGGGAGCCGGAGTATCCCTACCCGGAGTATCGCTCGCTCCTGCTGAGGGTCGGTGACATCGCCCACCGTCTCCCGGCGGAACCCGAGAACTAGGCGGGCGCGTCCGGGGCCGATCGCGCCTGAGCTTCGGCCCGGTAGCGCAGCCCTTCCTGCGGGTTCCCCTCCCGGGTGATGGTCCAACCGGGCACCTTCCAGCTCCCGGGGGTCGTTGGATCGGCCGGATCGTCGCCGACGAGGGCGGCGAGCTCCGCTTCTAGGTATTCGTGATCCGTCGCCACCTCCGGGGCGAGGGTTCCCTTCTGAAGAAGGGCAGCGAGAAGGGGGAGGCCGGCCGGCCGCCCCCGCCATCGGGTAACGAGGAACGAACGTCGGAACTCCCCCTGCGAGAGCACCAGCGCCCGCAGGGCTTCGTACGCCGGCCGCCCCCGGTGGTCCTTCGGGGGGGCCTCCAGTCGCTTCTTCTCCTGTCGATACGACTCGACCACCGACACCCAATCCGCGGCCTGGGCCGAGGTGTCTTCCCAGATCGAGACCCCGTCGTGCCCTTCCGACGCCATCGCTGACTCGTCGCCCGCGGCGAGATCGCCTCGGGTCGCGCCCGCCGGTGTCGACGATCCCGCGCGGGATACGGTCCGGCGGGCCGAGCGGGCGCATACCAACAGGAACGCAAGCGCCGCGCCGGTCGCCCCGGCGGAGGGTGGGCGGATCTGGACCTCCTCGACGTCGGGGTAGCGGTTCGGGTGCAGGACGATGAACGGGCCGGTGCCCGGCGAACTGAACAATATCGATAGGGCGTCGTTGACGGTCTGGACCTGACGGCGGACGGCGAGCTCGCTGAGCCGGACGAGCGGGAAGGGGTCCTGGCCGGCTCGGGGTCGGGCCGCGAGGTCGTCGAGCATCGCCTGGGCGGCCTCGGCCTGGATCTGTTGGACCGCCGAGCGCCCCATCGCGCTCTCGACCTCACGCGCGGGGTGCAGCCGCCGGCGGATCCGCCCGCCGATCCGTCCCGCCCGGAACGTCCCTTCCACCACGGAGAGGAGCCGCGTGTTGAGCCAGGCATGCAGGCGGCCCCCGGAGACCCGGGAATCCGCGAACAGGCCGGCCCATCGGTCGGGCATCCGGGCCGTCCACTCGGAGTCCTCGGAACTGGTCCGGTACCAGAGCAACGCCTGCTCGCGCAGGAACGCGCCCGCGCTCAGCGGGTCGTCGACCTCCGCCTTGACCCGGGCCATCAACGCCTGGGCCCGGGCCTGGAGGGCCTCGAGGAGCCGGGGATCTCGGGAAGCTTCCTCCACCAACCCGCGCAGCGGGAGGGTGTTCAGGAGCTGGATGTCGAAGCGCTCCGCGGGATCGAGCGCCATCAGCTGCCGCAGATTCGGGGACTGTATCGGGCGGCCGATCGGGCGGTGGGGGGTTCGTTCGGTCTCACTGCCGCGCGATCGCTCGGCGAAACCGGAAGGGGCCCGACCGGAGTCCGATGCGGCGGAGGGCGCCCGGAACCGCGTCTCCTCCTCGGGTGAGCGCTTCTCGTCGGGGACCTGGAGCAGGTGGTTCGGTTCCTCGGCCGGCGGTCGGGCTTCCCCCCGCGCCTCGATGGACTGGAGAAGTTGGGCCCGGCGCAACCGGGCGATCTCGAGCTCCCGTTCCCCGCGCTCGCGCTCCATCCGAGTGCGCTCCTCGGAGCGTCGGCGCTCCCGCTCGCGCCGGATCCGGTCGGCATCGGTCTCCTCGCCCATGAACGATACCGCGACGGCGGCTACGTACGGATGGCGCCGGCATCGGCATTAATCGTTTCGAAAAATCGCCCGCCGGCACCCGTCGGAACGTCGGTCCGGGCGACGTCGGGTCGGGCCCGGGGACGGACCGCCGCATCGTTCGGCTCTTGTGAAGGGCCCCGACAGGGAGGCAAGAGGTCTTCCCGAGCGTCGTTCTGCGGAGATTCCCCCACCGGGCCATGACGGTCTTCATCGCCCTGCTGCGCGCGGTCAACGTCGGCGGATCCGCGCCGCTGAGAATGTCCGCCCTGTCAGAATTCCTGATCGACCTCGGATATTCCGAGGTTCGCACCGTCCTGCAGTCGGGGAACGCCGTGTTCCGATCCCCCAGCGGGACGCCGGCCACCGTGGAACGGCGTCTCGAGGCGGAGTTGTTGAACCGACTGGGGCTGGCGACCCAAGTGTTCGTCCGAACGGCGTCGGAGTGGCAATCCGTGATCGGCCAGAATCCGTTCCCGGAGGCCGCGATGAGCGATCCGAGCCATCTCCTTCTGGTCGCTTTGAAATCTGGACCGACACTTTCCGAATGGACCGCCGTTCGGGCCGGCATCGCAGGTCCCGAGCAGGTGGGGGGAACCGGTCGAGAGGCCTACGTCGTCTACCCGAACGGGATCGGCCATTCCCCCGTGACGATGGCGTGGATCGAACGCAAGCTGGGAACTCCCGGTACGGGCCGCAATTGGAATACGGTTCGCAAGCTCGCACAACTGGCCGGGGCCTGACCCCGTCGACCTACGACTCCAACGCCGTTCGCATCGTCACGTGGGATGGCACCCCACCTCGCGATCGAGCGGCGTCCCTAGGGGAGCGGGATGGGGCGGCCGGAGTGGGCGGGGGCCCATCCATCCTCGACGAGTTCCGTGTCGATCTGGCTGTACAGGCTCGCGTGGTTCTCGCAGAGGAAGAACTTCTTGGCCGTGGCTCCGTCCCGGGCCCGGCCGTTGCTCGCACTGGTCAGGTCCAGGGTCGAGGTTGCGAGCTCGCGGCACGGGATCGTGAGGGTCATCCGACGATCCATCACCGGCCCGGCGGTAGGGGGGAATGCGTACTCCGCGGCGAAAGTGTTCTGGCAGACCGCCATGTACTCCGATAGCCACCCGAGTTAATACGTTGGACCACGCCCGGAGTTGGCCCGTCGGAACGGGGCTGGCGGGCCAACGACCACGGGCTAGATGGCGGGGCTCGAATGGCCGCCGCGGGTCCCACCTCCGCCGCGTTGTCGGGCCGCGCGCGGGCGCAACCTCAAGGCCATCGGCCACCTCCCCCGGTTGGACACCAGGGGACCGCTGATCGGGATGCGACCGAACCGCGACCACACAACCACCGCAGGGGCTGGCCCAGCCGGCCGCGCCGGGAGGACCCGGTCGGATCGGGAGGCCGCGGCGCCCTCCGGTTCGGTCCGACTGCTCCTGTTCGCCACCGTCCGGGAGGCGGTCGGCCGCTCCGAGGTGGTCCGAACGGTACCCGCCCGAGGGACGACGGTCGCCGAACTCCTCGCGGAACTGCAACGCGAACACCCCCCGGTCACCGCCCTCCTCCGCTCCTGCCGGTTCGCCCGCAATGGTCGGTACGTTCGGGCGACCACGGCGAAACTTCGACCCGGCGACGATCTCGCCATTCACCCGCCCTTCAGCGGGGGGTAGCGGCATGGGCATCGTGCTGACCCGTCGGCCGCTCTCCGTGGCCACCGTCTACGAAGAATTGCAGAGCCGGGAGGACGGGGGCGTCGTGATCTTCCTGGGGCGGGTGCGGCCGGACCGCGGGCGCTTCGGAACGGTGGTCGCCCTCGATTACGAGGCGGACGCCCCGATGGCGCAGCGCGCCCTCCGACGACTGGCCGCGGAGGCCCGCTCGAGGTTCAGTATCCGCCGGGTCGCCCTGCACCACCGTCTCGGCCGCCTCCCGGTGGGAACGGTCTCCGTGATCGTCGGCGCCGCCGCCCCCCACCGGTCGACCGCCTTCCGGGCGGCCCGATTCCTCATCGAGCGATTGAAGGCGGAGGTCCCGATCTGGAAGACGGACCGAGCACGACCCTCGCATCGACGGCCACGACGCCCCCCGGCCGGGGGCGCACGATGAGCGGGTTGAGGTCGAGCTCGGCGACCTCGGGCAGATCCACCGCGAGCTGGCTGATCCGCTCGATCACCTCATAGAGCGAGTCGAGGTCACCGGGGGCCTCCCCCCGGACCCCCTGGAGCAGCGCCGAGGCGCGGACCGACTCGACCATGTGACGGGCCGAGAGGGTCCGGATCGGCGCCAATCGGAACGTCACGTCCTGGAGGACCTCGACGTAGATTCCCCCCATCCCGAACAGGAGGATCGGACCGAACGCCGGATCCTGCTGGGCCCCGATGATGACCTCCTTGCCGCCAGTCACCATCGCCTCCACCTCGACCCCCTCGATTCGCGCCGACGGGGCGCGCCGCGCGAGGTTCTCGTGCAGGGTTGTCCAGGCCTCGGCGACCGCCCGGCTGCTGGCGAGATTCAGCGCGACGCCCCCGACGTCGGTCTTGTGGGAGATGTCGGGCGAAGCGACCTTGAGCGCTACCGGATAGCCGATCGCTTCGGCCGCCCGGACGGCCTCGTCGCGGCTGCGCGCGCGTGCCACCCGGGGAAACCGGATGCCGTAGGCCTCGAGCAACGCCCGCGCCTGGAACTCCGGTAGCACGCTGCGCCCGCGGCGTCGAGCGGCGGCGATCACCCTCCGGGCCGCGGCCCGGTCCACGGGGAAGTTCCGAACGCGGGTCCGGGGCCGGGTCCTCCATTCGTGGTAACGCGCGAGACCGCGCACGGAGGCGATCGCCTCCTCCGGGAACGTGAACGCCGGGATTCCCGCGGCCTCGAGGCGACCGACCTCGCTCGAAACATCGACGAGGCCGAAGAGGCAAGCGAGGACCGGTTTATTCGATCGGCGTCGGGCCGCGATCATCGCCCCGGCCACCGCGTCCACCCCGAGCGTGCCCGTGGGGGTCGCGATGACCATCGCGCCATCGACCGCCTTCGAGGCGAGCAGGGCTCGAAGTGCGAACTCGTAGTCGAGGGACCGGGCGTCGGCGGTCATGTCGATGGGGTTGGCGACCGAGGCCGACGGGGAGAGACGCCGCGCCAGGCGCGTGGAGAGTCCTGGGGGGAGCGCGGCGAGACCGAGTCCCATCCGTCCGGCGGCGTCGGCCGCGACGATTCCCGGGCCGCCGGAGTTCGTCAGGATGGCGAGCTTTCGGCCGGGCAGGGTGATGCCCGAGGCGAAGACCTTGGCCGATCGGAACAGCTCGCCGATCGTGTCCATTCGAAGGACGCCGGACTGCTCGAACAAGGCATCGTACAGTCGGTCCCGGCCGGATTGGGCGAGCGATCCCGTGTGGCTCCGGGCGGCCCGTTCCCCGGCCGGGGTCCGCCCGCTCTTGATGACGAGGATCGGTTTCTTCTCCGTGACCTCGCGCGCGGTCTCGAGAAAACGGCGCCCGTCGGCGAGGCTTTCGATGTACAGGAGGATCACCCGGGTCGCCGGGTCCTCGCCCAACGCGACGAGCAGGTCGTTCTCATCGACCCCGGCGCGGTTCCCTACCGACAGGAACCGCGAGAATCCGATCCGCTCGGCGACGCCGTAGCGAAGGATCCCGGCGCACAGCGCCCCGCTCTGCGAAACGAACGCGATGTTCCCCCGGGGGGGCAGGCTGTCGGAGAACGTCGCGTTGAGGTGGATCGAGGGATCGGTGTTGAGGATGCCGAAGCAGTTCGGGCCGATGATCGACATCCGATGCCGCCGGACGATGCGGGTCAGCGCGTCCTCGCGCTCGATTCCGGCCCCGCCGACCTCCCGGAACCCCGCGGAGATCACGACGAGGCCCTTCGTCCCGATCCGGCCGAGCGCCTCGGCGCACTCGGCGACGGCGGGGGCCGGGACGATGATCACCGCGAGATCCGGCGCCTCGGGCAGCGCCGCCACGTCCGGATAACATCGGACGCCCGAGACGCTCTTCCAGCTCGGATTCACCGGGTAGACGACCCCGCGGTACCCCGACGTCAGCAGGTTGCGGAACAGCGCGTGGCCGACGGTGTCGGGCCGGTTCGAAGCGCCGATGACGGCGATCGATTCCGGCAGGAACAGTTCCCGCAGTGCGCGATCGCGACCGACGGTCACGGGGCTTCCCGATTCCCGACGGACCTCGGTTATATACGAAAGTCCCCGTGCGAAATCGAAATGGCCGAGGGAACGGCCCCCGCGTCCGTCCCTCCGAGCGCACCCCCTGGGGGTCCGCAGCGCCGCGGAGGCGCGTCGGGGGGGATTATGCAGAAGATGGACAAGGGACGCATCGCCCACGTGGTCGCCGTGGGCTCCGGCAAGGGCGGGGTCGGGAAGTCCTCGGCCACCGCGCTGCTCGCGAGCGAGCTCCGCCGCCGGGGATTGCGGGTGGGGGTCCTCGACGCGGACATCACCGGTCCATCGATCCCGAAGCTATTCGGCATTGCCGGGCCGCTCGTGGACAAGGGCGAGGGGATCGAGCCCGCGACGACGCCGGGCGGGATCCCGGTCGTTTCGTCGCAGTTCCTGGTCGAGGACGAAAAGACCCCGGTGATCTGGCGGGGGCCTCTCGTCACGCGCCTCATCATGCAGTTCTTCTCCGGGGTGAACTGGGGCCCGCTCGACTACCTGTTGATCGACATGCCCCCCGGCACGAGCGACGTTCCGCTCACGGTCTTCCAGACGATCCCCGTCGACGGGATGGTCTTCGTGCTCACGCCCCAGGACCTGGCCGCGCTGATCGTCAAGAAGGCGATGAACATGGCCCGCGACCTGCACGTCCCCCTGCTCGGTCTCGTGGAGAACATGGGATTCCTCGTGTGCCCGCACTGCCAGGAGCGGATCGAGCTGTTCGGGACCAGCCGGGTCGAGCAGATCGCGTCCGAGTACGGGGTCCCGCTGCTCGCGCGGCTGCCGGTCGATCCGTCCGTATCGGTCCTCGCCGATCAGGGCCGACTCGAGAGCTACACGAGCCCGGAGACGACCCGATTCGCCGAGCGCCTGCTCGCCTCAGTGTCGGAGCACGAGCGCGCCCGGCCCGCGGTCCTCTGAGGGCTGAGGCCTCGCGCGCCCGCGCGTCGTCAGCCGGTGGGACCCGACGGCGCGGCGCCGACGGAGCGCAGCGCCCCGAGGGACACCGTCTCCACCGGGATCCCGCGCCGTCGGAGGGCGGCGGCGAGGCCGTCGACGTGGGCGTCCCCCACGACGGCCGCCACGCGACCGAACCCCTTCGACCGGATCTCCCCGAGCCGGTCGGCCATGTGTTCGTTGCGCTCATCGAGGAGCACCCGGGCGACGCCGGGATACGACCTTCGGATCTCTGCGACGTAATCGCCCGGCGACTGCGAGTACCGGTCGATCTGCCGCTCTACGAGCCGCGCGGGCACGACCAGCCCGAGGACGCCTCCGAAAAGCAACAGGACGCGTTCCTTCAGGCTCATGGAGCGGATCAGCCGCGCAAGGGTCTGGCGGATCGGGTCGTCGATGAGGAACAGCGGCAGGTGGCGCTCTTTCGAGACGGACGCCGCGGTCCGCATCTCGCCGCCGGCCGGGCCCCCGCCCAGATCCTCCCCTAGGCGACGCTGGAGCTGCCCCCAAAGGCGGACGAAGATCGGGAGGTCGCCGCGGCTCGCCGAGGGCCCGGGCGACTCGGAGAGGATCGTCTGCGCCCGTTCGGCGTCCAGCTCCACCGCGATCGCGTCCAGGACCCGGCCGCCCAGAGTGGCGCGCAGGGGGGCATCGAGGTCGACGACGTGGGCCGACCCGATGAGGAGGATCGGCGATTGGGTGGTGCTCGCGTACACGCGATCCGGGAGGACCGCGGGGGTTCATGGCGTCGCGCCTCGGTACGCGGCCGTCCGGCTCGAGCGGCCGCGCTGAGCCCTCGAGGCCCGGGGGCGCCCCCGGGACTCGGCTGGGGCTGGTCGCCGCCGCCGCGTCGGCAAGCGCTATTAGCCGACCCCGGTCCCGCCCGGCATGGCCAGCACGATCTTTCTCGTCCCATCCGCCCGCCGCACGGACCTCGACGTGGCCCTATCCGATGACGTGGTCGCGCGGCAGAGCCGGAAGATCCGGGAGGCCGCGGCGATGGGCGGGCCGGCCGCCGAACTCTACGTGCTGATCGAAGGACCCCCCGAAGCGATCGCGCGGGCCGAGGGCCTGCTCGCCCCGATTGGCAAGAAGCTCGCCCCTCCCGACGCCGAGGCGCTGCTCCAGCGGTTCCGGGACGAGGACGAGTCCGCCTCGGCCGGCATGGGCCTGTTCTTCACCGAGTAGCGCGTTTCTCAGCCGTCCTCGGGCGGGGCGTGCGAGAGCTCCAGGTCCTCGCCCCCTTGGAAGATCTGCTGGATGTGGCGGTACAGCGGCTCGAGGCCGGAGAGGTCCCGGCTCGAAGTGGGCAGGAGCGTCATCAGCGGGGCCATCGATTGGATCGCCCGGAAGACCCCGGACGAAAGCTGAACCTCGGGCGTCGGGCCGTCGCGCTCGACCGCATCGGTGAGCACCTCGGGATCCTCCCCCCAGGCGAGGACCTCGGCGATCTGGGCCGGGGTCAGGAGGTCGGTCTTGGTCAGCAGATTGAAGGTGGGCAGTCGGAACCGGAACTCGACCGTCGCCGAGAGCATCAGGAGGGAGACGAACCCGCTCGGGCTCTTGGCGAGCGTTGGGTCGAACAGGAAGGCGATCAGGGAGCGGTCCCCGCTGAGCGCCTCGAGGATCGCCTTCGAGGACTCCCGGAACGCGAACAGCTCGATCTGCCCCGGCGTGTCGACGAGGACGTAGTCCGAATGGAGCTCCGAGAGCGCCTGCTTGACCTCGAAGACCTTGAGCGCGACCAGATCCGCCGCGGCAACCTGCGCCCCGTTCGGTCCGAGGTCGTACTCCTCCATGACCTCGGGCAATCGGACCCACTCACGGATGTCGATGTCCGGTTGGAGGGTCGTCGACTCGCTCCCCGGATCGAGGTTCAGGATCGACGCGGAATATCCGGCGGTCGTCAGCCACGATCGGAAGGCGCTCACGAGGCTCGTCTTGCCGGCGCCGGCCGTCCCGGTGAAGTAGATGGTTCCGGGTTCGTCCATCTACGACTTCCGGTGCACCGGGTGGGTCTTCAGTAGCTCCTCCGCGAGGCGACGGAGGAACGTCGTCTTCGTGCTGCCGGGCTGTTTATGCACCTTGACGCGCCCTTCGTAGCGGTGCGCCCGCCGGGGATACTGTTTCTCCGGTTCGGGTTCGACGGTGAATCCGAGCGCGCGCGCGGCCGCCACGATATCGTCGACGGTCACGGGGCCGACCGCCGTCGCGTTCGGAACCCGACGCCCGAGGGACCGCGTCGCGTCGCTCGTTAGGTAGGAGGGGTAGACGTAGAAGTGATCCGCCATGCCGACCCGCCCGAGCGGCCGGCCTACGCCGTGGCCCCGCGCTCGGCGATCCGCACGGCGTTGATCACGCCGTCCTGGCCGGGGCGCGACCGAACGCGCACCAGCCCCAACTCGGTGGAAAGGATCGCGCCCTTGGTGATGATGTTGCGCTGTACGTAGTTCGGGTTCGACGAGTTCTCCCGAACGGTGAGGATCTTTGCGACGCTGCTCTTCTTGGTCGCCGGGTCGTAGACGTTGGCCGTCGCCACGGTCAGGATCCGGAGCTTCCGGTTCCCGCCCCGGACTCGATAGGTCTTGACGGTCCCGCTGCCCAGGGTCGCATGCTGCAGCTCCCGTCCGATCTCGAACCGGCGCTTCTTTCGGATCGGTCGCAACCGGCCCCCGGTGCGCTTGCGCCGTGAGCGTGCTTGCCAGATTCCCATGGTCCAAGAGGTGTGGGAGCGTGCCGAGAAAGGCACGATATAATAGGTTTCGCGAGGCGACGGTCCGGGGGCCACTCCTCGAGGACCGGTCGGGCGGTTCCGACGGGGCCGGAGGGGTTTAGGGAAGGGTCGCCTTCCCCGCAGATGATACGAGCGCGACGGACCGGCCGGAGGGAACGGACGGCGCGGGGGGCCCGTGCGTGCTTGGGATCGACGAGGCCGGACGGGGAAGCCTGGTCGGGCCCCTGGTGGTGGGAGCCTTTCTTTGCCCCCAAGGGCGCCTCGAAAGCCTTCGGGAGCTGGGGGCCCGCGATTCGAAGCTACTCCCCCGGGCGCAGCGCGAGCAGGTCTATCGCCGCCTGCAGGCCGTGGGCCAATGCGTTTCGATCGCGCTCGAGCCGGCCCGGATCGACCGGTACGTGGCCCATGGCGGGCTGAACCGTCTGGAGGCGGAGGCGTTCGCGCGGCTCGTTCGCTCGACCGGCCCTCGGGAGGTCTTCGTCGATGCCTGCGATACCGATCCCGACCGGTTCGGCCGGCTCGTCCACCGGTTGTCCCGAGGGACAGCCCCGATCCGATCCACGCACCGGGCCGACGTCGTCGTGCCGGTTGTGGGCGCGGCCTCGATCGTCGCCAAGGTCCGACGGGACCGCGCCATCGACCGGCTCGCCCGGTCCCTGGGGCCCGGCATCGGGAGCGGCTATCCATCGGATCGGCGGACCGTCGATTTCGTCCGGAACTACCTCGAGCACGGGGCCCCGAGTCCCCGTTGGTTGCGCGCGTCGTGGGCCACGACGGGAAGGCTTAAGCGAGAATTGTCGGTCGTTCCCCTCGAACGGTTCGGACCTTGATCGAGGACGCGCTGCGTTCGCTCGTCGAGCGGTTCAATCGAAAGGTCGACCGGACCCCGGCGATGAAGGAGGAGCTCGCCGGGATCTCCCGATCGATCGCCCTCCGACTCTCGAACGGGGCGAGCTACACGATCGACCTGCGCGACAGCCACCTGACGGGGCTGCGATCCGGGGCGAACGGATCGGCGGACGTTACGATCTCGACCGACGCGCTGACCTTCGAGGGACTGCTCGCGAAGGAGATCGGCCCGATGAAGGCGCTCGTCACCCGCAAGCTCACGATCGAGGGGAGCCTCGAGGACAAACTGCTCTTTCGAAAGCTATTGTAGGCCCGCGCGCGCCGAGCTCAGGGCAGGAAGACGCACGCCGAGACGCACACGCCGTAGTGGTCCATCGGGATGACGAGCTCCTCGGTCCGGTAGTGGATCCGCTTGAGCTCGACCCCGCGGAAGTGGGCGATCTCCTCCATGCGCCATTTCAGGAAGCCCTTGAGCGACTTCTGAGTGCCGTGCAGATGGCCCTCGGCAACATATCCGCCCTTGTCGTCGGATCGGAATCCGTAGGCGATCCCGGCGCTGACGACCTCGCCTTCGCCGCCGCTGTGGCGCGCGAGCACGCAGTGGGTGATCGCCCCCCGAGGGATCGGAACGCGGTCGACCTGCCGGATCCCGTTGGGCAGCACCGAGGAGACCGACACGAGGTTCTGCTCACCGATCCCCGCCTGCAACAGGGCGAGGTCGAACGCGTTGAGCTCGCTCGTCTTGTTGATCCCCTTTCCGCTAGTGACGAAGAAACGGGTGGGGACCGGGATCAGGGTCGGCGACGATTCGGTGCGCGGAGGCACGAAGTCGGGGGAACGACGGTGCGACTTAAAGGTTAGCTCGGGAATCGCGCCGCGCGCGATCAGACCATGATCGCATGGCGACGTCGCATCGAATCCTCGGTCTCGCCGCGCACCTCGAGGAGCGCGGCGATGAGCGCATCGGTCAGGCGCAGGCTCGCCGACTCGAACAGCGTCCCGAGGGGGGCGAGGCGGCTACGCTCGGGGTCGTCCGGAAAATCGAGCACGATGAGGAGGCTCGCCGCGTGGGCGAGCTTCGAGGTGGGACGCGCGGTGACGACGACGAGCTCGGCCCCCTCGCGCCGGACGATGTTCGCCGTCTGCATCGACGAGTAGCTCTCGCCCCGGCCCGACAGGATGAAGACAGCGTCGCCGCGCTGGACGATCGGGGTCACGCTCTCGCCGATGACGTAGGCGCGCAGGCCGGCCTGGACGAGGCGCATCGCGAACGCGCGGCCGATGATGCCGCTGCGCCCGGCGCCGTAGACGAACGTGGCGGGGGCCGTGCGCAGGAGTTCGACGGTGCGGCCGATGAGCGCGGGATCGACGCGCGCGAGGCTATCGGAGACTCGTTCGCCGATGTAGGCCTGGGCCCGGTGGAAAGTCGCCTCGCTATCGGCGCCGCGACCGGCCACGGTCCCTCCCGGAACGCTTGGCGGGGGCAGCGGGTCGCTTCGCCGCCGGCTTGGGACGCTTGGACGCTGCCTTCGACGACGGCGCCGGGCGCGGCGCGACCGGGGGGGGCGGTGGGTGGCGCTTGGTCCAGCGGCGCGTCAGGGCGCGCTCGTACAGGAGCTTCATGTACATCGCGTCGTGCTCGAGCAGCGGCGAGCTGGAGATCACGCTCACATCGTAGTCGCGCTCGGCCAACAGCTCGGCGATCGGATCGAACTTCAGGTGGCCCCGCTTGATCGGCGTGAGCCGGAACTCCCCCGGCGCGTAGAACTCGGCGCCGGAGAAGTTCGCGTAGAGGTCCCCCCCGCTCGCCTTCACGAACTCCTCGACGAGCGGCGCGAGGACCTCCGGCTTATCGAGGGCGAGCCGCTCCCGCGCGGCGAGGTGCGGGAAGTTCAGCACCGGGACGACCCCCTTGACCTGGTGGGCCAGCTCGAGGACCTCCTCGCGCGATCCGAACACGTCGGGGTGGCCGCTCGGTTCCACGGCCAGCCGGACGGCCCCCTTGGTGAAGCCCTTCAGCCAGTCGGAAAGCTCCCGGGCGATCTCGGTGAGCTCCTGGACGCTGTCGGCCCGGTCGCCGCCCCCGTAGAAGCCGAGATGCGTGACGGTCAGGCGTGCGCCGAGCCCATCGGCGAGCACGCTCGCCCACTGGATCTGACGGAGGGAGCGTTCCCGGGCCTCCTGGCTCCCGAAGAAATCGACGTAGTACGGAGCGTGCAGGGTGAGGTCGACATCGAGCGCCCGAGCGAGGGCCTTTGTCTGCCCGAGGTCGGCGGCGTCTTTGGCGAGGCTCCAGGCGAGCGTCGTCAGGTTGTCCCGGCGCTTGAGCGGGACGTCGAGGGTCTCCCGAGTCGGACCCGTCTTGGCGGTCGGCGATCCGGCCTCGACGACGAGCTGTAGCGGAAGGTTGCGGGCCACCTGGCCGACCTCCTCGTCGAGGACGACGCGGCTGAGCGGGTTGACCTTGATGAACTGGACCTCCATGGCGGTCAGTCCTAGATGGTGGATGTCCGAGATCCCGTCGCGCAAGGTTCGTCCCTTGCAGGAGAGCGGGATACCCGCAGGCCCGAACCGAATCACGACTCTCCGACCCTCGAAAATCCGGCGGGAGGGCGCTAAAGCTAGGCCCTATATATGGGGTCCCGAGCGCGCCGGACCGGCACGAACCGGCAGGCCGGCCCCGCCTCCAGGACACGCCCATCTTTCCCCACCGACCGCAGCTGTGCCCGGTGGCCGTCGCCGACGGGGGCGACGATGCGGCCGCTGGCCACGAGCTGGGCGCGCCAGGCCGGCGCGATCTCGGGCACGGCGCACGAGACGAGGATCCGGTCGAACGGCGCTCGATCCACCGCCCCGGCCCAGCCGTCGGCGCATCGGACCTCGATCCCATCGGCGTACCCGAGCTCGGTCAGCGTCGACCGGGCACCCTCGACGAGGCCAGGGTCGATCTCGAGGCCGAGCACCCGGCCGGTCCGGTGCATGACCTCGGATACGAGCGCGAGAAGGTAGCCGCTCCCGCTGCCGACCTCCAGGATGCGGAGGCCCTCCGAGAGTCGAGCGGCCTCGAGTTGGATCGCGACCATGTGCGGCGCCGAGATCGTTGAGCCGTTCGCGGCGAGCGGCAACGGCTCGTCCTCGTACGCCATCGATCGGAGTTCGATGGGGACGAAGCGATCCCGCGGCACCGCGGCCATCGCCCGCAGCACCTCGCGGTCGTGCGCTCCCGAGCGGCTCGCCATCGTGGCCGCCGCCGACGCGGCCGCCCGGGTCATGGGGGCCGGGGGTCGGGGCGTCGGAAACCGAGGCCGACCAGGTAGATCTCCGAGGAGCGCTCCCGCGACGCCGGCGGTTTGGTCCGGTGAAATCGGTCGAACGCGGGGGTGATCTCCTCGATCAGTCCGGCCAACAGGTCTCCCTCGAAGACCTTGGCCACGAACGACCCCCCTTCGCCGAGGACCGAACGGGCGAGCGCGAACGCCGACCGGACGAGATCGACGCTACGGGCGTGGTCGGTGGCGTACGCCCCGCTGATCCGCGGGGACATATCGGAGAGGACCACGTCGAACGGCGCGCCCGCAAGCCGGCCGGGGAGCCTCGGATCACCCACCTGGCCCCGAACGACCCGCACCCCCTCGATCGGATCGATCGGGCGAGGGTCGACGGCGACCACTTCACCGCGACCCCCGAGCAGCGATCGGGCGATCACCGACCAGCCGCCGGGCGCGGCCCCGAGATCCAGCACCCGGTCCCCTTCGTGGAAGATCGGGTAGCGCTCCGAAAGGTGCGCCAGTTTGAACGCCGCACGGGAGCGGAGTCCTTCCGATTGGGCCGCCCGGTAGTAGGGATCGCGGCGGCGTTCGAGGACGAACCGCCGGGTCACGGTCGGAACAAGGTCCCGGCGAGATAACGCCGTGGGAGCGGTCCCGGCGACCACCGGTACCCGGGAACCGGTCGGGGCCCAGGGGCTGGGCTCACTGGTCCGACGCACTCTCGATCTCGAAGGTCGAATGCAGGATCCCAAACTCGCGTTCCATCGAAGTTCGGAGCGAATGCACGGTCTGCAGGGCCTCGGCCATGCTCATCGGACGCAATCCGACGTGCGCGGTCAGGATCACAAGCGTGCTGCAGACCGACCAGACGTGCACATCGTGGAGCGCGACGACGCCGGGTACCTGGCGAGCCGCCTGTGTTATGGCCTCGACCGAGACGCCCGGCGGGGCTCGCTCGCCCAGCACATCCCAGCCGGATCGGAAGAGCGGCACCGACTCGACGATGAGCACGCTCGCGATCGCGATCGCCCCCGCTTCATCCACCCAGCTCGACGCCGGGTGGACGAGCAGGACCACTCCGGCGGCGAGCAGGGCGGAGGTGATGGCGAGGTCGCTCGCCAGGTGGGTGACGACGCTCGAAAGGTTGAGGTCCCGGACCCGGCCGGGGATTCGGCCGAGCAGCGCCAGGTTGAGCGTTCGTAGACCGAGCGTGGGGACCGCGGCCGCCAGCAACCAAACGGGATCGACCGCGCCGGCGAAGGATACCCCCCGGACGAGGTCGTCGATCCCCTCGAAGCCGAAGACGGCCCCGGTGCCCAGGACGAGCGCGGCGTTGAGCAGGCCGGCGAAGACCTCCAGGCGATGGGCCCCGAAAGTGAATCGCTCGTCAGTGCCCCGGGCCGCCAGCTGGACCGCCCCGAGCGAGACGGCGAACGCGAGGATGTCCGGCGCATTGTGGAGCGCGTCGATGGTCAGGGAAAGGCTTCGGGAGAGGTACGCCCCGAACGCCTCGATGACCAGGATCGCGATCGACGTGAGGACCGCGGCCCGCAGCCCCCGGACCACCGTCTGGTTCGCCTCGCCCTCGCCGTGGGGGTGTGCGTGCATGGGGGGGTCCGACCGGGTGCCTCGGGTCTAGAGCGAGGTCGCGACGACCTCGCGCAGCTCTTCCACGGCCGATGCGACGGCCCCCTTGCCTCGCGACGCGGCGAGACAGTCGCGGGCGAGGTCCTCGACGATCGCCCCCAGGGCCGAGTCGAGAGCGGACCTCACGGCCGCGATCTGGTGGGCGATCTCCGGGTAGCCCTTGCCCTCGTGGATCATCGTGTGGATCGCGTGCACGTGCCCTTCGATGCGCGCCAGGCGGGCCTCCACCGCGTGACGGTCCCTCTCGCCCATATCCCCTCGGGGGGGATGGGATAGGCCCCCCTTAACCGTTGCCCCCCCGTTCGCCCGGGCCGGCCAAGGCTACGGGGCCGTTCAACGAATGACGGAGTGGGGCCGTCCGAATTTGAATCGGAGTCTCTTGCACCCCAAGCAAGAAGGATGGTCCAAGCTACCCCACGGCCCCAGTGGTTCCGTCGCGGCCGCGCACCCGGGTCGAGAAGATAACCGTTGCCGCGCGAAGCAGTTCCCTATCGGTGGACGATGACCCAGGCGATGAGGCCGGCGACCGCGATGATGGCGGTGTTCACGAGCGCGAGCCAGAAGAACGCCCACAGCTCCCCGGTCCCCTCCTTCGGGGATACTTCGGGCGAGGGGGTCGAGCTTCCCGGGCCGCCTCCGTAGGGCGTCCGGAACGCCGCCTCGCCGCTCGAGATCGCCATCGGTCCACCGTGTCGATGGGGTTCTTATCCTGCCGGTACGGACCGGTCGTCAGGCGGCGAACCAGGGGACCCGGGGGCCGGGTCCGAACGGCCGCAGGACCATCGCGAACAGCTCTGCGCCCGGATCCCCCGGCGCGTAGGAGTCGCGGACCGCCAACTGGTAGAGCACGTAGAGCGACTCCTCGTCGGTCTTGACCCCGAGGGAGCCGGCGACGTCGATCTGGAAGCGGCTCTTCAGGATCTCAAGCATCTCGGAGAAGTCGACCTGGGCCGAACCCTCTTCGGCCTGGGCCTGACGGAACAACCCCACGGCGACCCCGGTCGCCAACCGCAGCAGGGTGCGCGGCGCCAGGATCCCGCGGTGCCAGTGGGCCGTCCCCTCCGGCTGGGGGACGACGAGGACGGCGAGCTCCGATTCGATCGGGCCGCCGGAGACCCCGCGGCCGCTCTCCCAAGCGGCCTGGGCGGCGGCATCGGAGGGCACCACGACGATCGCGCGCGGCGGCGCGGTCGGGGTCCCGGCGGCGCTGCTCACCCAGCGGGCCGGGCGGGGAGGTTCGCTCGGGACCCCGCCGGCCTCGACGAAGACGGGGAACGCCCGCCGGGGGACTCCGGCCTCCTGGACCCAGAACTCGGGGTTCGGGGCGGTGCGCAGCACCGGCGGGATGCGGGCGAATCCCAGCTTGGCGAGTGCCGCTTCGGCGGTCCTCAGGGGGTCGCTCGGCGGTTCGCTCGTCGGTTGTCGGGCCATCGCGGGATGTACCGTTTCGGGGGGGATAAGCTCACCGTGGCATCGGCGTTACAGGCCCGGGAAACCGAGCCGCAGCAGCCCCCAGTTCGCGACCACGGCGACGATCACCGCGAGCAGGTACAGCCCGGAGTACACGAACCCTCGGCGGGCGATCCGGCGCTCGGGGGCGCTCCATAGCGGGCCCGTGAGGATGAGGAAAACCGCCGCGACCCCCAGCAGGGCGATCGCCGCGGGCCAGGTGATCGGGCCGACCACGACGAGGAGCACCGTCGCGGGGAACAGGAGCGCCGCGGACACCACGACCACCCGGGCGGAGTACGCCGGGTCCTCCATCCGGGGGAGCATCGGGAGCCCCACCGAGGAGTAGTCGTCGCGGAGCAGCAGGGCGAGGCTCCAGAAGTGCGGGGGGGTCCATAGGAAGACCAGCCCCGCGAGCGCGATCGCTCCCGGGGTCCATGTCCCGAGGGCGGCCGCGCTCCCGGCGAGGGCCGGGGCGCTGCCCGCGAACCCCCCGATCACGATGTTCCAACTCGACCGCCGCTTCAGCCAGAGAGTGTAGACCACGACGTACGTCAGGCCACCGAGCAGGATCGAAAGCCCCGTCAGAGGGTTCAGGGCGTAAGCCGCCCCGGCGACGCCCGCCCCGAGGAGCACCAGGCCGAGGAGGGCGACCGAGCCGGTGGGGGCGATCCGAGCTTCCGGGAGCGGCCGGTGGCGGGTGCGCTTCATCCGGGCGTCGAGATCCCGGTCGAGGTAGTGGTTGAGCATCGCCGCCCCGGCCGACGCGCTTGTCCCGGTCGCGACGAGCAGGCCGAGGGCGACGAGATCAATCGATCGGGGGGCCGCCACGAAGTAGCCCGACACCGCGACGAGTACGATCAACGCGGTGATGCCCGGTTTGGCGAGGGTCGTCAGATCCCTCCACCGGGGGGGCCGGGGGGGCGGGAGCGTCGGCTCGACGGAGGCCGCGACCATGGTTCGCTCGGGCGGCTCCCCGGCCTAACGGTGGAACGGCCCCACGGGGGCCGCCCCGATCCCGGCCGGCGACCGTCCCCCCGAGGCGGACGGGGCGCCGGAGCTGGGCTCCAGCGGGGCGGCCGACGGTTCGGAGGCCCGCCAGGCGAAGTCGATCCAGCGCTTCGGGATCTCCCGAAGGTTCGCCAGGACCGTGAGGACGAGCAGGACCCCGAAGAGGACCGTGGCGAGGCCGAAGTGCAGCAGGACGACCGTGATCGCGAGCTGGCTCTCGATGACCAGGCCCCCGAGGAGGGCGAGGAGCACGACGAGTCCGAGGGCGATCATCGAGAGGGTCCGCAGCACCGGTCGGCGGGATTCGAACGCGAGCGCCAGGACGGCGAGGGCGAGGACGCACAGGCTCAGCGCGAGGGCGGCGACCCGGTGGGACCATTCGATCCCGACCGCGCCGGCGAAGGAGGCGAAGACACTGCCGTCGCACGTCGGCCAGTCGGGACAGGCGAGGCCCGAGCCGGTGGCGATCACGTTCCCCCCGAGCAGCATCGTGACGTACGTCATCCCGAAGGCGAGGAAGGTGGAGAGCCGGAACCAGCGGTGCCCGTTCATCGTCGATGGCCGCCTCGGGCTGGCCCGACTAGGCCGTCCCCTCGTTCGCAGCGGAGATCGAGGGGGCGGGGGACGGCAATGGGTGGGGCGCGGGGACCGGTCCGAGCGAGTCGCTCGGGGTCATCTCGCCCCAGGGATCCGCCGTGGTGACGATGCGCCCGGCGTAGTAGGAGTAGACCATGTTGAACGCGAAGAACAGCTGGCCGATCCCGAGGATGAACGCCCCCAGCGTCGCGAGGAAGTTGAGCGCCTGGAAGTTCCCGATCCACAGGTAGGTGTACACCCGCCGCGGCATCCCCTCGGCGCCGAGCAGGAACATCGGGAAGAGCAACAGGTTCACACCCACGTAGGAGAGCAGGAAGTGGATGTGGGCGAGCGGCTGGCTGTACCAGCGGCCGGTCCAGATCGGGTAGTAGAAGTAGATCCCCGCGAAGATCGCCATCATCGAGCCGCCGAGGACCACGTAGTGGAAGTGCGCGACGACGAAGTACGTCGCATGGTACAGGTAGTCGATCGGGATCGAGGCGAGCAGGAGGCCCGAGAGGCCCCCGATGACGAACCCCGTGATGAACGCGATGGAGAACCACATCGGGACGGCCATCCAGATCCGTCCCCCCCACAGGGTCGCGATCCAGTTGAACGTCTTGACCGCGGAGGGGACCGCGATCGCCATCGTCGAGAGCATGAAGACGAAGCGGACGTTCGTCGAGATCCCCGTCGTGAACATGTGGTGCTCCCAGACCGCGAAGGAGAGCACGGCGAACACGCACAGCGCGATGACCATCGCCCCGTAGCCGAAGATGTCCTTGCGGGCGAGCTTCGGGATGATCGTCGAGATGAGACCGAACGCCGGGAGCACCATGACGTAGACCTCGGGGTGGGCGAAGAACCAGAACATGTTCTGGTAGAGCAGGGCGCCGCCGAGCGGGGTGCCGTTCGCGCTCGCGAGGATGTGCGTGCCGAAGTTGCGGTCCGACAGCACGAACGTGATGGCGATCGAGAGCGAGGGGAGGGCGAACAGGAGCAGGATCGAGTTGATGAACGTCGACCAGACGAACAGCGGCATGTTCCAGTACTCGACGCCCGGGGCGCGGTGCTTGATGATCGTGACGATGAAGTTGATCGCGCCGAGCATCGAGGAGGCGCTCAGGATGTGCAGGCCGAGCACCCACAGGTCGATCCCGTAGGGGTTCGTCGGGTCGACCTGCAGGGAGAGGGGGACGTAGCCGGTCCAGCCGGCGTTGGCGTTCGACAGGACGAGCAGGAGCCCGGCGACCGGTAGCATCCAGAACGCGATCGCGTTGATCCTCGGGAGGGCCATCTCCTTCGCCCCGATCATCGACGGGACGAGGAAGTTGCCGAACCCGGCGAGGACGGGGATGATGAACATGAAGATCATCAGCGTCCCGTGCATCGTGAACAGGGTCGAGTAGACGTCCGGCGTGATGCCGAGGGTCGTCTGGGGATCGAGGCCCAGGCCCTGGATCACGCCAAGATCGGTCCGGATGAGGATCGCGTAGATCCCCCCGACGAAGAAGAACAGGATGCCGATCGCGATGTACATGAGGCCGATCCGCCGATGGTCGGTCGTGAACAGCCAGGACTTGGCGGCCCGGACGAACCATTCGCCCCGGTAGCTCAGGACCCCGAGGCCGAAGGCCCCGGCGGCGACGAGCAGGACGATCTCGGCGATCGGTCCGGAGAGATCGGTCATCGGGTTCCCCTCCTTAGCTCACCAGTGTGGCGATGACATAGGCGATCCCCGCCCCGACGAGCGCCACGAGCAACAGCTTGAGCCCGAAGGCGATCGACCGGTCGGTGACCGGCTCGGGCGCCGTCGTTCGGACCCGCCGGCCGAGCGGCCAGACCCGGTAGGTCCGGTCGACCAGATGGAGCAGGACCGCACCGCACAGGAACATCAGCGCGGCCGCGATCCCGAACGACTGCTCGACGCCCGGCCCCACCAGGGGGCCGAGGCGGAAGCTGTAGAGCGCGAGGCCGCCGATGACCAGGAGCATCAGCACGGTGATCGCCTGGTACAATCGCAGGACCGTCGCCTGGATCCGGGCGCCCTCGCTCGCCGTCGGGGGCTCACTCAAAGAGTCGCACCTCCCGGTGCGGGACGCCGCGCAGCCGGTCCACGCGGTAGAGCATGCCGGTGATCAGGAGGAGGACGAAGACCGCGACGGAGCCGCCGACGACGGTGATCGGCAGGTACGGGAGCAGCCGCCCGCTTAGCACGCCGAGGAAGCCGTAGACGACGAACGCCGAGGCGACGGAGCCGACCATCAATAGGAAGGCCAGGACGAGCCAGAGCCAACCGGTGCGGTACTTGGGGGGCGGTTCCGGGTCACTCACGGGCGCCCACCTCCACCCGCGCCGCCGCGGAGGGGAGCCCGCCGGCGGACGGGATCGGGTACGCCCCGGAGAGACGGGGCGTTCCCCCGGCGGCGAGCAGTCGGGCTCGGTAGCCGTTCTGGTAGCGCCGGTAGAACAGCCAGACGACGATCGCGTTGACGAGGACGGGGGGGCCGAGGATCTCGGCCACGGCCATCGGGAGGATCTGCACACCGGGGGTGAGCCCTCCCCAGACGGTCATCGTCAGGAAGAAGGAGACCATCGAGTTCCCGAGGAAAACGTAGAACGGCCGGTCCCTCGGGTGAGTCGGCTTCGATCGGTCGAGGAACGGGAGGAAGAGGATGAACAGGATGATCACCGTGGTGGCCCCGACCGCGATCACGGGGGTGACCCCGTAGAAGTCGACGAGCTTGAACACCCACAGGAAGTACCAATCCGGCTCGGTCACGACCGCCGCGGCGGTCAGGTTCCCGGCGTACGTGGGCAACTGCCAAGGCCAAAGCGCGGCGATGCCGAGGATCAGTCCGATGTACAGGAGCGCCCACTTCGTGATGTAGAAGAAGATGTGGGGCATGAACGGCACGTGCTTCTTGTCCTCGGAGCTCGTGAACCGGCGGCGCTGCAACGGGTCGGAGGTCGCCGGCGGGGCGATCCCGTGCGACTCGAACAGTGCGATGTGCGCGTACAGGAGCGCCCCGAGCGCGAGCGGCAATAGGAGGACGTGGGCGGCGAACATCCTCGAGAGCAGGCCCTGGCCGGTCCCATCCGAGAGCAGCAGCGGGCCGATCAGCGGCCCGGCATACGGGAGCCTCAGCGCGAGGACGAGCCCGACGTTCGTGGCGTTGAGCGAGATCTGGGTGTACGGCAGCAGATAGCCGGTGAACCCCATGCCGAGCGTCGTGAGCAGTAGGAGGGTCCCGACCATCCAGCTGAACTCGCGCGGGGCCTTGTAGACGCCCAGGTAGTAGCCCCGGAAGAAGTGGACGAACGCGAGGAAGATCATCGCGTACGCCCCGTAGAGATGGCTCGACAGCAATAGCGAGCCCATCGGGACCGAGTTCACGATGTACGAGGTCGAGCACCACGCGGCCGGCGCGCTCGAGAGCGTGCCCGCCGCCTGGCCGCAGGCCAGGTAGGTGGGGTTGACGCTCGGCTGGTAGTACAAAAGGAGCAGCAGGCCCGAGATGATCTGGTAGATGAAGGCGGTCGCGACGAACCCCCCGGTCCAGTACGAGGGGCGGAACGTGAATGCCGGTTGGGGCCGCAGGGCCCACTTCGGCATGCCAGTGCGGTCCTCGACGAACCCCCAGGTCCGGTTGAGGGTCCGATTGAACCAGCGCTCGAATCCCACCGAACCCTCCTACGACGGGAAATTGCAAAGGCGCACCGGCGCCTGCTTCGTCAACGCCGTCTGGCTGCCCACCGAGTAATCCCCCTGGAGGGTCGACAGGTGGCCGTTGACCGGCGGCCCGACCTCGCTCACGGCGAAGATCGTGTCGTCGGCCGAGTTCCACTCGAGCAGGACCTGCGGGAGCGGAAGGACCGCCGGCCCGGTCAGGTTCGCCGCTCCGTTGGCGGCGTCGTACGTCGATCCGTGGCAGGTGCAGTGGATGTAGAACGCCCGCCCCCCGACGGTCTGCGGGCAGGTGCCCGGTGGGAAGAAGTTGATCGCGGGCGCCGGGCAGCCCAGATGCTGGCAGATGGCGCTGAAGGCGACGATCGAGTTCTGGTGCCCGATGCCGTTCTTGACGTTCGTCGCGCCCGGCCCGCCGGAGGTGGCCGGGGCGAGGTTGATCAGGAAGTTCGGCTCGTTGAGCAGCGGGTAGTTGAACAGGAGCACGTCGGAGGTCATGACGTTGTATTCGCGCTCGAGCTTCGTCACGGTCAGCGCCGACCCGTCGAGATCGAGCAGCTGCACCCTTGGGAAGCTCCCGATGCCGATCTGGGGGGGCTGGGCGTACTGGACGGAGCCGGCGACCAGGCTCCCCCCGGCCGCGCCGACGAGGCCGGCGACGGCGAGCAGCTTGAGGACGTTGCGTTTCGTCTCATCGACCTCCTCCGTCGCCGCCGGCGCCGCGACCCGGCGGAGTTGGCCGACCGGGAAGCGCGCGGCCCCCGGGAGCTCGAACCGGGGGCAGGCGAACGGGAGTCCCGCGGCCATCTACAGGCTCCTCCCCGAGGCGTCCACCATCGGTTCCTCGGGCACCTGCGGGTCGGGGATCCGCGCCTCCCCGGGGAGTTCGGCGTTCTCGCTCCCCCGATAGATGAGCCAGGTGATCCCGATCCCGGCGAGCGTCCCGAGGATCTCGGTCAGGTAGACGATCTGGTCGAGCGTGAGGGCGCTCACGGCCCGTACCTCCCGTCGAGCGCGCTCGCCGGGAGCGCGAGGGACCAGGACTGCGGGCCGACGGCCCCGGTCCAGGTGCTCCCGGACGGAGGAGCGGTCAGCAACGGGGCGTGGGTCACGGCGACCGGGACATGGCCGGTGTGCGGGATCGGATCGGTCGACTCGCCGAGCAGGGCCGATCGCAGCGACACCGGGGCGCCGGCTGCGGGCGTCGGGAGGTCGGCGGCGTGCGCGACCTCGGCGAGGAGCTCCTGCTTGAGTCGCATCGCCCGCCCGTAGTACCGGCCGATCGTCCGGAGGATCGCCTGGCTCTCCTTCCCGAGCAGCAGGAACGCCGCGGCCACGAGCAGGATCGCCCAGTCGATATCGGAGAACAGCGCCACGTCGGCTACCTCACCCGCCCACCGCCGCCACCGGCCGGACGGGCCGGTCCGACTCCCACCGATGGGCGAACCACAGTCCCCCGAAGTACAGCGCGATCATCGGCGCCGCGACGAGGAGCATCGTGATCCCGGAGTTGTCCGGCGTCACCAGCATGCCGAAGATCAGGCAGGCGATCACCGCCCCCCGCCAGTGCTTCCGCCAGCTGGCCGCTCGGACCACTCCGAGGCGGGTCAGCGAGTAGATGAACACCGGGAGTTCGAAGGCGACTCCGAAGGCGATCGAGTAGAGCAGGGTGAACTGCACGAAGGAGGTGATCCCGAGGACGGGCGCCGCCCCCATGGCGGCGACGTAGAGGAAGAGGAGCTGGAGGGTGAGGGGGGTCAGGAACAGGAGGCCCGCGAGGGTCCCGATCGCAAAGAGGGCCGTCGCCGGAAGGCCGATCTGCCGGAGCAGCCCGCGCTCGTTCCGGCGCAGCGCCGGCACGAGGAACGCGCCGACCTCGTGGACGATCCAGGGCATCCCGAGGATCACCGTCAGCAAGGCGCCGATCTCGAGCTGCACGATCACCGAGTCGCCCACCCCGAGGTTCAACAGGGTGACGCCGCTCGGGAGCTCCCAGGCCTTGAGCGCGAGAAAGACCTGGGCCGTGACGTTGTAGAACAGGCTCGGGTACGGGTAGGCGAACGGGACGCTCCACGCCCCGATCGAAAGCGTGACGGGTCGCAGTTCGAAGGTGATCAGGAACCCGAAGATCGGCCCGAGCACGAGCGCGATGCGGACGAGCCGCCGGCGGACCTCGCCGAGGACCGACAGGATCCGGTCGAGATCGCCCATCGGTCACCCGCGCCGCCGCACCCCCGCGGGCGGCTCGCCGGGCACCTCCGGGGCCGCGCGGTCGGAGCTTGAGCGCCGTGGCATGCTCGCGCGTCCGGCGGTCCAACGGCCTAGTGGGTCGGTCCGACCGGGGCGGCCGGATCCTTCGCCTGCTCCGCGCGGATCTCCCGGTCGACCTCCATCTTGCCCCGCTTGAACTCCCCCATCGCCCGGCCGAGGCTGTGGGCGAGCTGGGGGATCTTGGTCGATCCGTAGAACAGGATCGCGATCACTACGGCGATGATCAACCAGTCGTCGATAGAGTCGAACATGGGACCGGGGCTTGGACCCGGGTCGGCGGGATATGGCGTTCGTACGGGACGGCCCGACTCGTACGAACGGTCCGGACCGGGTCCACTTAAAGGCGGTCAGGTGGGGGCGAGGAGCACCGTGGTGTTCCCGGCGGAGACCGCCCGGTCGAGCGCGACCTCGGAGAGGATCGCGAGGCACGCCGCGCTGCGCTGAACCCCGACGGTCGCCGCGTAGACGCCGGTCTTGCGCGCGTGTCCCTTGAGACCCCGCGCCCGCGTGCGCGCCGAGTCGGCGAGGCGGGCGCTCTCGGCGAACGCGTCGCAGGCGGCCGGCAGCGTCGGGTGCATCAGAGTGTCGACCGAGCTCTTCAGGCCGATCTTCAGCTCCTCGAGCAATCGCGGCAGCGCGGGGTCGGCCGCACTCCCGTTCAGCTCCCCATCGTGCAGTTCCCGGGCGATCTCCCCGACGATCCCCCCGAGCTCCTCGAGCGCATGGACGGCGACGCGCCATTCCAGGAGGCGACGGGGGTCCGGACTTCCGATCCGGCGGGCGAGCGACCAGTCGCGGCTCGCGAGGAACAACTGACGGACGAGGAGGGCGAGGACGCGGTTGGTCTCCTCGGCGAGGGAGGTCAAACGGCGGGACCGGCTGCCGCTGCGCACCAGCCCTTCGGACTCCTCGATCGAGGCGACGAGGATCATCTTCATCCGCTGGACGAGTTGGGGGAGCTCGTACTTCGACGGGTCGACGAAGTTCTGCAGGAGGACCCGGTTGGGCTCCTGGGCGACGACCGAAACCCCGAGCAGACGGCGGGCCGCCTGCTGGAGTTCCTCGATCCGCTCGGGCGCGAGCGCGACCGTGGTGCGGATCTCGATCGCGTCGTGCCCGACCCGGTACGCCCCGAAGACGAGGCGCTCCAATAGGCCGGGCGTCTCGAACGAATGCGCTTCCACCAAGTACGGGGCGCCGCCCTCGACCGCGCCGGGCGTCGCCGCCGGTTTCAGGTAGAGCGTCCCATCATCGTTCTGGTCGAAGACGATAAGGTCACCCGGCCGCAGGTTCATCGCCTCGGCCCACGGCTTGGGGAGCGTCACGGCGATCGACGAATGGCCGGCCTTGAGGACCCGGCGTTCCCGCGGCGGATTCCCCCACGCCATCCCGTTCCGACCTTCCGAACCTCTTACGAGGTCCGTAGGTTGGAAGGACTCCTCCCTATTACCCCTTTTGCTCGCCGGTCGGCGCCGGACCGGCCGGGCGCATCGCGACGGGCGGCTCTCGGTACCCGAGCCGCTCCGGGGGCATCTCATCGGTCGCCCCGCGTCGCTTCCCGACGACGAAGCCGAGGACGAGGGCGATGATGACGAGGGAGGTGATCGTGCCCGAGATGATGAAGACGGGGGCCCCGGGGCCGTTGTACGGGGCAGCCCCGGCGCCGGTCCCCGCCTCGCCGGACCCGAGGATCCCCCACATGCCGAAGTTGAAATGGCCGGCGCTCAGGCAGACGTACTCGTATTCCCCGAGCGGGGGGGCGGTGAAGTTCGCCGTGACGATCGACCCGGTCGTCGCGGAGACGTTCACGCTGACGAGCGGGGGATGGGCGCTGAAGTAGGCATCGAGGTCGCTCGTGCCGTCGGAGCTGGGGAACTGGAAGTTCGCCGTCGGGGACAGCGTGAAGGTGTGGGTGGCCGTACCCAGCTGCTGGACGGAGACGTGGACCATATCGCCGGGCGTAATCTCGGCGGCGCTCAGCGGGGCGCTCGTCAGCGTGAAGTGGAACTGGTCGGTCACCGTGACGTTGATCCAATCCACCGCCGAGGCGGATTGGGTCAGTGCGGCTCGCGCCCCGTGGGGGGTCGCGCCGATCGTGGCCCCCCCGACCCAGGTCCACAACAGGACTAGGAACACACAGCCGAGGGCGGAGGCCACGCGGAAGTTGCTCCCCATGCCGGCGAAACCCCGAAGGGACCTCGCCGCACGACTCGGGGGCCGTTCAAAGGCATTATGTTCGTATTTTTCCGCGGGCCGCCCACCGAAGCCATCGGACCGCGCGCGGCGGACGGTTCGTACGCCTGTCATATGTACTGAGGTCCCTCGGTACGACCGTGCGGCTCCGTCGCCTCGCGCGTGGCGCCAGCGCCGCCGCGGCCGGCGGGCTCCTGCTCGCGAGCGCCGGGGCCGCGGCCGCGAGCCCCACGGACCTTCAGCAGACCGACCCGCTCATCTGGGTGATGCTCGGGATCTCGATCGCCGGGGCCGTCCTCACCTGGGGAATCATGGTCTACGCGCTGTGGAAGTTCCGGGACCCTGCGACGAAGCGGAGACGGTATGGTTAACAAGCTCGAGGTCGCCTGGACCCTCGCGACGGTCGGATTGATCGCCGGCGTCGCCGTGTACTCCACGTTCCTCCTGTACCACATCGACACCCCCCCCAAGCACATCGACGAGTACGTCAACGTCATCGGCCACCAGTGGTACTGGGAGTTCTGCTATCCGGCCAACGGGACCTGCGCGAACTCGACGTACGACGCCGCGAACAACACCGTCTCGGGCGGGGCGATGTGGGTCGAGCCCAATAGCGAGGTCGAGATCAACGTCACGAGCACCGACGTCATCCATTCGTTCAACATCCCCGGCCTCGGGATCCGCCTCGACGCGATCCCGGGTCGTTCGAACTCGATCGCCTTCAGCATCCCGAACGCGGCCGCCGGAACCCAGTACCTCGTCCAATGCACCGAGTTCTGCGGCCAATACCACGGGACGATGCGATCGTTCGTCGTCGTCGTATAACTAGGGATCCCGCTCCGGCCGCTCGGAAGCCGCCTTTCGGTGGCCGCGGACTCAGTGGTGGCGGGGGGGCTTGGGCGACTCGGGGATTCGACCGACGTACGCCGCCGCAACGGAGAGGACGACCCCCACCCCAAGAAGACCCCCGGCGCCGGCGAGCGCCCAGGCCGCTACGATCTGGGTGCTCGGCGGGGCGGCGACGCTCGGTGGCGGGACGCCCACGTAGAGGAAGCCGTACATCCCGGCCGCGAAGTGGCCGGCCACCTCGCACAGGAACATGTACGCCCCCTTCGCGTTGAGCGTGAAGTTCGCCACGGCGGTGACGCCGGGCGAGGTCGGGACGGGCACGTTCGCCGCCGGCGGGTGGGTCTGGAAGTAGCTCGTGAAGCCGCTCGGGGTGACGTTGACGTTCGGCTGGGCCACGAGCGTCCACGTATGCCCGATGGACCCTAGGTTGCTCACCTTGACCTCGACCGTGATCGGGAAGCTCGTCGTATTCAGGACGATCGCGTCGGGGACGAACGAGAGCGCGGCCGTGGCGGTCTGATCGGTGATCGTGGCGGCGACGCCGCCCCCTGCCGACGTCACATTGAGGAACCCGAACATCCCCGCCTGGAACTGGTACGGCACGACCGAGGCGAACTCGAAGGAGCCCGAGCTCCACGAGACCGGCACGGGGAGCGTCACGTTCACCGACGTGTGGGCAGCGACGGACGCATTCACGGAGGCATTCTGGGCAAAGAAGCCGTAGAGCTCCGATGGGGTCCAGCTGCGGTTCAGCGTGAAATTGGCGACCTTGGACAGGGTGAACGAGTGACTGTACGCTCCGAGGTTGTCGAGTACGAACGTCACGGTGTCGCCGGCGACCGCGGTCAGCGAGTTCGGCTGGAACGACGGGCCATCCGTCAGGTTGACCCGGAGGACCTCGGTGTTCGCCCCCCCGGGCGGCCCCCCCGTCGCCTGGGCCCGTACGAACTCCATCGTCGGGAGGGGTCGGGCCTGTACGAAGAGGCCCCCCGCGACGAGCAACAGGACCAGGCCGGCGAGTCCGAACCCCCGCGCGAGCGGGCGTAAGCGTCGATCGGACCGGGGAACGAACGAGCTCGGCATCGGGCCGACCGTCGACGGGGGCCGGTTTGATATGGATATAGTACGAATCCGCGCTCGGTAGGCTCGGGCGGGCGGGTCAGGCGCCGCCCTCGTCCCGCGCCGCGTCGCCCGGCTCGAAACGTCGCAATAGCTGGGTGGTGACCTCGAGCAGCGGATGGTGGGCCGAGCGGTCGATCTCGATGTCGTCGAGGCTCGCCAGGTGGTGCTCCTGGGCGATCCGCTCGAGGCCGAGTTCGAGCTGGTCGAACTCCTCCGGGCGGTCGGACGTCAGAATGAACGCCTGGAGCTGGGCGAGGCCCATCTCGCGCGCGGCGAGGGCGCGGTGGTGGCCGTCGATGAGGATCCATCGGTCCCCCTTCTGGACGACGAGCACGGGCTCGGCGAACCCTCGTTCGAGCTCGTAGCGGCGCCCCTCGAGCTCATCCTCGAAGACCTTCCACTGGGTCGGACGGAGCCGGGAGATCGGCACGAGGCCCCGGCGGTACGAGAACGGGAGCCCGTAGCGTTCCGTGAGCAGGGTCTTGAGCGTCTCGGCCTTCGCCGGCGACGCCCGCTCGAAGTGGGAGCGGACGATGTCCAGGTTGGAGACGATCCCGCACAGTCGTCCCTCGTCGTCGGTGATCGGGAGGTCGCGCAGGCCGAAGCGGAACATCACCCGGGCCACGTCGTCGATCGCCATGTCGGGGGTGGCCCGGTAGGTCCCCGGCCGGATGATCTCGGCGAGCATCTTCGAGCGGTCCCGGATGTTGCGCAGGAGCTCCTTCGCGCTCACGAATCCGACGAGTCGGCCGTCGGAGTCGGTCACCGGGAAGCCGTGGTGGCGGCTCTTCATCAGGCGGTCGATCGCGTCGCCGACGGTGGTCCGGCTCGTCAGGTGCTCGACCTCGAGCACCATGTAGTCCCGGACCCGGACGGTCATCGGGGGGCGGGGGGGGCCTCGTCGCGCAGGTAGGCGGTGAGCAGGTGGCCGATCAGCAGGTGCACGTCCTCGATGTGCTGCATCGAACGGCTCGGCACGACGATCGGGATCTCGACGAGGTCCTTGAGCTTCCCGCCGCCCATCCCGGTGAGCCCGATGGTGCGTAGGCCCAAGCGCGCGGCGGTCTCCATCGCCTTCAGGACGTTCGGGGAGTTGCCGCTGCCGCTGATCCCGAAGGCGACGTCGCCGGGCTTCGCCAACGTCGCGAGCTGCTCGGAGAAGACCCTCGAGTAGTCGGCATCGTTCGCCCACGCCGTCACGCTCTCGACGTTGTCGACGAGCGCGACGCAGCGGAACCGCCGCCCGTCCCCGCGGATCGTCGCCTTGCCGATGTCCACGACGAAGTGCGACGCGGTGGAGGCGCTCCCGCCGTTGCCGAAGAAGTAGATCGTCCGGTCGTGCGCCCGCGCCTCGAGCAGCACCGGGACGACGCGTCCGATCCCCTCGGTGAGGTACGGGTCGGAGAGCGCGGCCTTCGTCTCCTCGACGTACCGGTGGACGTACGGTTCGATGTCGACCACAGCGACCTACCGTCCGACGAAGAGGATCCGCGAACCCTCCGGGATCACGCGGATCCTCAGCCGGCGCATCGGCGACAAGGCGCTCTCTATTTGAGCGCTTCGCGACGGCGGGTGGACGGCGAGGAAGAACCCGCCGCCGCCGGCGCCGGTGACCTTCCCGCCCCACGCCCCGGCGGCCTTGGCCCGCTCGTACGTCGCGTCCAGCGAGGCGTTGGTGATCCCGCTCGTCAAGGAGCGCTTCCAGCGCCATCCCTCGTCGAGCGCCTCCCCGAGCGAACGCCAATTGCGCGCGAGCAGGGCGTCGCGGCTGACGCGCGCGAGCTCGCGCATCCGCTCGAGGGCTTCCCGGTTGTTCGCGGTCCGCTCGTCCTGGTTCTTCAGGATGCCCTCCGCCTGCCGGGTGATCCCCGTGTAGAACAGCGACAGATGATCCGAGAGGACCTCCCGGTCGCCGGCCGTCATGGGGATCGGGCTCGTTCGGACCGTGTCATCGGGTTGGAACTCGAAGTATCGGAGGCCCCCGAACGCCGCGATGTACTGGTCCTGCTTCCCGAGCGTGCCGCCGAGCACCTCGATCTCGATCCGACAGGCCTCTTCGGCGAGCTCCGCCGGGTCCTTGAGGACCCCTCGGTAGGCGTACAACGCGTTCAGCAGGCCGACCGTGAGCGAGGAGGACGAGCCGAGCCCGGTCCCCTCGGACGGGATGTCGGCGATGGTGTGGATCTCCAGCGACTCGGTGACGCCGGTCGCGCGCATCGCCTCCCGGACCAGGCCGTGTTGCAGGTCGGCGAACTGGTCGACGTTCTCGGTCCTCGAGTAGGCGACGCGAACCGATCGGTCGAACTTCTCGTTGACGAGGACGTGGATGTACCGGTCGATCGCCGCGCTCGTCACCGCCCCGCCCCCATGCGTCCGGTAGAAGGAGGGCAGATCGGTCCCGCCGCCAGCGAAGCTGATGCGCAGCGGGGTCCGGGTGATGATCATGGGTTCGGTCGATCCCCGCCCGGGGTCGGTTCGACGGGCCGCCCGGCCCGCGGTCGGGGACGGGCGCCGTAGAAGGCGCGGGCCTCCGACTCGAGCGCGTGGATCGGCGCGAGCCCCCCGAGCGCCTCGGAAAAGCTCGTCGCGCGCCGGTCGAGCACGATCCCGATCCCCCGGTCGTTCTCGGAGCGGATCATCCGGCCGAACGCCTGCAGCATCGCGCGCTGCGCCGGGGCTTCGACAACGTACTCCCAGCCCCGGCCGGTCGTGCCGTCCAGGTACCGCCGCAAGGCCTCGCGCTTCGCCGTAGGACGGGGATAGGGGATGCCGACGATGACGACGGCCTCGAGCTCCTCGTCGGGGAAGTCGACTCCCTCCGCGATGCGCCCGCCGGTCACCCCGATGAGCACGCCTTCGGGCGAACCGCGCTTGAACCCTTCGATGGAGCGCCACAGGTCGCCCATGGTCTGGCGCCGCGTCTCGATGACGGCGTTGGGCGGCAGGGCGGACTGCAGCCCTGCGGAGAGGACCCGGTCCATCAGGTCGAAGCTGGGGAAGAACACCGCGGTGCGGACCGGCAGGCTCTGGAGCACCTCGGCGAGACGGTCGGCGATCCGCGGGATCGCCTCGGCGTCGCTCTTCAGGTCCTCGTAGCGGGTGGAGACCGTCGGGTCGTAGAGCAGCTTGCGGTGCTCGATCGGGAAGTGTGGGGGGACGCGGAGCAGCCGGGCCGACGGCCCGAGGCCGAGGGAGTCGCGGTAGTCCTCGAGCGGCGCCAGCGTCCCGGACATGTGGACAGACAGGTGGCAGGCTCGGATCGGTTCCGCCGGCGCGGCCGCGTCGAGCGAGTACGCCTCCAGCGCCCGGCGCGGCGATCGGGTGACGACCTTGACGTACGTCGGCCCGGAGAGCTGCGGCCAGGAGAGCAGGGTGAGGGCGACCGCGTGGACCCAGGACCTCGGAAGTCGGCGCTGGCGCCGCCGTTCCTCCCGGAGGGCGTCCCCCCAGCTGACCAGCGCCCCGATCCAGGTGTCGAGGCGGTGGGATGTCCCGCCGACCGCCGTGAGGATCCGGTCCTCGAGGGCCCCCTCCGGCAGGACCCCATCCTCCTCCGGAGCGTACCGATCGATGAGCTCGGCGAGCGCCCCCTGGGCGATCTCGAGCAGGCGGCTGGCGCTCGGTCCGTCCGGGACCTGGAAGTCCCCCCGGTCGTTGAGCTCGGCGCGGGCCCGTCGGATCGAGTCCTCGGGCAGCGCGACCGTCGTCAGGTCTCGCAGGTGGTCGGGGAGGTTGTGGGCCTCATCGACGACCAGGTCGATCCGGTCGAGGCCGACCCCGAGCCAGCTGAGCAGCGACTGGCGAATGTGCGGGTGGAAGAAGAACACGTACGGGGCGGTGATCAGTCGGGCGCGCGGGATGAGCTTTTTCGATAGCTCGTAGGAGCACAGGTTCTCCGAGGCGCTGTACGATTCGAACTCCGCTGGGCTCGCGAGCTTCTGGCTGAAACGGTCGGCCAGCGCGTCGAGGTCGGCCTGGAGGACCTTCGCATAGTACGGGCACCCGTCGAGGTCGGTGAGATCGACCGGGCCCGGGTCGGCGAGCTCCGTCGGGGCGTTGAGCCAGGTGCCCTCATCGAACATCCGCTGGGTCGCCCGCTTTCGGTCGGCGCACAGCTTCCCGTGCTCCTCGGCGGTTGCGCCCTTCATCTCGGCGACGCCGCTCAACAGCAGGCATCGCTTCTGTCGTCCCTCCAGCCCGAGGGCGAGGAACGGCTGGTCGAGACGATGGGAGATCGCCCGCGCCTCGTGGAGGACCTGGATCTCCTGCGCATGGGTTCGCACGAGGTAGACGATCCGGTGGTCCGCCCGCTGGGCGTGCTCGAGCAGAGGGGCCAGCGCGCTGACCGTCTTGCCCGACCCGGTCGGAGCGTCGACGAGCAGGGCTCCCCCGCGGGCGCCCAGTTCGGCCACCTCCCCGAGGATCCGCTCCTGGCCGGGGCGGGGCCGGTAGGGGAAGAGGCCCGAGAGGGGCTCCGGGGATGACGGGACGGACTGCGTAGCTCCTCTCCACCCCGAGGACGTTCGGGGGGCGCTTGAAGATAGCGACCCAGCGGAAGCCGACGGAGCCTATCCGTAGGCGTATCGGACGCCGTACGGTCCGCGTGGCATCGTCCAGGTGACCGAACCCTGGTCGCAGGCGATGTCGCACGCCCCGCATTCGACGCAATCCTCGTAGCGGAATACGAGCTTCCCCTCGATGCGTTCGTAACACTGGGCCGGACAGACGAACGTGCAGAACGAGTGGGGACAGCGCGCGCAGATCTCCGGCTTCGTGGTGATGTGGGCGTGCGCCCGGGCATCGGTCTGGAACCGAAGGGTCGCGAGCCGCCGCTTGATCTCCACGGCCTCGACGGGCCGGGACGATGGGAGCTCCCCCGCGGCGGTCGCCATTGGACCCGGGAGTGCGTGGGCCCACTAAGACGGCTTCGGCCGGCTAGTCCGGCCGCGGCAGTTTCGCAAGGATCGCGAGGTCGGAGCGAACGGCCGCCACGCTCGCTCGGAACGCCGCGTTCTCGCTGGGCGCCAGTTCTACCTCGACCACCCGCTCGATCCCCTTTCGCCCGACCACGACGGGGACGCCGATCGCGACATCGTTCTCGCCGAACTCCCCGTTGAGCAGGGCCGTGGCGGAGAGTAGCCGTCGCTCATCAAGCGCGACGGCCCGGGCGAGCTCGGCCTGGCTGGCTGAGGGGGCGAAGTAGGCACTGCCCGTCTTCAGCAGCTCGACGATCTCCCCGCCGCCGTTCTTCGTCCGCTGGACGATCGACTGGATCCGGTCGACCGGGAGCAGGCGGGACAAGGGTACCCCGGAGACGCTCGACAGGGAGAGGATCGGCACCATCGTGTCGCCGTGGGTGCCCAGGACGAAGGCGGTCACGTCGCGGGGGGCGACCCCCAGCTCCAGCGCGACGAAGGTGCGGAACCGGGCGGTGTCGAGCGTCCCGGACTCGCCGAAGACCCGGGTCCGGGGCAATCCGGAGACCGCGTGGAACCAGTAGGTCATGACGTCCACCGGGTTGGTCACGACGAGGACGACGGCGCCGGGAGCCTTGTCCCGGACCGCTTTCGCATGGCCGCTGAGGATCGCGGCGTTCTTCTCGAGCAGGTCCGAACGGCTCATCCCGGGCTTGCGGGCGAGCCCCGCCGTTTCGATCACGAGGTCGGCCCCCGCGATCGCGTCGAGCGACGTCGACCCCTGGACGCGGGTGGAGAAGCCCACGATCGGCGCGGACTCCTGGATGTCGAGGGCCTTCCCCTGGGGAAGCCCCTCCACGATGTCGACGAGCCAGACCTCCTGGGCGAGATCGGCCTCCGCCAGCCGCTGGGCGAGCGACCCGCCGATATTGCCGGCCCCGAGCACCGCCACCTTCCCCAGCCCCACCATCGTACGCCCCGTCCCGGCGGTCTGCGAGACCCCCGGAGATTTGAGGGTGGCCCCCCCCGGCCGCCGCCGGCCCCGCCGCGGGTCGATAGAAACCTTCATTCGCCCCGACCCAGGTGCGGAGGCCGGGATGGACGTCGACGCGGTCCTGACGAGCGTGCAGGAGCGGGACAAGTGGCGCCACCGCCTGGGCCTGCTGAAGCAGTCGCTCGTGGAGGTACGGGAGAACCGGCGGCGCTGGCAGAGCCGGCTGAAGCGCCTGGAGGCCGACCTCCGCCGGCTCGCCGACTACTCGGACGCCCTCGTCGACCACCTCCAAGCCACCCACCGGAGCCGAACCGATGGTTCGTCGAACCGCGGCCCCCTTCCACGATAGGGCGCAGCTCCTGCGGGAGGCCCGGGCCGAGGCCTCCGCGGAGGTCGACCGCCTGGTCCGGGAGGAGCAATATCTCGCCCAGCAGGTCAAGGACGCCGAGGACCAGGTGCGCTACTACGAGCGATTGCTCTCGAAGCTCCGCCAGGACTGGGGGCGGCCGGCCCGGCTGCCCGAGATCGTTCGAAAGCTCGGCTGAACCGCGGAGGTCCGACCGTTGAAGGTCCTCGTCTTCGGAGCGGGGGCTACGGGCAGCCTCCTCGGCGCTCGCCTGCACGCGGCGGGGTTCTCGGTGCACCTCGTGGGTCGTCCCGATCACGTCCGGGCGATCCGAACGGACGGGCTTTCGGTCGAGGGCCTCGACGGGAGCCCCTTCCGGATCCCCGCGACCGAGAAGGTCCCGGAGGGAAGCCGATTCGACCGGATCCTTTTCACCGTCAAGGCGCCGGACATCGAGGCGGGCGCGCAGGCGCTCGGCCAGAGCCTGGTCCATCCGGGGCCGTTGCTCGCCCTGCAGAACGGATTGGGCATCCAGACCCGGACGAAGCGGGCCCTGCGGGCGGCCGGGTGGGCGTACTCGGAGAAGTGGGTCACCCGGGGGATCCAGATTCTCGGAGCGACCCTGCTGGGCCCCGGGAGGGTCCGCCGGGCGAGTCCGACCGAGGAGATCGTCCTCGGAACGCCGGGCCCCGACGGGGCGCTCAACGGGTTCGACGCGCTCCTTCGGATCGCGGGCATCGACGTCCGGTTGGCGCGGTCGATCGACGAGGAGGAGTGGAGGAAGGCGATGGTGAACGCCGCCGTGAACCCGATCACCGCCGATCACGGCGTCCCCAACGGCCGCCTCGCCGACGACCCGCTCCGGGGCCAGGCGCTCGCCCTCCTGGAAGAGGCCCGCACGGTCGCCGCGGCGAGCGGGTTCCCGTTCCCCCGGGAGCAGGCCGAGCAGGAGTTCTTCCGGGTGGTTCGGGGGAGCGCGTCGAACCGCTCGAGCATGTTGCAGGATCTCGATCGGGGCCGCCCTACCGAGATCGACGCGATCTCCGGAGAGATCCTTCGGCGGGGGGCGAGCCTCGGCCTCGCCCTCCCCAACACCCGCCGGATCGTCGCGCGGATCGAGGCTCGGGGGTTGACCGCCCCGCCGGCCGGAACGCGCCCGGGGCCCGCCCAGCCCCCGGCGGCCCGCTCCGGCCGCGGCCGGTCGAAGCGGAAATAAGCCGGGTCCCCTGCCCGGACACGATGGGCCGGAAGCGAGCCGTCACCGCCGCTGCCGTCGAGGGCCGGCGGGTCCTGGTGCGGGCCGACTTCAACGTCCCCCAGAACGATCGCGGGGAGATCGCCGACGATCGGCGGATCCTCGAGGCCCTCGACACCCTGCGCTACCTGCGAGAGCGCGGCGCGAGGGTCGTCGTCATGTCGCACCTCGGCCGGCCCCGAGGGAAGCCCGACGTGCGCTGGTCGCTCCGCCCGATCGCCGAGCGGCTCTCCGGGTACCTCGGCCAGCCCGTCCCGCTGCTCGAGGCCCCGACCGGTCCGGAGACCCTCGCGAAGGTGCGGAACCTGCGCGACGGGGAGTTTGCCCTCCTCGAGAACCTTCGCTTCGATCCCGGCGAGGAAGCGAACGATCCGGGCTTCGCCGCCGCCCTCGCCGCGCTCGGGGAGATCTTCGTCGAGGAGGCGTTCGGAACGGTCCACCGCGCCCACGCCTCGACCGTGGGGGTGGCCCAGCACCTGCCGGCGTATGCCGGCTTCCTGGTCGAGCGGGAGGTAGAGGAGCTGTCGAAGCTCCTTGGGCGCCCGGAGGCGCCGTTCGTCGCCCTTTTGGGGGGCGCGAAGGTCGCCGACAAGCTGCCGCTCTTGCGCAGCCTGCCCGGCCGGGTCGACCGGATCCTGCTCGGCGGCGCGCTCGCCTTTCCGTTCCTATCCGCCGACGGGGCCGACCTGGGGGCCACCGCGGTGGAAGGGGGCCTCGACGATGCGGTGCGCGAGGTGCGCCGCCTGGCGAGGGATCGGGGCACCGAGCTCGTCCTCCCGGAGGATCTGCTCGTCGACGTGCCCGGACGCCGCGACGCGCTCGCGTCGAGCGCGCGCCAGGTCCCCGCCGGCGCCGTCGCGCGGGATATCGGCCCGCGGACCCGCGACCGATTCTACGAACGGCTCTCCGACTCGCGCACCGTCTTCTGGAACGGCCCGCTCGGGCTCGCCGAGGACCCCCGGTACAGCGCGGGGACCCGCGAGGTCCTCGCCGGGCTGCTCACCCTCCCCGGCTACCACGTCTGCGCCGGCGGCGATTCGGCCCGGATCGCCGAGGACCTGGGCGTGGTAGGGGCGTTCCAGTTCATCTCGACCGGCGGCGGGGCCGCCCTCGAGTTCCTCGAGGGGCGTGAACTCCCCGGGCTCGCCGTGATCCCGGACGCCTGACGCCGAGCGGGTCCTCCCCGAGCGGGTAGGGCGGGGGTCCGCCCCCCAGGACCTCGTACAGGTAGGCGAGGTACCCCGGATCGACCCGCGCCACGTCGAGCTCGAGGATCTCGGGGACGTCGTACGGATGGATCGCCTTGAGGCGCCGGAACAGAGCGCCCACCTGCTTGGGCAGGGTCTTGAGGACCAGGAGCGTCTCGGCCGCCTCCTCCACGCGGCCGTCCCAAAGGTACACCGAGCGGATCGGCCACCGCTGGGCGCACGCCGCAAAACGCTTCTCCACGAGATCCCGCGCCGCCGCCGCGGCGTCGGCCTCCGTGGGGAAGGCGCAGACCACCCAGCGCATCGCGCCGCTCGCCTCGGCCGAATCGACGGGGAGCGGGCTCACGCGGCCACCTGTGGTGCGAGCAGCTCCCCGGAGGTGAAGTCGAGCTGGGTCAGGCTGAGGTCCCGCAGATCGACGATCGCCGCCTGCGCCGGGACCGGGGAGATGTTGCGCATCCGCTGGTACTCGGTCTCCGCCTGCCAGGCCGAAGCGTTGAGCAACAGGACGCCCCGGTATCGGTCGACGCCGAAGGTGTGGGCGTGGCCCGTGACCAGGATGTCCGGCGCCGGGTCGACGACGAGGCCGTCGCGGGCGAGGGGGGCGATCGGGGTCCGACCGCCGTAGATCGGCGCGAGGTGGCGCATCAGGAGCATCCGCTTCATCACCTCGGTCGGCCGGGCGTAGCTCGCCCCGGGGATCGCCGGGATGAGGTCGTCGAAGCTGCGGCCGTGGTACGCCTCGATGACCACCCCCTCGAGCGCGAACGTCGAAGGGTTTCCGAGGGACCGGACGTTCGCCGGCAGCTCCGTGCGGATCTCCTCGGGCAGGGCGGGTTGAGGTTCGGCCGGGCAGACCGCGTCGTGGTTCCCGGGCACGATGATGACGTCGAGCCGGGACGGGAGCTCCGCCAGCCGCCGGCCGAGGGCGCGGTACTGGTCTAGGATGTCGTGGATGGCGAGGTCCTTCTCTTGGTTCGGGTAGATGCCGATCCCATCGACGAGGTCGCCGGCGATGACCACGTGCTCGACCTCCCGGGCGAGCTCGGGGCGCGGCCCTCGCCCGGCCAGGAACTCCGCGAGCGCCTCCCAGGGTCCCTCGAGGAACGAGCGGCTGCCGATATGCAGGTCCGACAGGAACATCACCCGGCTCGGCCGGTCGGGCCGCCGGTGCGAGCGGACCGCCGGGATGTCGGGCCGGATCGCGGCCTCGACCAGGGGGAGGCGACGTTCCCGCTCTCGCGCGATCTGCAGGCGCACCCCGACGACCTCGTCGGGCAGGAAGGCGGTCCGCGCGCTCGGAGAATCCTTCAGGACGAGCGCGTCGAGCGCCCCGGAGGCGTCCTCGAGACGGACGATGAAGTGGTGCTTCTCGCTCGTCTGGCGGACGTCGCGCACCATCGCGATCGCCGAGGCCGACCCCTCGGTGCGCCGGATCTCTCCGATCGGGCGGAGATTGGCGAGGTCGGGACGGCCCCGCAGGAGTCGGGCGAGGGCCTCGAACCGGGACCGGAACAGCTTGCCATAGGCGAGCAACGGCGCCTCACCGGTCGCCGGGCTGAACCCCTCGTGGATCAGTTCGAACGAAGGGACCGGGGGAACCTCCCCGGCGGGTGCGGGATGGGCCAGATTCCGCCGGTCGAGGGTCCGCCAGATCCCGGAGACCCGCTCGACGGACTCCCGGGTGATGACCGCCTCGTGCGGGCCGAGCCCTTCGAGGATGCGGCGCGATAACAGGAGCGGCTGGGGGGTCTCGAGCAGGAGCTTGAGCGCATCCGCCTCGACGATCTTGTGGTGCTCGGCGAAGTACGCGACGAGATGGTTCCGCATCGGCGATTCCGTCGCCCGGGGGCCCAGGCCCGGTTAGGCGCGCCGAGGCGGCGCGACCTACATTAATCGTTCGTCGGTATCGGCCCGATCGGGCGGTCTAACGGTACGATTCCTTGGCGTATGCGGCCCCCTTCGGGAACTTCTCCTTCAGGTGGGCCACGAATGACTCGGGGGTGCGCGCGAGGTGCGAGTTGTACCACGCGACGATGATGTCCTTGAGGATTGGATGGAGCGATCGGAAGTCGACGGAGTTCTCATGGGCATCGTAGAGCACCGCCTGGTTCATCATCCGCATCCAGCCGCTGTAGCGGTGGTAGCTCTCCCCCTCGCACCATTCGTAGATGCTGCGCAGGTGGGGCTTGCCTTCCGGGGTCCGGTAGTACCAGAAGCGCAGCGTGAAGCCGAGCCATCCCGGGGTTCGGTCGTGCAGCTCGATCGTCTTCACCCCGCCGAAGTCGAAGTTCTCCTTGAACGTCCACTTCATCGGGTATTCGACGAACGTGGCGAACAGCGTCTGGGACGGCTCGATGGTGAGGTGGACCGAGATCTCCTCGAACTGGTTGTGGATCTCCCACAGGTCCTGGAGGAGCCGCTTGGTGATCTCCGTCCGCTCCTTCCCCTCGACCTCGTCCTCGTGGCCGACCGAGCGCTGGGCCTTCGAAAGCTCGCTCTTGAGCGAAAGGACGAAATCATCCTCCGCGAGGGTCGGCATCGGACTCGCCTCGGGATCGCTCGAAGGGGCGGCGGGCGCAACGCGTTTGGTCCGACGAGCCATTCCGCAGTTCTCCGAGGGCGCGGTAGGTCAGTCGCCTCTTAAGACTTCTCCCGGAGAGGTGAATCCGCCTCGTCGGCGGCACGGGCCCGAGCCGGTCGGGACGTCGTGCGCTCGTCGTTCCCGCCGATCGCCCGGAGCAGATGGCAAAGGCGGGAAACCGGTCGTTCCAAGCGTCGGGCGGCCCTTAAATACCCCTGCCCCCTTCGAAGGGCAGGAAGAGACTCGGAGACGGTCGGAGGGAGACCCCCGCCGTCGCCCACGCTCACGGATACCGACTCATGCTTGCCCCATGCTCTCGTCGTAGTTTCCGAAGCTTCGTGGTCGACGGCGTTCGGTATCCCTAAGCTCCGTCCCCGGGCCGGACCCTTCGTTCGAAGGGATTCCTCCCAACAACCAAGCAAGGAGCAACAAGAACATGAGCAACGACCCGAACGCCGCCAAATACCAGATACGCGCCCGGATCGCCGCCGACGGGGTCATCGAGAAACCCGACGTCGTCGGCGCGGTCTTCGGCCAGACCGAGGGACTCCTCGGCGACGAACTCGACCTGAGGGACCTCCAGAAGTCCGGCCGCATCGGCCGGATCGAGGTCGACATCGACTCGCGCAAGGGCAAGAGCGAGGGCGAGATCATCATCCCCTCCTCGCTCGACCAGGTCGAGACCGCGATCCTCGCCTCCGGGCTCGAGACCGTCGATCGGATCGGTCCGTGCCGGGCGAAGATCGAGATCGTCTCCGTCGAGGACATCCGCATCTCCAAGCGCCAGAAGGTCGTCGAGCGCGCGAAGGACATCCTGACGAAGCTCCAGGAGAGCTCGAAGGGGGTCGGGCTCGACCTGACCGAATCGGTCCGCAAGGCCGTCCAGGTCGAGGAGATCACCTCCTATGGGCCCGAGCACCTGCCGGCCGGGCCCAACATCGACCAGGCCGAAGCCCTGATCGTCGTCGAGGGCCGGTCGGACATCCTGAACCTCCTGCGGTCCGGGATCAAGAACTGCATCGCCGTCGAGGGGACGAGCGTCCCGCAGACCGTCAAGGACCTCTCCCGCGGCAAGACCGTCACGGTCTTCACCGACGGGGACCGCGCCGGCGAGCTCATCCTCCGGGAGATGCTCCAGACGATGGACATCGACTTCGTGGCCCGCGCCCCGCGGGGCAGCGAGGTCGAGGAGCTCACGCAGAAGCAGCTCGTCAAGTGCCTGCGCAACAAGATCCCGATCAACCAGTACCTGGAGATGACCGGGTTCGAGTCGACCGGCGCTTCCCGCGCCCCCATGGAGGAGCGCGGCGACGGGGGCGGACCCGGCGGCTCCCGCGGCCCCGGCGGCCGCGACGACCGCATGCCCCGGCGCGACGAACGCGGCGATCGGATGCCGCCCCCGCCCCCGCCGCCCCGGGACGCCCCCGGTCGGCCGATGCCGGCCCCTCCGCCGCCGCCACCGCCCAGCGCCCCGGCCGCGCCGATGCCCCCGGAGCTGCAGCGGTACTTCGAGCTCCTCGGCGGGATCGAGAACAGTTCGAAGTCGCTCTTCGTGACCGCCGATGGGGCGGTCGCCCGGGAGGTCCCGGTCAAGGAGATGATCGATGCCCTGGCCGCGTTCAGCGAGCCGGCGAAGGCCGTCGTCTTCGACGGGGTCGTCAGCCAGCGGCTGCTCGATGTCGCCCACGACAAGGGGATCGCCACCGTGGTCGCGAACCGCATCGGGGCGATCGGGAAGATCCCCGACTCCATCCGGGTCTACACCCGACAGGATACCGGGGCCCCCCCGGCGCCGCGGGCCGGGTAGCCGAGCGCGCCCGGACCATCGCCGATTCGGCGGCGCGGTTGCCTTCGCGGAACCGACCTGTTAAACCCCTTCGCGCGCTCCTAAGAGTGGCACCTTGAGCGGGAACCCATCGATCGGGGCGGTCGACCGGCCCCACCGGCCCCTGACCTCCCTCGACGCGTTCGAGACGACGGACCAGATCGCCATCCCGTCCGACCCGCTCGCCCGGGTCATCGGCCAGGAGAAGGCCGTCGAGATCGCGCGGGTCGCCGCGTACCAACACCGCCACCTGCTGCTCGTCGGACCCCCGGGGATCGGCAAGTCGATGATCGCCCAGGCCCTCGCCCTGCATCTCGACCGGCCCGAGACGGAGATCCGCATCGTGCACAACCCGGAGAACCCCGAACGCCCGTCGGTCGAGGTCGTCGGGCGGGACGAGGTCATGCGGGAGCGCGAGGCGCACCGGGGGACCGAGGGCGAGCTCGTCGACCCGAAGGAGGCCCCGGCGTCCGTCGCCGAGCGGCTCGGCTATCGATGTCCCCGATGCAGCTTCTATTCGCACCCGCAGGAACGGTACTGCCCGAGCTGCGGGAACCTCAAGCAGCTGCTGCCGGGAATGGCCGGGAGCGGCAATCCGTTCCGCGACCTCGTCGGGGGGATCCTCGAGCTCACGGTGAGCCCCGGCGGGAACCCGATGGAGTCGGTCCGCACGACGCGGCTGCGCAACGGCGTCGAGGAGGTCGTCGCCTACGAGCGGGCCGGCGACCGGATCAAGGTCCTCGACCAGCGGGCGCTCGAGCGAAGGCGCTCGGTCCAGAAGGAGAGCCCGCGAAAGGTCCTCGTCAAGCTTGACCGCAACCCGTTCGTGATGGCGACGGGCGCCAGCGAGACCGAGCTGCTCGGCGATGTCCGCCACGACCCATACGGCGGTCACCCCCAATTGGGGACGGCCCCGTACGAGCGGACGATCCCCGGCGCGATCCACGAGGCCCACGAGGGGGTCCTGTTCATCGACGAGCTGCCGCACCTCGGCCACCTGCAGCGCCACATCCTCACGGGGATGCAGGAGAAGCGCTTCCCGATCACCGGCCGCAACCCGCAATCCGGGGGCGCCTCGGTGCGCGTCGACTCGGTCCCCTGCGATTTCATCCTCGTCGCGGCGTCGAACATCCAGGACCTATCGCAGATCCTCTCGCCGCTGCGCTCGCGCATCGCCGGCGGCGGCTACGAGATCCTGCTCGACACGACGATGCCCGACACCGAGGGGAACCGCTTGAAGCTCGCCCAGTTCTGCGCCCAGGAGATCGCCACGGACGGCCGGCTGCGGCCGGCCACGCGCGAGGCGGTCCTCGAGCTCATCCAGGAGGCGTCCCGACGGGCCCACGCCCACGACGGGCGCCGCAACGCCCTCACGCTGCGGCTGCGCGAGCTCGGGGGCCTGATCCGCACCGCCGGCGACCTCGCGGCGATCTCGGGGAGCACCTACCTGGAGGCCTCGCACCTGAAGGAAGCGCTGGCCCGGGCCCGGTCCATCGAGGAGCAGATCAACGCCACGTACGGTTCCTTCCAGGGCGGACTCCGCCAAGACGTCAGCGAATCGCAGCGGCAGTCGATGGGCTACTACCAATGGAACGAGCATCCCGATTCCGGCAACTTCCCCGGCGGGTACGGCTGAGGACGCGCGCGCGCTCCCGACCGCGAAGCGATAAGAACTGGTCGTCGGTCCCCCGCGCCGCGGGCGCGTAGTCTAGTGGTTATGACGTCACCCTGACACGGTGAAGGTCGCCAGTTCGAATCTGGCCGCGCCCACTCGGCCGTGGGGACCCGGATTCTATCCTCGGCCCGAGCCACTTCGCGCGGACCGCGGCCGGCGCCGACACGGCGAAACGCCGCCGGTCCGTCGGTCTAGGTCGGTGGGGCGACCGGCGGGGCCGGGCGGGATCGGACCGACGCCTCGCGCTTGGGAAAGTACACGTAGACGAGGTAGGCCAGGATCGCCAGATACAGGACGAGCCCACCCGCGATCGCGAGCGCAACGTTCTCCCAGACCTGCGGGGTCCCGCGATCCTGGAGGTAGCCGAGCAGCCCCGAGAGGGCGATGGTGAACGCGATCCCGAGGGCGATCTGCAGGCCGGTCGGTCGACGTCGGTAGAAAACCGCCGAGATCAGGCCGGGGGCGAACATCCTTGCGTCGAGGCCGCCGAGATACATATAGCGAAGCCGAAGCGGATCGGCGATCGACCCCCGACCCGACGGCGGGGGGTCCCCCAGCATCGTTCGCGCCGGGGTCTCGACCGCTACTCTATCGGACTATCCCGGGGCCGACGTGCGGGTTCGACGGGTCGGGAGACGATTCGGAGCGGCGTCGGCCGAGGGCCGGGCATCGTCGAGGACCACCGGTCGGCGGTCCACCCCGTCCCCCGCGGTGTGGGCGTACTCGAGGAGCCGACCGAGCAGGTCCACCTGATCGCTAGGGAAGACCTCCTCGAGCTCCCGCGGCGACCGATCCGGGAAGACGCGGGCGGCGTGATGTCGGATGCCGTATTGGAAGTAGGCGGTCAGGATCGGGAGCACATCGCTGCCCTCCGAGGTCAGCCGGTATCGGACCCGTCGGGGCTTCCCCGGGTCGGCCACCCGTTCGATGATGCCGTCCTTCTGGAGCTCACGGAGCCGCATGGAGAGGACCCGCGGGGTGATCTCGGGGTAGCTGCGCCGGATCGCACCGAACGAAACCCGTCGGAAGAAGGCGATGTCCCGAAGGATGAGCAGCGACCACTTGTGGCCGAGCGTCCCGATCGTCGCGCGGATCGGGCAGGCGGTCAGAGGCACCGCCGGGAGGATCGGCGCCGGGGTCGGCATGCGGGCGCGCCCGGTCACGCCCGCCGTTCCCCCGGCCGCTCGATATACCTTTCTTCCCTTGCCGATTGAAATACGTCCGCCCCCCTGTCGGAGGGCATGCAGAGCCCGACGAAGCCGTCCCGACCCCGCTCCGTGACCGCGCTCGGTCTGACCCAGATCGTCCTCGGGATATTCTCCTTCTTCGGCGGCTTCGTCCACATCTTCCTCGGCATCGGCAGCATCGTCACGTTCTCCGGATCGTACGCCATCCTCGGCACCGTGGCGAGCCTCCTCGGCACCTCTCTGGTCGTCTTCGGGGTCCTGTTCTTGATCGCCGGGATCGCTACGATCGGCGCCTACCGATGGGCGTGGACGTACGGCGTCGGGGTGGCCCTAGCCGGACTCGTGGTCGGAGTGATCTCCCTCGGGCTCGGGACGGTTGGAGCGGTCCCCGGGGTTGCCCTCGCCGTGGGGATCCTCTGGATGCTACGCCTCGCATCCGTCCGATCGTTCTTGGCTAGCTCAGGATAGCCTGCCCGCCGGCCGTTCGGCCGGCCCGGGCCGTCCTCCGGCGGACCGGTTCCTGGATCGGCCGGACTCGGAGGTCCTGCCCTAGCGACGCCGGGGTCGGCCCCGGGCCCTGCTCGGGCGGGGTTCCAAATAGGCGCGCAAGGGGTCCCAGTACGATTCCTTCCAGCCCTTCGAAAGATGCCCGGCGTGCTCGGCCGGGACCGCGGAATGGGTGAAACCGATCCGCGTTCCGCCGCGCACGGGCGTGAGTCGGAAGGTCACTTTCGAATCGTGACCCTCCGGCCAGGACGCCTCGGCGGGCCGCCACGCCTGAACTATCTTGCGGTCGGGGACCAGCTCGAGGTTCGTGCCGTGGATGTAGCCGTTCCACGCCTCGATCGCCCCTCCGACCTTCGGACTGATGCGCGCCTCGGCCCCGGTGAACGCCGCGTGTCCGCGCGTCGTCATCAGGGCGCGGTACACCTGCTTGGGTGCGGCGTGGATCCAGATGGATTGGCGGATCGTCCGAGTCTTCATTTCGGCCCGGTCCCCCCGGTCCATGGGAGAGGTCTCAAGCGGATGGTCTTTTCGGCGGGGGCCGTCGTTGGAGGGCCCCGAGCGCCCCGGATCTCCGACGGCGACCGTCGGCGAATGGGGCGGGTGACTCCGGGCCCGGGCGAGCGCGTTCGCGCCTAGAGTTTCTTCACGGCTTGGACGAGCTTGGCGACCGTCTCCTGGGCGTCGCCGTAGAGCATCCGGGTATTGTCCTTGTAGAACAGATCGTTCTCGATCCCCGCGAACCCCTTGCCCTGGCCGCGCTTCAGGACTAGCACGTTCTTCGCCCGGTCCACATCCAGGATCGGCATGCCCTGCAGCGGGCTCCCGGCGCGGCGGGCGGCCGGGTTGACGACGTCGTTCGCCCCGATCACGAGGACCACGTCGGCGCTCGCGAACTCCGGATTGATCTCCTCTTGGTCGAACAGACGATCGTAGGGCACCCCCGCCTCCGCGAGCAGGACGTTCATGTGCCCGGGCATCCGCCCGGCCACCGGGTGGATGCCGAACTTCAGCTGGACGCCCTTCGCTTCCAGGGCATCCATCAGCTCCTTGACCTTCTGCTGGGCCTGGGCGACGGCCATCCCGTAGCCGGGCGTCACGATCACCTTGGTGGCGTACGCGAGCATCACCGCGGCGTCCTCCGCGTCGATCGGTTTCATCGATCCGGCGATGGTCGCGCCCTCCTCGACCTTCGATCCGTAGGCGGCGAACAGGACGTTGGCCAGGGAACGGTTCATCGCCCGGGCCATCACGATCGTCAAGAACGACCCCGCGGCCCCGACCAGCGTCCCGGCGATGATCATCGCGTACGCCGCCGCCCCGGCCGAGGTGTCGACGAGCGCGAACCCATCGAGGGCCACGGCCACCCCGGTCAGGGCGTTGTACATCGAGATGACGACGGGCATGTCCGCGCCGCCGATCGGCAGCGTCATCATCACCCCGTAGCCGAGGGCCAGGAGGAAGAACGGCCATAGCCAGATCCCGCCGGCGTAGAGGAGGAGGAGCCCTCCGGAGGCGGCCGCCACGACCAGGACCCCGATGTTCGCGGGCTGTTGGCCCGGGAACGTGACAGGCCGCTGGGTCATCCAACCCTGGAGCTTCAGGAAGGCGATCACGCTCCCCGAGAACGACACCGATCCGATCAGTCCCCCGGCGATCGCGAGCCCGAGGAAGCCGGTCGATTCGGCGTACGCCACGAGCTCCACCGCGGCGATGGCGGCCGCAGCACCGCCGCCCATCCCGTTGAAGATCGCGACCATCTGGGGCATGTCGGTCATCTTGACCCGCTTGGCCGCGTAGAATCCGAGGAAGCCGCCGATCGCCGCGGCGATCACGATCCACGGCAGGTTCCCGATCCCGGGGACGAAGAAGGTGACGAGGACGGCCACGAGCATCGCGGCGCCCGCGTAGACGATGCCGCTGCGGGCCGTCTTCGGATCGCTCATCCGCTGGAGCGCGAGGACGAAGAACAGGATCGTGAGGATGTAGATCGGGTCGATGAAGTCGATCATCGCGCCCCGCCCTTGGACTTCGACCGGTCGAACATCTGGAGGATCCGGTCGGTGACGACGTAGCCGCCCGTGACGTTCATCGCCCCCATCACCACGGCGATGAAGCCGAGGATCTCCTCGGGAAGGGTGGTCGCGAACCCAAGCGCCACCATCGCGCCGATGAGCACGATGCCATGGACGAAGTTCGACCCGGACATGAGCGGGGTGTGCAGGAGGGTGGGGATCCGGCTGATCACCTCATAGCCGACGAAGGCGGCGAGGACGACGATGTAGAGGGCTGCCCACACCTCCGCGATCATGGCCCGGCTCCGAGGAGAGCGTGGGTCGGGGCGTGGACGACCTGACCGTCCCGGGTCACGAGCGTCGCCTGAAGGATCTCGTCGGTGTAGGCGTCGGCGAGCGCGCCGTCCCGGACCTCGAAGAGCGCGAGGAACGACTGCAGGTTCTTGGCGAACATCTGGCTCGCGTGGTACGCCACCCGGCTGGGCAGGTTCGTCGGACCGACGATCGTCACTCCGTTCGCGACGACCGTCTGGTCGGCGACCGTAAGCTCGCAGTTCCCGCCCGATTCGGCCGCCAGGTCGACCAGAACCGCGCCCGGCTTCATTTGGGCCGCGGTCGCGCGGGTCACCAGCGTTGGCGCCTTCCTGCCCGGGATGTTCGCCGTGGTGATGACCACGTCCGCCTGCGCCACCGCGGCCGCGACCATCGCCTGCTCCTGCGCTTTTTCCTCGGCGGTCAGCTCCCGGGCGTACCCGCCCTGCCCCTCCGCGTTGATCGAGAGCTCGAGGAACTTCGCCCCGAGGCTGCGGACCTGCTCGCCCGCGGCGCGCCGGACGTCATATCCTTCGACGACCGCGCCGAGCCGGCGGGCGGTGGCGATCGCCATCAGACCGGCGACCCCGGCGCCCAACACGAGTACCTTCGCCGGGCGGATCGTTCCGGCCGCGGTGGTCAGCATCGGGAGGAGCCGGGGCGAAAGTCCCGCCCCGAGCACCACGGCGGCGTACCCCGCGACCGTGGCCTGGGAGGAGAGCACGTCCATGCTTTGGGAGCGGGTGATCCTCGGAAGCAGCTCGAGCCCGAACGCCCGGGTGCGCGCGGCGACGAGCGCGCGAACCAGGTCCAGGTGCCGACCCGGGTACAGGAGCGTGATTGAAAGTGCGCCCGGCCGATACCGGCCGACCGAGGCGGCGTCGGGCGGCTGGATGCCCACGACGATGTCGGCCCCCGACAATACCTCGGGCAACGCAGCGATCATCGCGCCGGCGGATCGGTACTCGGCATCGGGGAAGCCGGCCTCTGTCCCGGCCCCGGATTCCACGCGTACTTCCCAGCCGCCTTTTACGAGCTTCCCGACCACTTCGGGGACCAGCGCGACCCGCCGCTCGCCCGCCGCTGTTTCCTTCGGAACAGCGATCCGAATGGCCATGGCTCTCGTCCACGGAGGGGGGATTATACCGTTGGCGCGCCCCGCCGGCGCCGATCGGTCCGAAAGGTCCGTCGGAGCCCTCGGCCCCGTCGGTCCGGAAGGTTGAAGGGCGGTGAGGCTTCAGCCGACGGAACGTGAAGGTGGTCCGGGCGGACTCGGGCGGCCGGTCCGCCGGCCGTCGACGATGGACCGACGCCGTGATCCAGGGCGATGCACTAGAGGTACTCCGTGGCCACCCGCCGGATTCGGTCCATCTCGCCATCACCTCCCCGCCGTACAACGTCGGCATCCCGTACGAGGGGTACGCGGATGATCGCCGTCACGGGGAGTACCTGAGCTGGCTCGCCTCGGTCTGGAGGGAGCTTCATCGGGCCCTCGTTCCGGGGGGGCGTTTCGCCCTGAACGTCGCGCCCACGTCGATCAAGGATTTCCGGCCGATCCACCACGACCTGTCGACGGACCTTCGGAGGATGGGGTTCATCATGCGGACGGAGATCATCTGGTACAAGCAGACGATGGGCCGCCGTACGGCCTGGGGGAGTTGGAAGAGTCCGTCGAACCCCCACGTGGTCCCTTCGTGGGAGTACGTGCTGGTCTTTTCCAAGGGCCAGTGGAAGCTCGACGGTCGCCGGCAGGACGCCGACATCACCGCCGCCGAGTTCCAGCGGTTCTCCGACGGGTACTGGCCGATTCCGCCCGAGCGTCGGCGCGCGGGCCATCCGGCCCCGTTCCCGGAGGAGTTGATCGAACGGCTCATCAAGTTCTACTCGTACCGAGGCAATACCGTCCTCGACATGTTCGGCGGGACCGGCACGGTCGCCGCCGTCGCGCGGCGCACGGGCCGCCATTACTTGCACATCGACCGGTCGGCCGAGTACTGCGAGGACGCCGCGGAGCGTATCCGCCGGGCGGTGCCCGGACCCGGGGCGGGCCGTATCCCGGCCCCGTATCGGTGGACCTACCCCTAGGGGGTGGCCCTGGTCCGTGGCGGGGCCACCGAGCCTACCGGGAAGGTGCGCGACGGGAGCAGGCGGCGCCCGAGCTCGCGGACCGCAAACTCGAGCAAAGGCTCGAGGTTGACCGTGTCGGCCCGGTTATACTGCACGAGGCGCTCGAGGGCGCCGGGTCGGCCCTGCCGGTGCTGTTCCCACAGTCGAACCGCATCGAGGCCGTGGATCCCCTCGACGCCGGCGCGGTCCCCGAGTCCGAGGGTCTGCTCGATCCGCTTGAGGCCGCCGGCGTAGCCGATCCGGTAGAGCAGGAAGCGCAGGTCGATGTGGGCCGGCGGTACGAGGAGCTGGGGAAAGCGGACCCGGAGGAACGGGATATCGAAGCGGATCCCGTTGAACGTCACGAGCAGCTGGAATCGATCCAGGTACGCCGGCAGCTCCTCGAGATCGTCGTCGGCGACGAACGACCGCGTCGCCCCGCCGCCGTGGACGCAAACGGTCGTGACGATCCCCTCGTACGGCGATAGCGAGGTCGTCTCGATGTCGAGGAACGCGGCCTCCCGGTGGAACTCGGGGAACAACCGCCAGCATTCCGAGCCCGGGAGACGATGGGCGAACCATCCCGCCCGCCGCTCGGAAAGGGCAAGTTCGCTCGCGGCGAGCTCCCGTTCAAAGGCCGGGTGCGTAACCCCGGGCGTACCGGGAACGCGCGGGGGCCGAAGGTCGGACCAGTCGAGGATTCCTCGGCTCCAAAGCGCGGCTTCGGTCGCCGGACCGACGCCGGGGAGGTGAAGGAACGTCGATCGGATCATCGGTCGCCGAGTCGCCCCCTAGACTTCGGACGATCCCCCACCCCGACCTCACGGGGACGGGTCCGCCCCGTCGACCGGGAGCGGGCCGAGCGGGCGGGTTCGTTCCTTGACCAGCGCCCAGAAGGCGCGCACGCGATCGGGGGGCAGTCGCGACCCGTAGAACGGGGCGCGCAGCTCCGCCTCGAGGAATTCCGGATCGTCGGAATCCCAGACGAGCCGCAGGACGCCGCCGTCCACCTCCTCCTCGGTCGCGTAGACCCTCTTGCGAGGGTCGGTCGAGATCGGTTCCCGCGCCAGGGCTTCGAGCGGAGGATCCGGCGGGGGAGGGGGTCCGGCGGTGAGCATCAACGGGGGGGCCGGCGGCGGGACCCGAAGCCGGATCCAGGCGACGACCGGCCAATGGTTTTGAGCGGCTCCCAGCGAAGGCACGCTCGATCGAGAGCGGGCGGAACCTTAAGGGGCGCGGACTCCGGCGGCGCTCCCCCGCCCCGGTGCGCGGGAAAAGAGGCCGGCCGGGTCGGGCCCGACGTCGTCCGCCTATCGGTCCGAGCCCATCGCGGTCCGGTTCAGGAGGGTGCGCAGTCGCAAGGCGTGGTTCGACCAGCTCAGCTCCCGGCTTCGGGCGAGCGCGGCCTCGCTCATCCGGTTCCGAAGGGCCGGATCGCCCAGGATCCGATCGACGCACTCGGCCGCTTCGCGAGCGGTATCGACAACGAACCCATTTTCCCCGGGGTCGATGAGCTCGGTCATGGGCAGCCCGCGGTTCGAGATGACCGGCAACCCGTACGCCAGGGCCTGGATCCCTCCCTGTCCGGGTCCCCGCTCGCCGAATCCGAATCGGACATAGACGGACGCGCGTCGGGAGAGGTCGATCAGCTCCGCCTCCGAGATCGGGCCGGTGATGTCCAGAAGGTCGCCGTAGCGCCGACGGAAGGCGGCGAGCTCCTCCGGACGCGCCCACGTTCCCGCCAGGACGACGCGGGCCCGGGTCGCGCGCGCAAGGTCGACGTAGAACTCCATCCGCCGCGTCGGCTCCCATACCGAGGTCGCTAGGACCATCGGCTCCCGATCCGTCGGCACCGACGGCTGCGGGTCGCAGCCCGGGTAGAGGACCTCCGAACGGATCCCGTATTCCGACAGGAGCTGCTGGTTCGACCGACTGTTCGTAAGGACCAGCGAGGCCCGATCGAGCACGGTCCGATCGAACCGTCGGACCGCGTAGTCCGCCAACGGCGAGCGTGTGGTCATCACGCCGGGAGTGTCGCCGAGGGCGGTTTCGTGGAGGTAGAGCGCGTACTCCGCGCCGGACCGGAGCCGACGGACGAGTCCCGAGAGACCGGCGAATTGGTCGTGATAGAGCGCGGGCCCGGCCACCTCGGAACTGGCTCGTGCGATCAGGTCGAGGTCGACCGTCGCGTCCTCGCCGCGGCCGGGGTTGTAGGCGAGGGTGATCTTCCGGAAGATGGGGGTGAGCAGGCCGCGGGACCCTTGGCGCCGCAGGTAACGAAGCCGGAGATCGCGTAGATCGTATTGCACCGGCTTGGCCGACTCCCGCAGGACCAATAGGTCGGCCGGTAGCCGGCGGGCCTCCTCGATGGCCATCCGACCGACCCCCGGCCAGAGCAGGCGGGTCACGATGGTGCAGGGGGGCATCGCCTCGGAGGGGGCTTCCGAGGCGGGAGGACCGGCGGTCAAATTCAAGCGGGGGACCGGACGGGCGTCCACGACGCCCTTTGGGAAGTGGCGTTCGATAAGACGTACCCCGCGCCGGTCGTCCAACCGGTCGGGGGCACGGCGACGGGGCCGATCCGTGCGGCGCGCCTAGGCCCAAGGAACGCCGGAATCCGTCGGCTTTATCTCGATGGGCCAATAGTCGATCGAGGACCGGCCAACGGAACGTGCTCTTGGCGGACCGTCGAGGAACCCGGCGCCCCCGGGCTGGCTCGGGACCTTCCGCCGCCGGGGGCCTACCGGCGGAGCGCCGGGACCCTCCGCCCGGTAAGGGCCGAGGGGGTCCGGTCGCGCTCGTGACCGGGAGCGAGGGATTCATCGGGGGAGTCCTGGTCCCTCGCCTGGCCGCCTCGGGGAGGCAGGTCGTGGCCTGCCATTGGGGGCCGATCGCCCCGGGATCCGAGGTCGAGAAGGTCGCCGCATCGATCCACCGAATGGATGTCACCGATCCCACCCGAGTTCGAGAGGTCGTCGGCGGGTGCGTCCCAGAGGAGATCTATCATCTCGCGGCGATGAGCCTCCCATCGCAGTCGTGGGCCGAGCCTTGGGAGACCCTCCGCGTCAACATCCAGGGCACCGTCAATGTGCTGGAGGAGGCGCGCCGTTCCCGCGCGTCCCCCCGGGTTTTCATCGCCTGCTCGAGCGCGGAGTACGGGGATGCCGCGGGCTCCGAAACGGGCGCGCGCGAAGATTCTCCGCTGTTCCCGCTCCACCCGTATGGGGTCAGCAAGGTCACCCAGGACCTCCTGGCCCGTCAGTATTTCCGGAACTATGGGGTCCCCGCGATCCGGGGCCGGATCTTCAACACGATCGGGCCGGGGAAGACCCACGACGCACCGAGCGATTTCGCCTCCCAGATCGCCAACGTCGAAGCGGGCCGCGCCAAGTTCGTCGAGGTGGGGAATCTCGAAACTCGAAGGGACTTCACGGACGTGCGGGACATGGTGGAGGGTATCCAGACCGTCACACGGCAAGGACGACCCGGGGACGCCTACAATCTCTGCAGTGGCCGGGCCAACCCGCTCCAACGCGTTTTCGATACCCTGATCGGCTTGGCCCGGACCAAGGTGGCCTGGAGGGTAAGTCCCGAGCGGATCCGACCGGCGGATGAACCGCTGATCCTAGGGGACAATCGCAAGGTCAAGGGGGAGGTAGGGTGGACCCCTCGAATCCCGATCGAGGAGACGTTGCGGTCGATCTACGACTATTGGCGCGCGCGAGCGCCCTGACGACCCCGCTTCGGGCGGTCCCGACGGGGCGGGCCCCCGAGGTCACCCCAGCGTTGGCGGGCCGAGGCGGGATGGCGTCTGGGTCTTCCGGCCCCCGTGACGCCGGCCCGGCCTCCCGGCCATTAGAGTCGTGGGCCCTCCGGGTGAACTGGACCAGCAAGGCGCTGACGAGGACGACCAGGGCCACCGCCCCCAGCGAACCGAGGGTGATGACCACGCCGTTCGGGTACCCGAGGGCGACGAATCGGCTCACGGGGTTGTAGGAGAGCCCCAGGCCCCGAATGTCCGGGTATTCCCGCCGCATGATCACCGTGAACAAGCCCCACATCGTCCAGAACGAGATCGCGGTCGGGATCGCGTAAACCGTGACCAGCACCCCCCGGAGCCGAGGCCCGGCCCCCGGCCAGGCGAGCGCCAGGGTTCCCGCGAGGCCCGGGATCGCGAGCGTGTAGTACCGGGAACCCGTCCCGGTGAGAAGGGCGGTGAAGATGATCGCGGAGAAGGAGGTGGCGAGGAGCCAGAAGGCCGGGGATTCGGTTCGCCCGGCAGAGCGCGAATACCCCAGGGCCGCCAGCGCGGCGAGCCCGAACGCCGCCGTGCCGAGGACTGAGAACGACACCCCCGGCAGCAGCGCGGTCGCGGACGGCACCATCATTCGGTCGATCCCGTCGACGCCAACGAACGGGGTGAACAACGTCCAAACCGTGTAGGTCTCCGGGCTCACGAAAGGATGTACGCCGGCATTCCCCGTGACGAAATTCGAGAAGAGCGCGAGGTAAGGCGTCACGAGGACCGATGGGAGAAGTCCGGCCCAGAGGACCGGAATGGTGACCAGCAGCAGGGTCGCCGCCAGGAGCGCGACGCGCTTCAGCCGAATCCCCCAGGCCAGGCCGGGGGCGGCCACGAGCAGGGCGGCCGGCAGCAGGAGGATCGGACCCGTCTCCTTGAAGGCGATCGCGATCCCAGCGACCACCATCGCCCAGGACGGACGGTACGCCGCGGCGACGGCGAACAGGACGAAGAGGAAGTACAGGATCGAATCGGTCTCTCCCCAGACCACCGAGTCGAAGGCGATCGCCGGGTTGACCACCAAGAGGAGGAACCCCGCCACGCCGAGGAGCGATCGCCCCGTCGTTCGGCGGACCAGGGCATAAAGCACGATCCCCGCGCCGATCGTCCCGAGCGCCAGGAGCCATTTGATCTCGGCGCTGACGCCCGTCGCCCCATTCAGCGCGACGACGCTCGGATACCCCGACAAGGGCGCCACCAGCCGGCTCAGGCCCTGGAAGAGCTCGGCGCAGACCGGCCCATAGCCGAACCCGACCGTCGACCACGGCACCGTCCCACGGACGATCGCTTCCCCGACGAACTCGGGCTGGACGTACAGCCCACGGGTTCCGTTCGCCTGGCTCGCAAGGATCCAGACCTTGAACGTCCAGTTGTCGTACGGGTGGCCGCCGAAGTTCTCGGCGAGGTACCCGTAGAATCCGAGGGCCACGCCGGCGACGCCGAGGGCGAGCCAGTGCGAGCGGAGACGGTGCGCCGTCGACCGCGCGAATGACCTGAGGGAGAGGGTCGGCCACCACCGCGCCCACCGGCGCACCGAAGGTGCCCATTCCGGGGCGAACAGCCCGACCACGGCCACTCCCGCCAGCGTCCCCGCGATGGCCGGGCCATCCCCGGACGATAGGGCCGTGAACGTGCCGGCCGCTCGGAACGTGAAGGAGGCATTCAAGAACGTGGTCGTGCTCGCGAACGCGATCGGGGTTTCGGCGTACGCCGAGACCGTGTTCTGCGGGGCCCCGAGGAGCTCTGTCAGCCCCGGACGAGGGGCGAGCTGGGCGGTCGACCAGTAGGTGGTCGTGCCGCCGGGGGGCGTCAGCGCGAAGGTGAGGTTGTGGGCCGGGGACCAGCCGACCGAGAGGGCGATCGGCTCGGCGAGCTGATAGCTCTGGATCGGCTCAGCCTGCACCGCCACGCCCCCGATGGCGTACTCGGCCGTCACCGATCCCAGCGCGGGGCCGGAGGGGATCCAGGCGATATCGACGGAGTACGGAAGGGCCGCATCCCAGAAGCTGACCGTAACCGGCGCCGGGGGAAGGGAGTAGTTCGACCAGGCGGGCCAATCGTCGAGGTAGGCGAGATGGGTCAGGTTGGACCCCAGCACATCGACTACGATGTGGAAGGGCCCGGGAGTCCCGTTGAAGCGGACGAGGCCCGTAACGTCGATCCCCGACACCCCCGCCGGGACGGGTACCGAATCGAGCATCGTCGCGTCGCCGACGGCGAGTCCCAGCGTCGACGATTGGATCCCCTCGAGCGCCGGATCGCCAAATACCCCGAACGTGGAATGCGGGGAAAGGTGCCAGCGCGCGGTCGAGTTCGTGAAGTTCTGGGTGAAAACCGCCGCGTGGGGCGCGACGGTCTCGGCCACGGTGACGTTCGCCACGTCGACGGTGGTCCCATTCCAGGCCCCGAAGTAGACGTCAAACGCCTTTCCGCCGGCCGGCCACGGAGCGGAGGCCGAGACCGTGCGCCAATCCGAGGGAAGGGGGCCGGATTGGCGGTCCACCCTGACGACCGACTGGAAGGTGAACGGATAGATCGTATGGAGCAGGTCCACCCGGACCGTCCCGGGTGAGGGGCCATTGACCCCCAAGGTGGCGTGCGCGGCATCGAAGACCACCGAGGTGGAGTTCTCCGGATAGATCGAGTCGACAGCGGGCAGGTCCGCCGGTTGCGTCGCCGATCCATCGGCCTTCCACGGATAGGCGAAGAGGAGGACCACGATCGCGAGGACTGCGATCGCCCGGATCTCCGGGGCGACGCGAAGGCGCCACCGGCGGGCGCCGAACGGGGATCGAGCCGGCGTCGCCGGGCGCTCGGCCCCGGGGGCCGAGCCCCCTTCGTCAGGGCGGTCCTCACGCGCCGGAACTTCGGTCATCCCACCTCGGGTCAGGTAGCGCTGAGCTGGAGGATCGAGACCCAGTCCAGGCGTTCGGAGGCGCCTGCGGACAGCACCCAGCCCTGCGTTTCGAGATAGCCCGGCCCGCCCCACGTGATCTCCGCCGTCCAATTCACCTCGAAGGATACCGGCGCCCCGGCCGGTGGGGAGGTCGTTTGGTTGTACAGGATCAGGGGGGGTCCCGGGACCACGAACGTGTGAAACGCGTAGGTGAGACCGGTCGCCCCGACGCGACTCGCCGTTTCGTTCACGCCGATGGGCCGTTCGAGGATGGTGAACCCGGCCTGGGGGCCGGCGTCGAGAGCCGTCACGTGCGCCAACGCGTGGATCTCGTATCGACCGGGGGGGATCAGCTGCAGGACCGGCCCGCTCCAAAACTGACCCGGGCCCGTGCCGGCGGCGTGGACGAGGGTGCCCCCATAGGAGGTCCGGTTCGCGTGATCGGGGGTTCCTAGGACCGGGGTGAGGGAGGCCCCCGGATACACCACGGAGACCGGTTCCCACAGCTTGGGCGGGCCGACCCAGCCCCGCGCATACAGGTCGGCGCCCCCGGCGCTCGCTTCCAGCCCGAACGCCGAGAGGTTGGCGGACCGCTGCAGCAGGACGGCCCCCAGATAGTCGACCTGATAGTCGACCAGGACGTCGCTCGACTCGTTGACATACTGACCGACCACCCCCTCGAACGTCCGCGGCGCGATGAAGAGGCTCGAGACCGGCAGGACGTAGGCGTCCGCCCGGTCCGAGACCTCCGGGAAGATGAAGGAAGTCGTCAGAACCGCCGCCCCGGGCGCGATGAGCCCGATCACCTCGTGGAGCTGGGCGTCCTGCGGAGTGACCAACGGAACTCCGTGCTCCACCGCGTTGAACGAATCGTACGGCGCCGGAAGGAAGGGGGAACAAACCGCCGTGGCCGCCAGCATGCCCACCACGAGGGCGCCGGCGATCGAAGGGCTACGGAGACCGGTGCGGAACGGCCGGAGATCGACGCGCCGCCACCAATCGACCCCGCCGACCGCCGCCGGAATCAGGAACGGAAGGAGGTAGCCGGTGTACTGATCGTTGACCAGATAGTAGCCCACGTGGTTTGAAAGGAGGGCCAGGCCCACCCAGGCGAGCGCCGGCAGGAGGTAGCGCTTCGGCCCAAAGAACGGGAGAAACGCAAGGCCCCCGAACACGAGGACGACGTACAGGGCCTTGAGGCCGAGGTCGTGCCCGAGGGCGAGCACGGCCGCGCCGGGGGCCAGGAGCACCCTCGGATAGACGTCGAGGATCGAACTCGCCCCCAGGATCGACCATCCCGACCCGTATCCGGTGCCGAACGTCCCGCCGTTCGGGCTGAGGGCGAACGTCACGGCGACGGAAAGGGCCAGCCACGCACCGGCCACGATCACCGCCGACCCACACAGGAGGCGTTCCCGTCGGAACCGTTCCACCCCGAGGGTTCGCCTTCGGTACAGGGCGGCGACGAGGCCCAGCCCGGCGAACAATAGGAGGAACGGCGCCATCGTTTCGATGACCGAGAGCGCGAGGACGAAGGCGCCGAGGAATGGGACCAGGCGACCGCGTTCGTAGAAGTAGACCGCCGCGAGCGCGGTCGCGGGGAGGAACGCCTCGGGATGGAAATCGTACCATCCGGTCCCGATCGTCATCGGGTAGAGCAGATACGCGCCCGCGAACAGGGCCGCCCAACCCCCCGTGCCGAGCTTCCATCGCGCGAGAAAGTAGACCGGGATCACCCCGATCCCGAGCCCTAGGGCCTGGAGGACGAGCAGCATCGACGGGCTGGCCGCCAGGGCGTAGACCGGCACCAGCAGGAACAGGAACGGGGAAAAATGGGCGGAGAACAGGTAGCCGTTGGTCCCCGCCGGCAGATCGGCCGTGTAATAGAAGAACCGGTGATCGAAGACGGTAGTGTAGAACGCCTGATGGTAAACCCCCAGATCCCACGCGGCGGTGAGGAAGGCCCAGTATCGAGTGCTCCAGACCCATCCGACGAAGGCGGTGAAGATGACGACCGCCAGGCACAACCCCGCCCAGGGCGCCCACGGATATGCGAGGAGCTTGGAAGCGCGCAGCCGCTCGTATCGGGCCATCGCCCAGCGGACCGCTCGGGTCAGGGGACCGGCAGGTGGGGCCCCGGGGCCCGCAGCGCCTTCGATGGCGGCGGGACCCGGTTCGGCGGCCGGCGCGATCGGGGCGTTGGAGACCGGTGCGGGCCCGTCCAAGCCCGCCCCCAACATCCGAGAAAGGGCGAGCGACATCGGTATTTGAGTGGAGGTCCCCGATTGGGAGCGGAGGGCAATGCGAGGGGCGCGCCCGAGTCCCCCTAGTGGAGACCGATCTCTCGGACCATCTCGAGCCCGATCCGCGCCGCCCGAGCCCGGCTCCCCCCGGCCCCCTTGGACAGGCCCATCCGCTTGCGGAACCGGATCGGGACCTCGATGACCGTCAGGTTTCGGCGCAGCGCCACCAGGATCATGTGCGGCGAGAAGTAGTGGCCCCCCACGGTGAGTCCGTCCAGTATCCGCGCCAGCGCCTCCCGACGGATCACCCGGAAGGTGCAGCCGACATCCGTCAGGCGGGTGCGGCCGAGGAAGGTGTTGTCCCAGTAGCGCAGCCGGATCAGGAACGCGAGGAAGACGTTGCCCCAGGCCATGAACCAATCCATTTGGGACCCCTCCAAGGTGAGGGTCCGCGTGGTCCGGGTGCCGAGGACCATGTCGCACTCCGCGAGGTACGGCAGCATCTTCTCGAGGTCCTGCGCGAAGAAGGTCATGTCCCCCTCCGCGAGCACGATGATCTCCTCCTGCGTGTGCTCGAGGGCGTATTGCAGGCCGCCCATGCAGGCGAACCCGTAGCCCTGTCGGGTCTCGGCATAGACCGTGGCCCCGTTCTTTCGGGCGACCTCGGCGGTCCGATCCGACGAGTTGTTGTCGACGACGATGATCTCGGAGACCTGCGGAAGGCTGCGGAACTCCTTGACCGCCTCGCCGATCGCGAGCTCGTCATCGTAGGCCGTGAGCACGACCGCGGCCGGCCGGCCCACCCACTCGAACGGGGCGGGCGGGGGCGGCGCGGGGTGCTTGCGCTGGCCGATCTTGGCGAGCACCAGGAGGATCCCGACGAGCGCCGGAAGGACGAGGAAGAAGTAGGTGGCGTCCATCGCCAACAGCACCGACAGCCCCGTACCGAGGAACGGGATGAGCGGGGGATCGATCGCGAGGAATACGAGCTCGGACAATCGCCACGCGAACACGGCCGTGGCGAGGACGACGGTGATCCCGGCGAGGACCACGCTGAATAGGAAAGTGTGTACGAGGGCTCGTCCCATGGTCCCGGCGCCGCTGGAGAATCCTATCGGTCGCCCTTTTAAGTCTTGTTGGAACAGCCGTCGTAGTGGCCCCGGCGCCGATCCCTTCGAGCGGGTCTAGCGGTGGCCGCCCCGAAGGGGGAAAGGGTTGCACACGCGTTCTGCTTGACTGCCAAGTGCCGCCAGCTTGACGTAGCTGCGGACGTTAGTGGCCGCGGGCTGAACGGATCGCCCGAAGGCTTTCCGAGTACACCCCGGCTCTATCGAACTCGTCTTTTACGAATGTCCTCATAGGTCTCTCGTTTTCGAGGGGGTTTCGGGCTTAGATGCTTTCAGCCCTTATCCCGGAGCGCGTGGCTGCTCAGCGATGCCTTGCCAGACAACTGATGGACTAGAGGCGCCGATTCCCCGTTCCTCTCGTACTGTGGGAACCTTCTCGTCAGAGACCCTTGCACTTCCGCCAAAAAGCAACACACCTGTCTCGCGACGGTGTAAACCCAGCTCACGATCCCTTTTAATGGGCGAACAACCCCACCCTTGGTAGCTGCTGCACCACCAGGATAGGCAGAACCGACATCGAAGTAGCAAGCCTCCAGGTCGATAGGGACTCTTGCTGGAGACAACTCAGTTATCCCCGGGGTAACTTTTCTCTTATCACCGGCCCCTACAGGGGAGGCACGGTGGTTCGCTAGGCCCTGCTTTCGCATCGGGAATCCTCGTTAGGCAGATTCCCGTCAAGCCGGCTTTTGCCCTTGCACTCTACGGTGGATTTCTGACCCACCTGAGCCGACCTTTGGGGGCCCTTGTTACTTTTTGGAGGGCGTGGCGCCCCACCCAAACTGCCTACCTACGGGTGTCCCCCTTGCGGGGTGAGCGATACCAACCCGAAAGGGTGGTGTTTCATTGGCCTCTCGGAACGGACCTAGCGGCCCGCCCTGGTAACGAGTCCCACCTACGCTACACATTCGGATTAGTATCACAACCGCAGGCTGCAGTAAAGCTCCACGGGGTCTTCGCTTTCAGACGGAAGACATTGGACTGCTCGCCAATGAGTCAGTTTCGCCGGCTTCCGAGCGGGGACAGTAGAGCTCTCGTTGGTCCTTCATGCAAGTCGCCAATTAAGCGACAAGGTATTACGCTACCTTAAGAGGGTCATAGTTACCCCCGCCGTTTATCGGTCCTTCGTCCCGTTGAACCGGGCTTTCAGATACCGACACTGGGCAGGATTCAGCGGCCATACACAACTTTTCAGTCTCGCGGCCACCTATGTTTTTATTAAACAGTCGGAGCTCCCTGGTCACTGCGACCAGACACCTTCGTGTCTGGCACCCCTTCTCCCGAAGTTACGGGGCTAATTTGCCGAATTCCCTCGCTCGAATTCTCGCCGACACGCCTTGGGCTTCTCACCCAGGGGCACCTGTGTCAGATCTCGGTACGAGTCGCAGTTGCCGTCCTCGACTTTTCACGGGCCATCCGCATCGCGAGAAGTCTCCTTGCGGAGACCCGTACTCCCCTTCCCCGGGTTCTCACCATGACGGTACTCCCCCGGGCGACGAGGAAGAGATGGGTTGGCGTATGCCCACTCCCCCTAGCGGCTGGCTTCCTCGAGGACGCTTTAACCTGCGAGTCACAGAATATTAACTGTGTTTCCTTTCGCGAGTGCCGATTAAGGACTCACTTAGGCTCGACTAACCCACGACGGATGAACGTTGTCGTGGAACCCTGGCCCCTACGGCGGACGGGATTCTCACCCGTCTTTGCTGCTACTCCTCCCAGGATTTTCAATGGAACCCGGTCCATAGGAGCTCACGCCCCTACTTCTACCCAGGCACCACGCCTCCTTACACGATCGCCGCTACGGCGGCACGCTCGCATATCGGGGGCCGGTTTAGCCCCGTCCATTTTCGGTGCCCATGCCCTCGACTGGTGAGCTGTTACGCACTCTTTGAAGGATGGCTGCTTCTGAGCCCACCTCCCAGTTGTCTTCGAACACGGACGCCCTTTGCATGACACTTAACCGGCACTTGGGGCCCTTAATGCGAGGCTGGGTTGCATTCCCTTTCGCACGGCGGGCTTACCCCTGCCGCGCTCACTCCCGGCGTCTTCGCGACGCGGGACTTCGGAGTTCGACAACCGGCCGAGACCTTTCGGTCCCGAATCCCGTAATCGGTGCTCTACATCCCGCGCTGGCTCGGCCGAGACCTACCTGCGAGTAGTTTCAGGAGGAACCAGCCATTCCCAGTCTAGATTGGCCTTTCACCCCTAAGCACAGGTCATCCGAGTGATTTGCACGTCAACACCGGTTCGGTCCTCCACCTACCTTTCGGCAGGCTTCAACCTACCCACGCTTAGATCGATTGGCTTCGGGTCTTCCACCTATGACTTCGGGCGAGCGCACCCCGTCCCTGGCGCCTTGCGGCGTTGCGGACTGTCGGTTTCCCTGCGGCTTGGCTCGTTGAGGAGCTTGGCCTCGCCATAGATCGAAACTCCCTGGCCCGTTATTCAAAACGGACGCATGGACCCTGTGTCCACGGCCTTGCGGCCGCTTCGTTCCTTGGGGGCCACATGCGGCTTATCGTCAGTTGGTTTCAGGCTCTTTTCACCTCCCTTCCGAGGTACTTTTCAGCGTTCGTTCGCACTACTAATGCGCTATCGGTCTCGGGACGTATTTAGGATCAGAAGACTGTACCTCCCAGCTTCCCGCGTGATATCCAACACACGGTACTCGGGATACCTCCAATCTCGCCTCTTCCGACCGCTTACGGGGCTATCACCCTCTTTGGCCGGCCGTTCCAGGCCCGTTCGGCTACGGAAGCCTGCGAGTACGAAGGTCCACTACTCCACATCTCCCCACCCTCGCCGGGCGGGGATTCGGTTTGTCCTATGCCGTTTTCGATCGCCTTTACTAGCGGCATCTCGTTTGATTTCTTGTCCTCCCCCTACTAGAATGCTTTACTTCGGGGGGTTCCCCTTCCTTGCGGAATGTCCCTTGCGGGACCGGAGTTCCGATTCGGTGATCCGTGGATCGAAGGTTCCTTGCGCCTACCCACGGCTTATCGCAGCTTGGCACGACCTTCATCGGCGCCCGAGCCCAGCCATTCCCCAACTGACAGGAGTCAGCTACACTGACGACACTTAACAAGCGTCCAGAACGCGTGTGATCGGCGTCATCGGCGGACCGTCCAGGGGACGGTCCGGACCTACGCCCTTCCCCGGAGAGACCATCGTCTCTGCGAGTGCATGGCGCGCCCAGTGAGAGCGCGGGCGGGCGAAACCCGACCACTCTATTTAACGAGTGCCATAAAAACCGGATTCCCAACTCTCCGCCGGCCCGGACCGCGGGGGTGGACCCCAGATCGGGCCATCAGCTCCATTAGCCCCGGCCAGGTCCGGGACGATGTGTCGGTGGGTCCGGACCTGTCCGTGATCCTACCCACCCTGAACGAGCACGATGCCCTCGTGGTGATCCACGCGGCCCTGCTGGACGCCATCGCGCCGTATCGGGCCGAGATCATCGTGGTCGACGATGCCTCGACCGACGGTACGATTCCCCTCGTCGAACGCTGGTCGAAGATTGAGCCGTTCCGGCTGATCGTCCGGACTCGACACCGTGGGCTCGGTTCCGCGGTCGTCGAGGGCCTGGCCGTGGCGCGGGGCCGAGCCATCGTGGTGATGGATGCGGACGGAAGTCATGAACCGAAATCGATCGCCGCGCTCGCGGAGCCGGTGCTCGCGGGCCGGGCGGAGTTTGTGCTCGGGAGCCGGCACGTACCCGGCGGAAGCCTGCCGGGGATGAAATCCGGTCGTAGAGCCATATCGTGGGGGGCGGCGCTCCTGGCTCGACCCCTGACCGACGTTCGCGACCCGATGAGCGGGTTTTTCGCCGTGGCGAAGCCGATCCTGGGCCGCGCGGCCCTTGCGCCGATCGGATACAAGATCGGGTTGGAAATCCTCGTGAAATGCCGGCCTTCCCCGCGCTACGAGGTACCCATCGACTTTCGTCCGAGGGTTGCGGGGAAGAGCAAGCTCGGTGGCGTCCAGTTCGCCGGATACGTCCGTCACCTGGCGCGCCTGTACCGGTGGAAGATCTTCGGGGGCCGAGGTCGGAGAGACCGGGCCCCTCAAGAGGAACCTCCCACCGGCCCGCCCCGCGAGGCCGCGGGCTAGACCTGACCCCCGGCGCTTACGCGTGGGGCCGTTCGAACCGGGCGGCCGCGTACCGGCACAACCCCTGAGAGTTCGGCTCGCATCCAGAGCAGTTGCGCTCTGCGGGCACCGGCGCGCGGGTGCGGTCGGCCCGAATCTGGGCGAGGGCGACCTTGAGCCAGCGCTCCTCCGCATCGCCGTACGGGACTTCCACCCACCCCTCCCGGACGCCATCTCCCGCGACGTCCCCGTAGAGGACGACGCCGTGGGTCGGGCGCACCCCGAAGGCGGCGTGCACGAGCCGGCACTCCGCGATCGCCTGAAGGACGTCGAACGCCCGACCGTGGGCCTCGTGGAATCCGACGTAGAGGTGGGTGGACTTGTACTCGACCGGGAAGAACGAGCCGTCGCCCCGTCGGATCACAAGGTCGGGCCGGCCGCTGAACTCGAGCTCCCGGTCCACGAGCGAGAGCCCGTGGGCCCGGACGTACGGGTGGATCGCGACCCGTTCCGGCGGAAAGAGCACCGGCAAGCCGGATTCGTGCTCGTCGAGGTACACGAGGGTGTCATCGGGGTTGACGTCGAGGCGGCCCTCGCTCGCCTGGGCCCGCATCACGGGCGGATCGAATAGTGGCGATCGGTGGAGCGGGACGACGTCGAGCGGCGTGACCGCCGGGGCCGGAGGGGGCCCGGCGACGGTTCGATGCGCCCGGTGGAGTTCCATCTCGTATGGGCATCGGTAGTAGGTGACGAGATCGTGCGGGAAGAGGTGTTCGACGTTGACGAGGACGGGTTGGGCGTTCACGGCGGTCCTTCGAATGGGCCGGGTAATGAACCTAGGCTTCGAAGGGGCACGGCAGCGTTCGGAGAGCGCAGACGAACCGCAAATCGAGCGTTCGGGCTACGGTTCGCGCGCCACGGGAATGGAATGGCCGTTCCAGTGGACCGTGGCGACCGTGGGAGCGGCGGGTCCGACTCCGGTGGAGGGATCGGACGGGCCCGCCCCCCACTCCACTCGGGTTCCCTGCACCAGGGTCCCGACGAACGCGCGCGCGGCGACGACGAGGTGGGCTCCCCATTCGGTCTGACCCGGGGGCTCGATCAGGTATTCGGGGATCGATGCTGCGGCCGCCCGGACCCCCGCGGGGTTCGTCCGGAAGGCCAGTGTGCCGACCGGAACCGGTCGTCCTTGTATCGCCTGCGCGGCCGGGCCGGAAAGTTCCCAGGGTGCGGAAGCCGCCGCGAGCGAGGGGACCACTCGGGTGCACCATTCGGCGAGGGCGGCCTCCCAGGGAGGAACGGTTCCGCGATACGCCTGGGCCAGGGTCGCCTCCATCACGAACCGCATCCGATTGTACGCGGCCCGGACAACGCCGACTTCCCGGTCCTCGGTCCGGAACGTGCGATGCCAGCAGGTCCGGCCGCCGAACGGACACATCGCCGGGGCGCGCGCCCACCCGAACGGCTCGGGGGTCCCGATCGGGGGACCATTCGCGTCCTGGCCGCCCTCCTGCGCGTGGTAGGTGAAGGTGGCTTCCGGGCCGTGGCGACGGCGGGTCAGCTGGAAGAGGAACCCCGCGCCGAGGTCCGGCCCGGACACCATCTCCTCCTCCATCGACACGGACACCACCGATTCGGCCGGACTCGCCCCCGGAATGATTTCCCTTGGCCCCGCGAGATCGAGGGTCCGGATCAGGCGAGCGCCCGAAGCTCGGGAGGCATCGGGATCGTTCCGGTTTTCACGCCGACGAGGCCGTGCTCGGCCCAGGCGTGGAGGAACTGGCCGTTGCGCAGCGGTCGCCAGTCCGATCGAGTGGAATCGAACGGCTCGCTACCGACCACCATCTGGCGAGAGTCGGCCAGGTACGATAGCTCATAGTACGGGTGGGTCGAGTCGAGTAACCCCGGCCCGTGCTCCCCGCGGTAGACGCAGAACGCCCACAGCTCCTCGGGCGATCGGGAGAACAGTACGTTGAGCCCGCTGTACGGGCCGATCCGGGGGGAGCCTTTCTCCTGCCATACCCGGAACAGGTCGGCGATGGCCCGGCTGTACGCGGCCAGCGGATCCGACTGGCGGTCGAGGTGGTGGAGCATGAGGTAGAACAAAACCTCACTGTCGTTGACACCCTGCACTTTGGACTCGTACCCCCCCAATAGCGGCCGGGTCTCCCTCGGGAAATGGATCGAGCCGTTGTGGGCGAATAGATACTGTCGGTGGGAGAACGGCTGGCTGTTCTCGGTCGCGATCAATCGGGCGCTCGGCAGTCCCATGGGATTGCTGGCCTTCCGGAGGTGGGCGACCACCAGTGGCGCACGCGCGCGGGTCGCCGCCGCCCGGAATCGGTCGACCTCGCCGGGGGCGAAGGCCCCGCCGGTGCCTTTCTCGATCCGGATCGACTCACCCGGGGCCTCCCAGGCGATCCCCCATCCGTCGGATTGGATCTGCTTGTTCGACCCGTTCGCCTGTTTCAGTAGGGAGTGATCGGTCTCCACCAGCCACGGCTCCGCGCTCGGGCGACCGTTCCCCAGCATCCCGAACAATCGACACATCGGCTCGCGCTATCCGCACCCTTGTAAAAGGAGGAGGGACGGGGGCCGGATCGGGAGGTCCGGATCGGCCCACCCGGGGGGAAGGGATGGATCGCTGGGCCTCCTGCCGGAGCTTTCCCGACCGGCAAGGTCCCATGCGTAGCCAGTTTCGCGACAGTTACCATCGGGGGAACGCTTTTTACCCGAACCGTCGCTCAATCCATCGGAGAGCGACGAAGATGGTGCATGTGGACGTCACGCCGGCCGCCTACGACCAGGTCCTTCGCATCATGCAGAAGGAGGGGAAGCCGGGAACCGCGCTGCGCCTCTACGTCCAGGGAGGCGGTTGTTCCGGCCTTACCTACGGGATGACGTTCGACAAGCCCGAGACCGGCGACGAGGTCGCCTTCGAGAAGGAAGGCCTGAAGGTGGTCGTGGATCGGTCGAGCGCCCCCCTCCTCGAGGGGCTCAAGGTCGACTACCTGTTGGGCCTCGAACAGTCCGGATTCAAGATCTTCAACCCCAACGCCAAGGCGACGTGCTCCTGCGGCAAGTCGTTCTCCGCGTGAGGGCCCGGTTACCTGGACAACCGGCTGGGCCGGCGAGTTAAATACGCCGGGAACGCTTACTCGCACGGGGAGTCAGGGAGGGCCCCAGGTATGCCGTTGAAGATCGAAGTCAGTACAGAAGCCAAGGATCAGGTGCGCCGGCTCATCGGGGCCCAAAAGCCCGGAACGGCGGTCCGCGTCTTCCTCCAGTCCGGAGGCGGGGGCGGCGGCGGTTGCGGGTCGGGCGGTGGCGGATGCTGTGGCGGAGGGGAGGCCTCCGGGCCCAGCTTCGGCATGGCGTTCGATCGTCCCCGCAACGGCGACGAGGTCGTCAAGGTCGACGGCTTCAACGTCGTGGCGGACTCGACCACCTCCCAGATGCTCGAGGGGGCGAAGATCGACTTCGTCCAGGACCTCAATGAGTCCGGTTTCCGCATCATCCCGAAGGACGGCATCGCCCCCCTAGCGTCGGGCGAATCCGGCCCGAGCTCGGGCGGCTGCGGATGCGGCTCCGGCGGCTGCTGCTAGCGCCGCGGCACCAACCCCTTCCTAGCCCGCTAGTGACCGAGAAAAGCGGCGGGCCCGCTCGCCCGGCCCTCTGAGTTCGCTAGCCCACCCCGGGGTCCGGGGGGGGCGGAGCCCCGGGAGCCGGGCTAGTCGAACCCTCCGTGGTGGGCGCGGGCGGGGGAGATTCGGCCCCCGGCGGCGGAGGCTCGATCGACATTCGGGACGTGGGAGGGGTCGACTCCCCGCTGACCAGGTAGACGACGCGGTTCGCGATGTTCACGGCGTGGTCGGCGATCCGCTCGATGTGCCGGTTGATCAGGACGAGCCGCACTCCGGTCTCCGGCTTCAGGGAGCGGTCCTTGAGGCCGGCGAGGATGTCGTTGAAGATCTCCCGGTAGAGGGTGTCGACCTCGTCGTCGAAGCGGCCCATCTCCCGCACGCTGCGGTCGTTGCCCTCGACGAAGGCGCGCACCGACTGGTCGACCATGTGGATGGCGAGGTCGGCGTTCCGGCTGATCTTGGTGAGCTTGGCGGGCCGGTCCCCGACCTGGGAGAGCTCGAGGGCGATCTCGGCGATGTTGCGCGCGCCCCGGCCGATCCGGTCGATGTCGGTGGAGATCTTCAGGACGGTCATCACGGTCCGAAGGTCCCGGGCCACGGGGGCGAACAGCGCGATCAGGTCTGTGCACTCCCCCTCGACGGATTGCTGGAACCGGTAGATCTGCCGGTCGAGCAGGAAGACCTCCTTCGCATGGTCGTCGTTGCGGTTGACGAGGCTGTCGACGGCCATCCGGACCGCTTTCTGGGCGAGACCGGCCATCTCGACGGTGTGCTGGTTCAGCTGGACCAGTCCCTCCCCGAACGCCTTGCGCGCGACGCGTTCGGGCATCAGCCGAACCTCCCGGTGATGTAGCTCTCGGTGAGCTTCTCCCTCGGGCGCTCGAAGATCTCCTTCGTAGCGCCGTACTCGACGAGCTTGCCCAGGTACAAGAACGCCGTCTTGTCGGCGACGCGCGCGGCCTGCTGCATGTTGTGCGTCACGATGATCACCGCGTACTCCCGCTTCAGGTCGAAGATGAGGTCCTCGATCTTCGAGGTGGCGATCGGGTCGAGGGCGCTGCACGGCTCGTCCATGAGCAGGACCTCCGGCTCGACCGCGAGCGCGCGCGCGATACAGAGTCGCTGCTGCTGACCGCCCGATAGGCTGAGCCCGGGCGCGTCCAGGTGCTCCTTCACCTCGTCCCACATCGCCGCTTGCCGCAGGCTTCGGACGACCCGTTCCTCGACGATCCGCGGATCGCGGATCCCGTTGAGCCGTAGTCCGGCGGCGACGTTGCCGAAGATCGACATCGTCGGAAAGGGGTTGGGCTTCTGGAAGACCATCCCGATCCGTCGCCGGACCCGTACCGGGTCGAGCGTGTAGATGTCCTCGCCATCGAGGATGACCCGGCCGTTCGCGCGGGCCCCCGGGGCGGTCTCGTGGATCCGATTCAGACAGCGGATGAACGTCGATTTCCCGCACCCGGAAGGGCCGATGATCGCCGTGACGGCGTTGTCGTCAAAGTCGATGGTCACCTCGTCGAGGGCCTGCTTCTTCCCATACCAGGCCGAGAGGCCCTCCACCCGCAACTTCGCCGGGGAGGAGCCGTCCGGGGCCGGTGCGTCGTCGGCCGCCACGTTCAGACCACCCCGCCCGCTCCGAACTTGTTGCGCAGCGCGAGCCGGGCGGCGACGCTGATGCCGAGCATAAGGACTACGAGGACCAACGTCGCGCCCCACGCGTCGGCGGTCCAGTTCGGATAGGGGCTCTGGACCCAGTTGTAGATCGAAAACGGGATCGACGAGGTCGGCTGGTGCAGCCCGGCGGAGACCTGGAAGGAGAACTGGCTGCCGGCATCCAGGATGATCAGCGGCGCGGTCTCGCCGGCAGCGCGGGCCACGGCGAGCAGGGCGCCGGTGACGACCGCGGATCGGCCCGTGGACAGCACGATGGACACCACCGATCGCCACTTCGGGACCCCGAGGGCAAGGGCCGCTTCGCGGGTCGAAGTCGGGACGAGGGCGAGCGCCTCCTCGCAGGTTCGGGTGACGATCGGGATCATGATGAACGAGAGCGCGATCCCCGCGGACAACACGCTCAGGATGTAGTTGCTGGGGATGACCCCCGACTGGGCGAGCAGGAAGAACAACGAGAACACGACGACCCCGACGACGATCGACGGTACGCCGGTGAGGACGTCGGCGAAGAAGCGCAGCAGGTCCCCCACCCGATGGCGGCCGTACTCCGAAAGATAGATCCCGCCGAGGATCCCGATCGGCAGCGAGACGGCGGCCGATATCCCCACTAGTAGGAGGGTGCCCTGGATCGAGTTGTAGATCCCGCCGTACTGACAGCTCGGCTGGAACTGCGGGTTGCACGGCAGCGGGGCGTTCGAGGTGAAGAACGAGGGGCTGATCACGACGATCCCCCGGAGGACCGACTCGTACAGGATGGAGCCGAGCGGAATGATGGCGATCGCCACGCACACCAGGCACGCGACGGTCATGGCGTGGCTGAACAGCTTCCGGCGGAGGTCCCGGTCGAATTTCACGTGCCCATCCCCTCCGTGAAGACCGAACGTCGCAGGATGATCCGGGCGGCGATGTTGACGAGGAGCGAGAGTCCGAGCAGGACGAGGCCCAGTTCCAGCAGGCCCTCCCGCTCCAGGCCCGAGGATTCGCCGAACGCGTTGGCGATCCAGGAAGCGATCGTGACGGAAGGCGCGTAGAGCGACCTAGCGATCGTGTAGGAGTTCCCGATCACGAGCACCACGGCGATCGTCTCGCCGATCGCGCGTCCGAGGCCGAGCGTGATCGCCCCGAGGACCCCCCGCTTCGCGTACGGAAGGACGGCGAGGCGCGTCGTCTCCCAACGGGTGGCCCCCAAGCTCAGGGCCGCCTCCCGAAGATCGTTCGGGACCGCCTTGAACGCCTCCCGGCTGATCGCAGCGACCGTCGGGATCACCATGATGGCGAGGATGATGCCGGCCGTCAGGCTCCCATCCCCGGTGTAGCCGACGGGACTCGGGGCGAACGGCGCGCCGAGGACCGGTACTCGTCCGACCGTGGCGGCCAGCCCCGGGTCGACCGAGGTCCCCATGTACGGCACGAGGAAGAGGGCGCCCCAGATCCCGAAGACCACCGAGGGGATGGCGGCGAGGAGCTCGATCACGAACGAGAACGGGCCGCGCAGCCAGGACGGGGAAAGCTCGGTCAGGAAGACCGCGATCCCGAGGCTCAGCGGGACGGCGATCAGCATCGCCAGGAACGAGGTTTCGACGGTGCCGAGCACCGCCGGCAGCGCGCCGAACACCTCCGGCGAGCTGGGGGTTCCGTTCGGGTTCCAGACCTGGCCCCAGAGGAATCCGGGACCCCACCGGGCGAGGCTCTTCTGGCTCGCCTCGATCAGCAGGAGGATCGAGAGGACGAAGATCCCGAGGACCCCGAAGGCGCTCGCCCCGGTCAGCCCGCGAAAGATCAGGTCGCCGGGGCGCGTTCGCCCCTTCGGACGGGGCGCCCCGGCGGCCATCGGCGCATGTCGCATCCCTCGGTCCTAGCCCAGGTCCCCCTAATGCGACTGGAGCGCCACCCCATTGTAGAAGATATCGGCGATCGCGGCCTCGTCCACGGCGATCACGGAGTGGGGCAGGGGGACGTAGAACAATCCCGCCGAGGCGTTCTGCCCGGTGTGGGTGATCCACCAGAGGAAGCTCACGAGCTCCTGCGCTTGGACCTGCGTGATCGAGCTCCCGTACACCTTCCCCACGTCGGTGTACACCATCAGGTAGGTGAACGTCGCGATGGGATACGCGCCGGCGACCGCCGCGTTCAGCACGGTGAAGTTCTGCCAGCTCCCCGTGGGGCTCGGGAACGAGGCGGCGGAGGCGATCGCGAGCTGGGTATCGGCGACCGTCGGAACGATGTACGCGCCGCTCGGGTTCTGGACCGCCGCGCTGGCGACGTTCAGCCCCTCCTCCTGCGCGTAGTTGAGCTCGTCGTAGCCGATGGCGCCCGCGGTGCTCGCGACCGCGCCGGCCACACCCTCGCTCCCCTTCTGACCGAACGACCCCGCCGGCCAGTTGATCGCGGTCGCCGCTCCGTACTTGCCCTTCCAATAGTTGCTTTCGAGGGACAGGTAGCTGGTGAAGGCGAAGGTGGTCCCGCTCCCATCCGACCGGTGTTCGATCACGATCGGCGTCCCGGGGATCTTGGAGCCCGGATTGAGCGCGGTGATCGCGGAGTTGTTCCAGACCGTGATGTTCTCCTGGAAGATCTGGGCGATGACCGACCCCGATAGGTTCAGGGGCACGACCGTCCCGGCCGAATTCGTCACCTTCAGATTGTAGATGACCGAAACGGCGCCGGCCGAATCCGGCAGCGTCACGACCGGACCGGGGAGGGCGTTGGTCTGGGTGGTGGTCAACGGAGCATCGGAAGCTCCGATGTCGACCAGTTTCTGGGTGAGATCGGTGACTCCGGTCCCGCTCCCGACGGGTTGGTAGTTGACCTGGGCCGAGGAAGCGCCTCCCGAGTTCGTCGAGTTACAGGGGAGGCCCGCGACATCGGAGGCCCAGACGGCCATCAATGGGTAGACGAAGGTCGATCCCGCCGCCGTCAGCGAGCCGCAGGGGATCTTGAACGCCGCCTTGGTGCAATTGGTCGTGCACCCATTGTTGTTCGGGCTCGGCTTGGCCTTGCCCCAAAGGCCGGCGTAGTACCCGCCGCCGACCACCAGGGCGATCACGACGACGATGACCACCGCGGCAATGACCCAGGTGTTGCCCCTGCTCTGGCCGGAGCGCCGCACGTAGGCCATGTCGCCGGCGGACGGCGCCGACGCATCGTTCGTCGAAGGCGAACTCGTTGAGTTTCCGCTCATTACTCCCTCTCTCCTTGCTCCGACCTTACCCGGAGTCGCCGAGGCGGGCGGCGCGGTAGTCGGCGGTTTTTAGGTCGCTCATCGGCGGCCCGACCCCGAACCCGGAACATATATTCTACGAGCATAGACTATAGTGACAATCTTAGATATGGGTAGCCATGCCATAAATCCGTAGAATCGAAACCGACGACGCGCCCGTCGGAACGACGCCCACCGACCCGATGACGGCGGGGCGTTCGGGGACGACATCTCCGGCCCATGGCATCTGAGCCGCCGGCCCACTCCTCATTCGAACTTGCCTCAGGGGGCGATCGCGCTTTGCCGGAGGAGCGCGGGGGCTGTATCGCCCCGCGCCGCGCCTCGGGCCAGGGGCGGGACCGCGAGCGTGATGCGTTCGAGATCCCGGTCAAGGCCGATCTCGGCGAGGTTCTGGGCGTATCCCGTCGTCCGGTCGATGGACTGGAGGACCAGTCCGAGCGATCGGATCGCGGCCGGGGGCAGTCGTTCGGTGGACTCCCGCAGGAGCACGCGATCGGCCAAGGCGGCCTCGGTCTCATGGAGCGCCTCGCCGACGTCGAGCAGCGCGTTCGCTCGCTCCGCGCTCGGGTCGAGCGCGACCGCATGGGCCGCCTTCAGATGCTCGAGAGCCTGCGCATGGTAGCCCGACAGCATCCGCCGGAGGTTTTCCGGAGGGCCGGAGTCGGCGAGCACGGTCCCGTGCTCGGCGATCAGGACCGCGTGATCGCCGATGCGTTCCAGGTCCCGCGCCCACAGGAGGAAGCGGAACGGATCGCCCCGGCGGGCCGCATCAGCTCCGTTGGCGGTGAGGCCCGATCGCCGAAGGTCCCGTTCGATCTGCCAGGCGTACCGGTCCACCTCGTCGTCGCGGTTCGATAGGCTCGCCGCCGGGGCGCCACCGCGGGGGGACCAGGAGCTGCCCGCGTCGACCTGCAGATCATACACCAGCTGGAACATCCTCCGCAGGAGCTGAAGCACCGGGGGGCTCGCCCCGATCGAGACATCGCGCAGGATGAGCTTCGTTCCCTCCTCGGAAACGCTCTCCGTGTGTCCGGTCCGGCGGGCGAAGGATCGGGCGATGGCGCGAATCTCGGGGGATAGACCCTCCGGCTGCCGAACGACGAATTCGGTGGCGCCCGCCAGGTATGCTCCGATCAGGCGACGGAACAGGTGCTCGCCCGGCGCGTCGCCTTCGACCGACAGCATCACGCTCGCGGTCCCGAGCGACTCATCCGAGTCCCGAACGATCAGCGAGCCGTCGGGGAGGCTTTGGAGGAAGACCGAATGACCCGGGCTCAAGCCTCGCCGCCCCACCCATTCGCGCGGGAGCGAGACCCCTACGGTGACCGCTCCCATCCGCTGGAGGCGACGGGGAGCGGGGGTTCGGAGCCGACCCGGCCGGGCGGAGGTCGGCGGAACGGGAGCTCGACGGGTTCCTGTGAGGTCGTTGCGGGCGTTCATCGGCCGGGTGATGGGAGTCGATGTAATATTTATTCTATCACGTTACAATATAGATTAGTATGGAGATATAGATAGACCCATGCCGACCGAACCGGTGCCGCCGGGGGCGGGCGGGGTCCGGTGGGCGAGGGTTACGAGCGGCGGCGCCGCCGACGCGGGGGTCCGAAGAACTCGAGGCAGATGCCGTCCGGGTCGTTCACGTAGGCGATGCTCTCGTGGGTCTCATCGATGCAGAACAGCAACCGGGCCCCCAGCTCGACCGATCGGCGGATCCAATGGTCGACGTCGCTCACCCGGAACCCGATGTGATCGAGCTCGGTCCCGGGTCGGAACGCCTCGTAGTAGGGGTTGGACCGAGGGTAGTAGTTGAGCTCGAGCCGGGGGATCCGGTGGGGGAATGCGAGCTGGACCCACTGGCCCCCGTGCTCCATCGTGCCGCGCCGCCGTATTCGGAACCCGAGCCCCGAATAGAAGGCGATCGACCGGTCGAGGTTTCGGACCCGGACGCCGGCGTATCGGTACTGGATCGTGGGGCGAGGCACGCACCGCCGGAGGCCCGCGCCCATAAATTTCCTGGGGTCAGCCGTCGCCGCTCCCACGCCCCCATGGACAGGGGGCGCCCACGCGATCGGCCGTTACGTTCCCCTTCGCCGAATTAGCCGAGCCGCCAGGTGGGTCCGGTGTATCCTTTCGGCGGGGCCGGCGGTCGGCCCTCCGCGAACGGATCCGGCCGAGGGATCGGGCTCCGTCCGTCCTTCTTGGCCAAGTACGCTTCGATCGCCTCGGCCGATCGCGTCCCGGCGGCCATTGCGTAGACGACGGATTTTCCGCCCGAGGCGAAGACCCCCTCGATCCCCGTCATCGTGTCGGGATTCGTGCCTTCGGGCCAGGCATGGGCCCGGCTTTTCAAACCGAGATCCGGCGCTAGGCCGCTCAGGTCGGCTCGCTCCCCTACCGCGGCGATGACGGTGTCACAGGCCAGCGTCTCCTCTGAATCGGGCACCGGGACGATCGATCGGACGCCACCGGGGCCGGGTGGGCTCAGTTGCGTACGCTGAAAGACCACCCCCTGGACGCGATCGACCCCAAGGATCGCCTTCGGACTGCGCTCGAACAGGTAGGTGACCCGCTCCGCATCGGCCTCTTCTAGCTCCTCGGCCCCCGCCGGCATCGACGCCCGACTCTTTCGGTAGACGAGCTGGACGCTCCCGCCGGGGGCGGCCAGGCGCAGCGCCGATCGGACCGCGTCCATCGCCACGTCCCCGCCCCCGATCACGACGATGCGGCGGCCGAGTTGGACCGGGGGCCCCTTGTTGAGCGCGCGCAATAGGTCGAACGCATAGTAGACCCCGGGGAGTTCCTCGCCCGGGATGCCGAGAACGTTATGATACGAGGTCCCCAGCGCGAGATAGACGGCCCGGTACCCCGCCTTCAGCAGCGCCTCGGGGGCGAAATCGACCCCGGCCCGCTGGCCGAGCGCGAAGGTGACGTCGAGGTTGCGGAATCGTCCGACGTCGTCGAGGATCTCGCGGCCATCCATGTGGAACTTGGGGATCGTGCCCACCTGGCCGCCGATGTACGGTTCTTCCTCGAAGACGGTGACCGAGTACCCGCGGAGTCCGAGTTCCCAGGCGGCCATCAGCCCCGCGGGTCCGGCGCCCACCACGGCGATGCGCTGGTTCCGGGGTGCGCTCGGGACGTAGGCGAGATCGGATCGCCCATAATCGAGCGCGGCGCGCTTCAGCTGACGTATCGCGATCGGAACGCCGCGTTCGGCCATGATGCAGGCGTCCTCGCAATAGTGGTAGCAGACCTTGCACAGGGTCGAGGCGAGGGGGTTCTCCCGGAGGACGACCTTGGCGGCGTCGTCGAACCTTCGCTGCGCGACGAGGATGTTGTAGCCCCGGCAGTCTTGGGTGATCGGACAGGCCTCCACGCAGAACGGGAGGGCGCACTCGAGGCAGCGCTGTCCCTCGAGGACGGCATCCTCCAGGGAGTACGGACCGTAGATCAGTTCGAACGACTTCAGCCGTTCTTCCCCAGTGACTTCCGGCACCGGCACCCGCGCGTACCGGGACTGTTCGTCTGTCATCGGTGGCTCGGCCGAAGGGCCCCTCGGTCGATCGACTCCGCCGGGACGGGGTTGGAGGAACCGATGGGATCGGCGCTATCCGACAAGGCCCGCCCGAACTCTTAGCCTGCTCGAAGGGCGCGTCGCGCTGTCCAGCGACCCCCCGCTAGGGCGCGGTCGGACCCAGCAGCGAGGCATCGACCTCGGACAATCGCCGGCAACCGCACAGGGCGAGGGCCGTCACGAACTCTCGTTCTAGAAGTCGGAAATATCGTCGGACCCCGGCTTCCCCTCCCGCCCCCAGGGCCCACAGGACCGGCCGTCCCAGCCCGACGGCCCGGGCGCCGAGGGCGAGCGCGATGACGATGTCACTGCCCCGCCGTACCCCTCCGTCGACGTAGATTTCTGCCCTTCCCCCTAGGGCCAGCGCGATCGGCCGAAGCACATCGAGCGCCGCGGGCGCGGCGTCCAATTGGCGCCCTCCATGGTTCGAGACGACGATTCCCTGGGCGCCCCGCGCCACCGCGCGTTCGGCGTCTTCTATGGAGAGAAGTCCCTTGACCACGACTGGCAGACGGGTGATCGAGATCAGGTCATCCACGATCGTCCACGTCGTCGCCGCCGGGGGTCCCAACGCGAACCCATGGTCCCCGCGCTCCGGCGAGCGCCCGGGGGGCGCGATCGAGGGGCCGTTCCCGAGTACTGCGTGCTCGTAGACCTCGAAGCCGTGCTCCGCGAGGGCGTCCCGCTGCGCGAAAACCGGCATGTCCACGGTCAGGACGATGGCCCGGTACCCCGCCCGCTCCGCCCGCTCGACCAGGGCTCGTGACTGGGAGAAGTCGGGCTGGAGGTACAGCTGGAACCAACGGGAGGAGCGGGGGGCGGCGTGCGCGATCTCCTCGAGTGAACGCCCGCTCAAGGTGCTGAAGGCCGCCAGAACCCCCGCCTCGCCGGCGGCCCGGGCCGTCGCGAGCTCCCCTTCCGGGTGCACGAACTCCTGGTGGGCGGTGGGTGCCACGAAGTACGGAAGCGAGACGGCCGATCCCAGTATCGATACGGAAGGATCTACCCGGGAGACGTCGGTCAAGGCGCGCGGGATCAGGGTGCGACGCAAGAAGGCGGCCCGGTTGGCGGCGAGGGCGCGCTCGGCCTCCGCGCCTCCCTGAACGTAGGCCCATTGGGGCGCGGGGATTCGCTGGGCCGCCGCGCGTTCGAGTTCTCCTAGGGTTCGGAATCCGTCGCTAGGGGGTTCGCCGCCCAACGTCTCGGACATCCTCATCCGGTTGGATTCTTCGGTGTCCCATGGCCTTTGGCATCGAATCGGGACCGGTTCCCATGGCGTGGAAACCTGCTAGCCTTTATGGGGAAAGCTTCCCGTCGAAGACGCACGACCGTTCCCCAGGACGCCTCGACCAAGGTTCGGGTGGCAGACCCGATACCCGAGACGGCAAGCCTGCGTTTGCGCATGCTGATGGAGGTTGCGGCCGAGATGGATACCGGCTACACGGTCGGGGAACTGTCGGCGCTTCTACCCTCCGAGGTAGACGAACGGCAGATCGAAGAGTGGCTACGAGCGCATCCCGCCCTCGCCCGCTTCGACGGCCCGGTCGTCCGCCCGGCCGAATCACTCTCCCCCCGAAGTCCGGAACGCGTCGAACGGGGCCGACGCTACCGTGAGGCGGCCATCGAGTTCATGGCGGGGCCCCTGCGGACGATTTCCCCTTGGGTGCGTTGCGTCGCGCTCACGGGGTCCACCGCCTACGGGGAACCGGAGTCGGGGGACGATATCGACTTCCTCGTGGTCGTTCGATCCGGCTCTGTTTGGGTCACCCTCGCGTTCCTGTATCTCGCGGCCCGATTCGGGAGTCGGCCGATGATCGGGGGCCAGCATCCGGAATTCTGCTTCAACTATGTGGTGGACGAGCGGCAGGCGCTGGAAGAATTCGCGCGGCCCCAAGGATTCCTGTTTGCCCGCGAGGCGCTGTCCGTCCGAGTACTTCAGGGATCGGAGTTCTATGAGGGGCTCCTCGCCCACGCGGCCTGGATGAAGTCGTGGGTCCCGCGTCTATACGGATCTCGAGCGTCGCACCGAGCCCCGCCGCTCGGCCGCCCGGCCGGCTGGTCGGTGCGCTTGCTCAATCTCGCGATCTACCCGCTCCTTTCGACTTACCTTCAGCTGATCGGGCTGGTCCGAAACCGAAGATTTCGTACCGCCGGAACCGCCGAGCGTTCGTTCGCGGTCCGATCCCAGCTCGGTCGTCTCGCGTTCTTTTCCTCCCGATTCGATCGCCTGCGTCGACGTTATGAAGCGGACCCGGGGGTCGCCTTCCCCCCGGGGGGCCCGGGCCCGACCCCTGGGGGAAGCCGGTCGAACTCCCCCAGCCGGGACGGTTTTTCCCCCGTTCCGACGAGCGAAACACGGGCGAGGCCTCTTGGATCGGGGTCGCCGTTTCGGGACGGTGGTTCCCAACCCCTCCCGGAGGCGGCGCGCGGCACCCCGCCCCCTGCGTGACCGCGCATGCCCCGGTGGGCTCCGTCGGGCCCTCGATCCTCGTCCGCCTCGCCGCGCCGCATCCGAGACGCCCGGCTCGTGGGAGGGTAGACGCCCGCCTCTCCTCCCGCCGAAAGGGCCAGCATCCCCGGGACGGTCTTCCCCGTCGCCCCGCGCTCGCGGTCGCAGGTACCCTCCGCGGACCCTGAGACGTTGGTTCCGTCGACCGTGCGCCTCAGCCTTAATCTACAACAGCGCTTCGACGACTCTGCGGGGAATCCTCTGGCCGAAGGTCGCGTCCCTTGGATGCGGGGATGGGCGATTCGAATCGCTGGGGTCCGAACCGAATGGTGGCTCGCGACCGCGATATTCGCCTATTTCGCCGCGTCGCTAGCGCTCTCTTTGATCCGGGCCGGCGAGCTTGAGACGACCACCTGGGATTTCGGCATTTACCAGCAGGCCATCTGGTCGACTTCGCACGGCCGGCCCTTTTACGAAGCCGCGGACTACGAGACGGGGGGGTTCGGTACCTTCCTGCAGGTCCATGGGGCCTATGTTCTCTACCTGGTCGTTCCGGTCTACCGGCTATTGCCCTACGAGGGCACGCTCTTCGTGATTCAGTCGGCGGTTGTCGCGGCCGCGGCCTATCCCCTCTACCGGTTGGGCGGCGAGGTGACCGGCTCGGCGCGCTTCGGCCTCGTGGCCGCGGTCATGTACTTGGCCTGGACACCGACGCTTGCGGGGAACTTGTATGACTTCCACATCGAGGCTTTTCTCCCGGTCGAGATCTTCACGTTCGTCCTGTTGTGGAACCGTCGACGAATCGGCCTGGGGTTCATCGTGGCCGGCATCGCTTTCGCTACGATGGAGATCACTCCGGTCCTGCTCTTCTTTGTGGGGGTATTCTTCCTCTGGCCGTCCTGGGCAACGTTCGTGCGTGCGGTCGCCTTCGTGCGACGGTCGGGCGTCGGAACGACCCCGCTCCGCACCCTGGTCGGTCGCGCCCGGCTCGAACTTCGCCTCCTCCCTTCGGTCGCGCTGCTCGGCCTCTGCGTGGCCGCGTACTATCTCGGACTGCTCTTGCGGGAGCGCTACCTATCGGGCCTCTTGGGCGTGCCCGGGTTTCCAAGCGCGAACAGCGGTTATGTGATCGGGGGCAACTTCGGGGAACTTGGCCTGCTGGCCCAGAACCTCACGGTCGATCTCCCGTCGAAGTTGATCATATGGGGGCTGCTCCTCGCCCTCCTCGGCTTCATTCCCCTTCTCGCCCCTCGCGCGTTGGTCCTTGCCGTTCCTTGGGTCGTCTTCACCCTGCTCAGCGCCAATCCCAACTACGTCGTCATCGGGTGGCAGTACGGGTTCGTCGAGGCGGCCGCCCTCCTCGTGGCGTTCGTCTTCGGACTCAAGGAACTCGCCCAGCGCCTCGACCGACCCGGGGGCGCGGCTCCGACCGCTCGTTCGCCGGAGGCTCGAGCGGAACTGATCGCCCCGCCCGCGCGACGTTCGAGATGGCGGGCCGATCGATCCGTCCGGGCGGGAACGCTCGCCGGGGTGGGCTTCCTGGTACTCCTCGCGGTCAACCTTGCGGCGTCCCCCGTAAATCCGAATTTGCACAATCTCGGATTTTTCGGGGGTGGCTACCGGTTCTCCGCACCGGACCCCGCCGGGTACTCGGACGCGGTGGAGCTCACGGGCCTCATCCCTCCGGGGTCGGTCGTCCTGGCGTCGGAAAATCTCTTCCCCCTCGTCGGGAACGATCTGAACGCCTACTCCCTCTTCTGGCAACGCAATGACGTGCTCATCCTACCGTTCGACGCCCATCACCTCCCCCGGTTCGTCCTGCTCTCCGAGGACCGCACCTATGCGGTCCCATCGTGGCTCGCCGCGACCCTGTACAATGTTTCCGACTACGGGGTCCGGGGGGTGGCGTGGTCCACGCCCGTGGGGGCGGTCGTCTTGTTCGAGGGCCAATACCTGGGGCCAACGTCCGAATACGGCCCCGCCCCCGCTCCGGGAGGACCGATCCTCGGTCCCGCCCTCGACCCCCAGGCGAGCGGTCGTTTGGTAGGTTCCGGCGACCCGCGGTTTCCGACCGTCGTCGAAAGCCTCCCCGGAGCGACCGGCCCGGTCTGGTCCGTCGACGTAGGGGACCTGCGGGCCGGGGACTACACCCTCACGATGGGGTTGCGGGCCGGGCCGCAAGACCCGACGCGCCCTCCCCCGGAACAAGGGTCGGCTCTGCTCGTCAATGCGAACGGCTTTTCCCAATCGGTCTACTTCCAGTCCTACCTCGGCTACTCGCCGCTGAATGGGTCCGCCTGGGTTTCCGAATCGATATCGTTCGCGGTGCCGGCGCCCTCTTTGGGTGTCGAAATCCGTGGCTATCTAGCGGACCCGCTGGTCCAGTTCCAGATCAGCTACCTCACCTTGGCGACGGTTCCCTGATCCGTCGCGCCCCGACGGGCCGGTTCCGGTACCGGTCCGGTCGTCCCCGCGGGACGAAGGCGGGGAGGTCCCGCCTCGAAGGAGCGAACCACGGGACGATTCCGGGCGCGGGGCGCTCCCCAGATATACCGGGGCCGTGGTGATCGGTCGGGCAGGCGATGCGAGCCAACCGGCGCTGGATCGCTATTGGTGCCGTCACGGCGATCCTCCTCGGGGTCGCGGGCGCGCTGGGACCGGGTTGGTGGGGGGGCCATACGAGTGCCCTAAGCCCAGGCCCGGTCGCGGTCTTTCAGATCCGAGACGCCTCGCCGTCGCTCGGGGCGGTATTTCATCCGGGGGTGATCCTGGTCGCCGGGGCGAACGCATCGACCGTCTTCCTCGGTGGGATCGGGGTCTACGTCCGCTCGCCGGAGTTCACGCTGCCGGTCGTCGCCACCCTCACCCGGGGACCGAGCGGACCCGCGGCCCAGAACGTCACGCCCCTTCTGAACGACTACTTCTGGGAAGGGGGGATCTATGGAGAGACCTGGAACGGCACATCGTGGCTCATCGCGGGGCAGGCCGGGTGGGGCGGAGGGAACACCGGGGCGATGGTCTCGATCGAGGGAGGACGAGTCATCAATCGCACCGCCCTCCTCGGCCCCACGTTCGCGGGGGGAGGGATCTTCGCGATCGCCTGGAACGGCTCGGCGTGGATGCTAGGGGGAAATTCGAGCGGGGGTCTCGCCCTCGCCACTTTGGAGGGTTCGCGGTTAACGGACCTTTCTTCAGAGATTCACGGGACGGTGCGAGACGGTTGGATCCAGGCGTTGCAATGGAACGGGGCGGAGTGGCTGATCGGCGGTCAGGGGATCCTAGAGACCTGGCGAGGCGGCAATTGGACGGACCTACTCGCGGACTCGCCCTTCACCGAGAGCGGGGTGTACGCGGCGAGCTGGAACGGCTCGGCGTGGTTGGTCGGAGGCGGGGCGGGCCAAGCCATCACGATCGCCGACGATACCGTGGGTCACGGTCCCAAACTGCCCGCCGCGTTCGACCAAGCAGTACTGTTCCTCGCCCCGGTGCTTTCCGGATGGCTGGTCGGGGGGAAGGGAACGACCTCGACGGGCGGGATCGCACCGGAACTCGCCTACTGGGCGAGTGCGGGCCCGAGGCCCTCCGTGACCGACCTGAGCGCCGACATCCCGAACTCCTTCGCGGGCGGCGAGGTCCAATCCGGCTCGCCGGCTCCGATGCTCGGGCCTTCCTCGTACCTTCTGGTCGGGGACGGCAGCTACGACGTCCACTCCGGATATGGAGTAGGGTCCGTAGCTTGGCTTACCTTCTCCTGAAGGCCCGGTGAGGGAGAGACCGGATTGGCAGCTCGTGTCGATCGGCCGGCCCTAGGGACGGGCTGGGAAGCCCCGGGAGGAACTGCTCCGGTTCCCGGGGGGGCCGGTGACGCCGCCGTCGATGTCCTGGTGGCGACGTATAACTCTGGCGCGACCTTAGGACGTACGCTCGACTCCGTCCGTCGGCTACTGCCCGGGTCTCGGATCATCGTCATCGACCGGGAGAGCACCGACGCGACGCCTTCGCTCGCCGCGCGCTTCGGGGCCGAGTTCCGGTCGGGGGACTTTCGCCTCGGGCAGGCGCGCAACCTTGCCCTCCAGACCGCCACCACCGACCCGGTGCTCTTCGTCGACAGCGATGTCGAGATCACGCGGCCGGATTTCCTCGCTCGGGCCTTCGAGGAGTACCGAAGACCCCGGACGGCGGCGGTCGTCGGGGTGTCCGAAGGGCATTCGTTCCAGTATGGTCTCCCCCTCGGGCTTACCCTGGTCGGGCGCCGGTGGGCGCTCTCGGCCGGCATCCCCGACGACGCCCAAGGCCGGGAGACGTACTACCTGCAGCGGGCCGCCCGGCGCGACCGTCTCCGGGTCCGGTACGTGGCGCGGTCGATGCGGCACGACGGGACGTACCGTCGGGCCCGACACTGGCCGGAGTTCCAGGGAGCGGCGATCCGGCTGTCGTCGGGGTGGAGCCTGCGCGAGCTCGCCTATGCGGCCATCGTGGTGCTGTTGATGCACATGAACAGCCGCTCAGCGCGCAATGTCCTCTACTCGCCGTGGTTCTATGCGAAGATCGTGCGCGGATTCCTCGATCCTCGACGGTGGATCGACCTCCCGAGGAGCGGGGCCCCGGCGCCGCCTATCGCGGGCCCGACGCCGGCCCGTTGAGGGCCCGGACGATCGCCGGGATCTCGTAGTCGAGGTCCTCAACGATCGTGTCGCCGACCGGACGTCGCCGGAGGATCCAGCCGCCGCGGTGGAGGAGGAAGAGGTACGAGGCCCGTTTCGTGTCGATCCCCAAGCACACCCCGTGGTCGGAGAACAGGTACTTGAGCGGCCAGTACTCCGAGACGATCTTCACCGGAGATCCCCCTCCCGGGGCGCGCCGCCGCTCCGACCCTCCGGGGCCGTGGCCGATCGCGCCCGGGCCGACCGACCCTTCGGTGAGGTCATGGGGTGCGCTCCAGGGTCATCAGGAAATGATCGCCGAGTTCCGAAAGCGGCCAACGGGCCCCCAGCCACGCATCCGCCGCCCCGAGCACGCCGAAGTGGCGCGCGAACCGCTCGGCGTAACCGGTGAGGTCTGACGGAGGGAGCAGCACCGGGACCCCCTCCACACGCTCGACGCGGAACCCCTCGGCGAACAGGTGTCGGAAATCGGACGGGGAGTGGGCGTAGACGTCCACGCAGAACCGGGACGCCCCCACCGGGATCGGGTTGCGGCGCCGCCCGAACGCGCGACCTCCCTGCAGGGTCAGGCCGTAGCCGGCGAGCTCGAACAGGCACCAGCGGTTGTAGACGCCCGCGACGAACGGCCCGCCGGGGACGAGCAGGCGATGTAGCGCCCCCGGGAGCATCGAGAGATCCGGCTCGCAGTTGAGCGCCCCGTAGGTGGAGTACGCCGCGTCGAAGGCGGCGTCGCCGAGCTCGTCGCGGAGCTTCGGCAGGTCGGAGGCCCGCATCCGTCGGGTCGTCAAGCGGTCGCCGAGGCCCTGGCGTTCGGCCTTCGCCCGAACGACCGCGAGCATGCGTTCGGAGATGTCGATGCACGTCAGGCGGTGGCCTTCCGACAGGAGCGGGAGGGTCTCCATGCCGGAGCCGCAGCCGATCTCGAGGACACGCTCCCGACCCCGAAACCGCTTGCGGAGCCAGGCGAGCGATCGGTCCCGCAGCCAACGGTTCATGCGGTTGCCCAGGATGTGCCGGTCGTAGTCGTCGGCCACATTGTCGAACTCGGCCGAGAGCCAACCGAAGTAGCGATCGGTCCCGGGGCCGTCGATCGCCCGCGGGGCCCCCGAGGCCGCCAGGTCGACCCGGATGACACGGGCGGGATGCTCGTACCAACGGCGGTACTGATCCGGTCCGTACTTCGTCCGGAACTTCGAAAGGATCTCCTCCCGCTGGTCCGGATCGACCACGAGCCGCGGGGCCCCCCGTTGTCGTCCCTCGGGGAGGTCGACCTCCACCTCGCCCTCGCGGAGGATGGTCACCGGCCAGCGCGCCGATCGTTCCCGGGCGATCAGGTACAACCGCGCCCCTTCCCGAACGAAACCAAGCGGGACCGCCCCGCCGGTGGTCTGGATCCGCAGGGAGTGGCCGTCGACGTCGGAGGCCATTAGGGACCCCCCGGGGTCGCGAAGGTCGAGCGCCGGAGTCGGGGGAAGCGGGACGCTTCGATGGGAACCGACCAGTCGGGTTGCCGTACCTTCCCCGGTCGCCTCAGGACGGTCCGCGCGGCGATCCGCCTCGGACGTTCCTCGGGCCCCCTCAATCGGCCCCTCCGGTCGTGACCAACGGCAACGACGTGCGGGCCGGGTGGGTCAGATCGAGAAAGCACCCGAGGCCGGGCGCGGTGGCGACCCGGTCGTTCAGATACGGGAGCCCCCAGTTCTCGTCGACGAAGTGCAGGACCGCCGCGGGATCGAGCGTCGTCGCGCAGAGCGTGTGGGCCGGCGTCCACGGGGAGATGGCCAGGATCGGGACCCGGAAACCATCGAGGCCCGTGGAGGTCATCGGGGGCGGCAGCGGGTCCCAGAACCCGCCGGCCTCGTCATAGAAGAGCAGGATCATCGAGCTCGACCCGACCGGGCTTTGCAGGATCGAATCGATGAGCGAGATCGCCCACGCTTCCCCGACCGAGACGTTCTGAGGGGGATGCTCGCTGACGATACGGCTGTTCGAGGAATCGATGTAGACCACGGAAGGGACCGGGCCCGGGCGCAGTTGGGCCGACAGGTCCGAGACCGGGAGGATCCGGTCCGCGGAGCACCCGTCGTGGGTGATCGCGGGGAAGAACGTGGGGGCGAGGTCCTGGGCCGTGCCCGCGTAGTCGTAGGCCCACGGGACGCCGGCCTGGGACAATTGCCCGAGGATCGTTGGCCGGTCGGCTATGTCGTTCGGGGGCGGGGTGTCGAAGTACCATCCGTCCCCCGAGAACGCTGTGAGATCGAAGATCCGGTTCGGCGCGGTCGGGCCGAGGACCCCGGAGAAGAAATGGTCGCCGAGTCCGTACTGTTGGGCTAGCGACCAGTACCCGGCGAGCTGTTTCGCCGTGTAATGGCCGACGGTCTCGTTCGGGTGCGGGAACCCCGAGGCGTTCGCCTGCGCGACGAACTGGTCGTTCTTCCCCCCGTCCCATTCCACGAGCTCGGAGCCCCGGTCATGTTCGAAGTCGGAGGTGTTGAACCCGCTGAGCGCGTATGGCGCGACGGTCCCCGAACCGTGGAACGAGGATGGGAACGAGCCGTTCGGTGGGTAGCCGGCCACCCCGGGGAAGGCGCCGAAGTAGTTCTCGAAGGCATGGTTCTCCTGGACGATCAGGAACAGGTGCTGGATCGGGGACGACGGGGTACCGCTCCAACGGGTGGCGCATCGGGGGCTGGAGTACTCCGGTACCGTCAGCGTGGCGAGGACCAGGCTCGCCCCGAGGGCCGCAGCGACCATTGCAAGGGCGCGTGGAGGACGAGACATCGCCGACCCTCGACTTGGTCGGTCCTGTGCGCTTATACCGTGTGGCCTCGCAACGATCGGATTCAGAACGACCACCTCGGGACCTTCACCATGGAGGGACAGGGGCTGTCGAGACGGCGCAGCTCCGCTTTTGCCCGTCCCGCCCGCCGTGGACTCGCGACCCTGGGGTTGACATTCGGAACCGGGCGGCAAGAGACCGCCGGCCCGCCTTCCAAGCTAGGAAGGGAACCCATCGACTAGGTTGAGCCGATGAAAGTGGATGGGTCGTTCCCGGTCGAACCCGAGCCGATCCGAAGCCGTCTCAAGGACCGGATCCCAGCTCCCCGGAGGCGGTTCGGTCGGCGCAAGGCCCTTGAGTAGAGACCTCGGGACGGCCCCATCCCTCGCTCGGTGACGAACCCCCCGCTCGAGGGGGGGAGGCCGAGTTTCCGAACCGTCGGGTGGTTGCGCCGGCCGAGGGACGATCGAGGGTTGGATACCAATCGGGTCGACCGGTCGACAGCGAACGCTTTCACCGTCTCCCTCTTCCCGATCGAGAGTACGGAGAGCGCACCTTTCGACTTGTGGTGATTCCCGACGTTGGGAATCAACTCCTCGGCTAATGGCCGAGCCGGCCACTTTACCTTCGATGCCCAACGAGGACGTCCGGATCTCCGCGGGGGTCCCCGCCTACAATACCGGACCCCGGCTCCGGGAGGCGGTCGAGTCGCTCCTTCATCAGGAACTCCCGGCCGGGACGCGTTGGTCCCGCCTCTGGATCGTGGTAAGCGGTTGCACCGATGACACCCTGGAGGTCGCGGAGTCGCTCGCCCTCAAGGACGCCCGCGTGGCGGTCGTGCGCCAGGCGACCCGGGAGGGGAAGGCCTCCGCTCTCCGGGAGATCTTCGCGCGGGCCGAAGGGGAGTACCTCGTGCTCCTGAACGGCGACGCGACGGCCCTGCCCGGCGCGGTCCGGGCCCTACTGGCCTCCGCCGAGGGTCAGCCCGGCAACTTCGCGATCATGGGCCGGCCGATGGTCCATCCTGATCGGACGCACGGGATCGGCCACGCGCTGGAGATCCTCTGGGACCTGCATCACCGGTTGCATCAGAAGACGTTGACCGCGCAGGAGGGGAACCATCTCTCCGACGAACTGTGGCTCCTTCCGATCCCGGTCCGCGTCCCCTTCCCCTCCGGGGTGGTGAACGACGGCGCGTACCTGGGCGCCTGGCTCCGGGGCCACGGCGGTCGGATCCTCTACGCCCCGACCGCGCACGTTATGCTCGAGACGCCCCGAACGCTCGGGGAGCACCTTCGGCAGCGGCGCCGCATCCACTGGGGCCATCGTCAGATCGCGGCGCTCCTCGGCGTGGAGCCGACGACCTGGAAGTCATACGCGAAGCGGCACCCGGCCGCCGCGACCCGCGAGATCCTCGGATGCGCTCGCGAGCACCCGATGGGGATCCCCTGGACGGCGTTGCTCGCCCTGATCGAGGTCCAAGCGTTCCTGTTGGCCGGTTGGGACCGGCACGTGGGCGGAAAGAACCACGTCCTGTGGGACATCGTCGCCCCGGCCCGGGCCCCCCAACGCAGCCCCTCGCTGGGAGCGCGGTCCTCCGATGCGGCCCACGGGGCGAGCTCGGAGTTCGCATGAGCGTTCAGGGTCCCCCGAAGGAGACCGCCCGGGTCCGGGGCCGGTTGGAAAGGTATTTTGTAGCGCTCCGATGGAACCATGTCCAGAATGGAGGGATCGGGAACCCCGCCGGCCAATCCCGGGAACGGGGGACGACTCGCAGGCCGCGAGGCGATCCTTCAGGCGATCGGGGACCCGCTCTCGCGGCAGTTGCTCCTGCTGTTGAGCGGGGCGCCTCGTTCGGCGAAGGAGCTCCTCCAATCGGTCTCGGTCCCGCTGAGCACCCTGTACCGGCGCCTGGGCGAGCTCAAGGCGCTCGGGCTCGTCGATGTCCAGCGTTCGCTCATCACCGAGGACGGCAAGAAGACCGAGCTGTACCGCAGCCTGCTCGAGGAGGTCCACATCCACCTTCGCGGATCGGAGTTGGAGCTGCGGACGCGGCGGAGGGACATGGCCGCTGAACGGCTCGCCGACCTGTGGGGCGAGGTCCGGGAGGGACGCGACTGACCATGTACTGGACGTCGACGGGTCCTCTCCTGTGGGTCCTCTGGGGGATGCTGGCGGCGATCGCCGGGATCGGGGGCCTCGTGACCTACCGGGCCCTCAGCGCGTACCGATCCCACCGGTCGCGGCCGCTGTTGTTCCTGGGGACCGGGTTGTTCCTGATCGCGGTCGGGATGCCGGTGCTCTGGATGGGCGCGTACGTGCTCACCGAGAATCTCGTCTGGTGCAGCCTGTTCGCCGGCGGGACGATCTTCCTCGGCTTTGCGTTCATCCTCTCGTCGGTCCAGATCCGGACCGAACATCTTCACGGCCCGAACACGGGTCCCTGAACGTTTCGCGCCCCCCGGCGCCCCGCCCTCCCCATCCATCCCCAGGGAACCTTCGGGCGCGCATCAGAGGAAAATAGCGCGCGGCTCTCCTCGAAGGCATGGCCCGACGAGCCGGGGCACGGCGGGGGGCGACCGCCGGGCCCACGGGGGCGATCGCTCTGGTCGTGATCGTGCTGCTGGGATCCGTCGCCGTCCCGTCCCTCCCTCGGAAGGATCTAGGCCTTCCTCCCGGATCGGGAAGCCCGGCGTCGGCCGGGCCGTTCTTCTCCGGCGAAGCGATTCGGTCCGGCCCGGATCCGTCCGCTCGCCCGCCGGCGGCCCCTCCGGCCGCCGTGGGGACCGCCGTCGGGGCGGGGTGGTGGAACCTGACCGGCCTCACGTCCGCGCAGCCGGGAGCTCGAACCGGGGCCTCCCTCACGTACGACCCGGACCTACACGCCACGGTCCTGTTCGGTGGAGCCGTCAGGGGCGTGGACCGCAACGACACGTGGTCGTATTCCCGGGGGGCTTGGACCCAGCTCGCGGAGCCGCGGGCTCCGTCGCCCCGCGCGCATGCGGCCACGGCGTACGACGCGTCGGATCGTCTCCTTCTGCTGTTCGGAGGGGAGGGGGCGACCGTTCTAGGGGACACTTGGGCCCTTCGGAACGGATCCTGGGAGCCGCTCAACGTCACCGGCGGCCCGTCCGCCCGGTGGGCCGCAATGATGGCTTCGGACACCGTCGACCAGACGGTCCTGCTCTTCGGTGGATTCGGACCCTCCGGAACGGGCCTCAACGACTCCTGGACGTTCGGCGGTGGCATTTGGCGAGCGGTCCCCGCCGGAAGCGCGCCCGCGCCACGCGGACTCGGGTCCCTCGTCGACGATCCCCCCGATCACGGGGCGCTCCTGGTCGGTGGAGCGAACGCCTCCGGGGGCCGGGGGCTCAACGATACCTGGCGCTTCGGCGCCGGCCATTGGACCCCGATCGCGGCGAACTCGGCGCTGGGGCGCCGCGCGGGCGCGTCGATCGCCCTGGATCCGGTCGGGTCGGCCGTGCTGCTCTTCGGAGGTTACGATCCGGCGACGTCGACGCGCTACTCCGATCTCTGGCAGTACACGAACGGAAGCTGGGGCGCCATCGTGACGCCCCGGACGCCGCCGCCCCGCGCGAACGCATCGGTGGATTGGGACGCGTCGGGCGGATACCTCCTGATGATCGGAGGCGACAACGGGTCCGGTGCGTTCTCGGACACCTGGGCCTACGCCTCGGCCGAGGTAGGGTTCGCCACGGTCGACCACCGCACCACCGACGTGGGCTGGACGGTGGAGTTCGAGGGCTCGGCCTCGGGGGGCATCGCGCCTTATTCGTACACCTGGCAGAGCTCGCTCGGGGCCGGCCCGGGACCGACCCCGTCGTCGGGGTGGAACGCCACCTTCCGAAAGCCGGGCCTCGTGGCGGTGAGCCTGCTCGTGACCGACCTCGCCGGGGCCCGCTCCCTTGCCTACCTCAACGTCACGGTCGAGCCGGATCCGACGGTAGCGATCCACGCCCCGCCGTCCGCGACCGACGTGGGAGTTCCCACGACGCTCTTGGCGATGGCGTCGGGCGGCGTCGTCCCCTTGGGGATCGTGTGGACGTTCGGCGACGGCTACCGGGCGGCGGGGGCGTCGGCGGACCACGCCTTCCGGGTCGCCGGGATCACGAGCGTCGCTGTCACCGTTCGCGATGCCCTGGGGGCGAACAGTACCGCGAACCTCGCGCTCCCGGTCCATCCGATCCCCCGGGCGACCCCCGCCCTCGGCTCGACGGCGCCGACCGTCGGCCTCCCCGTCGAGTTCGACGGCTCGGTCACCGGCGGGGACGGGGCGATCCAGGTCCGCTGGGATTTCGGCGACGGGTCCTCGGCGACGGGAGCCGTGGTGAACCACACGTACGCGCAGCCGGGCCTCTATGAGGCCCTCGCCAACGCATCGGACCATCTCGGGGCCTCCTCGGTCTCCGTGATCGAGCTCAACGTCAGCCCCGCGAGGGCGGCCTCGAGCTCCTCCCCGGCACTGGCCCCATATCTCGCCGCGATCGGCGCGGCCGCCCTCGGGCTCATCGGGTGGACGGTGCGCCGCCGGCGGGCCCTCCGGGCTCGCCGCTCACGCGAGCCAGGGCCCGAGACGGGGGAACCGTTCGAGCAGGATCTGGCCGACCCCGAGGTAGCGCCCGGGGGCGGTGAGCAGGACGACGAGCCAGAGTGCCGCGAGGGCGGCGTCCCATGAGAGGTAGAGTTGCCCGCGGTCGGCCCACTCGAAGGCGGCGAAGAAGAAGGCGTTCAGCAGTAGGCCGCCGAATCCGGCGAACCGGGTGAGCGCGCCGATCGTCATGGAGAGGGCGAGCGCGAGCTCGAGCGCGATCACGCCGTCGACGAAACCCGCCGGGTCCTGGGTGACCGCGTTCCCGAGCCCCTGGAAGGCGCCGTGGGGGGTCCATTGGCTGGCGAGGACCGCCGGCGGAACCCCGAGGTGGCCGATCGCCGCCTGGAAGAATACGAGCGCGAGGTACCCTCGGAGGGCCAGTAGGGCCCAGATCCGGGTCTCGGAAAGCGGCGCGAAGAAGCGGGCCCAGGTCGTGCGACCGGGCCGGCCCGGGGTCGGGCGTCCCGCCGCTACCCCCGGGGAGCGGGTCCCCCGCACCGGCGGTGCCCTCGGCGGGTTCACGTGGGGCTCTCCCCGGACGCGACCGCCCGGCTCGGCACGACCTCGGGCCCATCGAACCGGCTCGTCAGGCCGATCCCGATCAGCGACAGCAGAAGCGCCGACAGGATGAGGAGGGCGTTGGCGATCCCCGCGACCGAACCGTACGAGGCGGCCCACGAAGACGGACCTCCGGCCAGCAACGCCGCTCCGAGCAGCAGGGGCGTCGAGCAGCAGGAAACGGCCAGACCGAGCGCCGTCAGACCGGCCGATAGGCCCGGGAGGGCGTGGCGCCACGGCCGGCCGGTGATAGCAAGGCCCGGAGGGGGATCCAGCGGCGGCCGTCGGAGGACCAACGTTACTCCGGCGGCGGATAGGTAGGCGATAACGGCGTACAGGACGATCATCGGGGATACGAATCCGACGAGCGCCCCGCCGGCGATCTGGAACTCCACCGTCGGAAGGAGGCCGAAGACGGAGAGCGACGGGAGCGTCTGGATCGACCCGGCCCCCGATCCCGCGATCGGGGAGGCCCAGGAGACCATCGCGCCGGCCCAGGCCCACAGGAGCGTTCCGAGGACCGTTCCGACCGTCAAGCCGGCGCGATAGATGCGACGCAGCGGAAGCTCGGCGATGCGAGCCGCGAGCGGCCGGACGACCCCCCCAACGAGCACAGAGAGCAGTAGGACGAGCAGGACGTTCCCGATCCCGCTCCACACGCCGGCGTAGTCGAAGCCCCTACTGAAGCTGGGCCAGGCGGCATACTCCGCGATGGCGATCCCGAGGACCCCGAGCGCGAGCCCGACGCGGGGCGACGGGAGCGCACGGTCGAACCGCGGCTTCATCGTCGCGACCCCCCCGGAGGACGGGCGCCGGGGTGGCTCTCCCGCCAGGCCGCCGCGATCACGAGGACCAGGCCCGAGGTGCCGACCACGCCCAGGAACGCGATCGGGGCGAGGTCGAGGGAGGTGGCCGCGACAGGCCGGACGCTGATCCCCCCGGAGGCGTTCGCCGAAAGATTGACCCAGGCGACCGCCCCCAGGCGGCGACCATTCGAATCCAGGCCCGTCACCGTAACCCGATAGTGCCCGGCGAACTCGTACAGGTGCGCGCGGGGGGTGCCCCCGGTCCCGGTCGTCCCGTCCCCATAATCCCAGTCGATTGACGCGAACGTCCCATTCCCGCCGGCGAGCCGGATGGTGAGGCTTGCCAGGGCCGGCGCGACGGGCCGGGGGATCCGGACGCTCAGGTTGGCGAAGGGGGCCGGATCGAGCTCGATCGCCTCGGTCCCGGCGGCGAGGTCCCCCGACGCGTCCGTGACGAAGGCGGTCAGATTGACGCGACCCGGATCGAGCCGCAGGTAGGTGTGCTGGGCGACCGGACCCCGCGCCCTCGCCGACCCGTCCCCGAACTCCCAGGTCACCGGGCCGAGGCTGCCGTTGCCGCCGCTGACGGACGCGGTCGCGTTCACCTCCAAGGGGAGGTCTCCGACCGACGGAACGACCTCCACCGCCAGCCGCAGGGGCGAGGCCGTCGAAGAATGCACGGTGATGAGCACGCTCGCCCCAGAGGTGTAGCCCCGCGCGTCGCGGACCGAGCTGACGGCGTAGAACGCTCCGCCCAACTGGTAGGTGTGATCGATCGTGGGCCCGACGCCGACCCCTCCGTCCCCGAACGACCAGGAGTATGAGTACGGTCCGACCCCGCCCGTCGCGTTCGCGATCAGATGCACCGCGAGCGGGGCGAGTCCACTGAGCACGGAGGCGTTGACCGTCACCGAGAACGTCGGAGTCGGCCGGACGTCCACCGAGAGGTTCGACTCACCGAGCTGGCCATTCTGGTCGAGCACGCCGAGGTGGACCGGGTACGTTCCGGGCGCGCCATAGACGTGGGTGGGGTTCGCCGCGTACGCGCCGCTCTGGTCCCCGAAACTCCACAGGTAGCTGTACGGCGGGGTGCCGCCCGTCACCGTGCTATGAAAGTCGACCGAGAGCGGAGCGTACCCCGAGGCCGGGGTGGCGGTGGCGTTCACGGCCGGGGGCGGGCCGACCGGCACGATGTTGAGGACGTTGACCGACATCCCTGAGTGGCCGGTGCCGCAGGGGTTCGTGCAGTACACGCGATCGCGATAGGAGGCGGTCCCGGGGGCGACGAACGAGCTGTTGATCCAGTTGCCGACGGTGGTGTATAGGACGAAGTTCGGCGACGTCCCGCTCCAGATCAACCCGATCCCGTGGGCGTTGGTTCCCCCGGCGCTCGGGACCGGCGGTTCGCTCGTCGCGTTGATGTGGACGTCGAAGTTCTCGAAGACCGTCCAATTGGCCGATTCGTTGGCGCCCGAGACGGTGTTCGTGATCCAGAAGCCGTAATCGTACAGGACCACGTTGAACCACTGGTCGCCCGAGCCGCTAGCGGGTGCGCTCGGCGGTCCGAAGAGGCCCCCGGCGCATCCGATCTTTCCGGCGTACGGACATCGGGCCGACGCCGGCGCGAAGCTGCCGTAGGCCGACAGGAACAGGAGGCCGGCGAACCCGACGGCCAGGGCTCGATAGAAGAGCCGCGGGGATCCGGTCACGACCCTCCAAAGGTCGGTGCCGGAGTCGGGTTCAAGCGATCCTTGGGTCCGAGGGAGGCTCGCGATCGTACCTGCGCCGCCCTACGACCGGGACCGACCCCCGAACGCCTCGGCCCGCCCACCGTTCCGAGGAGGTTGGGTCCGACCCGGTTCCGAGAACGCGAGATCGGGATGGGGGAGGTTGTCGAGGGGCCCGGAGATACGGGCGATCCGGACGGGAGTCGGGCGCGCGCAACGGCCGGCAATGATCTCCCGTGGGAGGGAGACGGAGTTCGGTCAGCGGGCCTCCGTCCGTTGGACCGGGAAGGGAGCGTCAAGGTGGGTTCCCGCTCGGTTGGGCGGGGCGTGGAAGGCTCGCGCCGGGTCGGGGCACTGGCCCGGCGGGAGTTCGGTGGCGGACTCTCAGCTCCTTGGCCAGGGTCTCCCCCCTGGGCGTGAGCCGGTAGACCTTCAGACGGCGCGATCGACCCCGGACGTGGCGCAGTTCCTCCGTCAGGATCCCGGCGGCGGCCAGCCGCCGCAGGACGTTGGTGATCCGATTCTGCGGAACGCCGAGATCCGCCGCCATCCCCATCTGGGAGAATCCGAGGGGCGCGACCTCGTCGGACGACAGTACCCCCAGGCGGGCCAAGTGCACCACCACGCGCTCGGAGAGACGAAGGGCTTCGGCGGGGACCGCGGGACGAGGGGCGGGCGTTTCGGCGATCGCCCCGGGTCCAAGGACGGGTTCGGGCGGTGAAGGAAGGGCCGAGGAGGGCGGGATCGGCCGACCCGGGCCGTCGACCGGGCCCGGCGAGGTCGACGGAATTGGGCCGGCGGAGGTGACGGAGGACTCAGATGCGCGGGCGCGGCGGAAGAGGCGTCCGGTCAACGTCAAGGTCGCCAGGACTCCAACGGCCGCTCCGGCCAGTCCCCAAAGCGCCACCATCCCCGGGCTGGTCGCGAGGTTGGTCGACACCGCGTGCCCGTCCGTCGCGTTCACGGGGACGATGGCTAGCTGCGAAGTGCCCGAGGAGTCGGTCACGTTGAGGACCGCTCGGAATTGGCCCGGATGAACGTAGGAGTACGATAGATGGAGGCCGCTCCCGGTACCGCCGTCGCCAAAGCTCCAGACGAACGACCGGTACGTCCCGCTCCCTCCGAGGACGGTCGCATCGAACGTGACGGTGAGCGGGGCCGGTCCCGTCGCGTTCTGGACCCTTACCGTGACGGTGAGGTTCGGGGAGACCAGCGATACGACCAGCCATTGCAGGGCCGAGGCAGTGCCCTCGTGGACCCGTACGGTCGCATTGTAGCTGCCCGCGGTCGGATAGAGATGGGAGGGGTTGAAGAGGGCTGCGCCGGAGCCGTTCCAGAAGCTGCCATCCCCGAAGCTCCAGTTGAAACCCGTGGGCGTCCCCGGGACCACCGTGGCGGTGAACGTGACGAGGAGCGGGTCGGCGGTGGAGGGGGTGTCCGAGAGCGAGATCGAGAACGGCGCCCCCGCGGCCCTTCCCAGGGCGGGGGTCCCGAGGCCGGCCCCCGCGCCGAAGACGGCCAAAGCGATCACGAGGCTCCATGACGAGGCCTTGATCCGGCCGGGCCCCGCGCCGTACCGAGCGATCCCCGGACGGGCGGGCGCAGGTCGGGCCAACCGAACCACCGGCCCAGTCGACCCCGGGCCGCTACTTCTCCTGTTCCATCTCCCGGACCAGGTCCTCCCCCTCCCGGCGGAGGCGACGTTCCCTCCGCCGGGCCAGGGAGAAACGACCCAGGACGATCCCCGCCGCGACCGCGGCAGCGAGACCGAGCGCCAGTACATCGAGGAGTCCGATCCCGCCGACGGTCGAGGACCAGCCGGTCGGGAGGGGGACCCCGATGTTCACGGCCGGAAGATGGCCGGACCACCGATGGCCGACCCCATCGGTCACCGTGAGCGTCGGCTGGAAGACTCCGGCCCGCACGTACGTGTGTTGGACCCCCCGACCGACGACCGCCGAGCCGACGCCGCCGTCTCCGAAGTCCCATTGTAGCGAGTAGGGGGCCGTGCCCCCGGTGACGGTCGCGGTGAAGGTCACCGTGGCAGGGGCCCCCCCAGCCGACGACGACTCCTCGGGCCCTACCTGCAGGGGGGCCGCGGGAGTGACCGTCACCGAGGTCGAGGCTCCGACGAGGACCGTGCCGTTGGGGGCCAGCAGCGATCCGAGTATGGTGAAGTTACCCGGAACCGTGTAGGTGTGGTTCGAGACGGTTGCCTCCTCCTCGTCCGATCCCGGGGGGGCGGCGATCCGACACGGGCTGCCGTCGCCAAAGCAGACCTGGAGCGCCGTGGAGGGAGGCGCTCCGTCGGACCGGGCGACCAGGGTGACGTTCAAGGGGGCATCTCCCGACTCCGGCGTGGCCCGGATGCTCAACTCGAGCTCCGGGGTACCCCCACCGGAGCCCACATGGATCGAAAGGTTGCCGACGCCCAGTACGCCGTGGTCCCCCTGGATCGTGGCCACGGCATTGAATCGACCCGCATCACGGTAGAGGTGCTGGACGGGGCTCCCCGAGCCCCACCCCCCATCGCCGAACGACCAGCTCGTCCGCCATCCATCGGTGACGTTCGCCCCCGAGACATTGGCCCAGAGCGTGGTCGAAAGGGGCGCCGTCCCCGTGGCGGGAGAAGCATCGACGTGGACCGAGAGCGGACCGCCGCCTCCCGTCACCAGGACCGTCGTATTCGCGAACGCGTTCGCCCCCGACGAGTCCATGACCTCGACGATCACCGAGTACGTGCCGGCGCCGTAGAATACGTGCGATAGCGCCAGGCCGTGGGCGTCCGCCTCGTCCCCGAACTGCCATTCGGCCTGGAACGGTCCACAACCCCCGACCAGGCTCAGCGTGAAATTCACGGTGAGCGGCGCCGCCCCGGTCGGGGGGGCCGCGTGGATGGTGGCCGAAAGATTGCCCCCGCACAGGGGCGAAGAGGGCGCGGCGTCCCAGTACGAGAATGGGCTTACCGAAGCGGCGGGTGGTGCCGTCCCGACCGAACCGGGCGCCCGACCGCCGGGGAATCCCGAAATGAGAACGGACGCCGCGAAGGCGACGACGGCGATCAACAGGAACGGTCGTCCACCCATCCGACTGATCGAGCGGTGGAGCGCTCGGGGCCCTGGGCGGCTCACATCTCACCGCATCCGAGGCACGGCCCGAACCTTGCCTCTCCCCAACGGCGACCGATCCCGGAGCTGACCCCCCGGGTCTCTCGGGGCGTCGCCTAGGCGCTCCGGAGGGGGGACAGGGAGGCGAAGCCGAGCCGGCCCCCCAATCCCACGAGCATGCCGACCATCCCCAAGCCTAGGACCGGGGCGGCCATTCCGGAACTGGGTTGGTCCCCGGCGCCACCGGATCCACCCCAGCAGCCACCACCATCGCCGCTCCAGTTCCCAGAACCGTTCCCGCCGTGGGAACAGTTGCCCGACTCATTCCCGCTGCCGTCGTGTTCCCCAGAGTCATTGCCGGTCTGATTGCCCGTGTCGTTCCCGTCGCCGTGGTCTCCGGACTCGTTGCCGGATTGATTCCCATCGCCGCCCTGGTCGCCGGATTCGTTCCCGGACTCATTGCCATCGTCGTGGCTACCGGACTCGTTACCGGACTGGTTGCCATCGCCACCCTGGTCGCCGGACTCGTTCCCGGATTCATTGCCATCGTCGTGGCCACCGGACTCGTTACCGGACTGGTTGCCATCGCCACCCTGGTCGCCGGACTCGTTCCCGGACTCATTCCCGTCGTCGTGGTCACCGGACTCGTTACCGGATTGGTTCCCATCGCCGCCCTGGTCGCCGGAATCGTTCCCGGACTCATTGCCATCGTCGTGGTCGCCAGTCCCGTTGCCCGTCTGGTTGCCATCGTCATCGTGGCCCCCGGTGTGATTACCGGATTCGTTGTCCCCCTGAGAGTCACTATCGGATCCGTTGTGTTCGCCCGATTCATTGTCGCCTTGAGAGTCGCTGTCGTTGTGATCTCCGGACTCGTTGTCGCCCTGGGAGTCGTTGCCGGAGTGGTTGTGGGTCCCAGAACCGTTGCCGGAGCTCCCATCCGCGGGGGCGGTTGGGTGCAACGCATGCACGCCGGTGAACGGAAGGAGCATGTTGGCGCTGTGCGAGACGCGGATCGTAAGCCCCGTGGCCACTCCTACCCCGATCAGGACGACGAGAAGCAGCAGCGGCATGTTGCCGAGCTGGCGGCGGCTCGGCCGCGCAATGGAGAACGCGCGATCGTTGTCGTTCGGTCGACGGGTATCGGATTTCTTGCTTGAGGCGACCATCGGGTCCTACGAGGATTAGGGCTTCATAAAGCCGCTCCGGTGATACACCCTCGTTACACTCTTCCTCGGCACTCGCGCCCGGTTCGGAGGTTTCCAGGCAGGGTCTGGAGGACGATTCAGCGCTTCGTCCGGTTCTCCGGGAGGGGGCGCCGATGCGCTTGGGCGGGCGGTCGTCGCTTCCCGAGGATCTGCGGCCATCGAGCCCAGTGGCGCGCGGCCGACCTAGGGCGAATCCAGACACGGGCGCTCCGTACTCCTGCGGTGATCGGCGGTCTGGGCCCGGACGGATTTGAACCGTCGATCAACCGGTTATGAGCCGGACGCTCTCGGCCGGACTAAGCTACGGGCCCACCACATCGACCCCGGTCCGGGGTTTCGGAGCGCCGCCGAGCGGAATTCCAGTCGGGGGCGGCGCGCGTCCCCGGCGTTTGAACCGCTGACCTTTCGGTTAACAGCCGATCGCTCTGCCACTGAGCTACGGCGGCACCCGCCCCGTCGAGCAAGGACGCCGCTAATAGCCTTTCCGATTTGTCGGGCTGGTCCGGTGCTCGGACGCCCGTTCCTTGAGGATCTGGATCGATTCCGTCATCCGGTCGAGCCCCTTGTCGAGGTCGTCCCAGAAGCTCTTCGCCCGGTCGGTGACGACCGCCCCGTTCGCGGACGGTTGGATGACGCCCTCCCGCTCGAGCAGGTGCAGGGAGTACCGGACCTTGTGGATCGGCAGTTGCATCATCTCGCTCAGGCGGATGATCCCGAGGGGGTTCGCCGAGGAGACCCGCTGCAGGATGTCGACGTTGCGCGAGAGCAGGTCGAGCTCGGCCACGATGCGGTCGATCAGCTGCGCCCCTTCGGGCACGGCGGGCCCGTCGTCGTCCTCCGAGGGCGATGTTTTCTTGTCCATGAATCCGAACGCCTCCCTCTCGGGACGAGGGTCCGATACTTCAAGCTTGGCGACGGGGCCGGGCCGTCCCGGGTCGGGGCGGAGCGGAACCGATCGCCCCACGGTCTTCAGGTCGGCCGGAGCGCCCGGTTCGGAGTGCTACGGGTCCACTCGCCAGTAACCTCTTAAGACGTCCCCTTTTTCGAGCTCGGGCAGGCATCGGATGCAGGAGATCTCCGTTCGCGCCGGCGGTCAGGCCGGCGACGGGATCGCCTCCGTGGGGGAGACCGTTTCCCGGTCGCTCTCGCGAATGGGTCTGCACGTCTTCGGACTGAACGCGTACCAGTCCGTCATCCGGGGTGGGCACGTCTGGTTCCAGGCGCGGGCCTCGGCCGAGCGGGTCTATTCGCAGGGTGATGCCTGCGACGTCCTGTACGCCCTCGACCATCAGACCGCCGAGGTCCACCTCCCGTCGCTCTCCAAGGGCGGGACGGTGGTATTCGACCCCGAGAAGTTCACGATCGCCGACGCCGAGGTCCCCGTCGGCGCGAAGGCCCTGCCGGTTCCCACTCTCGAGATCGCCCGGAAGTACACGAGCCAATCGATCCTCCAGAACGCGGCGGGGCTCGGCGCCACCGCGTTCCTTTCCGGGATCCCGCTCGACACGCTCCAACGGACGCTCGCCGATTCGTTCGGGAAGAAGAAGGGCGAGGTCGTCGACTGGAACCTGGGCGCGTCGGCGGACGGGTACAAGTACGCCGCCGAGCACACGAGCGTGAACCCGAACGCCGTGCCTCCGGCGGGGGCGCCGAAGCTCCTGATCACCGGCAACCAGGCGATCGCCCTGGGGGCGGCGGCCGCCGGTTGCAAGTTCCTCGCGCAATACCCGATGACCCCGGCCTCGACGATCATGCACTGGATGGCGGCCCACTCCCAGGAGCTCGGGGTCGTCGTCAAGCAGGCCGAGGACGAACTCGCGGCGATCAACATGGCGATCGGGGCCTCGTTCGGGGGGGTGCGGGCGATGACCGCCACGAGCGGCGGCGGCTTCTCGCTCATGGTCGAGGCGCTCGGAATGGCCGGCATGACGGAGACCCCGGTGGTCGTCGTCGAGTCCCAGCGGTCGGGCCCTTCGACGGGTCTGCCGACCAAGACCGAGCAGGGCGATCTCAACCTGATGCTGGGGGCCGGCCAGGGCGAGTTCCCGAGGGCGATCCTCGCCCCGTCGAACCCGGTCGAGGCCTACCGGATGACGATCCGCGCCTTCGAGCTCGCCGAGGCGTGGCAGACCCCCGTGCTGCTCGCGAGCGATTTCCACCTGTCGGAGTGCACCGCGACGGTCGATCGGGAGGAGCTCGACCTGAACGTGGAGGTCCCGAGCCTGTTCACCGTGGAACCGAACGGGCACGATTACAAGCGCTACCTCTACACGCCGAGCGGGGTCTCCCCGAGGGCGCTCCCCGGACAGCCCGGCCTCAACTTCATCGCCGGCTCCGACGAGCACGACGAGAAGGGCCACCTCATCTCCGACGTGAAATCGGGCATCCCGATCTGGGTCGCCGAGCGCAACAAGATGATGGACAAGCGCATGCGCAAGCTCGCCGGGCTCGAACAGGCCACCGACGGGCCGGTCCTCGAGGGTCCCGCGGACGCGGTCGTCACCTTCGTGGCGTGGGGATCGACAGCGGGGGCGGTCCGGGACGCGAACCGAGTGCTCGCCGGAAAAGGGGTCTCGGCGAACCTGCTGTTCCTCCCCACGATCTACCCGCTGCATGGAAAGGCGGTCGCCGAGCGACTCGCCGGGGCGAAGCACCCGATCCTGGTCGAGGGCAACTACTCCGGTCAGCTCGGACGCCTCATCCGGGCGGAAACGGGGATCGAGATCCCGGACCGGCTCCTCAAGTACGACGGGGAACCGTTCTATCCCCACGAGATCGTCCAGAAAGGGCTCGAGGTGATCGGAGATGGCCGGCACTAGCGCGGTGAGCGTCCCTCCCTCGGTGGGGGCGACCCTCCCGATGCTCGGGAAATCCGACACGAAGCCGACCTGGTGCCCCGGTTGCGGGGACTTCGGCGTCGTCGCGGCCATCGAGATGGCCGTGAAGAAGCTCAAGATCCCGGGCCACAACGTGGTCCTCGTCTCCGGGATCGGTTGCTCGTCGAACCTCCCGCACTTCCTTTCGAGCTACGGGTTCCACGCGATCCACGGCCGTTCCCTCCCGGTCGCCGAGGGGATCCGATGGGCGAACCACGAGCTCACCGTGATCGCGACGGGCGGCGACGGCGACGGCTTCGGGATCGGCTGCGGACACTTCGTGCACACGATGCGTCGCAACGTCGACATGACCTACGTGACGATGGACAACCAGATCTACGGCCTGACGACCGGCCAGGCGAGCCCGACCTCGATGCTCGGGCAGAAGACGAAGTCGACCCCCAACGGGGTCATCGAGAGCCCGATCGATCCGATCGCGCTCGCGCTCGCGAGCGGCGCGACGTACGTCGCCCGCGGGTTCTCCGGCGATGTCAAGCACATGGCCGATCTCATCCAGAACGGGATCGCCCACAAGGGGTTCGCGTTCGTCGACGCCCTGTCGCCCTGCGTGACGTACAACAAGATCAACACGTTCGACTACTTCCGGCAGCGCGTCTACAAGCTCGAGAGCGCCGGCCACGACCCGACGAACCTGGCCCGGGCCTTCGAACGATCGCTCGAATGGGGCGACAAGATCCCGATCGGCCTGTTCTACCGCGCCGAGCGGCCGACGTATGAGGACCTCGAGGAGGTCCTGAACGCCGGGCCCCTCGCGAAGCAACCCGCCGGGATCCGGGGCCACGAGCGCCTGCTCGATGAGTTCATCTGAGACCCCGGCCGGTTAGCGGCGCCCCGAAGCCAGGTTCGCATGGACGCCTCGCCCGCCCCGATCCCGGATGGACCGGCCGGATCCGTTGCGTCCGGGCTACCGAGGACCGGCCCGGTGATAGTGCTCACCGGAGCGACCTCGGGGATCGGCACCGCCACCGCCCGGGCGCTGGTCGGGGCGGGCGCGACGGTCCTCGCCGTGGGCCGCGACGCCGAGCGCACCCGACGTTGCGTCGAGGAGCTTCGGCGGATGGCGGGGCCTTCCTCGGTCGCGGGACTCACGGCCGACCTCTCGATCCTCTCGGAGGTCCGCCGCGTCGCCGCGACCGTGCGGGATCAATACGACCGGGTCGACGTGCTCCTCAATAACGCCGGCGCGGTGTTCGCCCAGCGCCAGATCACCCCGGAGGGGTACGAGCGGACCTGGGCGCTCAACGTCCTCGCCCCGTTCCTCCTCACCCGCGGTCTCGAGGACCGATTGCGGGCCGCCGCCCAGGGCCGCGTGATCAACGTCGCGTCGGCCGCGCATCGCTGGGGCCACCTCGACTTCGAGGACCCCGGGCGGGCGCGCCATTACACCGCGTTCGGCGCCTACGGCCAATCCAAGCTCGCCCTGATCCTGTTGACGCGTGCCTGGGCGCAGCATTTCGCGGGCACCCGCGTCACGGTCAACGCGCTGCACCCCGGGTTCGTCGCCAGCCGATTCGGACGGTCCAATCCCAAGGGTTTCCGTTGGGCGATCACGCTCGCGCAGGCGGCATTCGGGATCTCCCCGGAGCGCGGGGCTCGCACCTCGGTCTACCTCGCAACGGCCCCGGAGGCGGCGAGCACCACGGGCGGCTACTTCGTCCGGAATCGAGCGCGCCGATCCAGCCACGCCTCCTACGATCCGCTCGCGGCTTCCCGGCTCTGGGACCTGTGCGGGGCGCAGACCCGGGGATAGCGGCCCCCCACGGCACGGCCGACCCAACGGGGTCGTTTACGACGGCGATCGCGGGCGGGGGACGACGGTTCGACCGTCCGAGGGGCCGGCCTAGCTCAGTGGAACGATCGGGGTCCACTGGAACAGATAGGCATCCTGCTCGTGGAACACCTCGCGGAAGGTAGGATCCCCCAAGAACGGGTCCGGGGAGAAGGGCCGGTACAGCTGGGAGTTGTTCCCCGTGACCGCGACGAATCCGACCTGGAGGACCCGCAGCGCGTGGACCCCGGCGGCATCGAGGGTCGCGTTCGTCAGCTCCTGGACGAGCAGGCGGTACGAGCCGTTGACGAAGACGCCGTCGACCATCGGGAACAGGACGATCGCCGAGGGCACGTAGCCCGGAAGGAACCCGGCGGCGCTCCCCGGCGCGACGAGGATTCGGTCCCCGGCCCCCAGGTGGGACCCGGCCCAAATGAGCAGATCGAGGTCGGCCGGCGTGACGTTTCCGAAGGCCTCGTACAGGCCGCCCTCATACGCCGGGAGTTCGCCGGCGGTTACGGCGATCCCCGGCCCCACCACGAGGAGGGCGGCCGCGAGCGCGAGGGTCGGGGTGATCCATCCCCGGGATGGGGGGGCGCCGCCGTGGGTCGTCGCGCTTGGCGCCGGCGCCGACGAATCCGACCGGAGGTCCGACGGGCGGCGGAACCGCTCCAGGGTGTATCGGACGAGGACCCAGAGCGGCGCGGCGGCGACCATCGTGTAGACGCTGAAGAGGAGGATCGAGGTCTCTGCGAAGCTCGTCAGGGCGAGGAACGGACGGAGTCCGCCCCACCCGGAATGAGCCGCCAGCCCGGCGCCCAGGATCCCGAACGCGACGGCCCCTCCGGAGATGGCGGTCTTGCGAAGCCGGTCGAGTCCGTCGAGGAGGACGGGAAACGACTGCGCGGCGATCAGGGCGATCGCTCCCACGCCGATCAGCACGGCCAGTTCGTCGCGGATCGGCGGGAACGGCGAGAGCCAAACGTCGGTCCCCCGGAACAGGAAGGGGTCCGTGAGGCCGACGAATTGGGCCGCGGTGATCCCGCCGCTGCCGGCCGTCGGGACGACGGCCCCGGGCGGGACGCCCGCGTGGAAGAGCCCGTTCGCCCCGGTGACCTCCTCGAAAAGGCTCGGGATGGCGAACAGCGCCCCGACCACCAGGGCGGCGGACCATCGGGCGATCCATCCGGCCCATCGACCCCACCGCGCGGGGCCGGCGAGGACGAAGTCGACGAAGATCGCCAGGAAGAGCCAGATCGGGCCCGCCGGGTTCAACGAGGCGACGACTCCGGCGAGCGCCCCGAAGAAGACCGCGTCGGCCCAACCCGGGGCATCCGAGGTGGTCCAATCCGGGATCCGCGCGAACAAGACCAACAGTAGCGGGAAGGCGAAGACGAAATCGTTGGAACCTCCCACTAGCACCCGGGTCCACGACCCGACGAACGCGAAGACCACCGCGACCGTGGCCCCGGCGCGGGGCGTCCCGAGCAAGCGGTCTCCCACGGTGTAGGCGCCGAGCGGGCCGAGGCCGAGGAACAGCGGCGTGACGAGGAGCGAGGTCCGCGCCGGTGGGAGTCCGAACAGGTCCTGGTAGGAAGCGAGCCAGACGGTGGTCCCCTGGGGGTAGGGATTGCCGAACGGCGCCGCGGGGAGGAAGTTCAGGGGGATCGAGTGCTGGAGCCCGAGGTGGGCGACGAAGTAGGTGAGCACGCTCGAATCGAACGTGTTGCCGGTGGGAGCCTGCGAGGCGGTCCACAGTTCGATCAGGAACAGGGCGAGCGCCGTCGCCAGGACGATCAGGATCGGGGGCGAGCGGAACCCGCCGACGAGCTTCGCCCAGTTCGGGGCCGGGCGGCCTTCCCGCCGTTCGTATCGGAGGAGCAGCGCCAGCAGCCCGACCGAACCGAGGATGACCAGGCCCGGGGTCAGCGAGTAGAACAGACCCAGGGGCAGCGCCGCGATCCCGAAGAGCACCCCTCCGCCGAGGTACAGGTCCACGACCAACCGCTCGATCGGCCGCAGGGTACGGGCCCAGCGGGATCGTCGCGCGGCGAGCCGGCGCACTAGCTCCCCCACGGGCAGCAGGGCCGCGGCCCCGAGCAGGAGGGCGAGCGCCCACGGTCCAAACGCGGGGCCGGGCAGGCTCACGTCGCGGCGAGGCGCGGTGGCGTATAGGGCGTTCTCCCATGCGGCCGGTCGAACGCATGCGTTAACCGTGGGAGGGGGACTGCCGGCAGGGAGCGACGTTGGGCCAATCGGACGGTTCCGCGCGGGACGGCATGGGGGCCGTCACCTTCGGCACCCTGTTGATGCTCCTCGGGACCCTCGGGTTCGTCGGTCAGGGATTCGTATCGCGCGTCATCCTCGCCCGGGCCCTGAGTCCGGTCCAGTGGGGCGAGTACTCCTTAGGGCTCGCCCTCGCGGGGCTCCTGTCGTCGATCGGGACCCTCGGGTTGACGAGCGCGATCGCGCGTAGCCTCGCCTTCGCCCAGAACGACGCCGAACGCCGGTCGATGGTCCGAAGCTCCTTCCTCGTCACGCTGGCGGCCGCGGTCGTCCTGTCGGCCGCGCTGTACGTCTTCGGGGTGTACGTCGGCGCCACCTACCCCGCCGAGGCGCTGTCCCTGACGATCGAGTTCTTCGCCGTCTCGGTCGCCTTCTCGATCGTCTCCTCCCTCATCGCGTCGATCTTCCAGGGCTACGAGGACGTAGTCCCGAACGCCGTCTTCGTCAACATCCTCAACCCGGCGCTGTTCATCGTCTTCCTCGTCGCGGCGATCCGAACCGCCGCGCCCGGCCAGGTGTTTCCATCCGCGCTCGCCGCGTACCTGGCGGCCTCCGTGATCACGTTCGCGAGCCTCGCGACGTACGCGCGGTGGCGTCTGCGCCGGCGACTCCCGTCCGGGCCCCGGGCGGCGGGGGCGGCCCGTCGGCTCTTCCTGTTCGCGGCCCCCCTGTTCCTGGTCTCGGTGTTGGGGTACCTGACGGGCAACACCGACACCTTGATCCTCGGCGTCTACCACCAGGCGGACGTCGGATACTACACGGCCGGCCTCTCCCTCGCCCGCCTCGTCCTCGTCGGTGTCGGGGCCCTATCGTACATCTACCTGCCCGTGGCGGCCCGCTTCCTTCGCCAGGGCGACCATGAGGCGATCACGCTGACGTACGTGACCGCCACGAAATGGATGGTCCTCGTCTCGCTCCCGCTGTTCATCGTCTTCGTCTTCCTGCCCGGTCCCTCGCTCGGGCTCGTCTACGGGACGGCCTACCAATCCCACGTGCTGCCGCTGGAGGTCTTGGCAACCGGCGCGTTCGTCTCGACACTCGCCGGCCCGGCGGCCGCCACGCAGATCTCCCTCGGCCAGACCCGGCTGCTCGTCTACAACAACGCCGCCACGGGCGCGATCGACATCCTCCTGAGCGTGACCCTGATCCCGTCGATGGGGATCGTCGGGGCGGCGATCGCCTGGGCGGTCTCCAACGCCGTCAACCCGGTCCTGTCGATGGTGGAGCTCGCCGTCCTATCCGATGTCCACCCGATGAGGGCCCACTACGTCGTCCCCGTGGTCGGGACCACCGTCCCCCTCGTGCTGATCTTCCGGCTCGTCCCGGTCCCGAGCCCGTTCTGGTTCCTCCCCGTGCTGGTCCTCTTGATCGCGGCGGTCTTCATCCTGGTGGTCTTCCTGACCGCCAGCGTCGACCGCGGGGACCGGCTGGTGCTCGAGGTCCTCGAGGGCATGATCGGTCGGCCCCTCGGGATCGTCCGGAGGGTCGCGCGTTGGCGCCTCGCCCTCGGCCGGACGGCGCCCCGGGATCCCGCCCTCGTCCGCTGACCCCGATCGCGCGCGGGCCCGCTCGTCGCGGACGTGCTCGATCAGCAACAGCACGACCCCGGCGGCGAGCAGGAAGAAGACGAACACCGCCACGGTGTTCGCCCCACCGAGGTCGCCCGAGGCCTCCAGAACGGCCGCAGCCACCAGAAGGACGAGCGCCCCGGCGATCGGATATCGCCCGTCGAGGTGCGCATACACGGAATATGCGCTGTATGCTGTCAGGAGCGCGAGAAAGACCTCTTCGTAGGGAAAGGCCACGGGCCCCCTCACCCACCCCCTGAATTAAGGGCGACCCCGGTGGGATCGGATCCCGCCCCGGCCGTTCCAGGTCGAACCCCGGGCGAACACCGGGTCCGCATCTGGCGCCGGCCCCAGTCGAACGGAATCGGCGCCGTGAGCGCGCTCTGGCACCCAAATTCGCCTACCACCCCTTATATACAGAAGCCCCTCCTATTCTCCTACCGGAGCGCGCATGCCCGCCTTTTCCATTCCCAAGCCTATCGTACCCACCGTGCTAGGGCTGGCCATGTTGGCGGTCGTGGTCGCGGCGGCGCTGGCGCCCAACACGGGGGCGGTCGCGGCGTCTTCGAACTGCCAGTACAACGATTGCACCCAGCAGAGCTCGACATTCCCGTGGGTCTGGGTCGGGGCGGCGCTCGCCATCGTCGCCGCCGGGCTGATCACGCTCCTCCTATTGCGCCGCCGACGCGGTGGGGAGTCGGAGCCCGAGGGCGGACGGCTTCCGCCGGGCGGCTCCGAACCGGCGTCCGCCCCGACCGAGCCCGAGGCCCCCGCCACGGGTCCCGTCTACGATGAGGGGCTTCCGGATCAGCCGCCCGCGGAGGAGACGTCGTTGCCCCCGGCCTCCGAGGACATCGACTCGCTGATGAACGAGCTCGACAAGATCAGCGGCGAAGAGAAGTAGCGACGAGATCGCCGCCCGACCCGGACGACCTTTCGGAGATCCGGTTCCGAATTCGCCGGGCCCGGCGGGGCCCCCGGTGGTTCATGCGCCGAACGGTCGACCCCGTTCGGGGATCGGCGACCCGCGTGGGTCGGTCCTACCCCGCGTAATAATTTTCGAAAAACCGACATACCATCATATACCAACGCCCGCTCGGGCCGGGCGATGGCCGGCGTCGCGGACCCGACGGGCGGATCGCGCCCCGCGACCTTCACCCGCGAAGAAGGGGTGGCGGTCTCCCTGCTCTTTCTCGGGATCTTCCTCGCGACGGTCGCCGGCTTCGCGGCGGCCTGGTCCGTGGGCCGCAGCTACGGGCTCTTCCTGAGCCTCGGGATCCTCGCCTACACCCTCGGACTGCGCCACGGGGTGGACGCCGATCACATCTGCGCGATCGATTCGACCACGCGCAAGCTCCTCCAGGATCGCCAACGTCCCTATACGGTCGGGACCTGGTTCTCGCTCGGCCACTCCACGATCGTGATCGCCCTGCTCGTTGGTCTCGTGGTCGCGGCGCGATGGGTCCTCGCCAGCCTTCCGACGCTCGCAACGGTCGGGGGCCTCATCGGGACGGCGGTCTCCGGCGGCTTCCTCTACGTGATCGCGTTCATCAATCTCCTGATCCTCCTCGAGGTCTACCGGATCTTCCAGCGCCTGCGACGGGGGAGCCTCGACGGGGCGCAGCTCGAGCGGGAGCTCAGCGGGCGGGGCTTCATGAACCGCTACTTCGGCTTTCTGTTCCGCTTCGTGCGGCGACCGTGGCAGATGTATCCGGTCGGCGTGGTGTTCGGTCTCGGCTTCGACACCGCCACCGAGGTGGCCCTGATCGCGGTGACGCTGACCGTCGGCACCGCGTCGGCCGGCTTCCCGGTGTGGGCGATCCTTCTCCTCCCATTCCTGTTCACCTGCGGGATGGTCCTCGTCGACACCTCCGATGGGATCGGGATGCGCTTCGCCTACGGCTGGGCGTTCGTCAAACCCGTCCGCAAGGTCTACTATAACCTGACGATGACCGTGATCTCGGTCCTCGTGGCCTTCGTGATCGGGACCATCGAGTTCCTGGGCGTCGCGGTCGCCGAGTTCCATCTGTCCGGCGGCCCCTTGGGCCTCTGGGGGGCGTTCGGATGGTTGAACCGCGGGGTGGGCGCGGGTCAGTTCGACATCTGGGGGTACGTGGGGATCGTGATCGTGGCCGTGTTCGTCGGGGCGTGGCTCGTGGCGATGGCCGTCTATCGATGGAAGCACCTCGAGGAGAGCCCGTTCCCGCCGGTGCCCCCGCAGGCGCCGCCCCAGCCGGCGTGACCAGGGCAGGGGGGTCAGACGGATGATGGGTAGGGATTCCCTCTGGAGTCGGCCCTGCCCCATGCCAATGGGGGACCGACGGCCCCCGAGTCGGTGCGGTTTGGCCCCGGAGTCTCCGATCCCCCATCGGGTGGACCGGTCGCCATGAGTGCGAAGGTGGTCCGATTGGGGGTCTCGCTCGAGCCCGACCTGCTCGCCTCGCTCGACCGCTGGGTCCGGGACCGCAACTCACCGAGCCGCTCGGAAGCGATCCGATTCCTGATCCGCCAGGAGCTGTCCGACCGGGCGCTGAAGGATCCCGATGCCGATGCCGTCGGATCGGTCATGGTGCTGTACCGTCACACCTCGCCGATGGTGTTGCGACGGCTGATCGCGGCGCAGCACCGCTGGGGCGATCACATCCAGGCGTCGACCCATTTTCACCTGCGGGGAGACGCGTGCATGGAGGTCATGGTCCTCAAGGGCCGCCGCGCCGAGGTCGAGGCGGCCGCCGAGGACCTGCGCGGCGTCAAGGGGATCATCCAAGGGGATTTCCTCGTCGGCACCCCGACGGTCGCCGGTGGGCGTACGGGTCATCGCCACCCGCATGCGGCCCGTCGCCGCCCGGCCCCCCGGTAACCCCCCGCCCATCCGCGGGTCTCCTATCCGCTCCCACGGGACGAACTCCGACGGCGCCCGGCGCTACCGCGACGTTAAGAAGGCGCCCCCGCGTATTCTGGGGTGATGGCGGAGATCACCCCCGAGGAGGCGCGGCTCCTCGCCGAACTTCATCGGGCGGTCGAGGCGGCCCCTCGCCGGGTCCGGGAGGTCGAGGTGGGGGTGGGGCTCTCCATCGCCCTCGGAAAGCAGCGACCGGCGGTCGCCTGCGGCGGCTGCGCCACCCCGCTCGAGTTCGAGGGGATACCGGCGCGCACCAACGCCCGCCTTTCGACCCCCTACCGCCTGCTCTACGACGGCCCTGGGCCGGGGACCTAGCCGGCGTTCCCTCCGCCGGGTCGACGGGCTCATGTTCCACCTGCCGATCGTCGAGCTCGTCGTCGCGCTGATCATCGCGATCCTGAACGCCGGGGGACTGGCCGGGCTCGCCGGATTGATGGCCGTCGAGAGCTTCGGGATCCCCCCGATCCCGAGCGAGGTGATCCTGCTCTTCGCCGGCTTTCTCATCGCCCGCGGATCGTTCACCTGGCCGGGGGCTTTCCTGGCCGCTCTCGCCGGCGGCGTCGGGGGCTCCTTCGCCGGGTATTGGGTGGGACGGGATGCGCGCGCCTGGCTATTTCCGAGCGACCGGAAACCCCGCCTCCCGCTCGATGCGAAGCACCTCGAAACCATGGACCGGTGGTTCGAGCGCCACGGCGAGGGGACCGTCGCGTTCTCGCGCCTCGTCCCGGTGATCCGGTCCTACGTGAGCTACCCGGCGGGGGCCGCGCGGATGGATCCGACGAAGTTTGGCGTCTTTACGGCCGTCGGGGCCACCCCGTTCACGCTCGCGCTCCTGTACGCGGGCTTCCTCCTGGGATCGGACTGGTCGTCGGTGGTTCCGTGGTTCAGCCTGTTCGACGATGTGGCGCTCGTCCTCATCGTTGGGATCCTCGTCTTCCTCGGCCTCCGATGGGCGGGATGGATATCCGACGGGTTCCCCCCCCGATTCATCCGCGGTCACCCCGGCCCTGAACCGCCCGAGGCCCGACGGCCCTGAGCCGAGGTCCGTCGATCGGTTCGGTGGCGCCGCCGGGCGCGCTTTCGTTCAGGCGCCGGCGGCGCGGCCGGGAGCATATTCCGGCCGAAGGAGCGCGCCGTGGAGGTCCCCCACGAACTCCCCGTCCCGAACGATCGGGCGGCCGTCGCGGTAGTGTTCGATCGGGAAGATTGCTTCCCATCCTTCGAACGCCGTCCAGCCGCACGGCGCATGCAGGTGACGTGCGGCGAGCCGAGTTCGTTTCCGGAAATCCACCACGATCAGGTTCGCCCGGTGCCCGGGCGCGAGCCGACCGTGCGGCGCCCCGATCCAGCGGGCCGGCCGGTCGCACGCGGCCCGGAGAAGGTCGACCAGCTCCAGCTCCCCCGCGCGGACCCGCTCCAGGAGCAGGGGCACCATCGTCTCCACCCCCGGCATCCCGCTCGGCGCCAGGTAGAACGCCTTCTCCTTGTCGTCGGGATCGTGGGGCGCATGATCGCTCGCGACGATTGGCGGGGAGCCGCGGCGGAACCTCGTCCAGAGTTCCTCGCGCTCGGGCTCAGAGCGGAGCGGCGGGTTGACCTTCTCCCGCGCGGTCCCCCCGTCCCGCGCGGCCAGGAGCAGGTGGTGGGGCGTGGCCTCCGCCGAATGGCCCGCGAGCCGGACCCGGTCGACCGCGGCGGGCACCGAAAGGTGCGCGAAGTGCAGGCGGAGGCCCGGGGGGCAGATGGCGAGGATCTTCTCGACCGCGTCGAGCTCGCTGCGGTCCGGACGCGCCCGATTCCATTCCACGGGGTTCGACGGGGTCCGGGCCGGATCGACGACGAAGCGCTCGGGCAGTTCGGCGTGGACCGAGAGGGCGAGACCGGTGGCGGCGACCGCCTCGAGCAACGGTCGCAATCCCGGGTCGAGCGGGGGTTCGGCGATCGAGGTCGTCGGGCTCAGGTAGAGCTTGAACGCGGCGGCCTGGCCCGAGAGGCGCCGGACCCCAGACGTCGTGAGCGCGGCGCCGTAGAGGAAAGCCCCCACGGCGAGGTGGCCGCGGGCGCGGGCGGCCTTGGACTCAAGCCGCTCGAGGTCCGTGACCGCCGGCTGCGTGTTCGGCATGTCCCCGACGAGGCCGACCCCCCCGAGCGCCGCTTGGAGGGTGCCCGTTTCGAACGTCTCGAGGTCCTTGGGGCCCCCCGGGTCCCGAAAGTGGACGTGGAGGTCGGTGGCGCTCGGAAGGATCAAGGCCTCCCCCACGTCGTGCCGTTCGCCTCCGGTCACGTTGCGGCCGACGCGGACGATGTCGCCCTCGGGGCCGATCCCGACCTCGACGGATTGGAGCCGACCGCCCCATAGCCCCCGACCGATGATCACCCGCTCCGGGGGTACGGAGCCCGACCGCGCGGGGGCGAACGGGTCCGAGGGCGGCCCATCGGATCGCATCGCCCGCCCAGCGAGGCTTCGCTTATCCCGCTTCCGAGACGCGAACCGGTCGCTCGGACGACGGGATTCGATCGATCCGCCCGTCGGCGGCCCTACGATCCGCTCGCCATCCCTCGATGGGCGGCGATCCTTCCACCGGACCCCGGACGGGACCCATCGTGCGGACCACAGCGCTTTTGCCCCGCCCGACGTGCGAGGGAACGTGGATCCACCGGGCTCAACGGGCGCCACCTACGCCGGGGCCGGGGTGGACCGCTCGGCCGTCAGCGCGTCGCTCGCCCGGCTCCTCGCCGAGGTCCGGGACCGGCCCGGGCCCTCCCATGGTCGGGCGCTCGACCTCCCCGGCCACTACGCCGGCCTGCTGCGGATCGGTCGGGAGACCCTCGCCATCACGACCGATACGGTCGGGACGAAGGGGCTCTTGGCGGCCGAGGTCGGCGAATGGGAGGGCGTGGGCGAGGACATCGTCGCCGTCAATGTGAACGACCTCGCCAGCGTCGGCGCCCGGCCGAGCGCGCTCGTCGACACGATATCGCTGCCCTCCCCCGCCCCGGAGGTCTTTGAGCAGCTCGGAAGGGGGCTGAACCGGGGGTTGAAGACCGCCGGGATGACCCTGCTCGGCGGAGAAACCGCGGTCGTCCCCGAGCTGGTGCGAGGCTACGATCTCGGGGGCACGGCGATCGGGTTCTTCCCGCGCGGCCGCCGACCGGTCACCGGAGCGTCGATCCGGCCGGGCGACATCGTTCTCGGGATCCCCTCCTCGGGGGTGCACGCGAACGGCTTCACCCTTGTGCGGCGGCTGCTGCGGGAGCATTCCATCGACCTAGCCCGTCCTCGACCGGGCGGCCCGGGGCCGGTCGGTCGGGAACTGCTCACGCCGACCCGGATCTACAGCCCGACGTCGGAAGCCCTGGCGGGCCGGGCCGAGGTCCAAGGGTTCGCGCATCTGTCCGGCGGGGGGATCCGCAACCTGGTCCGCCTGAACGCTCGCGTCGCCTTCGTGCTGGAGCGGTGGCCCAGGGTTCCGTCGCTCTTCGAATGGATCCGGGAGCTCGGCGGGATCACCCCCCGGGAGCTGTTTCAGACGTTCAACATGGGGATCGGATTCGTCGTCGTGGTGCGCCCGAGCCACCTTTCGGAGACCTTGCGGAGGATGGCGAGGTCCGGCGCGGCCGATGCGATCGCGATCGGTCACGTCGAGCGGGGTCGCGGCGTCCACCTCCCCGCGGATGGGGTGGAGTTCTCCGACTACTCCGGGAGCTGAGGGCGTCCTCGGCGAGGCCGACGCTCGGCGGGGCGGACCGATCCGATGAGCGTCCCCCGCCGGTCGACCGGGCTCGCCAGCGCGATGGCCCTGTTGGCGGCCCTCCTCTGGGCCTCGTACTACCCGCTCGTCCTCGGAGTGCATCCTTCCGCCGCCCCGTCCGCCTTACTCGCGATCCCGTTCCTCCTCGGCGGGGGGGCCTTCTCGCTCAACGCCGTCCTCCGGGGCGAAGGCACGGCCCTCGCCCGCCTATGGTTGGACGTTCGGGCGTGGGGCCGGGTGGGCCTCCTCGTGGCGATGCAGGTGAGCGTCCTGGCGGCCACCTACCTGACCGGGGCGGTGGACACCTCGCTCCTGTCGCTGCTCGGCGATGTGGTCGCGACGCCGTTCTTCCTGGTCCTGTTGTTCGGCGAGGGGTCGTCCCGGGTGCGGTCCGGAGTGTTCTGGGGGGGGATCACCCTCTGCACGGCCGGTGCCGGACTGACGATCGTCGTCGGCGGCGGGGCGCGATCGATCGGCGGCTGGGGGATACCGTTCGCCGTGGTCGTTCCCACGCTCATCGCGTTCTACTTCCTGTTCATGGCCCGGGCGTGCCGGACCGCTCCGACGAGCGCCGTCGGGGGTCACGCCACGCTCGGCGCCGGTCTCGTGTCCGTCGCGATCGCGCCGCTCCTTCCCGGAGGGTTCTCGGGTCTGCTCCCGCCCACCCTGGCCGCGGGCGTCGCCGCCGGGGCGATCGGGATCGCGGCGTTCTACCTCGGGCCGGGGTTGTACTTCCTCGCCATCGAGCGGGCCGGGATCGTCCTGCCGGCCGTGCTGATGGCGACGATCCCCCTGTTCACCCTCGGCTTCGCATGGCTCGTCCTGGGGGCGGTGCCGACGTTGCTCGGCCTCGTCGGCATCCCGATCGCTGTCGGCGGCGCATTCGTGGCCCTTCGAGGGGAGCACGATCCCTGGAGCCCACCGATGCCCGGCGGCTAGGATCGGAGGCGGGCGACCTCGCGGCCGGCCCCGGAGGGACTCACAACTGCCGTTGCGTCCCCTTCCGCTTCGATCCGGCGACGGAAGCCACCGGAGTGTCGAGGGTCGCCGGGACGGCCTCGGAAGCTCCCGGCTCGGTCGCCCCGGGCAGCTTGTGCTGGCGTCCGGCGTCGAGCAGCCGATCGGTGTCCCATCCGAAGACCTCCGTGACGCGGGCGAGGGTCTGCGCGACGCGCTCGGCGTAGTAGCCGTAGTCGGCCCCCTTGCCCTCGGGGAACGGACGCCCCTCGATCCAAGGCTCCACGGCCTGCGGGCTCTCCCGCGCATCGGTCACGATCCAGGCGACCTTCATCCCCGGGATCACGTCGTAGCCCTCCTCCTTCAGCCGCTTGAACACGCGCAGGAACGGCAGCCCGTCGCGCGTCGATTCGTTGTACTCCTCCTCGGCGCGCACGGACCGCGCGATGACGAGCTTTTCGAGCGGGACCTCCCCACGCTTCAATCGGCGGACGAGCTCGCGGGCCCGCTCGACGGCCGCTTGGGTGTCCCCCCGAAGCACGAGGTCGAACACCTCGAGCAGCGACTCCGACTGGTAATCGAACGCATCGCTGCGCCGGGTCTCGTACCCCCGGACGACGAGCTCCTCCTTCGGCCAGACCGTACGGCCGACGTAGCGCTTCTTCGCCCCGTGGCTGAAGAGCGATTCGTAGACGGATTGGAACTCGAACTGGACGCCGGCCTCGGTGAACCGGCGCGAGACCTGCTCCCCGAAGCTGCGGGCCCCCTCGATCGACGCGACCGGGGAGAGCACGAAGACGCTGTCCGTGTCGGAATAGACGACCTGGTGACCGTCGGCTTCCAGGGTGTGGATGATCGAGGTGATCGCCTCGCGGGCGAAGGAGGTGATCGCCGCACCGATCGCCTTGTCGGTGAACCGGTAGAAGCTCGACGCGAGGACGCCGTAGAACGAATTCATCAGGATCTTCACGGCGTTCTGAAGGCCATCATAGTACTGGCGCTCGGAGTCCACCGTCGCCTCGGCCATCTTATGGCGGAGTCGGTCCCGATCGGCGAGGAGCTCCTTCAGGATCGCCGGGATCACCCCGGGGCGGATCTCGCTCGACAGGAACTTCGCCCCCGACGGGCTCACCGTCGTCCCCTCGTCGGAGAGGGTCGTGAAGCAGATATTGCGCTGGATGATGATCGACGGGTACATCGACTTGAAGTCGAGGACCACGACCCACCGGTAGATCCCCGGCTTGATCGTGTGGACGTACCCCCCCTCGATCGGGTTGTCCCGACGGAGGTGACGGCTCATCGGTACGCCGATGCCGAGGCGGTCGGCCCGCGGGATCAGCATCGCATCGATGAACTGGCTGGTCCGCCCGTTGAGTCCCTCCTCGAGCGGCAGGTGGGCGACGGTGGCCAGGTCGGCGGCCTTGTCGATCGTGCGCAGCTTCTCCAGGATACGCAGGGCGAGGTCGGCGTCGTGCTCGCAGTACTCGACGACCCGGTCCGGGTCCTTCGCCCACTCGGCCTCGATGTTCCGCCGGTCGACGTCGAGCTTCTGGTCCCCGAGGAAGGTCCGGGAGACGAATTGCAGCGATTCCTGCTTGGGGCGCAGGTCGCGGCGCACCGACCACCAGGCGTCGGCGATCACGCGGCCCGACAGTCGCCAGAGCCGTTCGCCGGCCTCGCGGAACCCTCCGCGATCGCGGCCCATCGGCAGGTCGCCGATCGCGAACGCCTTCGCCCGCTCGAGGACCAGGGGGATGTCGTAGCCTCCGATGTTGTAGCCGGTGACAACATCGGCGTCCTGCGCGCGGATCTCGTCGGCGAACTGGCGCAGCATCCCCGGTTCGTCCGGGCCCCGCAATCGGAACGTCGTCCGCTGGCCGTCGGCCCGATGGGTCACCCCGCAGATCGTGAAGATCTGGCGGCCCTTGATGGCGTTCTCGATGTCAAAGGCGAGGACGGTCAGCGGCGGCCGGAACGGTTCGGACGGTCGGATGTCTCGGTCCCCGTCGGTGGAGATCCGGACGACCCGGGCGACGGTGTACTTGCTGGCGATCTCCGGGGGCTCGGCATCCCCTTCGAAACGGACGGTGAGCCCGAGGCCCTTGTCGTACAGGAAGCGATGGAAGAACGGGATATCGCAGGCGAGCACGCTGTGTTCCTCGCCCGAGCGACGGTACCGGTCGCGGTACTCGGGAACTCGGAAGGGGAAGCGGATCGTGACGCGGACCCGCGGGCGCTCCTTGCCGTCGATCCACGTGGAGCCGGGTTGAACGTCGAGGACCTCCGCGTCGCCCTTCAACCGCGCTAGATCGGCCGCTGTCGGTTCGACGAGGTCGAAATAGGGTCGGAACCCGTAGTATCGGGCCACCACGGCCTCGCCGCTGCGGCTTCGACCGAACAGCTCGAGGACGACACCGGCCTCGTCCGTCTGGTACGAGCCGCCCAGCAGGAACAGTTCGAACGATTCCACGAACCCTCGAATTCGCCGGATGTCTTATCGATGCGCCGCGCGGGCCTCGAGCAGCGCGCGAAGGCGACCCAGGTCGTCCGCCCAGCGGGTCCGGTACTTCGGGGCGTGCAGCGCGGCCGCCGGGTGGAGCAGGGGGAACAACAGCGTCCCGTTCGACCGGCGAGGCCGGCCCGCGGCGATCGTCACGGGGGGCGAGGACGGATCGAACTGCGCGAGGGCGTGGGCGCCGAGGGTGACGATGACCTCCGGGGCCAAGAGCGCGACTTGCCGATCGAGGAACGGTCGACAGGCGGCCGCGGAGGCACGGTCGAAGCGGTTTCCCGGCGGACGGCACTTGATGAGGTTCAGCACGCCGAATTCGCCATCGTGGAGCCCCAGCGACGAGATCCCGTCATCGAGGCGGCGGCCCGAGCGCCCGACGAAGGGGATCCCCACCGCGTCTTCCTCCGCGCCGGGGGCCTCCCCGACGAAGAGGACCTTCGGCCGGGGTCCCCCGCGGTAGATCACCACGTGTTGCCGGGTCGCGTGCAGCGGACATCGACGGCAGTTCTCGATCGATCTCGAAAGGGCGTGCCACGCCATCGGGAACCCGTCTCGTACCGGAACGGGATCGGGGACTCGGCTCGGATCGGAGGCCGGTGCCGGCCCGCGCGCCCCGCCTCGGGGCGCCGAAGATCGCGCCATTATCGCAGCCTCCGCGCGAGGATGACCACGTGCTCCACTTCCCGGTATCCGAGGGCCCGATGCATCGCCCGACTAGCTCGGTAGCTCAGGTGCGTGTCCGAGCCCATCTGCCTCGCGCCACGAGAACGCGCCCACTGCTCCGCTGCTCGGACGAGCGCTCGGGCGTGCCCCCGTCGCCGGGCGTCCGCTCGAACGAACAATCCCTCGATGAAACCGACCCTCTTTCGGGCCATGGGCGCGGGGTCCTCCCGCATCGATACCTCCACGAAGCCGGCGAGGGTACCATCGATCTCTTCGGCGACGAAGGCCGCGAACCTCCGTCCGCTCCGAAGGCAAGTTCGGATCTCGATCGCGTGCGCACGTACGGATGCGGTCGGCCAGAGCCTGTGGCGTAGCTCGCCCCAGGCCGCGATATCGCTAGGTCGAGCGCGACGGATCTTCAAACGGAGCGGTCGAACCGTTCAGGTCCGCAAGAACTCTTCCCCTACCGAAGCCCGAGCGGGCCGTCTCGGACACCGTTGCCCCTCCAGTGCCCCATGCGAATCGCTCCGAGCCCGAGAGCCGTGCGGGGGAGGTCCACGACACAAGTCAATCGCCGGCGGGTCCGATCCGACGCCCATCGCGACGGGATCTCGCGAGGGTCCTCGGAAACTCTCGAGGGGGGGCCCAACCGCCCTGAAGGCGATCTTGGGGTCGCCCGAATCCGTCCGGAGACGTCCGGACCGCCCAAACGTATCCCGGTGACGTTCCTCGCCGAGCGTACGGGCGAGCCTTAAATAGGGTGGCTCGGTGGCCGGCCCCTCCGGTAGTAGACATGCCACCGCCCCCCTCCGGTCTCAACACAGCGGGCAAGCTTCAAGCCCTTCGCCAGCGGCGACGCTGGTCGGACCGGTACTACAAGCGACGGACCCTGCATCTCAAGGAGCGGTCCGATCCGCTCGAGGGCGCACCGCAAGGGCGCGGGATCGTCATCGAAAAGGTCGGGGTCGAGGCGAAGCAACCGAACTCCGCGATCCGCAAATGCATCAAGGTTCAGTTGATCAAGAACGGCCGGCAGATCACGGCGTTCGCCGTCGGCGACGGCGCCATCAACTTCATCGACGAACATGACGAGGTCCTCGTCGAGGGGATCGGGGGGCGGATGGGCCGGTCGTACGGCGACATCCCCGGGGTCCGGTACAAAGTGATTCAAGTGAACGGCGTCTCCCTCGACGAACTCGTGCGCGGTCGTAAGGAGAAGCCCCAGCGATGAGCGGGAACCCCGATTCGGCGTTCCGCCCGCCGCCGGAGAATCCGGAGGAGGGCGAGGCGATCACCATCGTGCGGCCGGTGCCGCCCCCGCCCCCCCCGTTCCCGCTGCCCCCGCTCTTCGGCAAGTACTCCTTCGAGGGGATCGAGGTCCACGACCCCGGGATCCAGCCGTACCTGTACCTGCACCCGATCTATGCTCCCCACTCGGAGGGGAAGCTGTCCGGACGGCCGTTCATGAAGACCCACATGCATATCGTCGAACGGCTCGCCAACCACCTGATGAAGGGCGGGAAGTTCACCGGGAAGAAGTCGAAGGCGCTCGCGACCGTTCGTCAGGCCTTCGACGAGCTCGCCCAGAGCGAGAAGCAGAACCCGCTCCAGCTCCTGGTCAACGCCGTGGAGAACGCGGCCCCCCGGGAAGAGGTCACGCGGCTGCAGTTCGGCGGGATCTCCGTGCCTCGGGCGGTCGATGCCTCCCCGGCGCGGCGCGTCGGGGTCGCGATCCGCAACCTCGCCCAAGGCGCGATCACCGCGTCGCGCAAATCCACCACCCCGATCCACTCCTGCCTCGCGAAGGAGATCGCCCTCGCCGCCAAGGGCGACCTGACGAGCTTCGCGGTCGCCCGCAAGGAAGAGGTCGAGCGGGTGGCCCAGTCGGCCCGGTAGACGCCCAGGAGGGGGACGATCGACCATGACGCACATCCGCGCCGAGCTCGCGAAGGCGATCCCGGACATGATGCACAATCTCGACCGGATCCGCAACATCGGGATCGTCGCGCACATCCACCACGGGAAGACGACCCTGTCCGACAACCTGCTCGCCGCGGCGGGGATGATCTCGAACGAGCTCGCCGGCAAGCAGCTCTATCTGAACTTCGACGAGCAAGAGCAGGCCCGCCTGCTCACGATCAACAACGCCGATGTGACGATCGTCCATGAGTACGAGGGCCAGCAGCACCTGATCAACCTCATCGACACCCCCGGCCACGTGGACTTCGGGGGCGACGTCACCCGCGCGATGCGCGCCGTCGACGGGGCCGTCGTGGTCGTCTGCGCCGTCGAAGGCGTGATGGCGCAGACCGAGACCGTCCTTCGGCAGGCGCTCCGCGAGAAGGTCAAGCCGGTCCTGTTCATCAATAAGGTCGACCGGGCGATCAAGGAGCTCAAGCTCACCAGCGACTCGATGCAGAAGCGCTTCACCACGATCATCACCGAGGTCAACGAGCTCATCCGACGGATGGCCCCGGAGGAGTTCGTCGACGAGTGGTCGGTCGATCCGCGCGACGGCTCGGTCGCGTTCGGCTCCGGCTACGAGAACTGGGCGATCAGCGTCCCGTACATGATCCGGACCGGGGTGAAGTTCCCCGACATCTTCGACTTCGTCTCCACGGGGCGCTCCAAGGAGATCGCCCAGCGGGCCCGGATCAACGACGTCGTCTTCGACATGGTCGTCAAGCACCTGCCGTCCCCGAAGGTCGCCCAGCGCTACCGGATCCCGAACATCTGGCGGGGGGAGGCGGGCAGCTCGGTCGGCAAGGCGATGGCCGAGACCGACCAGGAGGGGCCGACGACCTTCATGGTCACCGACATCACCATGGACCCGAACGCCGGGGAGATCGCCACGGGGCGGCTGTTCTCCGGCCGCATCGCCAAGGGGATGGAGCTCCAGGCCGCCGGTACGAAGTACAAGAACCGCGTCCAGCACGTCTCGCTGTTCATGGGGCCGGAGCGGCTGATGGTCGAGGAGGTCACCGCCGGGAACATCGCGGCGGTCATCGGCCTGAACGACGCCTTCGCCGGGACGACGATGACCAACGTCCCGGACATGGTCCCGTTCGAGGAGATCCGCCACGTCTCCGAGCCGGTCGTCACGGTGGCGATCGAGCCGAAGCACATGAGCGATCTGCCGAAGCTCATCGAGACGATGCGCAAGATCGGGAAGGAGGACGCGAGCCTGCGCGTCGAGATCAATCCCGAGACCGGCGAGCACCTGTTGTCGGGGATGGGCGAGCTCCACCTCGAGATCACGCAGTTCAGGATCGTCAACGACTACAAGGTCGAGATCGAGGCGTCGAAACCGATCGTCGTCTACCGCGAGACCGTCAAGGGCCCCGGCGGTCCGTTCGAGGGGAAGTCCCCGAACAAGCACAACAAGTTCTACTTCGAGGTCGAAGCGCTCCCCGAGAAGGTCATCACGGCGATCAAGGAAGGCGAGATCGCCCAGGGCAAGTCGTTCAAGGACATCAAGACGGTCGTCAGCAAGATGGCCGAGCTCGGGATCGACCGGGAGGAAGGCCGGGGCCTGACGGCCGTCGAGGGGACCAACATCCTGTTCGACGTGACCAAGGGGATCCAGTACCTCAACGAGACGATGGACCTCATCGTCGACGCCTTCAAGGAGGCGATGAACCGCGGCCCCCTGGCGAACGAGAAGGTCTACGGCTTGAAGGTCCGCCTCGTCGATGCGAAGCTGCACGAGGATTCGATCCACCGCGGGCCTGCCCAGACGATCCCGGCCGCCCGCTCGGGGATCTACGGAGCGATGTGCCTCGCCGGCCGGGTGTTGCTCGAGCCGCTCCAGAAGGTCACCGTCAACGTCCCCCAGGAGGTCCTCTCCGGGGCGACGCGGGAGATGCAGCGGCGCCGGGGGGAGATCCTCGACATGACCAGCGTCGGGGACCTGCAGACCATCGTCGCCAAGGTCCCGGTCGCCGAGATGTTCGGGTTCGCCTCGGACATCCGCAGCGCAACCGCCGGCAAGGTCCTCTGGGCGACCGAGTCGCTCGGCTTCGTGATCATGCCGACGGAGCTGCAGGGCGCCGTCGTCGCCGAAGTGCGGCAGCGCCGCGGGCTCAAGCCCGAACCGTACGACGCGAGCTACTACTCCGGGTAGTCCGACCGCGCCCCGGCCCCTTCGCCCGCCCCATGGGGGACTCATCGAGGGTCCGCTGGTGCGCCGAACCCTTCGGCCCCTCCACGCTCTTGGATCGGATCGGCCAGGCCCCCTCGCGGTCGAGGAGCCAGCGCTTGCGCCAAAGGCCGAGCCCGAAGCCGGTAAGCGAGCCGCCGGCGCCGACGACCCGATGGCACGGCACCACGATCGGGATCGGGTTGCGGCGCATCGCGCCACCGACGGCGCGCGCCGCCCCGGCGTGGCCCGCCCGCCGGGCGAGCGCCGCGTAGGTGATCGTCGAACCCGGTCCGACCGCCTGCAGCGCCTTCCAGACCCCTCGATCGAAATCGGTCCCGGCGACGAACTCGACCTCCACCGAGAACCGCTCGAGGTGGCCGCGGAAGTATTCGGCCAGCTCGCCGGGCGGACTCGCCCGATCGAACGGCGGGCGCCGCCGCGTGGCCTGGTCCGGGGTCGGGGCCGCCTCCAGGCCCCGCTCGAGGAGGTCGACGGAACGTACCTTCGCGCCTCGGTAGACGATGCGGAAGGTTCCGATCGGCGTGGCGACGTCGGCGTACTCTAGCCGGGGGGCGGGCGCGGGAGCTTCCTCGGCAGCATCAGGCATAGCGCGGACCTCTGAAGGAAACCCCACGCTGAACCGGGGAATAAACTCGACTCCTCCGAGCGCGCCGCCCGGTCCCGGGGCCAACCGAAGGAGGTCAGGCGCGCGAGGGGGCAACGGGGGCCGGTCGGTCGAGGGGACCCTGCAGGCCGTGAGAGGTGATGCGGAACTCGGCCTGGGCCTCCGGCAGCGAGCGGTGCTTGACGAGGACGGCGCGGCGGCGCGCTCCCGAGAGCCGGTCGAGGCGGACGATCGTTTTTGCCGCGTGGTTGACGAACGAGCCCCCGAGGGGTTCGAGCGAACCGTCGGTCTGCCGACGCCAGACCTGGTTCGTGAACAGGACCGGGACGTTCGCCGAGAGGGCGGTCGCCATCAGCTCGGCCAGCTCGCCGACGAGCGCGAGGCGGCCCTCGTCCTCGGTGGGGCTCGACAGGGCAAGCCGGTAGTAGAAGGTCGCCGAGTCGAGGACGATCAGTCCCACCGGTCGCCGCCGTTCGCGGGCGAGGGCGGCGGCGGTCTCGACGGCCCGGCTCTGCTCGTCGAGATCCTTCGGCGTGGCCAGCAGGAGCCGCCGCAGCACCTGGTCGAGCTTCCCGCCGGCGATCGCCTCCAGCCGGTCGACGCTGACCCCCTCCGTGTCGATGTAGAAGACCCACTGGTCGGCCAGGGCGAGGCGGACGGCGACCTCGAGGCAGACCAGCGTCTTGCCGCTGCCCCCCTCCCCGTAGATCTCGGTGAGGCAATCGGTCTCGAGGCCGCCGCCGAGGATCGCGTCGACCGACGGGATACCGAGGGGACATCGGGCGACCGGCACGGGCGCCGCATGTCGTCCTAGGGTAGAAAAGGGCCCCGTCGCTCGCCCCGGGTCCTCGCGAGGGCGGCGCCCGTACTGGCCCCCCGGGCCCGGAGGGAAATCCGAATGACACCGAACGGTTACCGACTTCGGAGGCGAGGCGACGTGTCGAGCGCGCGGACGTAGTGACCGAACCCGAGGCGTCGCTCACCGTCTTCGACGGGGCGAACTCGATCGGCGGGACCAAGATCCTCGTCGAACAGGGCGCGACGAGGGTGCTCCTTGACTTCGGTACGAACTACCAGCGGATGGGGGAGCTCTACGAAGAGTTCCTCAAGCCCCGTCCGTCCCGGGGCCTCGCCGACTTCCTCGAGGTCGGCCTGTTGCCGCGGCAGAAGGGCTGGTACCGACGGGACCTGTTCCCCCCTTACGATTATCCCGACCTCGACGCCGGCTGGAGCGGCGCGCCCCCCACCGCCGTGCTGCTCAGCCACGGGCACATCGACCACTGCGGGGCGATCGCCTTCCTCGACCCGTCGATCCCGGTCGTCGCGACCCCGATGACCCTCGCGCTCCTGCGGGCCTGGCAGGAATCCGGCCACGCCGACCTGACGAGCGAGATCACCTTCTTCGGGATGCGATCGCCGGCCGATGACGGTCCGCGGCCGGGGGATTCGCTCTCCGGCCGCCGCCTCGAGAGCGACCGCGAGGCGCCCAAACGCGGGCGGCCGTTCCGGCTGGTCGGCGAGCTCCCGACGGCGTTGCGCGAGGAGATCGTCCGATCCCCGTTCGGCGGGCGGACCGCCTTCGAACCGGCCCCGCCTTCCCCGGCCGGCACGAAGGTCGGGGAGATCGGGTTCCAGGCGCACCCGGTCGACCATTCGGTCTACGGTGCGGCCGGCTTCTTCCTGGAGACCGACGGCGGGGCGATCGCCTACTCGGGGGACGTGCGCTTTCACGGCGAACGAGGGGCGGAGAGCGAGGGGTTCGTCAAGATGCTCGAATCGCGTCATCCGGAGGTCCTGGTCGTCGAGGGGACGCGCTTGCGCGCCCCCGGCGACACCCGGCCCCAGCCCCGATGGACCGAGGACGATGTCGAACGCAACTGCCGGGACCGGGTCGAGGCGACGTCGGGCCACCTGGTCGTCGCGGACTTCGGACCCCGCAACGTCGAGCGGCTACGCCGGTTCCGGCGGATCGCCGCGGCCACCGGCCGATCCCTCGTCCTGACGCCGAAGGACGCCTTCCTGTTGCACCTGCTCCACACGGCGGACCCGTCCGTGGAGGTCGACCTCGGACCGGGCGGGATGCGGATCCTCGAGGAGCCGTCGGTCGGCCCGGAGCGCGGTTGGCTCACCGGCGTGCTCCGCCGCCATCCGGACGCCTTCCTCAACCCGCGGGACATCGCGCGGCGGCCGGGGGGGTTCCTGCTGTGCTTCAGCTTCTTCGACTGCAACGACCTCGTCGACCTGAAGAAGGAGGGGGCGACCGAGGGGGGACTGTGGCTGTACTCCTCGAGCGAGGCGCACGGCGAGGAGCAGGAGTTCGACTTCCGCCGCCTCCAGAACTGGATCCGCTGGGCCGGGATGCGCCAGATCGGCTTCCGGTACCTGCCCGACGCCGCCGGCGGGGCGAAGCTATCGTTCGAGCATCCCGAGGACGCCGGCCACCATGCGAGCGGGCACGCCACGGAGGAAGAGCTCGTCGATTTCGTGATCCGATCCGGCAGCCGCTACGTGGTGCCGGTGCACACCATCCAGAAGCCGGAGCGCTACGAAGCGTTGCTGCGGGCGCGCGGGGCGGATATCCGGGTGCTCTCGGCGTCGACCGGTCGGCCGATCCACTGGTAGGCGGGGGCCGCCCGGCCTATCGGGCCTTGAGGACCTTCTTGACGTTGGGGTGCTCTTTCGTGAAGATCTTGCCGCCGCAGTTGTCGCAGCGCACGCCGAACAGGTTCGCGTCGCTCGGCAGGGCCTCGCCGCATCGGATGCATCGGAACATCGCGTCTCCCCTCCCTGATGGCCGCGCCTAGGCCGCCCGCTCCGCGGCGGCGGCCGCTTCGTCCTTCTCCGAGCGGGTGATCGGCGGCGCGGGCGTGAACAAGTAGGCCCCCGAGGCGAATCGGGTGCCGCAGCGGTGGCATTCGAAGACGCCGCTCGCCACCCGGGCGACCGTCACCGTCGCGCACTTCGGGCAGGCGGAGTCGAGCCCCCGGGCCCGGTCGAGCTCGAGGACCCGGCGGCGAATCCGGATCCCGTATCGGGGTCCCATCCAGCCGGTGTTGCCGACCTTCTTCGTCCGCTTGCTCATCGGCGTTACGTCCCGCGGGCGACGCGCCGGAGGCGGTCGCCGTGGGTTATCGCGCGGTCGACGAGCGATTTAACGTCATCGGGGGAGAACGCCCCGATGAGCCCTTTCTGCATCGCGACGACCTCGCCGCGTTCGTCGGTGGCGATCGTCAGGCGGCCGTGGGCCGCGCTCTCTTCCTCGACCGTCGGGTCAACGACGATCGTCTCCCCGAGGCGACAGAACGTCACCTCGACCGGGAAGTGCTCGACCTCGAGCGGAAGGTCCTCCGGGCCGATGCCGAAGCGCACATTGGGGACCGTCGCGTGGCTGAGCGCCCCGAGGGCGGCCAGGGAGGCCGCATCGATCAGGTTTCCCGAGTGGTCCAGGATGTGGACGTCGACATAGCAGGTCCAGCACTTCTCGCCCGCGGTCACGCACAGCTTTCTCAGGTCGATCGTCTCCGCCGCGCGGATCGCGCGGTCGACGACCCGGGAGACCTCGATGGCGCGCGGGTGCGGCGGGCCGGGCTCGAACATCGGGGAGGAGAGCGGGATGAGCTCGGCGTTCGTGGTGAGCGTCCCGGCGTTCGGGGTGTCGGGGTACGGCTTGCCCGGCTCGAGCTTGACGCCGCACAGGGCCATCGTCGACCCGATGCGGGCCAGCGCTGATCCGTCGGCAGAGGCCGCGAACCCCGGCTGGACGCTCGCCGTCCGGTAGTCGTCCGGGCCGCGCCCGTCGAGCCGCTTCTGGTGCCGGGCGAGGTCGAGGATGTGGTTCGTGAGGATCTCGGCGGTTACCGATTCGCTCATGCGGCGATCCCTCCCGGGCCCGTCGTGGGGGGTCCATCGGCGCGGTAGCGGTCCCGCAGGGCCTTCTTCATGACCTCGTAGATCGACCGGCAGCCGGCGACCCCGAGGTCGAGGGCCTGGGCGAGTTCCGTACGGCTCATGTGGCCCTCCATCTGGAGGAGCACGAGCCGGCCGGACTGGGGCACGAGGGCCATCGGGAGGTCCGCCGTGCCGAAGTTGTCCTCCTCCTTCTTCAGGTCGAGGACGACGGTGTCGGCGACCTTGCCGACGGCGACCGCGGGGACGAGGTCGACCATCGGGATCCCGGCATCGGCGAGCGCGACCGAGGCGGCCACGACGCCGGCGCAGCGGGTCCCGGCGTTGGCCTGGAGGACCTCGATGTAGACGTCGATCGACGTCCGCGGGTACTCCTCGACGAAGATCACCGATTCGAACGCCTCGGCGATGACCTTGGAGATCTCCTGGGAGCGCCGGTCGAGGCCCGGCCGCTTGCGCTCGTCGACGGAGAACGCCGCCATGTTGTAGCGGCACTGGACGATCGCCTTGTTGTTCTCCTGCAGATGGCGCGGATGGACCTCGCGCGGCCCGTAGACCGCGGCCATCACCTTGTTCTGGCCCCACTCGACGAACGCCGACCCGTCCGCCTGGTGCAGCGGTCCGGCCGTGATCGCGAGGGGCCGCAGTTCGTCGACTTTGCGCCCGTCGATGCGCCGGCCGTCGGGGCCGAGCAGCACCGGGACTTCTTTCGCTCCTACACTTCCCATGGTTGTTCTCCGTGGAATCTCATTCTTCAATCGGGGGCTCGTCGGGCCCCTCGGGGGCGGGGACGTCCTCCTCGCGGGCGACCCAGTCGACCCGCCCCGGACCCGACGACGGTCCCGTCGGCGGGACGGGGCGCTCGCCGGGCGGCGGTTCGGTGGACTTGAGATAGCTCGTGATGCGCTCGGTGAGGCCCCGGCGCTGGCCCTCCTCCTCGATCAGTCGGAGGCTTTCGCGGACGCGGTGGATGGCGTCCTCGGGGCCGTCGATCCAGATCCGGCCGTTCTGTCCGACGACGATCTTGGCGCCGGTGTGCCGGGTGAGCGTCGCGATCATCGAGCCGCCGCGCCCGATGATCCTCGGGACGCGCGCGGGTGAGACGGTCACGAGGCTGCCGCCCTCGAGCTTCCCGAGGCCGTCGCCGTTCATCGTGACGCCGATGCGGCCGGTCGCGTCCAGGCTCTCCACGGCGACGACCACCGAGTCCCCGACGCGCAGGTACTGGTCGGTCTCGCCGAAATCGATCTTCCAGGGCGTGCCGGTCATGTGCAAGGGGGCCCATCGCGGGGCGGCGATGTCGAGGAGCCAGAACGTCCCCTGGACGTCGGTCACCGTGCCGACGACGACGTCGTTCGCCTGCGGGATGTAGCGCCCGGACAGCGCGACGACCCGCACGATCGGGGGTCGCCGGGCCACGAAGCCGAGCACGCTCGCATACGTCCGCCCCTGGACCCGATAGGTCCCGGGACCCGGCTTCAGACCCGCCGCGGCGATCTCCTCGCCGGGCAGAACTAGTTCGCGTTCCCCGTCCGATGGCGAGGGAGAACCCTCGCGGCCACGCCCTCGGTGGCCCGGTCGATGTCCCGTACCCATGTTGCTGCGTACACCGCGCCGTCGACCGGGGTGGGCTATTTAACGAGGCTGGTCTCGGCCGCGCCTTTCGTCTTCGCGTTGAGCTTCTCGTACAGTTCCGTCTGCACGCCGCCGGGGATCTCGAGGATCGCCGACCAGGATCCATCGGGGAGCCACTGCTCGTCGACCATCTTCCCGATCCCCTTGAGATCGCCGATTACGCGCGGGTAATGCTGCGCCGGGACCTTGACCCGGACGCGCACCACATCGAGCCGGATCGGCAGGATCGGGCGCAGTTTGGCGAGGACCTCCTGGACCTGCTGATCGGCCGGGCGGAACGGATCGATGTGGATCTTCGCCTCGGTCATCGCCGACTCGATGCGGGCCGGCGGGTGGGGCGCGCCCGTCTGCGGGTTCATCGCATTGCGGGCGATCGCGCTGACCACCTGGCGGCGCTTCGCCTCCTGAAGGGTGTGGCGCTGCTCGGTGGTGACCTGGACCTCACCTTTCTGGATGATCTCGAGGGCGATCTTCGCCAGGTCCCGCGTGTGGAACGTCTTCTCGAGGTGCTCGGCCGAGACCTTGTCGCCCTTCTTGGAATCCCGAAAGACCTGGTCGAGAGCGAGCTTGTCGGCGAGATCGACCGTCCGGCCGTCCTTGATCGCCTGGACCGCCTCCGGGTCGACGAGGACCTCGAAACGGGAGCCCTGCGTCTCCCAGCGGGCAATCACCGCTTGCTCGACCTTGACCATCGCTATCGGCCCCTACCCCCGGGGCGGCGGGCCCTCGCCCTAGCTGCGCCCGGCTTTTCCGCCGGTCGGGGGAAGTCGGGCGACGTACTTCTGGATTTCCTCGGCCGAGAACCGGCGGGCGCCGCGATCCCGGTCGATCGTGAGGACCTCGACGGCGCCGAGGTTCGCGCTGTCCTCCAGGGACTGCCGCAGGCCCTCGAGGGCGAGCATCACGGCGGCGTCGGCGTCGAGGTTGGGCTTGTACTTCTGCTCGAACAGCTCCATCGCGGGCCCCTTGTTCCCGCCGGTGCTCGTCGCGCGGAAGCTCGTCAGGGAACCCGACGGCTCGGTCTCGAACAGCTTCACGCCGGTATCGTCGAACCCTCCGACGAGCAGTGCGGTCCCGAACGGCCGTACCCCGCCGAACTGCGTGTACTGCTGCTTGTAGTCGCAGATCCGCCGGGCCATGAGCTCGACCGTGATCGGCTCGGAGTAGGTCACGCGGTTGATCTGGGCCGCCAGCCGCGCATAGTCGACGAGGACCCGCGCGTCGGCGACGAGTCCGGCCGTGGCGCAGGCGATGTGCTCGTCGATCAAGTGGATCTTTTCCAGGCTCGCGAGCTCCGCGAGCTTCGGATTGGGGATCCGCCGGTCGGCGACCAGCGCGACCCCGGAGCCGTAGATCACTCCGGCCGTCGTGGCGCCCCGTCGGACGGCCTCTCGGGCGTACTCGACCTGGAACAGCCGTCCGTCGGGCGAGAACACCGTGATGGCCCGGTCGTAGGCCATCTGGCCCGGTTGCATTTCCATCGGCTGTAGCCCTCCGGAGCGGACGGGGCACCAACGGTCCCCTTATAACAGGTCGCGGACCGGTTACGCCCGGGTACCCTCGCCAACGCTCCCGGAACGTTGCGAAGCAGCCCCCGGTCGTCGATGGTCGAAGAGGAAACGCGCCGGCCCCATCGGGCGAGCGCGCACCGTCTCGCCGACGCCCGCTCGACGTACTTGCGATCCGCGGCCGAGCAGGGGATCGATTGGTACCCCTGGGGGGAGGAACCGTTCCAGCGGGCGAAGGAGCTCAATCGCCCCGTCCTGCTCGACATCGGGGCCGCGTGGTGCCATTGGTGCCACGTGATGGACGAAGGGACGTACTCCGATGCCGAGGTCGTCCGATTGATCCAGCAGGGCTTCATCGCCGTCAAGGTCGATCGCGACGAGCACCCCGAGGTCGATCGAAGATACCAGCGGCAGGTGGGCGCCCTCTCCGGCGAGGGCGGGTGGCCGCTCACCGGCTTCCTGACCCCCGCCGGCGAGACATTCCTCGGGGGGACCTACTTCCCGCCGGGGGACGGCCATGGGCGGCCGGGGTTCCGTCGGGTACTCTCCGAGGTCGCCCGGTTATGGCGGGAGGAACCCGGGAAGATCCGGGCGAACACGGAGGCGATCCAGGGCGCGCTCGAGCGAATGCGCTCCCACGGGGAGCACACGGCGCGAGCGAGGTCGGCGCAGTCGCTGGTCGCCCAGGTCCGTGAGAACCTTTCGGTCTCCTTCGACCCGGTGCACGGCGGATTCGGCCACTCGCCGAAGTTCCCCCATCCGACCGCGGTCTCCTTCCTGCTGTGGGAAGGATTCGCGACGCGCGATCAACGGCCCATCGCCCGGGCCTTGGAGACGTTGCTCAAGATGGCCGACGGCGGCATGTACGATCAGTTGGGCGGGGGATTCCACCGGTACTCGGTCGACGAAGGCTGGCACATCCCCCACTTCGAAAAGATGGCGATCGACAACGCCGCCCTCCTCGCGGCGTATTGCGAGGGCGCGCGGCGATTCGACGAGCCGAGGCTCCTCGAGACGATCGCTGGTACGGTGGGATGGGTTCGCGAGGTCCTGGAAGATCCCGCCGGCGGCTTCGGAGCGAGCCAGGACGCCGACAACGCCCCCGGCGACGACGGCCGCTACTTCACCTGGTCGCGGGCCGAACTGCGCTCGCTGCTCGAACCTACCGACGTGAAGCTCGTCAGCCGGTTCTTCGGGATCGGCACCGACGGGCGGATGCCCCACGACCCGGAGCAGAACGTGCTGTTCCGCCTCCTGCCGATCGGGGAGGCTTCCGAGGGGCTGGACCTCGAGGAGGCCGCGGCGCGGCGCCGACTCGGGCAGGCTTGCCAATTGCTCCGGGCGGCCCGTTCCCGCCGGGCCGCCCCCGCGGTCGACCGGGCGCGCTACGCGAACCTGAACGGCCCGCTCATCGGCGCCCTAGCCCAGTCGGCCCGCTTGCTCGGGGATCCTAGCGTCCTCGACGCCGCGCGGCGGGCGGCCGATGCGTTCCTATCGAACGGGTTCGACCCGGCGAAGGGGATCGCCCACCGCCTCGACGCCGACGGACCGCACGGGTTCGGCCGCCTCGAGGACAATGCGGGATTCGCCGGGGGCCTGGTCGAGCTGGCGGGCGCGACCGCCGAACCCCGGTACGCCCGGACGGCCGGCGCCCTGCTCGATCGGATCGATTCCTCCTTCCGGACCGAATCGGGGCTGCTCTCCGACATCGCCCCCTCGATCTACGATGGGCCCGTCGTCGGGGCGGTCGGCGAACGGGTGTTTCCGATCGAGGACGCCCCGCATCTCTCCCCGAACTCCACGACCGCCTTGGCCCTGCTTCGGTACGCTTCCCTCACGCAGCTCGAGCCGCCGCGGGAGCGGGCCCAACGCTTGCTCGAGGCCCTCGCCCCGAGGCTCGACGGTGCCGGGCTGTTCGGCGCGGGCGCAGCGCTCGCAGTCGGTATCTCGCAGACTTCCCCCGCGCGCGTGGTCATCGAAGGGAACGGCCCCGGCGCGGTCGCGCTTCGACGCGCCGCCGATCGCGCCTGGCATCCCAACCTCTGGGTGTTCGACGGGCTGCCCCCGGAACCGTTCTCGCTTCCTTCCGAGCTCGCGGACGCCGTCGCCGCCTCCGCGGGCGGCGCGCGGGCCCTCGTCTGCTTCGGGACGCATTGCCTGGCCCCGATCACCGACCCGAAGGCCCTCTCAAGGGCGCTCGGGGAAGCGGACCGCCCTACCCTGTAGGGACGGCCCCGAGGTCGGTCCCGTCGAACAGGTACGCGCGGGCTTCCCCGAGGGCGAGGAAGCGCGCGAACAGGAACGATCGGCCCGGACTCGGGCGGCGCCGGTTGAGGGCTTCGGTCCCGGCGACCGGATTGTACGCCGGGAGCACCACCATCTCCCGGGCCCGCAAGGGCGCGTGGCGACGCGGCCGCTTCGGCGGCGGAGCGGAGGGCGGGAACGCCACGCGGACCCAGCATCGTCGCTTGCCCTGGCCGTCCTCGGACGTGGGGGCGAGGCGGTAGCCCGGATGCAAATGCCCGGCGACGATTCGCTCGGCCGTGAGCACCGCATTGCTTGGCCACCGGTGCCCGTGGAAGACGCCGACCCCTTCCACGACCGTTCCCTGCGCGGAGTGGACGACCACCTCGCTCGGAAGGTGGCGGACGAGCCCCACATCGTGGTTCCCCAACACCACCTCGACGGTGAGTCCGCTCTCGAGCAGGCGTCCGAAGAAGTCGAAGAGGACCGGCCGCAAGGGCCGGGGGGTCCCGACGATCGGATGCTTGACGTCGCCGGCGATGATCAACCGGCCCGCGCCGGCGGATTCGCTCGCCTCGATCAGGGATCGCGCCATCGTCCGGGCCGACGCCTCCGGCGCGCCGAGCCCGACCCGCTCGCTCCCGCCGAGACCGAGGTGGAGGTCGGAGACTACGAGGATCGGACGCTCGCCCGGCGCCTCGAGGCGCAGGACCGGGCGGCCGGGCATCGGGGTCAGTCGGGCCGCTTGCACGCCGCCGGCGAGACGGCGGTTCCCTTCACCGTTCCGCTGGGTCGGGCGCGCCGCCCACGCCCGGCCGCGAGCGTGGGCATTTATATACACGACGGCATGAAATCGTCGAGGCCATGCCGAAGGACCGGGAACGGGAGCGCGCGATCGATCGGATCCGCGAGCGCCTCGAGGCGGCGGGCTTCTTCGTCTCCGATGCCCACCATGTCCGGCCGACCGCCTTCGACCTGATGGCGCGTCGGGACTCGCTGTTGCTGATCGTCAAGATCCTGAAGAACATCGACGCCCTCGACGCCTCCGAGGCGAAGCGGCTGCACGAGCTCGCCCATCTCTTCGCGGCGACCGTCATCCTCGTCGGGAAGAACTCGGGCGCGACCCCCCTCGAGCCCGGCGTGGTCTACAGCCGGTACGAGATCCCGATCCTCGTCGAAGAGAGCCTCGAGGAATACCTCGCCAAGGGGATCCCCCCGTTCCTGTTCTCCAGCCCGGGCGGCATCTTCGCCCGGATCGACGGCGATCGCCTGCGCGCCCTGCGCGACGCCCACCGGCTCTCCCTCGGGGCCCTCGCGAGCATCGCCGGGGTCAGCCGGCGGACGATCCAGTTGTATGAGGACGGCGGCGGGGCCGAGGTCTCGATCGTCGAGCGGATCGAGCGCTACATGGGCGAGCCCATCGCCATGCCGATCGACTTCTTCCAGCCGAAGCGCGCGTCGCCGCGCGATCCCCGGGCGGCCTCCGAGATCTCGGCCGACGAACGGCGGGAGCGATCCGTCGACGCCCAGATCCACAGGCTTCGAACGGGCGATCCGTTGCGCGACACGGCGCTCCAGCAGCTCGACGGGATGGGTTGGGAGGTGTTCGTGACCGTACGATGTCCGTTCGACGCGTTCAGCTCTGGCTCGATGCGCGGCGAGGAGGAGATCCTGATCACCGCCGTCGGCTCGCTGCGCAGCGCGCAGCACCGTGCCGACCTGTTGCAGCAGATCGCCCGCGTGGCGGAGGGCCATGCCCTGTTCATCGTCGGCGGATCGGCGTCGCGGCGCTCGATCGAGGGGCTGCCGATCCTGACGATGACCGAGCTACGGCGGCACCGCGACCCGGCCGAGCTCATGGACGAGATCGCCGAGCGCGAAAGCGCGTGATCGACGCCCCGATCACCTCCGGCGCGAGCTTCCTCGTCGTCGGGGCCGTGCGGGGCCTGGCCTCGGAAGCGGACCGGCTCACCGGGAAGCTCGACGGATTCCGGCCCGGCGCCCTCGCGCTAGCCCTCTCGGCGGAAGAGCTGCGCGGGATCCAGGAGTACTTCGACGGCACCCCCACCGAACCGCTCGTCCCGCTGACCGGCAACGAGCTCGCCGAGATCCGCGGGCTCGCCCGGTACGGCGAGGTCCGGGTCCCGAACCCCTCGTGGACCGCGGCGCTCGCCTGGGGCCGGGCGCACCAGACCCCCGTGGAGGGCGTCGATCCGTCCGACGAGAGCTACGCGATGATGTTCACCCATCACATCGGCTACACCGAGCTCGTCCGGCGGACCCTGCGGGAACGCTCGCTGACGCGCCGACCGCCGGCACCGGCCACGGCGGACGACTTCGCGATCGAGTGGGCGCGGCGCCTCGCCCCGGGGGCGGGCTCCACCCGGCTCGCCCGTCGCCGCGACGAGGCCGTGGTGGCGGGGGCTCGAAATCTCGCGCTGCGGACCGACCGGGTCGCGCTCGTGGTCGACCGGGAGCGTTTCCAAGGCGTCGTCGCCGTCTTCGGGCAGACCCCCGGGGCGATCGGCCCGCTCGAAACGGCCGGGTCGGTCAGGCTTCGCGTTCGAGGATCCGGGTGAGCATCGACCGGCCGGCCGAACGGAACTCCTCGATCGTGCCCTCGTTGATGAGCATCGCGTCGGCGAGGGTGAACGCGCTCCCGATCCCCCACTTGAGCTCCCGGCGGTCCCGGTCGTAGAACTCCTGCAGGTTCTGCCCGTCGTCGCCACGGGCCCGGCGGATCATGCGCTCGTAGCGGGTCTCGGGCGCCGAGTAGATCCCCAGAACGAACAGATCGCCGAAGTGGTGGCGGAAGACGGTCACCTCGGCGTCGGAGCGGCATCCGTCGACGAGCATCTTCGTCTCGGTGAGCTTCGGGATCGCGCGCTGGGCCCAGACCCCCATGCCATGCTTCTCCCGCTCCTCGTTGGCGATGCGCGCGATGTTGGCGTTGTTCATCGGGAGCCCCCGGCGGCGGGTCTCGTCGCGGACGAGGTCGCCCATCTTCAGCGTCGCCAGCCCCAGGCGGGCCGCGACCTCGATGAGCTCGTCCTTGCCGGAGCCCGGCATCCCGACCGAGACGATGAGTTTCATGCCGAGCCCGGCGGGCGATTGGGCTCGTTCGAGGCGGCCGGGGGACCGGCGCGGGCCGCGACCTCCCCTTCGGTCGCCAGCTGCAGCCGATCGGCCCGCTGCCGGAAGCTCGCGGCCTCCTGCTCCTCGAGCCGGGCGACCTCGAGCAATCGATCGACCTTGACCTTGAGCTCGGCGCTCTTCTGCGTGCGCGTCGCGGCGCGGTGCTCCAGCGTGCGGGCCTTGTGCTGGAGGTTGATGATCTTCTGCTGGAGCTTTCGCATCCGCACCTGGAGGCTCGTGATGTCCGACCCGATCGAGATCCCGCCGGCCCGTTGGGTGCCGGCCTGGATGTCCCGCTCGAGCTGCGTGATCTCCTGCTGGACCTCGGGCACCTTCTCGAGGACGTGCTGGCCCTTCTCCCTCAGCACCGTCGCGCCGTGACGGAGCCGTTCGATCCGGGTCTGGATGCGCGCCGCCCGCTGCTGGGCCCGCGTCGCCAAGCGGTCATGCTTCGCGGCGACCTCCCGAAGCTTGGTGATGTCGGCATACCCCTGGCCGAGCCATCGGGACTCCCGATGCATCAGGGGAGTGGTGGCGCCGGGGCCGGGGGAGCCGCCGGGGGTCGCCATGAAGCGTTGTATGAGGGGGCGTTGAATAAAACTATTTGGAGGACGATCCCGAGGGTCCGGTGGCCCAGAACCCCTTGGCGATCAGCTCCGCCTGCACCCGCTCGGCGCACGCTTCGACCGGGACGCGCGCGGTATCGAGGACGAGGTCGGGGGCGAGCGGCTCCTCGAACGGATCGTCGACCCCCGTCATCCGGGCCAGCGTGCCCGCGTGCCCCTGGCGGTACAGGCCCCGCGGGTCCCTCGCCTCGCACACCTCGAGTGGGCAGTTGAGCCAGACCTCGAGGAATCGGCCGCCGGCGGCCGCGCGGGCCGCCTGACGGCTCGTCTCGTACGGGGTGATCATCGCGACCACCACCCCGACGCCATGGCGGGCCAGCAGGCGCGCGAGCAGGCTGACCCGCCGGGCGTGGGCCTCGCGGTCCGCCCGGGAGAAACCGAGCTCCGGGAAGTACGTCTCTCGGACCCGCTCCCCGTCGAACACCTCGACCCCCGGCCCGGCCCCCCCGAGCCGGGGGGCGAGGGCGCGCGCGAGCGTCGTCTTGCCGGAGCCCGGAAGACCCTCGATCCAAACGACGAAGCCCCGGGCGGTGGACTCGGCCTCCGAAGGCGTCGGCGCCGCGGTCCGAGAAGCGGGGTCCATGCGAAATCGCACCGGGGACCGTGCCTCGGAACGTAAAGGCATCGTTGGCCGACCGATGCGCGTCGGCCTCCGGGATAGTTATACTCGAACGGAGCCACCTCTCCCCAACGCATGGCGAAAGCGAGCCCCGGCGCGGCGATGTACGGCGTCCTGTTCCTGGTGGCGTTCGGGCTCACCGTGGTGATGCTGTTCACCGACAAGAATCTGCAGACGGACTTCGGGGCGCAATCGAGCGGCTACTACTTCCATTGGTACGTCGTCCTGGTCACGGGCGTCGCGGACCTCGTGGGCGCCGCGCTATTGATCGTCGTTCGATCCCGCCTGGCCGTCAAGGCGGGGGTCGCGGGGTCCGGGTTCCTCTCCCTGGTGTTCCTCGGCGACGTCTTCACGTACAGCCAGGTCGGATTCGCCTCGGCCTCGGACTTTGCGAAGTACCTTTTCGGGTTCACGTACAGCGGCAACGACATCCGGTACCTGTACGATGCCCTGCTGGGGGTCTACCTCCTCGCCTTCGTCGTGGGACTCGTTCTCTGGCGTAGGCACCGCGGGGAACGGCGGCCGGCGGCCGTGGCTTGGGACGATGCGAAAAAGCCGGCGGAGAAACCTCCGGCCTAGTCGACCTGCCGCCCAACCCCCCGAGCGCCGCGAGCCACCGGCCCCTCACCCCAGTCTGTCCGGTCCACGGTTTCGACCGGCGGCCGGCGGAGACCAGGCCGCGGCCGGATCGGTAGGGGAATGCGCTTTTGGACCATTAATATAGTGATTTATAGCGGTAGCGTCGATCGGCCGGCGTGCGGCGAGCCCCCGAGGTGCGGATCTCGCGGGAGGAGCGGCGGCGGCTCCGCGCCATTGTGCGCTCGACCGGGGCTTCCCGTCGCCTGCGCCTGCGGGCCCGGATCGTGCTCGGGGCGGCGGGGGGCCAGGAGAACCAGCAGATCGCGGCCGAGGTGGGGACGAGCCCTGGAACGGTGGCGCTCTGGCGGGGCCGATTTCGAATGCTTCGGCTGGCGGGGATCGAACGCGACGCCCCGCGTCCGGGCCGTCCGCCCCGGATCCCGACCTCGACGATCCAGCTGATCGTTCGGACCACCGAGGGTCCCGCCCCGCCCGATGCGTCCCGGTGGTCGGCGCGTCGGGTCGCGAGCGCCCTGGGGGTCAGCAAGACGACCGTTCAGCGGGTCTGGAAAGCCCACCATCTTCCCAGTCGGCGGGCGCCGGGCCCCGCCCGGGCCGGCCCCCTGCCCGGATTCGGTGACCGGGTCACCGATTTCGTCGGCCTTTATCTCAACCCACCGGAGCGGGCCCTCGCGTTCTCCGTCGACGACCACCCGCCCGACTCGTCCGAGCGCGACGGGCCCGGGTCCGTACCCGTCGACCGCGCCCCGCGGGATCCGTCGGCGGAGTTCCGGGCCTTCCTTCAGAAGGTCGATCGGGAGACGCCACCCGAGCTCGACGTCCACCTGCTCCTCGATAGCCGCGCCGGACCCCCGCCGCCGGAGGTGCGCCGCTGGCTCGTCCGGCATCCGCGGTTCGTCCTGCATCGGGTCCCCGAAGCCGCCGCTTCCCCGAACTTGATCGACCGTCTCCTGAGAGAGTTCACCCGCAAGCGCGTGCGGTCCCGGACCCCTCCGAGCGCGGCCCGTCTCCATGGGGCGATCCAACGGTACTACGCGGCGCTCGAGGGCACCCCGGGGCCGTTCGTCTGGACCGCGAGTTCCGACGAGATCCGCGCGAGTACCTCGCGGCGGTCAAATACTACAGGATATTATTGGACCGATAACGAACGCTTATGAGCCATGAACCCCCCGTATCCGTCGATGGTCGACGCCGCGGCCCGAAGGTCGCCCGGCCTAGGTGAGACCGCCTCCGGCCGGACGGGGGGCGTCCGGATCCACCGGCCGCGGTTCGAGCGCTCGACGATTCCCGCCCAGGATCGATGAACGCCCCCGTCGATGCGGTGGGGGCGAGCCCCGTCGACCCGATCGGGACCCTCGGCCCGACGCCGCCGATCCGTCGACGGGCGGCCCGGCCGGGCCGAACCTGGACCTGGGCGGTGGCCGCTGTCGCCGTTGCCCTGCTGGCCGGCGCCGGCACCTCGTTCGGCTGGTTCGGTCAGCCGGGCAGCGGCTACTCCGGCAACTGTCCGACGGGACAACGCCTCCTGGGCGATGGCGCCGGCTTCCTCCTCCCCATCATGAGCGTCTGGGCGAGCTCCTACTCGGCGAACACATCGAATTCGATCAATTACAATCCTGCCGGCGCGGGCGCCGGGATTGCGGCCCTGTCGAATCGGCTGGTCGACTTCGCCGCCACGGACGAGCCGCTCTCGATGGCCGATTACGGGACCCTCCCTGGCGTTGTGCTGACCCTTCCCGTGACCGGGGGGGCCCTCGCGATCCCCTACGATCTTCCCGGGGTGAGCGCGCCGATCCGCTTGGACGGAAGCGTGCTCGCCGGGATCTACCTGGGCACCATCGCCCAGTGGAACGACCCGGCGCTCGAAGCCCTGAATCCCGGGGTGGTGCTTCCGGCGCATGCGATCCAGACGGTGCATCGGGCGGACGCCGCGGGAACCACCTACGTGCTGTCGGATTACCTGTCGAAGGAGAGTTCCGCCTGGAGCCATGGGCCGGGCCGGGGGATCCAGTTGAGCTGGCCATCGGCGCCGCTCCAGCAGGCGGCGCTCGGCAACTCCAAGGTGGTCGAGTACGTGGCGAAGACCCCGTACGCGATCGGATACGCGGACCTCGCCGACGTGCTCGCCGTGTCGGGACTCCAGTACGCAAGCCTTCAGAACCCTTCGGGAAGTTTCATTCGTCCGGACCTGGCGAGCACGGCCTCGGCGATCGACGATTTCGCCAATACCACACAGTTCCCGTCGGCCTCCGCGCCTTGGACGAACGTCAGCCTGGTCGACGCGGCGGGCCCCACGGACTACCCAATGGTGACGTTCGCCTACTTCCTCGTCTTCCAGGACGCGCGGGCCGGCTTCGCGCCGTCCTCGGCCAAGACCCAGGCGCTCGTCCAGTGGCTCGACTGGGTGATCCAGGCGGGGCAGGCGGTCGCCCCGACCCTCGATTACGTGGGCCTCCCCGCGCCCGTCCTCGCCCTCGACCGATCCGCCATCGGGACCATCAGCTTTGAAGGAGATCGAGTCAGCTGCTCGGCGCTCGGATAGGGCCGACGTTCCTTCGCAAGGGGGACCCGTCGACACCGATCTGGGCCGACCGGCCCGCGCCCGTCGCCTCGCCCGCGCCCGGCGCCTCGGGACCTGGTTCCACGGGGTGGCGATCGCCGTGGGGGTCAGCATCGTGGGCTTGCTGGCGGCCTTCGTACTGGTTTTGCTGGGCGTCGCGGGCCCATCGATCAGCCGATTGGGTCCGGCGTTCCTGTATCGATCGACCTGGGACCCGGCGCATGGCGTCTTTGGGGCGGCCCCGGCGATCCTTGGAACCCTGACCACCAGTGCGCTCGCGTTGATCCTGGCGGTCCCGGTCGCCCTCGGGGTCGCGCTCTTCCAGACGGAGTTCGCGCCGCCGAGCCTGCGGCGTCCCCTCGCCGCCGTCGTCGACCTGTCCGCGGCGGTCCCGTCGGTGGTGTGGGGCTTCTGGGCGATCCTGTTCATCGCACCGTTCTTCCAGAGCTCGGTCGAACCGGCCCTCGCCCACCTTACGGGGGGCCTCGGGCCGTTCGCCCAACCGCCGACCGGTTACGACGTTCTGACCGCGAGCCTCGTCCTGGCCATCATGATCCTCCCGACCGTGGCGGCGATCGGCCGGTCGGCGCTCGCGGCCGTCCCCCGGGGCCCTCGGGAGGCGGCGCGGGCGCTGGGGGCGACGCGGTCCGAGGTGATCGGCCTCGCCGTCCTGCGGCCGGCCCGTTCGGGGATCACCGCGGGGGTCCTGCTCGGGTTCGCCCGGGCCAGCGGCGAGGCGATCGTCGTCGTGAGCCTGATCGGCAACATCTATGCGTCGCCCACCTCGCTGTTCTCGCAGGGGGAGACGATCGCGGGCGAGATCCTCAACGACCTCAATTCGGGCGGGGCGTCGGAGCGCGGCGCCCTGGTCGAGCTCGGCCTCCTCTTGCTCGTGCTCACGGTGGGCGTGCAGCTGCTCGCGCGCTGGGTGCTGCGCTGGAGCCGGCGGCCTCGGGCGCCGCCGGCGATCCGCGCCCGTGGCCGCTCGATCGCGCCTCCGGTCGGCCCGATCGGACCGTCTCCCCTGGGCGCCATCGGCCTCGCCGCAGATCCGGCCCTGCCCATCGGGGGTCCAAGCTCGCTCCCCGGACCGCGGGCCCGACGGAACGTGCGCCGCGCGCGACTGGCGATCGCGCTCGTCCTAACAGTCGGAGCCGTGGTCCTGGCGATCGTGCCGCTCATCAGCGTCCTCGGCGCGGCGGTATCCCTCGGGGGGCCCGCTGTGGTCCGACCTTCGTTCTACACGAACGAGCTCCCCCCCGCCTGCCCCGCGGCGGCGATCTCGGGCTGCCCGATCGGGGGGATCGGGCCGGCGATCCAGGGGACCGCGCTCCTGCTCGGCCTCGCCGCCCTCGTGGCGGTCCCCGTCGGCCTCGTCGCGGGGATCTACCTATCCGAGTACGGCCGGGGTCGCCTGGGCGGGGTGGTCCGGCTGGCGACCGACCTATGGCTCGGCGTGCCCTCGGTGTTGATCGGACTGTTCGTGGTCGTGCTGTTGCTGGGCCGCGCGCCCGCGCTCGACGACACGGCCCTCGCGGGCGCCGGGGCCCTCAGCCTTCTGATGATCCCGATCACGGCGCGGGCGACGGAGGAGGCGCTGCGGGCGGTCCCCGCCTCAGCTCGGGAGTCGGCGCTCGCCCTCGGCTTCCCCCGCCACCGGACGACGCTGCGGGTGGTCCTGCCGTCGGCCCGGGGCGGGCTCATCACGGGGATCTTCCTCGCCATGGCCCGGGCCGGTGGGGAGACGGCCGCCGTCGTCCTGGCGGCGTTCGGCAGCCCGTACTGGTTCACCGGATGGAACCACCCGATCGCCGCCCTGCCCCTCGTGATCTTCCAGCAGGGCAGCCAGTCGTCGTATCCGAACTGGCAGGCCGATGCCTGGGGGGCGGCCCTCGTCCTGCTCGTGATCATGCTTGGGCTGAGCCTCCTCGCCCAAACGGTCGCACGGACGGCCGATCCGGCCGACACCGGGGGCTGAACGGATGACCGGAAAGCTCGAGGTCGAGGGTCTGAGCGCCTGGTACGGGCGCCAGCGCGTCCTCTACGAGATCTCCCTCGACCTGCCCCAGGGCGGGGTCACCTCGGTCATCGGTCCGTCGGGTTGCGGCAAGACGACGTTCCTGCGCTGCCTCAATCGGCTGCACGACGAGCTGCCCGGAGCCCGCGTAGCGGGGCGCGTCCTCCTCGATGGGGTCGACATCCGACGCCAGGAGGCGACGGAGGTCCGATGCCGCATCGGCATGGTCTTCCAGAAGCCGACGCCGTTTGCGAACCTTTCGATCTACGAGAACGTCGCCGCCGGGCCGCGCCTGCTCGGGGTGCGACGACGCGAGGAGCTCGACCGGGTGGTCTGGTCGAGCCTGGTGCGGGCCGGCCTCTGGGAAGAGGTGCGCGATGACGTCGATGCGCTCGGGACGAGCCTCTCCGGCGGGCAGCAGCAGCGACTGTGCATCGCCCGCGCGATCGCCGTGGAGCCGGAGGTCCTGCTCATGGACGAACCGTGCTCCTCGCTCGACCCGGTCGCCACCGCCCGGGTCGAACGGCTCATCGCTGAGCTCAAGGCGCGCTACACGATCGTCGTCGTGACGCACAATCTCGCCCAGGCGCGGCGCATCTCGGACCGGACCGCGTTCTTCTACCTCGGCAAGCTCGTCGAGTTCGATCGCACGGCGGAGCTGTTCGAGCACCCCCGCGAGCAACTGACCGCGAACTACGTCGCCGGCCAGTTCGGCTAGGCCGGGGCGCCGGGCCGGGGCCATCGGGTCGCCCCGCGCAGCCGGGCGACGAGCGCGTCCGGGTCGACGCGGGCCTGCGATTTCGTATCCCGCTCGCGCAGCGTAACGGTGCGCAGGACCCCATCGACGACGCTCTCCCCGTCGACGGTCACGCAGAACGGGGTCCCGGCCTCGTCCATCCGGGCGTAGCGCTTGCCGATCGTCCCCGCCGCGTCGAACTCGGACCGCAGGCCCTCGGCGAGGAGGCGGTCGTGCAGCCCGCGGGCGGCCTCGGAGTGCTCCTTGGTGAGCAAGGGGAAGACCCCGACGGTGACCGGGGCGAGGTACGGGGGGAGTCGCCACAGGGTGCGATCCCCGACACGTGCGAGCCCGAGATCGGCGAGGGCCCAGAGGTTCCGGTCGACGCCGAAGGTGATCTCGAGGACGTGCGGCACGATGCGGCCCCCGGCGGCGGTGGGGATCGTCGGGTCCTTGCCGGAGGCCTCGCCGTGTCGGGTCAGGTCGTAGTCGCCCCGGTAGTGGACCGCCCCGACCTCCCGGAACCCGCCGAGCGATTCGAGCCGAACCTCGATGTCGAACTGGAGGCGATTGTAGAACGCCCGTTCAGCGTCGGACTTCTCGTAGAAGCGGATCGAACCCTCGGGGTAGCCGAGGACGTCGCGATAGAACCGCAGGGTCTGGACGAGGTGGTAGACGTAGAACTCCGGGAGGGCGCCGTCGTTGACCAGGTCGACGGCCCGGACCGCCCGAGGGCTGCCGTCCCCATTCCCCCGATCGGCGACCCGCAGCAGCGGCAACGTCGTGGCGGCCACCGACGCGAAGTCCACGGGGAACGCCCCCGGCTCGAAGAAGACCTGCAGCTCGGCCTGGGTGAACGCCCGCATCCGGAACAGGACCTGGCGAGGGGCGATCTCGTTGCGGTACGCCTTCCCGATGACCGCGATGCCGAGGGGCATCGCCTTGCGTCCGACCTCCCGCATCCGGTCGAATGACAGGAAGCTCGACTGGGCCGTCTCCGGGCGCAGGTAGCCGCGCTCCCGTCCCTCGGCGCCGAGATCGACGCCGAACATCAGGTTGAACGGTCGGGGGACGGAGAGCGCGCGGGCGCCGCAGCTCGGGCAGCGGGCGCCGGAGCTGGCGATGATCTCGCCGATCTCCGAGGCCGAGAGCCCGTCGACGCCCTGCGGGCGAACGGACTCGAGGACCGTCTCGGCGCGGAACGCCTTGCCGCATTGGCCGCATCGTACCTCGGGGTCGGTGAAGTTCTCCAGATGACCCGACGCCCGGACCACCGCCTCCGGCAGGATCTCGGCGGGGTCGATCCGGTAGTACTCCTCCGAGAGGCCGAGGAACCACGCCGACCAGGCGTCCTCGACCTGACGCTTGAGCGCGGTTCCGAGCGGCCCGTAGTCGAACAGTCCCTGGACCCCGCCGTAGATCTCCGCCGAGGGCCACAGGTACCCGCGCCGGCGCAGCAGCGCGAAGAGCTCGTCGAGCTTCAGCGCCCCGTCGACCCCCGACCCGAGCTTCCCGGCCGCACGATAAGATGTTCGGTGGCGCGCCCGACGAGCTGGTACGCCGGGTCATCGGCGGGGAGGCGGACCACGATCGGGCGGGCCGGCCCGCCCGGTTCGATCTTCGCCTGGCCGGGCTGGCCGAGCAGCCGCCAGGGTTCCACGAAGACCGACCGGACCAGAAAGCCGGGGCTGACCGTCTCGCCGGCGAGCCGGCTCGAAACGTAGGCGAACTCGAGCTCCCGCCAGATCGACGGGGCGTGGAACATCACGTTGTCCGTGCCGAGGATGGTGCGCACCCCGAGCCGCTCGAGCGCGGCGAGCCGGGGCCGTCGGCCGAACAGGGCGTTCGAACGGGGGCAGACGGCCACCGTGACCGCTTCCTTCGCCACTCGGGCGAGGTCGTCGTCGGTCGCTTCGGTCAGGTGCACGAGGAGATCCGGCCGGGGGGCGAGGTACGCCTCGGGGTCCTCCCGGACGTTCTCGCTCGCATGCATCCCGAACAACTTGCCGGAGGCCCGGCACGCCCGTTCGACGGTCTGACGATCCTCCCGGGACTCCTCCCGGGCCGAGCTCAACCCGATCCCGTCGGCCAACGCGAGGACCTCGTCGAGCTCGGCGGCCTCGATCGGTCGGCGCAGCGGTCGGCCGAGCGCGGCCACCCGAAGCGGGATCCGGCCCACGGCCGCTCGCAGCGTGCGCATCCCCTCGACCCCTTCTTCCCGGAAGTCGATCGCGGCCCCGACTCCTTCCCGGCGCATCCGGGCGACGGCGGCGGTGATCGCCCGGCGTTTCGCCGCGGCCGTGGCGTTGCGCAGCAGCTGGAACTTCCAGCCGTCGGGGGGCCCGACCAGCCGCTCGAGCGGCCCGGGGGGCGGTTCCCGGGTCGAGACCGAGTCCCCGAGATGGATGTGGCCGTTGACCGGGGCGGGAACCACGATCCCCCGAACGCGACGATCGCGGCCATGGGAGGAATCGGTGCCGATCTGGCCCACTTCGGCGACGGCCGCGCCATCGAACCGGACGTACCCCGCGCGGGCCCCGTCGACGTCGACGATCGCGCCCTCGACGATCACGGTTCCGGGTCCACGCACTCCCCCCATGCTATCTAAGGGTGCCCGCAACCGGGCCCTCGCCGCTCCATCGGGACCGGCTGGGCGTGCGATCCCAAGGGACCGGAATGCGGGACGACGACGGTCGGGAGAGGGGGTCGGTGGAATCGATGGATTCGCGAGGCCGTGGCACGCTCCGGGCGAAGTCGATATCCACCGCCGTCGGTCCCGAGGCCGTGGCCGGTCCCGCCCTATCCTCCGAACATGCCCTCGACCTCCTGGTCGTCGGCCACACCAACATCGATCGATTCCTGGATGTGGGCCAGTTGCCGGGCCCCGACCGGACCGTTCCGCTGGCCGGCTACCACGAAGCGCTCGGGGGGACGGCGGCCTCGCTCGCCATCTCCGCGGCCCGGTTCGGGGTCCGGACCGGCTTGGTGAGCCGGATCGGGTCCGAGTTCCCCGACGCATTCCGCGCCGAGCTGGCCAATGCCCACGTCGATATCTCCGGACTGACCGTGGTCCGAGGGGCCCGAACCCCGACTTGCTGGGTGCTCGAGGATGGGCGAGGTCAGCAGATGACCGTCATCGATCAGGGGGCGATGGCGGACACCGCCCGGGCGAAGATTCCGATGTCGGGGATCACCTCCGCCCGGTGGGTCCACCTTGCGACCGGCAACCCCGCCTTCCAGCTACGGACCCAGGCGGCGGCCCGACGGCTGGGCCGATCGGTGTCGGCGGACCCCGCCCAGGAGGTCCACTACCGATGGCGGCCGCGAGATCTGCGGACGCTGCTCGTTGGCTCGGAGATCGTCTTTGGGAATTCGGCCGAGATCGACGCCATGGTTGGATTGCTCGGCCTCTCGGGGCCGTCCGATCTGTTGGACTTGACCCCGCTGGTGGTCGTGACCCTCGGGGCGAAGGGCGCCCTCGCCCACCGCCGGGGCGCTCCGCCGGTAACGGTCCGCTGTCCGCCGGTCCGGGCGAAGCGCGTGACCGGGGCGGGCGACGCTTTCCGGGGCGGGTTCTATGCGGGCTGGTTCACGGGGCAACCGCTGCGGACGTGTCTGATTGCGGGGGTCCGGTCGGCGCGCTCCTGGCTTCTGGGACGCCGCTTCTCGGCGCGCCAGTCGGTGGGGGCCGCCGCATGAAGATGCGACCTTTCCACCGGCTCATCCCGTGGGAGGAGGCCCGCCGCCGGCTCGAAGCCGATCTCGTCCCGATCGCGCGTCGAGAGGGCCTCCCCGTCGCCCACGCCGTCGGTCGGGTCGTGGCGCGGGAGTACCGTGCGAAGACGGCGGTCCCCCCCTTCGACCGGGCGACTTGGGACGGGTATGCGCTCCAGGCGAGATCGACGCGGCGCGCCTCGCGATCGCACCCCGTTCGCCTCCGCGTCCTCGGGGAGGTCTTCGCCGAGGGAGGCTATCGAGACCGGGTCGGCCCCGGCGAAGCGGTCGCCATCGCCACGGGAGGCCTTCTGCCCGGCGGCGCCGATTCCGTGGTGCAGTTCGAGGACGTATCGCTGCGGGCGGGCGCGATCACCGTCCGGGCCCCGGTCGATCTCCACGACCGGATCGCCCGGGCCGGCGAAGACCTGCCGGTCGGATCGACGATCGTGCGCGCCGGGACGGTTCTCGCGCCTGCGGACCTCGGCGCCCTCGCCATCACCGGGTGGCCGCTCGTGGAGGTCTGGGCCAGGCCGGTGGTCACGATCGTGCCGAACGGCAATGAGCTGCGGCCCCCCGGGGCCCGTCTCGGCCGGGGGGAGATTTACGAATCGAACAACTCGACGTTGGCCGCCCTGGTCGAGGCGAGCGGGGGGATCGCCCGGACCACGAATCCGGTGCCGGACGACCCCGATCGGATCGAGAAGGCGGTCCGGGCGGCGGTCCGGCAGAGCGACCTCGTCCTCGTTACCGGGGGGAGCTCGGTCGGCGAGCGGGACTTCCTGCCCTCGGTCCTCCCGCGCCTCGGGCGGCTGCGTTTCCACGGCATCGCGATACGGCCTGGCAAGCCGACCCTCGCGGTCCGTTCCGGACGGGTCGTCGTGATCGGGATGCCCGGCCACCCCACCTCCTGCCTCTCCAATGGCTTCTGGCTCGTTCTACCGATCCTCCGCCAGCTCGCCCGACTTCCGGGGGACGGCTGGCGGGACATGTCCGTTCGTCTCAGCGCCCCGGTGCGGCTGCCGACGTCGGGGTTCGCTACGGTGGTGCCGTTGAGGGTCCGAGGGACCCGGGCCTCCCCCACGTTCCGCGGGTCGAGCGCCATCGCGAGCCTCGGGGGGGCCAACGCCTTCGCGCTCTGGCCCCCAGATCGCAAGGCGCCCGGTCGCGGGGCGCGATTGACGGCCCACGTCTTCCTGCCCCCGCTCGGGCCGTAGTCTGCCCCCGATGGGGGGGCACCAAAGGATATCCGCAGTATCGCGCTCAGCCCGGTCGTGCAGGACCGGTACGGCCGGGAGGTCTCCGACCTGAGGATCTCCCTCACCCAGCGGTGCAATCTGCGCTGCGTTTTCTGCCACATGGAGGGCCAGCCGGTCTCCAGTGTCGAGCTCACCCCGTCCGAGATCGAAGCCGTGGTCCGGGCCGGGGTGAGGATCGGGATCGACCGCGTGAAGCTCACCGGCGGGGAACCGACGCTGCGCAGCGATCTCGTCGAGATCGTCCGCCGCATCCGCCCCCACCTTCGGGAGGTCTCCATGACGACGAACGGCCTCAAGCTCGCCGAGCTCGCGGCGCCGCTCGCCGACGCTGGCCTCGACCGGGTGAACGTGAGCCTGCCGAGCCTCGATCCCGAGACCTATCACCGCCTGACCGGGGTCGACGGCGTCGCGCGCACCGTCGAGGGGATCCGGGCGGCCGCCCGCGCCGGGCTGGCCCCGATCAAGCTCAACGTGGTCGCCCTCTACGGGACCTCCGACAAGCCCGATTCGGTCGACCGCCTGGTCGCGTTCGCCCAGGAGGTCGGAGCCTGGGTGCAAGTCATCGAGTTCGAGAACGTCTCCGGACGCGTCGACCCGAAGGTCTACCGAGCGCTGCACTCCGAGCTCGGCCGGCTCTCCGAGGAGGCGGCCGCGCAGGCGTTCCAGGTCGACCACAACCGCCTGCACGACCGGCCCCGGTACACCTTCCGATCCAGCGGTCGCCCCGTGACGGTCGAGGTCGTCCAACCGGTCGAGAACCCGGCGTTCTGCATGGCGTGCCATCGCCTTCGGCTCACCTCGGACGGCCGTCTCAAAGGCTGCCTGATGACCAACGACGGCCTCCTCGACCTTCGGGCCCTGTTGCGCACAGGCGCTCCCGAGGGGGCCCTCGTCGAGGCATTCGAACGGGCGATCGATCGCCGGAGGCCGTTCTTCGTCGGCCCCGAGACGCCGAGCCCGCAGCCGCCCCGGGGGGCGAGCGACCCCCTGGGAATGCCCACGCTGCCGATGGTCCCGGCGCGGCCCTAGCGGATCGCGGGGTCACCGTTAAGCCGCGCGGGCCGATATCCGGCGCGTGCGGCGCTCGGAGATTCGGGTCGCCCTGGTGACCATCGAGGGGACCAACTGCGACGAGGAGCTGGCCCGCGCGATCGGGGCCCTCGGCGCGGCCCCGGAGATCGTGCACCTCAAGCAGTTCGAGCATCGGGACGTGGAGCGCAGCCGCTACCGGTCGCTCTCGGACTTTTCGATGCTGCTGTTCCCCGGCGGGTTCTCTTCGGGCGACTACGTCCGGGCCGGCGCCATCTTCGCCGCGCGCGTCCGCGCAGCGATCGGCGCCGATCTCGAGGCGTTCGTCCGCTCCGGCCGGCTCGTCGGCGGGGTCTGCAACGGCTTCCAGGTGCTCACCGAGCTCGGGCTCTTGCCGGGCCGCCCCGACGGGGCGCTCGGGGCCCCGGAGGCGGCGCTCCTGCCCAACGATTCCGGCCACTACGAGTGCCGGCCCACCTGGGTCGAGTGGGGGGGCGGAGCTTTCACGCCGCTTTCCGAGGTCCCGAAGGGGACCCGGTTCCTCTTTCCGTCGGGCCACGGGGAGGGGAAGCTCGTCTTCGCCGGCGGCTCGAAGCAGCGGGTCGAGGAACTGGCCCGCTCCGGCCAGATCCTGTTCCGATGGACGACGCCCGACGGCTCCCCGGTCCGGTATCCGTGGAATCCCAACGGATCGGAAGGGAACGTCGCCGGCCTCACGAACCCTATGGGGAACGTGTTCGGATTGATGCCCCATCCCGAACGCGCCTTCGAACGCGCCCTGGCGCCCGATTGGACCCGGACCGCTTCGGGGGAGGGCCCGGGCGACGGGCACCGCTTTCTCGAGGCCGTGATCGCCGCGGCCCAGCGGGCCGGGTAGCAACGGAAAACCTCCGGGCCGGAGGGGGCCGGGCGAGCTCCAGGACCGTCAGTTCCTCCCCTTCGAGCTCTCGCTGCGCGACCGGACGGACCGTCCCACCCCCGGATCGGAACCGCCCGAGGATCGACGCCAGCGCCCTTACATCCTGCCGGGAAGAGGTAAGGAGAAACGCCTGCCCATCGGGCCGCAGGACGCTCGCTAAGCCGCGGACGATCCGGGCGGTGACGCGACAGCCGTCCGGGCCGCCGTTGAGCGCCAAGTCGACCCAGGGGTCCACGTCGCGCTCCGGCGGCCGGGTGGGCAGGTACGGCGGATTCGCCAGGATGCGGGTGACGGGGCGGAGCCCCCGGGCCAGATCGGTCCGCACGGGATGGATCGGCCAGCCCGCCCGAAGGGCGCGCGCCCGCAGCCCGCGCAACGCGGCCGGGTTCCGGTCGGTCGCCACCACCGTCCAGCCGTGGCGCGCGGCCTCGATCGAAGCTTGGCCCGCTCCGCAACCGATCTCCAGGAGCCACCCGGCGCCCGGCGCGCGGGCGTACGGGAGCATCATGTCGGAGTCCTCGCGAGGGGGGTAGACGGATCGCTCGGAGGCCACGGGACCGGCCGGCTTGCGCGACCGACGCACGCGCTCGGGGCCGGCGGGGGAATGCTTTTTGTCCAATCTCACCATGCCAACCTGGGTATCCTTAGTTTCATGTCTCGACGGGTGGCGGGGCCGATCAAGATCGGCATCACGGGGATGCCCGGCTCGGGCAAGACGCAGACCTTGTTGCGGATCATCCAGCTGCTCGAGCAGGAGGGGGTCCGCGTGGGCGGCATGGTGACCGAGCCGATCATCGAGAAGCACCGGCGCTCCGGCTTCCAGATCACGAACTGGATGACGAAGGAGCACGAGGTGTTCGCCCACGAGGGGATGAAGTCGCGCGTCCACTCCGGCAAGTTCGGCATCAACGTCGAGGCCCTCGAAGGGCTCGGGGCGCGCTCCCTCGCCGAGGCCCGAGTCGGCGCCGACGTGATCGTCATCGACGAGGTCGGCAAGATGGAGGTCGAGAGCGAGGCGTTCACCAAGTCCGTGGTTGACACGCTCGACGGCAACAAATCGATCGTCATGACGCTCCATAAGAAGTCGCGCAACCCTCTGCTCCAGGACATCCGTCGGAGGGATGAACTACGCCTGCTCGAGGTCACCCCGGTGAACAAGAACCTGCTCGCGTTCAAGATCGTCCGCCTCCTGACGGGCCGGGCCCACTAGCCGGCGTCGACCGGGGCCGGGAAGGCGGGACCGAGCTCTGGCTGCCCCCCTCCGTCGGGGCCGCCGGACCCGGACGACGGCGCCCGATCTTCTACAACGGGGCGATGGCTCTCGACCGGGACCTTTCGGTGGCGGTGGCCAACGTCCTCGCCCACCGCCACGGCCCGCGTCGCAGGAGCGGCTGGGAGATGCTCGCCGCGACCGGGGTCCGCTCGCTGCGGGTCCTGAAGGAGAGCGAACTGTTCGGGTCGCTGCTGCTGACCGAGTCGAACCCCGCCGCCTACCCGGTCCTGGCGGCCAACGTGGAACTCGCCGGGGCCGGTCGGGCCAAGGCGCTCCATCAGGACGCTCGGCGCGCGCCACCCGGCGGACCGTTCGACTTCATCGATCTCGATCCGTACGGCTCCCCGGCCCCGTTCCTCGAGACCGCGATGGGCTCCGCGGGAGAAGGGAGTTTCCTGGCGGTCACGGCGACCGATCTGAGAGTCCTCGCGGGCGCGGACCCGGACGCCTGCGCGCGTCGGTACGGGGCCCTCCCCATACGGGGGCGCCTCGGTTCGGAGAGCGGCCTGCGGATCCTGATCGGCTGGCTGGCCCTGGCCGCTCGCGCGCGCGGACGGGCGCTCCAGCCCCGCCTCGGCTACGTCCACGGGCACTACCTTCGCGTGCTCGCCGAATTCACCGGCGCCGCCGGCCCGGCCCTGCCCATCGAACGGATCGATCCGAAGACGTTTCCCGGACCTCAATTGCCCGGGGCGGGGCCGTACGGGCCGATGTGGACCGGCCCCCTCCTCGATCCGGAGTTCGTCGAAGCGCTCGCGGTCCCGCCGAAAGCGACCCAGCCTCAGGCCCTCGCCCAGTTATTCGCGCGGTTCGCCGGGGAAGCGAACGTGACGAGCCTGTTCTATTTCGAGTCGAACGAGCTCGCGCGCTCGCTCTCGCTCCCGTCCCCCCCCGCCGTGGAGCCTTTGATCGGTCGGCTCCGGGAGAACGGCTGGAGGGCCGCGCGCACCCACGTGCGGCCGGGGGCGTTCCGGACCGATGCCCCCCGCACCGAGGTGGAACGACTGGCCCGTTCGACCCCGGGATGAGCGTCCCGCCCGTCGACCTTTCGGGGCCTTCGGCGATGCGCGGCTGTCGGCGATTCGGAGTGGGGGGCCGAAGGCGAAGGCCGGGGCCGGTTCACGACGGGGCAGGCGAGGGCCGCCGGACCGATACCTCGCTCCAGGCGAACGGCCGGCCGTCGAGCGCCGGGACCGGGGCCTCGGCGAACGGGACCCGCCCCTCATCGGTCGGGTCGTACAGACGGGTCGGATAGTTCTGGAGCACGAACGGCTCGTGCGGGTGGAGATTACCGATCACATGGTACACGCCGATCGGGATGGTGACGAGGTGGGTGGTGAGCGACCTCGGACCGGCGGCGGACGACGGGTGGCGCACCGGCGCCCCGGTCATCCGGATGACGTCGAGTCGCCCCCGGCTCGGGCTCGAGGGCCGGGCATCGAACAGCGCGAGGATCATCTCCCCCAACGGGACGACGAACCGATCGACCTGACGGCGGTGCACGTGCCACCGGTCGGCGTCGCGCATCTGTCCGGGGACGGTCACCGAGGTGTAGCTCATCGCGAAAGGCGCGGCCGCGACGGATCCATCGTCGGTCCGTAGGGTCTCGACGAGAAGGCCCCGGGGATCGACGTGGATGGTCCGGGCGAGGGTCTGCGAATCCTCGATGCGGATCTGGGGGGGCTCGATCGTCTCGATCGTCATCGGGGCGCCGGATCGACCCCCGACGGCCCATCAAGGTTGCTGACCGGGGACGCAGGGGCCGCTTTGGTGAGGAGGGGTTCCCACCAGGCGCGCTGCTCGCGGTACCATTCGACCGTCTGACGGATCCCCGTCTCGAAGGTGACCGAAGGTCGCCAACCGAGCTCCCGCTCGAGCGGCTGGGCGTCGAGCGCGTAGCGCCGGTCATGGCCCGGTCGATCCGGGACGAACTCGATCCGGTCTTCCCCCAGCTCGAGGGCGGCGAGCACCGCTCGGACCACCTCGAGGTTCGAACGCTCTTGGCCGGCCCCGACGAGATACGTTCGCCCCGGGACGCCCCGCAGCGCGATCTCGAGGATCGCATTCGCATGGTCGCGGACGTGGATCCAGTCCCGGACATTGCGGCCGTCGCCGTAGACCGGGACCTTCTCGCCGCGCAGCAGGTGGGTGATCGCCAAGGGAATGAGCTTCTCGGGGTGCTGGTACGGGCCGTAGTTGTTCCCGCAGTTCGACAGCGTGGTCTTCAGGCCGTACGTGTGGAAGAACGCCGACACGAGGTGGTCGGAACCGGCTTTCGACGCCGAGTAAGGGCTGCGCGGGTCGTAGCGGGTCTCGGCGGTGAACTTCAGGTCGGGTCGATCGATCGGGAGGCTGCCGAAGACCTCGTCCGTGGAGACGTGGTGGAAGCGCCCCACGTCCGCCTTCCGGGCGGCCTCGAGGAGGACCTGGGTCCCGAGCACGTTCGTCCGGACGAACCCCCCCGGGGCGTCGATGGACCGGTCGACGTGGGATTCGGCGGCGAGGTGGACGACGAGCTCGACGTCCCGCATGGCGTCCTCGACGATCGTCTTGTCGCGGATGTCGCCGTGGAGGAACCGGACCCCGCCGGCTCCGAGCAGGGGTCGGATCGACGCGAGGTGGCCAGCGTACGTCAGGGCGTCGAGCGTCCGAAGCTCGTCGTCCGGGCGGCGCTCCCGCCACGCATAGAGCAGGTTCGCCCCGATGAACCCGGCCCCTCCGGTGACGAGCACCCGCACGCGGGAGCGTACGGGCCGTGGGCCTTGAGGGTTTCCCGGCCGTCCGGGGCCGGGGAGCGCGATTTATCCCCCGAGGCACCCATGGTCTAGCGATGCCGGGGGATCTCCTCGTCTTTGGCGCCGGCTCGCTCGTGGGGAGCGACTTCGTGCGGGCCGCCGCGGAGCGATACTCGATCACGGCGGCCGGCCGCAACGACCCGCGCCCGCACGGGGTCCGAGTGGCCCATTTCGAGTCCGTCGACCTCACGGACGAGTCGGCGCTGCGCCGCTTTCTCGCCGGGCGCCAAGGGGACCGAGCGTGGGTGAACTTCGCCGCGCGTACCGACGTCGACGGATGCGAGAGCGAACGGCCGGCCGACCTCGGCGCAATCCCGGTCGACGTGGCGCGCTCGGATACCGCCTGGCGGATGAACGCCGAGGTGCCCGGGTGGATCGCCGAAGCGGCCTCGCACAGCGGCACCCCGTTCATCCACCTCTCGACCGACTTCGTCTTCGACGGAACGCACGGGCCCTACGAGGAGCCGGAGCTGCCGGCCCCCTGGGGTCCCAAGATCAGCTGGTACGGCTACACGAAAGGGGTCGGGGAGACCCGCGCGCGTGAGCGCGATCACTCGACGACGATCGTCCGGATCAGCTATCCGTACCGATCGCAGTACCGGCCCAAGCCCGATTTCGCCCGCAACCTCCTCGCGAGGGCCCGGGCCCGAACGCTGTACCCGCTCTACACCGACCAGCAGATCACCCCGACCTGGATCCCGGACGTGAGCCGGGTCGTCGAGACCCTGGTCGAAGCGCCGGCGCCCGGCAGCTTCCACGTTGCTTCCCCCTCGACGACCACGCCCTGGAAGTTCGCCGGACTCCTGCTCGCCGCCTTCGGGCTCGCCGTCCCACCCCCCGGGCAATCCCGGCTCGTCGACCAGCCTCCGGCGCGTGGGCGGGCCCCCCGGCCCCTGCTCGGGGGGCTGCGGGACGGACGGGCGGAGGAACGCGGGATCGTCCTGACGGACTACCGCGCCGGGATCGCCCAGATGCTCCTCGACGCCCGGGTTCCCTGAACCGGACCTTCGGCCGCTTCGGGCACCGGCGCGATCGGCCTTCGGGGCAGGCTTTTGTCCGCGGCCCGGCTGGACCGGGTCTCGATGGGGCGGACGGGCCGGGTCCTGGGTGCGATCGTCACGTACCACCCGGACCCGGCGTCTCTGCCCGGCGTCATCGCCGCGGCCCTCGAAGAGGTCGATGAACTGGTCATCGTCGACAACGCATCGACCCCGGAGAGCCGCCAGCTGCTCCAGAGCACCCTCGAACCGGTCCCCCGGGGGGCCGAGACCTCCCCGAGGTGGTCCGTGGTGGAGAACGTCCGGAACGAAGGGGTCGCCGTCGCCTTCAACCAGGCGGTCGCCGCGGGGAAGCGCTCGGCGTTCGAATTCGTCCTCCTGCTCGACCAGGACTCGATCGTGCGAACGGGTTCGGTAGAGCGACTGGTGGCCGAGTACGACGTTCTTTCGCGACGGTTCCGCGTGGGGGCCCTCCAGTCCACGAACCGCGAGCCGGGCGGACGGATCCCGCTCGACTCCCGCCGGCGGGAGTACTACGCCCGTCGCGGGATGTACGCCGGCCCCTCTTCCTACCAGGGCCTGCTCCTCCTCAACTCCGGGGCGCTCGTCCCAGCGAGCGTATTCGAGGCGGTCGGCCCGTTCGACGCGCGCTACTTCGTCGACTTCGTCGACTACGAGTTCTCCCTGCGGCTCGCGAGGCGAGGGTACGCGGTCTTCCATGTCCCCGGGGCGGCGGTCGACCACAACATCGTCCGGGGGCCGCCGCTCAGCCGTGTCCGCCTATACTACGCCATCCGGGAGCTCGTCCGCCTCGCGCGCACGTATGCCTGGCAGTTCCCGGGGGGCGTCGCCCCCGTGACCTGGACCACCCTGAACCGATTGGGGAGCGCGACGTTGCGCTCCGGCCACCCGGTAAAGGTCCTCGCCCTCGCGATCGGAGCGTCGATGGACGGGCTCCTGGGCGTCACCGGAGAGTTCACCGGCCGCGCCTAGGGCGCCGATCGGATGCCCGGTCAGTCCCAGAAGGCCCGGTTCTTCGCGTACCGGCGCTCCGCCTTCAGGATCTCGCCCACAAGGTCGGAGGGGTTTCGGTACGGGCGGGCGAGGATCCGCCGCGCGGTCTCGGGCCCGATGCCTCGCGCGGCGAGGCACAGGAGGGCGTTCGCCCCGTGATGGGCCAAGAGCTCGGCCGTGGCGTACCCCTGACGGACCAGGAGTGGGAGCGACTCCGGCAGTCGTCGGGGGGCGCGGGCGCTCGTCGTCGTACGTCGGGCCGCCCACTTCTTCTTGGCGTACCGCGAGAGGCGCTCGATGTCTTTCTCCCGGTCCGCAGCCACGACCGCCGAGAGGCTCCCGTGACAGATCCGGCAGACGCTGCCCCCCTGCGACTCGTAGCGGGCGCCCGTCGTCGTGCGGAGGAAACCGCAACGTAGGCAGACGAGGGTCAGGGGCTCGTCGCGCAGCCGATCGCTCACTGCCTTCAACAGGGTGGGGGGTGGCACATCGGGCAGCTCCCGCCAGGACAGCCGGGAGATCGGCAGCTCCGTCCACGTCGAAGCGGCCACGGCGACGATGGCGATCTCCCGGCGGCCGATCCGCTCGAGGACCTCCCGGGCGTGGGCGACGTCGTACCGGTCGAACAGGGTCTTCTCCAGCGCCTCCTCGCCGAGCGGGGAGGTGCGCGCTGCCTCCAGCAGCGGTTCGATCAGGCGAAGGTCCCGCGGATCGGCCGACGCCGGCAACGCCCCGAACTTTCGGGCCACGGTCAGGAACGTCCATCGGTACTCGAGGCCCGCCGGAACGAGTTTCTCGAGGAGGCCATCGAGGGAGTCCGAAGGGATGGCCAGGGATTGGGCGAGCGCGCCCCCGTCCATCGCCACGGGCAGTTGCAGGATGAACCAGGTGGGTTCGACGGCCTGGACCTCGACCCGGGCCCCGAGGCGGGAGGCGAGCAAGCCCGCAGCCACGGTGGCGAGGGTGAGGTTCGTGCGGTTGCCGAAGGCGGCCCCGAACAGCACGGTTCGTCCGTCGACCGTGACCGTGATCGTCCGGTCGTCCGGGCGCGCCTCGCCCTCCGGGATCGCGGCGAGCCGGGCCTCGAGCCGTCGGCGGGCCGGGCCGTCCAGCGGATACGCCTCGACGGACCGCTCCCGACGCATTCGGCCGATCTCCTGGGCGACGTCGAACGGGACCGGCAGGTCCTCCCCGACCCAACGGGGTTCCTGCCCGATCTCCCGCACCCCCTCGACGAGCAGCTCCCCTTCCCGGAACTCGACGACCTTCCAGGTCTGGCCGTGCAACAGGAACAACTGGTCGGGCTCGGCGAGGATGTGCGTCACGACGAATCGCTCGTCCAGGACGCCGATCGGCCGACGCGTCGCGATGTCGCGCAATCGGTACGTCCGCTCATCGGGAATCAGCGATAGGGTGCTGTAGAACCGCTCGAGGGTCGATCGTCCGGCCCGGACGTCGGGCCCCTCCCGACGAAGCGACCCGAGGCCTTCCAGGTATTCGGCCAGCTTCGCCCATTCGGCGTCATCGAGCGACGCGACCGCGGCCGCGCGCCGGAGCGTCGTTACGAGTTCGGCGGCGGGCCGGGGGCCATCCGCCCGGATCGCCGCGACCATCTGCTGGGCGGCCGCCATCCGGTTGGAGGTCCGCCAGCGCGTCGGCTCGATCTCTCCGGCGGCGGCCCGACGCGCGAGGACGGCGGCCTCCTCCAGGTCCTCGTCGTCGAGCGCGAGGACCGCGCCCCGGATCTCGCGGCCGACGCGATGGCCCGAGCGCCCGACCCGCTGCAGGAGCCGACCGGCCTGGTGGGGGGAGCCGAAGTGGACCACGTAATCGACCGACCCGATGTCGATCCCGAGCTCCAGCGACGAGGTGGCCACGAGCGCCCGTAGGGCCCCTTCCCGGAACTGCCGCTCGGCCTCCTCCCGGACCTCCCGGGAGAGCGAGCCGTGATGGACGGCGATGGCGAGCTCGGGTACCAGGCGGCGCAATCGCGCCGCCAACCCTTCGGCGGTCGGGCGGGTGTTGACGAAGACGAGGGTCGTCGTATGGGCGCGGATCTCCTCGGCGACGGTCCGCAACGCAGCGAGGAACGGCGCGTCCGCCTTCAGCTCGTGCTCGATCTCCGAGGGCAAGGGAGGGAACGATTCATCCGGTACTCGAGCGGTCAGCCGGACCGTTCGCGCGGTGACGGCGCTGCGGACCTCGACCTGGCGGGGGGTCGGGGCGAGATATCGGGCCACCTCCGTCGGGTTCCCGATCGTCGCCGACAGGCCGATGCGCCGGACCGGCCGCCCGACCCACTCGTCCAGGCGCTCGAGCGTGAGCGCCAGCTGCGCGCCGCGGTCATTCGACACGAGCTCGTGGACCTCGTCGACGATGACCGCGCGGACGTGGCGGAGGCCTTCGCGCAGCCGCTTGCCCATCAGCAGCAGCGGGAGGGTCTCCGGGGTCGTCAGGAGCAGATCCGGGGGTCGTTTCGCCTGACTCAGTCGGGCGGCGGCCGAGGTGTCCCCGTGGCGCACGGCGGCGCGAAGCCCCACCTCCTCGACGAGCGTGACGAGGCGGTGTTCCAGGTCCCGATTGAGGGCCCTCAGCGGGGTCACGTACAACAGGCTCACCGGGGGCGACGGGTCGGCGAGCTGCTGGGACAATAGCGGCAATAGGACGGCCTCGGTCTTCCCCGTCCCCGTCGGCGAGACCAGGAGGGCGTCGGACGTAGAGTCCAACAGGTCGGCGGCCAACCGCTGGATCTCGGTCGGTTCGGCCCACCCCCGCCGGGCCACGACGTCGCGCAGTCGGGGGTCCAGGCGCGCTCGGGGCCCCGCGGCGCTCCCGGACATCGCCCTCTTCGACGAGATGCCGGGGGATAGCCCTAATGTGGCGACGTGGCGGCCCCCGTTGGGGGGCGACCGTCGGGCGCCTCGGGATCCAGCCGCAGGGTGCGAAGCCCGAGGCCCTCGTCCATCGGCCGCGAAAACCCATGGGCGGGAAACGCGTCGAGGCGCACCTCCAGGAGGACCCCGACCGAGGCGTGGATCACGTGGCCGGAGAGCGTCGCCTGATTCCGCAGGCCGAGCGAGGCATGGAGGTGGACCGAGGGGCGTCCATCCGCCACGGCGACCGACCCGGCGAGCGAGACCAGCTCGGTCGGCCCGCGGATCTCCTGGGCCTCGTATTCCTGGCCGTTCCAATAGGCGAGGGTCGCCGTGCGCAGCTGGCCGATCCCCATCATGACCGCCGCGGCCCGCAGGCCGTGGTCCTGCGAGAACTGGGCCAGGGTTTCCATCAGCTCTTCCCCGGTCTCGAACCGAAGCATCCATCGGTCCCCCTCGGAAATGGCCCGCATGCGACGCGGGATGAGGGGCGAGCTAATCATACCCGCCCCGCGCGATCGTTTCGCACCTCGGGGCCTTCCGGGCGGGCCCTGCGTCGTGGCCTGGGCTGAGGTCTCGACCGACTATTCGCTACGATTCGACCGCTGGCGTGGGCAATGGTAATCATGCCCGTACGGCTGCGAACCGGGATGCGCGCCGAGGTCCTCGAAGACCCCTCCCGGGACCGGAGTTGGGAGGTCGAGCGAGTGGTCCGATCCCTTCGAGGTCCCGAGTCGGGGGTCGTGGCGATGTCCGGCGGCGTCGACTCCGCCGTCGTGGCCGCGCTCCTCGTTCGGGCGCTGGGCGCCCGGGCCCACGCGGTCACGCTGACGGGGCCGGCGGTCACGTCGGGGGAGGTGGACCGGTCGAGGGCCGTCGCTCGCTTCCTGGGTATCCAACACACCTTGGTCCCGGCCGATCCACTGGAGTCGCCCGAATATCGCGCGAACCCGACCGATCGGTGCTACTTCTGCCGATCCGTCGAGACGGCCGCCATCCGCGCGTGGGGTCGCGCCCACGGGGTCGAGCGGTTCTACGACGGGGTCCATCGCGACGACCTAGGGGAGGATCGCCCCGGGATCCGGGCCATGGAGGAAGCGGGCTTCCGCCATCCGCTCGTCGAGGCCGGCTGGGGAAAAGCGCACGTACGTCGTTTCGCCCGGTCGATCGGCCTCCCGAATGCGGACCAGCCGTCCGATGCCTGTCTCGCCTCGCGGATCCGACACGGTCAGTCGATCGACCCGCAGCTGCTCGGCACAATCGCCCGCGCGGAGGAGATCGTTCGGCGACGGGGGTTCCGGCGGGTCCGAGTCCGTGTCGACGGGACGTCGGCCCGGGTCGAGGTCGACCCCGCCGAGACCCCGGCCCTGCTCGCCGAGCCGCTGGCCGGAGAGGTTCGGCGGGAACTCCTCCAGATGGGCTTCGACCCCGTGACGCTCGACCCCGCGGGCTACCGAGGTCGGCCCGGGCAATGACTCGGCGAGCTCCGTCCGGACCGGAGACGCAAGGCCCGGGAATCCTGCCCGGACGCTTCGAGCTCGACACCGAGCTCGTGCCGCAGGGCGACCAACCGACGGCGATCGCCGAGCTCGTCCGGCGGGTGCGGGCGGACGAACGATTCGTCACGCTGCTCGGGGTCACCGGCTCCGGCAAGACGTTCACGATGGCCCATGCGATCCAGGCCCTCCAGCGGCCGACGCTCGTCATCTCCCCGAATAAGACGCTCGCCGCGCAGCTGGTGAGCGAGTTCCGGGCCCTGTTCCCGAAGAGCGCGGTCGAGTACTTCGTGAGCTACTATGACTACTACCAGCCCGAGGCGTACGTCCCGCAGATCGACCTCTTCGTCGAGAAGGACGCGTCGATCAACGAGGAGATCGACCGCCTGCGTCACCGGGCGACCCAGGCCCTCCTGACCCGCCGGGACACCCTGATCGTCGCCTCGGTGAGCTGCATCTTCGGGCTCGGGTCCCCCGAGGACTATCGGGCCTCCGTCGTCGACCTCGTGCGGGGGACGACGATCGCTCGGCAGGAGCTCTTGGCGAAGCTCGTGCGGATGAAATACGACCGAAACGACCTCGAGCTGAAGCGCGGCCGATTCCGGGTCCGCGGGGGCACGGTCGATGTGATGGGCGCGGGCGAGACCGTGCACCGGATCGTCCTCGACGGCAGCACCCTCGCCTCGATCACCGAGCTCGATCCGGTCACGGGAGAGGAGAAGCGGGAGCTCGACCGGTTGATGCTGTTCCCCGCGACGCACTTCCTGACCGTCGACGAGCGGATGCAGTCGATCCTCGCCCAGATCCAGGCCGAGAAGGAGGCGCGGGTGCAAGAACTGCTCGGGCAGGAAAAGGTCGTGGAGGCCCAACGCCTGCGCAGTCGGACCGAGTACGATGTCGAGATGATCCGCGAGACCGGCTACTGCTCGGGGATCGAGAACTATGCCCGCTATTTCGCCGGCCGCAAACCCGGCGAAGCCCCCTACACGCTCCTCGACTTCTTCCCCAAGGACTTCCTCGTCTTCATCGACGAATCCCACGTGACGGTGCCGCAGCTCGGCGGGATGTTCCTCGGCGACCGTTCTCGCAAGGACACCCTGGTCGAGTTCGGCTGGCGGCTGCCCTCCTGCCGGGACAACCGCCCCCTGAAGTTCACCGAGTTCCTCGCCCACGTGCCGAACACCGTCTTCGTATCCGCCACCCCGGGCCCGTTCGAGCGCAAGCACTCCGACGGCCTCGTCGAGCAGATCATCCGGCCGACCGGTCTCGTCGATCCCGAGATCGAGATCCGGCCCACCCGCGGCCAGATCGCCGACCTCGTCGTCGAGCTCAAGACCGTGATCGCCCGCGGCGACCGGGCGCTCGTCACGACTCTGACGAAGGCCACCGCCGAGGACCTCGCCCGGTACCTGGCCGACCTCGGCCTGAAGGTGCGCTACCTGCACTCGGAGGTCGAGACGCTCAAGCGCATCGAGATTCTCCGCGACCTGCGCCTAGGTCGGTTCGATGTCCTCGTCGGGATCAACCTCCTGAGGGAGGGCCTGGACCTGCCCGAGGTCAGCCTCGTCGCCATCCTGGACGCCGACAAGGAAGGATACCTGCGCAGCGAGACATCGCTCATCCAGACGAGCGGCCGGGCCTCGCGCAACGTGCTCGGCAAGGTCCTGCTGTACGCCGACCGGACGACCGGCTCGATGGAGCGCGCCATCGCGGAGATGAACCGTCGGCGATCGGCCCAGGTCGCCTACAACGCCGAGCACGGGATCGTCCCTTCGACGATCCGCAAGGAGGTCCGCGCCCTGCTTGCCGCCGAGGAGGCCGCCCCGTCCGGCGACCTGTCGACCTCGGGCCTCGGCAAGAAATGGCGGTCGCGGCTCCCGATGTTGCTCGCCAACCTCGAGGAGGAGATGCGCCTCGCGGCCGAACGGCTCGATTTCGAGGAGGCGGCCCGGATCCGCGACCGGATCCACACGCTCGAGGAGTCGGCTGGGCTTACGGCCCATCGCAAGGCGGCGCGCGCGGCCGCGGTTCCCGTACGACACTAGGCGAGGTCCGAACTCCACCGTACCAACGGTTATCCCTCGGGAGGATTCGCCCCTCGGGGGGAGCATAGGCTAACCTGGCAGACCGGCGGGCTCCAGTCAGGTCGACGCTCGTCGACCTGGGACATCGGGTCAGCGGAGGGGCGCGATCGCCCCGATGACGAGAGACTGGAGCGCGCGGAGAGACCCGCATATCGGGGTTCAAATCCCCGTGCTCCCACCTCCGCCCGCTCGCCTCGCCCCTCATTCGCGGCCCCGACGGCCCGGCCCTTGGGGGTCCCGCACGGTATGTGATCGGCGCTCGTACGGTGGGGCAGGGTCACCCGATTCTCGCCAGCGCACTGGGGCCGAACGGTCCGACCGGGGACGTGGCTCGCCACCCTCCGAGGGACTCCCACCCGATCGAACTGTCCGGACGATCGATGATCGCTGGGGTCGCTGAGCCGGACCCGGCGCTCGATGGAAACCCGATCAAGGGCCGATCTGCGGCGGCACCCTCGGGCGGATGGCCCCCCGCCGAGCGGATCCGCGGGAAATCCCGCCCGTGAACGGCTCGATCAGGGCTAGAGCAATGCCGCGCCGGGCCATCTATTTGACCTGACCGGACGGCGCCGCAAAAGGACCCGAGCTACACGTCGACCTTATGGCTTAAATTCCGAAACCCGAGTCGAGCGAGGTCCACGGAGCGGCTACGAACCTGCAGGGGGAGAGGTACCGCTCGACCCGATCGAAACCCCGTTCGGTGGGCCGCTGGGGGACGGCGGGCGGGGCCCCGTCCCGTAGGGCAGGGATCGGATGATACCTACCGGGACGCTACCCGAGATCGTCCTCACGCTCGTCGTCGCGGTGGCCCTGGCTCCATGGATGGGCCGCTATTTGGCGAACGTCTACTCCGGCGGGCCGTCCTTCTGGGACCCCATCGCCTCCCGGGCCGAGGCCGTGCTCTACTGGGTCATGGGAATCGATCCCCGCCGCCCGATGACCTGGCGGGAGTACGCTCGCGCCCTGCTGTTGACCGATGGCCTCGCGGTTGCGTTCGTCTTCCTACTGCTCCAATTCCAAGCATCGCTCTCCGGCAACGCCCTCGGGGCCCCCGGCATGAGCTGGCACCTCGCCCTCCATACCTCGATCGCCTTCGGCACCAACACCGATTTTCAGCACTACGTTCCCGAGACCCAGGTTTCGCAATTCGCCTCGCTGATCGGTCTTCAGGCGCTCATGTTCACCTCCCCCGCGACGGGGCTGTGCGTGTTCGCCGCGCTGGCGCGCGGGTTCTCCCGACGGGACGGCCGTCTCGGCAACTACTACGTCGACTTCGTTCGCACGATCTCGCGGGTCCTGCTGCCGCTCACCGTCCTCGGAGCATCGGCACTGATCCTGCTCGGCGTCCCGGAGACGCTCAGCCAGTCGGCGCACATCCTCCCTCTCACGGGAGGCCAGCAGACGATCCCGCTGGGGCCGGTCGCCTCCTGGGACTCGATCGAGTTCCTCGGAACGAACGGCGGCGGCTTCTACTCCGCCAACGCGGCTTTCCCATTCCAGAACCCGACGAGTGCGACGAACTTCGTCGCCATCCTGCTGATGCTCTCGATCCCCCTCGCCAGCCCCTTCGCTTTCGCGCGTCTCGTGCGCCGACCGGGGGAAGCGCTGCCCCTGTTCGCCGCGGTCCTGACGATCTTCCTCGCCGGCCTGGCGGCCTTCCTCCTATTCGAGGGCTCGAACAGCTTCCTGCCGGCCTCGGTCAATCAGGGGTCGGGGTATCTCCTCGGGGCGGAGAGCCGCTTTTCGATCTCCGAGAGCGCGCTGTTCCAGTTCACCGCCATCTACTCCAACACCGGGGCCACCAACATGGCCCTCGCCTCGCTGACCCCGATCTCGCAGTCCGTCCTGATGTTCGGGATGTTCATGCAGTCGACCCCCGGGGGCGTCGGGACCGGGTTCGGAACCCTGCTCATCAATGTCGTACTCGCCGTCTTCATGGGCGGCCTGATGGTCGGCCGTAGTCCGGAGTACCTCGGGAAGAAGATCGGGATGCCCCAGGTCAAGTGGGCGGCCGCGGCGATCCTCTCCCATCCGTTCGGCATCCTGATCCCGACGGCGATCGCCATGGTCGTGCCCGGGATCCTATCGAACGCGATCGGGGGGTACACCCCCCACGGATTCACGATCCTGCTCTACGAGTTCACCAGCGAATCGGCCAACAACGGCAGCGCTATGGCGCCGATCCAGGACGGGACGATCTTCTTCAACGTCGCCGGGGCCATCGTGATGGCGCTCGGTCGGTACTTCCCGGCGGTGGCGATGCTGGCGATCGCCGGCTCGCTCGCCCAGCAGGATCCGCACCGCCCCGGCCCGGGCACGCTGAAGACCCGGTCGGTGACCTTCTGGTTCTTCCTCGTCGCGTTCATCATCATCGTCACGGGCCTTCTGTTCCTGCCGGTCCTAGCGCTGGGCCCCTTCTCCCAGATCGTCGGAGGGGCCGGATGACGCCCGCCGCGGCCGAGGCGTTCGCGCCCCGCCGTGCCCCTCGGGTGAGTTTCTCCGGCGCCCTCAAGCACTCGTTCCTGCGGTTCGCGCCCCGGACCATGGCGCGCAACCCGGTGATGTTCGTCGTCTACGTCTTCACGATCTTCTGCGCCCTCGTCACCCTGGTCCCGAGCGTCTTTCCCGACCTATCGACGGTCGCGTTCAGCCGGACGTACTTCCTCGCGATCACCATCATCCTGTTCCTGACGGTCTGGTTCTCGACCCTTTCCGAGTCGATCGCGGAGGCGCAGGGCAAGGCCCAGGCCGAGAGCCTCCGGCAGATCCAGACCGGCACGAAGGCCCGGCGGCTCCGGCCGGACGGTTCCCAGGAGATGGTCGACTCGAGCGCGCTGCGCAAGTCCGACATCGTATGGATCGGCCCGGGCGAGATCATCCCGCTCGACGGTGACGTCTTCCAGGGGGCGGCGGAGATCGACGAGTCGATGATGACGGGGGAGTCCTCGGCGGTCGTTCGGGAGAGCGGCGGGGACAAGACCAGCGTCCTCGGCGGGAGCCACGTCGTACGCGGGAAGATCCTCGTGCGGATCTCCGTCGATCCCGGCGGCGGCTTCCTCGACCGGATGATCCGGCTCGTCGAGAGTGCCACCCGGGAGAAGAGCCCGAACGAGCTCGCCCTCACGCTCTTGCTCTCGGCGTTCACGGTGAGCCTGCTCGTCGTGATCCTGACGTTCGACTACATGCTGAGCGCCTCCGGCGCGGTCGTGGTGAGCCTCGGGACCCTCATCGCGCTCCTCGTCTGCCTGATGCCGACGACGATCGGGGGACTGCTACCGGCGATCGGCATCGCCGCGGTGAACCGCGTCTCCTACTCGAACGTCGTTGCCAAATCCGGCCGCGCCGTCGAGGCCGCGGGCGACCTCGACGTTCTCATCCTCGACAAGACCGGCACGATCACCACGGGCAACCGCATCGCCGTCGAGTTCGTGCCGGCCGAGGGGGTTTCGAAACCCGACCTCATCGCCGCCGCCGCGCTTGCCTCGAGCTACGACGACACCCCGGAGGGTCGGTCGATCCTGCGCCTCGCGGTCCGACGATCGCCGACACGCGGGGAGGCCCGCCCGCAGGTCGAACGGGTGCTCCCGTTCACCCCCGAACGCCGCGTCTCCGGCGTCGTCCTCGCCGACGGTCGGGAGATCCTGAAGGGCGCGGTCGCCTCGATCGAGGCGATGACCGGGCCGCTCGACCCGGGGCTCGAGCGGGCGGCGCGCCAGGCGGCCGACCAGGGGATGACGCCGCTCGCGGTCTGCCAGGGCAGGACCGCCCTCGGGGTGGTCCTGCTCAAGGATGTCGTCAAACCCGGCATCCCGGACCGGCTGCGCGAGCTGCGCCTGATGGGGATCCGCACGATCATGTGCACGGGCGACAACCGCATCACCGCCCGCGCGATCGCGCACGAGAGCGGCGTCGACGAGTTCGTCGCCGAAGCGAAGCCCGAGACGAAGCTGCAGCTCGTCAACCGGGAGAAGGCCGCCGGTCGGCTGGTCGCCATGACGGGGGACGGGACCAACGACGCCCCCGCGCTCGCCCGGGCGGACGTCGGCCTCGCCATGAACAGCGGCACGACGGCGGCCAAGGAGGCCGGCAACATGGTCGACCTCGACAGCGATCCGACGAAGATCATCGAGGTCGTCTCGCTGGGCAAGCAGCTTCTGATCACCCGCGGCGGGCTCACCACTTTCTCGGTGACCAACGACGTGGCGAAGTACTTCGCCCTCCTCCCCGCGATCTTCGTCGGCGTCTCCGGCGTTGCCTTCCTCAACATCCTGCGGTTCGCGCACCCCGACCTCGCCGTGCTCGCGACGCTCCTGTTCAACGCCCTCATCATCCCCCTGATGGTCCCGGTCGCCCTGCGCGGCGCGCCGTTCCGGCCCCGCACCGCGGTCGCGCTCTTGCGCAACAACATCCTCGTCTACGGGGTGGGGGGATTCCTGAGCGCCTTCGTCGGGATCTGGCTCGTCTATCTGGGGCTCCTGTACCTCGTGGGTACTCCCTGGTTCACCCCGCTCCTGCAGACCGTCGTCCGCTTCCTGGGGAGCTAGCGATGGCGGCGAAACCGACGGCGCCGGCCGTACCCGCCCCCCACCACCCGCCCCCTCCCCCGGACCGCGCCCCGGGCGGGGGGAGTGCCGTGCGGGCCTCCGCCACCCTGCTCGTCCTTCTGGTCCTAATCGTGGGGTTCGCCTACCCGACCGGGCTCACGATGATCGCCCATGCTCTCTCGCCCACGAGCTCCACGGGATCGCTGCTCACCGGCCCGAACGGCACCGCCTACGGGTCGAAGTGGCTCGGGGAGAACGTGACGAACCCGTCGATGTTCTGGCCGAGGCCCTCGGCGATCGATTACCAGACGTTCGTCGCGAACGGGACGGGGCCGGGCCAGGAGGTCCCTCCCGGGCCGACGGACCCGGCGCTGCGGAATGAGACGGCGTACTTCGTCGACTACTATTGCCACTGGACGAGCGGGAACCGCACCGTCCACTGCCTTGAGAACCACACCGTCCCGATCGATCTGGTGAGCCCATCGGCGAGCGGCGTGGATCCCGATATCACGCCCGCCGCGGCCCTCGTCCAGATCCCGAGGATCTCGCACTTCTCGAGCATCTCCGAGGAGTTCCTGCGGGGGCTCGTCAACGCCCACCTCGTCACCCCGGTGCTAGGCTTTCTCGGCAGCGAGTACGTCAACGTCCTCGAGCTCGACCAGGCGCTGCTCCCCTATCTGCCGCCGGGGAGCGGATACTGACCCATAGGGGGTGGGGCCAAGGGCTTTCGCCCGAGCGTCCCTGCCCGATCCATGGGGACGATCCGGCTCGGCACGAGCGGATGGGACTACCCCGAGTGGGTCGGCCGGGTCTACCCGAAACGGGGGGTCGCCGACCGGCTCGCCTACTTCGCGCGGATCTTTCCGATCGTGGAGATCAACACCACGTTCTACCGGACGCCCCCGGTGGCGCACGTGGCGGCGTGGGCGCGTCGCACCCCCGAGGGCTTCCGGTTCACGGCGAAGTTCCCGCAGGCGGTCACGCACGCCCGTCGACTCATCGGCGCCCAGGCCGAGCTTGCCGAGTTCGAAGCCGCCCTCGCGCCCCTGCGACAGGCGGGCAAGCTCGCGGCGACGCTCGTGCAGCTCCCCCCCTCCCTCCCGTTCGACCCGAAGGTCGTGCGGGCCTTCTACGAGCAGATCGTATCGCACGGTCCGGTCGCCGTGGAGTTCCGTGAGGGCTCCTGGCTCGCCCCGGAATCGTTCGACCTGCTGCGGGAGTTTTCGTACGCCAGCGTCGTCGTGGATGAGCCGCTGCTCCCGATCCGCCTCACGGTGACCGCCCCGTTCAGCTACGTCCGATGGCACGGACACGGTCGGCCGGTCTGGTACGACTACCGATACTCCGCCGAGGAGTTGCGCGACTGGGCGCCGAGGGTCCAGGCCCTCGCGCAGGAGACCGATCGCGTCCTCGGGTTCTTCAACAACCACTTCCGAGGGGACGCCGCCCAGAACTGCCAGAGCCTCGGAGAGCTCCTCGGCCTCCCGCCCCCGTCGTGGGCCCCGCGCCTCCCCGGGTAGGACCGCGAGAGACCCGTGATTCAGAGGGCGTTCACAAGGAAGCCGACGGCAAAGCCGAGCGCGAAGCCCAGGTAGACGAGATCCTGACGGACCCTCGACTCTTCCGGCGTGCCGGCCGGCCGGAAGGCGGTCCGGATCATCGGAAGCACGGCGTAGGCGATCGCTCCGATCGCCAGCGCATCGAACAGGACGTCGAGCGTTCCACTGTTCCAGTAGAAGCCGACCGCCCCGCCGATGACGGTCGGCAGACCGGCGATCAGAAAGTAGGCGGCGAGCCGGCCCACCGGCGGGGCCTCGCTCCCGAGGAACGGGGCGCAGATGGGGAAGCCCTCGGTGATGTTCTGCAAGAGGAACCCGACGAAGATCACGAGCAGGAGCCCGGCGATCCCCTCGGCCCAGGCCGCCCCGAAGACGAGGCCTTCGGTCAGGTTCTGCAATCCGATGGCGACCGCCACGATCAACGCGAGGGAGCTGGGCGAGCCGTGGGCGGCGCCCGGCGCCGGGCGCGCGAGGAAGAACAGGACTAGGAAGGCAGCGAGGAACCCGAGAAGGAAGATCGCGATGGGGCCCGGGGCCCCGACGTATCCGGAGGGAAAGATGAGGGGCGCCGCGTTCGAGTAGAGGTCCGCCCCGAGGAAGACGAGGATGCCGATCGCCCCCGCGTTCAGGACGGCGACCGTCTTCGAGCCCATCGCCTTTCGAAGGACGATGGGCAGCGACAGGAAGATCGATAGCCCGACGAGGATCGACAGGCCGAGGAGTTCGAGGAAACCGCCCACGGTCCGTCCGGGGCGGGCCAGCCGGACGGGGTAGATAGAATCCACCTATGTGAATCCGCGAGGGTTAAGTTCACGATGTGAATACAGCGCACGGAGTGGGCGTTCGCGACCTTTCCATGCGAGAAGCTCGCACGCCGCCCAGCGCCTGGCTCCATCTCCTGCAGGCGCTGGTCGCCCGCGAGGCCGTGGAGCAGATGGGACTGTCCGGCCGCCGGGCGGCGCGGCTCCTCGGGATCGCTCCGTCGGCGGTCTCCCAGTATCTTTCGGGGCAACGGCTCGGGCGCCGGTTCGCCGACCATGCAACGAGCGAAGGGGCGCGCCGGATCGCCCGGGCGACCGCCGAGCGACTCCGCGCCGGGGAACCGGGGGGCGCGGGACGGACCCGGACGATCCTGGCGGGGACCGGCGAGCTCGCCGAGCTGTTCGAAGGTCCCACGGGGGTGGACGAAAGCGGGCCGCGCCCGGGGTCGAGGCGGGCCCGCGGCGGCCCCCCGATCCCGTCCCGGGCCATGGCGAAGTGGCTGCGCCACCGGATCCAGGCGGAACAGGCCGCCGTGGCCCAGTCGATGCGCCTCGCGCAGCGGGCGCGCGACGAGCTCACCCGGGCGATCCTCCGCCAGATCGCCTCGGACAGCCTGCGGCACGCCGAGATCGTGGCCTCGCTCGCCACCTACCTCGACCGCGGGGTCGCGACCTCGCTGGCCTCCGGGATCACCCCCCGGGAAGTGCACGCCCTCATCGAGAACGAGCGACGGGCCGAGGCCGCCTCCGAGATCGATATCGCCGGGCACTTGGGCGGGACCCTCGCCCTGCTCATCGCCAGCATGGAGGCCGACGAACGCAAGCACACCGAGCTGCTGAGGGGCCTGCTCGCCTCGGGGTTCGAATCCTCCGGCGACGCTCCGGGGCCCGCCCGGTCGGGGTGATCCCCGGCGCCCGGCGCCGGTCCCGGATCGGCGTTCCTCGTCGAGGGTGAAACGGTTTTCCTCGAACCGTTTCACGACCTCTCGCAGAGCGATAAGGTGACCCCGGCCGCTCGTCGGTTCCCTTCCGATGTCCGATCTCTCCGAGGCCCTGCGGCCGATCGCGCCGGAGTTTTCGGTCCCGCGACGCCGTGCCCGGGGCCCCGTCCCCCGCCCGCCGTCGGCCCGCGCGGCCCGGGCGATTCGGACGGGCGCGCGATCGCCTCGGCCCGATCGGCCCCTCTTGCCGGAGGCCCCGGCGATCTTCCCCTGGCTCGCGCGGCGGTTCGCCGAAGGGGAGGCGACCGTGTGGATCGGCCCCGAGACCGTCGTATCGCGCCTGCTCGAGATCCTGTACGCGGGCAGCGCCCAGGCGGGCGGCCGGATCTCCCTCATCGAGGGGGCGAACCGCATCCATCCCTACCGGGTCGCGGAGACCGGGCGGCTCGTCGGGACCGACCCCGAAGGGGTGCTCCGACGGATCCGGCTCGCCCGGGCGTTCACGGCCTACCAACTGGTCGGCCTCGTCGACGGCTGGGCCCGGGAGGTCCGACGGCACCGGCCGACGCTCCTCGTCGCCCACGGTCTCCCGAACCTGTTCGACAACGCCGAGGAGGTCCCGCCCGAGGAGCGCACGGCGCTCCTGACCCACGTCGCCGGGGTGCTGCGCACGCTCTCGGAGGCGAGCGGGCTGCCGATGCTCCTGACGCTCGACGGGCCGCCGGCGACGTTCCCGGGCCTTTCCGATCACGGCCCCCGGCTCTTCGACGTGGTCCGATGCCGGCCCCGCACCGGATCGCTCGCCCTGGAATCGTACCGGGAGGTCGCCTCCCTCGCCCTCGTCCCCCGGCCGTCCGGCCAACGGGGCCTCGAGGAGTTCGGCGGGGTCGCCCCCGAGGAGGTGGTTCTCGGATGGGACGCACCGCCCCCACGTACCGGCAGGCCCTGGAGGAACGGCTGAAGCGCTGGGACTCCTTCGGGCAGCTCCTGACCGACCCGGAGGACCGGGCCGCCTTCGAGCGGATCCGCCGGGGGACCCGGCGCTACATCGCCCAGGCGACGTACGCCGGCAGCCCCGACCTCCTCGAGTCGATCCTCCTGTCGGCGCTCGTCGACCTCGCCCGGGAGCTCGGCAAGCGGCCCGGGGCGCCGTCCCCACCGGCCGGCCCGTCGCCGTCCGGGCGGATCGGATAGCGCCTGCGGCGGGGCGAGGGGCCCGGCGGGGGGAAGGCGCGTGCGCTCCGGCTGGCTGCTCGACATCACCGACTCCTACGCGGGGACCGGGGTCGTCCTGTGGCTCAAGGACGCGGCGACCGGCCGCATCGACACCCGGCGCCTCCCGTGGCGCCCGCCGTTCCTCGTCGACGGGCCGACCGACCTCCTCGCCGAGGTCGAGCGGGCCTGCGAGCGCGACGGATCGGTCGAGCGGGTGGAGCGGCGGACCGAGCGCCCTTCGCTCTTCGACCGCCGGCCGCGCAAGGTCCTCGCGGTCACGGCCCGCCATAACTTTGCCCGGCGCCGCCTCGCCACGGCGATCGACGCCCTCGGCGGCTACCGGGCCCTGACGCTGTACGATGTCGACCTGTCGGCGCCCCAGCTCTACCATCTCGCCCACGGCCTCTACCCGTTCGCCCCCGTCGAGTGGGACGGGGCCGGCGTTACGGCGACCGAGCCCGCGGAGACGATCGACTACGCGCCGATCCCGATCCGATATGCCCCGCTCGAGGTCCGCTTCGCCGGGGCGCGGCGCGGCGGCGTGATCCCCCCGGGGGCGCCGGTCGCCTCGGTGCGGCTCGGGCCGATCGAGGTCGCGGCGGAGAGCGAGGCGGCGACGCTCGAGGCGCTCGTGCGCACGCTCGCGACCGAGGACCCGGATCTACTGCTGACCGACGGCGGGGACGCGCTCGACCTGCCGAGGCTGTTCGAGCGGGCCGGCGCGCTCGGCCTGGACGAGGGGACGTTCTTCCTCGGGCGGGAGCCGAGCGCGTTCCGGCCCGTCCGGCCGTCGAGCTCCTACGAGAGCTACGGGCGGATCTACCACCGCGACACGGCGTTTGCGATCCCCGGCCGCTTCCACATCGATGGGCGGGACTCCTTCCTCTACGGGGACGCCTCCTTCGAGGGGATGATCGACGCCGCGCGGCTCTCGCGCCTGTCCCTGCAGAGCATCGCCCGCCAGTCGCCGGGGACCTGCTTCACGGCGATGGAGATGGCCCACGCGCTGCTCGGGGGCGTGCACGTCCCCTGGAAGAAGAACCGGCCGGAGGAGTTCAAGCCGCTCGACCGCCTTCTGAAGGCCGACCGCGGGGGCGTGATCTTCCTGCCCCCGGTCGGCGTCCACGGCGCGGTCGAGGAGTTCGACTTCGCGAGCCTGTACCCGCACATCATGGTCCGCCACAACCTCTCCACCGAGACCCTCGACTGCCGATGCTGCCCGAGGAGCCCGTACGTCGCGCCGGGGCTCGGCTACCGGTCGTGCACGAAGCGCCCCGGCCTCATCCCCCGGACCCTCGCCCCGCTCATCGCGCGCCGGCTCGCCTACAAGTCGCGCCTGAAGGACCCGGGGCTTTCCGAGGCCGAGCGCGACCGCTTCGTCCGGCGCACGAAGATGCTCAAGTGGATCCTCGTGACCTCCTTCGGCTACCAGGGCTACCGAAACGCGCGGTTCGGCCGCATCGAGTGCCACGAGGCGATCAACGCCTACGCGCGCGAGCTGATCGCCCAGCTGATCCGCCGCGCCGAGGCCGAGGGGTACCGGGTCCTCCACGGGATCGTCGACTCGCTGTGGCTCGCCCCGGCCGACCCGGCGCAGCGGCCCGACCCGGTCCGGTACGCCGAGCGGATGAGCGCGGAGTTCGACCTGCCGCTCGGCTACGAGGGCCGGTACCGCTGGATCGTCTTCCTGCCGTCGGTCACCCACGGCCTCGGGGTCCCGAACCGCTACTACGGCCTGTACGAGTCCGGCGAGTTCAAGCTGCGCGGGGTGCGCTCGCGGCGGGGCGACACGCCGGTCCTTTTGGAGAAGGCCGAGCGCGTCGTCCTCGACCGGTTCGCCGAGGAGGCCGGGCCCGAGGGGGTCGAGCGCGCCGTCCCGTCGGCGGTCGAGCGGCTCGACGCGATCGTCGAGCGAGTGGGCCAGGGCGCCTGGCCGATCGAGGAGCTCGTGCTGACCCACCGGGTCGGGCAGGACCCGGAGCGCTACTCGGTGTTCACCGAGTCGGTGGCGGCGCTGCGCCAGCTCGCCACGATGGGGGTCCATCGGGAGGCCGGCCAATCGGTACGCTACGTCCTGCGGGACCGCGCGTCGCGCTCGTTCCGGGACCGGGTCACCGTCGCCGAACGGCTCTCCGAGGACGACCGCTACGACCCGATCGCCTACGTCGAGCTCGTCGCCCGCGGCGCCGACACGCTCCTCGCCCCGCTCGGGATGCCGTACGAGCGGCTGTGCGAGCGCTGGCACGTCGGCGCCCCGGTGGTGCGGCCCCGGCACCGCTCCCCCGAGGGCCGCGCCCAGCGCACGCTGTAGGCGCGCGGCGCCGACGGCCGATCCGCGCGGAGACGCCGGAGGGGCGCCGCGGCCGGGCCCGACTAGGCGGGGGGAGGGGGAAGGCCCTCAGGTTGGGCCGGGGCGGATCCGGGCGCGAGCCGGGGCCACGAACAGTTCGGGCAGACCGCCTCCGTGGGGCCGACCCCCCGGCCGCAGCGCGGACACGCGACCGACCCCGCCGAACGCGCGGACGCGCGGCGGTACAGCCCGGCACCGAGCAGGATCCCGACGACGGCGAGCGCGAGGAGCGCCGCGAGCTCGAACGCGCCGAGCGACGGGCCCGGGTGGGAGGATGGGGACGGGCCGACGATGGCGAAGGCCCCCAGAACGGTCGAGGGCGTACCGGCGGCCGCGGGGAGGGGGGCGGGGGCGATCAGGTTCACGCTAAGGGGGACGCCGGCGGCGACCCCCTTCGCGACCACCCCGACCCCCACGTCGTAGGTGAGGTTCGCGACCCCGACGACGACGGTGGTGCCGGCCTCGCCCGTCGCGGTGAACGGGACGTCGACGCTCCCGGGGACCGCCCATGCGACGGAGGTCCCGCTCCCCCGGCCGTTCGTGCCGACGAACGTTGTGGCATTCACCGACCCGGTGAGCTCCACGTAGATCGACAGGGGGACGCCGGCGACGGTGTAGTTCACCCCCGGGATCGCGACCGATTGGACCCCGAGAGCGGGGAGGCTCACATTGCGAGGAGCGAATCCAGGGATCGAAAGGCCGAGAACGGCCATGGTCCCCGCGAGCGTGACCGAGGCCAGCGAGTGATTGCCGATCCCCACCGTGCCGTTGCCGACCGAGACGAGCGGAGCGAAAGCGGCTGAGATTCCCAGCACCTGCACCCCGAAGCGCACCGACTGAGGTCCGATCGACAGGTCAGCGGGATGCGACGAGATAGTCGGCGACGGTCGAGCCATCGTAGCCCCCGCGAGAGCTGGGGTGGGGTAGATTCCGAGGGATTCCGTGGACTGAGGGTGGCCGGTGCTGGGCCCCAGCGGCTCGGGAGCACCGGAGGCGGCCAGGACAGCGGCCGCGAGCATCCCGAACGCTACCCACCGAAAGATCACCGATCGGGGGGTGCCGGCGGGCGTTCGGGTCTGATGGATCATCGGAGACACGTCGTCTCCCCCCAAGCTTCCTCGGCGGATGAATGCGTCCGGCCGGCGGGGCCCGCGATCGCCGCGCCGAAAGCTTGACGAATCCGGGGTCGTTGAGAGCGACCGTGTTCGGAAGCGCCCTCGTGACCCTGATGGTCGACGACCTCGCGCGGTCGATCCGGTTCTACCGAGATACCCTCGGCTTCGGGTGCGCGGCGGGGGAGGACGGGGAGACGGCCGAGTTCGAAGGACCGGCCCTGCGGTTGCGCATCCACCGCCGCCGACCGGAGATCGACATCCACGGTTCGGGGACGTCGGCGATCGGGCTGTCCGTAGCCGACCTCGGCCCCGTGGCCGCCGCGCTGCGGGCCCGAGGGGTCCACGTCGGCCGAACGATCCGGGCCGGGCCCCGGCGGATCGCGCTGTTCGACGACCCGGATGGGAACCATTGGTACCTCTTCGACACCGCGCCCCCCGCGCCGGGCCGGGATCCTCGCTAGGGCCGGGCCGGGGGGCCGCGGCGCCGCCGCACTCCGACGGCCGCGCCCGCGACGAGGAGGACGACGAGGGCGAGCATGCTCAGGGTCGCGAGGCTGAATCCGCCGAACGAGAGCCCCGGCGGTGGATTCGGGGCGGGGGGCGGGAGCGCCCCGACGCTGAACCGAAGGCTCGCGGAGGCGTTCCCGTGACCGATATCGTCGACCCGCAGCGAGATGGTGTAGTTGCCGACGGTGAGCCCGGTGCAGGTGACCGGGCGCAGCCCTGAGGTCGAGCAACCGGCCGGTATCGTCCCCCAGCTGATGTTGACGAGGTTCGAGCCGCCGACGACCATTGGAGTGATAGACAGGGCGGCCGGCGCGACCGCGTCGGTGCGGTTCGCCGATAGGGCGACCGACAGCGCCGGGTAGACCGTCAGGCTGACCGGAGGGGCGACGATGGTCGCGTTCGCGCGGTCCGTCACGCTGAGCCCGATCGGACCGCTCGACGCGTTGGTCGGGGAGCAGTGGATCGTCGCGGTGTTCGCGGCGGCGCACCCGGCCGGAAGCCCCTGCCAGGTAAACCGTAGCCCGCCCGAGCCTCCGTGGACGGCCGACGCGAGCGTGACGAGACGCCCGACATCGATCACCGTCGCCGAGCCGGTGAGCGCGACCGAGAGCGACGGCGAGACGATCAGCACCGAGGAACCGGGGGTCAGGGCCACGTGGTTCGAATCGGTGACGGTCACCGTGACGACGAACTGCCCGGTCGAGCCGAGGGAGCAGTTGGCGTAGGCGCCCAGGCTCGTGCAGCCGGTCGGCAGGTCGGACCAGGCGAACGTGAGGCCCCCGGATCCTCCGGTGATCCCGGCGTGGAACTGGGCGGTCTGTCCCACGTCCCCGAGGGTCCGGTTGCCCGATAGGCCGACCGCGAGGCTCGGGGAGACCGTGAAGGCGAGAGGGGGGGACTGGGCCCGGGACCCGTTCGAGTCGGTCACGAACAGCACGATCGAGCTCGAACCCGGGGCGTTCGGGCCGCAGGCGATCCACGGCCGGTCCCACGCCACGCAGCCCGACGGAAGCCCCGACCAGGCGTAGGAGAGCGGCGCGAGCCCTCCCGAGACCCGGGAGGTGAAGTTGACCGCCTCCCCGACGTCGGCCCCGCTCCCCGTGCTCGCGACGAGGGCGGTCGCCTTGAGGGGAAAGGGGACGCGCACGGTCACTATCGGAGAGCCTAGGGCATCGCCCTGGGTGTCAAAGCCGAACGCCTGGAACGTGTAGTTACCCGGGGTGAACGTGGAGAAGTTCCACGCACTGCCGAGGTGGCCGCTCCCGAAGCCTCCGTCGAACTCCCAGAGGGTCTGGTACGGGCCGATACCGCCGACGGTGCTCGAATTGAGCGTCACACCCCCGCCGGGGGCGAAGGTGATGCCGGTGGTCGTAAGGTTCTCGGCGGTGATCGGCTTCGGGTCGCTCTGGAATCGGAAGCCGACGGATAGGTTGAGGAGGGTGTCGTTCTGGCCCTGGACCTCCTGGGGGCCGTCGGAGGAGCCCCCGGTGGAGTCCGCGTAGTGGCTCTGCGGGGTGGGGCCGGGCATGTAGATGGGGGGTCCCTGGTTCGAATAGCAGAACGTGCCGGACGGGACGTTGTTCCACTCGTCCGACCAGGGCACGAAGTCGGTGATGTGGGCCCATACCGGGAAGTCGAAGGTGACCGTCGGGATCAGTCGGTAGTTCGGGCACTTGGTCGCGCTGAGATTGACGATCTCGGTCATCGTCCCGGTATAGTAGCCGTTGCCGTTGGCGGCCGTCGAAAGGAAGACGTACTGGGAGCCGCCGGCGTCCGGCTGGCTCTGGCAGACCACGTGAAGGTGCTTCGTGGTGAGGTCGTTCAGGCCGAGACAGGCCGTCGACGTGTTCGGGAACGACGCGTTCAGCTCGACGAGGTTGCCCTTCGATAGGCTCACGGCCGGGTCGCAGGTGACGGGACCGGATCCGCCCGCCGCGTCCCACACCTCGATGATCTCCTCGAATCCGGCGCTGCACCCGGGCCAGTTGTCCCCGACGACCACCTGGTACCAATCCCCGGTATCCGATAGCAGATTGAGCTCGTAGCCGATCGGGTACGGGCTCACGACCAGCGGGATCCGCTCGGACAGGTGGGTGAGTCCGCCGACGGAGAAGGTGTTGTTGATCTCGGAAAGGGTCGCCCCGATCTGGGTGTAGAACTCGTTCGAGGCGAGCGGCCGCGGTCCGGCGGCGATCGGGAGGCTACGGTGGCCCACCGGAAGGCCAAGCGATGGGGATTCGGAGAACCCCGCCCGGGGATGGGGCGCCAGGGCCATGGGGACGTGGGCCGGGAGGAGGCCCGGAACCCAAAGCACGAGGAGGAGCGCCGTGGCGAGGACCGCGGTCGGTAGGGGTGTTCCCGCGATCCGGAATGGACGGACCGAGGCGGGTGCCGTGGGGCGGGCGTTGGCGAATCGGCCGGTCATCGGCCTAGAACGGGTGGGACCCTGATATAGAGACTATGGGGGCGGCTTCCGACCCGATCGATCTGAGGCGGCGGCGCGGCGCAGGGTGGCGAGCGCCCACGGCTCGGACCGGAGCGATTCCTGCGCTTCGTCGGACAAGCCGGGGAGGCGCATTTCGAGCCCCTCGAGCGCCCGCACGATCGTCCCGGAGACCACCCAGTCCCGGTACCACTTGGCGTCGGCCGGGACGACATACCAGGGGGCCCAGTCCGTGCTGGTCCGAGTGAGGACCTCCTCGTAGGCTTTCGTGTACTTCCCCCAGAGGCGCCGCTCGGCAAGATCGGTGGGGCTGAACTTCCAATTCTTCGATGGGTCCGCCAGTCGGTCGCGGAGCCGTCGGATCTGCTCGCCGGGCGAAAGGTGCAGGAAGAACTTGAGGATCGTCGTTCCCTCATCGGAGAGCGTCCGCTCGAACTCGTTGATCTCCTCGTAGCGGTGCCGCAGCGCCTTCTTGGGCGCGAGCTTGTGGACCCGCGCCGCGAGCACGTCCTCGTAGTGGCTGCGGTTGAAGATCACCATCTCGCCGAGCGCGGGCAGCACGGCGTGCACCCGCCAGAGGAAGTCGTGGTCGCGCTCGATCGGCGTAGGCTGCTTGAACCCCACCACCCGGACCCCCTGGGGGTTCACCCCCTCGAAGACGTGCCGTATCGCCCCGTCCTTGCCGGCGGCGTCCATGCCCTGGAGGACGATGAGCACCGCGTGGCGGTGCTCGGCGTGCAGGAGCTCCTGGAGCCGCTCGAGCTTGTGCGTCGACCGTTCGGACCCGCGACGGGCCCGAACGGCGGAGCCGCCGACCCCGGAGACGTCCGCGGGGTCCCATTCCGAAAGGTCGACCTTCTCCCCGGGCCGGATCCGATAGCGCTTCAATCGAGCCTTTGCCTCCGGGGAGACCGGGACCGGCTCCGAAGTGGCGGGTCCCGGGTGGCCCGGACGGTCGTGGCACGCCTCGGAGATTCATAGAGGGTCCGTACCTCGGGGCCCGAAGCCTGGGCCCCCCCCCACTCGAGGGGAATCAGAATGGCCCCCCAGGGCCACGCGGCGGGAGCCGCCTAAGAGCGACGCCGGACCGGCCGGACGACCAGGACCGGGCACGGCGCGGCGTTCAGCAGGGAGGAGGAGACGCTCCCGAGCAGCAGCCGATGGGCGCGACGGAGCTCGCGCGTGCCGACCACCAGCAGGTCGTGGGGCGATTTCGCGAGGTATTCGACGATCGCCTCGGTAGGCTCGCCCTTGAGGAAAACCACTTCGGTGGTGCGGACTCCCTTCGCCTTCGCCTGGGCGCGGTTCTCCTCGATCAGGGTCCCGAGCGGGCGTTCGTCATCGCCGACGGGCAGGAGGCTCGCGAGCTGCGGGTCGGCCGATCCGGCCGGGCCGGGGAGGACCGTGGCGATCGTCAGCGCCGATTGGAAGCGCGCCGCGATCTCGATCGCCGACTTCAGCGCGGTCTGACTCGGGGTGCGACCGTCGTAGGCCACGAGGATCCGCTCGAACACTCCCACGCCGTCCCGCCGAGGGCCGGACGCCCATAATAGGGCGCCCTGACCGAGCCCTCAGAGCAGGATCTGGCTCGAGTCGCCGAGTACGAACGATCGGGCGGAGGCGCCGGCGGCCGATCGGAGGATCTTCGACCCCCGTCCGACGATGCTCCGGCTGACCGGACCCGGTACGTCGAGCTCCACGTTGTCGAGCAGGATCGACCGCTCGACGCTCGCCTGGCGGATGACGCATCCGTCCCCGGCGCTGACGTACGGGCCCACCCGGGCCCCATCGGCGATCCGCACCCCGGCGCCCAGGATCGTCGGGCCGATCACCGTGACGCCCCGCTCGAGGATCGTCCCTACGCCCGCCCCGACCGGTCCGGTGACGGTCGCCCCGGCCGCCACCTGGGCCCGGTTCTCGAAGAACCCCCCCGGTCGGGTGGCGAGGACCCGCTCGTTCGCCACGAGGATGTCGCTGACCTGGCCGGTGTCCTTCCACCATCCGGGCAATCGGACGACGCGGACGCGCCCCGTGCGCTCGCTCAGGGCCCGGATGGCATCGGTGATCTCGAGCTCGCCCCGGGGGGAGGGGCGAAGGTCCCGGATGACCTCGTGGACCTCCGGGGTGAACAGGTAGACGCCGACCAGGGCGAGGTTCGACCGGGGCTTCTTCGGCTTCTCCTCGATCGATACGATGCGGTCGGCCCCGTCGAGCTCCACCACCCCGTAGTGGCTCGGCTCGTCGACGGCCACTGCGCCGACCACGGCCGCCGGCGTCCCGTTCGCGAAGGCGTCGAGGTAGGCGCGCGGGCCGCTCTCGAGCAGATTGTCCCCGAGGTACATCAGGAACGGATCCTCGCCCAGGAACGATCGGGCCACAAGGACCGCATGGGCGAGCCCCCGGGGTTCCCCCTGGACGATGTACTCCACGTGCACCCCGAAGGCGCTCCCATCCCCGACGGCCTCGCGGATCCCCTCGGTGATCGGCCCCAGGATGATCCCGACCTCCTGGACCCCGGCCTCCTTCAGATGGCGAAGGCCGTAGTAGAGCATCGGCTGGTTGGCGATGGGGATCATGTGCTTGTTGCCGGTGAACGTCAGCGGACGCAGGCGGGTGCCGTGGCCGCCCGCCAACAGGAGACCCTTCAGCGGCATCGCACGTTCCACCCCGGCACGGCCCGGCCCGAACGAGGGGAGCCGAGCGGCCATTTAGAGTATGGCGAGCGCGCCGGCCGCCGCGGGCAGAACTCGACCGGCTGCCAGCGCCCGGGCAGGGGGAAATGGTTGGACTGGGCCGTGTAGTCCGGGGCCGCTTCAGGCCGACCGGCGCCTCCAGACGAGCTGGATCCCGACGAAGACGGCCACCATGCCGGCGACCGCTGCGGCGAGGACCCAGACGCTCACCATCGCCGACGCCCCCTTGGACGAGGGCGTGGGGACCCCGGACTTCGGGGCGGGCGAGGTCGGCGTCGGGGTGGTCTTGTCGGCCGGCGGAGTGGTCGCCACCGGGGTCGTTCCAGTCGTCCCGGGCAGCGTCGGCGCCTGCGTGACGGCCGGCGCCACCGCCTGCTTGGGGGCGGTCGGCGTGACGGTGCCCTGGATCGCGGCCTTCGCCTCGGACGGGTTCAGGGGCGCGGTCTTCAGGGTGGCGCTCGCGGAGACCGGCGAGTCGGTCGCGACCGGGAAGCCGGAGCCGTAGACGACCGTCTGGGAGGTCGTGCCCGCGGTCTGGCCGCTGGGCGCATCGCGGGTGACCGCGGCGGCGGCCGCCGGGGCCGCCGGGGCCGACGAGGGCACCGAGCCCGCCGGGAGGACCGCGAGGCCGTCCCAGAGGGTGTACGCCGAAGCGCCGGTCCCGTTCTCGGTCGAGACGATCGTGTAGCCCGTCCCCGTCGTCCCGTTCGGGAAGACGACGCTCTCCGATCCGACGACTCGGAAGGAGAAGCCGAGCGCCGCGGTGGTGTTGAGCGACCAGCCGCCGGAGCTGCGCGCGCTCGTGTTCGTGGCGCCGTTCTGGTAGGCGCTCGCCGAGGCGTCGGCCGCCCACCCGACGACGTGGGCCGAGGTGTTGGCCGTCCAGTTCTCGCCGACGGACAGCGGCGCCTTGGCGATCGGCAGGGCCGGCGTGAACGTCGACGAGAACGACTCGGCGACCCAGCCGAGGCTCACCCAGGCGGCCGTCGTGGAGGTCACGGTCGTCGATCCGTTCGGGTGGTTGACGTACCCGGGCCAGTGGTAGATGATCACGGTCTCGTTCGCCGCGACCCAGGCTTCGACGTGCTCGTTGGCGAGCGAGAGCGTCCCGTTGACCAGGGTATAGTTCGTGTACGCGACGTACGCGCTGATGTCCAGGATCGAGACGTAGTAGACGCCGGTGACGTTGACGAGCGGCACGGCGGCGCCCGGGGCGTAGGTACCTGTCTTCGGAAGGTTCCCTGCGACCTCGACGATCGCGGTGTAGTTGGCGAGGGCGACCGAGGTGACGATGACCGAGCGGGTCGTCGCGGTCGGGGCGGTCGCGTTCACGACGGTGTACGCGCCGTAGAGCGCCCGCGCGGCCGACAGTTCGCCGACGACCGCGGTCGAGCTCGAAAGGTTCCCGCTCGTCAGGTTGAGCGAGTCGGCGTACGCGCCGAGGACCTCGGTCTGGTACGTCGAGTTCTCGAACGCGCCCCAGGCCCAGACGCCGGTCGAGGCCATCACCGGCGCGCTCGCCGGCCCGCTGGCCGCGAACGGCGCGGCGCCGGCGGCAGGCAGGATCGCCACCGCGGCGAGGGCGAGCGCGAGCATGGGCAGGAGCGTCGCGAAACCGGGGCGAGGTCGGGTCGGCATTTGCTCGTCGGGTCGGGGATGCTTCGGGCCATCGAGGGGGTTCATTCGACCACCGAGGGGTCGAACGCGCCGCGGACTATCCCCCCGGGCCCAACAGAAGGCCGGCCGAATCGTTCGGGGGGCTTTAAGTAGCCTTAGAGCGGAGCGCGGGTGGTGTCCGCTCCGCCCGGCGCCGAGGACCCGATCTCGGCGATCTTCGAGCTCACCGACCGCGCGTCGGAGATGGCCCCGACGATCCGCCGGATGTACCGGTACACCGCGACCGTCATCGTCCTGTTCCTTGCCATCATGGTCTTCCTATTGCTCGTCGGGCTCTCCGGCAACCTCGCCTTCGCCGTCCTCTCCCTGATCGCGATCGCCTTCGGGTTCGTCGCCCTGAGCCTGCTCGTCGAAACCGACCGATTCTACCGATCGTTCGCCGAGCGGTACCGCCGGATCAAGCTGCTCCAGGACGCGGAACCCTCCCCGAAGATCCCGACGGGCCGCACCCCGATGCAGCGCCTCGTCCACTATCTCGCGCAGTCGAACCCCAGGGTGCTCAACCAATTGCATGAGCACCCCGAATCGCTGCGCTACCGGGTCCGGCTCGGCTCCCCCGCCCGTCCGCTCGCCTTCGACCTCGCGATCATCGCCCCGGCGAGCGCGGGCTACCGATGGCTGCGGGCCGGCGACGCCGGTTTCGCGCTGCTCGCCCGGCTCGGGCCGGATGCCCCCACGGTCGCGGACCTCGAGCAGTTCGCCGAGGAGGTGGAAGGGGCCTCCAAGCGACTCCCCGCCCGCGTGGTCCGAGCGATCCTGCTGCGCCTGCACGATGAGCCGATCGGCGAATCGGTCCACGATTTCGCGGTCGGCCACCCGTTGAACGTCGCCGGGGGCAAGGTGGCGATCGAGATCGTCAGCGAACGGCCCGACGGCACCTACGACCTCGTTCCCCATATCCTCGGCGTTCCGTAGCGGCTCGGGAGGTCGCTCGTCGGACCCGGCGGGGAGTTCGGTGACTGCGCGGCCGTACCGGGGCTACCGAGTCTACGCCTACATCGCCCTCGCCCGCCTCTTTCATGCCCTCGACCTCGACCTCCAGCAACCCGACGTCCTCGATCGCGCCCCCGAGCGGATCGCGGGCGACGGCCCGAGGATCTCCAAGGAGGAGATACTGCACGCCATCCGATCGAACTCGCACATGACCGACAAGGTCCTCGACTACCTGGTGGCCCGAGGGTATGCCACGGTTCGCAAGGACGAACACGGGTACGACGTCCGCATCACGGTCCAGGGCGTGGTCCATCTGCAGCGCTACCACGCCCTCTACCACGAACTGTACGAACGCGAGCTCGACGGGCACTACCGATACACGGGCGCACCCGGCTGGCTCCGCTAGGCGCTTGGTAGGCCCGAGGGGGCTGGCGGAGCGAGGGCGACGGGTCGTTGGCGGCGTTCCCGCGCTACCGGCGATGCCGGATCGCCCCAACGTCGACCGCGCCCGAGCCCCCAGTCTCGCCGGGCCCCGTCAGCGGCCCCGGCCCTCTCCAACCAAAAGTTGATTCCCAGTTCCCCGCGTCGAGCCGACACGATGTCCGAACCGAGAGGCCGTCTGAATCCGCCGGCGCCGTTCACCGCCCGCCCAGCCCGCTTGAGGGCCCTGCTGATCGTGTTGGCGACCGCGATGCCCGTTGGAATGGCGGGGCCCGGCCTATATGGGTGGGTACATGGGGCCACGAGCGCGCCGGGATCCGCGCCGCACACGTACGCGCCCGGAACGCTCAACGTGGTGGGACCGCACCCCAGTCTGCAACCGGCCGCGGGCAGCCTGACCGTCACGCTGATGGCGAGCCGGTCGAGCATTGCGCAAAACTCGCCCGTGGATTTCACCGGGTCCGTCGCTCCGTCCTCGGGCGCACCCTTCACCCTCACCTGGACCGGCCTTCCGTCCACCTGCCAATCGGGCGCCCCCGGGACAAGCCCGTCGGGCTCCATCACCGATACTTGCACGCCCTCGAGCGCTGGGATGCTCAGCGTCTCCGTGAGCGCCTCGAACGGCACCGGTGCGAACGGGATCTCCCCCACAGTCCAGGTCACCGTCTACGCCACCCTGTCCGCGAGCCTTACCCTCACCCCTTCGACCCTGAACGAAAACAACCAACTCACTGTCGGGTACCAGGTCAACGGGGGTGTGCCCCCCTACTCCCTGACGTGGAGCGGCCTCCCGAACGGCTGTTCCGGCTCGGCCCCGTCGAGCGTGGCATCCCCCGGCTCGGCGAGCTTCCCCTGCGATCCCACCCAGCCGGGAAGCAGCCAGGTGAGCTTCCGGGTATCGGATAGTGCGAGCCCATCTCCCAACACGGCGGACAGCCCCCAGCAGAGCCTCCAGGTCAACTCGAACAATGGGGGCAATGGGAACAACCAGAACAACGGGAACAAGTCGGGGGGGAACTTCTCGATACCGGGGCTCGCGGGGATCGGCTCGCTCCTCAGCCTGGTCCTGATAGGGTCGATCCTGCTCTTCGTACTGATCCTGATCACGGCGATCAGCACGCTGGTAACGGCGATCCTCATCGCCCGACGGCTCCCCCCGCGTTCCACGGTCGGCGCGAACGCGGCTACGCGTCCGTGCCCTTCCTGCGGGAAGGCGGTCCCCGCCGACACAAAGTTCTGTCCGGAGTGCGGTCGTTCGATGTCCGAATCCAAGCCGGCGGTCTAGGCCGCCAGCGGCCGGGGGTCTGGCCTGGGCGGCTCGACCGGGTCGACAACCCTGGTTCCTAGGGAGATGGTTCCGAGATTCGAGGGACCCCCCGTAGCTCGAACGGACCGCCGAATCTGACCTCGCTGGGCCGGGAAACGTGTATCCTCGCCGAGGGTTTAAATCGCGCAGGACCGAGTCGGCCGCCGATGACGGTCGTGCGGGGCGCCTTGAACCAACCGATGATCCGGCCTGCCCCCAACCGAAGGATCGCCGTCCGTGGGCGACCTTCGCCCGCCCCGGGGGGGCTCAGGCACGGCCGCGCGCACCCTCGCCGGGCCTTGGGTTGGGCGATCCTGCTCGCCCTAGCCACACTGCTCGGGCCGGGAGCGTCCCTTGCAACCCCCCCGACGTTGCACAGCGCGAACCCCCCCGTTGGTGGTTCGTCACCCCTTCATCCGGGACCCTCGCTCAGCGCCTCGGTAACCGTCGCCGTCTCGGGCGCTTGGGGAGCTGGGTCGGTCCGACTTTCGAGCGTCACCGGAACGGTCGGCAGCGTCGTCAGCGTCTCCGGTTCGGGGTACGCGGGATCGGAGGTCCTCCAACCCTCGTTTGGGGGCCGGGCCCTGGCACTCACCTCCTGCTCCGTCGGCCAGCTGACCGTCGGCGGCCTACAACTCCGGGCGACTTCCTCGGGGAACTTTGACTGCCAATTCACCGTGCCCGCGGCACCGCATGGATCCCACGCCCTCGTGGTCGGACCCTCCACCTCCGTAGCGCCACCGGTCCGTAATTGGACGACCCTGGCGACCCTCTCGGGTGGCGCTGAGCCATGGGGGGCATCGTACGATTCTGGGCTCGGACGGGTCTACGCGGTCGACCTCTCCGGCAGCAGCGTCCGGGTCTTCAACGATTCCCGGAACACGGTGGTAGCGACCATCCCCGTGGGGAACCGTCCACACGGCTCCGCGTACGACTCCGGGATGGGCGAGGTGTTCGTCGCGAACTATGACCCAGGGGGACCGGGAAGCGTCAGCGTGATCCGGGATTCGACCCTTACCAACGTCGCGACGATCAATGTGAGTTCGGAACCATTCGACGTCGCCTACGACCCGGCCCGCGGAGAGGTTTTCGTAACGGACCTAGGTTCGAACAACGTCAGCGTGATCTCCGACACCTCGAACCGGGTCGTCGCCACGATTCCCGTCGCCTCGCAACCCCAGGGGATCGCCTACGACAGCGGCAAGGGGGAGATGTTCGTGGCGACCCACGGGGGGCCCGTTCAGGTCATCTCCGACAGCTCGAACACCGTGGTGGCGAACCTAACCGTGCCGAACGATCCGTGGGGGGTCGCCTACGATCCGGCGAAAGGCTTGGTATTCGTCACGCAGAACACCGGGACGAACGTGAGCGTCATCTCGGACGCTACGAACGCCATCGTCGCCACGGTAAACGTCGGCGCCTATCCCTCCGGGACCGCCTACGATCCGGACGCCGGGGCGATCCTGGTTGATGTCATAAACTCGGTCCCGCCGTCGCTCGTCGTCATCAACGACACGAACCGCAGCATCGTGGCGACGGCGACGGTCGGAGCGAACCCGGTGATGGTGGCCTACGATACCGGAGTTCATGCGGCGTACGTCATGAATCAGATCGATGGCACCGTGACCGTCCTCGGGCGCGGGAGCTCGACCGCCCTTGCCACGATCCCTGTGGGGAACGGGCCCTGGGGTGCGGCCTACGACCCGGTCCGGGGAGATGTCTACGTGACCAATCTCGACGCCACGGCCCCCCCACCGTTCGGAGGGACGGTGAGCGTAGTCAGCGACACGAATGAATCAGTCACTGGGCAGATCATGGTCGGGTATCGTCCGCACGGCATTGCGTACGACGCCGCAAGGGGCGAGATGTTCGTCGCCAACTACGACCCAGGTGGGCCGGGCACGGTCAGCGTGATCAACGACTCGGTCCAGCGGGTGACGACGAACGTCACCGTGGGGTCGGACCCGTTCGACCTCGTGTACGATTCAGCCCGCAACGAGGTCTTCGTGACGAACTTCGGCTCGGGCACGGTGAGCGTGATCTCGGATACCACCGACACGGTCGTAGCGACGGTCTCGGTAGCGGCCCAGCCCCAAGGCATCGCCTACGACAGCGGGAAAGGCGAGCTGTTCGTGGCGTCGTACGGCGGCTCCGTCCAGGTGGTCTCGGACCGCACGAACGCCGTGGTGGCGAACGTATCGCTCGCCGAGGACCCGTGGGGGGTCGGCTACGACCCGGCGCGGGGGGAGGTGTACGTGACGGAGGTCAATGGAACGAACCTGACCGCCATCTCGGACGCGACGAACACGGTGGTTTCGTCGGTCCAGGTCGGCGAGGGGCCGTCGGGGATCGCCTACGACCCCAACGCCGGGGCGATGTTGGTCGATGTGCTCAATGCGACGGGGGCCGGGGGGAATAACGGCACCGGCGTAACGCTCCCGGGCGCGCCCGGGGCGCTCGTCGTGGTGAACGACACCAACGTCACGGTTTCGGCGATGGCGACAGTCGGTGCGAATCCCGTGATGGTGGCTTACGACGGCGGCGTCCGAGCCGCCTTCGTGGTCAATCAGTACGACAGCACCGTGACCGTCGTCCAAAACGTAACGACCGGGGTCGCTTCCTACCTGGTCCTCTCGAGCCTCCGGCTCGGATCCCCGTCGAGCGGGGCCGCGGGGACGACGATCGTCCTCAGCGGCGACGGGTACGCGGCCGGCGCGCCGTTGACCGCCGCGATCGGGGGGACGGAGATGACCGCAGTGGCGCCCTGCACCAGTTCCGCCGCGGGGAGTTTCGCGCAGTGCGCTTTCACGGTGCCCCCAGTTCCCGTGGGGTCGTACCCCCTAACCGTCCGGGACCGCTCCGCGGATGTGAACAGCAACCCGCTGGACTTCACGGTGACTCCGGTGGCGACCTACGGGCTCACGTTCATCGAATCCGGCCTCCCGGCGAGCACCGCGTGGACCGTCGTGCTGGGGAGCGCCACCCCGGGCGTGGTGATCGACCTGACCGGGGGCGGGCCGCCGGCGAATGTCTCCCGGAGCTCCAACGGGGCCGCCCCGATCGACTTCCAGGTTTCGGAGGGGCGCTTCCATTACTCCGCGAGCGCCGACGGATTCGCACCCGGGTATGGGAACGCGACGGTCAGTGGGGCGGGTCCGTCGAGGGTCACGGTCACGTTCATCCCCCTCGCGAACCCGATCGATGGGCACCCGCATCCCACCGCCCATCCCACGATATGGTCCGGATTCGTCCTGGGGGTCGGGATCCTCACGATCGGAGCGGTCGGGCTCGGCGTCTCCGTCTACCGATACCGCTCCATCCAGCGCCAGCGGGGCCAATCGCTCGTCGAAAGGCTGTACGAAGTAGCCGACGGGGTCGACCCGGCGTTTGATGCGACGGCGAGCGCGCCGCCTCCCCGGGGGCCCGCTTAGCCGCCGGCCCTATTCCGAGGGGAATGGCTCTTCGGGACCCGTGAATGTCCGCGATCGACGTGAAGGCCCGGGATGGAGCTGGCCATACGTATCTTGGTTCGGACCCGGATCTCGAGGGCGAACCCGCGGGACCCGCCGAACTCCCGCCGGCACTCGAGACGGAGCCGGCAGTCCAGGAAGGAGCGTCGGGACGACCCCCGAGCTCGCCGCGACGACCGAACCCGGAGCTCGAACCCACCCCCCACGACCTTCGGATCTCCATCCGCCTGCTGATCCATATCGGACGACAGGGGCGTTTCTCGGAAGAGGATACTCCACCGGAGTCCCTCACCCAGTCGGGGATGGCTAAGGCGCTCGGGGTGAGCCAAGGTGCGGTCTCCAATTCGCTAGGACGTTTGGTCAGTGGCGGGGTGCTCACGGCCGAACGGGGTCACGTTCGCCAAAGGATGATCCGATTGAAGGTCTATCGGCTGACGGCGCGCGGGGAGGACCTCTCGCGGCGACTCCGCCAGAGGTTCCCCCCCTGAGGGGCGCCGAGCGACCGAAGGGGAGGGCGGTTCTACTCGGTCCCTTCGAGGTCGAAATAGAGCTTCACGGTCACGTGGTACTCCGAGATCTTCCCGTCCTTGACCGCCCCTTCCATTTCGGCGACGCGAAACCATCGGATGTTCCGGACGGTCCGGGCCGCGACCGTCACTGCGTTTTCCGCGGCCTTGGCGAACCCGACCTTCGAGGTCCCGACAACCTCACTGATCTTCTGAACCATGGGTGCCCCCCCTCGGGATTCCGAGGGCCCATATCAATCATGGGCCGGTCCGATGGAGCCGGCCGGCGTAATCGGAGGGGAGTCCTTCATTTGGGGTGGGGGGCCGGTCCGCCGGGTTGCGGGATTCAGCCGTGCTAGCGCGTAGCCGCCAAACGGGACGAGGGTTTAATACCAAGGAGAAACAAAAAACTAGGGTTCGACAAAGGTATTTATCGCGGAACTCGGCTCGGCGCGGTATGCCCGCCCTGGATGGTGGAGCTGAGCCGACCGTTCGCCGATCGTCGCTTTGGACCTTCGCGGTCCTCCTGTTTGCCATCGCAGGGATGTCTTTTGCGCTGCCCGGGGGTAGTTCTTCCGCGCAAGCTCCGATCTCCGCGCATTCGATAACGACCCCCGCGGTCCTTTGGACACCGCTATCGATCTCGTCGATAACCTCCTCATCGAGCCCCGCCTACGTCAGTAATACGACCACCATCTCCGTGACCGCCACGGGCGGTCAACCGTTCAAGACCCCCACCACCGGCTACAATTACTCGTACAGCGGCCTTCCTACGGGCTGCGCTAGCGCCAACGCCTCTTCCATCTCCTGTACTCCTACCGCGACCGGGAGCTTCACCGTCGTCGTCACGGTCTCCGACCAGGGCGGGAACGTGACGAAGAACGCCATCGCCCTGACCGTCCTCGGGATGACGATCACCACCTTCACGGAGACCCCGTCCTCGGTCCCCCTCGGTTCGTCGGCGACGTTCGCGTCGACCTACGCGGGCAACTCGGGGCTGATCACCTGGGCCTGGTCGGGCCTGCCTAGCGGCTGCACGGCGCCCGCCGGGAAGACCCTGACGTGCACCTCGACGGTCGCCGGGACGTTCACGGTCACCCTGACGGGGACGGACGCCTCGAGCGCCTCGAGCTCGAAATCGGTCACGTTCACCGTCACCCCGGTTCGG
>DASZAJ010000010.1:0-512967 GCA_035945215.1 Thermoplasmata archaeon
GGGGCGGAGGGATGGCAGGGGGCGTAGTACCGGGAGGCCTGGGTGTAGTTCTTGGCGAGGCCCATCTCGTAGGGGCCGCCGCTCTGGACGGTGGAGAGTTCCGTGTTCTCTAGGTAGACGACGAAGACGTGCCGGATCGCCTTCGGATAGAAGTTCGCCGGGGACGGCACAACAGGTCCACGATGCGGAAGGACGGTGGGACTCGGGGAGAAGGAGCGGATCGAGGCAAGGTTGGGTGGTCCGAGCAGGAGGAGTGGGAGAACGAGGAGCGCTGTGGCACCGAGAACGAATGCGGCGCGGGGGGCCCGAGGGCTCGGTGGGGGACCTCCACGCCCCAAGGACCTGTTCGATCTCCTTCGCATCGACCACGCACCGGGGCCCGGATCCGAGGGTCGCAGGCGTGACGGGTCGGACCGCCCGCCTCGAATCCCGCGGACCGGGCCCGAGGATACTAACTATGCAGACTGTTTACCTCGCCTCCTAGATAAACCTGACCCGGGGAGCGCTCGGAATCCCTCGGGACACGACCGCAATCCCCGATGGGGGGACCCAGCCTGAGGTGGAGGAACCCGGCGATCGGGTCGCCGCGGGAGGAGGTTGCTGCCGCGCGCAGAGCCGGACCGGCGACGCTCCCGTGCGAAGGACCTGCGGCCTCCTCCCCCGAGCCGACCGGTGGCGGCGAGAGGGGGGTACGGGCCTGCGAAGGGCCGGGGTTCCCTACCGCCGGTAGGCCGGCCCTCGAGCGATGAAACAGTCGCTAACGACGCACCCCGTTCCCCAGACGTTGGGGCACCGGTACGTATAGGACCTTACCGAAACCCATCGAAACGACCAACCCCACCTCCGCCATTCAGCGTACAAGTGCCGGGGTACTCCCGGCGGCGGTGAGGTCGAACGAAGAACCCACGGGTCAAGCTCTCCGATCGATGAAGGTCTGCCTGCTCGCGCCGGAGTTCCTGCCCAACCGGGGCGGGGTAGGGACGTACTCGGTCGACCTGTCGAGGGAGCTCGGACGCCGGGTCGACCTCACCGTCGTGACCCTCACCCGTGAGGATTCCTCGAAGCGCTACACGACCGCGGAGATGGAGGAGGCCGTCGGCGGGGCTGCTCGGGTCGTCTCCATCTCCGTCGCGCGGGATACGTTCGTCTACAACCTTGGGTTTCAAGCCGCGGTGCTCCGCCGTCTGCCGGCAATGCTGCGGGGCGAGGGATTCGACGTGATCCACAGCCAGCATGCTCACATGCCGGACCTCCTGCTGCGTTTCGCGGTCGACCGCCCGCCGTCCGTGCGCACCATCCACACCACGATCTCCGGCCAGCACGAGGCGATCCAGCTCGCACAGCGCTTCGGGGGCCGGCTCGAATCCTCCGAACGTTGGCAGGTCGCGCTCCAGCCCGGCCTGAGAGCGGCCGAGCGACTCCTCTTCGCACGTCGGGACCTGGCGATCACGGTCTCCCACTGGATGCGCGATCAGCTGGTCCAGGACGGCTTTCCCGACGAGCGGATCCGGGTGATCCACAACGGGGTCGATTCAGTCCGATTCACTCCCCATCCGTCGACCGGACCGGGGTCGCCCGAAAGCGATGGTCCGACGGTGTTCTTCCCCGGGCGCCCCACGCTCGTGAAAGGCGCCGAGGTATTCGCAAGGGCCGCCCCCCTGATCCTGCGGCGGGTCCCGAACGCGCGGTTCGTCTTTGCGGGCGGGTCGATCCCGGAGCTCGAGCGCCTGCTATCGGGGATCCACCTGGAACCCGGGCACATCCGTCTGCTGGGGTTCGTGCCGTACGAGCGGCTCGCGGAGGTCTACGCCGCGATGGACGTGGTCGTGGCGCCGACGTTCTACGAGAACCTGCCCTTCCGCGTGCTCGAGGCGATGGCTTGCGCCGTCCCGGTCGTGGCGAGCCGGATCTGCGGGATCCCGGAGCTGATCGACTCCGGCGCAAACGGCTGGCTCGTCCGACCCGGGGACTCGGAAGCGCTCGCCGCAGCGGTATCGGAGCTGCTCGCGAACCCGGGTCTTCGCGCTCGGCTGGGAGCCGCCGCCCGCTCGACCGTGACCGACCGGTTCACGTGGGGGGCCGCCGCAGGTGCTACCGTAGCGGCGTACGAGGCGGGTATGGAACACGCGGCGTCGTAATTGGGCCGATACCCTCGGTCGAAATCGATCCGGCGCGCTCCCTTCGGATCCCCCCGCGTGCGGTCACCATTCCGCGGAACGACGAATCAACGGGCGCGCGGCCGGCCCGGGTCCTTGGAAAACCGCATCAGGATCTCCTCGACCCGAGAAGCCAGCACCGGCTTCACGATGACCTCGGCCGCCCCACCCTTGAGCAGGGCCTTGACCCTCGGATGGTCCTGGTCGAAAGCGGTCACGACGACCAGGTGCAAATTCGGCGCCCGGTCGAGAAGGCGACGGGCCAGCTCATCGCCGTCCACGGGAACGTTCGGGTCGCCTTTCGCGCCCCCGATCCCGTCCGGGGCGGCGCGGATGGGGGACGGGTGGAGCTCCACGTCGACGAAGACGAGGTCGGGTTGCCACTGGGAGAAGACTCGCATTGCCTCGACGGAATCGGACGCGAGCCGCAGGTCCTGCAGAGCGACCCCCAGGCGCAGCAGGACGCCTTGGAGGACCTTGCGGGCCGAGGGGGAGTCCTCCACGGCAAGGATCTTCAGCGACCCCGCCCCACCGGCGTCCGGACCACTACGTCGCACCATCGTCGGGGTCTCCGTCCTCACGCCCTCAACCTGGGGGTGGCCGCGGCCCAGGCACGGGTTCGGGTTCGTGAAGGAGCCGTCGGATCTCCCGGAGCAGTTGGAGCCGATCGATCGGCTTCGTAAGGTAGCCGTCGCAACCGACCTCCCGCGCTTTCAGCTCGTCGCCCTTCATCGCGAAGGAGGTCACCGCGAGGATCGGGATCGGTCGGGTCTGAGGATGCCGCCGGAGCTCGCGGGTCAGCGCATAGCCGTCCATCCCGGGAAGCCCGAGGTCCATGAGGATGAGGTCCGGGCGCTCGTGGGCGAGGACCCGATAGGCCTCTGTGGCATCGGATGCGGAGACCACCGAGTAGCCCGAGGTCCGCAGGATCAGGGCTGCGAGCTTCGCGTTGAGCGGGTTGTCCTCGACGAGAAGGATCCGGGCCATCACCGTGTTCCCACATCACGCCACGGCCCGGGGCCGCGTCAGGGCCGCGGCGCTCTGTCCCCCGTTCACCGCGATCGGAAGTGTGACCAGGAAGGTGGTACCCTTGCCGACCTCGCTCGTGACGTCGATCGACCCTCCGTGCAATTCGACGATCTTCTTGGTCAAGGATAGACCCAGCCCCGAGCCCTGGAAACGGCGGCCGGGTCCGGCGTCGAGCTGCTCGAACTCGCGGAAGAGCCTCGGAAGGTCCTCGGCCGCGATGCCGATGCCCGTGTCCCGGACCCGGAGCTGGAACGACCTCGAGCCCCGCTTGGGCGCGAGGTGGATCTCGACGTGCCCTCCGTTGTCGGTGAATTTCACCGCGTTGGAGACGAGATTGTAGAGTACCTGCTTGAACCGGAGCGGGTCGAGGCTAACGGACTCGAGGCCGGAGGCGACCTCCGCGGTCAGCTCAAGATGCTTCTCATCGACGAGGGGCTTCACCACCGAGCAGACCTCGTCGACGATCTTGCGCGCCGAGAACGTTTCCGGCGACAGGTCCATCTTCCCCGCTTCGACCTTCGCTAGGTCCAGCACATCGTTGATCAGTTGGAGCAGGTGGTGCCCGCTGCTCAGGATGTCCTGCATGTACTCTCGTTGTTCGGCCGAGAAACCGGTGGAATCCTGGGCCAGGAGGTGATCGGAGAAGCCGATGATGCTGTTGAGGGGCGTTCGGAGCTCGTGGGACATGTTGGCGAGGAACTCGCTCTTGAGCCGGTTCGCTTCTTGGACCCTCTGGTTCTGGATCTCGAGCTCCCGGTTCCGCTGCTCGATCTGTTCGCGCAGCCGCTTGGACTCGGTCACATCGCGGGCGGACGCGAACACTCCCTTCAGGCGACCCTCGGTATCCCGGAACGTCGTCGCATTGTACGAGACGTCGACACTGCGTCCGCCGGGGGCGCGGATGGTGAGCTCGTAGTTCGTCACCCGGTCCTCGCTGAGCACCCGGCGAATGCCTTCCTCCGCCTTCGTCGAGTCGGTGAAGTAGTTCTTGAACGGTGTTCCGATGAGCTGGTCCCGGGAGATCCCGGTGACCACCTCCATCTGGCGGTTGACGTCCGTGATGACCCCGAGCACATCGGTGGTCATCAGCGCGTCGATGTTGGACTCGACGAGACCGCGGTTGTAGTTTTGGGATTCCAGCAGCTGGGACTCGAGCTTCTTTTGCTCCGTGATGTTCCGGGCGGCCGCGAGCACCCCGCGGACGTTCCCCGCAAGATCGTAGGCCGTCCCGGCGTTGAGGGAGACCGGGATCTTCTGTCCGTTCCGCTTGCGCAGAATGAGCTCGTAGTTGGAGACGGACCGCTCCTCGAGGGCCTTGTGGACGCCGCTCTCTGAGCGGCTCGGGTCGGTGAAGAGCTCGGGGAAGCGGCTTCCGATCAGGTGCTTCTTGAGGTAGCCGGTGAGGCGGACCATCTCCTCATTGACGTCCGTGATGACCAGATCCGGGTCGATGGTGACGAGGGCGTCGGGGGACGCTTCGATCAAGCCCCGGTTGTAGATCTGCGACTCGCGGAGCTTCTCCTCCGTCTTCTTCTGCTCGGTGATGTCGCGGGCGGAGGCGAAGATCCCGGCGATCTTGCCCTCCGCGTCCTTGAAGACCGCGGCATTGAACGAGACGAGCGTGCGCCGGCCCTCGACGGATCTGAGCACGAGCTCGTAGTTCGACACGGAACCGGTCTGCAGGGTGGAACGAACGCCCGCGGCGGCGCGCTCAGGGTCCGTGAAGTAGTCCTTGAACGGACTCCCGATCAGTTTTTCGCGCGCTTGCCCGGTCATCTTGACCAGCTGCTCGTTGACGTCCGTGATGATGAGATCGGGATCGACCGTGACGAGGGCGTCGGGGGAGGCCTCGATGAGGCTACGGTTGTACAATTGAGACTCGCGCAATTGTTCTTGCAGCCGCTTTTGTTCGGTGATGTCCCGGGCGGAAGCGAAGATCCCACGGACATGCCCCTCCGTGTCCTTGAACCCTGAGGCGTTGATTGAGACGTGGATGAGCCGCCCGTGGCGACTGCGGAGCGTCAGATCGTAGTTCGTCACGATGCCCTCGCTCAGCGTCTGGCGAATCGCGGCCCCCGCGCGGGCCGGGTCGGTGAAGTAGTCCGGGAACTGGGAACCGATGAGCTCGTTGCGCGTATACCCGGAGGTCTTGACCATCTGTTCGTTGACGTCCGTGATCGTCAACGCCGGGTCGACCGTCACGAGCACGTCGGCGGCCGCCTCGATGAGGCTGCGGTTGTAGTTCTCCGACTCGCGAAGATCCGCTTCGAGCTTCTTCTGTTCCGTGACGTCCCGCGAGGATGCGAAGATCCCCTTGAGCGCCCCGTCCGCGCCCCGGAACGTCGTCGCATTGAATGAGACCGGGGTCGTCGTTCCGTTGACGGACTTGAGGACCAGCTCGAAGTTCGTGAGCCGGTTCTGTTCGAGCACCCGGCGGACTCCGTCTTCGGCGAGCTCGGGGCGCGTGAAGTAGTTCTTGAGCGGGGTCCCGACGAGCTTCTCGCGGGGCAGCCCGGTCAGATACTCCATCTGACGGTTGACATCGGAGACCACCCCGACGGCGTCGGTCGTGAAGAGCGCGTCGATGCTCGATTCGATCAGGCCGCGGTTGTAGTTCTGCGAGTCCCGGAGCTGGCCTTCGAGCTTCTTCTGCTCCGTGATATCCCGGGCGGAGGCGAAAACCCCCTTGACGCGGCCTTCGACGTCGAGGAACACGGATGCGCTCAAGGAGACCGGGGTCTCCTGCTCGTTCTTGGAGCGCAGGACGAGCTCGTAGTTCGTCACGAACCCTCGCTCGAGGGTCTGCCGGATGCCGCTGGCCGCACGATCCGACTCGGTGAAGTACTGGATGAACGACGAGCCGATGAGCTGCTTACGGGTGCGCCGCGTAAGGCGCAGCATCTGTTCGTTGACGTCGGTGATCACGAGGTTCGGGTCGACGATGACCATCGCGTCAACGGACGCCTCGATCAGCCCACGGTTGTAGTTCTGGGACTCCTGGAGCTTCTCCTCGAGCGCGCGCTGTTCGGTGATATCCCGGGCCGAAGCGAAGATACCCTTGACGTGGCCCTCGGGGTCCCGGAACACCGACGCGTTCAGGGAGACGACCCGGGCTTGGCGGTCCTTCGGGCGCAGGACCAGCTCATAGTTCGTGATCGATCCCCTCTCGAACGTCTGGCGAGCGCCGGCAACGGCCAGATCGGGTTCCTCGAAGTGGATCTTGAAGGGGCTGCCGACGAGCTCCTCCCGGGGATATCCCGTGACCTTGACCATCTGCTCGTTCACATCGGTGATGATGAAATCCGGGTTGACCATGACGAGGGCATCCGGGGACGCCTCGATGAGGCTGCGATTGTACAACTGGGACTCGCGCAGTTGCTCCTGCAGGTGCTGCTGGGCGGTGATGTCGCGAGCTGAAGCGAAGATCCCTCGGACCTCCCCTTCCACATCCCGGAACACGGAGGCGTTGAAGGAAACGACCTTCTCGGGCCCGCTTCGGGGGCGCAGGACGAGTTCGTAGTTGGTCACGAACCCCTCCTCCAAGGTCCGGGCGATCCCTGCGAGGGCTCGCTCTGGTTCCGTGAAGTAGTCGGCAAATCGGCTTCCCACGAGATCCTCGCGCGAGTACCCGGCTACGGATTCCATCTGCCGGTTCAGGTCCGTGATGTGGCCCTCACGGTCCACGGTCACAAGCGCGTCGAGGGACGCCTCGATCAGGCCCCGGTTGTAGTTCTGCGATTCCCGGAGGTCGGCCTCCAACTTCTTCTGCTCGGTGACGTCACGGGCGGCAGCAAAGACTCCCTTCAGCTTGCCGTCACGACCTCGGAACGTCGTCGCATTGTAGGAAACGATCGTCGTCGTTCCGTCGCGGGCCTGGAGCGTGAGCTCAAAATTGGTGACGCGCTCCTCGGCCAGGACGCGGCGGATGCCCTCCTCGGCACGCGAAGGATCGGTGAAGTAGTTCTTGAACGGTGAGTTGACGAGCTCGTCCCGGGGTCGACCGGTCAGTTCTTCCATCCGGCGGTTGACGTCGGTGATGACGCCGAGAGGGTCGGTCGTCATCAGGCCATCGATGTTCGACTCGATCAGTCCCCGGTTGTACTCCTCCGAATCGATGACGCGCTGGTGGAGAAGCTCATCTTCTGTGATGTCCTTCGAAACGATCAGAAAGCCGAGCGGCTTGTGCTCCTCATCGTGAACCACCGTCATGACGACGCGGGCGGTGAACGGGTCGCCGGAGCGCCGCTGGCGCCGCATTACGCCTTCGAACTTGCCCGTTTCGAGGACGGTTTCGAACAGCCGCTCGACAAGGCCGCTCTTGACGTCGTCGGCAGCGTGAAGGATCCGGGAGTCTTTGCCCATGATCTCTTCCGACGTAAAACCGTAGATCCGATGCGCCCCCTCGTTCCAAAGGATGACGCGGCCATCGAGGTCGGCGGCGATGATCGAATACTCCGTCGACGCTTCCAGAACGTTCTCGAGGAAGCCTCGGTATTCCGCGATCTGCTCGATCGGGTACTTCCGACCGTCGGAGGGCCAAGCCGGGGAGGTAGGCTTGCTCACGGACACTGACTCCCGGTCCGGTAACGTAGTATAAGGACCGAACGACAATGTCGGGTTAGGCCATAACTGTTTAGTTAGCCTCCTTTACCGCGGGACTCACCCCACGGCTCTCCGCAATGGGAGGGACGCATTTGCCTCGGTGGTCGGGGCTCCTTCGGACCGTCCCGCGGGCGCGATTCAGGTGGGCGCCCGGGACCCGAGCAGAGATCGATGGGGGGACCTCGCCGGGATCGGCCCTCACGACCGCCCGATCGATACGGTCGAGCGGGCGGCCCTCGCCGGTCGCACCGCTCCACTGACCCCTTCGGTCACGGAGAGCCGATCGACCAGCAGTGGGGGATCCGGCACTGTGGGGACGGACCAGGCGGGCGGGAGCGGATCGTCGGAGTCCACGAACAGCCCCTCGGAACGACCGAGCATCGATGCGATCTCGGGACGCAGGATCTCGGAAGGAGGCCCCTCGCCAGCAACGATCGCCCCTCGGATCCGGGTCTGGCTCGTGGCGATGTGGTAGTTTTCAGGATGCGGGCAGCTGCGCAGTGAGGCCATCGTGTCGCAACGGCGGCAGAAGAACGCCTCCTGGTACCGTACCGGAACGACCCCAACCGGGAGCTCATCGAAAATGCGATGACAGTCGTAGGGGGCGTAGTAGCCGGCTACGCCCGCCTGGTCCCGCCCCACGATGTAATGGCTGCAACCGAAATTCTTGCGGACGATGGCGAGGAAGAGGGCGGCCCGAGGGCCGGCGAAGCGCATCGCGAGCGGGAGCGCCCCCAAGACGATCCGCTCGGTGGGTAGGTAGTTGTCGATCAGCCGCTCGTACGCCGAGAGCACGACCGCGGGACGATAATCCCCCAACTTCGAATGACCGACGACCGGCTGAATGAATAGGCCATCCACATCCTCCCGCTCGAGCGTGAGGCGCTGGAGGTGCTCGTGGGCCATGTGGGGAACGTTACGGGTTTGGAATCCCGCCACCGTCGACCAGTGCCGCCCCTGGAACAAAGTCCTGGATTCCGATGGGGTGTACTCGAATCCCTTGACCGGTGACTCGAGGCGTTCCACGAGATCGATCGGGCCGGCCAAATTCGTATCCCCGGTTCGTTGGAGCTCCGCGACGTTCGGGTGCTGGGGGTCCGTCGTCCGATAGACCTCTCGTGCGACGCGGGTGCGCTCCAACGGGTACTTCTCCCGAAGGTGGAGAACCGCGATGGGCTGGTCCCGGGAATCGAGCAGCGCGACGTCGTCTCCGGGCCGAAGGAGTTCCACGGTCCGACGGTCCCGGCTCCCCGAAGGACTCAGCAGGACGGGAATGGTCCACGGGAGCGAGGTCGGGAGCCTGGACGTTCGAAGCACGCTGTCGAGCGTCTCCCGGTCCATGTACCCGTCGAGCGGACTGAACGCCCCAGTGCCGATCATCTCCGCGTCCAACAACTGGCCGTGCTCGGGCCACAGCTTCGGAAGGTCCCGTAACTCCGAATGGACCCGCTCGATTGCTTTGCGGCTCAGTTGGGTAGAGACGAGTCGGCCGCCGTGGGGGGCAGGGATCATCTGGACGCACCTCGGGCGCCCGGGCCCGTCGGACGACGGACAGGGGGGCGCCTCCCCGCGCCGAAGGATTGCGGTACCATCTTCGGCCACTTCCTCATCTTACCGACCCGCGCGGTCTATTAGGGGGACCGTTTCTGAAAAGGAATGGAGTTCCCCGTGGGGGGTCGTTCGAATTAAGAGCCGAGGCGATCGCCTACGGCGCGACCACCACGGGTCGGGAAGAACCTTCCAATTGATCCGCCTGGAGGTTGCGTTCCGTGAGGCGAAGGAACATGAAGATCGGCTGGGCGAGCCATGCGACGGTCCATCCCCGCTCGGTCAACGAGTAGTGGACCCGCGGTGGACGGGTGTCGAGGATCTCCCGGGAGACCATCCCGTTCTGCTCGAGCTCCTTGAGCTTCAACGAAAGGACGCGGGGGCTGATTCCGGGGAGGGATCGCCGCAAGTCTTCGAAGCCCACGGAGGGTCGGGCATGGAGGGCCAGCAAGACGTCGGCGGACCATTTTCCGAAGATGGAGCGGAGGATCTTGAGATCGGCCTGGATAGCGACCACCGGGTCGGGAGATTCTCCCGCGAGGTCCGTCACCCGTTCGACAAGTCGCACGGCCGATTCTCGGAACTCGCGGAACGACTGTTCGATCTCTCGGGTCGCCGAGACGGCAGTCGGAGCACCCGCTCGGTCCGCGGCGTCTTCCTTCCTGGGCATCGACAGACTCACATTACCGCGACCGGTTTCCAGCATTATAAAACGACGCTAATTATGTGATTATCCTCGGAGCGCATGGTACTGGTCCCGTTACCTCCTTCTCCCGCATTCCGACGATGTGGGGGGGCGGTTCGGTACCAGGGAAACCACGGCTCCGTCGATCCACCCATGATTCACTCGGGGCAGTCTGGAGGGGGTCGCCTCCATCCTGAACGCGGGAGTACGATAGGTCAGTTTATAATCCGGGGACTCTTGATACCCTCGGAGAGCCCGCACCTCGCGAGAGTTTCGACGACCGGAATGCATCGAGCCGTGCCGAAACAGCCTTCCCTCTCTCGCGGAATCGACAGCCAGTTCGAGGAACTGTTAGGCGTTTCGACGGCTCGGGTGGAGGAGCTCCGCAAGCTCGCGTCCGGCCGTTCCGCTCCTGACCCTCCTTCGAACGCGGAGGCGAATCTCGAAGTCGCACGGGAATTCTTCAACAAGTGGTCGATTGAGATCCTCGTGACCCTGTACTCCTTGCACGCCGTCGGGTTCGAAGAGCTCCGCCGTCACCTGCGGGGCATTACTCCTCGCGTCCTTTCCGGTAAGTTGAAGTCGCTCGAGGCGCGTCGACTGGTCATCCGCCGGGTCCTCGATGACCGTCCGCCGCGCGTCCAGTATCGCCTCGCCCCCGACGGACTCACGCTCGTTCGGCTCGGAGAGCCGGTGTTCCTCTTCCTCCGCCTTCATGGCAAGCCTCAGCGTTAGTCCACTGCCGATCCGACGCGGAATGCGGGACCCCACGCCACCCCAAGGCGAAGCGCCGGCTCGGTGTCGGAACGCCGGGCGAACGAGATAGGTCGAGGTCGAACCGGGCCCCTTCCCTTACCTACGCACCAAATTGGCACCATGTTATCCTCAAAATACGGACCGTTCTTGAACGCGGCCGCCGTCCAACTCTCTCGATGCACGAGGGAGAGAGATCCGAGTCCCCACGGTCGGGCGCGGCCCGAACCATCCAAGCACCCGCGTCCTTAGAACACGCGACCGTCGGGGTGTCCGACGGCCCGCTCTCCGTCCCGGCCCGGTCCACGGGGACCCCGCCCGCCAGCCGCCAGCGACAGCATCTGATCTTGTTACCCACCCTGAACGAAGAGAAGGGCTTGGAGGCAACCCTCCGCGAGCTCGAGCATACCCAATTCCGCGGGCCCCACTCCCCACCGACGATTGCGGTGATCGATGGTCCTTCCACGGATGGGACTCGGGAGGTCGCGAGGCGACGCGGCGTTACGGTTCTCCTCCAGGTCGGGAAGGGGAAGGGCGCGGCGATGCGGGAAGGTCTCGCCTGGGCAGCTCGCCAGGGTTTTGCGAGCGTAGCGGTGATGGATGCCGACGGGACCTACGCCGCGGCATCTCTACCGGCGATCTTCGACCTCCTGGGGCTCGGGAGCGAGCTTGTCGTCGGGGTTCGGCGAACGGAGGTCGCGTCCCGTAGCTCCCTTCGCGATCTCATCCACCGGGTCGGCAACGGCTTGTTAAACTACACCGCTGCACAGTTCAGTCGCCAACCGGTGCTCGATGTATGCAGCGGGTTCTGGGGCGTTCGTACGTCCGTCCTCGATCGGCTCGACCTCGAGTCCGATGGATTCGATATCGAGGCGGAGCTGTTCGTGAAGTCGTTCCGGGGAGGGCTACGCGTGTCGCAGATCCCGGTGGCGTATCGAACCCGCGTAGGAGAGGCCAAGTTGCACGCCGTTCGGGACGGGGCCAAGATCTTCCTATCGATCCTACGGTACTCCCTCCGGAAATCCGGCTCTGGGCCGAGGGCATTCCCCGCCGAGTTGGAGCGCTCTGGGGAGCGCCCCTCCCTCGATACCGTCCTGCTTGCGCTCGACCCGGCCCACGTGATCCTGCTGAGCGCCCGGGAGAGACTCTCGGAGGCCGATGCGGTGGCGCGGCGACTGACCTCCGCATCCCCCAACGCTTCGGTCGTCACTTCCGTGCTCGCGCCGGGGGATTCCTCGACCTCGATGGGATCGCTATTGCCCAGCCTTACGGAGCCGGTGCCGGGGGTAGGTCCGATCGTGGTCGTGACGTTGCCGAGCGGCCAGCCGAACAGCATCGAGCCGCCCCCCGTCATGGTGGGTATCCCCCGCACGGGCCGCGTGATCCGGATCCCGGCGCCTCAGGGCGCCGAGCCGACCGCCAAGGACCTAGGGGCTATCGCCGAGCAGCGCTTCCTCCCGGAGCGATTGCCCGGGGGGTTGTTCTCGGCCCTCTTCATCCTTAGCGCATCGATCGAACCCACGTGGACGCGGCGCGAACTCGCGATCTTGGGCGCCAACGCTCGCGGATTCCCCTTGGGTGTATTTCGGCAGTCTTCGACCCTCGCCCCGCGACCCCCCGGGGTCGCTCGACGTGCGCTCCGTTCGCGGAGCTACCGGCCAGGGCCCGTGGCGGTCGGGTAGGTGGTGGATGGATTCCATGGTCCGAACGGGATCCGCGGGGGGTGCCGCGACGTGGGCCACCGGAGCGGCTCCTAGTCAGTGGAGACGCGGAAGCTTCACGATGAGCTTGGGCGAACTCCTGCCGGGTGCACTAGACCGGTCGATCGCGCCCTGGCCGGAGGCGAGAAGGCCTTGATCGACCACCCAGCCCCCCACTCTGCTCCCCTGACGGGTTGGGAGGAGCCCCCGGAGCGGCGGATGGTTTCCCTGGGCGCACCGGAGGACCGCGGGACGATCTCACTTCCGGAGGGGTTTCGGGCGGCCTGCGTCTGGCTCTCATCCCCGCTCGGCACCCCCCTCACCGACGTGGGAGAGGCGCTCCGGACCCGGCTCTCGCAGGGGGTGGACGACTCGGAGTTCCTTCATGTTGACCCGACGGGAAGCGCGGCGGTCGGGACGGCAGATCCCACGCACCATGACAACGTAACCTCTCTCATCAACGCGGCCGCCGCGCTCGTCCGTAGGGGGGTCACGACCGTCGTGGCGTATCCCCTGAACGATCGAGACGAGATCCGCATGGCCCGCGCGCGCATCCCGCCGCTCGTCCGAGTTACCCTCGGACCTGTATCGCCGATGGGCGACCCGGACCAGATCCCGACGACGTACCGATGCATTCGAGACCGACGTATCGTCGAGTTGGCGATTACACCGCCAACCGAAGCGAATCATGACCGAGCGGACATCGTTTTGAATGGGACGCTCGGAACAGCGGACGAACTTTCGCGCGAGATCGCCGACGTGCTCTATCGGGCGGGTTGGTTGTCCCGGGTCTCCGGCCCTCGACGGGATCCGATCCCTGGCGCGGCGATTCGCGACCTCTCCCCCGACCCCCGCGCCGAGGCCCAGAGGGTCACAGGGGTCCCATCGCCCCAATAGCCGGGAAAGGATCGGCGAAGCCCTCCGTGCGAGGTCACCTTCCCCCCGGGGAGGGCAGTCCGCTACCCTCGTAACAGGTTGCTAAGGTAGTATCCTAGCGAAGAATTCATGAGGCGGGCATTCTTCGCCCCGAAGCCCGAGGGGTTCGTGGCGATCAATTCCCCGAAGCTCGGGGCAGGCGCTCATGCGCGGTGATGCGAGGATGGACGGCGAACGACAATCGGTTGTAGTGCGACCGCAATCGGAGGTGGAAGAGCTCACTCGTCGCATCTTCGAGCTCGCGAATCAGGGCCAGTTCTCAGCGGCGTTGGCCTACTACCTTCCGACCGCCAGGTTCGACCTGGGCGGGGGCCGGATGGCCGGCGGACTCAACCGGGAGGGGATGTCGGCCCTGATCGATTCCGCCATCAAGGAATACGGTCGCCCTCGGGTCCGGATCGAGGACCTGCACGTGTTCGGTCCAAAGGTCTTCGTCGAGACCAGCAGCCGCTTTGAACGGGACGACGCCCGGGTGGTGGAATCGCGGGAGATTCATGTCCTCGAGTTCGAGGACGGGAAGGTCGCGATCCATCGGATCTTCACCAATGCCGTGGCTCCCGATCGACTAGGTGGCCTTCCGGAGACCGGCGGCGGCCCGATGGGTCGAACGGACCTGGGCTGACTCAATCGGCCCCGGAGGGCGCCCCTTCGAGCGGATGCCGGCCGAGCAGCTCTCCGACATGGTACTCCTCGATCGAGCCGGTGTACTCACGCATCAGCGACGCGATCATCTGGGCCGCCTGGACGGGGTACTTTCCGATGGCGGTCTCCGCCGCGAGGACCAGGCCGTCGGCTCCGTCGAGGAGGGTATTGATGACGTCGTTCACTTCCGCCCGTGTCGGCACGCGCCGACCTACCATCGATTCGAGCAGGTTCGTGGCAACGTAGACCGGGACCCGGAGGGCGTTGGCTTTGCGAATGATCGCCTTCTGAAGGAGCGGGATCGCCTCCAGGCGGACCTCACGGGAGAGGTCCCCGCGGTCGATGAGCAACCGGTCCGCGCTCCGGGCGATCTCCTCGAGCCTTGCCGTCCCCCGGCGGCTCTCGATCTTCGCGATGACACAACAGCGTTTCCCGGCCAAGGCGCGCAGGCGGACGATCGCTTCGGGATCTTCGCAAAAGGAAAGCGCGTATTCCCGGACGCCCCGGACGCGGCCGATCCGGATCGCCCGGAGATCCTTCTCGGAGAGCGCTGGAAGAGTGGGGGAAGGGAGGGCCGTCACGGCCTTTCTCGATCCGACGTCGCCCCCGGAGAGGACCGTGGCATGCGCCGAATCTCCCTCCACGGTGTCGACGCGAAGCAGGGCCGCATCGAAGTCGATGCTCAGGCGCGCGCCGGGTTGTAGTTGGCCCACGGCAAACGTTGGGGTGAGCGGGATCGACGCCGCGTCGCCCTGGATCGCCTCGCCGACAAGCCGAACCTCGCTCCCCTCGACGAGGCGCACGCCCTCCCGCACTGCCCCCGTGCGGATCTGGGCACCTTCAGTGTCGATGCAGATCGGTACGGGAGTGCACCGCTGGACGAATTCGATCGTCGCATCCAGTGCCTCGATTTCGGTGTGGGACATGTTCAGGCGGAAAGTGGTGGCCCCGGCCTCCGTGAGCCCGGCGATGACCGGCTCGTGGAGAGAGGCCGGCCCGAGCGTGCACAACAGCGCCCGACGGAGCGGAACCGCCGGAGGTCCAGCGATCGCCCGCGATCCGGCCCTCGACGACGGTGGGGTCAGTTCGACGCTGCCGGTACCGAGCCCCATGGCCCCTGATTCCGTTCGACGGGGGAAGTTCCTTCCGTAACGATGTGGGAACTCCGTCACCGTCAAGGGTCGACGCCTGGGCGGCGAAGGCCGGCCGTCCGGGGCTGCGGCGGCGGTGCGTTCGGTCGAACCGTCTCGCCCTAGTGCCGACGACGAACGCACCGATGGGGCGCGCGCATCGACCCGACGTAAGGGGCGGATGGGGCCGAGGCGCGTCCCGTGGGGGGCAGGATCGAAATCTCGCGCCCACCCATAATGCCGTTCAGGACCCGCCCCCCACTACGAGGCTCTGATACAGTCGCAAGTAGGACTCGACCGCCGCCTCGAAGCTGAAGCGGCGCTGGACAAGGGCCCGGGCGCGGGCCCCCATTTCGGTCGCGCCGACCGCGTCGGCGCGGAGCGAACGGACCGAACTGGAAAGGTCTCCGAGCGTTCGGTAGAGCCGACCTGCATCGGGGCAAAGGATCTCCCGGTGCGCCGGGCTGTCGCGGGCGACGACGGGAAGTCCGGAGGCCATCGCCTCCAGCACCGAATTGGGCATCCCCTCCAGACGGGAGGGGAAAACGAACAGGTCCATTGCCTCCAGGTAGCGGGGGACCCGGTCCGGTCGGACCTCGCCCGCGTGGTGCACCCGCGGGAGCACGTCCGAGAACGTTCGGCGAAGCTCGCGGTGGTACTCGTCCCCGTAGTACGGCTCGGCGTCGCTCCCGACGAGCAGCAGATGGAGATCCGGGACCTCCCGCAGCACCCCATAGAGGTCCTCGACATTCTTCCTCGGGATGATCTTCCCCGTGAATCCGATCATGGGGACGTCCGTGGGGAGGTCGAGCTCCCGGCGCGCCGCCGCCCGTCGTGGCACAGGGGGAAAACGTCCCACGTCGACCCCGTTGGGAATGAGCACGGGGGTGCGACCGGGCAGGGTTCCGAGCAGATGGCGAGCGTTGACCACGACCTGCGTCCCCGAGAACAACCACGGGTTGACGAGGCCCAGGAACGCCTGCCCCCCGATCCCGTAGCGGCTCGCCAGATCCTGCGTGGGGTGAGCCCCGAGGCGGACGACGAGGGGGTGGGCGCGCGCGAGCTTGGCGGCCGGAAGGGCATAGTACTGGTCGAACGCCTGCACGACGTCATATTCGCCGGCCCTCGCCCGAATCGCGCGCACGAGGTCCCGCAGTCCCCCGGGGAAGCGGAGGCGGCCGACGACCTCCACGCGGTCCCCCTCCACCTTCGCACCGGTCTGCGAGGGGGCACGAAGGCAAAGCAGGGTCCCGTCCACCTTCGGGGCGAGGCGCTCGAAGAGCTGCGCCGCCTGGACCGCCTGCCCGCCGCCTTTGTCGAGATGGGCGATGACGAACAGGACCCGCATGACCCTACCCTAGCGCCCGCGGATACATGGCCACGCTCCGTCGAGTCTCGAGCCCATCGTGTCCACCGTGTTAGGGAGGGATTAAACGGCGGGCCCGGGTCTCCGGCCATCCCGCCACGCGCCATCGTCACCGGAGCGGCCGGCTTCATCGGGAGCCATCTGGTCGAACGCCTGCTCGCCTCGGGCTGGCGGGTCGTCGGGATCGACGATCTCGACCCTTACTACTCCCCTGCGATGAAGCTCTCGAACCTGGCGGCCGTTGGCACGCACCGAGGGTTCCGGTTGCTGCGCCGCGACCTATTGCACCTCGATCTGCGTCCGCTCGTCAAGCCCGGAACCACCATTTTCCATCTCGCCGGGCAGCCCGGGGTCCGTCCGAGCTGGGGGCGGCCGTTCGAACGGTACGTTCGCAACAACGTGCTCGTCACGCAGCATCTGCTCGAGATGGCGCGCCGGTCCCGGCCCGCGCGCCTCGTCTATGCGAGCTCCTCTTCGATCTACGGCGCGCAGCCCGAGCGTCCCCTTCCCGAAACGACCCTTCCGCGCCCGATCTCCCCGTACGGGGTGACCAAGCTCGCGGCCGAGCACCTCGTCCGAGTGTATCGCCTCGCCTTTGGTCTGCCTACGGTCGCGCTGCGATTCTTCACTGTGTACGGAAGCCGACAGCGCCCTGACATGGCCTTTCACCGCTTCTTTGAAATGGCCCGGGGGCACCGACCGATCCCGGTCTACGGCGACGGAAGCCAGAAGAGGGATTTCACGCACGTCTCCGACATCGTCAATGGGCTCGTCGCCGCGGGGCATCCGGACGCCCCCGGAGAGGTCTACAACCTCGGCGGGGGATCCCCGGCGACCTTGTCGGAGGCGCTGCGGCACATCGAGGAGGTCAGCGGTATCGCCCTGCGACTTCAACGCAAGGCGCTCCCGGTCGGGGACCCGCCCTCGACATGGGCGGACACACGCCGGGCCGAATCGGACCTGGGATTCCGGCCGAAGACTCGATTGCGAGAAGGGCTTGGAGAGCAGTGGGCCTGGCACCAGGGCGGGGGCCGGCCCAGAGGTCGGCCGTAAGCCGTCGGTAACGACGTTACGAGAGCTTTCCGAAAGCTAGTCTACCCCGACGTCGTCCATTCGGTCCATGGCTACGGGCTGGGCCCAGCCGCCTCCGATGGCAACCTTCGATGCGTCTCGTCAGAGGAACTCTCCGAAGGAGCTTCCGAGGGAAAGGGCCGACTCGCACCCCTCCGCGACACAGCGGCCTTCCTCGCATCGCTGGATGACCGGGAGGAAGGTGACCGAGGTCCTGTACGTCTGCCTCGTGGTCGACCTTGTGCTTTTGGCCGGCGTGGCGGCCGTGGTCCTCGGACAATTGCCCGGTCACCGCGCCGGGTCCGGGCCCCCACCCTCATCCGGCGGCCCCGGAGGGGGGGTCACGGGCGGGTCGGGTCTGAAGATCCAACACGTGGTCGTCGTGGTCCTGGAGAACCGGGAGGTCAACGAGGTCTGGGCGGTGGCCCCGTACCAGCGTTACCTGCAAGCCAACTATGGCAACGCCACCGAATTCTACGGATTGTGCCATGGTTCGCCCCCCAACTACCTTGCGATGACGAGCGGGCGGGCAGAGTACTGCGGGTCGAACGTGGCGGGTTCGGTCAACACGACCAACCTCCCCGACGTCGTGGAGCACAGCGGCAACACCTGGGCGGGGTACTTCGAGTCGATGCCGTCCGCCTGCTATCCCTACTCGAAAGGGGTGTATCTCGCCTGGCACAACCCGTTCGTCTCCTACGACGACATCATCGACAACCCCGTCCGATGCGGGGGCCACGTCCTCCCGAGCAGCCGATTCAACGCGAGCGTCGCGAACGGCACGCTCCCAACGGTTTCGTTCTACGTCCCGAACGCCATCGACGATTGCGACAATTCGTCGCTGATCGTCTGCGACCAGTGGCTGAGCGGGTTCCTCTCCCCCATGCTCAATTCGACGGTCGCGGCGACGCGAGCCCTCATCGCGCACACCGCGTTCTTCATCGTGTACGATGAGGGAAGCACCAATGCGGGCTTCTCGAGCTCGGTCGTCACGCCCGACTGCGTCAATACGACGGGCAGGGCCCTGTCGGTCTGCGGCGGGAAGATCTATCTCGCGGTCGTGGGTCCGTACTCCCTCAAGACCACCTACACGAGTGCAGCCTCTTCGTACAACCTCGAGTCCACGATCGAGTGGCTCTTCGGCATGCCGAGCGATGGCGGGTACGATGGCAGCAGTGACTTTCCCCCGATGACGAGCTTGTTCAACTTCGCCTCGAACGCTTCATAGTTCGGCCCGGGTGTGCCGGCGAAGGTAGCGGTCGTGGACGGATCGCCTCCCCTGGGCAGATCTTCTTCCTTCGGCCCGACCCACACCCTCGATGGGGACAGGGACGATCCGATCCCACGATCCCCCCACCGGAGGGTCGGAGATGCGGCGCGGACGCCGTCCGGCCTGGGAGCCGCGGCGGGCTGGTTAGGATTCCGAGGGCGCGGTGAGCGGGCGGATCCGACCAAGGAGGACCATGGCCCTTCCGGCCGCCTGTCCGGAGGGCGGCCGGGGCCGGAACCCGGCCGGCCCAAGGGGCCCGCCTGGCCTCCCCCGATGGCGACGGTTTGGCCCGTACGCGAAGGGGATTTCCAACCGCCGGCGGCGCCGCGATCGTCGGCCGACTCTCCGCACGCGTCGCTCACGCTCCTGGCCCTCGCGGTGAGCCTCTTCGGGTTCGTCGGGGTCGCCGGTCTGCTCTACGCCTACAAGTTCGAGGGGGTCGGGGCGTACTGGCATGGGATCGCCACCCGGGACCTCTTTGTTCTGGCGCTCGGGATGGCCGCCTCCCCCCTCCTCCTGTGCGTGGTGCGGCGCATGCCCCTCGCCCTGCTGCCCCTGCCGATCCTCCTGATCGTGTTCCTATACCCCCTCTTCAGCCCCTACGGAATCCCCTACTCCCGCGATCCGGTCTTCAACTTCTCCTTCGCCCAGGCTGTCCTCACGACGGGCCGGTGGGTTCCGAACCTCGACGTCTATGGCCAAGCCGTCACGTACAGCTACTTCCCCGCCGGCGCGATATACAATGCGGAATTCGCCTCGTTCACAGGGATCCCCATTCTCTCGGCGTACAACTGGGCCTACCCCGCGTTCCGGCTCCTCGTGATCCCAACAGCGGTCTACGGGATCGGGGTCCAGCTGTTCGGACCCCGCGTAGCGATGCTGGGGACGTTCCTGTACCTCGCAGTACCCTCGATCGAGTTCGGCCTGCCGACCCAGCAGGATTTCGGCATCCCGTTCTTCGCCTTGGTCGTCCTAGGGGTTGTCACCCTCGCGACGGCCGAGCGCCATCGGGGGGCGCTCTTCACCGTTACCGCCCTCTTCGCCGTCTCGGTCCTCCTCAGCCACCACGTAAGCGGCTACGTGACGGGGATCTGGCTCTTCGCCCTGACGGTGCTCCCGATCGTTTTCCGTCGGAAGATCGCCTACCCGAGAGCGCTCGCTGCCCCCTTGTTGATCGTCGTCTTCCTGGTCTGGGCCGTGTACGCCCTCCTCGTCATCTACCCGGTCCTGGTCCTCCAGGCGGGCCTCCTTCAGGCGAACTTGGTCCATGTCCTCCATCCAAGTGCGGCGGGCGCCCAGGGAGCTTCTGGGGAGACGTTCCCGGCGTACCAGCTCGCCTGGATCGGCCTCTCGGTCTTCCTCACGGTGATCGGGGCCGTCGCTGCGTTCCTCGACCGGATCAGCGACCGTCACGACCCGTTCCCGGCGTTCGCCCTTCTCGCCTCGCTCGTCGTGGGAGTGATCGCTCTGCCCTTTGTCTCGACCGGGTTCAGCTTCCTCTCGCTGCGCCTGATGGAGTACATTGGCATCGTGCTCTGCCCCGCCGCCGCATGGTGGCTCCTGCAGGGCCTTCCCCCGACCACGTACCGGTACGCCCAGCCGTTCCTTGCGCACCGTACGATGCGCGCCCGCACCCGCCGCGTCGGCGGGATCGCCCTCACGGTGGTCGCGGCGTCCCTCATCTTCACGGGCGGGTCCCTGATCCCCCTGACGACCCGTGATCAGTTCGCGACCCCCGCGTCGACCTTGATCGACGCGCCCCGGTACGTCGACTCGAACGCGCTCGACGCTGCCCTCTGGGCCAACGCCCACTTCGACCACCGTCGCGGGGTCTGGGGGGACGAACTCGTCACGACGACGTTCGCCGGTTTCGGCCATTTGAAGGTCCGTTGGAACGGCTACCCACTGTTCAACGGATCGGGATTCAACCGTAGCGCTCTCGCGCAGGTCGGGATCGGGGACTACGTGGTGATCGACGCGTACATGACGACGGCCTATACGCCGCCGGAGTTCGACGGCCCGGCCTCCCAGCAGCCGACCAGCGCGATCCCCGTCTCGAGCATCGAGAAGTTCTTCAATCCGTTCTACTTTGCTGAGATCTATCAGAACCCGGTCTTCACGATCTTCGAGGTCCTCCGCCTCCCACCGGCGAGCTAGGCCCGGCCAGTCGTCCGCCGGCCGTCGCTCCGGCTCAGCGGATCTCCACCGAGATCGCGGAGGACCTCAGCGTGGTGCCGCCGGCGTCGGCGAGGTAGATCGAGATCGCGTACGTCCCAGCGAAGGCGTAGGTGAAGGTCAGGTTGAGCGTGTAGGTCTGGTCCGGGAGCAGGTTGAACGCATCGGAACTTTGGGTGGCGTTCGCCAGATGGAGGGGGAGCGTCCAGGGAACGACGCGGAACTGGGTGGGGTTGGCAGAGAGGTTGAGCGACTGGACGTTCAAGTCGAACTGCTGGGGGGTCGCATTGTTCGAAATGGTCACCCACACGGCGAGGATGCTCCCCACCGGCCCCCCGGAGGGGAGCGCGGCCAGGCTTCCACCGGGGCCGCTGAGCGCGAGAGCGACCCCGGGATGCACGTTGGGGTGGGCGCCGGCGAGGAAGACGATGAACGCGAGGGCCACCGCCGTGGCGGCAAGAAGCCCGTAGGCCCCCCAGCGTTGCCGCCGCGAGAACCCGGGCATCGCGAGCGCGCGGGTCGCCACTTGCCAGATCCGCTCATCGGCACCCTCCTCCCCGCGCAGGCGCACCCCGAGGGCTACGAGGGTCAGGACGAAGGCCGTGCTGGCGAAGAGGGCCGGAGGGAGTCCCGCATGGCGCGCGAGCGGGAGGAGGCCGAGGAGGACGTTGAACGTCACGCTGAGACCGGCCGAGGCGGCGAAGGAGACCGGCCATGGGAAGGCGGGGCGCCCTGGAAAGAGCAACGCGGCAATTGCATACCCCGGGGCGAACAGGAGGACGAAGGCGCCCAGCGGGGCCTCGAGGATCGGCACCGGGGCGATCGCCAGCACCGCGAGGTAGGCGAGCAGGGCCGCCGCGCTCGCGGTTAGGTACTCCGATCGGAAGAACTCCCGGGACGGTTCGACCGGCGGCCCCGGCGTCACGAACCGATGCGACTCCGCCGCGGGTTAACGTTTGCCTTCATTCAAGGTTAGCGCGGGTCCCCCGCCGGGGGATCCGCGTTTCGGTGGCAGCTGGTGAACGCGCGGGGACGCCCAAGGATCCTGAGCGAACGCCGGCCGCCGAGGCTCGAAGGACCGCTGGCCCCGTCCTCCCGGAATCGGGGTCCCGGTCGATAGCCGAGCGGGCCGGCGAACCAACCGGCGACGGCCCAGAAGAGCGCGCGTGTGGCCCAGGGAAGGCGCTCGCTTCTCGGGGGCGAGCGGGCGAGGACGATCACCCTCTTCAGGCGGGCGCGGTTTCCGGCGGCGATATGGCGCATCGGAATGGGGGTGCCCGCCTCGACCCGTTCGATGACGTCGGAGAGGTCCTTTCCGAGAAACGCACCGATCCGCGTCACGATCTTCCGCGGATCGTCGAGGAGCTCTTCGTAGCGGATGCGCAGATATCGGGACCGATCGCGGGAGCAGAGCACGAGGGCGGCCAGGTTCATCCCGAGCCACCGCGCGATCACGATCAACGGATTCCGGACCCAATCCCCCGGGGCCTCGGGGTCGGCCGTGGTCCCGAGCTCGGACGCAAGGAATCCCCGGCCGTCCCGCACGACGTGCAGGTAGCGGACGTCGAAGCCGTAATCGGCGAGCTCGCGGGTCATCCGGGCCCGGGCCGCACTAGGCCCGTACTCCACGAGCACGCGAACGCCCGCGACCCCGGCTACGATGCCCGCAAATTCGGCCATCGCCTGTGCGTGCGCCCGCACCGCCGGGCGACGGAAAGCGATCGCGATGAGGGTGCGGGGCAACGCGGCCCACCGCTCGAATCTCTTCTGTCCCTTCGGCAAGGCTGCAAGGAGACCCCGTCGCTCCGCCTCTCGTCGCACCTCGACCCAGAACGGGCACTGTAGGACGGGGGCGCCGCAGGAGCAACCCCGCACTGCGTCCCCGGAGCTCCATATCGGTACGGGAAACCGGTAGAGCTCACCGGCGAAGAACAGCGTGGGGTCCGAGGCCAACACGGCCCCGAGGGCCGTGGCGCCCGAGCGGTGGTGCCCGACGATGTACAGCAGCACGCGACGGGGGGGTGGACCTGCGCCCCCGGTCCCAGGCACCTGGAAGCCGCCGGTCGTGGGGCCGAGCGCCTCCACGCGCTCGGGTCGTCCGAGCTCAGCCCCCATACCCATACTGACGGAGCCCTTCGCCGGCCACTAGAAGGTTCCATGTGAATCGGTGCTCATTGAGGCTCGCTGAGCGCGTTACCACCCGCTCGACGAGCCGGTCGGTCCCGTGGGGCTCCAGCACAGCCAAGGCCGTCAGGCGCTCGATCGCGCCGTCGAGCCGGGCTTGGAGCGGCCCGCGCAGCCATTCCCCGATGGGGGGTTCGAATCCGTGCTTAGGTCGGCGAGCCAGCGCGGGCGCTTCGGCCGCGAGCAGGCTGCGGAGTTGGAGCTTCCCCTGCGCGATCCCGATCTTCCTCGAAAGGGGGATCCGGTTCGCGAGCTCGACGACCCCCCGTTCCTGGAGGGGGACCCGCCCCTCCACGCTGAAGAACGAGGAGGCCTTGTCGGCCTTGGCGTTGAACTTCTCGGCGAGCAGGAACATCTGGTCATAGAGCAGGAACGCCTCCTCCTCTTCCGTCGGTATGAGTTCGCGCTCGGCTTCCCGAACGAGATCGTGGACGACAAGCGAGGGGTCGTAACCGTGCAAAAGCCGTACGATGCGGTCGACGGGGAGGGCCGAGTATAGGTCCACGGCATACGCCGCGTTGCCGTTCACGTGGCCGAGGGTGTTCAGCCCCTTGAGCGCTGCGTCCCCCCACCGGGTCCTTCCCACCTCCCGGGCCGCGAGTCCGCGCGACCACAATGCGAAGCCTCCGAGGCCGGAGGAGCGAATGAAATGGAGAGGGCGATAGTAATCGTACCCCCCGAAGAGCTCGTCCCCGCCCTCCCCTGAGAGCACGACCGTGACGTCCTGCTTCGCCCTGCGCGCAAGGTAGTAGCTCGGGACGAACGCCGGGTCCGTGAGGCTGAGATCGTAGGCGAAGGCGATCCGATCGAACTCCTTTTCGATCTCGTCGGACCGCAGCGTGATCTCGTGGTATCCAGCGCCGACCAGCTCGGCCAGGTACCGGGCGTAGGGCCGTTCGTCCTGGGTCCCCTCGAACCCGACGGTGTAGCTGTGAAGGCGGCTCGAGTAGGTGCGCGCGTAGAGCAGGGTTACGATCGACGAATCGATCCCTCCGGAAAGGTAGCTTCCGACCGGAACATCGCTGACGAGGCTGCTTTCGACCGCTGCCCGGACCGCGCGATGGACGTCGCCGTGGCCCTCCCCATGGCCGTTCGCCGAAGTCGGCAGAGGGCCCGCCCGGCGCCAGTATCGCCGCACTCGATACTGCAGGTCCCGGAGCGAGTATCGCAGCAGTTCCCCAGGGCGCAGTTTCCAGACGTTCTTCAGACAGGTGCGACGGACCGGGTTGAATCCGAGGGCGACGAGCTCGCTCAGCCCGATCGGATCGAGAGGCCGGCGCAGTGGGGGCACGGTGAACGTCTTGAGCTCGCTGCTGAACGCGAAGTTCATCCCTTCGGCGAGATAGTACAGAGGCTTGACGCCCATCCGGTCCCTCGCGAGGTAGAGTTCCTGTTGTCCCTGGTCGTAGATCGCGAACGCCCACATCCCTTCAAGGTGGTCGAGAAAGTCGATGCCCCAGGTTTCGAAAGCGGCCAGGACCACCTCGGTGTCCGATCCCGATCGGAACGGCCGGCCCAACGCCATGAGCTCGGAGCGCAAGGCCCGGTAGTTGTAGATCTCGCCGTTGAAGACGATCCAACGCGTCCCTTCCTCATTCGAGAAAGGCTGGTGGCCGGCCGAGGTGAGGTCGATCACCTTGAGCCGGCACGATCCCAGTGCGATTCCATTGTCGGTGAAGGTCCCCTCGTCGTCAGGTCCCCGATGATGAATCGTCCGGTTCATCGCCCGAACCAGCTCCGCGTCCCCGCGGTTCACGCCGTTGATCCCGCACATACGCTACGGCATCGGGGGCCCAGGGCCTGAAGCGCGGGGTCTGTCGGTGTCCACGTCAACTGAATTCGGCACGCGCCCTACCCCCGCGCAACCGTTGGAGGGCCCCTCCTGACACTTGATGGATGGGTAACCGTTCGGTAGGGGACGGGCCCAAAAGTAACGTTCTACGGTTCCCGTCGGGTCCCTCGGTACACGAGGGGGCGCCCAAGGGCGGGCGGATCCCTCCCTTGCGCCAAAGTGAGGTCGTACCCGGGCTCCTCACCAAGGGCGCGAAGCTCGGTGGGGGCGTCCCCTCTTCTCAGGGGCGCTCAGGGGGGAGCTGTTCGCGCCGCAACCTCGGGCCCGGGGAGCCTACCCGGAACGGTTCGGTGGCCCCCTCCCACGGCCCGAGGCGGCGGAGCCCGCGACGGGCTTCAAGCTCCCCACCCTCGATCCTTCCGGGAACGCACTTGGGCCTCCCACGCGCATCCGACCGCGTCTGTCCCGAGCACCTCGCCACCGAGTCCGCTCAATCGATGGAAAGGGATGGCTCATTACCAAATTGCCACGAACTCCCTGTCCGCTTAGCTGTCCTTTATCGGTGAAATCGCGGATGCGAAGGCTGTGTTTGTCTTCCGAAGAACCTCGATAGGCCCGATCGTGCTGGTAATGGTGATCGCACTCGCCGGAACGCTCGGCCCCGGGATCGCCCTGGCCAAGCGAGGTCAGGCAGGGCCCGCCCCCGCGAGTGCAGCCCCCCCCGCCGTGAAACACGTGGTGGAGATCATCATGGAGAATCAGGCGCTCGCCAGCGTCCGCGCAGCACCGTACCAATCCTACCTCGCCGCAAAATATGCCCAGGCCACCCACTTCTATGCCGCCTGCCACTACTCGTACCCGAACTACGCGGCGATGACGAGCGGGAGGTATTTCGCCTGCGGAACCGCATCGATCGCGATCCAGGGTGTGACGAATATCGGAGACCTACTCGAGAAGGCGAACCGGACCTGGATGGGGTATTTCGAGTCGATGGCCACTCCCTGCCAGATCAAGAGCAACGGCTCGTACGTATCGTACCACAACCCGTTCATCCTCTACAAGGACATCCGGTACAACTCCTCCCGCTGCGATGCGCACGTGGTCAACAGTGCCAAGTTCAACTCGAGCGTCGCGAACGGCACCCTCCCCGCGCTCTCGTACTATGTGCCCAACACCGCAGACGATTGCTACCACTCCAATCTGTCGTTCTGCGACCAGTGGCTGAAGAACTTCCTCGGCCCGATATTGAACAGCACCAACACTACGGTCCAGAAGTTGGTATCGACGACAGCGTTCCTGATCGTGTACGATGAAGGGGAGGGGAAGGGTGCGGCGTTCTCCCAGGGATATTCCGCCGGACCCGGGTACGTGAACACCTATTGCAAGAACGCCACCGGGAAGGCCCTCGCGACCTGCGGCGGCCTGACCTACGCCGTGGCGGTCAGTCCCTGGTCGAACAAGTTGCATTACGATCCCAACACCTCGGACTACAATGTGGAATCGACGGTGGAGTGGCTCTTCAAACTGGGAAACGACGGGGGTTGGGACGGAACGAAAGCGTTCCCCCCGATGACAGGTCTCTTCCACTGAAGCGACCCACGATGCAGGAGGGCGATCCCGGAAGTTCGTGCAACCAATCGGATGGTATCCCAAAGGCGTCCGGGGGCCCGATCGCATCGGCGCGCCTCCGGACGCGCTCGCCAGCCTAGCCACCTCAGATTTCGCCCAGGGACCGAAGGAGATCGTCCGGGGCATCTGGTCGGACCTCCAGCGCCGACCGCCAAATCCGTCGACGGGTTTGCATGACTCCGATCTCTACGGGGGAGCACGGACCCCCCGAACCGGCCGCCCTCATTCTCCCGCCGAGAGCGCCATGCTCGCCGAGAGGAAAGGGGTTCCTAAGGTTCGACCTTTCCGATCACACCCGACCAACGCCGCCGGCGGGTCGGCTTCCGCCCGGGCAGGACCCACAAGGGTCTCGATCCCTGGATTCTGACACTACCCCTAGCTCGGCGCCTCTGCGAGGGTCGCCGCTCGATGGTGGGAACGATGTTACGAGAGAGGGATCTCATGTTCCTGGCGGAAACAGTGCGGCAGTTGCCGAGGGAGGGACCGTGGGAACGAACCCTGGCGTCGGATCAGGGCCCACCGTCCGACCAAGACCGACCGGCTCTGCACGGGGTGGGCCCCCATCACGAGCCAGCAATCCGGGGCTCGGGAAGCCCCGGCGTCCTACAGGATCCAGGGACGCCTCCACCGGGGTGGATCCGAGAAGGGCTCGGGCGGCCCGGGGCGAGGAGAAGGAGGGGAACGTCCGAAGCGCCGCCGACGAGGCTAGGGCGAGGACCGCCACCGCCGAGATCATCAGCGAGTACCAGGCGACTGTAATCAACCCGAGGGTCACGGTGAGGAGCAGAATGACCGACGCACTCGTCAGTCGGGTGTTCATCAGGACGCTCACCGGCAAGGCCCGGCGGCTCCCGGCCCAGCGCTGGAGGATGGGGTAGTTGACCGCGAGCTTGAGCCCGGAGGCGGCCCCGACGATCAACCCAAGTACCGGGAGGTTGGCGATCACGAATCCCACATCCACGCGGAGCCCGACGGCAACGAAATAGAGCGGTACGAAGAGCGCGAATCCGAACTTCCGGACGTCCGCGAGGAACCGGTCGTCGGCAAACTTCGAGAACATCAGCCCCATCAGGAAGACGAATAGGATACCGGGGACGCCGACCAGCGCGGACAGCGCCGCGAGGACGGCGAGGGAGAACAGCAGCGCCCGGGTCGAGATGTTCGAAAAGAGGGGCGGCCCGCTCCCACCGACCGCTCTCGACAGTCTCGGAAGGAGCAGCGACGCGGCGAGGAGCGCCCCCAGGACCCCGAGGGTGAAGAGGAGGCCCGGAGCGGTCAGGAAGGTGGTGGTCGTGACAGTGAAGTCCTCGAACAGGTTGACCATCAAGGTCGATGCGAGGATGAGTCGGCCGAACGGCAGGTCGGTCAGTTCGAACTGATTGAGAGTCGTATACACAATCGATATCGACGTGTCCGCGACCGCCGTTGCCCCGATGATGCTGAGCAGCAAAGGGGCATGGAGCCCGAGGTAGAACAGGGCGAAGAGGCCGGCGAACGGTACGAGGAATCCGCCCAATCCGAGCGTGAACGCCTTCCGAAGATGGGTACGGAGAAACGCAAGGTTGGTCTCCAGCCCGGCGAGGAAGACGATCAGCAGGCTTCCAAAAATGATGAGGGTCTGGCCCTCGGCGGGGAATCGAAGCCCCACGAGCCCGACGAGCGCGATCCCCGCCACGATTTCGAGTGCCGTGATCGGCAGCTGGGTAAGACGCGCGACGAGCGCGGTCCCGACCACGGTCCCGAGGAGGATGACGAGTTCCAAGTCCGTTTGCATCGACGCGGGGGCCCTGATCGCAGAAACATCCAGAAATGGGGATGAACCCACCGTAACCGACCGAGCAGACGCTTACGAGACCGGTGCGATCCTGGGGCCCGATCCGGCCCATTCGACACCGCGATCGAAGGGGACCGATCGCTCTCCTCGGACGCCCAGGCCGGGGGCCCGTCAGAAACTCCTACGGTCGGTTACGGACTGACCGACCTATCTGACTCGACTTATCTATCGGACGACGATATTGGACCTGGCTCGCGGAGGCCGACACCAAGGGGTCACATGAATCCCGCAAACCCCTGGATCCTAGCGGGGAACCCCGACAGGGGAGCGGTGTCGACGAGGACGCGAGCCTTCCCGTCGCAGCGAAGAATCGAAGTGCGTCCCGCCCGACGAATCGTGCTCGCACCGCCGCGCTCGCAATGGTGCAAGGTAGTTCTTGTAGAGGCACACGGGGCCTCGAGCGGCGATAGGATCCGGTCGGACCCAAGGAGCAGATCCCCAGCCCCCCCGTCGGAGACCCTCGATTCGATCGCGACGACACCGGAGATCGTCGGCGTCGCGGACCAGTGCCCTCCGAACTGGCGAGCGAGGACGGACTAGTGGAGCCCGTCGTGACGCCCGCGCCCGTCTACGGGTCCTCGGCAAGGGACTTGCCGGACCGCTGGATCGGGATCGAACGACCGTACCGGCGGGAGGACGTCCGCCGCCTGGCGGGGTCCGTTCGGATCGAGCAGACGCTCGCTGAGAGGGGGGCCCGTCGGTTCTGGAGCCTCCTTCAGAGCGAACCTTTCCTCCCGGCCTTGGGCGCCATGAGCGGCACGCAGGCGGTCCAGATGGTCCAAGCGGGGCTCCAGGCGATCTATGTGAGCGGCTGGCAGGTCGCGGCAGATGCCAATACGGCCGGGCAGACGTATCCCGAGATGAGCCTGTACCCCGTCGACAGCGTCCCGCACCTGGTTCGGCGGATCAACAACGCCTTCCGAAGGGAGGACGAGAAACAGACCGCACTCGGGGAGACCGGACTCGACTGGTACGCTCCGATCATCGCGGACGCCGAGGCCGGTTTTGGCGGGGTCCTGAACGTGTTCGAACTGACTCGGTCCCTGATCGAGGCGGGAGCCGCAGCCATCCATCTGGAAGACCAGTTGTCGTCCGTGAAGAAGTGCGGGCATCTCGGCGGGAAGGTCCTCGTGCCCGCCCGGGAGTTCAATCAGAAGCTGTGGGCGGCTCGGCTGGCTGCGGACGTCCTTGATGTTCCGATGGTGCTGGTGGCGCGGACCGACGCGCTCTCGGCCGCCCTGATCACCAGCGACATCGACCCACGCGACCAACCCTTCCTCACGGGAAAGCGAACTCCCGAGGGATTTTACGCGTTCAAGGGGGGGATCGATGCGGCGATCGCACGCGGCCTGGCATGTGCCCCATACGCCGATCTCCTGTGGTTCGAATCCAGCCGACCCGACCTCGACGAGGCCTCCCATTTCGCGCAGGAGATCCACGCGCGTCATCCGGGCAAGAGGTTGGCCTACAACTGCTCCCCGTCGTTCAACTGGCGAAGGCACCTGTCGGCAAGAGCGATCGACCGCTTCCAGTCCGACCTCGGCGACATGGGCTATCGGTTCCTGTTTGTGACCCTGGCAGCATACCACGCAACGAATCTGGCACTCTTTCAACTCGCTCAGGGATACTCTGCTCGCGGGATGGCGGCGTACTCCGAGCTCCAAGACCGGGAATTCGAAGCGGAACCGCAGGGGTACCGGGCCGTGAAGCACCAGGGATTCGTCGGGACCGCGTATTTCGATGACGTCGCCGAGGTCCTTTCCGGGGGCCTCATCTCCACACTGGCGATGGCCGGCTCCACCGAGACGAGCCAATTCACCCGTGCCTCCCTGAAGGAACGAAGCCTTCCGGCGGTCACGACCCGAGCGCGGGGGCGGCGGGCCGCCTAGTCCCGATAGCCGGCCGTTACCGAGGCTGACGGGGCCCGCGTCCGTCTGTGGCCGAACCGAATATTCCCACGGATCGAGGTGGGGCGGGCAGGAGGGGTACCGAAGTCCCACATTCGGAACCGGGCTCCAGGGGGACCGAACGAGGTGGGTCGGTCGGTCGATGACCCTGGGGCTTGGGTAGCTGTCGGCCGCGGGATCGGCAATCGTGCTGCTCCACGCTCCGAAGTGGTGTCGTGCCGACCCATTTTCGGACGACTTCAGCGAGCGACGAGGAGGTCCCCTGTCCAGGATGGGCTCGCGGCGGGAGGACCATTCCCGTTGTACGTCCCGGTTGGTCACCGGCGGGGACCCACCCTCATCGAACAGCCCCCGAGGAGAACTCCGGAACTCAGATCCGGCACGGTGGAGCTGGCCGTGAGGTTCAAGACTGCCACGCCCGCGGGAACGGACCCTGGGCCCGGGTCTGCTTCCGGAAGGCGTGGAGGCGACTAGCCCTAGTACCCCCCGTTCTGAGGGAAAGTGAAGAGACCGTTCATGCTGGGAAAATTGGGCGTGCCGTCGTACCCCCCATCGTTGCCCAGTCCGAAGAGCCACTCGATGGTGGACTCGAGGTTGTAGTCCGTAGCGTTGTGCGAATAGGTCAAACCTTGGGAGAACGGGCTCACGACGGAAAGGTAAATGTGGCCCCCGCAGACCGAGAGGTTCTGGCCCGTCGTGTTGCGGCACCAGGGGTTCACGATGCCCCCAGTGGAGTAACCCAGGTTCGTTTCCGCCTCGTCGAAAGCGATCACAAACGCGGTGTGGGCGACCAGATTCTGGACAGCGGAGTGCGTGCTGTTAAGGATCGGGGCGAGGAAGGACTTGAGCCAGGTGTCGCAAGTCGGGAGGACGGTCCACTCGCAGTCGTCATCATTATTCGGGACATAGAGCGAATACGTGGGGAGCGTCCCGTTGGCGAGGGTCTGGTTGAAGAAGCGGCTGTTGACGTCCCGCGCATTGCAACGGGTCGCATTGTTCCGAACGTCGGAGTACCACAAGAATGGGTTGTGATGGGCGAAATAGAAGTGTGAGGAGACGTTGTCGCACGACGTGTTCATCGATTCGAGGTAGCTACCCCAAGTCAGACCCCTCTTCTCGAGAAGGTCGCCGAGGTGGGTCACATTGACCAACGGAATCGATTGGCAGGAATACGACCGTCCACTGGTCATCGCCATGTACTCCGGCTTCGATTCATGACAGGCTCCGTAGAACGAGGTCGCTTTCGCGTAGGTGTTCCAGAGGTAGTCCATGTACGGGGCGTACCGGAGGGTCGGGTACAGGTTGCTGTTCTCCATGACGATCATCACGACGTGTTGAATGTCGGGGGAGAGCGACACGCTCAGATTGACCGAGCCGCCCTTGACGAGCACCGTGCCGGGAGACCCGGACGAAGAGTAACCGGTCGCGTTCCCCACGTAGTACGCATAGCTCCCGTTGGCGAGCAGGAAGCTCAATGGGTTCGGCGCCACGGCCTGAACAGTGGTCCCGTGGATCGTCACGGACCAATTCTGGCCCTTGGTTGCACCGACTTCTTGGAAGGTGACGCGATAGCCCGGTGCCCATCCCGCGGAGACCGACCCGTTCCAACTGACGAACAAGCGGGTATTGCGGGCCCAGGCCGATGCCGGGACCACGCCTCCAGATTCGCTCCAGCCCGTAAACGCGAACCCGGGACATCCGGTTGAGGTAAGCGAATAGGAGCTCGGGGACGGGCGCTCCTCAGGTGCGTCTCCGTCAGCGAATACCGTCCCATTCAAGATGACCTTCCCGCAGGCGGACGGGAGGATCCCGAGGTGGGCCGAAGCTACCGTAGCCAAGGAAGCGCTCCGCCAGTTGTCTTGGATCAGGGCCCCGCAGGCATCCTTTACGCGGAAGACAAAGGTGCCGGGGGTGAGCCGGTGCGTGGGGCTGGTCAGTGCCAGGCTGGCGCTCGCCGAGGTGGCCCCCGAGCTCACGTTGAGCTGGCCGTGGGCCAATTGTCGGCCCGCCGAATCCGTCCATGCGAGAGCGAAGTCATGGCCGGCGACATGTCCCGCGAGGAGGTCGGTGAAGTTGCCGCCGATCGTGACCGGGGAGGTCTCCCCCTGGGAGACAACGAGTTCCGCAGGGTAGAAGACGCTGGGGAGGGAGGGGGGAGCCGCGGAGGAGCTCGGGGTGCTCCAGGGCGAGGTGTAGACTGTGCCGTTCGGTTCGGAGATGGCCCAGGACCATCGGAAGGCGAGCGTGATCGTCCCGTAGACCGCGTCAGCTTGAACCGCATCTGCATGCGGGTCGTTCGGGAGCCAGCCTTCGGTCATTAGCTGGGGTGGGTTGGACGCGCTGAAAGAAAGGTTCGAAGCTGCCGTGGAGGAATTGGATGTTGGGGTGGGGTTGGACCAGCCGGCGCCCGCGACATGGAGTTCGACCGAGGGTAAGTTCACCGAAAGTTCGGAAGGGCTCGTAAGGGGGAAGAGGGCAAGGACGTTCGGCACCAGTACCTTGGTGCCGTTGACGGCGGGAGTGAAATTCACAGCCTCGAATTCGTAGCTCACTTCGACCTTACCGGATTGCAGGACGGGGTGGGATGGCGTCGCCTGCTCAATGAAGAGCGCCGAAGGCATGGACGAGGGTGGATTGCATGTCGCCGAGACGGCCAAGCCGACGTGCGCGTCGCTCTCCGCGGGTAGAAAGCCGGTTTCACCGAGCAACAGCAGAGTAGCGAACACCGCAAAGGCGAGGCCCGATAGGCCCCCGATTCGACCGAACCGGCAACGCGAGGGGCCGTGGTTCCACGGAATCCAGTTCGAGATGAAGCGGGACATCGGATGGCGGGGTTGGATCGGGGGTCGAGGGTTAATCGGAGCCCTTGAATTCAAGATATGTCATATCCTAAAACTTCGACCCCGAACCGGGAAGCCGGTCGGATGTCCGTTAGAGTTGGGCAGGGCAGGGCGCGGTCAGGTCAGATCCCCGGAGGGCGCTCCGATTCCACTGGTCTTAGTACCCCGGGTTCGCCGGTCTGCCCTCGCCTCCGTCGATCACCCTTCGATCCGACGAGTCAACCCACTCCACTGTGTGACGTACTCAATCCCCGCTTTCCGCGGGTGGACGCGGCCCTTGGGCTATCCTGGCGACCGAGGGGGAAAATGGCAGTCCCTCGCGGTGATTACCGAAGCTCCTGCGCAACGGAAACCGTAAGGAAGAGACCCTGCTCGCTGGGACCACTGTCGCCCACCGCGAAGCCCAACGAAATGTTGGCCTCGGTGACACAATCGCCCTGTGAACCGGTGAACCCGACGTTCACCGGTAGGGCTGCCCCGTTGGCCTCAGCGACCGTGACCGAAAATGCACCTTCGCTGGAAATCTGCGCGATCGAGAAGGTGTAGTTACAGTCGAATGTATCGGACAGCATCGCTCGAAAGCTGATCCCATTGGCGACACCCACCGCTTCTCCGGAGCGCAGCGGTTCGCCGCAGTCATTCGCGGAGTCGCACGCGACCGCCGCGGAACCGCACGTCGGGGGGGAACTTGCCGTTGCCGGGCACAGGGCCGCCGCCCCCGATCCCGAGAAGGACACGACGATCTCCGTCATCCGGAACCACTTGGCTGAGCTCGAAGGCGACAATGGAATCAGCCCGCTGGCTAGGAGGAGCGCGATTACGACACCCGCTGTAGCCAAGCCGGTGAAGATGAGTCGGAGGAGCGGGCGCCGATCAGGCGGGGTCCGCGAATCGTCGGGGGTCCCGGGGTGCATGAAAGATCAATCGAATTGGAGCAAACTCGATTATTAGTCCCGCCCGTCACCGAGCATACAGTCCCGAACTCAGACGTTACGGCGCTGACTCGCGACGGAGACTCCAGCCTTCGCGAGCATGGGGAGGGGGCGAGACACGCGGCCTCGGACCCGCTCGATGGGCAAGCTGCGATCCGAGGAAGGCCCTCCCATTCGTGTAAGCTGGTCGCTGGTTCGAAAGCGAAAGAGTGTCTATCCCCCGACCCACTCTTTCGATTGAGCCTACCATGACCGCTTCAGGATGGCTGCCGCGCAGCGCCCCGCTCCGCGTCCCGATCCTACTGGTTGGCGTCGCCCTCCTGATTCTATTGTCAAGTTGTGGGCCATCGCTCAGGCCCGGATCGTTTCGGGCGATGGGAGCAGGGGCCGCAATCGAGCCATCCGTCCAGCGAGCGAGCGTGATCGGGCCCTCGCTTACGGTAACCGGCGCGAGCCCTTCCTCTGTCAGCCTTGGTTGGACCGCAACGAGTGATGTGGCGTTTTCCGAATACGAGGTTCTGAAGTCGGCCTCGTCAGGCTCGGGCCCATGGTCCACATTGGGGACAATATCCAGCCAGTCGACGACGACGTACTACGTGGCCGGCCTTTCGCCCGGGACCACCTATTGGTGGCAAGTGGTCGAGGTGGATTCCCTCGGCGTCGATGACAACTCCAACGTCGTCCAGAAGGCTCAGCCCCAAGTCGCGTCCCTCAATGCCACGGTGCTTTCATCGAGCTCCGTACGGCTTTCGTGGATCAACCACGCTTCTTACGCCGGCAGTATCCAGTTCCAGTCCTACGTGATATTGCAGTCCGTGGGCGGGGGATCCGCGACCTCGATAGGAACGATCACCTCGGAGTCGAAGACCACAGCGGCCCCGGGCGGACTGACCACTGGGACGACCTACACGTTCCAGGTGGAGACCTTGGATTCGTGTAGCGGGGCATCGAACTGCGGTTCCGGGACCGCGTCCGCTTCCACTTACTCCAACTCGGCGTCCGCAACGCCTGCCACCGTCGCCCCCGCAAATTACACGGCGACCTTTTCCGAAACCGGATTGCCCTCTGGGGCCGGCTGGTCGATCACCCTCGGGGCGAACTCAAAGAACGCAACTACGAGCTCGATCGGCTTTTCGGTGTCGAACGGTTCCTATTCCTTCCGGGTGGGAATATCCAAGGGATTCACATCGACCCCGAGCTCGGGCTCGATCACGCTGGCGGGAGCCGCCGTTTCACGATCCGTAGTGTTCCAGGCTGTACCGGCCGGAACCTACCCCGTCACGTTCTCGGAAAGCGGGCTTGCGACGGGAACGAGCTGGTCCGTCTCATTTTCCGGGACCACCGCGAGCTCCTCGGGTTCGACGGTCGTCTTCACGGCGGCGAACGGTAGCCATTCCTTCTCGGTGAACGCTCCGAGCGGTTACTCGGCGACGCCCGCCAACGGCTCGGTCAAGGTCGCAGGAGGCTCCGTGACAACGGCGATCGCATTCTCCTATTCGTCCGGCCGCGCCGGCGTGTCGATTTCGCACGTGGTCCTCATCCTGTTGGAGAACCAAGAGGCCAAGGCCGTATGGTCGGGCGGCCCCTACGAGCGCTACCTCGCGACCACCTACGGGAATGCAACCGCGTTCTACGCGACCTGCCACGACTCCAGCGCCGACTACTTCGCGGTCACGAGTGGCCAGACGTTCGGGTGCGCCAATGCCTACCCGAATCCCGGGTTCCGGGCTGCGGAAATCGGGGACGTTTTCGAGAACCACAACTTGACGTGGACCGCGTACCAAGAGTCCATGCCGTCGCCGTGCGATCTCTCAAGTTCAGGTTACTACATCAATTACCACGACCCGTTCGTTTATTACCGGAACCTGACCCAGAACGTTTCGCGATGCGACGCCCATGTGATAAGCGCCAATTCCTTCAATCAAAGCGTCGCCGCTGGCAGCCTTCCGAATTTCTCATTCTACACACCCAACTGGCAGGATGATGGCCATGGTCCGACGAACTCCCCGTGGAGTCCCTCAACGGGGCTCGCCCATATCGAAACGTGGTTACGCGGCTTCCTGCCCCCGATCTTGAACCACACGGGCCAGTTCAACACCCCCGCCGAGCGCAACCTGACCAACCACACGGCATTTGTCCTCCTGTACGACGAAGGATCGACGAACCTTGGATACTCCGTCGGTTCCGTCCGGACCACGGGTTGCTACAACCAGACCGGCCGGTACGCAACGGCTTGCGGAGGCAAGGTCTTGCTCACGGTCATCAGTCCGTATTCGCTCCACCGACAGTATTCCCCGAACGCGACCACCTACAGCGTCCTTTCGACGATCGAATGGCTGTTCGGGCTTCCGGGCGTTGGCGGCCTCGACGGGACGACGAACTTCCCGCCGATGACCTCCCTCTTCTCCTTTACCTCCAACGACTTCGCGGCGAGCTCCGCCCAAGTCCTCCCACCCCCCGAACCGCGCCCGGGGACCGCTCCGACCCCTGACCCCGTCGCGGGATCCGCTCCGAGCTTCTCCAGCCCGACGGCCCTGGTCATCGGGGGGGCAACCTTCGCAACCCTCGTAGCGCTGGGCATCTCGCTGACGTATTGGAGTCGGGTTCGCGGACAACGGAAACTTCCCGATAGGTCCGCCGTTCCTACGCGCCCGCCCAGAAGGTGAGCCCGGCCCTTACCAAATGGACGGCGAACCGGTTCGCAACCTTGCGATGCGGGTATCCAAAGGCAAGGGTCGGCGACGGGCGCTTGGGCCTGACACCGGGGTTGCCTCCCCCCTGCCCGCCGATCAGGACAGGACCCCGAGCCACCGAAGGATCGTCGGCTCGCGTGGCCCACCGCCCTGAGGTGAGAAGATCGGTCCGCTCTCTCTGGGTCCAATGGCGGATGCGCGCACCCGGCCCGGAAAGCCCTCGGTTCCCTCTCGGCCGGACCTGATGCCGTGCCAAGGCCGGCGCCGTCAAATATGGAACAACTTAGACCCGGGGCGTTGCGGGCATAGTGTAGTCTGGTTATCACATAGGCTTGCCAAGCCTATAACTCGGGTTCAAATCCCGGTGCCCGCATCCGCCGCCCGAACGATTCGCCTCTGCCGGAGTTCGCCCCGGTCGGTTTCGGATCCCCCTGGAAGAGGGTCCGGTTTTCCGGTCCTCCGCTCCCGTGGGGGGTGGCGGGGAGAGCCGATGCGACGGGTACATATCCCGGCGCGAACATGACCGACCTTGCCGCGTAGCGGCAGAAGGTAAGGACAATGGGATGCGGAGCGATGAAGGTGGCCTGCGACGACGGATTCGAGATCATCACGAAGGACCAGAAAGAGCTCGTCGCGCTGACCCAGTGGCATGTCGACCACGCTCACCACAAGAAGGTGAGCGAAGCCGAAGTCATGAAAATGAGCAAGCACCCCTAAGGTGCTCCTAAGCCCAACCATTTCCTAGGGCTCGATCCCGTAGGGGTCCCGTCTCTACTTGGCCTGTCGATGACTGACCGTCCGATTCCGGGACGTTAGATCTCGCGCGGGCCGCAACGGATCCGACGGGGCATCAACCAGTGAAACGGGGAGACCCGCCAACCCAGGATCTCCCACCGATCTTGTGGGAGCGCCATTCATCTTGGGTGACCTCTAGCGCATTCGCCTCAGCGGAATGATATCGGTCCCGGAACGTCAAAGGAAGTGCTTGGCGTCGCACGCCAGGTCATTGGGAACGGGACTCAGCGAGTCCCCGGCGGCTGAGCGCGGCCGAACCGTTCCGAACGACCTGCGATATAGTTAGTGAGTTTGTATTTACAATCGACTAGGATACCGTAGTACCTCCGCCCCCCCCCCCCACGGTGGGTCTGGGTTCATGGTAGGCTCAGGCTCAAGTTGGCCGGGCGGTCGACTTATCCGGTCTCACGTTCCGGGCCGGGTCCCCGATGCGGGCCGCTAGTCCGGAAACATCCGGTTGGTCGACCGGGAGCCGGATGGCTCGGGGTCCGTTCGCCCCCGGACCGATGAACGGCCGAAGGTCCGACGGCGGATCTTCCAGGTGTCGGGGGAAGCAGCGCGCGAGCACCTCCGGCGCGAGCTGAACGGCGGGTTCGTTTCGGGCTTGGGCCCGATCGATCTTAGGTACCCCTCGAGCCGGGCCCGCTCTCGCACCGTATCGGACGGGAGTCCTGCCGGCGGGTCGTGAGATCTGAGGTCCTCGGTCCTCGCGAACCTGGCCGGGATGTGCGCGATCCGGCCCGAGCGTGCCGTCGTCCTATTCGAGCGGACGCAAGGCTCGTCGCACGAGGAACAGTGCGATCCCGATGAGGACCGCGCTCCAGGCGAGCAGGCCGAGCAGATAGATGGCGGGGGGATACGGATAGGCGGACGATCCGAAGAACGTCTCGCGAAGGACATTGACCGCCAACGAGACGGGATTGTACTGGGAGATGTTCTGCAACCAGGGCGGCATCGACCCCCATGGGTAGAGGGCGTCCGAGGTGAGCAGCACCGGCAGGTTGAGGACGTTCACGGCCGCAAAGTATGTCTGGGGGACATCGAGGATGACCCCGAACATCAAGAACAGCGTCGCGAACATGAGCGTCAGCAGGACGATGGCGAGCACGACATAGATCGCTCCGACCACCCCCACGGACTGGGTCACCTGGAGGCCCTTCAGACCCGGAACGTGGTCGAACAGCAACGCCAGTCCGAGGACGAAGAAGGCGAGCAGGATCGGCTGGGTCGACCCCGCAACTAGTCGGGATCCGAAGACCGCGGCGCTCGGGGCCGGGGTGCCGCGGGTCCGCTTGAAAACGCCGAACAGCTTGTCGAAGATGACGTTCGCCCCTAGGAACAGCGTCGCGGTGACCGCGACGAATCCGACCATTCCCGCGGAGAAATACGAATAGTAGTTCGGGGCGCCGCGGAAGTAGGAATGGAGGATGCCCTGGATGACGGAGGGCGGGGTGCCGGGCGGCAGGTACTGGGCGGGGTTGATGTTGAACCCCTGCCCGAACAGCAGCAGGTAGAGGAGGGGGAGCAAAAGCGAGGTGAAGATCGCCTGCGGGTTCCGTCGGAGCTTGATGAACTCCCGTCGGGTGAGGGCGATGAACTCCCTCAGCATCAGCGCCTCCCTCGTAGGTTCTGCTGGACCCGTTGGATCATGACGGCCCGATCCGTCGCCGATGGGCCTTCTTCCTCCCGGTATTCGCGGCCAGTGAACTCGAGGAACACCTCATCCAAGCTCGGCCGCTTGACGGTCACTCCGGTGACGCCCATGCCGGCCCGGGAGATCGCCTCGACGGCGAGCGGGACGAAAGTCTCGCCGTTCGAGCATTTCACGCGGTAGGCCGCGTCCTTCTTCTGCAACGAGCTCACGCCCGCGAGGGCCTGGAGGGTGCCGGACATGTCCGGAGCGGGGCCGGCGGTCTTCAGCGTCACGATGTCACCGCCGAGCCGGTCTTTGAGCTCGGTCGGGCTCCCCGAGGCGACGATCTTCCCGTGGTCGATGATCGCGATCCGCTCGCAGAGCGTGTCCGCCTCGTCCAGGTAGTGGGTCGTGACAAACACGGTCGTCCCGCTCTCCTGACGAAGCTTCTGGACGAATTCCCAGAAACCGGCGCGGCCCTGCGGGTCGAGACCGAGGGTCGGCTCATCGAGGAAGAGGATCCGGGGCTGGTGGACCAGCCCGACGGCGAGTTCGAGGCGACGGCGCATCCCTCCCGAGTACGTCTTCGCGTATCGTTCGGCGGCGTCGGCCAAGTGCATTTTCTCGAGCAACTCCTCCGCTCGGCGCCGGCCCTCGGCCCGGGACATCCCGTACGCTCCGGCGGCGATCTCGAGGTTCTCGCGGCCCGTGAGGTCCCCATCGGCCGTGGACTCCTGGAAGATCACGCCGATCTGGCGCTTGACCTGCTCCGGAGCCCGGGCAACCTCGAGCCCGCCGACGACCGCGCGACCCGACGTGGGCCGGAGTCCGGCGGAGAGCATCGAGACGCTGGTCGTCTTGCCGGCGCCGTTCGGCCCGAGGAACCCGAAGATCTCGCCAGGTTGGACCTGGAACGAGACCCCATCGACGGCCCGAACCGTCCCATTGTAGACCTTGACGAGATCCTCCGCGAGGATCGATCCCCGTTCGTCCAACGCTTCCCCTCAATCCCTCAGGTGACGAAGCCGGTCCGCGACGCGATCGATATCGGCTTTCACGGAGTCTGCGAACGGAGCGGCGGAGCGCTTCAGGTCTTCGAGATAGGAGGTCAAACCGGCGATCTCCCGAAGCGCCTCCTGGGGGGTCCTGGGTTGATTGCCGGGCGCCCCCCAGTCGAAGGTCGGAAGGGCGAGCAGCTCGTACCGACCGTCTTCGAGCCTTCGGACCGATCCGTCCTGCACCATCTCCTCGAGGAGAGGGTAAACGGAGCCCGGTGAAGGGCGCCACCACCCGTGGGTCATCGCCTCCATGTCGTTCATGATCTCCGCGCCATTGCGGGGCCCCCGACGTAGGATGGCGACCACGAAGTTCCGAAGTCCTCGCTTCCGGCCGATCCCCCACATGGCTCGTTTTTCCGATATCGCTATTTCGATATAACTTCTTCCGTTCGTTTACAGCGGCTTACGGGGAGGCCAGGTCGAATCGCTTCCGCAATCCGCCCCAGGACGATGCTGGTCGTGTCGATAGGCGATATTCGTCATCGGCTCTCCCTTCGGGCACGATGCCGATCTTGACGGGGTTCTCGTTCCCGCTGTTCGTGTTCTACGTTCTTCTCGCCGCCTGGTTCACGCTCGAGAGCCAAGTGGGGCGGATCGCCCGCCGACCCCGAGGGCTCCGATTCGGAAGTTCCTCGCAGGACCAGGGTTCCTTCGGGTGGATCATCACCGGAATTGCGGGGTCGCTCATCCTCTCGCTAGTGCTCTTTGTCTCGGGCCTCGGTGGGTTCCTGCCCCTGCCATCGATCGGAATCGGGGTCGCTGTGTCGGCGATGGGTCTGACGATGCGGTATTGGTCGATCTCCACCCTCGGCCGGTTCTTTTCCCCCGTCATTCGAATTGAGGACGACCACCAGATCATCCGTGCCGGTCCCTATCGGTGGCTGCGCCATCCTTCGTACACGGGTATCTGGCTGGCTTGCCTTGGGCCGGTGCTATCCTTGGGGACGATCAGCGGGTCGATCGCCACGACGATCGTCGGGCTGGCCGTCCTCAGCCACCGGATTCGGCTGGAAGAGAGTCTCCTCGTGGGCCGTTTCGGGCGGGAGTACGAGGCGTACACCCGGGAGACCTGGCGACTGATTCCCGGGATCTACTGATGGCCGTGACCCAGATACCGGTCCGTCAGGCACCGATGGACCGCATGTGCTGGCCGCGAGCGATCGACAACCGGCTGCGTCGTCGCTGGGCCCCTCCAGAACGAGAAATCGAACTTCTCGAGCTCACTCCCGATTGCTCGGTGGCTGACCTGGGGGCTGGAACGGGATACTATGCCCGGGAGATCCTGCGACGTCTGGGGCCCACCGGTCGCCTGTTTCTCGTGGACATCGACCGGGGGAACCTAGAGATCGCCCGCCAGAAGACCCTCAACGATCCCCGGGTGGAGATCCATGTGGCCTCCGCGGCGCATCTTTCGAAGATTCCGTCGGGGAGCATCGACCGCGTCCTGATGGCGTTCGTACTGTGTTGCCTTGTCGACAAGTCTACGGCGCTCTCCGAAGCTTGGAGGATCTTACGACCGGGGGGGCGGCTGGTCGTGACGTTTCCTCGGTCGGGCCGACGATGGCATCTCCGTCGGCACTCCCTCGGGCTCACTGGGCCCCAGTGGGCGACCCTGGAAAAAGAACGAGCCTGGGAGCAGCTCCCGGTTCGCTCCGGATGGATCGTCCAACGTCGCCGGCTCAAGAAGCGCGACCTGGCGATCGACCAACCCGAGTGAATGAATGCCCTTGCGAAACGACGTCGGCGGAAGCCGTCGCGGCACTGAGCGGACCCCCGAACGAGGGCCGTCGGCATCTCGGGTCCCGACCGGATTGGCGATGCGCATTCACGTGTTTACACGCCCAGCCCTTAAACCCCAGTTGAGGCCCTCGAGGGTCGAATGACGGAATCGAGCCGACCCGATTGGTCGCCGCTGGAGAACAATGCGCCAGCACTGCCCTTCATCGCAGTGGCCTTGCTGGCCTTGATCCTGCTCGGGGGGGCGGGCATCCCGATCGGCGGTTCGCACGGCGTGAGTCCCATGTCGCCGACCCGCATCGCGATGACCCACGCCCCCTCGGCAGTTCCGACCATCTCGTACTACCGGTTGAGCTTCGTCGAGACCGGCCTACCTTCCGGTACCCGATGGACGGTCAATCTCTCGTCGAGTCTGGCCAACGCGAGCCTGTCCAACACGACCCGATACAACAATTTCACCGAGCCGAGCGGAGCCTATGCGTACTCGGCCGTGGCTATCGGGTACCTGGCGAATCCCGGCCGAACCCTCGTGAACGGGTCGCCGGCGATCGTGACCGTGGCCTTCAGTGTGCCTCGAAGTGTGCTCTTCTCCGAATCGAATCTGTCGTCCGGGGCGATCTGGACGGTCAACGTAACCAGCCCGACCGGGACCACAACGAGCCAGTCCGCCCAAGGGTCGATCCGATTTTCCGAGCCGAAGGGAACCTACACGTTCACCGTAGCCAAGGTGGGACGGATGGTTCCAAGCCCCTCCGCCGGCAACTTCACGGTGAACGCGACCAACCTGTCCCTCAGCGTTTCGTTCTCGGCTGTCGCCGCGACGTATTCCGTGACGTTCTCGGAAACCGGACTCCCCAATCCCGCCAACTGGACCGTCGGGCTCGGGGGGGTATACCTAACGGCGTATTCGATCGGAGGCCGGACCGTTCCGAGCCTGTCGTTCTCGGAGCCGAACGGATCTTACACCTACACCGCCCTTTCGTCGGGGTTCTACGCGCCGAGCCCGCGCAACGGCACGGCCAAGATCCAGGGGGCGAACGTCTCCGTCGCGCTTACGTTCACCCGGCAGCCGACCTACAACGTCGTCTTCCGAGAGTCGGGGCTGGTGAATGGAACACACTGGCAGGTGGATCTCGCCGGTACGTCGAACGGCTCCACCCTGACCAGCCTCACGATCCCCTCGGTGAACGGAACGTTCGGGTGGTACGCGTCCTCCACCATCAACAGTACCCCGGTCAACCAATCGGGGTCGGTCACCGTCGGCGGCGCCAACCAGAGCGTGCCGGTGAAGTTCACGCTCCCTCCCATGTACAACGTCACTTTCCTCGAACGCGGCTTGCCCCCCGGGAAGGTTTGGGGTCTCAACTTGAGCGTTCCCCTGCCCGGAATCTCGGGACCCGGGGCTACCTCGAATTCGAGTTCGCTTCGGGTGCAACTTCCGAACGGAACTTACTCGTATTGGATCCACGCCGGACTGTCCTATTCCGCCCAACCCGCGTCGGGCACGATCGTCGTCAACGCCGCCCCCTTGACGGTCAACGTCTCGTTCCAACGCAACTACAATCTCTCGTTCGTGGAGTCGGGGCTCCCGGCCCGCAGCGTCTGGACCGTCATCCTGGGAGGGACCTGGTACAACTCAACCGCCCCCAGTAACGCCAGCGGCGTCCTCACGCTCCACGAGCCGAACGCTTCGTATTCGTACTCCGTGCCGGCCCAGGGACTTTACGCCCCGACCCTTTCGAACGGGACGGTGACGGTGCAGGGCGCTGCGGTCAACGTATCGGTGAAGTTCGCGTTGCAACAAACCTATGCGGTGTCGTTCGCCGAGACCGGCCTGCCGGGGGGGAACTGGTCGGTGGATCTCGCCGGTCGGACCCTGAGCGGCTCCGCCGCGACCCTGAAGTTCCTCGAGGCGAACGGATCGTACTCGTACACGGTTCCGACGCAGGGGTCGTACCAGGCTAACCCCGCCTCGGGGATCGTCCGGGTCCGGGCCGCGCCCGTCAACGTCTCGGTGAAGTTCGCCTGGGATGGGAACTTCTCGGTGACGTTCACCCAGAGCGGCTTGCCGAGCGGAACGAATTGGACGGTCAATCTGAGCGGCCAGGCCCAGACGGGCTCGGGGTCCTCGATGCGGTTCGCGGAGCCCAACGGATCGTACGCTTGGGCGGCGTCCGCCGCCGTGAACGGCAGCGCTCTGCGCGTTTCCGGCAACGTGACCGTAGCCGGGAAGAGCGTGAGCGTTCCCGTCGCTTTCCAGGTGCCGGCCGCGTTGCGGACGCTCTCGTTCGAGGAATCGGGCCTCGGCTCGGCCACCCCCTGGACGGTCACGCTATCGGGGGACTCCGCGGGGTTGGTGATCGAGCTCGGCTCGAGCGTGACGCGCGGCTCCACCGGCCCGACCGCCGTCGTATTCCGAGTCTCGGACGGGAACTATTCGTTCGAAACCAGCGCGGCCGGCTACCGATCGGTCAGCCGCTCGATCGTCATTCACGGCGTGCCCCTGACCATCCCGGTCACCTTCGTCGCCAACCCGTCCCCCGGCCGCAACGCCACGGCCCTCGCCCTTCCGGGCTGGGCGGCCGGGATCGGAATCGCGTTCCTGCTCGTCGGGGCTTGCGGACTGACCTTGACCGCCTACCGAATGCGGTCCCGGCAGAAGGCGCGCGGACGCCGGCTCGTGGCCCGGATCGCCGAAGCCGAATGGGCGAAGGACCCGAACGGCGACCCCGTGGTGCGGACCCGCCCGTGACATGGGCTCGGCCTCCCTCCCCACGTATCACCGACCCATCGACGAGGAACCGTTCGGTCCCGGGCCCCTGACGGGAATCGTCGCGGAACCGGCCGAACCGGACGGTGAAAGTGGGCCTTCCGGAATTTCTCGCGCACCCCCCGAGGGAGCCGATCGGGGTCAGGGGGATTCGGTATCATCCGACGCCGGCTACCGGGGTACGATCCGGATGGTGGAAGGCGTCGTCCCGGACCTTGAGCCCACCCGTCAGGAACTCCAGATCTCGGCCCGCCTACTTCTCCACTTGTCCCGTCAACCCCGGTTCGCCTCGGGCGAGACCGCTCCCGAATCGCTCACCCAATCGGGGATGGCGACCGCGCTCGGGACGAGCCAGGCCTCGGTATCCAACTCACTGAATCGCCTCGTGGACGGGGGGGCTGTCCGGGTCGAGCGCAGCCACGTCCGCCGAAAGTTCGCGCGGTTGAAGGTCTACCAGCTCACGGACCACGGGCACGCCTTGGTGGAACAGATACTCAAGAGCATGGGGACCTAGGCCCGCGTCAGCGCAGGGGGAAGACGAAACCCCCCGCATCGGCGGCTCCGGCGGGTCGTTCGAACGATCCTCATCGTCGACGTCCCCCCACTCTCCGGCCGCCCGATCAACCTTCGGACGATCCGCGCCCCTCGATCCTCGGAACGCCGACGCGGTTCTGAACGGTACCGAGGCGCGCGCCGAGGCGACCGTACAGCCCGACGGACACGACCGCGGGAGCGGACAGGATCGACCAGGTGGCGATCGGATTCGGGGGAATGCTCAGCGCGGCCCCGGCGAAAAGCCCCGACAGGGAGGCCACCAGACCGGTCGACATGGCGATGCCCCCCGAGAACGCCCCGCGTTCCGCCTCCGGAGCCAAGTTGAGGGCGAGCGTCCAGGGCGGGAGGGTGGCGAAGCACTCGCCGACGCTCATCGTCAGGACCGCGAGGAAGTAGATCGGCACCGTCGCCACCCGAAAGAAGCCGTCGAGACCGATCCCGAACAGGCCCGCACCGATGATACCCGCCCCGCAGGCGCCGACCCACGTCAACGTCCGGCCGGCCGCCCAGGTCGGAAGCCGCAGGGGGAGCAGGACGCAGGTGATCCCGTTCACGGCGAGGGCCCCCCCGACAAGGCCGTAGGAGATGCCGAGCGACTTCAACCCGAACGTCGAGATGCTGAAGTTCAGTTGTTGAAACATCAGATAGGAAAGGCCGCCCGCAAGCCCGAGCTCGATGAGGAACGGATTACGCCGTAAGCTCCGCAACGCCTCGGCCGTCGAACGTCCGCTCTCGGCGAGCGCCTGGACCCACCCGCGCGGCGGAGTGCGCGGTGGAACCGTCCCCGCGTTCTCCGACCTACGGTCGCGCGGCGACGGCGACAGCAGCGAGGCGCTGACCAAGGCTCCCGAACCTACCACGATGGTCGCGATCGCGGCGGTCTCCCAGAATGCGAGGAAGAGAAGTAGGACGCCGCCGAGCGCGATTCCTCCGGAATAGCCTAGGTTGATTCCGATCCGGATCCAGGCGATGGCCTGGGATCGTTGGGCGGGGGTCGTTCGATCCGCAACATACGCGAGCGTCGAGGGGACCCCGACGCTGGAACAGACCTGGCTGGCTCCCAAGCCCGCCAGGATCAAGGGGAGGGAGACGAGCGAGAGGCCGGTCGCTAGGACCGTCAAGGCCAGCGCCTCGAAGGTCATCGAGCCCACGATCATTCGGCGTCGCCCCCATCGGTCGGCAAGACCTCCCCCCAGGAGGGAAAGCGGAGGCGCGAGGAGGGCGAGGCCACTGATCACCAGTCCGGCCGAGACGAAACCCAGCCCGAGGGTCCGGTGGAGGTACAGTAGCAGGTACGGACTGTAGAACGAGACCCCCAGCCAACGCAGCGTCCAGCCGATCAGCAGGACGGCGAGGGGTCGTAGCCCCGGATCAGTCGACGCCGAAGAGGATGCCCGCAGAGTCTCCGCCTTCCCTAGGGGCGAACCGGCTCCGGCCCGCGGGCTGGGAGGCGCGGCTTCCCCGTCGGGGGGGCGGGGCTTGGACACCCGTCGGGATCGAGTGGGGCGGACCAGATAAGCCCAGTTGGCTTACCAGGCTGAATATCTGATCATGTCGAGCGGATCTCGGGGGGCGCGCCCGTCGGGGATCCGGCTTCGGGTGCATCTCGTCCCCCTGGGATTCGACGTGGCCCGGGCGGTGACCCCGGCCGTCGGATTGCGGGCGGATGTCGTGGTGTTCCTCGTCGAACGCGCGGACGACCGGCCCCGTTCGCCCCTCGCCCGAGCTCTCCGTACCCTGCGGTCCCAGCGCATCGCCGCCACGGTTCAGGAATGCGATATCTGGGACCCAGCGGCGGTGGTGGACGAGGTGGGAAACCTCCTCGTCGCGGTGCCGGACCACGACTACAGTTTCAATGTGTCAACCGGCGCGAGGACCGCCAGCGTCGGGGGCACGATCGCCTCGATGTTCTGGCCAATACGCCCGTACTATCAGCCAGTCGCGTACGTGGACAGTTCGATCGTCTCCCCGGTCGACGCCCCGGTGACGGGTTCGCCCTTCTTCATCCCCACCTTCGAGCTCCCCTCACCGGACGCCGCGGCGGTGGACACCCTGCGGTACCTGGTGGAGCAACCGGCGCCGATATCGAAGCAACTACTGATGCGGCATATGCGCGCCGCCCGGACGATCCACGCTCGCGTACCCACGCCGATCACCCCGCAGGCGTTCCACGCCCAGGCCAATGTGATCCTGCGACACCTGGTCGACTGGGGCTTCGCCGCGACCGACGGGCACGGCAAGCGCATGCGGATCCGGGCGACGGAGATCGGTCGGGGCGGGGCCCGCATGTTCCGCCATGTGGTCGCACCCAGGCCGGTCCCCGCCGTGCTGCGGCGCTGATGCGCTCCGCCGTTTGGGTTTCCCAGGGCCGTCCCGGACCTTCGGGGGCATCCCGTGCCCGCGTGACGGAGAATTCGGGGTCGCCGCCGAACGGCGCGAGGACGAACGGCCCGCTCCCCTCGGACTCTCCCGAGCGTGGAGGTCGGTTCGAGCGTCGCCCGTTCGGCCGCTAGCAAAGGGTAAATAGCGAGCCTAGAGTGGCCGACCCCTTGACGGCCGCGACGGTGTCGGCCGGCCTTGTTGGTACCGTGTCGGACGCCCCATCCGGAACGACCGACATGGAGCCGAGCCAATTTACCCGATTCGAACGCGCCCGCATCTTGGGCGCGCGGGCGCTGCAGGTCTCCCTCGGGGCCCCGATCCTGCTCGACGTCCCGTCGACGCAGGTCGATCCGGTCGAGATCGCTGAGATCGAGTATGCCGCCGGCGTGATCCCCATCACCGTGCGCCGCGGCGCGGCCCGATAGGATCGCGGCCCGGCCGGTCTACAGCGCCGCGTGGTCCAGGGCGTGCCCGCACGGGCAATCCCGGGGCCCGGCCAGACGCGGGATCAGATCGGCCAATACCGAGCGCATCCGTCCCACGTTCTTTCGCATCGTCTCGGTGATCTCCTGCGCCTCCACGGGGCGTTCCGAGAACGAGTCGAAGTCCGTGACCATCGCCAGGCAGACGTAGCACAGCGCCCGCTCGCGGGCGAGGGTCACCTCCGGGACCAGGGTCATGCCGATCACATCGGCGAACGTGCGGTACCAGCGGGATTCGGCCCGGGTCGAGAACCTCGGACCCTCGATGCACACGTAGGTCCGGCCCTCGGCGAACGGCGCCCCGGCGGCTCGGCCGGCGTCCGCCGCCGCGCGCAGCCCCCGCGGGCAGAACGGATCGGCGAGGGAGACGTGGAAGACCTGTCCCCCGTCGAAGAACGTCGTCGGGCGCTGCTTGGTCAGATCGACGAACTGGTCGGGTAGGACGAAGGTACCGGGCGGAAGGTCCTCCTTCAGCGAGCCGACGCTGCTTACCGTGACGATCGTCTCCGCCCCGAGCGCGTGCAGGGCGTCAATGTTGGCCCGGTAATTGACGCGGTGCGGGGGGATCGAATGCCCCGGACCGTGGCGGGGCAGGAAGAGGACCTCGACCCCTTGGACCGTGCCGGCCTCGACCGGCCCCGACGGAGCGCCCCACGGGGTGGCCACGCGTCGGCTCCGCGTCGCGCCCCCTTCGAAGAGTTCGGAGATCCCGGACCCGCCGATGACCCCGATCTTGCGGGCGGCGGCGGTCACGGGGGCCCTCCGGGTTCGCGCGGACGGACCCCGGCCCGCTCGAGCACCTCGGCGAGCGCCACCTCGCCCCGGGTTCGCTCGAGGATCGACCGGGCCGCGTCCTGCTTCGGCTTGAGCGAGACGATCGAGCGCGGGCCCTCGAAGCGGAGCAACGCCCGAAAGAGCGCTTCCATCTCGCGGAGCCGTTCCCGCGCTTCGAGGATCCGCCCGGACGACAGCGCGGTCAGCGTCAACCGGCGCATCTCGCCCACGAGATCTCCGAGGCCGCCCAGGTACTCCTCCGGCGCGAGGCCGAGCTCCTTGGGCGACGGGAACGGAGAGGCGCGGACCACGCAATCGAGCAGGATCGCCTCGGCGCTCTCCTGGAGCGCGTCGTGGGCGAGGCCCCGGTCCCCGCCGGACTCCCCCTGCAGTCGGGCGGCGAGCGATCGCGCAGAGCGCGCGAGCGTGGCAATCTCGCCGTCGACCCGGCGTCCCTCATGGATGCGGGCCATGATTCCCTGCGCCTCGCGGCGGAGCCGGCGGCTGGCATCGTGGATCGCCTCGCGACGTCGCTCGCGGCGCTTCAGGTGGGTCTCGATCTCGCGGATCGCCGGCTCGCCCAGCAGGGCGGCCGGGGCCGATCGGTCAGCGGAACGGCGTGAAGTGGACATCGTCCTCCCCCCCGTCGAGCAGGCCCAGTCGGACGCCCGCGTCGAGCCAGCCGTGGGCGTAGCTCGCCGCGGCGAGGGCGCGGGCCTCGTCCCCGATCGATCGGAAGTGCCGCGCGTCGGCGAGGTACGCCCGGGCCATCGACAAGAAGTCCTCGGCGGCCCCGACCAGGAAGGAGCGGGCCGGGGGCGCGGTCCGGACCCGTTCGAGCGCCTCGCTCGTCAGGCGAAGGTAGCGCTCGACCAGCGGCTCGTCAGCTGACTTCACCCCCGGGCCCCCCCACCGGAGCGGCCGTCGGGGATCGCGCCCGGTCGAGATCGCTTCGTCAACCCTTCGGGACCTTCTCCCAGTCCTTCAAGAAACGCGCGAGTCCGATGTCGGTGAGCGGGTGTTGGGAGAGCTTCTCCATCACCGGGTAAGGCATCGTGCAGATGTCGGCCCCGAGCTTCGCGGCCTCGAGCACGTGCACCGGGTGACGCACGCTGGCGACCAGGATCTCGGTCTTGAACTTGTAATTGCGATAGATCTCGATGATGTCGGCGACGAGCTCGAGTCCGTTCTGGCTCTGGTCGTCGAGGCGACCGATGAACGGGCTCACATAGGCGGCCCCCACCTTGGCGGCGAGGAGGGCCTGGTTCGCCGAGAAGACCAGCGTCATGTTCACCCGGGTGCCTTCCCCGGCCAGGATCTTGGTCGCCTGGAGACCGGCCGGCGTCATCGGGCATTTCACGTAGATCGAGGGATGGAGGCCGCGGAGATGGCGCCCCTCGGCGAGCATCTGGTCGACGGTCGTGCCCACGACCTCGGCGGAGACGGAGGGCACGCCGAGCGCGCAGATGTCCCGGATGACCGTCTCGAACGGCCGGCCCTCCTTGGCGACGAGGCTCGGGTTCGTGGTGACCCCATCGAGGATCCCCCCGTCCCACATCGTTCGGATCTCGGTCAGGCTCGCGGTGTCCAGGAACAGCTTCATCCGGCGCCTCGACCCCCCCGAGCCCCAAGGGCTACTGAACCTTGCCCCGTGCCCGAAGAAGCTCGTAGGCCTCTTCGAGGCAGTGCTCGAGGGCGAGTCCGTAGGGGTCGTCGGAAGGGTTTTCGGCCGACCCACCGGGGAAGAGGTCGGGCGAACCGACCCGCCGGACCGGTACCGGATACTCCTCGGCCGTGCAGGCCGCGATCACGCTCCCGATCCCCGTGAGCACCGAGTGCGGTTCGAGGGTCAGGATCGCTCCGGTCTCGCGAGCCGCCCGCAGGATCGCCTTGGTGTCGACGGGCTTCACCGAGGCGAGGTCGAGCACTCGGACGTCGACCCCGACCCGTCCGAGGGCCTCGGCGGCCTCGAGGGCCCGGGCGACCGCCGAACCGATCGCGATGAGCGTGAGGTCCCGTCCCGGCCGGAGCTCCCGGGCCCGTCCTACCTCGACCGTCCCGTCGGTCACTCTGGGGGCCGACTCCGGGCCCAGTCGAAGATACGCCGGGCCGGGAAGGTTCGCCACCGCACGCAGCGCTCCGGCGGCGCTCGACGGATCCGCCGGAGCAAGGATCGTCAGCCCGGGGAGGCCACGGGCCAGGCCGAGGTCCTCGACCATCGGGGCCGATCCCCCGCTCGCATCGGGAAGGGCGGTGATCGGATCGGCCAGGAATCTGACGCGCGCGCCCGGTCGGCAGATCGACTCGCGCAGCTCCCGGAAGGCTTGGCCGACGATGAGCTCCGCGAGTCCCCAGGCGACCACGGTGCGTCCCTCCGAAGCCAGGCGGGCCGAGGTCGCGACGGTGGCCGGGTCCGAGACGCTGACATCGAAGAAGCGGTCCGGGAAGGCGTGCGAGAATGGGGTCGCCCGGGTCGGACGGCTGTAGTCCGCGTCGACGACGACGAGCTGGCCGTCGGATTCGCCGAGGGCCAACAACGCGGCGTCCAGCGCCCCGCGCTGGGAGAGGGGCGAGGCAAGGCTCATCGGGGGCCTCGGCCGACCCGGCGGGCGCCACGCATATCGGGGACCGTGGGCGGCGAGGCCGCGTCCGTCATCGGCTCGATCAGCCCGCGCAAGGTGGCGAGGTCGGTCCGGTAAGCCCCGTAGTCGTCCTCGCCAAGGGGGGTTTCGAGGTAGGCGGGGCGGTCGCGCCATCGCGGGTCGTTGACGAACCTCCGGAACCCCTCGAGCCCGATCTCGCCCTTGCCGATGTTCTCGTGGCGGTCCAGGTGGGAGCCGAGCGGGGCCTTCGCGTCGTTGAAGTGGAACGCGCGGACCGTCTCGACGCCGAGTTCGGCGCCGATCCGGTCGATCAACCCGCCGTACGTTTCGTCGGTTCGGAAGTCGTGGCCGGCGGCGAACGTGTGGCAGGTGTCGAGGGCGACCCCGAGGCGGCGGCGCTCCTTCACCTGGTCGCGGATGATGGCAAGCTCATGGAAATCGGCGCCGAGGGTGCTGCCCTGCCCGGCCATGTTCTCCAGCAGCGTCAGGACCCGGAACCCCTCGGTCAGGCCGAACGCCTCGTTGAGGCTCTCCGCGACGCGCCGGGCCCCCGCCTCGGTCCCGCTCCCGAGGTGCGCCCCCGGATGCACGATCAGGGCATCCACGCCGAGCTGCTCGGCCCGACGGAGCTCATCGAGGAAAGCGCGGCGTGAGCGCTTCCACCCGGCGGGTTTGGGCGAAGCGAGGTTGGTCAGGTAGCCATGGTGTACCGCGGTTCCTTTCAGCCCCTCCGTGCGAACGGCCTCCTGGAACGCCGCGCTGCTCTCGGGCGCGACCGGGGGTCCGGCCCACATCTGCGGGCTCTTGCTGAAGATCTGGATGGCCTCGCAACCGATCCCCCGCCCCAGCGCCGGGACCCCGGCGAGGCCCCCGGAGATACCGATGTGGGCGCCGAGGTACACGGACGGACCGACCTCCGCCAGGGGCTTAAACGATGGCGGAACGCGTCCCGACGACTATCGGAAGGAGGAGGGGAGGCTGACAGCTTTCCGCGGTTCCCGTAGGCTCGCGCACTTCAGTACCGCGCGGAACGTCGGTGGGCTTAACTTCCGGGTTCGGAATGGGACCGGGTGTTTCCCCACCACTTTGGCCGTCAGCCGACCCGTCCACCGAGCATCGTTATTTAAGTTTGGCCGACGGGGTCCGGGCCCAAGCGTCCGGCCCGGCGTTCGGACCGCCGGCGCCCGACGAAGGAGGCGAACGAACTGAGCCCGGATGCGAACGTCCCGCAGGTCCGGGCTTACCATCTCGACCTCGACGTGAACCACCGATCGCTCTGGTTCACGGGCAGCGTTCGGATCGAACTGGCCGCGCCCGTGTCGACGCTGGCCCTGAACGCCGTCGGGCTCGAGGTGCTGGGCACCGAGCCGGCGGGCCCGGTGGAGGCGAACCCCGCGGCCGAGGAGTTCCGAGTCACCTCGGAGTCGCCCACGGCGCGTTGGACGGTCCAGTTCCGCGGCCGAGCGTCCGAGCAGGGGCTGCTCGGCTTGTACCGATCGCGCTACGGAGCTGAGCACATCCTGACGACCCAGTGCGCGGCCACGGCCGCGCGGAACATCTTCCCGTGTATCGATCGCCCGGACCGGCGCGCCGTGATCCACCTGCGTCTCACGGTCGATGCCAGCGTCGAAGCGATCTTCAACACCCCGCCCCGCTCGACGACCGAGGTGGACGGTCGGACCACGATCGAATTCGAACCCACCCCCGCGATGGCGACCTACCTCCTCTATCTGGGCATCGGCCGGTTCGATTGGTTCGAGGGGCCCCCGGTCCACCCGAGGATCCGGGGCGCCGCCCCGCCGGGTCGCGCTCACGAAGCGCGGTACTCGGTGGAGCAGGCGGCGGAGATCCTCCCGGCCCTGGCGCGCTACTTCCAGATCCCCTACCCACTGCCGAAGCTCGATCTCGTCGCGGTGCCCGAGTTCGCCTACGGCGCGATGGAGAACTGGGGGGCGATCGCGTTCCGGGACATGCGGCTGCTCGTCGACCCGACGACCTCGGTCTCCCAGCGTCGCGCCACGCTCTCGACGATCGCCCATGAGATCGCGCACCAGTGGTTCGGGAACCTCGTGACGATGCAATGGTGGACGGACATCTGGCTCAACGAGAGCTTCGCCACCTTCACGGAGGAGAAAGTCCTCGAATCGTTATGGCCGGAGTCGCGGCCGCTCGACGACCTGCTGATCGACTGGACCGGGCCGGCGAAGACCGGAGACTCCCTCCCGTCCACCCACCCGGTGAGCGTTCCGGTGGAGCGTCCGGAGGAGATCGGCCAGATCTTCGATGAGATCAGTTACGGCAAGGGGTCCGCGGTGCTGCGGATGGTGGAGCGCTACGTCGGGGAGGCGCCGTTCCGGGCGGGGGTTTCGGCGTATCTCACCGCGCATGCTTACGGCAACGCGACCTCGGATGACCTGTGGAGCGCGCTCGAACGTTCGACGGGTCGTTCCCTGCGATCGGTCCTCGCGGCCTGGATCACCCGACCGGGTCTGCCGGTCGTCCGAGCTCGTCTCGACGGTCCGTCGATCCGGCTCACGCAGCAGCGATTCCGGTTCGACGGCGGCCCTTCGACCGACCGCTGGCCGATCCCCCTCGCCCTGCCCGATGGGGTCGGGGGCGATCGACCGCTCTGGGACGGTCCGGCTGAGTTCGTGGTCGCGGACGGGGGCGGTCCCCCCCGGCTGAACGTCCGCGCCGCAGGGTTCTATCGGGTCGACTACGACGCGGCGCTGTTCGAACGCATGGTCGGAGGCTTCCCCGCGCTGCCGCCCGAGGAGCGGTGGGGGTTCGCCCAGGACCTCGCCGCGTTCCTACTGTCGGGGGACGCCGCCCCCGAACGCTACTACCGGTTCTTGGCCGCCGCCCGATCGGAGTCCGACCCGCTCGTCGTGATCGAGATCGCCTCCCAGCTCGCCGCGACGAGCCCCGGGCGCTCCCTGTTGGTGCTCGGCGCCCTCCTGGGGGATCGGGAGCGGTTCCGGCGGCCCGCGGCCGCCTTCCTGTCGGCCCAGATGGATCGACTGGGATTCGCCGCCCGACCGGGCGAGCCCGAGCTCGAGCCGGTGGTCCGCGGCGCCGTGGCGAGCGCCTCGGTCCCCTTCGACGCGGCGCTGCGCGCGGAGCTCGCCGGCCGCTTCCCCGACTACGATCGCCTGGATCCGGACCTGCGTTGGCCCACTCTGTTCGCCGTGGCGAGCCTCGGGGCCGAGCCGGAGTTCGAGCAACTTCTGAGGGCCCTCGCGAACGCGCCGAACGAGGGCGAGGCGCTGCGGATCGAGCGGGCGCTCGCCCGCTTCCCCCAGCCGCATCTCATCGCCCGAGCGCTCGAGCTCGCGACCACGCCCGTATTCAATCGGGCGCACCTCCCGAGCGTCGTCCGGGAGGCGGCGCTCAACCCCGCGGGTCGTTCGATCACGTGGGAATGGGTCCGAACGACCCTGCCCCAGAAGGAGGACGACTACCGGGGGTCGTCGATCGTGGGACGTTCGCTCGAGTATGCGCTCCCCTACGTCGGGCTCGGGCGGGCGCTCGAAGTTCGTCGGGCGCTCGCGGCCCATCCCTTCAAGGAGGGCGAGCGCGGGACCCTGAAGGGCCTGGAGATCCTCGAGCTCTACGAGCGCTTGCTGCGGGCCGTCGACGGAGCGCCGCCCGCCGCCCGGTCCTGACGCCAGGTCGGATCGCTCGCCGACCAGATGTACCAGGTCCCGTGCGCCTGGCTCAATCGGGTCCCGTCGCCGTCCAGTAGGTTCCCCTCGACGAAGGCGAGGTGGCGGCCCCTTCGGACGACTTCGCCGCGCGCCCGCAAGGTCTGGCCCTCCCGGGCCGGTCGGAGGAACTCCACATAGAGCGAGGTGGTCGCCGTCGTCTCGTCCTCGTCGAGCATCGTCACGACGGCGCCGCCCATCGCGGTGTCGAGGATCGTCGCGTAGACGCCCCCGTGCACGACGCCGTTGATGTTCAAGTGGCGCGCCTCGACGAGTCCGCTCACCACGCAGTGGCCCTCCCGGGTCTCCGACGGGTCGATCCGGAACCCGACCTCCCGGTGGAAACCACCGAGCCGGTCGGCCCAGCCGCGCGTCAGCCGGACCGGCTTCGGAGCCGGCGGAACCTTCGCGCTCGCCATGGTGCGCGGGCACTCGTCCGGCGGAGATAAGTAGGCGCTCCCGTGGTCCGAACCGGCGGAGCCTGTGCAGCGGAAGACGGTCGGCCGGGCGACGTACGAGGCGGGCCCGAACATCGCGCTCGTGAAGTATTGGGGGGTCCGGGACCCGTCGCTCGGCCTGCCGAACAACAGCTCCCTCTCCGTCACCCTGGCGCGCTTCCGCACCCGCACCACGGTGGCGTTCGAGCCCGAGCGCGTGCGCGATGAATTTCGTCTCAACGGGGACCCGGTGCGGGGGTCCGCCTGGGAGGACGTGGTGCGATTCCTGGACCGCGTCCGGCAGCGGGCCGGGATCTCCCAGCGGGCGGCGGTGACCTCCACCAACAACTTCCCGACGGCGAGCGGACTCGCGAGCAGCGCGAGCGGATTCGCCGCCCTGGCGGGGGCGGCCACCTTGGCCGCCGGCCTCGCGCTGCCCGATCGGGGCCTTTCGCAACTCGCGCGACTCGGTTCCGGGAGCGCTTCCCGATCGGTGTTCGGGGGCTTTGTGGAATGGCGCGCGGGCACCCGACGGGACGGACGGGATTGCTACGCCCGCCCGATCGCGGGCGAGCGGCACTGGCCCGGCCTGGTCGATCGCATCGCCATCGTCCGGGACGCTCCGACCAAATCGGTCCGTTCGGCGGTCGCGATGCAGTGGACCGTCGCGACGAGCCCCGAGTACGCCCGGCGCCTCGTCGAGGTGCCCGGGCGGATCGCCCGGCTCAAGCGGGCGATCCGGCATCGGGATGCCCGAACGTTCTTCGCGACGATCATCGAAGAATGCGATAGCTTCCGGCGCGTGTGCGAGACGACGCTTCCGACACTCGACTATCTCACGCCGACGTCCCGGGCGATCCTCGAGGAGGTCCGGGCGGCGAACGCCCGGGCGGGCCGGCCGATCGCCGCCTATACCCACGACGCCGGCGCGCATGTCCACGTGTTCACTCAATTGAAGGACCTTCCGAGGCTCCGACGCCGACTCGCTCGGGTCCCCGGGGTCGATCGGTGGATCACGCTGCGACCGGGGCCGGGGGGCCGTCCGCTCCCTACCCAGCGGCGGCCGGCCCGTCGGTAGCTAGGCGCGGATCGGCGCGGCCCGCTACCCTCGGGGGACCGGATCGCGACGCCCGGCCGACGGGGCCGGTAGCCTGGGCGCCGGCCTAACGGCTTCGCGAGCTCCGCGACTTCGCGCGACGCACGGGCCGCGTCGAACCCCGGGGCCGCTTTCGGGGAGGGCGGGCGCCGCGCTTCGGGGCGGCGCGTCGGGACGGGAAGGCGTAGAGCTCGAGGACGATCCCGTCCGGATCGACCCAGGAGGCGGAGAAGTACCCCTTTCGGAACTCGGGGTGTTCCTCCCCGCGGAAGATCGGGTAGAGCTCCGCCCGGGCGAGGTCGGCCTCGTGCGAGCGCACGTCGTCGGCCGACGGCAGCCGGAAGGCGAGGTGTTCGGCCACGACCTCTTCCTCCCCGCTCGGCGCAGTGCGGTGGATGCGGGGTTTGGGGCTTCGCAGTAGCCAGATGGTCATCTCCCCGTCAGTGTAGCCGAGGTACGAATCCGCCGCCACGAAGCGACGGATCCCCATCGGGACGAGGAAGCGGTCGTAGAAGTAGCGGGCGCGCGCGATATCGGAGACCTCGAGCGATACGTGATGCAGGACCCCACGCGCCATCGAAACCCTTCCCGAGCGCCCGCGGACCTGGCGGTGCCCAAGACCTCCTAAAGGATGTGGCGGTCGAACCCGGACGCCGGCAGCTCGAGGCCCATCGCCTTGACGAGCGGCGTGACCTCCTCGATGTAGCGGGCCCGGGCCTCCTCGTTCGTCCAGCGCTTGAGTCCCATCTCGATCGCCCGCCGACTGGTCTCGGAGTTGGAATGGCCGAACATGTCGAGGGCCCGCGGGTACCACTTCTGGATCGAGGCCTGCGCCTCGGCCCGGGACCCGTAGTACTTCCCCTCGTCCTTGGCAATGCGCTTGAGGACGCTGTAGCCGAAATTGAGGTGCAGCTGCTCTTCCGAGAGCATCAGGGGCATGGCGCGCGCGAGCGGGCCGTAGGAGCATTCCTGGAACGCGCGCAATTGGTAGACCCCGACCCGGTCGACGAAGCAGCAGAACGCGCCCACATCGGACCACCGGTCGAATTTCATGTTGAACGCGTCGAGCTTGTGCTCGCCTTCGCGCTTCTCGAGCAGCTCATCGATGTAGCGCTGACCCTCCTCGCCGAAGTCCCGCAGGATGCGGCAAGCCTGCAGTCCGTGGCGGGCCTCGTCGGCGACGATGCGGGCTTCGATCCAGCGATCCTCGAGGGAGGGCGCCAGGTCGAGCCACGGCCGGTGCTGCTGGATCGAAGCGAACTCCGTGTCGGCCTGGACGACCATGAGCTTGATGATCAGCTTGCGCATGTCCGTCGGAAGCTCCTCGGCCGTCTCGAGCTTGCGGACCCCCGCCGAGCTCCCCCAGAGGATCTCCCGGACCGGCTCGATCGTTCCCCCTTCCTTCAGGCTCTTGGACGCGGCGGGGGCCGGAGGGGCGGCGTGCGGGGGGGTCGGCGGGGTCGCGTTCACCAAGAGCTCCGGGCCCGCTTGAACAGGGTTCACCGGCCCTTAAAGGTGGGCTTGCGCTTCTCGACGAACGCGCTCAAGCCCTCCTTGGCATCCTCGGTGACGAACAGGCGGTTTTGCAGCTCCCGCTCGAGCGCGAGGCCGGCGGTCAGCGGCATCTCGACCCCTTCGAGGACGGACCGTTTGATGAGCGAGATCGCCCGCGCCGGTCCGTGGGCGAGCGACTGGGCGAACTGGTCGACGTCCCGCGCAAACGTCTCTTTCGGGAAGACGTAGTTGACGAGCCCGATCTGCAACGCCTCCTCTGGCGTGAGGAGCTTCCCCGTGATCATCATGTCGAGCGCCCGGGAGGTCCCGATCGCCCTCGGAAGGCGCTGGGTCCCCCCCGTTCCCGGGAGGACCCCGAGCGTGACCTCGGGCAACCCGATCTTTCCGGAGTCCTTGGCCATCAGCCGAAGGTCGGTCGAGAGCGCGATCTCGAGTCCGCCCCCAACGCAGTGGCCGTTGATCGCCGCGAGGACCACCTTCGGCGTGGCGGCGAACTTGTTGAGGGTCTCCTGGCAGTGCAGGCAGAACATCGCCTTGAAGTCCGGCTGGCTCCCCTTGAGCATCTCGATGTCGGCGCCGGCGCTGAAGAAGCCCGGCAGACCGCTCGCCAGGACCAGAACGCGCGCGTTGTCGTCGAAACGGAGCTCCTCGATCGCCTCGTCGAGCTCCCGCATCATGTGGATGTCGTAGGTGTTCGCCTTCCCCTTGGCGATCTCGATCGTTCCGACGTTGTTCTCCACCCGGGTCTTGACGAACTTGCCCTGCATCGATCCTCTCCGATTGGGGAGTCGGGGAGCCGGGTCGCGTCGATAAAGCTAGCGGGCGGGCCGGAGTCGTACCCGTCGAAGCTGGCTCATCGTCGGAACCGTTCCTCGACGGTACCGTCCGGGTGGCCGACGAGGACCCGTTCGGCGAGGCCGACGAACAGGCCCGTTTCGAGGACCCCGGGGATCCCGTGGATCTCGGCGTCCAACGCACCCGGCGCCTCGATCGGGACCGGGGGTCGAACGTCGACGATCTCGAGACCATTATCGGACCGGAACGACCGGCCGCTCCCCGGGACCGTCCGCAACTCGGCGGGCAGGCCCCGCTTCACGAGTTCCTCAATCACCACCGGCCGGGCGAACGGCACCACCTCGACGGGGATCGGCGATCGGGTCCCCAGCCGGGGGACCAGCTTGGTCGGGTCGACCATGATGAGGAGCTTGCGGGCCCGTCGGGCGAGCAGCTTCTCCCGGAACAGGGCGCCCCCGCCGCCCTTGGTCAGGTCGAGACGGTCGCTCACCTCGTCGGCCCCGTCGAGCATCAGGTCGAAGCTATCGCCGGCCGCGAGGTCGCGCACCGTCAGGCCCAGCGTGCGCGCGAGCTCCGCGGTCGCAGCGGAGCTCGCGACGCATTCGAATCCGCCCCCGTCCGGGAACCGACGCGCGATCTCCCGGACCGCGTAGGCCGCCGTGCTCCCCGTCCCGAGCCCGAGCTTTTGCCCCCGCTCGACTTGGGCCACCGCGGACCGCGCCGCCGCCTCCTTGGCGAGTTCGATCTCCGGCGGTCTCACGAGTGGGCCGGGGCGGCCGGCCTGATAAGTGTGCCGAAAGCGGCTTCGCTGCGGCGAAAGACAGAAGTCCCGAGCGCGGTAGCCTCGGGCGTGTCCCAGGCCCCGCGCGCCCTTCCGAACGCGGTCGCGCTCTCGATGGGCGGGTCCGTCCTCACGACCGGATCCGACGACGCCGATTACCTCGAGCGGCTCGCCGATCTCCTCCGGGCGCGGGGGCGCGAATTCCCCCTCGTCGTGACCACGGGCGGCGGCCGCACAGCGCGGGAGTACATCCGCCTGGGACGGGCGCTCGGTCTTACCGAGGTCGAACTCGACGAGATCGGCATTGAGGTCACTCGCCTTCATGCCCGGCTGCTCGCGGGCCGGATCGGCGCGCCGACCCCGGCGAGCCCCCCGACCAGCGTCGCGGAGGCCGCCCGCGAGCTCCACCGCGCTTCTCCGGTGATCCTGGGCGGCACTGAACCGGGGCACACCACGGACGGGGTCGCGGCCCTGCTGGCGGTTCGGTTGCGCGCGGTCCGGTTCGTCAACGCCACGCGGGAGGACGGCCTGTACGATCGGGACCCGCGGGTCCACCCGGGGGCCCGGCGGATCGACCGGATCGGCTTCGCCGAATTCCGCACGATGGTGCACCGGGGGAGCTCGGTGGAGGCGGGGCAGGAGTTCCTGTTCGACCGCCTGGCCGCCGACGCGCTCGGCCGGGCGCAGATCCCCATCGCGATCGTGGCCGGCCGCAACCTCGAGAACCTCGACGCGGCCCTCCAAGGGAAGAAGTTCGACGGGACCTGGGTCGAAGACCTTCCGTCCGACCCCATAGGTTAAGGGTCCGCAACGTCGCTGCCCCGACGATGGTCCGTATCGTGCTGCTGGGGCCCCCCGGGTCGGGCAAGGGGACTCAATCGGTCTGGATCTCCCACTCGCTCGGCATCCCCCATCTCTCCACGGGGGAGCTATTGCGGGCGGGGGTTCGTCAGGGGACCAAGCCCGGACTCGAGGCTGATCGGTTCATGCGTTCCGGTCGTTTGGTGCCGGACGATATCGTTCTCGCGCTGCTCGTCGATCGGCTCGCCGAGCCGGATTGCCGGGACGGCTACCTCCTCGACGGGTTTCCCCGCAACGTCGCGCAGGCGGAGGCGCTCGATCGGATCGCCCCGGTCGACCGGGTGCTCTCCTTCGAGATCCCCGAAAAGGTGCTGCTCGAACGACTCGTCGGCCGTCGCAGCTGCCCGAAATGCGGAACCGTCTACAACATCCGCACCCGACCTCCAGCCACCCCCGGGCGCTGTGACAACGACGGGGAGACGCTCGTCCACCGGTCCGACGATCACGAAGACGCGGCCCGCACCCGGCTCGAAGTGTACCGGAAGGAGACCGCGCCGCTCCTCGCGTTCTACGAGGCGCGCCACGTACTGTTCCCAATCGACGCCACGGGGTCGCCGGAGGACGTCGGGGGCCGCCTCCGCCGGGTCATCGGCTGACCGACCGGCTGGCTCGCTCTCGGAGAAGGTTTATAGGTCCCCCACCGCTCGTGGGGAGTGTCCCGGCTTAGCTCAGTGGTAGAGCGGGGGACTGTAGTCGCGACCGCCGGTCACCGGCGGCCCCCGTAGATATCCTCAGGTCGCCTGTTCGAGTCAGGCAGCCGGGACCTGAGGAGGATCGGTTCGCCCGGCCCGCTCGGCCCCACCGGCCCACCCGGCTGGGGTCGGGTCGTGGGGGCCCGGAACGGGAATCTTCCTCCCTCTAGTCCGCCCAACGAGGGGCCCGTTTCTCTCGAAAGGCGGCGCGCGCCTCTCGATTGTCCGGGGCGTCCCGCAGCGGGTCGGCGAGCGCTTGCTCCAGCCGGAGGCCTTCCCCGAGCGGCAACGACAGCCCCTGGCGCACGGCCCGAAGGGCGGCCCGCACGGCCCGCGAAGGCTGCGCGGCGATGCGGGCCGCCATCTCCGATGCGGCGGCCAGAAGACCGGCGGGGGGAAGGACCTGGTTGACGAGCCCGAGCGCGGCCGCTCGATGGGCGCCGATCGGCTCCCCGGTGAGGATCATCTCGAGGGCGATCCCCGGCGGGACCGCCCGCGGAAGTCGCTGGGTGCCGCCTTGGCCCGGGATGATCGCCCAGCGGACCTCCGGAAGGCCAAAGGTGGCATTGTCGCTCGCGAGTCGAAGATCGCAGGCGAGAGCCAGCTCGAGGCCCGCCCCCAGGCACGCTCCGTTGACGGCGGCGAGGACCGGCTTTTCCAGGTCGAAGTTCCGCGTGATCCCACCGATGCCCGGTTCTCGGTTCCACCGCTCCACTCGATCCGGGCCGGGGGCTCCCGGGTAGAACTCCCCCATCCGCTTGAGGTCGAGCCCGGCACAGAAGGCTCGGGAACCGGCGCCGGTGAGGACCGCCACTCGGAGGCCGTCGGTGTCGCGGAATCGCACCCACGCCTCCAGCAGGGCGGCGTGCGTCTCCGGATCGATCGCGTTCATCGCCTCGGGACGATCGATGGTGATCCGTGCGACCCGGGCGTCGACCTCGAAATGGACCGTCATCGGTCCGATAGCGCGCCGCGCCTCAAGGGATTGGCGCCCCGGGCGCTGCCTCGTGCCGGAGCTCTCGGATGGTCGGAGGCCGCGTCACCGTTCGGTCGCTCCGGTCAGGAGGGAACCGTGGGCCGTGATTATCGAGAAGGTGGCTGCCTCCGGCGACCCGAACGTGCCTCCGGTTCGGAGGAGTGCGGTTGTCGGGATTTGAACCCGAGTAGGTAGCTTGGGAAGCTACCGTCCTAACCGCTAGACCACAACCGCGCGTCGGAGGTCGAAGCCGGCCGGTTCATAGGCTTGTCCCCGCCCGGGTCGCTTCCGAGCCCTAGGAAGGCTTCACATCAGCAGGCCCACCGACTCCGAGGGGATGCTCGGGGCGTAGGCCAGCAGGTCCGCATTGTTGGAGATCCGTTCGGCCGATTCGGAGAGGACCCCGGCCTTCTCCAGGACCCGTCGGGCCTTGCGGACATCGGACGTGGACAGGGCGATGAGGCTCTGCGAACCTTCCCGGGCCACCAGGATCGCGACGCTCAACACGTTGAGCCGGGCCTCCGACAAGAGGTCGAGGACGCGTAGGAAGCTACCGGATTCATCGCTCAGGTGGACCGCGATCAGCTCCCGACTCTCGACCGAGAGTCCCGCCGCCGTCAGCAGCCCGATCGCGCGGTCCGGCCGGTTGACGATGAGACGAACGTGGCCGTTCTTGCCGCTGGAGTCGACGGAGATCGCGGCGAGGTTGATCTGCTCCCGCGCGAGGATCCGGGCCACTCGGGCAAGCTCCCCGGGCCGATTCGCGACCCGCAATCCGATCTCCACCAACCCCATGGTACTGTACCAGGTAACACAGGCACACGAGTCCCCAAGAACGTAACGGCCGACCGGCACCCCCCCGTAGGGAGTATCGGACGGATGGCCCTGATCGCCCTGGAACGTCCGGACCCGTGCGGGGCCGTCGTTCCCGCTCGCTCCGCTAGGTGACCACGACTTGGACCGCGACCTGGCTGGCGATGCCGAAGTTGTCGACGGCCGTGATGAAGATGAAGTAGGTGCCCGCCGACTGCGTGCTCGGCACGGCGTAGGTCACGGACCAGAACCCGTTGGCGAGTGTCAGCGGCTTGAACAGCTTCGTCCCCTTGTTGATCTCGGTAAGGTTCACGCTGACCAGGGCCGGGGGGTTCGACGCGTTCAGGCCGTCCGGGGCCACGATCGCGCAGGTGACCAATAGGTTCGAGCCGTGCGCTACGGTCGAGGGCGCGGCGGTGGCCGAAGTGAAATAGGGGGCACTCACCGGATTCGGTCCGGGCAAGACCGAGTTGAGAACGAGCTGGTTGCCGGAGTCGACGATCACCGTAAGATTGTCGAAGAACGGAAGGCCATAGGAGGTCAGGTTCAGCGTCCAGGTCTGTCCCGGCGACCAGCTGGACGAGCCGGCGAGGCCGGCGGCGAGGGTGAAGGGGGCCGCAAAGGCCGAAGGGACCTGCTGGGAGGCGAGCCGAACCGAAGATTGGACGACCGACGTGCCGTCGATCCGGGGGCCGGCGACCAGTTGGATCCGGATGCCCGTCATCGAGGTGGCGAAGACTGGCCCGCCCCCCCCTCCGCCGCCCCCTCCGCCTCCGCAACTGAGCACGCAGGTACTTCCGCCGTAGGTCAGGTTCAATGCGAATACGTCGGTCCGATTCGGATTCTGGATCGGGTACGTGTTCACCCAGATCGTCACGATGCCCGCGAGGATCACCGCGATGGCCAGGATGATGATCGTTCCGATGACATCCTGGATCCCGCGCTCCCCGTGGCGACGTCGGGAACGCAACGAACGATCCGGCCTCACCAGTCCACCATCGGATGAATAGAATCCGGGTCCTCGGCTACTTATAGCTTCTCGAAGGCGCCCGACGCGCGTGGGCGCCGATGGAATACCGGCGCAATTGCGCGGGCAGTCGCATCGGGGCGGACGCTCCTCAGGCTACTGACGACTCAACCCGTACAATGAGAAGCTCATGACCAGGTCGTTGGTCGCTCCGCTCGAATAGGTCAGGGAAACATTGCAGGCCCCGACGACGTTGAAGCACCACAGAGGAGCGCCGTGAAAGTCGTCATCGGTGCAGGCCGTCGCGTTGCAGCTGCTGGAGCCGGAGTAGTCCTGGAAATCGTGGGGCGGGTGGGCGTAGATCACCAGAACATCCCCTTGGGCCATGCCGGGAGCGCCGGCGGAGAACTGCTGGTAGTATAGCAGGCGGTTGAAGAAGGTGCCCGACGACCCATGGCCCGAACCCCAGACCCACGTCCCACAATTGCCGATCGTGGGGGAGCCGCTCGGAGGGGAGGCCCCCGAGCCCGGAATGACCTCGAGGTTCAGGAGCGTGGTGTCGATCAGGTTCGTCCCGTTGCAGACGAAGATCAGGTTCAAGTGGGCGAGGGCCAGATACGAAGGGGAGTACCCGTTGATCAGCACGAAGATGGCCGGGAGCGCATTGCAGTGCGCGAACTTCGTGGTGTTCGAGCAATCGGTCGGGTCGCCCCAAGCTTGCTCCGAGAGCCCCCCTTTGACCAGGTAATCGATCCTCGGAGGCGGTTGGTTGAGGGAGGGTCGGAATACGGCCAGGACGACGACCGCGACGATGGTGATCGCCACCAAGAGGATAGTGGCAATGATGCCCGAAACCCCCGAGTGGGTTCTAGCGCGCCGCCGCCATCGAGTGAATGCCCGCATCCCGATAATGAACGTCGCCCCTCCCGTTTAATGATTTGCCGGCGAACCTGCGGCCCTCGACCCGGAAGGATCGATTGCCACTCCCCGTCTGGACCCTAGTCCCACCCACGGGAAAGCCGACGCCGACGGCGATGCGGTCACCCCACGCCGGAATCATCGGGCCCGGTGGGACCGGCGGCCCTCGGTCATCCGGTCCATCGACGCGCCATCCGGAGGGTGGATCTATCTGGCCCCGGTCACCAGATATAAATAGCGTACCCAAGCTAGATTCCTAGTTCATGGCGCGTATTCGTACGCATGCACCCCGAACGCGCCGGCAGCGCTGGCGGATGGACCGACGCGCCCAGGTGGCCGCCATCGCCACCTTGTTCGGCTTGCTCATCATCGTTTCCCTGATCTCTGAGCTCGCGTTGGCGCCCTTGGCCACCGAGGAGCAGAACGCCGAACTCCAGCATCTCCTACTGGTCGAGAATCAGTTCGGCCAACTGCAGTCGGATCTCGTCACGGAGGCAAGGTCGCCGGGCATGCACCTCGCCCTTTCGGCCCCTATTACCTTGGGGTCTGCCCCGATCCCCCCGTTCGGTCCCGCCGCCAGCAGCCAGCTCACTCTCCTTCCCACCGGAGCCCAGACCCGGGTGACCGCCGAGACGGTGAAGGCCGGGCCGACCTCAGGAACGGGGGGCCTCTGTAATGGAGGGCTCACGACCACGGGAAATGCCACCACGTGCACCTTCACGGTGAACGCGTGCACTTCCGCCGAGACGTGGAATGTTACGCTCAGCCACCAGTCCTACTTCTTCCTGATCTCGGGGAACTCAGGAGCCTGCGTCACCATCAACGTGACGGGCGACTTCAACACCATCACGCTCAACATCACGGACAACAACATGGTCCCGCCGTTCAACTTCACACTCTTCGGAAGCCACGATACGGTGATCGTCAACTGGGAAGGAGGGAAAGGTTCGCAGTTGAACTTCAACATCTACGGGTCCAACAACACCTACCTGTACGGTTCCAAGTTCAATGGGAAGGGCGCGGCCATCGTGACCAAGTTCATCGGGGAAAGCGAACCTCCCAGCCGAACCGGGTGCCCGACGGCGAATCTCGCGTCGACCGACAAGATTGGGAAGCTGACGACGAGCAGCTCCGGCCAGACGCAGAGCCTGTTCTTCTACAACTCCGTCGGGACCAACAACGGCCCGAATATCGTCACCAAGGCCAACCAGCCGACGTTGACGTGGGAGAACATCTCCGAGGCGCCGCTTACGTCCCTCTGCGCGTTCGGTGGGTCCGGTCCGACCGGGATCTTCTCCTCCATCCTCTACGGCACCGGCAGCCTCGCCGCGGGATTGCAAAACCACTACCTCGGCGCCCAGAGCCTCTCCTTCGAAGGGGGAGCGATCATCAACGGGCAGGCGAGCGGCTCGGTCCTCATTGACCCCCCGGTGTACAACTTCTCCTCGAATGGGACCGCGAACACGCTCACCATGACGTTGTTCAATTTCGTCGAGTCTTCCGCGCGCACCGCGAGCGGCTACTCGACCGCGGCGATCGTCACCCAGCTCATCTCGGAATCCATCTTCACCGCGACCTTCCCGATTCAGGTCGCTGGATCTCAACTTCTCGTCATTCCGACGCTCAACGTGACGACCGCCTATCCGGCCGCCTGGGTCAACTATTTTCAATCGCTCGCTCCGACGTTCCTCAACGGTACCATCGGATGCTTCTCCCCCGTCGCCATCGCCTCGCCCAACTCCTGCCTCAATCCCCCGGCCAACCAGTATGTCTCCCTGTCCATCCCGATCAATGTCCAACTGCTCGTCGTGAAGATCGCCACGATTCAGATCTCCGTCCAATGAACGTCCAGGGGTTTGCCCCCACGCGGGAGCGGGCGGTTCCCGCCGCGGCCCGCACCGTCGATCCCCCGGCGGTACGCGACCCGTTCCCGCGGGGAGATGAGAGTTCTTTTGCCCGTCCCCATCGGCCGTCCCCCTACGGGCCCAGGGGGGCCGCTCGAGGCTCCGTCGGCCGGTATCGTCGCCGCGGGCGCCATCGAAGTGCGGTCTCGACGATCATCGCGACGATGCTGCTGCTCGCCATCACCGTGATCCTATTCTCGGCGGTCTTCTTTTTCATCGGAAAGTTTCCCAAGCCAGGGCCCCAGCCGCTCGACCAGTTCGACGCCTCCCTCGCCTATTCAGGGATCAACGTCAGCACCATCACCATCCTCCACCTCACGGGGACCGCCCTGAGCGGATCGACGACCTCCCAGGCGGCCGTCTATATCCTGTCCCAACGGCACCCGACTGCCATTCCGAACCCCTTCACCCTCGCCGCGGGGCTCGGGGGATCGACGATCTGGTCCCTCGGTCAGAACTGGTCGATCAGTCTCATGGCCTACGGCATCACCGCCCCCGACAATCTCACCGTCTCGGTCGTATCGGCCGGGCAGCTACAGTTCCGCTCGTCCCTCGCCGTCTCCATTGGCTCGTTCGCGCCGTACTTCAACTCGGTCCAGGCCGCTCCGTCGGGCGTGATCCCGGCGGCCCACAAGTTCTACGTCAATGCCACCGCGGTCTTTGCCACGGCTTCGGGTGATAAGGTGACCTTGAACACCTCGGAGTTACCGGGCGGAAGCGTCGTCACCTTGGTCGGATCCGGAAGTGGATTGTTCACGTACAGCGGAACGACCCCGAACCCCGCGTCCCAGACGACTTATTTTCTGTTCCTGACGGCGATTGATGCGAACAACGTACGGACGGTGCTCGCCATGTCGATCACCGTCGCCTGAGCGGGTGCCGGCGCCCTGACCCGGCCGTCCCGTCCGGGGGCCGGCCGACCGGCCCGAGTACACCGGGAGACGACGGGGAGGGGCGGGGTCCCAACCAACAATGATTAAGTAGCCCTTCCCGGCATCTTTTTGGAGAGGGACCCGGGCGGCCCGTCCGACCGTCTTCCTCGGGAAGCTCCATGGCTCGACCAACGTCGCTCCGCTGGCGCCGCCGGGGCCAACGCGGCGTCTCTGAAGATGTGGCCACGATCTTGCTCCTCGGGATCACGATCACGCTCTTCGCTTCGATCTTCTTGTTCACGAGCCGCAATCCGAGCGCTCAGCCGCAAGCCCTGAATGAATTTACGGCGGCCGCCTCGTACGGTGGCGCCGGGGGCCTCCAAGTGTTCAACGTCTCCATCACCCATCTCTCCGGCAAGGTCATCACTGGCTCGTCCACCTCCCAAGCGGCGATCTACATCACCTCGCAAAAGCATCCGAGCGCGATCCCCAGCCCGTTCAGCCTCGGCGCCGGCCTTTCCGGGGCCTCCATCTGGGGGTACGGTCAAACCTGGTCCCGAAACCTGTCCACCTATGCGATCACCGCGCCGGACAATCTGACGGTCTCCGTCATCTCGAACGGCGTGCTGCAGTATCGATCGACCCTGTTCGCCTTCGTCCCCAGCACGCCCCCCTACTTCCTCCAGGTCCAGCTCAACCACACGAGCTTCGCGCCGAACGCGAAGTTCAACGTGTCGGCCCTCGTCGAATTCACGCCCAGCTCCGGCGACCTGGTCAAGGTGAACCTCACCGAGATCGCCGGATCCTCCGCCCAGGCGATGGTCGGCTCGGGGGGCAGCGGCGCGTACTACTATCACGGGACGGCTCCGAATCCGGCGGGTCCGACGACGTACTACCTCTTCCTCACCGCCACGGACTCGAACGGCCTCAAGACGATGTTCGCCATCCCGCTCGTGGTCACGTGAGCCGGCCGACATCGGACGCCCGGAGCACGGCCGGGCCAGGCGTTCTGAGGGATCCCTGTTGAGCTCGACCGAAGAGCCCGATCGTGCTGGCGGGCCGTATGCGAGAGTTGCCGGCCCTGCGGCGGGTGAGACACGACTCTCCGAGCCATCGGTCCGGTACCGGACCCAAGGGCCGTCACCTGCTCCGTACGCCCGTTCCCAAAGAGAGCGTTTATATCTGAAGCCAACTAGGATTACTATCCTGGTGGAATTCGCCAGGGACGGCGTTCGATGCTAGGTTCTTCTTCGGTGCGGCGGCGCCGCCGGTATCGTCGGGGGATCCGTCAGAGCTCCCGGGCGGTGGTCTCGGTCGTCGGGACCCTGCTGGCCCTGCTCGTCTTCTTCGCGCTGTTCGGGGTGTTCCTGACCCAGTACGTGCCGCTGTGGATGAGCGAGAACGAGCAGACGCTTACCTCCCAGGTGGAGACCTCCCTCGCCACCCTCAAGGGCGGCCTCGATGGCCAGGTGGCCGCCCAGGGCCCGGCCCTCGTCTCGACCCCGTTCCAGATGGCGTCGCAGAGCATCCCGCTCATCGCCCAACCCACGGTGGCGGCCATCACCTTCGTCCCGCCCAGCCCGGGCGCCGGCATCTACACCAACATCTCGATGAAGCCGGCCCCGGGGGGGGCCTCGGGCATTTTCTACGAGAATGAGACGATCGGCAGCCTGCAGGTCAAGATCCCTTCCCGCTACTACGCCCCCCAGCTCTTCTCGCTGGAGAACGACGCGGTCATCCAGACCGAGGGGAACGGCCAGCAGGTCGTCGAATTCCCGCCGACCCTATCGGTGAACCAATCCGGATCCGGCTTCGGGGTGACGGCGGCGCTCGTCCAGATCACCGGCATCTCCACCCAGGCGACGGGGGTCGGCACGCAGGAGGTCTTCTCCCATTTCGTCTACAGCAACGCTTTCACGAGCACGAGCGCGACGAACGCCCTGACGGCCAAGTTCATCGAATCGACGTTCTATCCGTGCGCGTGGTCGTCGTTCGTCTCGAGCACCTTCGCGCAGGCGCCCTCGGGATTTGCCAGCCACTTCTCGATCAGCGCCCCGGCCAGCTGTTCCAGCCCTCCGGCGACCGGATTCCCGTTCAAGGTCAGCTTCACCGGTCTCGCCTCGTTCACCCTGATCTGGGCCGAACTACGGCTCGTCGTCGGCGTGGGGACCGAATAGGAACGCCATGAGCACGACGTCCTTCCGGGTCAAGATCCCCCGCACCGTCGAACCGACGGAATCGACCGGCCCGACCGCGGCGCCCCCCGAAGAAGGAGCCGACCTACCGGGGACGTTCATCACCGCGATGCCGCCCCTCGGGGGCCCCGAGGTCAAGGAGCTCCAGGTCAACGCGATCCAGCCGCCGTACTCGTACGGCCGGATCAGCTACAACGAGGTTCGAAAGGAGTACCTCTACGAGGCGATCGAGCCGCAGCTCTCGACGCACGAGCGCGAGCTCGTCGACCACATGAAGGCGACCCTCAACCAGATCATGGGGCCGGAGGTGTCCAACATGTCCACCTCCGACAAGCGGGCGTACCTGCGCGGGGAGGTGGAAGCCTACCTGAAGAGCCGGGAGATCTCCATCGGGCCGCTGTCCGTCGAGCGTTTGATCTACTATATCCAGCGCGACTTCGTCGGCTACGGGCCGATCGATCCCCTGATCCAGGACGCCGAGATCGAGGACATCTCCTGCGACGGCGTCGAGGTCCCGCTGTTCATCTTCCACGGCAAGTACGAATCGATCAAGACCAACGTCGTCTTCGAGAACGAGGACCTGCTCAATTCGTTCATCGTCTCGCTCGGCCAGCGCTGCGGCAAGGCGGTCTCGGTCTCCGCGCCGATCCTCGATGGGACCACCCCCGAGGGGCACCGGGTCCAGGCGACGTACGCTCGGGAGATCACGACCCGCGGCGCGAGCTTCACCATCCGGCGCTTCAAGGAGCGCCCGTTCACCCCGGTCGACCTGATCTCCACGGGCAGCGCGAGCGCGGAGATGATCGCCTACCTGTGGCTCGCCGCCGAACAGGGGGAATCGCTCATCATCTGCGGGGGTCCCGCCTCCGGGAAGACGAGCACCCTCAACGCCGTCGCCCTGTTCATCCCCCCCACGTCCAAGATCGTCTCGATCGAGGACACCCGCGAGGTGAACCTCCCCCACGAGAACTGGATCCCGGGGGCCACGCGCAGCGGGACCGGGGACCGCGGGCCCGACGGCAAGGCTGCCGGGGAGGTCGACATGTTCGACCTCGTCCGGGCCGCCCTGCGGCAGCGGCCGAACTACATCATCGTCGGGGAGGTCCGCGGCAAGGAGACGTACACGATGTTCCAAGCGATGGCCACGGGCCACACGACCTATTCGACGATGCACGCCGACAGCGTCAAGTCGATGGTCAACCGGCTCGAGAACCCCCCGATCAACACCCCGCGCATTCTCCTCTCCGCCCTGAACAACGTCATCATCCAGATCCAAGCCCGGACCGACAAGGGGGTGGTGCGCCGCCTGAAACAGGTCCTGGAGATCGTGGGGTTCGAGCCCGAGACGAACGAGCTCATCACCAACACGGTCTACGAATGGGACCCGGGGACCGACGCCTTCGTGTTCAAGGGCCACTCGTTCCTCTTCGACAAGATCATGGAACTGAAGAACCTCACCCACGACGAGATGGACGCCGAGTTCGAGCGCCGGGTCTCTGTCCTGCGTTCCCTCGCCGCCCACAAGATCAACGACTATCGGGCCCTCTGGAAGGCGATCACGGCCTACTACAAGGATCCCGCCGGGGTCGCCGAGATGATGAAGACGCGGCTCCCCGAAAGCGGCCCGACGGAGGCGTCGTAGGATGGCCCGATTGCGCAGCGAGGCGCCCGCGGCGGCCGAGCCCGGCGCCCGCCTCGTCCGGATGCGACGCGGTTCGCAGCCGAGCTTTTCGACGCTGACCGCCTTCCAACGCTGGGCCTGGCGGACGTTCCGAAGCCGCGTCCAGCGCGCCCCGCCCAACCCCGCCCTGGACGAGGCGCTCGCCAAGGCCCACATGCGGATGCGCGGCGACGAGTACCTCGCCCAGGTCTACGCTTCCGCGGTCGTGACCGGGATCGTCCTCGCGGTGCTCGGCGGCGTCCTGTTCGCCTTCCTATCGTTCCTCGGACAACCGATCTTCGGCGCGGTGCTCTGGATCGTCCTGCCCGTGGTCTTCACCCCGGTATCCTTCTTCGTCCTCCAGGGACGGCCCGCCTCCGCCGCCAAGTCCCGCGGGAAGAAGATCGACGCGAAGATCTCGGCCGCGATGAGCTTCGTCAGCGCGATGTCGTCGGCGGACGTCAACATCGACCAGATCTTCCGGGAGCTCGCCCGCCAGAAGATCTACGGCGAGGTCGCCGAGGAGGCCGCCTGGATCACCCGCGACACCGAGTTGCTCGGGGTCGACATCCTCACGGCGCTCAAGGACGGCGCGACGCGGACCCCCTCGAAGCGCTGGCAGGAGTTCCTCCAGGGCGTCGTGACGACCGCCACGAGCGGCGGCCAGCTCAAGCCGTACTTCCTGCTGAAGGCCGAGCAGTTCGAGCAGGAGCACAAGCTCGAGATGCTCCGGCGGGTGGAGACGATGGGCCTGTTCGCCGAGACGTTCGTCACCGTCGTCGTGGCCTTCCCCCTGTTCCTGGTCATCATCATCGCGATCTTCGCCATCATCGGCAGCGGTGGGAGCTTCATGATCCTCGTCCTCTACCTCATCGTCGGGATCATGATCCCCGTCTCGCAGGTCGGCTTCATCATCCCGATGCAATCGCTGGCCTCGGAGGTCTAGATGGCGGGCGTGAATGCATCGGCCACCGCCGCCGCCACGAAGGTGAGCGGGGTCGGGGCCTTCGCCCTGGCCGAAGAAAAGCCCCACCTGCGGCGCGAGCTCCTCATCCTATCGCTCGGCGTCGTCGGGGCGCTCGCCCTGTTCGTCGTCGCGGCCCTCAATCTCACCGGCACGATCAACACCCCGCTCGCCCCGGGGGAGGCCACTGGCGAGAACCCCGCCATCGACTTCTTCGTCCTGGGCGCGATCCTCATCCTCGGACCGTTCGGCTTCGCCGAGACCGCCCGGATCCGCCGCATCGACAAGATCGAGGAGCGGCTGCCGGACTTCCTGCGCGATGTGGCCGAGGCCGGCCGGTTCGGGATGACCCTCCCCGACGCGATCATCGTCGCTTCGCGGGGCCGCTACGGCTTGCTCACCGAAGAGATCAAGCGGATGGCGAGCCAGCTCGAATGGGGCGTCCCCGTCGCCACCGCCCTCCGACTCTTCGAGGAGCGGGTCCCCACCCCCCTCGTCCAGCGGGTCGTCTCGATCATCACGCGGTCGAACGAGGCCGGGGGGAACGTCGCCGACGTCCTGACGATGGTCGCCCACGACACCCGGGAGGCGCAGAACCAGCTCGCCGCCCGGAAGATCTCGATGCTCACCTATGTGACGGTCATCTACATCTCGTTCTTCGTCTTCCTCGTCACGATCTACATCATGGCGGCGGTGTTCCTGCCGCAGATGGTCCTCGCCGGGCAGGGGATCGCCTCGAGCAGCCTGGCGAGCGCCGGGGCCGTGACGCTCTCGTTCACGCTCGTCCCCGCCCTCTTCGTCGCCTTCCTCGTGGCGGTCATCGTCCACGCGGTCGGGGACGGGATCATGGCCGGGGTCCTGTTCTCCGGGAAGTTCCCCGAAGGGTTCCAGCACGCCACCATCATGCTCATCTCCGGATGGGCGATCATGCGGTTCGTCGTTCCCCCGATCTCGACCTAAGAAGGCGCACGATGGCAAGCGAATCGACCGAACGGATCTCGGAGCGGGGGCGGTCGAAGGTCCCCCGGCGCGCCGACCGCCCCAAGACGTTCTTCTCCCCGCTCGTCCGCATCGGGGCCGCGCTATCGCGCGGTTCGACCGGGCCGCGCGCGGTCAAGCTCGCCCGGCTCGGCGTCTCCGGCCAGGGTGCGGAGGGGACCCCGACCCCGGTCCCCCCGATCGAGGACCCCCTGATCAAGGAGGTCGAGCTCGCGCCGATCCGCGAGGGCCTCTCCTATATCCGGATCACCTTCCATACCGGCAAGAACGAGTACCTCTACGAGGTCATCGAGCCGCCGATGTCCCCGATCGAGAAGACGCTGCTCGAGCGGCTCCGGATCACGCTGATCGACAAGTTCCAGCCGCTCCCGGAACTCGACGGCGAGACGAAGCGCCGGGAGCTTCGGAAGATGGTCGACGACCAGCTCCAGGCCTGGGAGCTATCGCCGAGCCCGGTCACGAAGGGCCGGCTGTTGTACTATCTCGAGCGGGAGTTCATCGGCTACGGGATCGTCGAGGTCCCGATGAACGACAGCGAGGTGGAGGACATCTCCTGCGACGGGGTCGGGATCCCGTTGTACATCTACCACCGCAAGTTCGGGTCGATCCGCTCGAACATCAAGTTCACCGACTCCAAGGAGGTCGATGACTACGTCGTCTGGATCGCCCAGCGCTCCGGCAAGCACATCTCGGTGGCGAGTCCGATGCTCGACGCGACGATGCCCGACGGCTCCCGGTTGCAGGCCACGCTCGGGATGCACGTGACCAAGCGCGGCAGCTCGTTCACGATCCGGCGCTTCCGCGACAACCCGTTCACCCCGGTCGACCTGCTCAAGTTCAAGACGATGAGCCCGGAGATGATGGCCTACCTATGGATCGCCATCGAGACCGGGCAATCGATGATGGTTTGCGGGGGCACGGCGAGCGGAAAGACCACCACCCTCAACGCGGTGCTCCTGTTCATCCCGAGCCAGATGAAGATCGTCTCGATCGAGGACACGCGCGAGCTCAACCTCCCCCACGAGAACTGGGTCCCCTCGCTGACCCGGGCGGGCTTCGGAGCGAAGAACGTCGTGAGCGGGAAGGCCCCGGGCGAGATCGACATGTTCGACCTGCTCGCCGCGGCGCTGCGCCAGCGCCCCCAGTACCTGATGGTCGGCGAGGTGCGGGGGGCCGAGGCGTTCATCGTCTTCCAGGCGATGGCGACCGGGAAGACCTGCTACACGACGTTCCACGCCGAGAGCGTCTCGGCGATGGTGCACCGGATGGAGAACCCTCCGATCTCCCTCCCTCGCTCGCTCGTCAGCGCCCTCAACCTGGTGCTCCTTCAGCGGCAGGTCAAGGTCGGGACGAAGATGACCCGACGGGTCCAGAGCCTGACCGAGATCGTCGGCCTCGATCCGGAAACGAACGAGCTGATCACGAACTCCGTCTACTCCTGGGATCCCGGTGAGGACACCTTCCTGTACTCCGGCCACTCGTACATCTACGAGCGGGTGGCGCTGATGCGGAATCTCTCGATGAAGGAGATGGAGCGGGAGGTCCGCAACCGCGTCGACATGCTCGAGTACATGAAGTGGCGCGAGTCGTCGGCGACCCGGCAGAACCCCTTCACCCACCGGGACGTCGGCCGGATCGTCGCGTTCTACTACAAGGACCCCAAGGCCGCCCTGGCCGAGGCCCGCGCGGAGATGTCGGGTAAGCTGCCGCCCCGGACGACCACGCTCTCCGGAACGGCCGAAAGCACGGCCTAGGGCCGCCTCAGCGTGAACGGTCCGTCGAACCGGACGGTCACCCGGTGGGCGGCGCCCTCCGGCGCGCCGATCACGCTCGTTCAGGCCGACGCGCTGCGGGCCCTCCCCCGCGAGGCCGAGCGAAGGTCGGTCGATGTGGTGGTGACCTCCCCGCCGTACAACCTCGGCGCCGGATACACCCGCTACGACGATGCCCGACCGGCCGAGGAGTACCTGGCCTGGATCGACCGGTTCGGCCGGACGGTCGCCACCGCCCTTTCCGAAGACGGCTCGTTCTTCCTCAACCTGGGCGGGCCCCCGAGCGATCCGGGTTGGCCCTGGGAGGTGGCCCGGTCGGCCGGGCGCCGCTTCGTCCTGCAGAACGTCATCCACTGGGTGAAGTCGATCGCCATCCCGCGGGACTCGGTGGGCCGGGCGAGCGGCCTCGACCGCGACCTCGCCATTGGCCATTACAAGCCGGTGCACTCCCATCGGTACCTCAACTCCGCCCACGAGTACGTGTTCCACTTCACCCGCCGGGGGGACGTGCCGCTCGACCGCCTGGCGATCGGCGTGCCGTACCAGGACCGGTCCAACCTTGCGCGATGGGGCACCGGTCGATCGGGACTGCGGTGCCGGGGGAACACCTGGTTCTTGCCGTATCCGACGATCCAGCGGCGGGCGACCGACCGGCCGCATCCGACGTCGTTCCCGCCCGAGCTGCCGGAACTGTGCCTACGGCTCCACGGCCTGGCCCGCATCCGCCTGTCGGTCGACCCGTTCGTCGGGATCGGCAGCTCCGCGATCGCCGCGTTGCGGACGGGGGTCCCCTTCCTTGGCTTCGATATCGATGCCGGCTACCTCGCGGAGGCGGCCCGCCGGCTCGCGCGGGAGGGCGCCATTCCCCGGGAGCCGGCCGATGGTCGACGAACAGCTGGCCGGGCGACCTCGCTCGACGGGACGCCCGGACCGGTCCGCGCGTCCAACCAGGCCCGGGCGAGCCCGAGACGCGCGAGGGCGTGAAGGACCGGGGAAACGCGGGTCACGGCACCTCCGGCTTCGGCCGGGTTCGCCCTCGGGGTCCTCTTTTCGGGGAGGCGCAGGAGCCGGGTGGTCCGAGGGCCGTCATCGTTCCCGGATGCCGATCGGCCGCCCTCGCGTAGGCGGGCTTGGGATGGGGCCCGGCCACGGGCCCACTCGGCGCCTAGCTCTCCTCGTCGCGCTTCTGGGCGGCGGAGCCGGGATCGGACCACTGCTTCATCGGCGTCCGGCGGACCCCCGCGGCGGAGGCGAGGGCGTTCTTGGTCCCCTCCACCGTCCGGCGCCCCACCGCATCGATTCCGTCACGGGTCGCCTCGCCGAGGCGGGTGGCCCCGTGCTTGATCCCGTCCACCCCCGAGCTGATCCCGCGTCCGATCTCCCCCGGGAGCTTCTTCAGCTCGGCATCGACCTTGTGGCCCATCGCGGCGAAATCGTCCTCGATGTCGTACAGGGCGTACTTGGCCTCCTTGGCCGTCAGCGAGGGGAGACGTTCGATCTTCGCCCCCAGCTCTTCGAACCGAACCTCGAAATCGGACCCTAGGCCCCGCGCGGCCCGCCGGAGTTCCGACAGGTGCTCTCGCATCTGGGCTTGTTCCTCGTAGGTCGTCATGATCTCCGACGAAAAATCGGGGCCGGGCAGATAAGGATTCGTTTCAACAGGAAGGGGACCCCCGGAAACCCGGCCAATTGAGCCCGCGCCGCGAGGTCGGGGTAGCTCAGCCCCCCATACGCCGATCGACCTTGCGGCGTTTCGGCTTCGAGGGCGGAGCGCGGGCCGGCGATGGCGCTTCCGCCGTCACCGGCCGCTGGATGGTCTCCGCGCCGCCGGCCCATCGGATGAGGAGCTCGACGCCCAAACGCTCCGGATCGGTCACGGCGAGGGACCCGCCCAGGGTCCGGGTGATCTCCCGGGCGGCCGCCTCGTACTCGGGATGTTCCGAGCGTAGCAGGATCATCGTGAAGCGCAGGGGGGTCACGGTCGCGAGCTCGCGGGCGCGCTCGACCGCACGCGCCATCGCGATATCGAGGTGGCCGGAACGCACGCGGCCGTCGCGGTCGGTGTACGATTCGGGCAATCCGTCGGTGACGAGGAAGACCTCTTTGCGGGTCGCTTTCGAGGCGGCGAGCAGAAGGTGCGCGGTGTGGAGAGCCTCCGCGGTGTTGGTGAAGGAGCCGGGGGCGCACTCCCACAGCTCGAGGAGGTCGAGCACGCGGACCTCGTTGTCGAAGGCGACCACGTCGATCGTGGCCTGAGGGTGGCGCTTTCGGATCGCCACGTAGAGGGCGAGCAGGGCCTTCTTCGCCGCGGGCAGCTTCTCCGATTCCGACATGCTGCCGGACTTGTCGAACACCAGGACGACATGCACCTGTTCGCTGGTGATCTCCCGATACACGTAGCTCGTCGATTCGTCGATGTGTCGGGAACCCTCGAGCCGCGCGGCAAGCAGCGACCCGGGCAGATCGATGTGGGCGACCTCGTCGTAGCGTCGGAGGCGGGCCTTCTCGTACACCCCGGTCGAGGCGGTCCCCGAGAGCGATAGACGGACGTCCGCGGGGACCTGGCGCGACTCCTCCTCAAGGACCAGTCGCGCGAACCGTTCGATCAGCCCGTAGGTCACCTGCAGGTCCCCTTCGCGTTCCGCGACGAAACCGCGTTCCTTCAGCTCCCGCGCCAGGCGTTTCTCCTCGGTGTCCCGTACGCGTCGGTCGGCGTCGCGACGGGACCGCTCCTCGGCCTCCTGGCGCTCGGCCTCGAGGGCGCGGCGCTGGGCCTCGGCGTCCCGGCGCTTCGCCTCCGCGGAGCGCTCGATCTCCCGTTCCTGCGCGCGGTACGAACGGTCGACGGACTGGGCGAGCTGATCTCGCTCCCGACCCGACAGTTGGGCGATCGCGTCGCCGATCTCCGACGGGCCGATCGTCCGACCCGCCCCGGCGAGGGTGGCGAAGACCAAGGTGCGGTCTTTGGTCCGGGGCTCCGCCGAACGGGTCCGGCGCCCGAAGAGCCGACGCAGCCAGGTCACCAAGCGGGCGAACCACGCCCGCAACCGGGCTAGGAATCCAGGGCTCGCCGCCGGCCGCATCCACGGCTGGTCGGGGAGCAGGAGGGCCGACCGCACGTCTTCCAGGAGTCCGGCATCGAACCCGGATAGGTCCAGGGAGCGAGCCTGTTGGCGGCGCTTCTCGATCGCCGCGAGCTCGGCGGCGATCTCCTCTGCGCCTCGGCGCCCGACGGTCTCGAGCTCGGCGATCCGCCGATCGTACTCGCCCACGGTCCGGGCGATGTTCCGGGCCGCCTGCCGGCGCACCCGCTCGCGCATCTCGGCGATCCGTTGGGCGAGCGCGGGATCGGTCTTGGCCCGGGCGTCGAGGATCGCCCGGGCGGCTTCGAACCCGCCTTCGGCGAGGGCCCGGATGACCTCGGCCGAATCGAGGAGGTCCAGCAGGTCGTCGGAGGCGACGTCCTCGGGGAACCGAGTGCAATCGGGGAGCTCGATCGCCGGACTAGAGGGGGGCGTCGTCGTCCGCTTCCTCCGACGAGCAGGAGAACATCGAGTACTTCTCCAGGAGGCCGAACTCGGCCGCGGCGGCGTCCACCGCGGTCAGTGACGAAGGAAGACGCTCCCGCTGCGCGACGTAGGCGGCGAACGTCCGGAACTTAGGGAAGAGTTCGGGGGAGGCCGCGAGTTGTCCGCGCAGCTGGGCATCGCCCGAGAGCCGTCGTCCCTCGGCGACCAGCGCCTTGCCGTCGGCATCGTTCTCCTTGAGGACGGACCGGAAGAACCGGCACCAGTAAACGCCCGCGCTGCGCCGGAGGGCCGGTTCGGTGTGCTGACCGAGGAACTCCTGCACCCGCCGCTCGTTCTGCCGGAACGAATCCCCGCTGCGGGCGCGGATCCGTCCGCGCATCGCATGCAATAGCCCGGCGCGTAGGTCGTCGGGGGAGGCGAACGACCGCCCCGCCAGCAGGGCGATGGCGTCGGTTCGATGGGCCACATCGATCAGCGTCCGGTTCGATCCGACCTCTCCGATGTCGGGGTTGTCATCGGATACGCGCAACCGCCAGGCCTCGATGACGCGGACCCCCGCGTCGAGCAGGACCTCGGGCACCACCGCGTCGGTCCACGCGCCCGCCCCGAGGTCGACGATCTGCCGGTTGGGAGCATGCAACGGGTTGAACCCGACATGGAGGCTCGTCAGTCGGTCGGACAGCGGGTCGTTGATGTTGTCCAGATCCGAGAGGTTCGAAGTGCACACCGCAACGAAGCTGGCCGGGAACGTCTCCCGGGATTTCGAGGGGGTGACCGTCCCCTCCTGCAGGGCCTGCAGGAGCACGTTCTGGGTCCCGAGGGGAAGCTTTCCGATCTCGTCGACGAGAAGGAGGCCGCGGTTGGCTTGGAGCAGCTTACCCGGCTCGAGCACGAGCGGGCTCATCGGGTCGCCGATCTCCTCGAGCTTGCGGATATTGATGTTGCCGGTCAGGTGGTCGGGAAACACTTCGGAACTTCCCTGCAACCGGGCGAACCCGTACCCTTCCCGCATCCGCACGAACTCGGCGGGGACCTTGCTCGGGTCGACCCGATCGGCCGCCCACGCCGAGACCTCTCCGTTAGGGGCGAAACGGCGCCGACAAATCGGGCACGGCGGGAGCCGGGCCGAAACCTCGGGGTCGCATAGGCTCAAGGGGTGATCGAGGACGGGGCAGCCCTGAACGACCCAACTGCCCTTGGGGAAGAGGTCCCACACCTCCTTCGCCAGGCTGGTCTTTCCGGCACCGGAAGGGCCGAAGAACAACAGGTGAGCGCCCGCCACGAGGCCGGTCACCAGGTCGTCGTACGTGGCGTCGGGCAGGATCGTCTTCGGAAACAGCGACCGGACGGCGGAACCGCGGTCCCGCCCTAGGTCGCGGGCCCCCTGGAGCCGGGCCAGGACCTCACTGCGGAGATGGTCCTGAGGACTCTCGACGGGGATACCGGCGTCCTTCAGTTGACGCGCGCTGGCCTTCGTGCCGATCGAAGGACTCTGCGGGGCGGGTTCCCCGGCGGAAGCGGTCACGCGCGGCCGACATGGGGGGGCCATATGTACTTTTGCCGGGCATGGTTTTTCCGACGGCCGGAGGACCCGACATCGGCCGATCCGACGACCTCGGCTTCGATACCATTATAATGAGGGGTCGGGTGGGCGGCCCCGCCCGATGGCCGACAAGGAGACCGCGCCGAAGAAGACCACCCTCGCCCGTACGGTGAAGGACAAGTGGCGGTCCAAGCACTGGTACAAGGTCCGGGCCCCTGGGTTCTTTTCCCACGCCGAGATCGGCGAGACGATGGCCTCCGAGCCCGAGCAGGTGATCGGACGCACCCTGGAGACCACCCTGCAGGAGATCTCCGGTGGGGCCGACATCGGGAAGGCCCACGTGAAGCTCCGGTTCCAGATCGATCGGATCACGGGAGAGAATGTGGCCGAGACCCGTTTCATCGGACATGAGCTGACCACCGACTACGTGCGGCGGCTCGCCCGTCGCAAACGCTCCAAGATCGACGTGTCCCTTCCGGTCAACACCAAGGACGGGATCCAGATCATCCTGAAGCCGGTGGCGGTCGGAGAACAACGATTGCAAACCCGGCTGCGGGCCGAACTGCGGCACCGTCTGCGCTCGATCCTGACGGAGGAGGCCGCGAAGAAGAGCTCGGCCGATTTCGTGCGAGAGATGTTGCAGGGCGAACTGGGCAAGGTCCTCGCCCATGGCCTCAAACCCCTCTATCCGCTCAAGAAGATCGAGATTCGTCGGTCCGAGGTGCTTGGGATCATCTCCGATGAGGCGACGGTCGCGGAGGGCAGTGTGCCGGCGTCCCCTTCGAGCGAAGAGGCCCCACTTCCGGGGGCCGACACCGCTGAGCCCCCGACAGCGTGAAGGACATGGGGCCCCACAAGCCATCTTCGTGTTCGTACGTCGGGGTGGCTCAGCCCGGTAGAGCACGGGACTCATAGGAGGGCGGCGTGCCGCCGCCCTCGGAGAGATCCTGGGGCCGGGGGTTCAAATCCCCCCCCCGACACAAGACTTGCGATTTTCTGAGGCGAATTCGAGTGGATTTCACCTCGGATCCGTAAGGATTTGAACCTCCCGGCCGAGAGCAGTTGCCACAATGGCCTTGAGACCGACCCCTTTCGGGGCCAAAGCCATCGACCGAAGGGCTTATGTAATCGCTGTGAGTCATATGTCTCCTATACGATACATGAGATTTCATGACGCGTTGGACCCCCTACTCGGCAGCCCGACCAAACTCAGGCTGCTTCGGACAATGTTCGGCGCTCCGGATCAAAGGTGGACCGGTCGGGAGCTCGCCCGCACGGCCCGAGTCTCGGTCGCGCAAGCCGCGCGAGAACTGAGCGAGCTCGCAGATACGTCGTTGGTGGACCGAGAGGTGGTCGGGAGGTCCTACTCGTGGCAGCTCAATCCGAGACACGTTTTCTGGCCCGTCCTTGCAGACCTCTTCCACCACGAGTCCAGCCTCCGCTCCGTACTAGTTCGGGAACTATCGGATGGCCTCCGGCTGGCGGGGATCGAGCGGGCTCGACTGTTTGGTTCGATTCCGCGGGGGGAAGAGAGGGATGACAGCGACATCGATCTCTTCCTCGAAGTGCGAGCCGCCGGCGGAAGGGCCAGGGCGGCGGAAGCGGTCGACCGTCTTCGGTCGGACCTTTGGGATCGGTACGGGAATCCCGTTTCGGCCCTCATTTACTCTCGAGCAGAGGTGGCGCGACCGCGCAATCCGGCTCTCCTGAAGTCCATTGAAGAGGATGGAATGAGCGTCATCGGAGTCGATTGACCAATGGGACGGACCGAGGTACTACCCAAGTCTCGATTCAAGGTCTATTGGGAACGTTCGAACGAGTTCGCCGAACAGATGGTCCGTGCGGCTGAGGAGGGTGCCTGGAACTCCGTAGGACTCCTTGGGGTCCACTCCGTGATCTCAGCCTGCGACGCGCTTACGGTGGGGCGCACAGGACAGCGTTGGAGCGGGCAAGATCATTCGGGAGTCGTAGGCATGGTCGCCACGCTCCATCTCGCGGATGCGGAACGGATGGTTCGCCAGGTTTCTCGTGCCCTCGAGGCGAAAAACCGAGTGGAGTACGAGTCCCGGGAGTTCACCGAACGAGAAGCGCAGGAGGTTCGGCAATGCGCGAGCAGGTTCCGCAATTGGGTCGAGTCTCTGCTGCCTCCATAGGAACTCGTGAAGCCCGTCCGATCGCTTGAGGAGAGGCGGGCGCAGCCAGGCCGTCAAGCATTCGAACTCTTCGTCAATGCACCCCCCCGACACCTGAACCTCCGGTTTCTGACGATAAATCGCGCGAGACCGGGGCGAGTCTGTAGGGATTTGAACTTCCAGGCGCGCACCAACCGGGCCTAACTCGGCCCTACAGAAAATGGTAAATGCCATGGAAATAATGGCTCAGGCAATGAGCGCGGGCAGGATGACGAGCATCCCCGTTCACTCGGGGGTGCTGAAGGAGCTCCAAGCGCGCAAGACCGGAGGCAGGACGTGGGACGAGTTCCTGCTGGAACTGCTTGAGGAGTACGACCCCCCCGAGTGGTTAGAGGAACTCGAAGGTCGGCGAAAGAAGGGGGCTTGGCTCCCCGCTGGCGAGCTTGAGAGAGTCCACACGGAGCTACGGAAGTCCGGACGGTAATCGGTGCCGTCACGGTATGTTCCGCACGAGAAGGCGAAAGTTGAGTTCGTCGAACTCCCTCCCGAGATCCGTGAGGAATTCCTCTACGCGATCCAGGGCCTTCTATTCCAACCGTTCCGACCTGGGCCGGGATACCGAGTAAAGGAACTTGCCGACCACCCAGGTCTTTGGCGTCTGAGACTCAACTCCTTCCGACGGGTCCGAATGTACTACGCCGTGGACGGGGAGACGTTGAGGGTCTACGGCTTCGGACCTCGCCCCGACTTCTACACCCGCTTGCGTCAGACGGATCGTCTCCATCGGTAGAGCGCTTGCACCGACTGGGGGAGCTTCACCCGCGGGCAGGGATTTGAACATTCTTGAAGTTCACCCCCCCGACACAATAATCATGCCTGACTGACGAGAAATCGGTTCGAGCTCGGCTCGAGTTCGCACGGATTCGAACCTCCCGAATGTGTTTCCGCGTCGCCAAAATCTACGACCGAATTTGCCTCTCCTTTCGATGTTCCCGCGTGAACTAATTCACGCCCCTCGCCGATCGTTAGGCGCGCTTTCGGAGCTCGCGAAGGACCTTTCGGGTGACTCCGGCGCTCCTTTCGACCTTGAGGACCCAGATGACCCTCCCCTCCACCAAGTAGTAGACTCGGACCTCCTTCCCAACATGGAAATGCCATACCCCGTCAACTTCAGCCGTCGGTTTGACGAGGACAACTGGGTGTGACCGGAACGGCGACGCACGCAGGTACTCGAGCTTTCGATCAATGAGGCGCCGGAGAGCGACGGGGAGTCTTCGCAGCTCCGACTCAGTTCTTGGGTCGTACTGGATTGAGTAGTGGCTCAAAGGCCGAGCCTCTTTCTCATCTCCTCGGCAGGAATCCCCTTGACACGGCCGGCTCGAATGTCCTCGACCCGATGTCTCAGTTCGGCGATGATTGTCGGCGGATAGTACTCCTCGGCCAACTCTTGAATCAATTCGTCGTACGTCTCTCCTGGGCGCTTCATGTTTTCCAGGAGGTGTCGCGTACTCGTCCGGACGGTGATCGTGGTCGGGGGATCGGCCGTATCCATCGACCGCAATAGTTTGACAATTGCCTTAAGTCTTTGGCCGAGGCCCGGGGAGCCGAGGATTTGCGGGGGGTCGGTTAGCGGTAGGACGAACTGGCGGGTTGACCATTACGACAGGCCATCCTAATTGGTGTCCGTGGTGGCGATCCTGACGGAAGGGATTCGAACCTTTCTGCGCTACAGCCCCCCGACACAAGGAAGTCGACTTCTGATGTGAAAGTTCGCCTAGGCTCGCTCGACCCTTCGCGGGCTCGAACCTTCGACCCGGCCCGCCCCATGATGGAAACCTTAAACGGCCGATTGTGGACGGGGCACTCGGCCCTGCTCGGCGGGAGCGCGGAGGTCGACTCGTGCCCCCGAAGTGGCGGGCCGGGCGAGGGCCCGTCAGCCTCGCGCGACTCGGGACCGGGAGCCCAAGCCCGTAGGTCAGGGCGGAGGTGCGAGAAGGGGCAGGTTCCGGCCTCGGTGGCAGGCTGGCTTGGCGGGGGGACCGGCCCCCGGGGGCGGCGATGCAGATCGGAGGGAAGCCCCTCGGGACGGGAAAGGGTCCCCGGGAGGCGTGCCCGGCGGCTACTTCTTCCCGGCGAAGGCCCGGATCGCCGTCGCGTCCTCGTTGAAGACCGATTCTAGGTTGGCGCGGACCATCGGCTCCAGCTGGGCGGCCGGGACCTGCTTGGCGACGAAATCGCCGTAGACATCGATGCCGGTCTTGTTCCCCTTCGGGGTGTAGACGTTCAGCATCTTGGTCCCGGCGAGCGGCCCCTCGACCACCTCGATCGCGAGGCCCACCGGCGGGTAGTTCGTGATCCGGTTGGCCACCTTGACCCACTGCCCGTTCATGTTCTGCTCCATCGAGAGCAGGATCGTGTTCTCGCTGATCGGCTTCATCTGATGATTGCGGGTCTCCCGATGGGCGCTGCCGTGGGCTTGCCCATCTTGAAGATACTTCCAAACGGTCTCGATCGGCGCGTCGAAGTGGCTCCCCTCATCCTTGATGTGGACCATGTGGAATCCCAACGCTTCGGCCTATTTGAATCGACATCGGAACGAAAGTATACGATGCGTTCCCTCCGGCCCCGGCCAACCTATATCCCGACCATGAATCCTCGAGGGTCGGATGGCTCATTCGAGCGACCCGGCCGCCCCCCTTCGCTCCCCGGGCCCCCCGGCCGTCCGATTGGAGTCCTGCCCGATCGCGGCGACCTTGGGGACGATCGGACGGAAGTGGACCCTGAACATACTTCGAGACATCGCCTTCTCGCCCGGCGCCTCGTTCTCGCTCATCCTGAAGAACAATCCGGGACTGTTGCAGCGGACCCTCTCGGTGCGACTCAAGCAGCTAGCGGCCGACGGGTTGGTCGTCCGAGAAGCCGCGCCGAGCCACGCGCGCCGTCCGGTCTACCGGCTCAGCGAAAAGGGCCTGCAGCTATGGCCGGTTCTCGCCACCCTCGCCCAATTCGGGATGCAGAACTTCGCCGACCGGGTGTTTGCCGACGCCCGGCCCCGCGACCTCGAGGAGGTCTTCCCGGCCGCTACGGAACTCATGCTGGGTCGATTCTCTACCTCCCCGCCTCGGCGGAGTCGGTCCGGCCCCGCGGTCCCTTCGTAGGACAGGTTTCCATCCCCCGCCGGCTCGCCTCGAGTCCCTCCCAGCGATTCGTCGGCCCGCCCGGATCGGGGCGAGCACGCCGAACATCGCCGCCACGGTTAACTAGGAACGGGAGTTAGACCGGACTGAGGGTGATCTCGATGTGTGACACCTGTGGTTGCCAGGACTCGAAGAAGAAGAAGTAGGTCGGTGCGGATCCGATCCGGCCGTCGACCTTCGATCGCCCGGCGAAACGAGGTTATCGCGCTCCCGGGCGGGTCCACCGCGACCGCTGCCGAGGGCTCATCGGACCCTGGCGCGCTCGTTCACCGTTCGTTCTCCCCATGCGCCGCCGCGAGGTAAGGGGGGTCAACTGCGTCATTTTCTATGCCGCCGTGGGCCGTGCAGTACCAGTTTCGACAGCGTTTCCGGTGTTCCGCACGGACAGCCTACCGATGGTGCGTCGACTACCAACCCGGCGATCTCTTGTTGGAGGGACTCACGGGAGTTCGGTCCGTCCGGCGAAGCTCTGAGGACACCGTAGTGCTCATCGACCGGTTCGACCGGGGTCACGCCCGAAGGGTGGAGAAACGAAAGTTGGTCCGCCTCCGCGCGGCCGAGCGGGCGTGGACCAGCACGCACCTCACGGGCCCCAACCGGTATTCCCAGTTCTGGTACCGCATCCTCCCGGACGGACCCAATGCGTCCCACCTCGAATACCGGGCATTGCACCTCGAACCGTCGCCGAAACCCCCCACCGCGGCGCAACGAGATCGTCTCCGACGTCGGCTCGCCAAGGAGGATGCGCGGGCTTGGCGGACTCTCGCAAGGGCCTTGGATCGAGAGACCTCCGACGTCGGTCGATAGGGTCGCCCGGGAACCCTTTAACGGCGAACCTTGGGCTGAGCGGCCGCTCGACGACGCCCCATCGGATCCGATCCGCGGCCAGGTAGCTCGACCGCATCCGGATACGGCGATCCGCTTCTTCGGAGGACCCAAGGGGCGGAACGGGCGAAACGCGATCGCACCAGATCCGCGAACGCGGCGGCCTGGGGGGTCATAGGCCTAGATCGGTGGGAGACCATCTCCACGTTCCCGAGCGCCGGGACGAGATCGTCCAGCACCGGCTCGAGCCGACCGTTTCGGATGTCGTCGACGACGGCGAACGCCGGGAATAGGGCGATGCCGATCCCGGCCAGGGCCGCCTGGTACATCGCCGAATAACTGTTCGTTCGCAGCCGGCGGCTGGTACGTACCCAAGTGAGTCCCCGAGTCCCAAGGAACGGCCAGGCCGACCCGACCTCCTCGAGGAGGAGTTCGATGCAGTCGTGGCCTTTCAGATCGCGGGGGTGGGTCGGGCGACCCCGGCGTTCAAGGTACGAAGGGCTGGCGCAGTACCGTATTTGGGCCGGACCGAGCGAGAACGCCATCAGGGAACGTGCTTCGGGGTGGCCGATCCAGAAGGCGAGGTCGATCCCTTCTTCGACCAGGTCGAGGAATCGGCGCGTTGCGATGAAATCGACCCGCGTCTCGGGATATCGAAGGAGAAACTCATCGACGAGGGGGGCGATGAACCGCTCCCCCAGGAGCACATCGGAGGTGATCCGGAGCGGTCCTTTCGGAAGCGACTGGGAGGTGCTAGCCATGCGCGTAGCCTCGTCGCGGATCCGGACGATCTCTCGGCAGCTTTGCGCGAAGGACCGGCCCGCCTCGGTGAGTTTCAGGCGGCGCGTGGTACGCTGGAGCAGCTGGACGCCGAGCGCTCGCTCGAGCTCCTGCAACCGCCGACTGACCGTCTGCTTTGGGAGATCGAGGGCCCGGGCAGCCGCCGAGAGACTCTCGGAGTCCGCGATCTCGGCCCAGATCGCCATGTCGTCCAACCGTACCATTGTCCCGCCTGTGGGACATGGAGTCCACCCAAGGTTATCAATGTCCCGACGCCTTCCGGCCCCGTGCAGGTCACGTGCGAGGTGCGGGTCGACCGCCCCCGGGCGGTGGTGGCGGCGTACATGTTCGATCCCGAGCACGACGCGGAGTGGACCCCGGCCGTCATTCGTTGCCGGCCCTTGACGGAAGGCCGCCTCCGTGTCGGGTCCCGGGTCGAGCGGACCGTCCGGTTCGGAGGGCGGGAGTTCACCTATGTCTACGAGGTCACTGCGGCCCAGGGCGACGACTTCGTCGAGCTGAGGGTGCAACAGCCGTTCCCGATGACCGTGCGATACGATCTGTCCGACTCCAGCGGGGGTACCCGGGTGCGCATCTGGACGCGCGGGGAGCCCAAGGGCTTCTTCCGTCTCGCCGTCCCGCTGATGCAGGGGAGGGTCCGCCGGCAGATCGAAGGGGATCTTGCGACCCTGAAATTACGCTTGGAGCAGCCCGCGTAACGACGGGAGCCGTCCACCGTCGGGGACCCGCCCCAAAACGGACCGACGTGACACCTCGTGAGCCGGCCCGACCCGGGGTTTCATTTCGCCCGTCCGTATTCCGGCCCCACGCACAAGTTTACTAAGCCCTTCGCCTTCGAGACCATCATGGCACCTTCCACTCCCTGGAACTTCGAAGCGGAGTACATCCAGAGCTGCAACTGCGACTACGGCTGCCCCTGCAACTTCAACGGCTTGCCCACGTTCGGCAATTGCGAGGCGCTGATCGCCTTCCACCTCACCAAGGGGTCCTTCGACCGGACGCCCCTGGGCGGCGTTACCTTCGCCGCGGCCTACTGGTGGCCGAAGGCGATCCACCAGGGGAACGGGACCGGCCGGCTGTATATCGATCCGTCGGCCACGAAGGACCAGCAGAAGGCGATCGCGGAGATCGCGAGCGGCAAGCATGGCGGCGGCGTGTTCGAGATATTCCCGAAGACGCTCGCCAAGGTGTACCCCATCCGGGTTACCCCGATCGAGTTCGAATACAAGGACTACGACAGTTGGTTCCGGGTCGAGGGCGTTGGGGAGGTCCACTCCGAGCACATTCGCAACCCGGTCACGCACGATCCGTTCGAGGGATCGATCTCACTTCCCGGCGGGATCATTTTCAAGAAAGGCCTGGTCACCAGCATCAAGCGGTGGTGGATGCGGGACGAGGAATTGCTCGCGTTCCATGAAGCGAGGAACGGGCACGTGGCCCGGGTGAAGTTCAGCGAACAAGGCTGCCTCGCGTAACGATGGCAACGGCCCTCGACCGTGGGCCGACGCCGTCGGCGGACTCCCCGCTCGGCGTGTTCCTCGGCGGAGCCGGCTTCGCGCCCCTCGCCCTTCTCCTGATCCTCGTCGCGGTCGCCGCGGTCGCCTGGGGGCTCGTCGTGTGGCTCGGGGTCGGGATGAGTTCCGCGATGTTGGTCGCGTCGGTCTCGACCCTCGGGGGTTTCGCGGGGTTCCTGGCGGTGTGGCTGGTGATGATGGTGGCGATGATGTTCCCGGCCGCGGCCCCCATGGTCCAGGCCTACGCCGTGTTGAGCGCTCGAGGGGCGACGGGGGGACCGACCCGAAGTGCCCTGACCGGCACCTTCCTGCTCACGTACACAGCGGTATGGACCTCGATCGGAGCGCTCACCGCGGCGGCGTACTTGCTCCTCGTGCCCCGGCTGTCGACCCTCGCGGGGACGGGGACCCTGGGCGTCACGCTCGCGGGGGCCGTCTTGATCGCCGCGGGCATCTACCAGACCACGCCGCTCAAGCAGACCTGTCTGCGGGGGTGCCGGACGCCGTTGTCGTTCCTCCTGACGGACTGGCGGCCGGGATTCCGCGGCGCGATGCGACTCGGATGGAGGCACGCATCGTACTGCGTCGGCTGTTGCTGGCTCCTGTTCGCGGTGCTGTTCGCGGTCGGTTTGATGGCGCTCCCATGGATGGCCTTGATCGCCCTGATGGTCTTCGTCGAGAAGGCGATCCCGGGGCGCGCCGGGTTCCGGACGTCGGCGCTACTGGGCGGGGCCCTCGCGGTCGTCGGGGTCGCGTTCTTGGTCTTCCCCGGCTGGGGCGCGTGGGCGCTGGGGCTCTCCTAGCGCGCCGCGTCCCTCGGTCAGGCCGCGTCTCGAGGCGCCGACCCGAGCGGATCCCCGGCGCGGCCTTCCTCGACGGTTAGGGCCCCGTCCCCGAGGCGGGCCCGATGGGGCCGAGGATGGGCCCTCGATACGGCGAACGACCGGGCCCGAGGGGATTCGAACCCCTGACCTTGCGGTTAAGAGCCGCCTGCTCTACCGGGCTGAGCTACGGGCCCACGCGCGCGACCGGGCGCTCCGACCCATCGTCCCGCTATTAAGTTGCGCGCGCCCGGGCCCGTCGGTTCCCCCGGGGAAGACCGAGGCGCTCGAACGCGGCTCCGACCATCAGCGGGAAGAGCGCGGTGACATCCCCGGTCACGGTGGTGTGGCGGGCGGTCGGTTTGACCTTCCCCCAGGAGACCGCCTCCCGGGTCCGGGCGCCGGAGAGGCTCCCGTCCCACTCGACGGCGGTGGTCAGATAGAGCGCCGCGTCCAGGCCGTCGCGGAACTGGTTCCACCAGATCGTGTGGTGCTTGGAGATCCCGCCCCCGAGCATGATCGCCCCGGTCCGGTCGGCGTCGTAGACAAGGTCCGAGATCCGCTGTTCGTCGTCGAACAGGTCGAGGCGCAGCTCCTTGTGGCGCTGCCAGAACAACCAGAGCTGGGAGCCCACGGCCCCGTCCGTGATCCCGGGCACGAAGATAGGGACGTTGAGATCGTACGCCGCGCGCAGCAGGCTGCCTCGGCCGTGCTCGGCGCCGATCGCCTCCCCGAGCGCGCGAGCGAGCTCCCGGGTCGAAAGGCGGCGTACCCCCGACCGCCAGAGCCGTTCGAGCAGCTGTTGCATCTTCCTCTCGATGATCCGTCCGTAGTTCGCCTGCGGGATGACGAGGTTGCCGAGCCGGTAGAGGCTCCGGGCGTGCAGTTGGCGGTCATCGAGGTCCCAGTCCCCGTGGAAGTACGGTCGGAAGGAGCGCGCCAGATCGTGGTCGAGCGTGCCGCAGGTGGTGATGACCGCATCGATCCGTCCGGACCGGAGGAGCTCGTACAGGATGCCCCGCGTGCCGGTCGCCACGATGTCGGCGGGGAAGGACAGGAAGACGGTCATCGCGTCGTCGCCGAGGATCCGGCTGAGTGTCTCGACGCCGACGGCGAGCTCCTTGGCGGAGAAACCCCCCGCAGCTTCCATGCGCCGTACGAGGGCATCGAGGCTCGGCCGGTCCCCGATCCGAAGGTCCTCGACCTTGCGCCGCATCGGAATCCGCTACACCCCCAGGCCGAGCCCCAGCCCGATCGTGTGGTAGGCGATCGCGAAGGCGAGGATGTACCCGGCGAGGGCCCCGCCGTTCAAGAACGGCAGACCGGCCTGGGCCCGTCCCCGGTTCACGAGCACCATGAGGCCGGCATAGCCGACCAGCGAGCCGACGAGGGCGCCGACCGCGACCAGGAGGTTCGACCCGATCCCTCCCAGCAGGGGATGCGTGGGCAACCAGACGAACGCCGAGACGACGAGCGTCCCGGGGATGACCACATCGCCGAGGCCCATGAACAACGCCTCCCGTTCGGCCGCCGGGGCCCCGTCGGCGGCCCCCCGCGCCTTCAAGGACGGCGCGTTCGGGTAGTCGTAGCCGGCCCGGTCGGGCATCACCATGAGGATCGGGAGCTTCATGTCGGCGACGACGTCGGCGAGCGAGAGCATGTGCTTGGTCCGGTAGACCGCGATGTAGTCGTAGATCGCGAGCGCGCCCAGGAGGATGAACGCCGGGAGGGGGCCGAAGGAGATCCCGAGGATGGCGATCAGGGATCCGGCGGCGAGGAATCCCGCCAGGTCCACCACGTACCATTCCGGATCGATCATGAGCGCCAGCAGGATCGCGAGCGCGACGATCGCCGATAGGGGATCGGCCGCGCTCACCGCCTGCGCCGCCCCGTAGGGCGGAATGTAGGCGGCGTGCGGCAACAGGAGTCCGAACGTCGCGTCGAGGGTGATGGCGAGGGAGAAGGCGATCCCCACGAGGATCACCAGGCGGATCGTCTGGGGCCCGCGATTCCGACGCGCCAACAGCAGGATGCCGATCGGCGCGAGCACGATCAGGGCGATGATGTAGATCGGGCCGTACGGATTGTTGGCCGTCGACGCGGTCGTGGTCGAGAGGCCGGCGGAGATGAACGGGAAGGCCAGGGCGAGCGCGACGATCTGCGCCCCCACGTAGAGGAGGAGGAGCCCGAACGACCGGATGCCCCGCATCGGGCCCTACGGCTCGACGACGGCGTAGGCGTTGCTGCCGAGGACCTTGGTGATCTTCGCCTTGACGGTGGTGCCCCGCTGGGTGGCGCCCGTGACGAAGATCACGAACCCTTCCTTCTTCGCGACCCCATCGCCGCGTCGTCCAACGTCCTCGATCAGAAGGTGGTAGACTTCCCCGACGACGACGGGGGTCTTCGGCTTCACCGGCTCGACCACCCGCCGGACGGTCACCGGCCGCTGCGCGCCGCACGCCTCGCAGATCAGCAGGGTGAGCTTCCCTTCCTTGGCGAGGTGGGTGTCGGGGCGCTTGCACTCCGAGCAGATGACGTACTTCTCGCTGTACTCGCGCAATCGCTGGGTGACCTGCTCGCGGCTCACCCGCGACTTGAGCACGCCGCGCGGGAGGTCGAGCACCCCCGGGGAGCCGAGCTCGCGGGCGAGGTAGCCCATGACGTGTTCCGGCTCGCGTCGGAGCACGTCGACGATCTCCTTGAAATTGCGGACCACGGTATTCTTCCCGTCGGTCATGACGTCCGGGTCCGGGATCACGAACCGCTCGGTGGCGACCCGGACGGGCGGCAACAACCGATGGGCGCGATCGAGCAGCGCGCGGTAGTCTTCGGGCATGGGGCGAGGGTCCCGACCACCCCCGAGCGGTTTATGAAGGTTGGGCCGACGTGGGCGGGCGCGGGGCCTCGCCGTCGAGCAGCGGGCCGATCGCCTGGGTGAGGTCGCCCGACTCCACGACGAACGTGGCGGCCGACCGGACGGCCGCATCCTCCGGCCGGAAGGCGATGCCGACCCGGGCGCGTCGGAACAGGCCGACATCGATCTCGGAGTTCCCAACGGCGCCCGTCGACGACGGCGCCACCCCGAGCTGCGCCTGGATATCGGCCAGGACCTGCTCTTTGCCCCAGATCGGCACGCGGACGATACCCTCGCCGGTCAATCGACCGCGCGCATCGGTACGAAAGCCGTTCGCCAGAACATAGTCGATCCCGAGCTCGCGTCCGATCCGCTTGGCGAGCAGGTCGATCCCCCCGCTGACGATCGCCGTGTGGATCCCGTGGGCGCGTAGCGCCGCGACGAGCTCCGCGGCGCCGGGCATCAGGGGGACGGGGCGCAGGATCTGCTCGATGTCGAACACCGTGATCTCGGGCTGGTGCCGCCACCAGATCCGGATGTCGCTGCGGACGAACTCGGCGTCATCGATCCGGTTCTCGAGGAAGGCGCGCAGGCCCTCCTCATTCTGGTCATCGAAGTGCTCGTGGACGGACCGCCAGCTGCTCGCGACGTCGACGAGGGTGCCGTCCATGTCGAACGCGACGAGCCTAAGCATCGGTCGACCCACGGGCGATGGCATCGGCCCGCTCGAGGACCGACGCGGGGGGGACCCGGGCGAACGCCGCCATCACCGCCTCGACCTGCTCGGGCTGCGTCGCGCCGAACACCGGCGCGGCCCCGCGGGCCCGCAACCAGTGCAAGGCGATCGCCGCTATCGGAACGTCACTCTGGCGCGCGAGTTCGCGCAGCTTTCGGGCCCGCCCCAGGACCTCGGGGAGCGCCTCGTCGTCCAAGAGGCGGTGGGTGAACCGGCGGATCTCGACCGGGGGCTTCTCCCCGTCCAGGTAGCGGCCGGCCAGCAGCCCCCGCAGCAGCGGGGTGTACGCCTCGATGACGATCCGGTGGCGCTCGCAGTACGACCGGATCGAATCTCCATCCTCCCGATCGAACAGATTGTAGCGGACCTGGTCGACGACGATCTCCGCCTCGGAGAGGGCGTTGCGGGCCGCTTCGAGCTCCTCGACACCGAAGTTGCTGACCCCGATCGCCCCGATGCGCCCTTCTTTCCAGAGCGCTTCGAGGGCCCCCATCGTATCCGCGATCGGCACCCGGGGGTCCGGGGCATGGACCAGATACAGGTCCACCGATCGGCGCCCGAGCCGCTGCAGGCTGCCCGTCAGTGCCGCGCGGATCTGGCCGGGACGCAGGTGCTCCCAGGAGACCTTGGTGGCGAGGAACAGATCCTGGGGCGCGGGCCTCGCCGCGATCACGTCGCCGACGACCCGTTCGGATCGGCCGCTCCCGTAGACCTCCGCCGTGTCGAGCCACCGAATGCCCCGCTCGAGGGCCCGTGTGAGGGTCGCGCGCGTCCGGACCTCGTCCTCGGGGGTCCATCGGCCCACGGCCCACAGGCCGAGCCCCAAGGCGGGGTGCTGCCGCCCGGCCCGGCCCATCGATATCCCCTCGGGCGGGCGTGCGGCCCGGCCGGGGGAACGGGAAACCCGGGCGACCGGCCGTGGCTTCGCCGACGGCCTCGCCGGGCGCTTCATGGCGCCTCCGAGGGCGGGGGCCCGAGCGATCCATCGATCTTCCGGAGCCGCTCGGTGATCTCGGTCGCTTTCTCCTCGGCCTCGGCGACGACGTGGGCGGGGGCGCGGGCGCGGAACCCGGCATCCGCGAGCCGCGCGCGCGTCTTCGCGAGAAGCTCGACCAGCCGCTCCCGCTCCCGCGCGAGCCCATCGGCCTCGACCGGGGTGTCCGTGGGGCGTGGGAGAAAGAATTCGGCGTGCGGGGTGACCGCGTGGGCGCAGCCTTGCGGGGCCCCGTCGTCGCCCGCCAGCACCTGGACCGAGGCGACCCTCCCGAGCCGCGTGACGATCGATCGTTGCGCCTCGAGCACGGCGGCCGAGGCGGGGCTCGAGGCGCGCATCCACACCGACGGGATCTCGGCCACCGGGGTCTTCGTTTCGGTCCGCAGGTTCCGAAGGGCTCGGATCGAGTCGAGGAGGATCTCCATGTCGGCCATCGCCGGCGGGTCCGCGGGGACCCCCTCCAGGTCCGGCCACGGGGCCGCGGCGAGGAGGTCCCCCTCGTGGGGCAGATGGTGCCAGAGTTCTTCGGTCACATGCGGGACGAACGGATGGAGCTGGCGCAAGGTTCGTTCGAACACGAACAGAAGGACCTCCCTCGCCTCGCGGCGCGCGAGCTCCCCGCGGGCGCCCTGCAAGGCGTCCTTCGCCATCTCCACGTAGCGGTCCGCCAGGTCGTGCCAGACGAACCCATGCAGGAGGGAGGCGGCGTTCGTGAACTCGAAGTCGCCGAGGGCGCGGTCGACCGCCACCGCGGTCTCCCGCCACTTCGAGAGGATCCATCGGTTCTCGAGCGGGCTGGATGCGTCGACGCGCGGAGGCTGGGCGGCCGCGGGGGCTCCTTCTGGAATCTGGGCGAGGAGCAATCGGCCGAGGTTCCACAGTTTCGTCAGGAAGTTGCGGCCCCCGTCGAGGGTGGCCGCGGTGAAGGGGCCGTCCTGGTCGACCGGATTCGGGAAGATCACGGCAAAGCGCAGCGCATCGGCCCCCCGATCCCGGATTAGGTCGAGCGGTTCCGGCGAGTTTCCGAGGTGCTTGGACATCTTGCGGCCGGTCTCGTCCCGCAGCATCCCCGTGAAGTAGACGCTCGAGAAGGGCTTGCGGCCCGTGAACCGGTAGCCTGCCATCATCATCCGGGCGACCCAGAAGAACATGATGTCGCGGCCGGTGACGAGGACCTGGGTCGGATAGTAGAGCGCCAGATCCGAGGTCGCCTCCGGCCAGCCGAGCGTGGCGAACGGCCAGAGCCACGAGGTGAACCACGTGTCCAGGACGTCGGGGTCCGGGCGGAATCGCTGCCCCTGGCAGCGAGGGCAGCGCACCGGCGCGTCGACGCTCGCCAACTCCGCCTGGCAGCTCTCACAGTACACGACCGGGACGGGGTGGCCCCACACCACTTGGCGGGAGATGCACCAGTCCTGGAGGTTCTCCATCCATCGGAAGAAGGTAAGGGTCCAGCGATCCGGGAAGATCCGGATCTCGCCGGACCGCACCGCCTCGACGACGGGGGGGGCTAGCCCGGCCATCCGGACGAACCATTGCGTCGAGAGGCGAGGCTCGAGGACCGCGTCGGAGCGTTCCGAACGCGCGACGCTGTGGCGATATCGCTCGACCCGCTTGACGAACCCTTGGCCGCGCAGGGCTTCGGTCACCGCCGACCGCGCCCGGTCCCGATCGAGGCCTTGGAACTCCGAGGGCACGAACGGGCCGACGAGGTGGGCGCTCTCGTCGAGGATCGGCGGGGGGATCTCCACCTCGGGATGCCGCTTGGCGATCTCGAAGTCCAACAGATCGTGTCGCGGAGTCACCTTGAGCGCGCCGTTCCCGAATTCCCGATCGATCCCGGGATCGGCGACCACGGGCACCGAGCGCCCCGTCAGCGGGACCCGCACCGACCGTCCGACGGCCTCGCGATGGCGGGGGTCCTCCGGATGCACCGCCACGGCCGTGTCCCCGAAGATCGTCTCCGGGCGAACGGTCGCGATCAACAGGCCCCCCTCGCTCCCGTCGGCCCATGGGTACTCGAGGTACAGCAGGTCCGCCTCCTCCTCTTGGTGGACGACCTCGAGATCGGAGATGGCCGTTCGCAGCTTCGGGTCCCAATTGACGATCCGTTCCCCCCGGTAGATGAGGCCCGCTTCGTACAATCGGACGAACGCCAGGCGCGTGGCCCGCACGCTGGCCTCGTCCATCGTGTAGCGGTACCGCGACCAGTCCACGGAGAATCCGGCGGCCTGGGTCTGGGCCCGGATGGTCGTCTCCCGAGCCGCCTTCCATCGCTCGATCTCCGCCCGCACCTGCTCCGTGGAGAGGTCCTCCATGCGGACCTTGGACTGGGCGAGGTGGCGTCGCACCGCGACCTGCGTCGAAAGGCCCGCGTGGTCGACCCCCGGCAGCCAGAGCACCGGCGCCCCGCGCATCCGATGCCAGCGGGCGAGTATGTCCATCACGGTGTCCCCGAGGATATGCCCGAGAGTGAGGACCCCGGTGACGTTCGGGGGAGGCAGCACCATCGAAAACGTCGGGCCGGTCGGTCGGTCGGGCGCCCGGAACGCGGCGGCGGCCTCCCAAGCCCGCTGCCATCGGTCCTCGACCTCGGACGGGACGAAGCGCGGGGGGATCTCCTTCGGCATCAGTCCACCGACCGGCCGGCGGCGAGGAGAGAAAACGTCGCCGCTCCCGCCAGCTCGACCACCGATACGGCGGCCATCAACGCCGTCGCGTATCCGAGGGAGGACGAACGCCCGAGCTCGAACAGGACGAGGGGGGCGCCGGCCACGATCACCCCGGGGAAGGCGACCGCCGCCGTCCACCAGCTTCCGGCGTACAAGTTGGTGATCGGCAGTCCCCGTCGCTGCGCGACCCGGACCAGGATCCCGAGCTCCAGGAACGCCGCAGCGAGCACCGCCGGCAGCTCGGCGGCCACGAAGAGCGCGAACGGCACGGGATCGAACAGCCGCAGGAGGGTGATCGCCAGCACCGTCCCGGAGGCCACGAGGTACAGACCCGCCACCAGGAGGACCTTCCCGAGGAGCAGGGAACGTTGGGGCAGCGGCAGGGTCCGGGTGTACGAGTAGCCCATGAGCTCGATGGCGAAGAAGGCCGGGCTGAAGAACGTCGCGAGCAGCGCGGCCGTGGCGACCGCCGCCGAGGCGATGTTGAGGGCGTCGGACGGGCTCGGCTGGCTGAGCAGCGTCCAGGCCCCGATCGCGACCGCATCGAGCAGGGGGAGGAGGATCAGGAAGGCGTACGCGGGGGTCCGCGAAGCGATCCGTAGGTCCTTGACGACGATCGAGGTCGGCGGGCTGCGGGTCCGGAGCACCGATTCGGTGGCCGCGGGGAGCGACCCGATCCCCCGGGCGACCGCGAGCCCCCGGGGGGCGGTCACGAGCCAGCCGGCCAGCACGACCGTCAACGCGCCGTACACGAGGGAGCCGGAGACCACGACGACGACCGGGCCCACCCCCGAATCGCTCCACGCGAGCGAGCCGGTGCTCGCGAGCGAGGGCAGGGAGGCCAGCGGGAAGGGGTACGCGGCGAGAAGCCCGTCGACCAGCCCGGACGGACCGGCGGCGACGACCCCGGAGAGCCACGCGACGGCCCGGGGCCCGATCGTCACGTAGCCGTACATCGCGAACGCGGGGATCGCCCAGAGGACGAGATAGGCCCACCGAAGGGCCGTGTGGCCGGAGCCGCCGGGCGACGCCTGGACGTGACGGACGAAGAAGCGTCCCGTGACGAGGGCGAGCGCGAGGGCGAAGACGACGGCGGAGAGCGCCCCGGGGAGGATCGCCAGCCCCGCCAGGGGCGAGTGGAGCGCGACCCCGACCGCGATCGGCGTCACGATGAGGGCCGTCGCGGCGGGAAGATCGAACAGCCGCAGGAAGAGGAGGAGCCCCACCCGATCGACGGTCGGCGAGGGGACGGGCAGCGCCTCGAGGGTCGGAAGGATCGGCGAGGCCAGGAAGGTGGGGAGCACTTGGAGTCCGGTCCACCAGATCAGGGCGAGCTCCAGGACGAGGAGGCCGACGAGGACTGTGGCGATGTACAGCGGGCGGGCGAGGTCCGGCGCCAGCAGACCTTCCGCGACCGGGCTCAGGACGAGGATCGTCCCGAGCGCGACGAGGGCGAGGAGCCCGGAGACGAGCAGCTTGCTCTGCAGCACTCGACGCAGGGAGCGGGCCCCGATCTCCGAGGGGGGGAGGGCGGGCGGCAGGTTGCCCTGGCGGACCGCGTAGATCGCCTCGTAGGCGAGTTCCGGGAACGCTCGGGCCTGCAATCGATACGCCTCGCGCCAGGATCCGATCATGCCTGGCCGAGCGACGCGACGGCGGCCCGGACTCCTTCCTCTTCGCGGGTCAGCCGCAGGAACGCCTCCTCGAGGCTATGGGACTGCGATCCCCGAAGCTCGGGGATCGTTCCCTCGCCCACGAGGCGGCCCTGGTCGAGGATCCCGGCGCGATCGCACAGCTTCTCGGCGACCTCCATCGTATGGGTCGACAGCAACACCGCCCCCCGGCCCTCGGTCGCATGCTGCCGCAGGAGTTCCCGGGCGATCCGGATGGCCCGTGGGTCCAGGCTGTGGAACGGTTCGTCGAGCACGAGTAGAGGAGGCCGGTGCAGCAGCGCCCCCACGAGCAGCACCTTCTGTCGGTTGCCCATCGATAGGGTGGCGATCGGTTGGTGGAGCTCGGGGGTCAGCTGGAACGCCTCGGCGTACCGGCGCGCCCGTCCGGTCGCGGCGTCGCGGGCGAGGCCGCGCACGTTCGCCACGAACTCGAGGAACTCCCACGGGGAGAGGGCTTCGAACAGCATCGGAGCCTCCGGCACGTAGCCGACGCGCCGCTTCGCCTCGACACCCTCCTGGGTGGGGTCGAACCCGAAGACCCGAACGCTCCCGGCATCCGGCCGCTGGAGACCGACGATGCTCTTCATCGTCGTGGACTTGCCGGCCCCGTTCGATCCGAGCAGTCCGTAGATCTCCCCGGGGCGCACCACGAGCGAGAGTTCCGAGACGCCGATCCGGCTCCCATAGCGGACGGTCAACCGGTCGATCGCGAGGGGGACCGGGTCGCCGGGAGCGTCGCCCACCGACGTATCAACTGAATGGCTCAGTATAAAGGGGAACTGGCGCGCTACGCCGCGTCGGATGGACCTGAGCGCGATCGCCAACGTCGCCTTCGCGGGGATCGCGGTGTTCGGCGCCGCTTTGGGGACCCTCGCCATCGCCGCCTGGCGACGGGCCCCGTCCTCTCGGATGGCCCTGGTCGCGGCCGGATTCTGGCTCATCGCGGTCCAAGGGGTCGTCGTGGGGGTCGGCCTTTTCACCTCCGGGCTCGCCCCGGCGACCCTCCTGGCGATCACCGCCGGCTTCGAAGCCGCCCTGCTGCTCGTGCTGTTCGTCGCAACGCTCGTCCGATAGGGGGCCGCGTCCCCGAATGCGCGCGGAAGAGCGCCGGGGTTCCTGGGCCGAGGCGCTCCTCTCCTTCGTCCAACGGTACCCGGGCGTCCACCTCCGCGAGATCCGGCGGCGGCTGAGCATTCCGATCGGGACCCTCGACTACCATCTGTATCGGCTCGGGAAGGAGGGACTCATCACGGTCCGCTTTTCCGGAGGCTACAAGTGCGCCTATCCCGCCGTCGTGCCGGAGATGGGGGGGCCGATCCCGGCCCCGGACCAGCAGCTCCTAGCGCTGCTGCGCCAGGGGGTCCCTCGGTCCCTCCTCCTCCATCTCTACCTCGATGGTCCGAGCGCCCCCGCCGGGTTAGCCGCCGATCTTTCAACGACCCCGCAGAACCTATCGTACTTCCTGCGGCGACTCGAAGCCGCCGGTGTGATCGCCCGAGACGGGGCCGGCGCCGAGCGGAGGGTGCGCCTATCGGATCCGGCCCGGGTCCATGCCCTGCTCCTCCGGTTCCCGCCCCTGCCCGAAGGGGTGGTCGACCGATTCCTACGGTTCTGGTCGGAGCTGCATCCGTGACGGTTCAACGGCTGTTCGGGAACGATTATAGACCCCTGTCCCGGCTCGGAGGTCCACGGGCCCGAATGCGCGCAGTTCGATCCGGCCTCCCCGGCGGTTCCCGATTCCTGGCGCGCCTCCTCCTTAGCGCCGCGGCGGTGACCGCGCTGCTCGCGACGAGTGCCATCGGATCCGGGCATGCGCCACTCGCCGGGCCGTATTCCACCTCCAGCGCCGGGGATGTCCAGGTGTCGTTCCCCTCGGCGTATCCCGAGGTCGAACTGAGCGAGGCGGGCAACTCGTCCGCGCCGTCCTCCCTCTCGATCGACCAGGTGCTCGAGGCGACCGCCTCGGCGTCCGCCCCGAAGATCGTGGCGGTCGCGCTGCCCTCGGACATCGTCGTCACGAACGGAACGGTCGCCCCCGGTTCGAGCTCCGACCTGTTCGACCTCACGGCGTCGCTCACCGTCTATCCGTCCAATGCGGGCCTATGGCAGGGTCCCGACAACCTGGTCCAGCCGGACGGAGCGCCCATCGGGACCGCCCACCTCGCCATCCGGTACTCCTTGAGCTCGCCCTCGAATCCTTCCCAGGGCGCCACCACCCAGTGGACGCTGACCGGGTGGCCGTGGATCTCCGCGAACGACCTCCTGGGGGTCCAGCTCACCCTATCCACCCCCTCGGCGCGGGGCCTGGTCGCGTGCACCGGCGGCCCCGACTCCCCCGATTCGGCCGGCTGTTCGGGCCCGGCCCTCGGGAGCATGAGCGGATTGTGGGACCCGAGCATCCGGGGGATCCAAGGGTCCGAGCCTCGCGGTCCGACGGCGGTCGTCGACTGGGGGGCCGGATTCGAAACCCCGAGTGGGACCGCCGCGCCCGTCACGGTCGGGGTGCTCGCCCTCGCCCCCTCCGAAAGCCACCTCGTCCTCGCCGCGCCCGCGGGCGGATCGTCGAGCGTGAGCGCGAACGTATCCTTCGCCCTCCTCCCCCCGGTCCTCGCGATCGCCTCCCCCCTGATCGTCCACGGCGAGTCGGGGTGGTACCTTGCCGGGGCGGCGGCCTCGGCCGGCGCCTCCGCCTTCGCGGTGCTCGCCTATCGACACCGCCAGCGGGCGATCGAAGCGCAGTTGTAGCCCGTCAATCCCGGGGGCGATCCCGGGCCAGGGGGAATAGGATGACGTCCTTGATCGAGGGCGCGCCCGTGAGCGCCATGATCATCCGGTCGAGGCCGATCCCGAGTCCCGTGGACGGCGGCATCCCGTATCGCAGGGCGTCGACGAAGTCCGCATCGTACGCGTAGTGGTCCTCGCCGCGCGCCGACAACTGCGCCCGGAACCGTCGCTCCTGCTCGTCGGGGTCGTTGAGCTCGGTGTAGGCGTTCCCGAGCTCGAACCCGCGGTCGAACAATTCGAAGCGCTCGACCCGGTCGGGCCGGGATCGGTGCTGCTTGGCGAGCGGCGTGGTGGAAGCCGGGAAGTCGACGACGAACGTGGGCCGGTCCAGGGTCGGCTCGACGTAGTGCTCGAACAATTTGTCGAGGAATTTTCCCGCGGGCGAGTCGTCCGGGACCGTCGCCCCGACCGCGCGGGCGAGCGCCGCCAGCTCCTCGCGGCTCTTCTCGAGGAGATCCGATAGCCCGCTGCGCCGCTCAAGCTCCTCGACGAAGTCGACCGTGGCGAACGGGGGCCGGAAGCGGGCGGGGGCCTCCTGGGCGGCCGGCGACCCGGGGTAGATCTCGGCCGCGGTCTTCGCCAGGCTCTCGTAGAGCCGCTCGACCAACCCGCGCATGTCGGAATAGTCGGCGTACGCCCAGTACAGCTCCATCATCGTGAACTCCGGCGAGTGGGTCGAATCGAGGTCCTCGTTACGGAAGACATGGCCGACCTCGTAGACCCGCTCGAGGCCTCCGACGAGCAGGCGCTTGAGGGGGAGCTCGAGGGCGATGCGCAGCTGCAGCTCCTCGTCGAGGTAGTTCGACCGGGTCGTGAACGGCTGCGCGGCGGCGCCGCTCGCCACCGGGATGAGGGTGGGGGTCTCGACCTCCAGGAAACCGAGGCCGTCGAGGTGCTGGCGCAGCGCCCTCGTCAGGAGCGAGCGCACCCGGAAACGGGTCCGGCTCTCCGGGGAGGCGAGGAGATCGACGTAGCGCTGACGGATCCGCGCCTCGGGGTCCTGGAGTCCGTGGAACTTCTCGGGCGGCGGGTGCAGGGCCTTGGCCAGGACCGCGTAGGCACTGATCCGTAACGACGGCTCCCCCCGTCGGGTGACCACGGCGATCCCGTCGGCGCCCACCAGGTCGCCGGGGTCGATATCGGCGAGCAGTTGGCCGAACCCGGCCTCCCCGAGCTCATCGACCCGCGCGAACAGCTGGAGCGACCCCGAGAGGTCGTCGAGATCCAGGAAGGCGCTCTTGCCGTGGCCCCGGATCGCGCGGATCCGCCCGGCGACCCGGAACGAGCCCTCACCGGCCGACCCGCCGGGGGCGATCCCTCGGCACGCCGCGACGACGGTCTCGGAGGGCACCCGACCCGGATACGACCAGGGGAACGGCTCCCGACCCTCGCGACGGAGCCGTTCGACCTTCCCGCGTCGCTCCTCGACTAGGTGGGAGTCCTCCGGCATCGGGCAGGCGAGGGACGGTGCCAGACGAAAAAGGTGCTGGGCGAACGCGCAGGTTCCCCGAGGCCCCCGATGCGATTCCCCCGACGAGGCGACGACGGCCCGACCGCCGGCGGGGCGGGGTCTTACGCTGCGATCGAGTCGACCGGGAAGCGTTCGGTGCCGCCGGTCCGCTGGAGCAGGATCTCCTCCGGGGAGCCGTTCTTGGCGGCCTGGTACAGGACGAGGAACGTCCCGAAGAAGAACTCGGAGGTGGCGTCGCCCCCGCCGATCCCGTAGCTGACGTAGTCGGAGAAGTAGACGTGGACCTGGCCGGAGTGGTGCTTGCGAACCGCGTCGATGAACGACTTGAGCGTCTCGGGGCCCTGACGGTGCAGCTCCTCGATCAGGTCCCGGAGCATCGCCCGCTGGGAAAGGCCGGCGAGGCCATCGTAGGCGAGGTAGATCGCCGGGCGCGGATCGAGCGTGACGACGTCCAGGCGAAGCACCCCCTCCACGGGCTTGGTCCGCATGGCGGAGCGCGCCTACCCGAAGTCTGTTAAGAAGACTTCGGCCCGCGAGGCCAACAGTCCGGGGGAGAAGGGGTTGGGCCCGGCGAGCGCCCTAGTGGTCGTGCCCGCCCGGCCCGCCGGGGGGCGCCGGCGACGACTTCTTGGAGGCGATGACGTCGTCGATCCGCAGGACCATGTTCGCGACCTCGACGGCGGAGGAGATCGCCTGGCGCTTGACGCGGGACGGCTCGACCACGTGCAGCTTCCACATGTCCGCGCCCTTCCCGTCCGCGAGGTTCACCCCGAAGTTCCGGTTCGCGTTCGGGCCGTCGTGGGCCCCCCGCAGCTCGATCAGGGTGTTGATGGCATCGTAGCCGCCGTTCTCGGCGAGCGCCCACGGGACCGACTCGAGCGCCTGGGCGAACGCCTCGACCGCCAGCTGCTCCCGTCCGCCCACCGAGGGGGCGAACTTGCGCAGCTTCACCGACAGATCGATCTCTGTGGCGCCGCCGCCGGGACAGACGACCCCGTCCTCGAGCACGCTGGCCACGACCTTGAGGGCGTCCTGGAGCGAGCGCTCCACTTCCTGGGTGACGTGCTCCGTGCCGCCGCGGATGAGGATCGAGACCGAGCGAGGGTTCGCGCATCCCGTGACGTAGGTCATGTCCTCTTCCCCGACCTTCTTCTCCTCGACCTGCTGGGCGTGGCCGAGGTCGGCGTTGGTCAGCTCCTTGAGCCCGGTCACGATCTTCGCACCGGTCGCCCGGGCGAGCTTCTGGAGGTCGGACTCCTTCACCTGCTTGAGGGCGAAGATCCCCTCCTTGGCGAGGTAGTGCAGGACGACGTCGTCGATCCCCTTCTGGGAGATCAGCACGTTGGCGCCGGCCGCCTTGACCTGCTCCGCCATCCGGCGGAACGTCTTGTCCTCCTCGTCGAGGAAGCTCTGGATCTGGTTCGCGCTCTTGATGTTGATCTTGCTCTCGATCTCGGTCTTCTTGATCTCGAGCGCCGAGTTCACGAGGGCGATCTTGGCGTCCTTCACCTGACGGGGCATCCGGGGGTGCCCCCGCTCCTTGTCGAGGATGATCCCGTCGATGAGCTGGGTGTCGGCGATGGTGCCGCCGTGGCGCTTCTCGACCTTGATCTGGTCGACGTCGGCCACGACTCGCTCCCCGCGCTTCTCGACGATCTTGCGAACGGCCTGAACGGCGATCTTCGCGAGCTCGTCCCGGGACCCGAAGACCCCCTTCGAACCCATGGCGGTCGTCGCGCAATCGTACATCATCTTCTCGTCGTCCACCTTGACGGCGGTCCCGATCTCCTTCTCGAGCAGCCGCTGGCCCTCCTGGAGGGCGATCTGGTAGCCCCGGGTGATGACGGTCGGATGGATGTTCTGCTCGAGGAGCGTCTCGGCCCGCTTCAGCAGCTCTCCGGCCAGGACGACGGCGGTCGTGGTCCCGTCCCCGCATTGCTGGTCCTGGGTCTTGGCGACCTCGACGATCATCTTGGCGGCCGGGTGCTCGACGTCGACCTCCTTCAGGATGGTGACGCCATCGTTGGTGATCGTGATGTCCCCCATCGAATCGACGAGCATCTTGTCCATCCCCCGTGGACCGAGGGTCGAACGGACCGCGTCGGCGATGGCCCGGGCGGCGGCGATGTTGTTCTGTGTCGCGCTCTTTCCCCTCTCGCGCTCGGTGCCTTCCTTGAGGACGAGAATCGGCGTTCCCTGTAGCATAGGCTTCTCCCGTACGGGGAACCAAGCGCTCGTATATGAATGCGATGGGTCCTTCGATCCGATCTCGAGTCGAACAATCCGCTCTCTAGGGTCCTCCCGGCGTCGCGCACGACTTCTCGCCTCGAGCCGATGCACGAGCTCAGTGGCTCGTGAAATCAACCCCTCAACTACCCCTCGAAAGTGGCGATACGCCAGGTGGGTCCGGGCGAATGCCACTTCCGTGGCTGGTCACTGCGGATGAGACCTCGGGGGTTAATGCCTGTTCATCTGCAGGTCAGGGTCGTCGACGTCGCATGATCGAGAAGAAAAAAACGCCAGCAAGGGCTACCACAGCAACACCCACTCCCGCCAGGATGAGGGTGGGCCCCGACCAAGGCTGGGTGCTCGTCGGTGATGATCCGGGGAGTCTTGTCAGGGCGATCGTCAGGGGGGTTACCGATCCTGGGGCAATCGTAACATTGGAAGAAGTGCCACGGTATCCAGATAACGTCGCATTCACCTCATACCGGCCCGGAGCGAGGGACAGGTTGAAGGTGCCGTTCGCGTAGACGGCGCCAACGATTCCATTGACGGTCAGGCTGGCGATCGCCGGCGATAGAGTGCCGGTCAGGTAACCCGGCTCGGCCGAGAATACGACCGAAAAGGAAGCTGGTCCATCGGCCACTGTGAAACTTCCCGTCATCGGCTCGGGGACGAATCCGGACGCGGCCCGGGTCGAGTAGGCAAATGTCCCGTTCGGGAATCGGGCGAGGATCGTGGAGTTCGAAGAGGAGTACGTCGTGCTTCCCACCGCCACCGACCAGAGTTCCCCCGCCGGAAGTCCCGTTTCGGTCCCAGTAACCACGAACGTGAATGCCGTGAAGTTGATGGTGAAGATTTGTGGGCCACTTACTCTCAGCGTTCCACCGTAGGCCGCGGGGACGTACCCGGGCACGGGTCGGACCTGATAGACGTACGTGCCGTTAAACAAACCGAGCGAGATCGTCGAGGCTGTAGCACTGTGAATCCCGCCCGCGACGACGACCGACCAGGCCGTCCCAACGGGAAGGCCGACGGCCCGCAAACTGACGCTCTCAGTGGCCGGCATGGTGATAGTGTCGGCAGAACCCGGAGCGAGGCTAACGGATCTGTTTTCGACCGGTCGGGTCCCATTCTGTAGAGTAACCCGGTAGGTCCCGGGCTGAAGGGTAAGATTGATCGCTCCTCCGACGAATTGGACCGGGCTCTTTCCTACGATGAGGGTACCATTCGGCACCGTCGGCGATCGGACGTTGAGTCGGGCGACCATTGTCTGGGAATACAGAACGCCGAGCGTACCCTTGCCGGCGCCTAGATGGGCGGCGGGAAGGCCCGACATCGGGTAGGTGTCCAGGATCGGCGTGACGTTTCCCATCAACTCTCCGGTATCAAATCCCATGTCGTACGCGTCGGGGACGGCCTGCAGATTGTGCCCGTTCCAGAATTGGAGGGCCATCGAAAGATCGGAGGCATTGTTGTTTGCGATCTCACCCCCGCCCCAGCCACAGTACACCCACTCAGCGTCGTAAAAGACCGGGACGCTCGGGATGGCCAACCGGAACCCATCGACGTGGAATCCGGAATCGGTCCAGCCGCTCGCCCACGCGATCCGGGCCGTGTCGAGGTTGACCCAACCGAGACCATCGTTGTATTCGAAGACTACCGCAGGGACTCCTCCGATCGACTTCGTGGTCAGCTCGATCGAAACGTTGGCGGGTTGCGCGAGCGTCACCCAATTACCGGGAAGTCCTGCCCCCCGGGGGGGTACGTACAGATAACTTCCTCCGGCGAGGGACCCATTACCCCGGATCGCGTTTCCGGCCAAGGTCCTGGCCCCGGTTGCATTCCAGATTTCATCCTCAAAGTTGGCGGAAGAATTTCGCGTGGCCAATGCGAGGATGCCCTGCACCCAGTAGGTGATGTTCGCGGTCCCATTCGTCACGATCAGCATGACATTCAATTGAAATGTAACCGATGAGGTGTTGAACTTGCCAACCGGGTCGTAGCCCCAAGCCAGGGCCGATCCGATCTGAACAGACCCGGCGAACGCCGAGGTGTTGTACGAGTAGGCCGCGCCGCCCGAGGCGATTCCGTAGTCCGCGATTCCCATTGGAGCCGGTTCGGAAGAGCGGTATCTCAGAGGGTTCACTGCTGAAGCGGAGGGAACCAACGTTCTCGCCACGAGCCCCTGATCGACCGGGAAATGACCAGCTCTTCCAACGAGGTCAGCTTTCGAAGTCGGATGACCGATAATGGAAACTGGGAAGGGTAGTTTGGTGGGGGAGGGGGGATGGAGCGGAACCATTCCCGGGGCTCCAGTAAGGATCCCGACGGCAACGAAGGCCAGCAGGATTCGCAGCAGTCGAGCCACGCAGTCGCCCCCGATCGACCATGGCCGTAGAGGATAAAGCAGGCCACCGAGGCGGATCGTACTACGATTGTGGCGGTGACCGACCGGACGGAACCGCTGGGTGCGGGGCGAACGTATTCTTGAAAGGTGATCTAGGGTATCGTGCGGGACGAACTGGGACCGCCTTCGGACAACCCCGAAGCTCGTCGCCGAAGTGACTGGACGACCGGCCAGGCGGGCCGGTCCTGGATTACCCGCGAGCCGGGAATCGAAGCTGCGCCGGCTTCGTGGACTTTGCAGCCCTTAAGCGGCCGATTCGGGTCCTGGGGCCATTGCGGCCTTCCCAAGGGAGGGGGGATCGCCGAACTCGGCGATCCGCGACCATTTCGGCACGCGTCGCTCGATGTAGAAATCGAGGCTGTAGCGGCTCGGTCCGTAGGTCGCGTTGATCAGGATGAGTCCGAGGAAGGCGATCGCGTAGATCACGCCGGTGCCGATGTCCGTGCCGCCCGAACCGGTCTGGTAGGGGCCGCCGAATCCCTCCGGCACCGCCCAGATGAGCAGGCTGAGGACCACGCCCCCCACGTAGGCGATCTTCCGCATCAGGCCGAAGACCAGGGCAAGGCCGAGGAGAAGCTCGAGGATCCCCACGGTGTAAACGATCGTGGTGGCGTGCCCGTTCGCCTGGTCGGCCCAGAAGGAGAACCAGCCGGAAAGCCAACCCGGGGCGTTCGCCTGCGAGTTCTGGACCGAGGAGAGGAAATTGTCGACGAATCCGGAGGTGAACTTCAGGATCCCGTCGGTCAGCCAAGCGACCCCGAGGAGGAGCCGGAACAGGGTCTTCAGAGGCTGGGCATTGCGCACCCACCAGGTACTCGCGCCGAGGCTGGCCCCCGCCCCTCCAACGACTTCGGTCACGGCCTTCTTTTGGCGTTGAGGCCGTATAACAAACATTCCTTCAACCGGATTCACCCCGCGTTGGATGGTGTCGGGCGGGCCGGTCGCGCCCCCCGATCCGCCGGGGCCCTAACGCGAACGGGGCGCCGAGGGTGGCTTTTCCCACTTGAGGGCGCCGCGAGGCGTTGATCTCGACCGCCGGTGGAGCGCGTCAGCGAGACCGTAGAACGCCTCGGGCGGGAGGTCCTCTGGACGGCGGTGGGGCCATTCGGAGGGCCAACCCGCTTCCTGGGCGATCGCCTCGGCGTCGGGCGTCAGCCTCGGGAGGAGGTTCCCCAGCTGCTTGCGGCGGGAGGAGAACAACGCCTGCAGCACGCGCTCGAGGGTGGGGAATGACTCGACAGGGAGCGGGCCGGGCCGGCCTGTGAACGCCACGACCTGACTGTCGACCGCCGGCTCCGGCCGGAACGCCGTGGGGGGCACCACCTGGAACGGCTCGACGGTCCCGAACAGCCTTACGATCACGGTCAGACGGCCGTAGGAGCGCGACCCATAGCTCGCCGTCAGCCGATCGGCGACCTCCCGCTGGACCATCGCGACGACCCGGGGGATGCGGGCCTCGAACAATCGGAGGAGGATGGGGGTGGCGATCGAATAGGGGAGGTTGCCCACCGCCGCCGGCACGTCGGGGATCGGCAGGGTCGTCGCGTCGCCGATCCGGACGTCGACGCGCTCGCCGAAGGTCTTCTGAAGGTGGGCCGCCAGCCGAGGGTCCGACTCGATCACCGTCAGCGGTTCGATCCCGCGCCGCAGGAGCGCTTCGGTCAGGATCCCGAGGCCGCCGCCGACCTCCAGGACCGGGACGCCCGGCTTCGTCCCGAGGAGGGCCGCCTCCGCGTCGGCGACGAACGGATCGGCCAGGAACGATTGGCCCCGCCGTCGATCCGGCCGGACCCCTAGCGACCGCAGCTTCTGCTCGATCTCCGCCGGCCGCGACGGGGCATGCGGGATCGGAAGGTCACGGCGGGACGAAGAGTCGGTACTTGTCCTCGCCACCGGTCATCTCCTTCTCGATCCGGGCCACGACGAGCATCTCGGGGCTCTTGAGATGGAGGCGCGCCTCGATGTCTTGGAAGCTCGTGAACGGGTTCCGACGCCGCTCTTCGACGATCGCCTGCATCGTCTTCTTCCCGATCCCGGGCAGGAGTTCGAGCAGGTGGAATCGTCGGGATACCGACGGCGACTCGTTGAAGAACCTCAGATACCGCGCCGGGTCGGCCCGCACGATCTCCGCGAGCGCCTCCGTAAGCTCGGTGCGCGCGCTGGCCGTCAGCTCGTCGTAACCGATCCGCCGGCGCACGTGATCGATGGACGGCGTCGGGGCGCCCGGGACCGGCAGGATCGGGAGTCGCTCGCCGGGGGTCACGCGGCCGCCGGGCCGGGGCACGAGCTCGAGCAGCTTGAGCTCGGACTCGCCGACCGCTAGCGCGATCGGCTCGCGCGTGTAGCCGTGCTCCGTCGCCCGGCCGCCGGGCAGGTAGTCGAGCACTCGAACGTAGGTCTCCGTGGGCCCACCCCCCGATTCATCGGTGATGGGCCACGATCTCGAGGAGGCTCGTGATCTGGGCCTCGTCGAGCACGACCCGCTCCTTGGAGAAGAGGAGGCGTACCTCTTCCGGATACTGGGGGAGGACGTCGGCGATCTTGGTCGCGAGGGCGGTGTCGACGAACGGAAGCCCCTTGAGCTCCGCGATCAGGGCGCGGTTCGCCTCGGGTTCGAGGCGGGCGAACAGCTCGGAGTGCTGGTGGGCGAGCATCGCCTCCCGCGGCAGCGTCCGGCGGGCCGCCTCCTCGGTCAGGAGGCGCTTCACATCGGCGAGGGGGACCGGTTCGGGCATCTACGAGCTCCCCAGGACCGCCCCGGCGCGGGCGAGATGGATCGGGTGGGCGATGAGGATCTTTCGCTTCCCCCCGTCATGGAACTCCACCTGGTAGGACCGACCGACCTTGCGGATCACGGTACAGACCCGCCCCTGATACCGGGGGTGGGGCATGCCGTGCGGATCGGACGCTTCGAGCCGGATGATCACCTTGTCCCCTACATTGAACGACTTCAGGAACTGGGTGACCGGCGGCATCCCTCGGGCGCGCACGGCCTTGGTGAGAACGCCGCGGGTGCGCGAGCGAAAGCCCTTCGAACTCTTGACCATCGTCTACTCCGTATCGTGGATCTCAAGGACGTCGAGCGATTCGACCGTCACGGGCGTGCCCAGGAGACCCGATAGGTTCGGTTCGGTCCGGCCGCCATCTCCTTCCACCCACTCCTTGATGTACGTGCCGGCTTCGGCCCGCAGGTCGAGCGTGAACCGCCCTTCCGAGGCCTCCACGAGGCGCGCCTGACGGATCCGCCGCGACCGTACGAGGTCGGACCGTCGGTGCGCGACGCGGGTCGGCGTCCGCTGGGCGATCGCTCGATCGGTCACGAAGGTCAGGGCCTCATTAATCTTTGCCACCGGGACCTCGCCGCGCACCTGCACCCGGTAGCTCTTCTCGGGGCTCGCCTCCTTGACGGCCACGACGTCGGCCGCCGTCGCGAGTCGCGGGTCGACGATCTCGATCCGCGCCCCGGAGGCGCGGCCCGCGGTAGCGCAGAGGGCCAGGAGATCGAAGTCGCGCTTCTTGGGTCGCAGGACCTCGAGCACGAAGGGCCGTCCCCGGCCCAGCATGCGCGCATCGATGTCCTCCCGGCCCATCCCGTGGAATCGGGTCCCCTCCCCGAGGGTCGCCTCCAGGAACGGCTGGGCGACGAGCTCCTCGACGCTCGTTGGATAGGTCTTCCCGGTCCCGGCGCACTGGTCGCACCCGCGGCCCTCGCAGCGCCGACACGGCCACCGGGTCTGGGGGATCGACCGGTCGAGCTTGCGATACCGGCCCCGGATGTAGATCGGAAGGACCGTCACCTCGACCCGGCCGGCCGGGAGGTCGGCGACGAGGACGACCTCCGGGTCGTTCGGCGCGCCGATCCGGCCGGTCCTCGCCTCGAGGCGCTTTCCCCACTCGCGGTTGAACGCCCCTCGGGCGGACTCCGGATGCGTGGCCCCGATCTCCGCGGCGATCGTCTCCTCGCGGGCCAGGATCTCAGGGTCCCATCGGGAGCCGCAGGCGAATCGCCGCCACTCCAGCTCCTCGGAGGCGCGCCGCGCCCGCTCGATCCAGATCTCCCACCGGTCGAACAGGCCCCGGCACAGCGAGCAACCCCCCTCCGCGATCGTCGGGACCGGCTGCCCGAGCCCGGCGGCGAGACGGGCCGCCCGCTCCGGATTCGACAGGCCATGGCCGTGCCGGCCGAAGAGGCGGCCGAGGCATTCCGGGCATAGGCCCAGGCCCCAGGCCTTCCGGGCCGAGGCCTCGATCTCGGGGCCGATCGGGAACTCCGCGGCCGGGGCCGACGCCGGGGGGCTCGACTCCGGCATGTGGGCGGGTCCGTATCCGGGGCGGAAGATGAGGTTAGCCCCCCTCAGGCCGGCGGCTCGACGGGGGGCATGACCGTATTACGAGGTGGCGATTGCCCGACCGAAGCTCGTGCCGCAGATCAAGGAGGAGGAGCTCCGACGGGCGATCGAGCAGACGCTCGTCGCCCACGGGAAGCTGGCGGCCGAGGAGGCCCCGCGGGTCGCCCAGATGGTCCTCGGGTATTTCGGTCTGCACGACAGCGTGCTCGACAACAAGCTCACGAGCGACGACCGCGACCAGTTCTACCGACTCGAGGAGGAGGGGTTGATCTCCAGCGAGGAGGAGGATGCGACGGTGGCCCGCGGAAAGACTTGGCGGATCCACTATTGGCTGCTGAAGAAGGACCGGATCCGCGAAGTCGGCCAACACGGCCCGACGCCGGCGCCGAGCGGCGCGGAACAGGTCTATCGCGAGATCTCCGAGAGCGACTGGCGGCGGGAGAGCCCCTCGGCCCCGCCTCCTTCGCCGCCGTTCTGATCGTCCGGGCTAGCGGCGGCCCGGAACGGCCCCGGCCGGGGGTCGTCGGGGGATCGTCGGCGGTCGGTACCGGGACGTCGATCCGCCGGCCGAGGGGAACGCGCTCTCGTGGATGACCGTCACCACGTGGTTGATCGCGGCGATGGCGAAGACGATCGCGAGCACGAGGCCAAGCGCGTCGGCGTAGTTGCCGACCGTCCCGTGGTAGCCGAGGGCGATCGCGATCGAGCCCAGCGAGGCGAGCGCGTTGAACGACGCGTGCATGGCGACCGCGAGCAGGTAGTACCCGGCGGAGGCTGCGCCCCGCCCCTGGAGCTTGCTGGCGGCGTATCCGTATCCGAACATGGCGGTCGAGCTGCCGTGCAACAGGACGCTCGAGATGCTCCGGATGAACACGAGGGTGAGCCCCGCGGTCAGCCCCCCGACCAGGAAGGCGCCGAGGCCGTACAGGAACGTCTCGAAGAAGCCGAATCCGAGACCGACGCTCGCCCCGAAGACCGGTCCGTCCGAGACGGCTCCGATCCGGTCCCGGTACCGCGCCACCCCGCTCGCCTTCAGGCCCTCCTCGACGAACGGCGCGATGACGAGAACGAGGAAGAACGCCCCGGCCGTCGAGCCGCCGTTCAGGAACGAGAACTCCGGCGCCGGATACGACTTCGAGGCGACCGTCCCCGCGTCGACCAGGATCACCTCGAGGATGCCGGCGACGATCGTCGCGACGATCGCCCCGTACGCGAATAGGGACAGCACGGTCCCCCAGGAGGCCTGCCGATACCGCTCGCTCGTGCGGACCCAGGACAGGAAGATGAGCGCCGGGACGAGCGAGGCGAGCAGCAGGACGAGCAGGTCCTCGAGCGCGAGGGTCCCGTTCAAGGGGGGCCCCCTTCCGCCGGGCGCCCCCGGTTCGGATATTCGTAGAACCCGGCGCCGCTCTTGCGTCCGAGCTTGCCGGCCTCGACCATCGATCGAAGGAGCGGGCAGGCGCGGTACTTCGGGTCCTTGAAACCCTCCCAAAGGATGTCGAGGATCGAAAGGGCGGTGTCGAGCCCCACCAGATCGGCCAGCTCGAGCGGACCCATCGGATGATGGAAGCCGAGCTTGTAGGACGTGTCGAGGTCCTCCTTGGTCGCCGTCCCCTCGTACAACATCCAGACCGCCTCATTGAGCTCCACCGCGAGGGCGCGCGTCGTGACGAAGCCGGGGGTGTCCCGCGACCGCACGACGGTCTTTCCCAGCCGCTCGGCGAAGACGCGCCCGCGCTCGATCACCTCGGGACGGGTCGTGAGGCCGGGAATGAGCTCGACGAGCGGCATGCGCAGCACCGGATTGAAGAAATGCAGGCCGAGGGCGCGGCCCGGGTCGTTCAGCACCGACGCGATGCTGGTGACCGGGAGGCTCGACGTGTTCGTCGCGAGGAGCGCTCCGGGCTGCGCTGACGCCTCGATCTCCCGGAACAGGTCGCGCTTGAGCGCGAGTCGCTCCGGCGCGGCCTCGACGATGAGCTGGGCCGAATCGACCCGACGCAGTCCGATGGCCAGGTCGATGTTCCGCAGCGCCTCGTCACGGTCCGCGGCGCCGATGGCGGAGTGGGCGACCGCGCCGTCGAGGGCGGCGCGGACCCGTTCGAGGCCGCTGCGGGCGAGCTCCTCCGAGACGTCCTCGAGGGTGACCGCGTAGCCGTGTAGTGCGGCCTCGGCCGCGATGCCGCTCCCCATGATGCCGGCGCCGACGACGAAGACCCGTTCCCGAACCGAGGCGCGGGGATCGCTCGGGCGAGGGGGGGCCGCGCCGGCGTTCATGCCGTGGCGCCGGGCTCGCTACGGCCCGCCTCCTTCCGATACTCGCACGATCGGCACACGGCGTGCGCCGAAGGTTCGCCACAGGAGGTGCACCGCCCCGGGTTGCCCTCGGCGCCGTACTGCTCGAGCAGACCGGCGATGCGGTCGCGCGTGCGCAGTAACGCATGCCGGGTGCCCGGGCGGGCCTCTTCGAGCTGCCAGACGATCTCCCGGAACCGATTGCGCTCCGCGGCGTTGGCGTGGGGACACTCGGCGTGGTCGAACGGCAGCCCGCACGATCGGGCGAAGGCATACACCTCGCGCTCCGGGATCCGGGCGAGCGGGGCCACCCGGGGGACGAGACCGGGCTGTCGGTGCCGGTGGGGAGACATGCGAAGCAGCCGATCCACCTCGCCTCGGGCGAGGTTCATCAGAACGGTTTGCGCGAGGTCGTCGAGGTTGAAGCCGAGGACGAGCAGGTCGGCCGACACGGCACGGGCCGCCTGGTTGAGGAGCCCCCGCCGCCAGACCCCGCAGAACGAGCACGGGATCGTGCCCGGGAGCGAGCGCGCCGCCGCGTCCGTGGTCGTCCCGATCCGATCGCGGGCGCGAACGATCGTGTGCTCGACCCCGAGGGTTCGGCACAGCTCCGCGGCCGCCGAGAGCGTGCGGGACCGATACCCCTCGATCCCCTCGTCGATGCTGAGGGCGAGCAATCGGACCGTCGGCCGGCGGGAAAAATGGCGGTGCGCGAGCGCGAGGGCGGCCGCCGAGTCCTTGCCGCCGGACAGCGCTACGGCCACGACCCCGCTCGAGAATCTTGGGATCTGCCGGTGCATCTCCCGGCGGGCCCGATCCACCACGGTCGCGCGCAGGTGGGCCGCGCACAGGTGATCGTTCGCGTAGGGGCGATCGATGATCGCCTCCTGGGAGCACCGTGCGCACCGCATGGGAGCGTGAGTCCGGCCCGATACGTTAGGAAATCGCTCGGGCACGTGCCGATGAACCCCACCCTTAATTAGGGCCATCTCGACCCAGCGTTAGCCGATGGCCTCCTCGGCCCCCCATCGGCTCCGCAGCAGCATTTCTCCCCGTTCTTCGACGGCCGGCGCCACGGATGGGGCGGGACCTCCGCCCTTCTCGGTCGACGCCGTGGTCGAGCGGTTCCAGCGCATGCTGCGGGCGAAGGAGCGTAGTCCGTGCACCGTCAAGCAGTACGGCCACATCGCCCGCACCTTCCTCGTCCACGCCGGCAAACCGCTCGAGGACGTCGACCGGCGGGATCTCGAGGCGTTCCGGGAGTACCTCGTTCTCGAACGACATTACTCGAAGAACTCCCTGTACATCACCGTCCGCGGCCTTACCTGCCTGTGCCGCAGCTTCGGCCTCGACGCGGCCGAAGGGTTCGAGGCTCCCCGGCGGCCCGAGCGGCTTCCCCACTACCTCTCGGAGGAGGAGACCCACCGCATGTTCGAGGCCGCGCGTAAATCCCCCCGCGACAATGCGATCCTTCACGTCCTTGCCTTCGGCGGCCTGCGGGTGAGCGAGCTGTGCCGGATCCAGCTCGAGGACGTCGAGTTCGACCGCAACATCCTGCACGTCCGCTCGGGCAAGGGGGACAAGGACCGGGAGGTGGTGATCGAGGACCGGACGCGCGGGGCCCTCGATCGGTACCTGGCGGAACGCACCCTCGCCGGGGTCGGCAGCTCGCGGCTGTTCCCCGTCGAACCGGTCACCGTGGAGCGGATGGTCCGCAAATGCGCCGAGTCGGCCGGGATCGGTCGGAAGGTGACCCCGCACGTGCTCCGGCACACCCTCGCCACCGCGCTCCTGAGCCGGGGGTGCGATATCCGCTACATCCAGAAGCTCCTCGGGCACGCCTCGGTCGCCACCACGCAGATCTACACCCACGTCGACACCCAGGCGCTGCGCGAGGCCTACCAAAAGGCGAAGCCGGACTATTAACGACGGCCGGGGCTTTCCCGAGCGTGCCGCCACCGGTCGAAGTCCTGGTCCTGGGCGCCGGGATCGCCGGATGCGCGCTCGCCTACCATCTCGCCCAACGCAACGTCGGGCCCGTGGTGGTCGTCGATCCGCAGACCCCGGCCGCCGGCGCCACGGGCCGCGCGGCCGGGATCCTGACCGAGCAGCTGTGGAGCCGCTGGGATGTCGAGGTGACCCGCGAGTCGAAGTCCCTGTACGCCGAACTGAGCGCCCGCCACGACCCGGAGGCCTACGAGGTCAACGGTTTCGTCCGATGGGCCGCCACGCCGGGACCGATCGCCTCCCTCGAAGCCGCCCGTGATCGATGGCGTGCCTGGGGCGTCCCGGTCGAAGAGCTCCCGACGCCGCGGCTCGCCGAGCTCGTCCCCTGGGGCCGGTTCGACGACGCGCCCCGGTCGGCCTACACCCGGGCCGATTCGGTCGTGACCCCGAGCGCGATCACCAACGTGCTCGTGGACCGGGCCCGTGCCGCCGGCGTCGAATTTCGCTTCGGTGCTCGGCCCGATGGGTTCGGCCCCGATCCGGTCGGCTGGAAGGCGGACCTCGCCGGCGCCCCCGTGCGGGCCCGCCAAGCGGTCGTCGCCGCCGGCGCCTGGTCGCCCGCTCTGTTCGAGGCCGTCGGGGCCCCGCAGCCGATCGTGCCCTACCGGACCCAGGCTGCCGTGCTTCGGCCCGCCCAGGCTCCGGCGACGTTCGTCTCGGTCCACGACGTGGAGACCGATGTGTACGCCCGACCCGAGAGCCATGGAAGGATACTCGCCGGGGATGGCACCGACCTCACGCCGGCCGATCCGGACCGCTATCGGACCGCCGCCGATCCCTCGTTCGTCGCGGGGCTGGCCGAAGTATTCGGACGGCGGCTGCCCGGGTGGGCCGATGCCGAACTGGTCCGGGCGTGGGCAGGACTGTGCACCTCCACGCCGGACCGTCGGCCGCTCGTGGGCCCGGTCCCTGACCACGCCCGCCTGTTCGCGCTCGTCGGTTTCAACGGCTTCGGCGTGATGCGCGCGGGCGGCGTGGCCCGCCGGCTCGCCGACCTGATCGCCTCGGGCGGAGCGGGGAACCGGGAGACCGAGCGCCTCGCGCCGGCGCTGCCGGAACGGTTCCGAGGAGTGCCTCCCCGGTTCGCCCCCCGACCGGGGTTCACCTTGGACGACGGCGCTGATCCTCGGTACTGAGGGGTCGCCGGCCCAACTCGGGGAGGCCGACTATTCGGGCCCTTCCCGGGCGGTCGAAGCTCGAATGCGCTCGAGCTTGGCCACGAACTCGACACCCTCGCCGGACTTTCGCGGGCTGCCGTCCTCCCGCGTCAGCGACAGACCGGCCGTTCGGCAGGCCGACGGCGGGTCGGCCCCCTCGAGGAGGGCCCGCACGGCCACCCGTTCCCGCCGGCTGAGCGAGAGGCCCTCGAGCGCGTAGTCCTCGAAGGCCTCGTATGCGACCGGGCAGACCGCGCGCGCCACATCGGCCATCGCCGCCGCGTAGCGTCGGATCTCCTCCTGGGCGTGCGGGTCGAGACGCAGCGAAAGGAAGTGGAATAGGTTCCAGAGATTGACCTTCCAGTACCACTCGGTGTAGTAGGCAAGCGGCAGGACCAGCCGGGCCGTTTCGCGGGCGACCCCATCGGACAGAGCGCTCTGGTAGGCCCGGTAGGCCTCCCGGGAGACCCGGTCGAGGTCCGAGCGGAATCGTTCGGCGACCTCCGGCGGAAGGGCCTCCGAGCGGCCCTGCCGGTTCACCTCCGACTGCCGTCGGATGTCCTCGAGCGGCGGCAGGTCGAACTCGTCGGCGACGATACTGTACCGTTGGGAGAATTCGTTCGTGCTGACGGTCCGATGGCGGACCATCTGGCGAGCGACGTACAGGGGGAGACGGATCAGGAACTTGATCTCGACCATCTCGAACGGCGTGGTGTGCCGGTGCCGCATCAGATAGCGGATCAGTCCCCGATCGTCCCGGACGCTCTTCGTGCCCTTCCCGTACGACACGCGGGCGGCCTGCACGATCGCCGCGTCGTTCCCCATGTAGTCCACCAGGGCGACGAACCCGTGGGAAAGGACGGGCGTTCGGACGCCGATCAGTCGGTCCGCCTCGGGGACCGACGGTCGGATCATAGGGGCGGGGGGATCCATCGGCCCGGGAGCGGACCGATGGCTTATACGGGGTGCGGGGGCGCTCGGGGGACCGCGGGCCGGAACCCCGGGCCGCCCCGAGGCAACCGTTTTGGCTCGGGCCCAAGTGGGGGCTCGGGAAGGACCTTGACCCGCTTTTTCATCGGGGTCGCCTGGCCGTATGCCAACGGCCCGTTCCACATGGGCCACTTGGCCGGGGCCTACCTGCCCGGGGACGCCTTCGCGCGCTTTCACCGCCTCAAGGGCGACGAGGTGCTGATGGTCTCCGGGTCCGACATGCATGGGACCCCGATCCTGGTCCGCGCCGAAAAGGAGGGGACCACGCCGGAGGCGGTGGCCCGACGGTTCGACGCGGTGAACCGCGAGGCGTTCGAGCGCCTCGGATTCTCGTTCGACCGCTTCACGGACACGCACACGCTCCTGCATGAGCGGGCGGTCCAGGAGCTGTTCCTTCGCCTGCTCGAGAGGGGATACGTGGGGCGCCGCACCGAGCAGAACGCGTTCTGCCCAAAGCACCAGCGGTTCCTGCCGGATCGATACCTCCTCGGGGTCTGCCCGCACTGCGGATTCGAGCGGGCCCGGGGGGACGAATGCGAAAACTGCGGCCGCGCCCTGGAGGCGACCCGGCTCGGATCCCCCCGATGCAGTTTGTGCGGGACGACCGCGGAGTTCCGTCCATCGGAGCACTTCTACCTCCTCCTCGATCGCCTCGCTCCGGAGGTCGCGCGCTACGTGCAGGACCACCCGCAATGGCGGCCGAGCGTTGCCAAGGTCGCGGCGAACTTCCTTTCGGAGGGGCTCCATCCGACCCCGATCACCCGCGACCTCGATTGGGGGGTGCCGATCCCCCTCGAAGGGTATGAGGCGAAGCGATTCTACGTCTGGTTCGACGCGCTGATCGGATACCTGTCCGCCTCGCAGGAGTGGGCGATCCGCGCCGGCCGCCCCGAGGCGTGGAAGCGATACTGGGACCCGAAGGAGCAGACCCGCCATTACTACTTCATCGGGAAGGACAACACCTTCCACCACGCCATCCTATGGCCCGGGATACTCCTCGGCTCGGGGAATTTCCCCCTGCCGTACGAGATCGCCGCGAACGAATGGCTCGTCCTCGGGGGAAAGAAGCTCGCCAAGTCCGGGGATCCCGAGCTCGATGCGACGATCCCGACCCTCCTGGCGAACTACGCCCCCGACCACATCCGGTTCTATGCGGCCCTGCTCGCCCCCCAGAACCACGACACCGAGTTCGACCTCGAGGAGTTCCGCCGCCTGTACGACGAGGTCCTGGCGAACCAATTCGGAAACCTCGCCCAACGGCTGCTCGTGTTGACGCGCGATCGCCTCGGGGGGATCGTACCGACGCCCCCCGATCCGCCGCCTGCGGCCGCGCCCGGCGGGGTCGGCGAGCGGATCCGGCGGGCCCACGAACGGATCACCTCGGAGTTCGAGCAAGTCCACCTGAAGGAGGCGCTGGACCTCGCCCTGGCCGAGGTCCGGGAGGGCAACCGTCGTTTCCACGAAGCGAAGCCCTGGGAGGCGTCGGATGATGATCGACGCGCCGCAGTGTACGAGGGCCTGTGGCTGTTGCGGGCCTTGTCCGTTTGGCTATCGCCGTTCCTTCCGTTCTCCACCGATGCGCTCCATCGAATGCTCGGGGGAACCGGCGCTCCCGGTCCCGGCGACTGGGACGGCGTGTTGACCCCGCCGGAGCCGGGTCGCCGACTGGGTCCGATCCGGCCGATGTTCCCGAAGGGCGAGCCGGCGCGCGCTCCTCGGCCCCCTGTCGAGTCCGGGCCTTCTCGGCCGGCCACCGAACCGGCCGTGGCTTCCGGGCCCCTCGATATCCGGGCGGCCCGGGTCCTCCAGGTGGCCCCGCATCCCTCCGCCGACCGGCTGTACGTGCTCACCGTTGACGCGGGGGAGCCGACCCCTCGGACCGTCGTGGCGGGACTCCGAGGGGCCTACACCGAAGCGCAGCTGCGGGGCCGTGCGATCGCTCTGCTGGCCAACCTCGAACCCCGCCGGATCCGCTCGGTCGAGAGCAACGGCATGGTCCTGGCCGCGGAGTCCGAGGGCCGGGTCGGTCTGCTCGAGCCGCCCGGATCCGTTCCTCCCGGCGCGTCGATCGAGGGTACCGTTCGAGGGGCTCCGAGGGTCCGTCACGAAGCGTTCGCCGCCCTCGACCTCCGCATCGGCCGGGTCGTGGGTCCGAGCGAGGCAGGCGCGATGGCGATCGATGTGGGGGACCGGCGCGTCGTCGCCCCGGGGCATTGGCCCGAGGGCGCGGTCGTGGTCGCCCGGATCGAACCCGCCGTCCCCGAACGGGCCGCCGTCCTCGCCTTCCCCGACGATCGGCCCCTCTCGGCCCCGGCCGAACTTCCGCCGGGTGCGAAGGTCCGGTGAGTCGGGTCGATGCGACTGGACCTCCACGTCCACAGCGCCCGCTCGCCCGATTCTTCCCTTCGGCTCGGCGACATCGTCGAAGGACTGGGACTGAACGGCCTACAGGGTTTCGCCCTTACCGATCACAACACGATCGAGGGGCATGCGGCGCTCCGGGAGATCGCGGCGAGGTACCCGAACTACCGCTTCATCCCGGGGGTGGAGGTGTCGACCGCCGAAGGCCATCTCTTGGTCTACGGCACCTCGGAGCTGCCGCCGATCCGTCGCCCCCTCGAGGAGACCCTTGATTGGACGCGCGCCCGGGGCCTCGTAACCTCTCTCGCCCATCCGCTGCGCCTGGCCCACGGGGTCGGTCCGACGATCGCGGCCCGGGCGGCCGTGTCGGCGATCGAGACCATGAATGGCCACAACCGCGAGGTTCCCAACGCCCGGGCCGCCCTTCTTGCCTCCCGTCGGGGGCTGGGAGAGACGGGGGGAAGCGATGCCCATGCCCGCCGCGAGCTGGGGCGGGCGTACACCGAAGTTCGCGACGATGTCGCCGACCTCGACGAGCTCCTGCGGGAGATCGCCGAGGGCCACGCCCGCGCCCTCGGTCGATCGCTCACGGGGTTCCAAGGGGCGCGCGTGAGCCTCGGTAATGCCCTCCGCCGAGCAGCCCGGGGATTCCGGGCGATCTAGCGCGGCGGGCCCTTTTGAAGGGCGCGGAGAAGCGGCAAGAACTCGTACAGGCCCACGTGCAGACGCCCGTTCACGAAGAACGTGGGCGTGTCCCCGACCCCGTCCTCGTCGGCGAACTCGATATCCTCGGCGACCCGGCGGGCCGCCTCGCCGGAAGCGAGATCGCGGTCGAAGACGGTCATGTCGACCGGCAGGCTCCGCGCGATCTCCCGGAGTGACGGCTCGTCGATCCCTTCGAGATGGTCGAAGATCCGGTCGTGCATCAGCCAGAACTTTCCCTGGAATCCCGCCGCTTCGGCCGCGAGGGCCGCCCGCTGGGAATCGGGGTGGAGCTGGGGCTGCGGATAGTTCCGAAAGGCGAAGCACAGGCGGTCGCCGAGCTCGCGAACGAGCTCTCGCACGGTGCCCACCGCGATCCGGCACGCGCTCGAATCGTATTCCCCGTACTCGACCAGCTGGTAGGGCGCGGATCGGGGCCCGAGGACGTGGTCGCGCTCCTCGAGGGGGACGACCAGATCCGGCAGCGCTGCGTCCATGCGAACGGCCTCCGTGCAGCCCCGGCGCGCTTGACGCTTTCGCCATCCCGGGCAATCCGGCGATAGCCCCCGCGGTGGGAATCCGCCGACGACCCGGCGCTCGAAAGGGCGATATGGTCACCGGCGTGCTGGGCTCGGGTGACCGGCCGTTCCCGCTGTCGGTGGGCGGCCGAGGCGACGTCGCCGACGGGGGTCTCTCTATGATGGGCGCTCCCCCGGAACCGCCCGTCGGGAACCGGGCCGTCGTCCCCGGCCCGTGGCCCTTCGAGGTCAACTGGGGTCGGTTCGACGATCCTCGCCTCGAGTGGCGGCGTTTGTTCTCCGAGGGGTTCGGCACGTTCCTCCTGGTCGTGGTAGCCGCTGGCGCGGGGGTGGTCGCCGCCGTACAACCCGGTGCGGTGGGGCGGGAAGCGGCCGTGGTGGCGCCCGGTCTCATGGTCATGGCGATCATCCTGTTCATGGGCGCCGTCTCCGGCGCCCATCTCAACCCGGCCGTCAGCATCGCGTTCGCGGCGCGGGGGGACTTTCCGTGGCGGCGGGTCCCGGGCTACATCGCTGCCCAGCTCGTCGGAGCGGTCGCCGCCTGTGCCCTCCTCGAGGCCCTGTTCGGACGGGTGGGAATGCTCGGGGCGACCGAGCCCGGCGCCGGATTCACCGAGGTTCAGGCCCTCGTATTCGAGATCGTACTGACGCTCGGGCTGGTCAGCACCATCCTCGGTACCGCTTCGAAGGCTCAGAACGTGGGGCCGATCGCGGCCCTGGCCGTGGGGGGCTACGTGGCGCTCGCGGGATTGTGGGCGAGCCCCGTGGGGGGCGCCTCGATGAATCCCGCGCGGTCGTTCGGGCCCGACCTGGTGCTGGGCAACTTCGCCCACTACTGGATCTATCTCATCGGACCGATCGTCGGTGGATTGCTCGCGGTCGCCGTCGCGTACGTCCTACGGGGGCCGGGGGGCGACGCCCCGGCGATCCAGGCGGCGCAGGGCCGCCTGAAGGAGTTCCTTCCCGCGCCGGCGCCCGGGCCGGAGTCGAAACGGCCGACGACCGAACGGGGGTAGCCCCGCCCGCCCAACCCCCAGGGACTGGTGGCAAGGGAACGGACCCTGGGGTCAGATCCGGGCTAATTTGGCAACCGGGCGCACGTACGATCTCCGGCCGGGCCGCCCTCTCCTTTAGGGCTACCGGGGGTCGGTCCGGGCCCCGAGGGGTCCGCGCCGACCCAAGGGCTCGCGGGTAAGGCGCTGAGGACCGTCCGGTCTCGGATCGATCCCGTACGAACGGACGGGCAGGTTCGGTCGAGTAAGTCAGGGGACTTCTGCCCTCCTCCGGGGGCCGGAGGACGGGCCCTCGCGGGCGAGCGGTGCGCCGAGGCAGATCTCGGAAGAGAGCTGCGCGCGGCGGGGACGCCGATCCGGTGCTGCCGCGCCCCGTACTATCGCCCCCCGCTGGTAGCTGGTCCGGAACGAGGGCGGCCTTCCCAGGTCGGACTCGCGGTTCTCTGGAAGGTGCGATCGATCGCGCCCGGCTGGTCCGATCGGCGTGGGTTCGGGGGAGGGTGGGAATCGGATGCCTCCGCGGCCGCATCCGCGGCAGCCCGCGGGGATGCCGCGAGGCGCTTTCCGATGAGCTCGGGCGAATTCGGGTCTCTTTCCCGCGCGTCATCCCCCGTCCTCGCCCTGGGAGGCCCGGTTCGCTCGCGCCCTTCTCCGACGAGATCTCGAAGCGGCATATCGGCTCGATAGGACCGCGAGGGCCCCTTGGGAGGGGTTGTCGCGCGAACGTCTACATGGGGCGGCCCCGTCGCGGGTCCGAGGGGGCGGAACGATGGGGCGGCGCAGAACGATTACGGAACGGCTGGGGGGAGCGGTCGCGCTGGGTATCACGGCCCTGTCTGTTCTGGCCTGGCTGGGGATCGGATTGGCTCTGACCTCCGGCGTTTCGACCGCCGTCGAACCCGTAACGCCGACCGAAGATTCTCCTTCGCACCTCGCGCATGCCGGGCTCTTCGCTCCGTCGGCCGGGCCTTCCGTGACGCGGATCGGCAGCCTCGATGCGATCGCCTGGAGCGTTGAGGTCGCGGACGAACCCACCGGGATGGTCCTGGATCCGGTCAGCGGCAATCTCTGCGTACCGGCCGCCTATTTCGGACAACTTTCGATCGTCTCGCCCGTTTCGAGATCGGTCGTGGGTACCGTCACCCTCCCGAACGGATCGCTGTACGCCGCGGACGATCCCGTCAACGGACTCGTCGCGGTGACGGGGTTCCCCGGGGCCGATGTTGCCTTCGCGACCGCCGGCTCGGCCTTCCTCGAGTTCAATCTTCCGGTCTCGAGTATGCCGGGCGGCCCGCCCGCGTTCGATCCGGTCAACAATGTGTTCTACGTCCCGGTCGGGTCGAATCTAACGCCCATCGAGGACACCCCGCCGAATATTCTGGCCAACATTCCGGTCGGGATCGGGCCGCATAACCCGATGTTCGACCCGTTGAACGGCGAGATCTATTCCCCCAACCAGTACACCAACAACGTCAGCGTCATTTCGACGCTTTCGAATCGCGTGGTCGCTACCGTCCCGGTCGGGGCCGACCCCTACGGCGCGACCCTCGATCCCGTGACCGGAGACCTCTATGTGGACGACATATCTTCGGGTGCGGTATCGGTGATTTCCGGCTCGACCAATGCGGTGCTTGGCACGATCGGGGTAGGGTCGGGCCCGTACCCTCCGATCTATGATCCGGACAATCGGGATCTCTACGTGCCCAATTCTGCGTCGGCCAATATTTCTGTCATCTCGACGATCACCGATCGGGTCGTGGCCAACATCCCCGTCGGGCCGAGACCGACCCTGGGCACATACGATAGCGCGAACCAAGAGCTCTATGTTCAGGACCCGGAGGGATACAACGTGAGCGTCATCTCGACGGTCACCAACACGCTGCTCGGCGTCATTCCGGTGGGGGGCTTCCCGCAGCAGGTCATCTATGACCCGGCCACCGGGGAGGTCTACGCCGTGGCGCGCCCCGGGATTTTCACCCCCGGGATCTTGCAGGCGATCGCCGGCGGGTTCGACGTCACCTTCTCGCAGTCCGGCCTCCCGGCCGGGAGCGCCTGGTCGGTGACGATGGACGGGACGACGACCAACTCCACCGGACCTTCGATCGTTTTCCAGGTACCGGGCGGAACGCACTCCTATCAGGTCAATCCCGTGCCGGGATTCTCCCGGTCGGTCGAGGCCGGGTCGCTGGTGACCACCTCGGGGAGGTACCAGATCCCTGTCGCCTTCGCTCCGCAGACGTTCGCCGTCGTCGCGCAGGAGGCCGGCCTGCCCTTGGGGACGACGTGGTCGGCCACCGTGAACGGGGTCTCGAAATCGGGCACGGGCACCTCGATCGCGTTCGCGCTCCCCGACGGCACGTATCCCTACAACTTCTCCAGTGTCCCCGGGTACACCCTCACGGGCGGTTCCGGCTCGCTCGTCGTCACGGAGGCCGCGGTCTCGATCGGCGCCACCTATTCGTCGGTGCCGATTCCCCGGACCTATGCGGTCACGGCCGAGGAGGCGGGCCTGCCCCTGGGGACGATGTGGTCGGCGACGGTGAACGGCGTCTCGAAATCGGGCAGTGGCACCTCGATCGAGTTCGATCTCCCCAACGGAACCTTTGCCTACAGCTTCTCGAGCGTGGCCGGATACACCCTCACGGGCGGGACCGGCTCGGTCGTCGTCGCCGGAGGCGCGGCGGCGATCGGGGGAAGTTATTCGGCCATCTCCGCCGCGACCCCGCCCAGCACCCAGGTTTCCGTTGTCGGCTACTCGAACGGCTTTACCATCGCCGTCGCCGTGGCCGCCACCGCACTGGGCTTTGCCGTCGCGACATTATTGCTTACCCGCCGATCGAAGGCCCCGTCCCCCCAGCCGCCGGTCCGGGGTCCTCCGGAAGGCGGCGCCGGCATGGAGTCCTCCCCACCTCACTAGCCGGCCCCGCGCGACCCGGGTCGGCCCCGCGACCGGCCCATCCCACCGGGCGGGCTCCGGCCGGGGCACATGGGGCCCCGTCGCGCGCCCGCGATCGGGTCCGGTACTTGGGACGAGCCGTTACCCCGTGGCCCCGGGCGAGGACACCGAGCGAGGGAGAGCGCGGGGGGCCGGGTCTTGCGGATCGATCCACTTCCGCGTTCAGTCCGCCCGATCAAGAAGATCCGGGGCGTCCCCGACGGATCCAAGGCCCGGCCCGAACCTTCCGTGGGGGGGGGCCCCGGCTAGGGGGGCTCTGGGCGACCTTCAAGCCGAGGGAGGGAATCGAACCCCCAGGAAACGGATCTGCAGTCCGTCGCATTAACCATTCTGCCACCTCGGCGCCGGCGGCGGCAGGACCCCCCGGAATAAAACCTGCGGGAGCTTGCGGTCATTGCGACACGGCCCACCCGGCGGCGCGGTCCCGATCGCGGGTCGTTCGGCGCCTAGGACCGGCCCCCGGTCGGGTCGGGCGATAGGATATTCTCTACCGGTCCCCTCCCGGGTCGTGGCGTCGAGCCCCCCGCCGGTCGTCATTCTCGGCGCCGGATATGCCGGGGTCCGGCTCGCCCGCGAGCTCTCGGTTCGATCCGGAGGGTCGATGCCGATCCTGCTCGTCGACCGCCATCCGTTCCATGTCGTCCGGACCGAGCTGTACGAGATCGGTCGCCTCGCCGAACGCGGGAGCAACGTTCGCCGATGGGCGATCCCGATCGAGCGGATCGTGGGGCGGCGTGCGGTGGAGTACCGGGAAGGTCTGGCGGAATCGATCGATCTCGGGCGGGCCCAGTTGACGGTCGGCGGAGAATCGATCGCCTACAGTGCCCTCGCGTTGTGCGTGGGGAGCGTCCCGGCCTACTATGGCGTCCCGGGGGCCGGTCAACTCCATCAGGCGTACGGGCTTCTCGGGGCGATGCGGCTCGCCGCGGCGCTACGCGAAGCCGAGTCCACGTCCTCCGAGCTCCCGGCGGGGGAGCGAGTTCGGGTCGCCGTCGTCGGTGGCGGCTCGACTGGGACGGAGCTGGCCGCCGAGATCGCCACGACCGACTGGCGCCGCGTATGCGGCCCCAGGGCCCGACCGGCGTCGGTCGCGCTCGTTTGCGGGGCGCTGCCGTTCCTGGCCGGCCTACCCTCGCCGCTCGTGGAGCACGCGCGTCGGATCCTGAACGAGGCGGGGGTCGTTCTCGACGAGGGTCGCAATGTGGCCCGGGTGGAAGGGTCGGAGATGGTCCTCGCGGATGGCGGCCACCTCCGGTTCGACGTCGGGGTCTGGGCGGCTGGGATCGAGGCCCCGCCGCTGATCCGGGAGCTCCCGGTCCCCCACGGGCGGGGGGGCCGGATCGCCGTGGAGCCGACGCTGGAGGTTCCCGGCCATCCGAACGTCTTCGGGGTGGGGGACACCGTGGAGCTGCGCGATCCTCGGACGGGGGCGTTCGTGCCTCAGACCGCGCAGGCCGCCATCGCCGAGGCGCGCACGGCGGCCGAGAACATCGCCCGGCGACGCTCGGGCCGCCCCCTGGTGCCCTTCGTGTTCCGGGAGCGGGGCATGATCGTATCGCTCGGTCGGGCGAAGGCGTCCGGCCAGGTCGCGCGAGTCACGATATGGGGACGGCCGGCCGCGCTGGTGAAGACGCTCGTCGAGGCGGAATACCGCACCTCGGCGGAGTCCGGGTCCGGAGCCTCATGAACCGGCCTCCGTCGCGACCCTCCCATCGCCTTCCGGCGCGGCCGGTCCGGGAGCGGCGTCAATGAGGGCCCTCGTCCTGATCGGGGGATTCGGGACTCGACTTCGACCGATCACCTACGAGGTACCCAAGCAGCTCATCCCGATCGCCGGGAAGCCGTTGCTCTACCACTGCCTCGACCTGCTCCCGAAGGAGGTCGACGCCGTGACGTTCGCGACGGGCTACAAGTCCGAGGTGATCGCCCGGTACGTCCGCGAGCACCCCCTTCGGTTTCCCATCGAGACGGTCCCCGAGGCCGAGCCGCTCGGCACCGGGGGCGGGATGAAGAACGCCGGGGCCCGAATGAGCGATCCGTTCGTCCTCATGAACTCCGACGTGGTCTCCCAGGTCGACGTCGCGGCCCTGATCGCCGCCCATCGAGCGCGCTCGGCGTATGGAACGATGTACTTGACCGAGGTATCGGATACCCGTCCGTACGGGGTCGCCGCGCTCGATCCGGCGGATCGGATCGCCCGGTTCGTCGAGAAGCCGGAACCGGCCGAAGCGCCGTCCCACTGGATCAATGCCGGGATCGCCGTCTGGGACCGGGGCGTCCTCGCGGCGATCCCCGCCGGCCGACCGGTGAGCTTCGAGCGCGAGGTGGTGCCCGGATTGTTGGATCGCGGGATCTTCGGGTACTGCGACCGTGGGTACTGGGAGGACGCGGGCACCCCGGAACGAATGCTGCGCGCCCAGCGGCTCCTGTTCGACGCCGGCCGAGCGCCGGCGCCCCCGGCCACCGGGGGGCGCGCGTCGGACCTCCGGGTGGCGTTCGGGCAAGACGACCGACTGCTCGGAGGACGCGTGGGGCCGTACGTCACGCTGGGGGACCGGGTCGTGATCGAGGCCGAGGCGCAGGTCGAGGACGCCATCATCATGGACGGCGCGGTGATCGAAAGGGGCGCCCGGGTCTCCTCGTCGCTGATCGGACCGGGCACGATCGTCGGTGCGGGCCGGGAGATCCGCCACGCGGTGCTCTCCGCCGGATCCCCGGAAGCTCGCTAGTCGGCCGGACCCGGCGAGAACGCCGGCCCGGTGACGATCACTTTGAGGGCCGCCCCCGGGTCCCCGGCGGTCCGGAACGCCTCGTCGATCCGGGAGAGCGGAAGCCGGTGGCTCACGAGGCCCGATAGATCCAGGCGACGGCGTGCGATCAGGCCGTGCACGTCGGCGATGTCCCGCTCGGTCGTCGCGTACGTCGGGATCACCCGCACCCCCGATAGGTACAATTCCTGCAGGTCGGCCTCGAGGCGGCTGCCGCGCTCGGGAAGGCCGAACAGATTGAGCGTGCCCCCTCGTCGGGCCACCTGGGTCGCGAGGCGGACGGCCGCCGGCGCGCCCGTGGCCACCACGGCGAGATCGACCCCGCGACCGCCGGTCTCGGCCCGCACCCGGGCCTCCACCGGCTCCGGGCCCCGCGGGTCGAGAACGAGGTCCGCGCCCCCGGCTTCGGCGGCCCGACGGCGCCCTTCGGAGAGCTCCGCGCCGCCGACCCAGCCCGCGCCGAGGGACCGGGCCAGCCGCGCGTAGAGCAGCCCCACCGGCCCGAGACCGACGAGGAAGATCGAGTCGCCGGCTGAGAATCCCACCCGCCGCAGCGCCGTCATCGCGCACGCGGTCGGTTCGAGGAGAGCGCCGGTCTCCCACGTCACCGCGGGATCGAGCCGCAACACCGCGCCCCGCGCGACGTTCTCGCGGGGGACCCGGAACCGCTCGGCGAATCCGCCCGGGTCGATGTTCGAGCGGGCGTACGACGCGCAGAACGTGAGGTCGCCCCGTCGGCAGATATCGCAGGCGAGGCATGGAACGTGGTGGTGGACGAATACCCGGTCCCCCACGGCGAGGTCCGAGACCCCCGTCCCCACCTTCGCGATCCTCCCGACCGGCTCGTGGCCGAGCTTGCCCTGGGTCCGGTAATTTCCGCGCAACTTCTCAAGATCGGTCCCGCATACTCCACAGGCGGCGAGATCGACCACGACCTCGCCCGCCCCGGCGTCCGGGGCCTCGACCTCCTCGAGGGTCACGCCCCCGGACGGCGACAGTCGGGCCGCTTTCATCCGGCGCGAGCCGCCCGTATCGATTGGGCGAGTATCTCAACGCCCTCGTCGATCTCGGCGTTGGTGATGACGAGCGGCGGGATGTAGCGGATCGACGATTTCCCGCACGGGAGCAGCAGCAACCCGCGTTGGACGCACTGCTCGATCACCCGGTCCCGGAACGCGACCGCCGGCGTCCGGCGACGGTCGGCCTCGACGAACTCCGTCGCCACCATGAGGCCCAGCCCCCGTACGTCCCCGATCTCCGGGCTCGTGGCGGCGAGTTCGCGCAGCCGCGCCATCAGGTGGGCGCCCCGATCGCGCGCGGCGTCGATGAGCTTCTCGCGCTCGATCACATCGAGGGTGGCGAGGGCGCTCGCGACGGAGACGAGGTTGCCCCCGAAGGTGTTCGAATGCGCGCCGGTGTACGTGTAATCGAGCTCCTTGCGGAACACGATCGCCCCGATCGGGAGGCCCCCGCCCAGCGCCTTCGCCGTGGCGACAATGTCTGGGACGATGCCATGGTGCTCGACGGCGAACCACTTGCCGGTCCGCCCGATGCCGGCCTGGACCTCGTCATCGATGAACAGGATGCCGTGCTCATCGAGGATGGTCTTGATCGCCGCATGCCAGCCCTTCGGCGGAACGATGTAGCCGCCCTCCCCGAGGACCGGTTCGGCGATGAACGCCGCGACGTCCTCCGGTGGGATCGACGTCTCGAAGTACAGCTCCTTGAGGATCTTCGCACAGTACAGGTCGCAGCTCGGATACTCGAGCTGGTAGGGGCACCGGTAGCAGTACGGGGCCGGGATGTGGTGGCCGCCGCCGGCGAACGCGTCGAAGCGCCGGCGCTGGCTCGGCTTGGACGCCGTCATCGTGAGCGCCCCCATCGAGCGTCCGTGGAATCCGCCCAATAGGCCGACGACGATCGGTTTCTGCCGGTTCCATTTGGCGATCTTCAGCGCGGCCTCGACGCTCTCGGTCCCGCTGTTGGTGAAGAAGACCTTCTTGTCGTGCCGCCCCGGCGTGATCTCGGTCAGCCGCTCGGCGAGTCGGTTCTGGGACTCGTAGTAGTAGTCGGTCCCCGCGAAATGCATGAGCTTCTCGGCCTGGGCCCGAACGGCCTCGACGACCTTCGGGTGGCAGTGGCCGGCGTTGAGGACGCCGACGCCGCTCGTGAAATCGAGGATTCGATTGCCGTCGACATCGGTGATCCACACCCCGCGCGCGCTCGCGGCGGCGACCGGGGAGGTCTTGGTCCCGGTCATCATCAGCCGGGTGTCCTCCGCGATGATGGGGCGGGCCCGGGGGCCCGGGATCGGAACGCGCACCTCCACTTCGGAGGCAGCGGGCTCGACGGTCTTCGATACGGCGACCTGGGCACGCGGTTTCGATCGGACCTCGCTCATGGATCGATCGGGCCCGTCAGGACCTTTCGCGGGATAAGGGTTGACGCGCCCGTGCGACCGAATACGTCGGACCGGTCCGAAATCGGCTAGTCGCGTTCGACGACCCGCAAGTACGCGTCGAGATCCGCGGGAAAACTGCGCCGGGTAAGCGTGAGGCGGATGCCTCGGGGTTCGCGGAAGAACGAACCCGAACAGACCAGTACCCCGGCGCGCAGCAGGACCCTCGAAAGCCGGTCCCCATCGAGGCCTCGCGTCCCCCGATCGAACCAGACCGGCGACGCGAGATCGGGAACCCCATCGACCTGGGAGTGCAGGTAGCGAAGGTTCGTCCGGAATATCCCTCGAACCTCGGCGAGAAGCTCCGAGCGGTGGGCGAGGATGGCGAGCGCGGCCGAGACGGAGGGGGGCGGCAACCGATCGAGCAGTAGGGCGTGCCAGCGACTGAACTCGCCGATCGCGCCGGTGGGTGCGATCGCATAGCCCACCCGGATGTCGTCGGCGCCGTAGACCTTCGTGAAACTCCCTGAGAGCCATACGTTGGACGCGCCGCCCCGCGTCACGGCCGGGTCGTCGGTGAACTCCCGGAAGGTCTGGTCGACCAGGACGGGCCGACCGGCCTCGGCGAATTCACGGAGCTCCTCCCTCGCCACCCGGGTGCCCAAGGGGTTTCGGGGGCTCGACAGGGCCACCACCTCGGCGTCCTCCAGCCGGTCGACGGGGCGGAACCCCGCTACCTCCCCGGCGTCCCGGATGGGCGGGTATTCGGGGCGGGGGGTGAATAGCCGGACCGCTCGCGGCCCTCGGCCCAAGCGGGCGGCGAGGAAACGGAGAATGAGACCGTTCGATTCGGTCGCCCCGTGGGTCATGAAGACGCGGTCGGCCGCGGCCCCGTGGAGTCGCCCAAGGCGCGCCCGCAGCACGTCGAGATCGGGCGGGGGCCGGGCCCGCAAGGCCCGTCGCAGCGTTCGCACCGAGCCTTTCATCCCGCTCAGCGCGAGATTGTGGGGGACATCGGGGTGGTCCAGTACCCAGTCCCCCAGCGGGAACGTCATCGCACTCGCTATCGCACGGACGTCAAAGCGCCGACGGTCCGCGAGCTCCCCGGATTCCTTCCTCTACGACCCGGTTCGGCTCGGGCCCGTTCGTTCCGAGGGTCCCGAGACCGTTGTGGGCCCTCCCGCGGGCGGGACCGCATGCGGCCAAACTTCCCGGCGTGCAACGAGAGACCTCTTTCGGCTTCCGCTCGACAGCAACGTTGAAGCCGTCGGACCGCCGACGGAGCCGGACGTCGGAGGTCTGACCCGATGGCGACAGCGACCGCACCGTCCGCCCGGATCGTGCGGGACAGCGCCCGATGGTATTCGGAAGGGCGGCGGTTGAAGGCGGAAGCCCGCCGGAGCCGGGCGTGCGTGGAGTGCCGGGACCAACTGCCCTCGGGACGGTCCCCGTATTGTGGTCGCATCTGTCAATGGAGGTTCCGGGGGAGATTCTTCTGGGACGCCGCCCGCGTCTATGTGGTCCATCGGGATCGCTTCACCTGCCAACATTGCGGCGACCGCAGGCGGGTGGGCGACCTGGAGGTCGATCACATCGTCGAGATCGCCCGGGGAGGGCCTTCTCTCTCGTACGATAACCTCCAAACGCTGTGCCGGCGGTGCCACCGCGCCAAGACCTCCCGCTACCTTCGGGTGCGCGCCAGGGCTCGGGCCGAGTCCCCGGGCGCTGGGACCGTGGCGCCGCTCGCGTACGAGGGGTCGTTCGATTGGTTCCCGGCGTGAACCGGCTCCTTGGCTCGGCCGTCCGGTGGACCATCGCCCCCCGGGTCGACCCCCATCCCTCCGCCGCGAGGGAACCGCGCTGACCCGGCCTTATGTAGACCCCGGGTGTCCTAGACGGCATAGCACTGATATGCGAAAGCTCGCCCGCTTCCCGATGCTCTGGTTGGCCGCGATCGCGGCGGTCGCGGCGCTCGCCGCGGTCCCGGCGCTTCCGGCGGCTCCGATCTTGGCGAGCCCCCCAGTGGGGGGTCTGGCGGGAGCTTCGGGACCCTCGATCCCGACCGCATTCCCGGTAGGTCCCGTTGCCACTCCCCACCCAACGCTCCCGGAGCTGGGTTCTCATCACTCCATCAGCGGGTCAAAGAGCGGGTCGTTCGCTCCTAGGTTCGGCGAAAATCGTCCTCCGGGCGGGCCGTTGCCCGCCTCGGCCTTGGCGACCAAGGGCGGTCCTCGGTACGACTGGTCGTCGGCCTTCATCTTCTACGGCAATCCTCCCCCCCCGGCGGACCTCCAACTCGGCGAAGGGGCCGGCCTGGTCACGGACAATGCCCGCAATGAGACGCTCATCTTCGGAGGCCACGGCGCCGGCGGATTGAGCAACCTGACGTTCATCTACGACTACTACTACAACGCGAGCTACCCGCTCAATTCCTCGGAATACGCGGCGTTCACCGCCTCCCCCACCTCCCCGTCCGCCCGGACGAACGCCTCGTTCGGAGCCAACCAGTCGTCGGGCGAGGCCCTCCTGTTCGGGGGCCTGACGAACCTGCGCAGCCAGTCGACCGCGAACGACACGTGGCTGTACTATTTCGGGAACGATACGTGGAGGAACATCACCCAGCCGGCCGCCCCTCCGCCGCGCGAGGAGGCGGCGTTCGCCGTCGACCAGAAGGACGGGATCGCGCTCGTCTTCGGAGGGATCGCCCCGCAGTACACCTCGAAGGGCTCCACGGGGACGGTCATTTGGCAGGATACGTGGGAATTCCACTTCGGGACGGGCCGGTGGACGCAGATCGTCTCCCCATCGTCCCCCACCGATCGTTTTGGAGCCTCGATGGTCTGGGACCCGGTCACGGACACTTTCTTGCTGGTCGGCGGCTGCTCGTTCACCTGCTCGATGGATGCCTGGGCGTTCTCCGTCGCCAACAGCTCCTGGGCGGCGATCGCGGAATCGGGGACGATCCCCTTGCCTCGCGCCAGCGCCTCCTTCGCCTGGGATCCGGGCGCGAATCAGGCGGTCCTGTTCGGCGGTCTCTCCTACGACTCGAACGGGAACGCCGTCGTCTACTCCGACACCTACGTGTTCCTACCGAGCGGCGCGTGGACCAAGTTCAACGCGGCGGCGCCCGGCCCGGCCCCGATCTATCAGCCCGGTCCGATGTACGATGCCTCGACCGCGTGGGCCAACTTCCCCGGCTGCGATGCGATGTGGGTGCTCGGCGGGAACCCGTCGCTCACCGGCCCGCCGGAGTTCGTCTACGTCATCCAGCCGACGAACGATTCACCGACGTTCCAATGCTGGACGTTCCTATCGGAGCCCACCGGCCCGCCGACCGCCCCCCCGCCGTGCTCCCGCCAGTCGCAGCTCGTCGTGACGGCCCAGAGCGCCACGACCCACGTCGGGATCCCGAACGCGATCGTGGAGATCTCCGGTCAATGCCTACCGGCGATCGGCCGGACCGGCCTGGACGGGAGCGTACAATTCACGACCAACACTCCGGACAACATCTCCATCAACGTCTCGGCAACCAACTTCCACGGTGCGCAGCTCTGGTACAATTACACCTACACGAACACGAGCGCGAACACCACCCGGGAACTCATCCGGTACGTGGTGGTGACGCTGGTACCGTATCCGGAGCTCCACGTGCAGGTCCTGGCCCAGACCGGCGCCCCGTTCTACTCGGTCGTCGCCGGCGCCTCGGTGGTGGTCGACAACTTCACCGTGGTCGCTGTGACGGACCGCACGGGTTGGGGGAACGACTCCGCGGTCGCCCAGTTCAACCAGACGGCGATCGTCGGCGCCTACGCGGCGAACTATTCCACCGCCTGGAAATTGGTGTTCATCCCGTACGCCGGGGTGGTGAACACGACGCTCATCCTACTGAAGGCGGCGTACCTCACGGTGGCGGTCGTCGACGCCCACAACGGCTTCCCCATCCCGGGGGCCACCGGCGTCGTCACCCGGCTGGATCCCGGGCTTCCCGCGCCGTTCCCGTATACGACGGACGCCCTCGGCAAGTTTGCTCGCGAACTCCCCCTCGGGAATTACTCTGCCACCGCCAGCGCGGTCGGCTACCAGACGAACCTCTCCGGTCGGCCGGTCTTCCTCCCCTGGATCCAGAACGTCACCCTCATCGTGCGACTCACCCCCGCGTACGGGACCAACGAGTCGGTGCGCCTGATCGATGCCCGCACGGGTAGCCCGATCGCCGACGGTTCGGTCACGTTCGGAGCGGATCGGCCGATCCCGACCAATCGGGCCGGCTGGGCCAACGGAACGGACCTTCTGCCCCCCGGGCGGATCCGTATCCTCGGAACCGCGAACGGCTATTTCCCGAACTCCACCACCGTGGTCCTCGGGTACAACACCGTCCTCCCCCCGGTGACCCTGAAGCTGGATCCGGCGTGCCTGAACGGTTGTCCGACCGGTCCCGGCGGGTCGGGGCTCAGCGGCTCTCCGTTCTTCCCCGTCGGGGGCTCGGCCCTCGCGTTCCTGCTGACCGCGCCGGCGATACTCGTGGTGGTGGGAACGTTGTATGCGCTGTCGATCGGGGCCCGATCGGGCGCACGGAGGCGCCCCCATCGGGGGCCCCCGGTGCGGGGAATCGACTGATGGCCGGGCCGGCGGGCAAGGCGGAAGTATAAGGGCCGGTCCAGAATGGGGCCGCCGGCACGGGTTCGGTATCCGGGTTCGATGGGAGGAGGCAGACGATGAGTCCTTGGTGGCGGAAACCCCAGCCGGTCTCCACAGAGATCGTCGAGCAGATCACGGCCGTTGAGATCCCGGTCATCACGGAGGTGAACCGGCGGCTGGCGAAGAAGGACTATGCGAGCGCGATCCGGATCGCCTACCCCCGAGCGTCCCTCGATCTCGCCCGGGCGTTCCATGTGGGGTTCCCCCCCGGGATGACGCACGAGGAGTTCCTGCGCACTCGGATGACCCCCGAGATGGGCCACCTCCCGGAGTTCTTCCAGCGCTTTTACGAACTCTATGCGCCCCTCCGTTACGGTCCGCCGGGCGCCTGGGAGGATCCCGCGGCCCTGGTCTCCATCCTCAAGAGCATCTACGCCCCCCGCCCGATGTGGCAGCTCTACCTGCAGCCGAAGGACCCCGAAACGGTCGCGGAGCCGGCCGCGCCGGCGGGCGCCGCCGCGGAGCGTCCGGCATGAATTGGCTCGCGGTCCTGGAGTCCCCGGTGTTCACGCTTCCGGCGGTGCTGCTCGGGGGGGCCTTTGCGGCCTGGGCCGCCTGGAACGTCCGCGACGCCCCGGCCGGTATCGTCCGACCGACGCCCCGGCCGGTTCCGGACCGCGACCCGATCTCGCGCGCCTACCATGCCTTCGAGAACGGCCGGTTCTCCGAGGTCCTCGGGCGGGCCGAGGCCCGTCTCGAGCGCACGAGCCTTTCGGAGTTCGGACGGCCCCTCGCAGGGCTCCCACGGACCGGTTGGGGGGCCCGACGCCTCGCCCCCGACCGTGCGCGGTCGGTGGTCGCCCTCGGCCGCCTCGGCCGACGGGTCGGATCGATGAAGGATGTAGCCTCTCGACGGGAAGCGGGGATCTGGTTCCGGCTCGATTTCTGGCGGAGCCATTCGGCCCTGCGGGCGCGGTTCCGCGCCCGGCTCGCCCCCCTGCTCGAGGACGTCGAACGGGCGACGCCGGCCCATCGGAGCGCGGCATGACGCCCCCGCCCCCCTCGGCCCCCGAGGCCGGCAAGGCCTCGGCGGTGAGCCCGGGGCCGGCCGCGGCCCGCCCGGGGCCGATGCCCGCGCCCCCGTCCAATGTGCCCCGCTTCCTGGGGCCGAGCGGGATGTCGCCCCCGCAGGCCCTGCGATCGCTCCAGGAGAGCGTCGCCCGCACCGTCATCGGCTACGAGGAGATCGTTCGGCTGCTTTCGATCGCCCTCGTCTCCGAGGGGCACGTGCTCCTCGAAGGGGCTCCCGGGATCGCCAAGACGTTCCTGGTGCGCTGCTTCGCCGACAGCCTTCGGCTATCGTTCAAGCGGATCCAGTTCACGCCGGACATGCTCCCGTCGGACATCGTCGGCGCCGTGGTCCTCAACCCGTCGTCCGGCGGCTTCGAGTACCGGCCCGGCCCGATCTTCGCGAACGTGATCCTCGCCGACGAGATCAACCGGGCGCCCCCGAAGGTCCAATCGGCCCTGCTCGAGGCGATGCAAGAGCGCCAGGTGACCGTCGATGGGGTCGCCCATCCGGTCCCGAGCCCGTTCATCGTCATCGCGACGCAGAACCCGATCGAGCAGGAGGGGACGTACCCGCTCCCGGAAGCCGAGCTCGACCGGCTGCTGTTCCGGATCCTGATCGGCTACCCCGGCGAGGCCGACGAGCGGTCGGTCGTCGAGCAGCACTCCCGCGCCCCGGCGACCCATCTGCCGCCGCCGGCCCTCGACGCGGCGGACCTGGTCTCGTACCGCGACGCCGCGTTCACCGTCCACCTGTCGAACGACGTGCTGAGCTATCTCGTCGCGATCATCCGGGAGACGCGCTCGGACCCCCAGATCATGATCGGGGCGTCGCCGCGGGCCGGCGTCCAGTTCGCCCGCGCGGCGAAGGCCGAGGCGATGTTCGCCGGTCGGTCCTACGTCACGCCGGACGATGTGAAGTCGGTCGCCTTCTGGGTGCTCAACCACCGCATCGCGCTCCAGCCCGAGCTCGTCGCCGCCGCGTATTCCGAGGGGACCGGCGGCCTCGAGCCGATCTTGCGAAAGGTCCTTTCCGAGAGCCTCGAGCGTCGGGCCGTCCCGCGATGAGCCCGGGCCCCTGGACCCCCCGGCGTCGCGGCCGGAGCCGGCCCGCATGATCACGCGCCGCGGCTGGGAGTCGCTGCTCGCGGCGATCACCGCGCTCCTGCTCTCCCTGTACCTGTTGCACTACCTGCTCATCCTGATCGCGCTTGTCGCCTTCACCTTCCTTGCGGCGGAGGTGATCTTGTTCCACCTCGACACCTTGTCGCTCTCGCCGAGCGCCTTCGCCACGCAACGTCGCTCGACCTCCACCCGCCACGCCGTCGGGACCCCCGGCCGCACGGAAGTGACGGTCCGATACCAGGGCGCCTCGGGTCTCGTGGCCGAGCTGTACGATACCCTTCCCGACGGCCTCACACTCACCGGGGCGGCCCCGCGGCTCGGCGGCTGGTGGGCCCCCGAGGAGGAGCGCTCCCTCTCCACCCCGTTCCTCGCGAAGGTGCGGGGGAGCTACCTGCTCGGACCGACCTACGTACGGGTCCGAAGCCGCCTCGGGCTCGCTGAACGGCGCATCGCGCTCCCCACCGAGCGCCCGGTCCAGGTGGTCCCGGAGAACCCGGTCCGCAAGCCCGGGTCGCTGCGCCGCCGGATCTTCACTCGCGTGCAGGGTCGCATGCAGCTGCGTCATCGGGGGTACGGGACCGAGTTCCGCGCCTTGCGACCCTACCAATCCTCCGACGACATCCGCCACGTGGCGTGGCGACGTTCCACGATCCGGCAATTGGTCGTCCGGGAGTTCGACCAGGAAAGCCGCCAGGACGTCCTGCTGGTCGTCGACGTGAGCCCGGCGATGCTCGCAGGTCCGCCCGGGGAGAACATCCTCGATCGCGCCTGCGAAGCCGCCACGATGATCGCCGGCTACGCACAGCGCAGCGGGGAGGATCGGCTCGGCCTGCTCACCTACGCGGGCCGGGTCCGCCAATACCTGCGGCCCGCGCGGGGTCCGGCCCACTTCCGTCGCCTCTACGAGAACGTCGGGGTCCTCGGGGTCAGACCCGGGACGTTCGATCTCGGCCCGGCGCTCGACGCCGTCGGCGCTCGCCTCCGACACGGGGCGCATGTCCTCCTGTTCAGCACGCTCGACCGGCCGCTCGGAGCCCTCGAGCGGGCCTACGCCCACTTCAAGGCGCGGGGCCACCACCTCTACGTCTTCCTTCCCGACCTCGCGACGTTCTACGACCCCAGCGAGGATCCGGCGTTCCAACGGGCGCTCGCCTGGGCGACCGAGGAGGACCGGGCGCGGCTCCACCACGTCCTCGCCGAGCTTCGGGCCGACGCGATCCCCACGTACGTCTTCGACCGTCGCGGGGCCGGCACGAAGGTCATCACCGCCTACGGCCAGATGCGCGCCTGGGGGGCCGGATGAAGCCGTCCGATGCCCGCGCCATCCTGATCGCCCCGGTCTTCGTCTACGCGGCGGCCCTCGGCTTCGCTCGATTCGCCGGTTGGGACCTCCTGGTGGGCCTCGTGACGGTCGCGATGGGTCTCCCCCTGGTCGAGCTGCTCCCGGGGGCGACCCGGGGCCGATGGTTCGTCCCGGCGTGGGTCCTTTCGATGATCGCCGGCGTCGGCATGGCGTTCTCGAGCGGGGCCCCCAGCGGCGTATGGGCCGACGTCGGCGCCGGCGTCCTGTTGGGCGCCCCGCTCGCGATCCTCGCCGGCTTGCTCGTCTGGAGGACGTCGCGGCTCGTCACCCTCGTCGGGCTGGAAGGGGGGCTCGCCTCGCTGGTGGTCCTGGTCGCCACGAGCCTGTCGGCCGCTGGGGGCGGCGCCCCCGGATCGACGGCCTGGCTCGTCGCCTTCTCCCGAGTGAACACGCAGCAGGTGAACGTCCTCGCGCAGTGGATCGTCGGCAACCCGCCGACCGCCCCGGCCCCCCTCGCCGCGGTCGCCGACCCGGTGTTCCTGGGCCTCGGGGTCCTCGCGGCGGTCGCGATCATCCTCGCCCTGCTGGAGCGTCCGGTGCATGCCGGGGCCGGGCCGGATCCGTGGGACCCGCATTTCTCCCGGAGCTCCGGCGTCGTACCCCTCGTCGTCGCCATGCTCGCGGGTCTTTCGTTCGAGTGGACCGCGGCCGTGGCGCCCCACTACGCCCTGCTCGGCGTCGCGGCGGGGGTCGTGGCCGGACTCGGGCTCATCGTTCTCCTCGTGGTGTTCACGTCGCGTCGCCGGGACCGCACGATCCCGGCGCGATCGGCCCGGGGGATCATCCCCGGAGATCGGACTCCGGCGGGCCCCCCCGCCCCGGCACCCTGACGCCGGGCCCCCGGCCGCGCGTGGGCGCGGTGTTGCCGTAGGTTCGGCCGTCCCACCGCGCGCAGGCGACCGAACGCAGGCCGGGGGGTTTCTCCCGCCACCGGGGAGCCGTTGGGGCGTTTCGGGGGACCGGTTCCGGCCCTACAGGCCGACCTGTGCGGCCATGGCTTTCCAGCGGTCCGGATCGACCTTCGCGGCGCCCAGCTGGGCGATCGCTTTGACCGCCTCCGGGGGCGCCCCCTTCTGAAGTCCGAGGAAAAGTTCGGTGAGCTCCTGAACGTTCAACGCGGGGAGCATCCAGCCGAGGATGGCGAAGAGCCGGTCGGGGGGCATCGCGCCGATGATCTTGCCGCGCATGGCGGCCATCTGCTCATTCGTGAACGAACGTCGCATCAGCGGGACGAGTTCGTTCTCCTCCCGGTTCATGTGCACCAGATAGGCGGCGAACAGATCGTTGGCGGACTGGTTGAGCTGGCCGCCGGCGCGGATCCGGGCGGTCGGATCGGCCATCCCGAGGAGCTCGTGCGCCGACCGGCCCAGGGCGATCTCCCGTCGGGTCAGGTCCTGATGTTCCGCGATCAACGTCCGAATGAGCGGGCCGTCGACCCCGGTCACCGGCGGAAAGACGACATTCTCCTCCTCCTCCGCATGGTAATGGAGGACGCACAGGACGCAGCCGGCGGACCGGGCGATAGCGAAGTCGTGCTCCAGATCGGCCACGAGGGCGGTGGTCGCGGGCCGATCGGAAAAATCGTTCGTCTGCAGACGGCTTCCGAGCGCGTAGATCATCGAGCGCAGCGCCTTGTGGATGGGCGTGAACAGATCCTCGGTGGCTTCCATGTTTCCGTTGGGCTTCGTTTGAGCCCGGTAGCGCGACCTACCTCGGCCTCTTAGATGTTGCCGGGCTCGGCAAGCCGCGCTCCGGAAACCGGAGGCCGTGTCGAACGCGCGGGTTCGGGGTTCCGGAACCTAAGCGCATTCATCGCCGGCTCGGTTCAGGGCGGAGGGGGCCCTGTCGAAGTCGCTGGAGTCTCCTTTTCGCTCGGCGAGGAGGCGGGCTTTCGCCGACGCTTCATGGCGAACAGCAGGCCCCCAACCGCGACCAGCGCCACGACGAGGCCGATCAAGCCGTACGCCGCGAACGACGGGAGCCCCAGGAACGTTCCCGAAGAACTGCCGGCCGGATTCACCTGGACGGTGACGTTGCTCTGGGCGGATCGGCCCAGCCGGTCCGAGACGGTCACGACCACGATCGAGCGTCCGGGGGCGGTGGGCGCGCAGAGCAGGCTCGAGGAGTTCTGTTCCGCGCAGCCGCTGGGCAATTGGACGTACGAGTAGGTGAACGGACTTACCCCACCGGAGACCGTCACGGTCAGCGTGAGCTGGGCCCCCACGGTCAGGGTGGAGGGCGTGGCGGTGAACGAGACGATCTTTAGGTTCGCGACGAAGGAGATCGACTCGGTGGTCGGGCCTCCCGAGGCCGACGCACTGACCGTCCCGGAACTCGGCGAGGCGGAGTACCCGCTCGGGCCAGTGGTCCCGAAGGTTCCTTGGTAGCCGGCGGGAACTTGGAAGCCGATCGAAGCGGTGGTCGAGGTGTTGGTCATCGAACCGGGAAAGCTTGCGGAGCCGGTCAGTGTGACCGACCAGCTCGAGCCCGTTGGCAGCCCGGTTTCGTTGAACCACAAGGGGAACACCGCCTCGAAGGCGATGGCGCGACTCGCCGCCGCCCCGCTCACCGGGACCGACCCGGAGGACGGGGCGGCGTGATATCCCGGGAGCGTCCCGATGGTGAACGGAAAGGTCCCGTTCGTCTCCTCGAACGAGATCGTATTGGTGCTCGACCGGCCGGTGGCCCCGTTCAGGGACACGGACCAAGGCTGACCGCCGGGCAATCCAGATTCCGTGAAGGTGACGTTGAAAAGCGCCGAGAAAGTGAGGGAGACGGATAACGGCGAGCCGGAGGTGGAGATCGGGCCCGTGAGCGGCGCGGCCGTGTAGCGCGCCGGGGGAACGACGGCAAACGTGTAAGAGCCGTTCGGGAGGTACGCCACCAGCGACGAGGTGATGCTGAACCACTGGGTATGCTCGGGCCCGAACTGGGTGGCCGTCCCATTCAACCAGACCGTCCACGGGGCGGCGGTCGGAAGTCCGATTTCGGTGAACGTCACCGACGTCGCGTGGCCGAAGACCGAGACCCCGTTGAGCGGGGGGTCCGTGACGTACCCGGTCTGAGTTCCCGTATCCCAAACGATCCCTTGCGGGTTAGCCCCGAGGTAGTCCGATACGGACCCGACCTCCAAGTTGCTCGCGTCCGCGATTTCAATGATCTGGGATGTATTGATACTCGAAACCAGGACAAGGCGGTCTTGGGCGTCGTAGGCGACGCCGGCCGGCTCCCATATCCGCCCGATCGGGTTGGCCTGCACGTTGTCGGTCGTGCCGTTGATGGTCGTGATCTGGTTCGAGCCGATGTCCGCGACATAAACGAACCCCACGGCCGGGTCGTACGCAAGGCCCAGGGGCTCCATGCCGACCGGGATCACCCCGTAGCTGTAGTTCGAATCCCAGACGTTGAGGACGACGGACGCGTTGAACGAAGATACGAAGACCTCCCCATCGCGCTGATCGTAGGTAGCCGCCATCACACCGAGTTTCGAGACGGGAAACGTGACGGTCTTCACGATCGTATTGTTGGAATCGGCGATCACGTAGATCGCTCCATTGTAGGTGGCTGCCCAGATGGTGCTCTTCGCCGCGTCGTACACCATCGCGGTGGGAGACGCGCCGCCCGGCAACGCGATCGTGGCGGTGACGGCATGGGTGCTGTCCGATATCACGCTCACGTTGTCCGACCCCGAGTTGCCGACGAAGAGCTCCCCCTTACCGGAATCGTAAGCGACGCTGACTGGCGCGAGGCCGACATTCACGCTAGCGATCACCGCGTTCGTCCGGTCGGAGATCACGGTCACATTGGATCCCAGATCGTTCGCGACGTACACCTCCCCTCGTCCCGCATCGTAAGCCATTTCGTACGGGTACGAGCCTGCCCCGATGAAGCCGAGCATTTGGAAAGGGCCCGAGGCCGCAGGGTGGTAGGTTCCGCGGACCAAGGCGTCCGGATGAGCGAGCCCGAGGGCCCCCCCGACGTGTCCGAGCGACAGACCTGAGACAGACCCCGGGATCGGCACCGCCGCGTGATCCGAGCTGGCGGGGAGTGTGGGGAATAATCCCGACGCAAAAAAGGCGACCGCCAGAACTGCGAGGGCGCTCCCAGGGAAAACGTGCCGGCGCCGGACTAGGGCCCCTCGGGTCGATCCATTCCTCGGCCTGATCATGGTTCCGCCGGCCGTGGCATAGAGGACCCTGCCCAAAAAGCTGCGGTTGGCTCGACGGGTTCCCGAAGCGTTCATACCCTGCTCGCCGAAGCCATGGGCCGCCTTCCCCGGGTTCTCCCCCCCCGGGGCCACGGGTCGTTGGCCCGGCCGGACGGCGGTGGTCCCACGGTCGTCACGTAAGGAGTCCCGAGGGCGGTCCATCCGGTGGACCAGCTTCGGAGAGGTCCCTGTCCTCGGGTGGCATGCCCCGGGTCGGGCGGGGGAAGGCTCACCGGATCGCGTGGGCTCGGCCGGATTCGAACCGGCGATCTTCGCTGTGTGAGAGCGACGTCTTAACCGCTGGACTACGAGCCCGCCCCGCCGGGACCGGGCGCGGGCTAAAAACTCAGCGGGCGAGCGCGAGCACGAGCGGCACGAGGACGCTCGCTGAGAGCGTGAGCAGGAGTCCGCTCATCAACGCGAGCATGCCGGCGTCCGGGTCGCCATATCGAGTCACGAAATACAGCGTCGTATCCATCGAGGTCGCGCCCCCGAGCGTCGTCAATCCCTCACCTCCTAGGCGGGCCCCCAGGAACGGTGCGCCCACCATCGTGACGTTTTCCCGGAAGAAGTTCGTCAGGAACCCAAGCAGGCCGGCGGTCGGGCCGGCGGCCTGCGCGAGCAACGGGCCGGAGAGCGAATACCACCCGAAGGCCAAGGAGGTGGCGAGGGTCCAGCCGATCGGCCAGCCGAACAGGGCCGACACGAGCACCGCGGCGGCCACGGCTCCGATCCCACAGGAGAGGGTGGGGATCGCGACCCGGCGCAACGGCGCCCAGCGTAGCGGAAGATCGAACCCCACCAAGAAGAGAAGACCGTAGAGCGCGATGCTGATCATCTCGCCCGACGGGAGCGGCTGCCGGCGCCCCGCGGCGAATCCGATAACGAGCGCCACGATGAGGACCGGGGGCAGCCAGAACTGACGCAGGGGGGACCCCCGGGGGACCACGGCGACTCGTTGGGCGGCCGGACGGGCGGCTCTCGACCAGAGCTGTTCTATCGCTAGAGTGAGGGCGACGAGGATCGCGACGAACAGGAGCGCCTGCGGGATCGAACCGAGCAGGGCATTGGTAGGGACCATCGAAAGGGCGGTGCCGAGGGCCCCGACGAGCGCGACGATCGCCACGACGGTCGCGTGGGAGATCCACGGCCGAGGGTGCGGGAGGAAACGACCCAGGCCGATGCCGGCGCCGAGGGCGATGTAGAGGATCGGGTCGATCGCCAAGGCCGGGAGAACGACTCCGTCGTTCTAACCGGACCACGGGGCGAGGTCCCGCCTTCGCCGGACCCGGGCCCCTCGGCCCAACCAGAGCGTGTCTTCGCGTCGAGGACCGTAGCTCACCCATTCCACGGGAACCCGCACTTGCTCGGCCAGGGCGCGCAGGAACCCTTTCAACGCGATGGGGAGGGCCGCGACCCCTTCTCTCCGAAGGCGGGTCCGCAGACGATCGGTGAACTCGGGCCAGGCCGGGAACCGTTCGTACACCGGCGTTACTTGGGCCAATTCGGCGGCGGACGCCGGGGGGTACACCGTCAGTGACTCCCCGGAGGGCGTGAGATACTGGGTGCAGACCGGCACCTCCGAGAGGCCCCCGAGGACATCGACCTTCGTGATGGCGAGCGACGTGAACCCGTTCAGCCGAGCGGCGTATCGAAGCAGCACGAGATCGAGCCACCCGCACCGTCGGGGCCGCCCGGTGGTGGCGCCTCGCTCGGCCCCCTCGCGGCGTAGGTATTCTCCGAGCTCGCCTTCGACCTCGGTCGGGAACGGCCCCGACCCGACCCGGGTGGCGTAGGCCTTGGAGACCCCAATCACCTGATCGAGCTCCGGCGGCGGGATGCCGCTTCCGACGAGCGCCCCGGCGCTCGTCGGATGGGAGCTCGTGACGTACGGGTAGGTCCCGAAATCCACGTCGAGGAGCGCGCTCTGCGCCCCCTCGAGAAGGATCGGCTCCCCCCGGTCGATCGCCTCCCAGAGGATCGGCTCGGTCGGGCGGATGAGCGGGGCCAGCCGGCCTCCCACTTCGGACAACGAGGTCCGCAGCTCGCCCCGATCGGGCAGCCCCGGGACGTGGGCCTTCTGGGCATAGAGCATCCCAAGACGACGATCGAGCTCTCGAGGTCGCGAGAGATCGGCCAGCCGGATCCCCCAGCGCCCGTAGCGATCCGCGTAGGCCGGCCCGATGCCGCGTCGCGTGGTCCCCAGGGCCGAATCGGGCGCGAGCGAGGATCGCAGCGACTCCTCCCAACCGTCCTCGACCTCGTGCAGGGAGAGCAGGAGATGGGCGCGATCCGATAGGACCACCTCGCCCTTCAGCAGGCGCCGCTCGGCCAGATCGGCGATCTCGGACTCCAGGGTGAACGGGTTCACCACCATGCCCGGACCGCTGATGGCGGTGACGCCCTTGCGGAGAACGCCGCACGCGAGCTGGTGGAGGACGACCGTCCCCTCGGCGAGATGGATCGAGTGGCCGGCGTTGGGTCCCCCCCCGGGCCGCACGACGTAGCGGTAGTTCTCGGCGAGGTAGTCGCACATCTTGCCCTTCGCCTCGTCGCCGAACTGCGCCCCGATGACGACGGTGACCGGCACGATGGAACCCCGGGTAGGTCTGGAGGAAGCGGGCTACAAAGTCCTATCTCGCCCCCCCCACCGCCGAGGGGCCGCCCGCCCCGTCGGAGCGCCGGCACAACTGTAAAGAAGGGTGTCCCGGTTTCATCGAAGGTGGTCGCCCAGCGGACCCGAGACGTCGAGATCTCCGGCATCCGCAAGATGTTCGAGGGGGCGCCCGAGCACGCGATCAATCTGGGTCTCGGCGAGCCGGATTTCGATCCGCCCAAGGTGGTCCTCGATGCCCTGTGCGAGGCGGTCCGCAGCGGCCAGAACCACTACGGCCCGTCCGCCGGACTGACGAGCCTTCGGGCTAAGGTCGCCGAGACGTATCGGGACCGGGACCCTGCGACGTCGGTCGAGAACACGATCATCACCGGGAGCGGATCGGAGGCCCTGATGGCCGTCGCGCTATCGCTGTACGACCCGGGGGACGAGATCCTGGTCCCCGACCCCGGGTTCGTTCTGTACGCCCCCCACGCCCGGCTCGCGGGCGCCACGCCGATTCCCTACGAGCTCCCCGAGCGGCGTGGATTCCGCCCGGACCTCGCGGCGCTCGAGTCGCAGGTCACCTCGAGGACCCGGGCCCTGGTCGTGAACAGCCCTTCCAACCCCACCGGCGCGGTGTTCGATGCGGCCACGGTCGAGGCGCTCGTCCGGTTCGCGGACGCGCACGAGCTGACGATCGTCTCCGATGAGGTCTACGATGGGATGGTCTACCGAGGGCGGTTCGCGTCGTTCTGGGGCCGCAGCGACCGAGTGGTGGTGGTCAATTCGTTCTCCAAACGGCTCGCCATGACCGGCTGGCGCCTGGGCTTCATTGTCGCGCCCCGGGCGATGGCGGTCGACATCAACAAGGTCCACTATCACATCATGGCCTGCCCATCGACGCCGGCCCAGTTGGCCGCGCTCGCGGGGCTCGACGCCGGGCCTTCGGCGACCCGGCCGATGATCGCGGAGTTCCGGGCCCGCCGCGCGCTCGTCGTTCGGGCGCTCAACCGGATCCCCGGCCTAACCTGCGTCCCTCCGGCGGGGGCCTTCTACGCGTTTCCCCGCTTCGATTGGCCCGGGTCGTCGGCGGAGGTCGCCCACGCGCTGCTCGCCCGCGGCCTGATCACGACGCCGGGCGATGCGTTCGGCCACCTCGGCCGTGCCCACCTTCGGATCTCGTTCGCCGCCTCGCGCCAGGCCCTACGCCGCGGACTCGCGATATTGCGCGCCTACGCCGAGGAGGTCGCCCCGTGATCGAGCGCTGGCTCGCCTGGTGGCTGATCGGCGCGTCGGTGCTCCATCGGGGACCCGAGCGGATCGAACTGCGCCGCCTGGGCGAGGAGATCCGCCGCGCGGCCGCTCATCCGCCGTTGACGACTTCCCGGTAGACGGCGAGGTGGGATTCGACCGAGCGCTCCCACGAGAAACGGCGCACCTGGGCCAGTCCCGCCGCGCGCAGTCGGTCTCGGGTCTCGGCGCTCGCCACGACCTCCCGGATCGCGAGCGCCAGCCCCGCCACGTCGCCGACGGGGACGAGCCGACCGACCCGGCCGCCCTCGAGGACCTCGGGGACCCCCCCAACGGCCGTCGCGATCACGGGCACGCCGGAGGCCATCGCCTCCAACAGGACCAGTCCGAACGCCTCGTACTCGGAGGGGAGCACGAAGGCGACCGCCCTCAGGAACGCGGCGCGGTACGCCGACGGGTTCGCCACGTGCCCGGTCCAGACGAGTCGATCGGACACCCCTTCCTCCTTCGCCGCCCGCTCGACCGCCGAGCGGGCCCCCCAGTCCCGGCCCATCAGGACGATCTGGGGTCGTTCGGCCGCTGGAATGCGGGCGAGCGCGTGCACCAGGCCGACCAAACCCTTGTTCGGGGCGATCCGGCCGGCGTAGAGGAGGTATCGCTCGGGAAGGCCCGGGGGGGGTCGATCAGTCGACCGAGCGGGGTACTGGGCGAGATCGATCCCCGGCGGGATCACCCGGATGCGATCGGAAGGCGCGAATCGGGCCAGCCGGCGGGCCTCCTCCTGGGTCTCGACGATCAGCGCCCGGGCCCGCCGGTAGGCGCTCATCCCGAACAACTGGTCCTGCAGCCGCAGGAGTCCGCGCTTGGCCCGCGGCTCGCCGGGATGGGCGGGGTGGTAGTGGGTCGAGACCACGAGGGGGATGTGCTGGGTACGGGCCGCTACGGCGGCCTCGAGCACGTGGCCATATCGGTGGGAATGGGCATGGATGATCTGGGGCCGGGCGGCCACGAGCGAGTCGATGAGCCCCACCATCAAGGGCATCGTCAGGCCGGGCACGAGCCGCTTGTACACGGGAAAGCGGTGCACCGGCACCCCGTCGACCATGGGAGGGAAATCACTGCGTCGCTCCCACCGTCCCTCGTCGTACAGATCGCTCGCATAGACCTCGACCTGCTCGCCGCGGGCGCGGAGGCGCCCCGATAGCTCGCGCACGGTGGTCTCGACGCCGCCGGGCGCATCGAAGCGCAGGGTGACCTGCGCGACCCTCATCGCCCGACGACCTCCTCGAAGAGGGCGCGCAATCGGGCGGCGACCTCGTCCCAGGAGTACCTCGGAACCACCTGATCCCGGCCAAACTCACCCATGCGGCGCCGGCGCTCCGGATCGTCCCAGAGCGAGAGCAGCGCCGTGGCGAGCGCCGCCGCGTCCCCCGGAGGCGTCAACAGGCCGGCCCGCTGATCGTCGATGAACTCCGGGATCCCGCCCACGCGCGAGGCCACGACCGGGGTCCCTTGGGCGAGGGCCTCCAAAAGCACGAGACCGAACGCCTCGTATTCGCTCGGCAGGACGAACAGCCGGGCCTCCCGGAACGCGGCCGCGAGGAGCGCCTCGTCCTCCAGGAAGCCGACGAGGCGGACCCGGTCGGCGATCCCGAGCTCCCGAGCGGACCGCTCGGTGCCCGCCCGCTGGCCCCCGTCGGCACCCACGAGGACGAGGGAGGCTGCCGGGTCGTGGCGCGCCAGCTGGGCGAACGCCGGCAGGAGAGTGCGCAGCCCCTTGTTCGAGGCGAGCCGACCGACGAAGAGGACGAACGGCCCGGGAACGCCGATCGAGCGGGCGAAAGGCCGGTCCCCGGCCGGCGGTTCGGGGAGCGGGGTGCGACCGGGCGGGATCCGGACGATCCGAGGGAGGGTGAACGGATTCTCCCGAAGGAGGCGCTCCTCCTCCCGGCTCTGCACGACGAGCGCGCTCGCCGACGCGACGACGGGGCCGGCCAGGAACCGATCGTAGAAGCCGCGGATCCGATGCCGGACCCACCCCCCTTCGATCGACCAGATCGGATGGAAATGCGCGGTCAGGACGTAGGGGGTCCGGCGGTGCCGCGCGTACCGGCGGGCGACCGCCGCATGATGGGTGCCGTACGTGTGGACGTGGACGAGATCCGGTTGCGCCGCCTCCAGCGCTTGGCGAAGCCCCCGGACGAACGGATAGTGGAGCTCGCCCGGGAGCGAGAACGCCCGCAACCGGCGGACCGACACCCCGTCGCGCACCTCCTCTCGAGGTACGGCGGCCTCCAGCCGCTGCCAGGGGAACTCCCGGTACAGATCGGTGGTAAGCACGCGCACGGCGTCGCCCTGCGCCGCGAGGCGGACCGAGATCTCCCGGACGTGGCGCTCGACCCCGCCGGGACCCGGCGGATAGCGGGTCGACAGCTCGGCGATCTTCACGGGCCGGGCCTAGCCGGCCCTCGATTGGCTCAGTCGGAGGGCGTACTTCTTGTACACCTCGGCGGCGCGGGCGACGGCCTCGATCTTGACGTACTCGTTCGCCTGATGGGAAAGCTCCTCCTCGCCGGCCCCGAAGATGACGACCCTCGGGTTCACCTGCGCGTAGCTGACCGCCTCGGAGGCGTGGACCAGGACCGCGGACTCGGCCCCGGCGACCTCCCGAAGGATCCGTACGTGCTCGGCGTTCGGATCGATCTGCACCGAGGGCATCGAAAGGATCCTGCGAAGGGTGAACGGCGTCTTGATCCGGCGCAGGTGCTCCTCGATCTCCCGGTAAAGCACGTCGGGGGAGTACGGCGGGGGAAAGCGAATGTCGACCTCGGCGGTCGCGCGGTTGGGCACGACGTTGATGCGGGTCCCTCCGTTGAGGGTGCCGATGTTGATCGTCACCGATCCCAGTTCGGGGTGGGCGATCCGTCCTTTGAAGCCCTCGAGCCCCCGGAGGATCCGCATCATCTTCGAGACCGCGTTCTCTCCGAGGTGGGGCATCGCCCCGTGCGCGGCCTTGCCGCGGGTCTCGATCGCCAGGTCGAGGACCCCCTTCTCGGCGTAGGCGACCTTCAGCCCGGTGGGCTCTCCGACGACGATCGCCTTGGCGCGGCGCATCGGCAGCGTCTTCGCGAGGGCCATCGCCCCCTGCATCGTCGTTTCCTCGTCGGTCGTCAGCGCGAGGACGACGGGGATCTTGCGCGCGACCAGGTCCTGGGCGGCCTGCATCATCGCGATCACCGTCCCCTTCATGTCGGCCGTCCCGCGGCCGTACATCCGGCCGGAGGCGAGCTGGCTCTGCGAGAAGCTCCAGTAGTCGCCGATCGGGGGGGTGTCGAGATGCCCGGAAAGGACCACCCCGCTCTGCCCGTACTCGGCGAGCAGAGCGGGCGCCTGCGGGTCCCCGAACAGGGTGTTGCGCATCCGGATCTGGTCGGTGAACGACTGCACGTAGTCGAGGACCTCCTGCTTGTCGGCGAAGGGATCGCTCGGGATCTTGACCAGATCCGCGAGCATGTCCACCATCTGTCGCTTCACCGGTTGAGGGGTCCCTCCACGGAACACGGCCCCCTTCGGGTCGAACGGGGCAGTCGACCGTAGGTCACCCGGCGCTTAATCCCTGCGTTTTTCGAGGACCGGCCGCCGTCGCCGACGGGGGCGGAGGTTCGGGGCCGACCGGGGAACCCCCCCGAGCGTCCCGTACGCCCCCGAGGAACGCTTTATGGTCGGCCAGCGGCATCGGAAAGGTCGAGGATGGCGGTCGCGGCCGAAGAGATCCGAATCGTCGACACCCGGGACGAGCCCCTCCAGGGGGCGATGATGGTCATCGGGTTCCCGACCCACGGCCTGGTGGGGTCGGTGGCCGCCTCCTACCTGGTCCATGCCCTCGACATGACCAACGTCGCGTACATGACGAGCGAACAGTTCCCCCCGACGGTCATCATGGAGGAGGGGGTGGTGAGCGCCCCGGTCCGGTTCTATGTGAGCAAGCTCGTCTGCGGGGTCGATCGATCCTGCCAGCAGCTGCTCGTCGCGATATCGGATATCCAGCCCCCGGCCGAGCTCCTCCCCGCGCTCTCCCGGCGGTTGCTCGACTGGGCGGAGGAGAAGGGGGTCCGACTGCTCGTCGTGGTCGAGGGCCAACCGGTCGACGAACAGGTCCAGGGCGATGCCCGGGTCGTGGCGATGGCCAATCGCGCCGCCGCCTCGCTCCTCGCCAAGTACGCCTTCGAGCCGGCGAACGGGGTCGTGACCGGATTCGCCGGCGGCCTCCTGCTCTCCTCGATCGGTCGGCAGTTACCGGTCCTGTGCCTCGTCGCCCAGGCCCACAAGGACTTCCCGGACGCGCGGGCGGCGGCCAAGGTGATCGAATCGATCAATCCGCTCGTCCCCCTGATGGTCCTCGACACGAAGCCGCTCCGCGAAAAGGCGGAGGAGATCGAAGCCGAGGTCCGTCAGACGCTCAAGCAGCAGGAGAAATCCCTCTCGTCCACCCGGCCGTTGGACTCCGGGGGGCCCGGTGAGATGTATCGCTGACACGGCCTATCGCCCCACCGTTCCCGCCGTCCCCCTCGACCCCGGCCCGGTCGCCCTGCGCTTGTTCCAGAGCCGGGACGTCTCCCCGATCAGCCGGATCGTGGCCGAGTCGCTCCACGAGCATTACGACCCCTCCCTGTACTTCTCGCTCAGCCAGGCGTGGCCCGACGGCTTCCTGGTCGCGATCGACCCGGCCGACCGGCCGATCGGCTTCCTCCTCGGGGTCGGCCAGGTCCCCGGGGAGGCCCGGGTCCTGATGTTCGCCGTCGACCGCAGCTACCGGGGCCGCGGCGTGGGGACCCGGCTGATGGAGGCGTTCCTCGAACGCTGCCGGGCCAAGGCGATGCACCGCGTCACGCTCGAGGTCCGCGTTGGGAACGCGACGGCGATCCGCTTCTACACCCGGTTCGCCTATTCCGTCACCGATCTCCTTCGGGGCTACTACTCCGACGGAGAGAACGGATACCAGATGGCCCGCGAGGTCGGCTGAGCGGACGCCGCTCCATCGAAAACCTCCTTAACACCCGCCGGGCTCGCACGGTCGACCATGTCGAGTCCCTGGCCTAGCGCTCGTGAGCTGATGACGCCCCGGCCGATCACCCTCTCCACCGACGCCCCACTATCCCGGGCGCTCGGACTGATGCGCACGCACGCGATCCACGAGATCCCGATCCTGCGCGACGGTCGACTGGCGGGAATGATCACGTTCGACGCGATCGCGCGGCACACGAACCTCGCCCTCTCGATGAAGGTCGAGCACCTGATGGTGCTCCCCCCCGTGATCACCGCCGCGACGGCGTATCCCGAGCTCGCCCAGCAGCTCCTATCGGTCGGTCTGCGCGCGGCGCCGGTCGTCGGGAAGCGCGGGGAGCTCCTCGGCGTCGTCTCCCGGACCGACCTGATCCGGGTCCTGCCCCAACTCCCGATCCTCGCCGGCCACCGGGTCGAGGAGGTCGCCACCCCGGTCAACGTCGTTCTTTCGGAGACCGACCCGTGCTCGCAGCTGTTCGGCCAGGTGCGCCTGCTCGACGAGCATCCGCTCCCGGTCACGAACCGGAAGGGTCGGCTCGTCGGGGCCGTTGGGATCGCCGACCTCGGCCAGGTGCTCTGGCGGCCGGAGGCGCCCGGCAAGCGGGACCGGAAGGGCCCCGGGCGCATCGGCAACATCACCATCGGGACGATCATGCACACCCCGGCCCTCACCGTCGAGCCCGGGACGTCGGCGGGGGCCGCCGCCCTCGCCATGACGCGGGCCAAGGTGTCGAGCGCCTTCCTCGCCGAGGACGGCCGCCCGACCGGCATCGTCTCGCAATCGGCCCTGCTGGGGCTGGCCGTCGGCCTCGACGAGGGCCGGACCTCGACGAAGCTATCCGACGTGTACGTGCAGATCCATGGGCTGCGGGGCTCGGGGGACGCCGAGACGCTGGCCGAGATCGACGCGCTCGTGGCGAAGGGGCTCCGCCGGATCGCCCACCACGTGCGCCCGACGCTGCTCTCGCTGGACGTCTCCCCCCATTCGGCCCGTTCGGGGGACGCGACCGTCCACGTCCGGGTGCAGACCGACGAGGGGATCTACTATGCCACGGTCACCGGCTGGAGCTTCTTCGCCTCGGTGACCTCGGCGCTCGACGAGATCGAGGGCCAGGCCCGTCGGGCCCACGAGTCCGGCGAACGTCGACGCCGTCGCGCGGGGGGCCGCAAGCTCCCCCTCGATGTCGATTCGCCGGTCGCGGAGGAGATCGAGGCCAAGATCCGCGCGGCGTCCGGGGGGGGCGATGACGAGGCCTGAACCAGGACGCCTCGCGCCGAGCGGGGGGATCGAAGCGCCATGATGCCCGGGGGCCCCCGAAATGCCCGCCAAATGCAGATGATGATGCGCCGTCTGGGCATGACCTCCGAGCCGATCGACGGCGTGGAGGAGGTCATCGTCCGGACCCGGGACCGCGAGCATCTGTTCCGATCCCCCGAGGTGACCGTGGTGACGGTCCAGGGGGTCACCACGTACCAGGTGGTCGGCCAGCCTGAGGTGCGCGCCCGGTCCCCGTCGCCGGCCGCCGCCGCGCCGACCGGACCCCCGCCGGCGCCCGCCGGGCCTCCCGAGGAGGACGTTCGGCTGGTCATGGAGCAGGGCGGCGTGCCCAGAGCCGAGGCGATCGCGGTGCTGGGCGAAACGAACGGCGAGCCGGCCGAGGCGATCCTCAAGCTGCTCGCGCGGCGCGATCGTGCGGGCGGATAGCGGACCGCCCGCGGTCCAGGAATGCGTCGAGGGCTACCTGTACACCCGCGCGCCGTTCCGGGTCCTCCTGCTGCGCCGGCCCCCGTCGCGCGGGAGCATCTGGGTCCCGGTCAGCGGGAAGGTCGAGCCCTCGGATCCCGACTTCGAATCGGCGCTCCGCCGGGAGCTCTCGGAGGAGACCGGACTAACCGATCCGGTCGGCATCACCCCCCTCGACTGGACGGTCGAATTCGACGGGCCGGACGGCCGCCGATGGCGGCTCCACGGCTACGCCGTGGAACTCGCTCGGGAGGCCCTCCCGAGGCTCTCGGAAGAGCACGAGGCGTACGCCTGGGTCGATCTCGCTGAGGCGATCCGCCGCCTGCACTATCCGGATAACCGCGAAGCCCTCGATCGTCTCGCCCGTTCGTTGCGGCCCGGCGGGAGCCTCCCGCCCGCCCCAAAGGCTTAGCGACCCCGACGGCCTCCGACCGCGAGGGCAAGGCGTGCAGCACGGGAGACCCAAGGCCATCGATCCGGGCGCGGCCGCGCTCCTCGACCTCCCTGGGCCACCCCTCCCCGGCGGGCCCCCGGCGATCGTCGTTCCGAGGTTCGATGCCCAATTGTTCGAGGCCGTCCGAAAGGGGAGGCATACGAAACTCGCCCTCCAGGTCCCGGCAGGTCTCGTGAGGAACGCCAACGACCGGGCGAGGGAGCTCTCCGAGGCGACGGGCCTCCCGGTCTCGGTAGTGGTCCGGGCGTGCTTCGGGGCTTGCGATTTTCCCAGTCCGTCCGAGGTCGCCGGGGCCGACGCGCTCGTCCTTCTCGGGCACTCCCCGATCCTGAACGTGCCCCGGGCGTTGCCGACCTACTTCGTCGAGATGCGGTCGCCGTCGACCGATGTCGAGGCGCTGGCGGCGCTCGTCCTCGACGGGGACCTGCCGCGGCGGCTCGGGCTGGTCGCGTCGGTCCAGCACCTCGACCTGGTGGCCCCGCTGAGCGCGGCGTTGGCGCGCCGTGGCGTCGAGCTTCGGACGGGGACGGGGGATCGCCGGCTTTCCTATCCGGCCCAGGCCCTCGGCTGCAACTACACCGGCGCCGAATCGATCCGAGGAGCGGTCGACGGCTATCTGTTCCTCGGCACCGGGCAGTTCCACCCGATCGGCCTCGCCCTATCGGTCGAGGCCCCGGTTTGGAGCCTCGACCCGATGCAGCGCCGCCTCGAACCGCCCATCGATCGCGCGGCGATCGTGCGACGCCGGCAGCTGACGGTGGCCCGCGCGATGGACGCGCGTCGGTTCGGCATCCTCGTCTCCACGTTCGCCGGCCAGCACCGCGGCGCCATGGCCTCGGCCCTCGTGGAGCGCGCCCGGCGCCATGGGAAGTCGGCCGAGATCCACCTGTTCGACCGATTGGACCCCCGGGACCTCGAGGGACGGGACCTCGACGCGTACGTCAACACGGCCTGCCCGCGGATCGCCCTCGACGACGCCGAGCTCTATCCGCGCCCGATGCTGACCCCGCCGGAGTTCCTCATGGCGCTCGGGGAATTGCCACTCGAGCCGTACCGGTTCGACACGTACCACTGAGGCGGGCAGCTCCGGGGGCCTCGGGCCCGGAACCTCCCGCCCCAGTGGTACGATCCGCTCGCGACGCCGATCCCCTTACATCCGTGGCGGCGGCGGGGGCGCGCCCATCCCCATCGGGGGCGGCGGCATCATCATCGGCGGTGCGGGGGGCTTGTAGGTGATCGCAAAGATCCCGCCGATCAGCGCCAGGATGAATCCGATGATGAATCCGCCCAGCCCGAACGGCAGGCTGACGATCGCGAAGATGATCGTGAGAATCCCCCAGATCGTCTTCATGCCCGGCATGACGAACATCAGGATGCCCATCAGGAGGGTCAGGATGCCCACCGACAGGCCCCCGATCACGAGCAGCGCCCCCAGCCCGGGGAACAGGAAGCTGATGAACGCTCCCAGGGAGGCGACCACCAGGCCGCCCAAGAGGATGAACACTCCTCCGATGATGGTCAGGATCCCTGCGGTGGTCGGTGCTTCTCCGCTCATGCCGTCCCCATGACGACGAGGGAATCGTTCATCCTTGAAATACCCACCGTCTGCAGGCGAAAACCGGCAAGAACGGCCGAACCCATCGTGGATCCCGCGGTCCGCCGGTAGATTGCCAAACCCCGAATCGCCGGTCTCGCCCACGCGGCTGCGAGCGGCGAGCTATCCCTAAGTGTCGACACCTCGTACGAGCCAGGGATGGCCCGGGCGAGCACCGTCGCGGCCGGGGTGGTCCTCGTGGGCGGAGCGGCGCTGATCGGCGCCTCCGTCGCCTTGCGAGCCACCCAGGTCTTCGTCCTAGGGTTCATCCCGGTGTTCACCGGGACTTCCCTCGAGTTCCTCGCCGGGGCCTTCCTGCTCATCGTCGGCATGCTCCTATTTGCGGTCCCCCGATGGGGGCCCGAGGAAGCGGAGCTCCGGGCCCCGCCGACGCCCGCGGAGCCCATAGGGGCGCGATCGGAGGGCGACTTCGGCGGCGTGATCCTGATCGGACCGGTCCCTATTTTCTTCGGCGGGGCGCGCGGGCTGGCCGATCGGTACTATTGGCTCGCCGCCGGGGCCGGCGTCGCCCTCGTGGCGGCCGTGGTCGTCGTCCTCTATTTGGCCTGAGCCCAGCCGACCGCCTCGCGCAGGAACCACTCATGGAGGCGGGGGTCCCCGGATAGCTCGGGATGGAACGTCAGGCCCCAGACGGTCCCACTCCGCACCCCAACGACCTCCTCGCCTCGCCGGGCGAACGCGGTCGCTTCACCTCCGACGGCGATGATGCGGGGCGCCCGGATGAAGACGCCGGGGAACGGCGATCCCGGTACGCCCTCGACGTTGACCGGGCCCTCGAACGACTCGGCCTGCCGTCCGTAGTCGTTGCGGCGGACCCGGACATCAAGCACGGGGATGGGCGTCGGGTCCCGGCCGCCGGGGGTGGGCTCCACTTGGCGGCTGAGGAGGATCAGGCCCGCACAGGTCGCCAGGACCGGCATTCCCTCCCGGATCCGCGCGGTCAGGGGGGCTCTCAACGAGGCCTCGTCGATCAATCGGGACAACGTCGTGCTCTCGCCCCCCGGGATCGCGAGCGCGGAGGCCCTCGCGAGTCCTTCGCGATCCCGGACGAGGTGCACGGAGTCGGGCCCGACCAACCGGGCGAAGGCGCTGCGATGTTCCGGCACGTCCCCCTGGAGCGCGAGGACGCCGACCCTCAGCCGGGGGTCGGGCGGCGTATCTCCTCCAGGAGCTCTTTCGCCCGGTCGATCCGGATCGCGTGTTCTTCGATCAGACGGGCAACGAGCCGATCCACCTCATCCGGGCGCGCCCCGGCCGTGACCGCGATGTTCCGGGCGTGGAGCTCCATGTGCCCGCGCTGGATCCCTTCGGTCGCGAGCGCGCGGAGGGCGGCGAAGTTCTGGGCGAGCCCGACCGCTGCCAGGACGCCCGCCAGCTCCTGCGCCCCCCGCACCCCGAGCACCTTCACCGCGGCCTTGGCCGTCGGATGGACCGCGGTCGCCCCGCCGATCAGCCCGACCGCCGCGGGAAGCTCGATGGTCCCGACGAGGTCCCCGCTCGCGTTCTTCTCGTAGGTAGTGAGCGGCCGGATGACGCCGCCGTCTCGGGCGAGGAAGGCGGAGTAGGTGTGCGCGCCGCTCTCGATCGCTCGGAAGTCGTTGCCCGTCGCGATCACCACCGCCGAGACCCCGTTCATGATCCCCTTGTTGTGCGTGGCGCAGCGGTACGGATCGACGAGGGCGAGCGTATAGGCATCGAGGATCGCATCGACGACCTGCGCCCCGGTCGCCGTCTCGGTCTTCAGCAGTTCGGCCGGGAACGTGGCCGTCGCCCGCGCCAATCGGTGGACCGCGAGGTTGGAGATGATCCGCAACACGGCCCGGCCGTGGGCGAGCCGCGCGAGCTCGGGGGCCAGGGCCTCGCACATCGTGTTGACGGCATTCATCCCCCCCGCGTCCCGCGCATCGACCAACAGGTGGACCACGAGCATGGTGCCGCGCGGGGTGGGGATGATCCGAACCTCGAGATCGCGGGCTCCGCCCCCGAACTTGACCAGCATCGGGTCCTTCGAGTTCGCCTTGGCGAGGAGATCGTCCCGCTCCGCCAGGATCCGGACCCGCGCGGCCGCCGGGTCGTGAACATCGAGGAGCTGGACCTGCCCGATCATGACCGGTGCCGTGGTCTGGGCGTGGAAGCCGCCGGCGGCCCGCGCCACTTTGGCGGCGTTCGAGGCGGCCGCCACGACGCTGGGTTCCTCGATCGCCATCGGGATGAGATAGTCCTTCTCGTTGATCCGGAAGTTCGTGGCGATGCCCAGCGGCAGCGGGAAGCTGCCGACAACGTTCTCGATCATCCGGCCCAATAGCTCGGCGCCGACGCCCGGGGGGAATTCGAAGGCCTTCGCTTCCTCCTCGGAGAGGCCGGCCCACTCCTGGACGAAGCGGCGGCGCTCGGCGATGGAGAGCTTGTAGAACCCCGTGAGCTCCGACGATCGCGAATCCATGGCCCGCGTCACTCCGACGGCTCTTCCCCCGGAGCGTCGAGCGGGGGCGACGCCGCCGACGCCCCCGAAGCCGCGGCCGGGCGCGCGATCAGCACTTTAGCCGGTCGAAGCAGGCCCCCTCGGAACCGGTAGCCCTGCTGGATCACCTCGATGACCGTCCCCGCGGATTGGCCCGGGGTCGGCGCCGACTCCCCCACCACTTCGTGCTCCTCGGCGTCGAACCGGTTCCCCACGCGGGCCACCGGCTGGATCCCCTCCCGGGCCAGGAAGCCATCCCACTCTCGGGCGAGCAGCTCCATGCCCTTGCGGATCGGGTCGCTCGGGGGGGCGCTGCGGACGAACTCCTGGGCCCTCTCGAAGGAGTCCTGGATCGGGAGGAGGTTTCGGAGCACGTCGGCCTCCGCCCGCCTGCGGACCGATTCCCGATCCCGTTCCGCCCGCCGGCGGTAATTCTCGAAGTCGGCGAGCAGGTACTTGAAGCGAGATTCCCACTCCGGCGACGACGGTTCGCCGGCTTCCGGCGGAATCGGGGGCGCCCCGTTCTCCGACTTCGCGGCCGGCGCTTCGGGCTCGCCCGCTGCCGGGGCGGCTGCGACAGGGGGGGCCGAGGGCGCCTTCTCCTCGGTCATCGTAGCGGCCCCGTTCATGGGGGGCTCGTAATAGTCGTTTCGGCCGCTGGGGCGACGTTCGGAACGGCCGCGGTCGGGCGCGTCCGAACGGGACCGAGGGCGGCGCGCTCGGTCGGCACCGGGCCGCGGGATTCGCTAGCGGTTTGGACCCCCGGAATCGACCCGTCCGGGCCCCCGCTTCTCCTCGAGGCGGCAAGCCTTATAGCACAAGGTCGGGTCTCATTTTTCGCTCCGTTTCGGGGGCCAATTTCGATATGGCGGAGCAGGCGACCGGGCTCGGCTCGTACGATGCCGGATCGATCCAGATCCTGGAGGGTTTGTCGGCGGTCCGCAAGCGCCCGGGGATGTACATCGGATCGACCGATGCCCGGGGCCTCCATCATCTGATCTGGGAGGTCGTCGACAACTCGATCGATGAGGTCCTCGCGGGATTCTGCAGCGAGATCTCGGTGACCCTGAACTCGGACGGCACGGTGACCGTGATCGACAATGGGCGGGGGATCCCGGTGGAGGAGCACCCGCGGTACCACCGGCCGGCGCTCGAGATCGTCATGACCGTGCTGCACGCCGGATCCAAGTTCGACCGGAACACCTACAAGGTTTCCGGCGGGCTCCACGGGGTCGGCCTTCACGTCGTCAACGCCCTCTCCGAGTGGTTCGAGGTCCGCGTGCGTCGGGGCGGGCAGGAGTACTTCCAGCGGTACGAGCGCGGCGCCCCCACCGCCCCCCTGAAGGTGGTGGGGAAGGCCGAGGGGACCGGGACCGAACAGCGGTTCAAGCCCGACGCCGCCGTGTTCGAGACGCTCGTCTTCGAAAAGGAGACGGTGGAGCGTCGCCTGAAGGAACTTTCCTTCCTCAATCCGCAGGTGGCGATCCACTTCACGGACGAGCGGGATGCGAGCGCCCCCGTGACGTTCCATCACGCCGGCGGGATCACCGAGTTCGTCACGGACCTGAACTCGGGGAAGAACGTCCTGTCCCCGTCCCCGATCTACCTGCACGCGAAGCGCGACCAGACCGACATCGAGGTGGCGTTGCAGTACAATGATGGCTACAACGACACGACCCTCGCCTTCGTCAACAACATCAACACGGTCGATGGGGGCACGCACGTCGTGGGGCTTCGGTCCGCGCTCACCCGAACCCTCAACGACTACGCGCGGCAACGCAATTTCCTGAAGGGCGAGAAGGAGGGTCTCACCGGCGAGGACGTCCGGGAAGGGCTCGCCTGCGTCCTCTCGGTGAAGGTCCTCGAACCCCAGTTCGAGGGGCAGACGAAGGCCCGCCTGGGCAACTCCGAGGTCAAGGGGCAGGTCGAGAGCGCGGTCAACGACAAGCTATCCGAGTTCCTCGAGGAGCACCCGGCGATCGGCCAGGCGCTCATCTCCAAGGCGGTCCAGGCGGCGCAGGCTCGCGAGGCCGCCCGGAAGGCCCGGGAACTCACGCGCCGCAAGGGTCTCCTCGAGGGGGGGGGACTGCCCGGCAAGCTCGCGGATTGCCATTCCCGCGACCCGACGGAGTGCGAGCTGTTCATCGTCGAGGGCGACTCCGCCGGCGGCACGGCCAAGCAGGGCCGGGACCGGGAGTTCCAGGCGATCCTCCCCTTGCGGGGGAAGATCCTCAACGTCGAGAAGGCGCGGCTAGACAAGATGCTGCAGAACGAGGAGATCCGGGCCCTGATCACGGCCATCGGGACCGGGATCGGCGACGAGCTCGACCTCACCAAGCTGCGTTACCACAAGGTGATCCTGATGACCGATGCGGACGTCGACGGATCGCACATCCGGACGTTGCTGCTCACGCTGTTCTATCGGAAGATGGCGGCGCTCATCACCGACGGGTACGTCTACATCGCGCAGGCCCCGCTCTATCGGCTGCAGAAGGGCCCCCGCATCCTCTATGCGTACTCCGATGAGGAGCGCGACCGACTCGTCAAGGAGCTCGGCTCGAAGGGGGTCGGCATCCAGCGTTACAAGGGTCTCGGCGAGATGAACGCCGTCCAGCTCGACGAGACGACGATGAAGCCGGGGAGCCGTACCCTCCTGCGCGTCACCGTGGAGGACGCGGTGCGGGCCGACTCGCTGTTCTCCGTCCTGATGGGGGAAGAGGTCGAGCCGCGCCGATTGTACATCCAGGAGCACGCCGTCGAGGTCACGAACCTCGACATCTAGGAGGCGTCGGGGGCCCGGAGGCGCCTCCGCCGTCCTCAGGTGGGTCGCTCGTCGAACGGGGGTGGGCCCGCACCTGCCGAACCGTCCGGTGGGATCCCCGGGTAGCGGAAGGGGCCGGGGGTCCCCGACGGACCGTTCAACGGCCGATTAGTCGGGGCTGGCTGATCTCGCCGGTCACCATTCCGCGGCGGCGTCCTCGGGGGCGATCCCGTCGTCGGGGGTCGCTTCGGCCGGCGAGCCTTCGTCCGATAGTCCGGGTTCCGGGGCGGACGGCTCATCATCCGATGGCCCGGGTTCCGGCGCGGGTGCTTCTTCCTCCGAGGGGGCGGCATCTCCGTCCCCGTCCTCCGGCTCCTGCGGTTCGAGCGGCGCTTCCTCGGATCGGGCCGGGCGACCGCGCCGGGACAGGGCGACCGCGGCACCGACCACGACGACCACCCCCACGAGGCCGAGCCCGAGGTAGAATTCCGTGGTAGGAAGGCCGAGGATCGTGGTCCCGTTCGACCCCGTAGTGCTGTTGGTCGGGCCGGACCCGGTCACGACCACCTGGGCCTTCGGCGAATTGACCCGGAATCCGTTCCCGTCGACGACCGACACGAACACGAGGTACGTGCCGGGATAGATCGTCCGGCACGTCGCGGTCGTGGCGATCGGTTGGGAGAACGAGCACCCCCCGGGCACTCCCTCCCAGGTCAGGTTCAGGCTGCTCTCGAGACCGCCGCTCACGTTGACGCTGATCGTGAACAGCTCGCGCGTGCCCACCCGGGCGGGGGAGGGCACGGGTGCCGGCACCACGGGGTCGGAATACACGGCGAGGCCGATCGCCGCAGTCGTCGTCGAGCTGCCGCCGAACGAATCCACCACCTGCACCGACACGGAGAAGATCCCCACTTTGGGCGGGGCACAGTTGAGCACCGGGACCGACGTGGTCGCACAGCTCGCCGGAACGCCGCTCCAAGCGTAGGTGTACGATCCGGACCCGCCGGTCGCGTGGGTGGTGAACTGGACCGACTGGCCCACGTCGGCGGTGGTCCGGTTCGGGTTGGGGATCGTCGCCGAGGGGGGGACGTCGATCGGGAACGGTCGACCGGCGGAGTAGGCCGTGGCCCCGTTGGTATCGGTCGCGGTGACGAAGATGGTGAGCGGGCCGGTCCTCCGGAAGACGCACGACGGTTGGGCGGAGCCGATCCCCACGCACGCCCCGGCCGGGAAGCCGGTCCAGTTCACGGCCGAGAACCGCTGGGTGCCTCCGATCGGGCTGAGATTCCAATTGACCGTATAGCCGAGGTCCGCGCCCCCGACATTGGTCCGCGCCCCCACGGCCGCGGTCGGAAGGCCGAGGGAGAACTTCGGGTACACAACGAAGGTCATCGTCGAGGTCACGGTGATGCGGCCGGTGGCGTTCACGACGAGCGTCGCGAGGTAGGTCCCGGCATCGACCGGGGTGCAGTAGTCGAACACGAACCCGGCGTTGATCGAAAGGGTCGGATCCACGGCGCAGCCGAGGCCGTTGGGCGTGACCTGGATCGAGGTCTGGTACGCCCAGCTCTGATTCCCCTGGACCGTCGCGTTCAGCGAGACCGTCTCGCCGAGGTCCGTCGTGTTGGCCGGGGACCCCGAGGGGAAGGCGAACGCCGGGCCCATGCGCAGCGAGGTGCTGATGAGGAGCACATTGCCGGAGTCGCGGTTCATCACGTAGACGCATCCGTTGGTCGCATCGAACACGTCCCCGAGCGGGTAGCTATCGGTAGGGAGCACGCCAAGGATCTGCGTACCGCTGACGGCGGTGACGTTGTCCGTGCCGTTATCGGTCAGATAGATGAGCTGGTTCTCCGGGTCGTAGCTCACGCCCCAGGCCGAATACCCGAGGGGCGTGTTCCCGATCACCGAGGTCCCGGAGAGGGTCGTAAAGTTCCCGGAGAGCGAGCCCGTCACGTACACCTCTTGGTTCGCGGCGTCGTAGGCGATCTCCCCTGGACCCAGGCCCACGCGGACGGTCTTCACCACCGCGGTCGCGGAGAGGATGCTCACCGAGTCCGTCGCGTATTCCGAGACGTACACTTCCGAGTCCGACGGGTCGTAGGCAGCGGCGACCGGTCCGGACCCCGGGGGCAGGGCGATCGCCCCCACCGTACGACTGCCCCGGATCAGCGTGACATTGTCAGAGCCGTAGTTCACCACGTTGACCTCCCCGGTGGCCGGATCGAACGCCGCCCCGTACGGCTTGCTGCCGACGGCGATGGTGCCGACGATGTTGGTCCCGTTAAGGAAGGTGACCGAATTCGCCCCCTCGCTGACGATATCGACCGTCCGGGCGATGGGATCGTACGCCCCGCCCTCCGGGCGCGCGGGGACCACTACGCTCGTCACGAGCGACGTGCCATTGAGGATCGCCACCGAGTTCGACCCGGAGTCGGCCACGTACACGAATCCGTTGGTCGGATCGTACACCCCTCCGAGCGGCTGGGCGGAGCCGGTACCACCTACGTCGACATTGACCGTGGCGAACAACGTCCCGATCGAAGGGGGGGCCGGCGGAGGGGATCCGGGGGCGATGGGTGCTTGGGCAGGGGCCGGCGCCGCCGCGATCGCGGTCGGCGCGAAGTGACCCAGGGCCCCCGCCGGATGCGTTCCGGGGGAGGGAGCAATGGCAGCGCGCGGGCCGGCGGACGAAGGGAGCGGGAGGATCATCAAGACGACGAGAAGCAGCAAGAGGGCGAGCCCGACGCCCGGGCGAAGTGGGAGGGTTCGGCCGATCCGAAGGGTCACGGGCCGAGGATTCCGGGGGGCTAGATTACGTCTTGTCCGCGATATTGGACGCCGGAGGGGTTTCCTCCCGAGACCTCGGCGGTTTCAGTGCGGTACCTGCCGTCCCGACGGTTCCCGCTTCATCCGCCCGAACTCCGGCAGGGGGAGCAGTAGGTCCCCCGGGAACACCGGCCCGTCGGTGCAGACATGGTACGGTCCGAGCGCGCACGCATCGCACATGCCGAGCGCGCATTTCATCACGCGCTCGACCGACCCGAAGACCGGGACCCCGGCCCGACCGGAGGCGCGGACGACCTTCTCCATCATGCGCTCGGGGCCGCAGGTCCAGACGGCGTCGTACCGCTCTTCCTGGAGGAGCGCATCCGAGACCGCGGTCACATACCCCCGGGCCCCCCGCGTGCCGTCATCGGTGGCCAGCTCGACCCGGGCGCCCATCTGTCGGAAGCGGGTCTCGAACAACAGTTCCGAGCCGGTCGTCGCCCCCAACGCGGCCGTCACGCGGGATCCGGCCCGGGCCGCGGATTCCGCCGCCGGGGCCAGGACCGCCGCACCGGAGCCTCCGGCCACGACGAGGATCCGCGGCGGTCGGAGATCGAAGGCGTTCCCGTAGGGGCCGCGCGTTCCGATGCGCTCGCCCCGAGCGATCGATTGGATATGCTGGCTCGTCGGGCCCATCGATTTCACGGTGATCCCCTTGGACGTCCCCACATACGACAGCGACATCGGCACCTCGTCGTCCCCGGGGATCCACACCATCATGAACTGCCCCGGCCGGGCCTCCCGGGCGTCCTCGAAGCGCAGCGTTACAGTGCTCGGGGTTTCCTGGACCCGCTCCGAGACGGTCGCGACCGACCGCATCATGGAGGCTTCGCACCGGCGCGGACGGGACCGGTCGAGGTGAGCTCGGGCGAGGTCCGGTGGGCCGCCCCGACCGCCGAGGCGATCCGGTCGATGCCCAGCTCATCGAGCAGGGCGGCGAGGTCGCGTCGGAGGCGGGTGAAGACCCCGATGCCGTCCCAGGCGACGGCGGTTCCCAGCTCGACCGCGGTGGCGCCGGCCATCACGTACTGCAAAACGTCCTCCGCGGTCCGGATCCCCCCGACCCCGACGATCGGGATGCCGACCTTCCCGTAGATCTGCCAGACGCAGGCGAGGCCGACGGGCTTGATCGCCGGACCGCTGAGGCCCCCGAGCCCGTGGGAGAGCGTCGGCCGACGCAGCCGGACGTCGATCGAGATCGCCCGCAGGGTGTTGATCGCACTGATCGCGTCGGCCCCGCCCCGTTCCGCGGCGCGGGCGAGGGCGACCGGGTCGGAGGTATTGGGAGTGATCTTCACGAGGATCGGGACTCGGACGCTCGCACGCACGGCCCGGGTCACCGCTTCGACCTCCCCAGGGTCCTCGCCGATGTCCGAGCCCAGGCCCTCGGCGTGCGGGCAGCTCAAGTTCAGTTCCACGGCCCGGACCCCGGTGCGGGCGATCTGCGCGGCGAGCCGGGCGAACTCATCCGCGTCGCCGCCGAACACCGATCCGATGACGGTCGCGCCCCGAGCGCGGGCCGCCTCGATCTCCTTGGGGTACTCCTCGATCCCCGGGTTGGGCAGGCCCATGGCGTTGAGGAATCCCCAGCCGTCGATCGACTCGATCGTCGGGTTCGGATACCCTGGCCGGGGGGCGCTCCCGATCGATTTCGTGATCACCGCGCCGGCCCCGGCGTCCCAGGCGCCGGCGAGGGATTCCCCGCTCTCCCCCCAGATCCCGGAGGCGAGCAGCAGGGGATTGCGGAGTCGGACGCCCGCCAGGTCGACCTCGAGGTCCGACACGCGCGCCATCGAGGGGTGGCGGCTTATAAGAGGCCTTTCGGTTCCGGCGGTTCCATGCGACTCGAGCGGCTCACCGACGCGGCCCGGGCCGCGCTCGAGCGCGCGTTCGCGCGCGCCGCCGAACTGCGCCATGCCGCCGTGGAGCCCGGGCACCTGCTCTACGCCCTCGCCTCGGAGGAGGAGGGCTCCCCGGCCGCCGTGCTCCGGGCCGTCGAGGTTCCCCTCGAGTCGCTGCTCGCCAAGCTCGAAGAGCAGCTCGCCCGCCAGCCGACCAACGAGCACGTCGCCCCCACGGACCAGTACGTCTCCCGCCCGCTCGCCGCGGTGATCGAGGGGGCGGAAAAGGAGGCGGAAAAGCGCAAAGATCGCTACACGAACGCCGACCTCCTGCTCCTCGGGCTGCTCGCCGTAGCCTCCCCCGCCAAGGATCTCCTCGAGGAGTTCGGGGTCCGTCGGGCCAAAGTCGAGGCCGCCATGAAGGCGATGCGGGGGGCGACCCAGCACGTCGAGAGCCGTCAGGACGAGGCGGAGTACCGGTCGCTCGAGAAGTATGGGCGCGACCTCACCCAGCTGGCGCGCGATGCCAAGCTCGATCCCGTCATCGGCCGGGACGAGGAGATCCGCCGCGTCGTCCAGATCCTTTCGCGGCGGACGAAGAACAACCCGGTCCTCATCGGCGATCCCGGGGTGGGCAAGACCGCGATCGTCGAGGGACTGGCCAACCGCATCGCGATGCAGGACGTGCCCGACTCGCTGCGGGAGAAGCGGATCATCACCCTCGACCTCGGCGCGATCCTCGCGGGCGCGAAGTTCCGGGGCGAGTTCGAGGAGCGCCTCAAGGCGGTCCTCAAGGAGGTGGAACGGTCGGAGGGGCGGGTCATCCTGTTCATCGACGAACTGCATACCGTCGTCCACGCCGGGGCGACCGAGGGGGGGGCGCTCGACGCGTCCAACCTGCTCAAGCCGGCCCTGGCCCGGGGCAGCCTGCACTGCATCGGCGCGACCACGATCCAGGAGTATCGCAAGTACATCGAGAAGGACGCAGCGCTCGAGCGGCGATTCCAGCCGGTGGTCGTCAGCGAGCCGAGCGTCGAGGACACCATCTCTATCCTCCGGGGGCTCAAGGAACGCTACGAACTTCACCACGGGGTCCAGATCCACGACTCCGCCCTCGTGGCGGCCGCGACCCTGAGCGCCCGGTACATCCCCGACCGCCACCTTCCTGACAAGGCGATCGACGCCGTCGACGAGGCGGCCTCCGCGGTCCGCCTGGCGGTGGACTCCCGACCGCCGGAGCTCGACCAATTGTCCCGCCGGATCCGCCAACGCGAGATCGAGCGGGCCGCGATGCGCCGCGAGAAGGACGCCGCCTCGGTCGACCGCCTCAGCCAGCTCGAGAAGGAGCTGGCGAACCTCCGGGAAAAGGAGACGGCGCTCGCCGCACGATGGCAGAAGGCGAAGAGCACCATCCAGGCGATGCGGGCGCTCCGGGAGAAGCTCGACGCCGCCCGGGCCGAGGAGGCCAAGGCCGAACGCTCCGGCGACCTGGAGGCCGCGGCCCGGTTACGCTACGGCTCGATCCCCGAGATCCAGCGGGAGCTCGACGCGACCCAGAAGCTGCTGGCCCCGCGGGCGGGGGAGGACGCGGTCCGGGAGGAGGTCGACGAGGAGGATGTGGCCCGGGTGGTCGCCAAGTGGAGCGGCGTGCCGGTCGCCCGGATGCTCGAGGGCGAGACCCAGCGGCTCCTGGCCATCGAGGAGACGCTCAAGAAGCGCGTCGTCGGGCAGGACCAGGCCGTCGCCACGGTGGCGGCCGCCGTCCGTCGATCGCGCTCCGGCCTCGCCGACCCGAACCGCCCGATGGGCGCCTTCCTGTTCGTGGGTCCCACGGGCGTCGGGAAGACCGAGCTCGCCAAGGCGCTCGCCGAGTCGCTGTTCCACAGCGAACGGGCCCTCGTGCGGATCGACATGAGCGAGTACATGGAAAAGCACACCGTCGCCCGCCTGATCGGCGCTCCCCCCGGCTACGTCGGCTACGAGGAGGGGGGCCAGCTCACCGAGGCGGTCCGCCTCCACCCGTACACCGTGATCCTCTTCGACGAGATCGAGAAGGCGCATCCGGACGTGGTGAACGTGCTGCTCCAGCTGCTCGACGACGGCCGGCTGACGGATGGGCAGGGTCGCACCGTCGACTTCCGCAACAGCCTCGTCATCATGACGAGCAACCTGGGCACCGACCTGTTGGCGAAGGCGAAGTCCCCCAGCGACCGGGAGAAGGTCATTGACGGGGCGCTGCGCGGTTTCTTCCGCCCGGAGTTCCTCAACCGGATCGACGACGTCATCGTCTTCCAACCGCTGGCCCAATCGGACATCGTGCGGATCGTCGAGATCCAGCTCGCCGCGGTCCAGGAGCGCCTGAAGGACCGGCGGATCCGCATCCAGGCGACCGCGGCGGCGAAGGAACGGCTCGCCTCGGAGGGGTTCGATCCCGAGTTCGGCGCGCGGCCGCTCCGTCGCGCGATCCAGCGGCTGGTCGTCGACCCGCTGACGGTCGAGCTGCTGGCCGGCCGGGTTCGCGACGGAAGCGACGTCCTGGTCGAGGTCCGGGACGGGGAGGTCCGGGTCCAATCCCGGACGCCGGCCCTCCCCACGACGGCGAACTAGGGCCCGATGCCGAGCTCCGTCACCGTCGCCGTGCTCGGAAGCCGCGGGGTCGCGGCCGAGCTCGGCAAGAAGGGGACCCAGTCGGACATCACGATGTTCAACCAGGTCCGCGACGGCCACGCGGCGACCCTCGTCGAGCCGACCCAGTACCCGGAGAAGTTCGGCGCGCTCCTGACGGCGCTCGCGATGGCGGACCGGGCGATCCTGGTGGTCCCCGAGCTGTCGCGGGAGATCGCCGAGACGATCGCGACGGTCGACGTCTTCGAAACGCCGGTCGAGCTCTTCCTCGGACCCGGGGCCGGCGAGGCCGAGGTCGGACGCGCGATCAAGAAGACCCGCCTCGACGTGGGTCCGGCCCGGCCGCTCGAACTGACGAAATTGCGGGCCGAGATCGACGCATGGGAGGTGCCCGACGCCGGCGCCGGGCCGCTGCTCGTGCGCATCGATCATGCGTTCCCCGTCAAGGGGGTGGGGGCGGTGGCCCTCGGCGTCGTACGGCGCGGCACCCTCCAGGCCCACCAACGCCTCCGCCTATTCCCCGGCCCGAAGGAGGTCGAGGTGCGATCGATTCAGGTCCATGATGTCGAGGTCCCTTCGGCCGCGCCCGGCGAGCGCGTCGGGGTAGCGCTGCGGGGGATCGAAGCCGACGAGCTCGCCCGGGGCCAGACGCTCGCGCCGGCCGGCGCCCTCGAGGTCGCCACGTCGTTCGCCGGCCGGCTCGAGCGGCCCTGCCCGTACTACCGCGGCCGGATCGCGCCCGGGGCCCCGTTCCAGTTGCTCGTCGGACTGCAGCTTGTGCCGATCCGGCTCACCCGGGCGAGTGAGGGGGACCTCGGTTGGGAGTCGGACCGGCCCGTGGCGTTCGCCGTCGGGGACCCGGCCTGGATCTGCGATCCGTCGGCGCTGCCGGGTCCGAGGATCGTGGGGCGCGTGCGACTCTCCGGCCGGGCGGAAGGGTAATCTGACCCCGCCCCGCTTTCCGGGTCCCGTGGCCGATCCGGGCGACCCCTCGAACCCTCCGAAGGTCGCGCCCGGAGAGGTCGGCGAGGAACATCGCTGCTCCGGCTGCGCCGGTCCGATGAGCCTGCTCGGCCCGCAGCCGATCCGCACGGGCGGGGTGCCGGGTTACCCGGACGCCGTGCTCTGGCTCGACACCTTCTGGTGTCCGCAGTGCGGCCGGATGGCGTTCTTCACGCTGCGCTGAGGCGTACGCGCCGTCGACGGCGGCCCTAGGCGAACATCGTGACGGACTCTTTGCCGATCTCTTCCTCGCCGATGACCTTCTCGATGGCCCGGTCGAAGTCGGCGAGCGTCACGTGATCGCGCTCTTCTCGGATCGCCCACATCCCGGCCTCGGTGCAGACCGCCCGGATGTCGGCCCCGGTCGCCCCGTCGCACTTCGCGGCGAGCGCCTCGAAGTCCACGGCCTCCTTGATCGCCATGCCGCGGGTGTGGATCTTGAATATCTCCACCCGGCCCGGGAACGTGGGGAGCGGGATCTCGATGATCCGGTCGAACCGACCGGGCCTCAGGAGGGCCTCATCGAGAATATCCGGGCGGTTCGTCGCCGCGATGATCTTCACGTTGGAGAGCGGTTCGAACCCGTCCATCTCCGCCAGCAGCTGCATCAGGGTCCGCTGGACCTCCCGATCGCCGCTGGTGGCGACCTCCAGGCGCTTCGCCCCGATCGAATCGACCTCGTCGATGAAGATGATCGTCGGGGCCTTCTCCCGGGCCAGCTCGAAGAGCTCCCGGACGAGGCGGGCCCCTTCGCCGATGTACTTCTGCACGAGCTCGCTCCCCACGAGGCGGACAAACGTCGCGTGGGTGTGGTGGGCGACCGCCTTGGCGACCATCGTCTTGCCCGTGCCGGGGGAGCCGATCAAGAGCACGCCCTTCGGAGGGTCGACCCCCACCTTGCGGTACAATTCCGAACGCAGCAGCGGATACTCCACGGCTTCCCGGATGTCGCGGATCTGCTCGGTCAGCCCGCCGATGTCCTCGTAGGTGACGTTGGGCTTGTCGACGATCTCGCTCGCCGCGACGAGCGGGTCGAGCGACGCCGGCAGCACGCCCATGACCGCGAGGGTCTGCTTGTTGAGGGCGACGCGCGATCCGACCGTGATCTTGTCGTGCTCGACGGTCTCGGCCGAGTTGACAACGAAGTCCGGTCCGGTGGAGGATTTGACGACGACCCGGCCGTCGGTCAGCACATCGCGGACGCTCCCGACGATGAGCGGGGGATAGCGCAACCGATCGAGCTCCGTCTTGAGCCGTTTGACCTCCCGCTGAAGTCGGAGGATCTCGGCCTCCATGTAGTGCCGTTCGCTCTCGACCCGCTTGATCGCCTCGGCGAGCTGGTTGTTGCGCAGCTCGAGGAAGTTGACCCGATCGAAGTTCTCCGATGGCGCGGCCGAAGCCTCAGGGTCGGTCATCCGAATCGTTCTCTCCTAACGGGACGCCCCGGGGATCGCAACGTCAAATCAGATGCTCGCCCGCTTATAAGTAGTGGCGTTCCGATTGCATCATGGGACGCCGACCGGAGGCTCAAGAGGAGCGAATTGCGAGCGCCTTCGCCCCGGGCCACGTCACCGGGATCTTCGCGCCCTCGCAGGGCTCCCGGGACCCTCGGTCCCGGGGGTCGCTCGGTGCGGGGATCGTCCTCGAGCTGGGGGCCCGGGCGATCGCGCGGTACCGACCAGGAGAGTCCCCGTCGATCCGTCTGGCCAGCGACCTCGCCGGTCCCACGCCGATCTCCGAGGAGGTCGTGCGTCGACTGGCCTGGGGTCGGCCCGGAACGCTGCGCGTGGAGGTCCGTCACGAACTGCCCGTGGGCCACGGCTTCGGGATGAGTGCCGCCGGCGCGCTGGCGACCGCCCTGGCCACGGCCGCTGTGCTCCGGATCCCGAGACGGCGGGCGATCGCGGTCGCTCACCTGGCCGATCTGTACGGCGGCGGGGGCCTGGGGGGGGTCGCCGCGATCCTCGGGGGCGGACTCGAGATCCGGACCCGGCCGGGGATCCCGCCGTTCGGTCGGATTCGGCATCGGCGCTTCCAGCGACCGATCCTCCTGTCGAGCCTAGGGGGGCCGGTGGCGACCCGAACGGTGCTCGGCGATTCCCGGATGCTCGATCTCGCTCGGTCGCTCGCCCGGCCGGGCCTCCTAGCGCTCGCGCACGCCCCGAGCGCCTCGACGTTTCTTCGGGCCTCCGAACGCTTCACCGACGGCTTCGGGATTGCATCGGTCGAGCTCCGCGCGCCCATCGCCACGCTGCGCGGAACGGGGGCCCGGGTCGCCCAAGCGATGTTTGGCCGCAGCTTGTTCTCCGTCGCCTTCTCGCGGGGGGGGAGAGCCCGGTTGATCGAGGCGCTCATCGACCGGGGGTACCCCTCCGTGGAACTGCACGCCGCGCGCCGGGGCGCCCGGGTCAGTGCGGGCCGGGAGAACTGGACGACCGGACGGCCGCTCCGGTCGGTCGAGGTCCGACGTCGGACCGGGTCCCCTCGCGAAGCGTTTTAACCACATCCCGGCTCGGCCGCCTCCCTCCATGACGCGCAAGCCCGCCCGGATGTATCGTAAGATCGAAGGACAGGTCTACACCCGTCAGGAGTACATGGGCGGGATCCCTACCTGCCGCGTCACCCAGTTCGACACCGGCAATCTGCATGCGTCCTTTCCCCTCTCGCTCTCCCTGGGGTGCGAGGAAGCCGCCCAGGTCCGGGACACCGCGCTCGAGGCCGCGCGCATCAGCGCCGTCCGGATCATGGAGAAGTTCGCCCCGAACGAGTACCGCCTGAAGATCCGCCGGTATCCCCACCAGATCCTGCGGGAACACAAGATGGCGATGGGCGCCGGCGCGGACCGGATCTCCGATGGGATGCGGCGGGCGTTCGGAAAGCCGGTCAGTCACGCGGTCCGGGCCCAGATCGGGATGGAGCTCATCACGGTCTACACCACCGTCCCGCACCTCGACGCGGCGAAGGAAGCGCTCCGCAAGGCCTCCCACAAGCTCCCCATCCCGACCCAGGTCCGCGTCCGGACCGCCGCGGTCGCCGCATAAGGCCCCTCGGGCCGCGCGGGGCCGTTAGGCCGACGGGGGCGCCCGGTCCGGTCCGAGCCGGACGATCAGCACCGGACAGGTCACGTGGTGGCTGACGGCATCGGAAACGCTCCCGAGGAGCAGACGCTTCGCGGCCGACTTCCCCCGGGACCCGAGGACGAGCAGGTCGGTCGGGTGCTTCTCGACGTGCCCGATGATCTCGTCGGTGATCACGCCCTCGAGGCAGATCCCGGTGACGGCCGCGACGCCGGCCGCCTGACATCGTCGAACGGCCTGCTCGACGACCTCCCGGTAGGCCTTGTTCTCGCTCTCCGGGACCTCGGCCGGGACCCACGGCTCCGTTGCCGAGACGAATACGGCCTGGACCGGGGCCACGGCGAGGACGGTGAGTTCGGCCCCGTATTTCTTCGCGAGATCGATCGCCGCGTCCGTGGCCCGATCGGCGTATTTCGACCCGTCGATCGCGACCAGGATCCGGCCGAACAGACCTTCGGGCATGCTGGGGGAGACGTCCGGCGGCTCATAGCCATACCCCGCGACGCCCCGGTGGGCCGGCCGCGGCCCTGCTCGGAATCCCCGGGGGCCCCGGCGCCCGCGTTCGAAGGCGGCACGAAAGGGACCGACCGTCCGTCGGATCGAATCGAAAGTCCTTAATCCTCGACCGTACCACAACCCGTAGGGCGCACCGTGGTCGGTTGTTCGAATTGCGGGGGCAGTGATTTTGTCTGGGCCGGGCGGGTCCGCAGTGGCCTCACCGGGGCCGGACGGCTCGCGTTGCGGGGGCGTGGCGAAGCCGAGTTCGGAACGCGGATCTGCCGGACGTGCGGACACGCTGACCTGTTCGTCCGGGACCTCGCCCTCGTCCGATCCCCCCATCGTTGGAAGCCCGGGGAGTTCGGGCCGGTTCCTGACGAGATCGCCCCGCGTCGACCGATGGCGACCCCCCCGGCGACGGCCACCGTAGCCTCGACACCGGTCCTTCCGGTCGAAACTCCTCCGGCGGCGCCAATGGTCCGACCGATCCCTCCGGCTCCCCCCACCCCTTCCACGGACCCCCAGCCCGCTCCCCCGCCGACCCCGATGGCGGAAGCGGCCACCCCAGCGAGAGAGGCCCGCCACGAGGGACCGGTTCCCGAGCCGACGCCCGCTGCGCCCGCGACGGCGATCTCCGCTTTCGGGGCCCTGCCTCCGATCCCGCCGCCCCCCTCCCCGCCATCGGAGCCCGTCGAGGCGGATTCCGCGGAGACGAGTGCCGCGGCGCCGACCCGAAAAGCGCCGTCCAAAGGTCGCAGCCGTCGGACGAAGAATCCCGGCACCTCGTAGCGGACGGCCTGGGCCTCTTAGGGCGCCATCGCGCCCTCTCGGTCCTCTCGGGCGGCCCAGTCGAGCAGCGGCACGAGGGCGCGCCGCAGCCCCTCGCCTCGCTTCGTCAGCCGATACTCTACCCGCGACGGGACTTCGGCAAAAACGCGTCGGGTGACGAGGCCCAGCTTCTGAAGGTCCTTGAGCCGGTCCGCAAGGGCCTTCGAGCCGATCCCGCTCAGTCCGTCCTGGATCTGGTGGAATCGATGGCCCGGACGGTTCCCGAGGATGCCGATCAGCGGGAGCGTCCACTTCTTGCCGATGGCGGCGGCGATGCCGCCCGCGGGGTCGATGCAATAGCTCGTGCCATCGACCCGGATCATGCAGGATAGTTCCCGGGTCAGCGCGGCGGCCCGCAGCTCCGGCTTCATCGCGGCCCTCACGCTCGGGCGGCCGGCCTACGATTTCGCAGCGAGAACAGGAGATAGCGGGGCATGGATTTGAACCATGGATCTACGGGTTATGAGCCCGTCGGGATTTCAGGACGGAGGGAACTTCCCCGCCGCTTTCCTGACTACCCCACCCCGCTGCGAACCGGCCACCATCACGCGCCTATTTGAGCGATGGCCCACCCGAGCGGCGAGCCCGCCCGGCGACGTCGGGCCCGGGTCCCGCGCCGGGGAAAACCGGTCGGGTTCCTATCGGCAGGGGAACGAGTCGAGGAAACCCCACCAGGCGCTGATCGCCGCTCGGGTAGCGGACTCGGCCCGACGGGCCGCCGACCGCGATCGAGCGACCTCCTGGAGCAGGAGCTTCCGTTCGGCCGCGGCGTGCTCTTTGTCCGCCTCAGTGTGCACTCGGAAGAACTCGTGGGCCGGTGCGTCCTGGATACCATAATGCTCCCGCAGGCCCCGGGATTTTTCGGCGGCGATCTCCGGGAAGATCGACTCGTAGGCGTACAACGCCCCTAGCCCGGCCGCGGCCGAACCCTTGAACGTGTGCGCCTCGTAAGTTCGCAGGAGGGCCCGCGTCGCGGGGGAAGGGGCCGATGCTCGCACCGCCTTGGCCGACATGCCGAGGCCCTTTCCGAAGTCGACCCAGAGTTCCGGATGGGTCGGGGACCGTCCTTCCTCATCGATCAGATTCTCCAGGAGGATTTTCCGGGACCGGCTATCCTCCAGGCGGGAGTACGTCGCCGCGACGTACCTCGGGAAGTTCGATTCGAAGTGGTAGTATTGACCGGCATAGTTACGCAAGGTCCCTTCCGGTACCTCACCCTTGGACCAGGCCACGTAGAACGGATGTCGCAACAGGTGGCGCTCCCGGATCAGGTGGTCCAAGCTAGCGACGGACGTCATATGGACCCGTCACGGGGCGGCAGAATATAAGTTCGGAGCGCGCGCGAGCAGGCCCGACGAGGGCGACGTGGACTGGACCGCCTCGCCCCACCGCGCCGCGGCTGCCGATAGGTCGGGTCCCCCCTCCCAAGACGGCCGCCCGAGAGAAGACGGTCGGGACTGGGCCGTTTCCTTTCCTGCTTCCCGAGCGCGATCGAATTCGGCCCGAGACGACTCCCACGACCTCACAGGCCGGCGCGGGTCGGAGCCCTCCTAGAGTTCGGTTCCCCGGACGCGGTGCGCCGCTAGAGGGTCGGATTGCACCCGCTCATCGACCGGATGGTCCTGTGAAACACGCGAGAGGTTCTGCCGGGGCGTTGGGCTTGATCGGCACCGATGATTTTCTCGGAGCCGGCAAGTGGCCGACGATGGCCATCGGAACCTCGAGCAAGGTTCGTGTCCCCGGAGTATTCGGGATATCGAAGCCGGAGGTGGATGGGCGCGCCTCGTGGCACCCCCCGAAGTCCGTTTGCGCCCGAAGGGCTCGAAGCCGCGGGAGGGAATCGAACCCTCGACCTGCTCCTTACCAAGGAGCCGCTCTACCGACTGAGCCACCGCGGCGTCGGGGTTCGGGGAGTCGCCTCGGCTCTTGGCCTTTCCTCTCGATTCGCCCGCGCCCAAAGTGCGAGCGCAACGTTCCCTGCGCCGACGGCCGCCTACGGCAGAGAATTCGGGGTCCGTGGACGGGGCGTCCATGCGCGCTTCGCGACGAACGACGCCATTCCCTCCTTCTGGTCGGGCGTCGCAAACAGCCCCTGCCAAAGTTCGAGCTCCTCGGAGAGTCCGGCGTCGAGCGATCGGTCCACCGCCCCACGGAGGACCTGCTTCGCGGCGGCGATCGCCGTGGCGGACTTGGTGGCGAGCTCGGCCGCCAGGGCGTGCGCCGCGGGGAGGAGTTCGGCCCGGGGGAGGACGCGCAGGACCAGCCCGAGTTCCGCCGCCTCGGCCGCCGTCGCGGTCCTTCCGGTCAGGATCCATTCGCGGGCCCGCGCCGTACCGATCCGGCGGGGTAGCCGCTGGGTGCCACCCCAGCCGGGCATCACCCCCAGGTTGATCTCGGGTTGGCCGAAGCGCGCATCCTCGCTGGCCAGCACGAGGTCGCACGCCATCGCGATCTCGCACCCGCCTCCCAGGCAGGCCCCGTGGACCGCGGCGATCACCGGGATCGGCAACCGTTCGATCGCGGTGGTTACGGCCTGCCCGCGGCCCCCATGGATCCGCGCTTCGGCCGGTCCCATTCCGGCCATCTCCCGGATGTCGGCCCCGGCCGCGAACGCCTTTTCGGCCGCGCCGGCCAGGACCACGCTTCGAACCTCGCCCTGCGCCGCCACTTCCGCAAGCCGGGCGAGGAGGGCCTCGAGGACCCGGGCGCTCAGGACGTTCACCGGCGGATGGTCGATGGTCAGCGTCGCCACGGGGCCCAGGCACGCCCAGCGGACGAGCTCCTCGGAACCCGACATCGGGTCCGGAGTCCCGCCTCGGTATATTTCGCCGTCGACGGGGAACCCAACGGGCCGGGCCGCTCAGGCGAAGGGAAATGTAAGCGACGGAGCGTGGGCTTCGCCATGGGCGCGGGAACGGCGGGGTCGCTTGTGCTCCGGGACGCCCTGATCGTCACCCAGGACGCCGAGCGAAGGGTCATCCAAGGCGACGTTCGCATCGACGGGGGGCGGTTCACCTCGGTGGGGGGACGCGCCCGCTCCGAGGGGGCCGACATCGTCGAAGCCCGCGGCCGCGCGGTGGTCCCCGGGTTCATCAACACCCACGGCCACGTCGCCATGACCCTCCTACGGGGGATCGCCGACGATCGGGATCTGGCCGGCTTCCTGGAGACCCTATTCGCCGTGGACGCGAGGCGCTCGGAGACGGACGTCGAAGCCGGAGCGATGGCCGGGATCGCCGAGATGCTCCTCGGCGGGACCACCGCCTTCCTCGATCTGTACTATTTCGAGGATGCGATCGCGCGCGCCTGCGTCCGCCTGGGGATCCGGGGATATCTCGGCTGGGCCGTCCTCGACCCGCAGCGGACCACCCAGAAGGGCGATCCAGTGGAGAACGCGCGGGCGTTCATCGGACGTTGGGACGGCCGCGATCGCATCGTGCCCCTGGTGGCGCCCCAGGGCGTGTACGTCTGCGGATCGGAGACCTGGCTGCGGTCCAAGGAGCTCGCACAGGCGAAGGGAACGTTGTGCCACTTCCACCTCTCGGAGACCCGCGGCGAGGTCCACGAGCACGAAGCGAAGACCGGGGCCCGGCCCCCGATCTGGCTCGAGGAGATCGGATTCTTCGGGCCCGGGATGATCGCGGCCCATGCGGTATGGATGACGCAGCGCGAGATCGAGATCCTGGCGAAGCACGAGGTCGGGGTGGCCCATTGCCCCAGCTCCAACCTCAAGCTCGCCACGGGCGGCATCGCCCCGGTCGTGGAGATGCGCCGGGCCGGGGTCCGCGTCGGGATCGGGACCGACTCGGCGGCGTCGAACAACTCACTCTCGATGCTCCGGGAGATGCACATCGCCGGCCTCGTCCAGAAGAACCATCGTTGGGATGCTTCGGCGCTGGCCGCGCAGGTCCTGCTCGACATGGCGACCGTCGAGGGCGCCCAGCTCCTCGGTCGATCGGCCGACCTCGGCTCCATCGAGGCCGGCAAGCAGGCGGATTTCTCTCTGGTTCGGCTCGATCACCCGACCCTCCTTCCGTCCCGTCCGGAAGCGATCGTCTCCCACCTCGCCTACTCCGCCTCGGAAGAGGCGATCGAATCGGTGTACGTCGCCGGGGAGTGCCTGGTGCGAGAGCGACAGTTGGTCCGCGAGCCGTGGTCGGAGATCCGGCAGGCCGCCGAGCTGGCGGCGAATCCCCTATGGACCCGCGGCTAAGGCGCCGGGCTTGGGTCGGGGGCCGGTAGCGACCTACGCAGACCTTCGAAGAGGCCCCGGCTGAGCTCGTAGGGGGTCCAGACGACCTCCTCCTCCGATAGCGAGGTCACGGTCTCCTCGAGGAGCTGCGGGGTGGCGTCGAAGATTCTCGAGAGCTTGGCCCGATCGAGCCCCACGCACACGATGCCGTGGTGCAAGAGGGCCCTCGGGGTGATGTGTTGCGCGGCCCCTCCGATCGCTCGGCCCCGAACCGTGAGAACCTGGCCCCGACGGCTCAGCAGACAGAATTCTTCGGATCGGCCCAACGGCTCGGCCCACCGCGCCGGGAGACCGAGGGTCTTCAGCCAGGCCGCGACGCCCGCTCCCAGTCGAGTATAGGCCCGGGCATAATCGCGGCCGACCCACAGGTCCGCCCGGGGGGCCACGATCGACCAGACCAGATCCCCCGGGTTCAGAAGCAGTCCGGTCCCACCCGATCGTCGCGGCACGACGGGCACACCAAGAGCCCGGGCGTGCCGCGCGCACGGCGCATCGGGGCGCTGCCCGACCCCGATCGTAAGGGCGCCCGAGGATAGAAACGCGGCGCGGACGTTCCAGGTGGCACGTTGCAAATGCTCCTCGTCGATCGTGAGGTTCGTCGCGGGGTCGATCCCCTCCGTCTCCAAAGGGCCGCGGGCGCCGGGTCGGGCGGGGCGGCGGACGATTTCAGGGTCCTCCGACGCGTGCATCGGACGCTCGTCACCGTCGCGCCAAACGATAAGGCCGCCGAGAGCGATGCCGCACCGCCATGGCCGAACTCTCCGACTTCCGGCTCCATCGGGGCGATCCCGCACCGGATTTCACCCTCCCGGGCGTGGACGGCCGATCGTACCGACTCGCCGACTTTCACCAGGACCGTCTGCTCGTCGTCGCCTTCTGGTGCAACCATTGTCCGTACGTCCAGGCTTGGGAGGGTCGCATGATCGAGCTGGCCCGGGCGACCCGGGACCGGGGGGTCGGCTTCGTCCTCATCAACTCGAACGACGCAGCGTCGTACCCGGACGATAGCTTCCCGCGCATGGTCGAGCGCGCTCGTCAGAAGGGCTACCCGTTCCCGTACCTGTGGGATGAGGATCAGGCGGTCGCCCGCGCCTACGGGGCGCTCGTAACCCCCCATCCGTTCCTGTTCGGGCCCGATCGTCGTCTCCTGTTCCAAGGCCGGATCGACGACCGGCACGACGAGCCGAGCCGGGTGCGCGAACGGTACCTGGCCCAGGCGATCGATCAGGCGCTGCTGGACCGACCGATCGCGCGCCCCGAGCTCCCCGTGCTGGGATGCTCGGTCAAGTGGAAGGCGTGAGCCGGGCCGACGGCTTCGGGCGAGGACTCGCCGGCCCGGGGACCGCCTCGGACCGGCGGCGAAACGCCTCAAGCAGCGCTTCGTTGACCGGACGGCCGGCGCGATCGAGGCGCGCCGCGATCGTCACCTTCCCGGCGAGGGCCCGGGCGAGGCGTCCTCGGGATCTTCGAGGGGCCCCCTGGATGGCGGGGTGCAGGAAGAGCAGTCCATGCCGGGGGGGACGGCTCCCCCGGCGCAGGTGATCGAAGAACGCCTTCTCCGCGCCGAGCACCTGGACCGTGCTGGACGGGAGTCGCGCCAGTCGATCGAGGCCGCCGGCCTGCGAGACCATCCGAGCCGCGAGCGTGGGGCCGAGGAGGCGTGCGAGGTTGGGCATGCGACGTTCCCCGGCTTCCTCGATCGCCCGTTCCAGGGAGCGGCGCAGTTCGCCGAGTCCGCGGAACGACCGCGCGAGCGACCGCCGAGCCTCCAGGAGCGCCGGATCCCCCGCGGGTACGGGGGAAGAGCCCGGGGTCTCCTCGGAGTCCAGGACGGCGTCCGTCGCCCGCTCGCCTTTCTCGGCCTCGTCGGCCGGTAGATCCGGTCGGTCTCTCGCCGCCCAACTCGCCAGCCGTTCCCCGATCAGATTGCGGGTCCGGTCGAGGTCCGCCATCGCCCGGACGGCCTCGTCGAGGTGGATCGAGGGATCCCAGGCGGCCCGGAGATCGACCTCCGCCTCGGCGAGCAGGAGCGGTCGAAGGTCCCGCCACGACGGGCCCGGCCAGACGGGGCGCTCGGGACGACCCGACGTCCAAGGTACCCCGAGCCGTTCGAATCGGCGATCGCGCGTCCGGCGGGTCGATGCGCGGCCCGCGCCGGCGAGGGCCTCCTCCTCCTCGCAGAGCCGGCCCTCGCGTCGGGCCCGCAGCCGTTCGATCCAGCTCTCCGACGTAGTGGGGAACCGGGACTCGCTCGTTATCCGGCGGCCATCGGTCACGAACACCCCGAACCAGGTGCTGACGATCTCCTCGGAGGATTCAGTCGGCACGCGCCCCCCCGTTCACGTGGAGGGTGGCCCCGGTGATATAGGATGCGGCGGGCGAGGCGAGGAAGGCGATTGCGTCCGCCACCTCCTCGGCCCTCCCGATCCGCCCGAGCGGGATCGTGCGATTCCTCCGCTCGCGGGTTTCGGGGGTGTCGGATGCGAGGATCGCCGTGTCGATGGATCCGGGGGCGACGATGTTCACGGTGATCCTCGGGGCGAGCTCCAGGGCGAGCGACCGGGCGAGTCCGACGATCCCTGCCTTGGCCATCGCATAGTGGGCTCCATGATGGGAACCGGAGAAGGCGAGGATGCTCGAGACGAAGACGATCCGTCCGGCGTCGGACCGCTCGAGAAGAGGGAGGAGCTCGCGCGTCCATCGGAAATGGCTGGCCAGGTTGACCTCCAGGCACCGATCGAGATCGTCGTCGGAGATCCGGGCGAAGGCGCTGCGATCGTACCGACCGGCGTTGAGGACCAGCAGATCGAGCGAGGGCCAGTGCTTGAGGATCGCCGCGGCGGCCGATCGGGCCGACTCCGGATCCCCGAGGTCGGCCCCGAGCACGAACGTTCGATGGCCGGATTGGGCAAGCTCGCGGCTGAGGGCCGCAGCCCGATCCAAGTTCGCGTGGCCATGCAAGGCGAGCTCCCATCCGTCGATCGCCAGCCGTCGGGCGGTCGCGGTCCCGATCCCGCCGGAGGCGCCGGTGATCAGCCCTCGCATGGTCCGCTCGCCTATCGGACCGGAGGTTTAGGGTTGCTTGGCCCCCCCTCGCCCTCCCCCGGTGGAATCGGTCCGCCCTCCCCCCTGATTCCTTTATGACGGAGGCCCAGTTCGGGAGTCGATGCGCAAGGGTCTCTTCGCCGGGGGTATCGCCGTCGTGATCTTGGGGGCGCTCCTCGTCGGCGTGGCGTTCCTCCTCGCCTCGAGCTCGCTCACCATCCCGAACCCGAGCACGAACCAGGCCCTCGAGTTCTCCCCCAACTTCATCGGATCGGGCACCGTGACGGTCAGTTGGTCCGGGGCCACCTCCCAATTCCGATTCCACATCAGCCAATGCGAGAACTCGGCCTGCTCCTCCCTGAGCCAGGCCCCCGTCGCCAACGGCGCCGGGGCCTCCGGTTCGGTATCGTTCGGCGCTTCGGGCGGTCAGACGTTCGTCGTCCTACCGACCGGGAACGCGAACGCGGTCCCCGTGACCGTGGCGCTCTCCGGGGGATTGACGCCGTTACTCCTCATCGGGATCATAGTGCTCGTCCTCGGCGCGGTCGTCGCGCTCCTGGGGTACCGCGCCAAGGCGAAGCCCAAGGTGGAGTACGAGGACGACGCCGCGCCCCAGCGCGAGATGTTCCGGGTCTCCGCGACGCCGTTCACCGGGGTCCAGCAGGGACCGGCCGCCACGGCGAGCTCGGCCTCCCCGCAATACCGCCCCGAGGCCCCCGAGAATTCCGGTCCGGTCTACTTCCAGCCGGCCGAAGGGCAGGAATCGTACGGTTCCAACGCTCCGGCGACGCCGGCCGCCCCCTCGGGGGGCGCCCGGCCGCCGATCAAGTGCAGCTCCTGCGGCGCGATGAACGAGCCCTGGATCACCAACTGCCGGAACTGTCGCCGCCCGCTTTCGAGCACCGGGACCTAGCCAATCCTCGCGCGCCGGTGGCCCTACCGGGGCCACCGTTCCACGACCGCCCGGGAGCCTTTAAGGTGCGAACCCGCTACCTTCGGACCGTAGGTTTCCAATGAAGGTCGTGGTGGTGAGCGGAGGGGTCATCTCCGGCCTCGGCAAGGGGATCACGACCTCCTCCCTCGGGCGGCTTCTCAAGGCCCGGGGGATCTCCGTGACGATCATCAAGATCGACCCGTACCTCAATGTCGACGCCGGCACCATGAACCCGTATCAACACGGGGAGGTGTTCGTTCTCGACGACGGCACCGAGGCGGACCTCGACCTCGGCAACTACGAACGATTCCTGGGGCAGAGCCTGATCGGCTCGCACAACCTGACGACCGGCAAGATCTACCGGTCGGTCATCGAGAAGGAGCGCCGGGGCGATTACCTGGGCAACACGGTCCAGATCATCCCCCACGTCACGGGGGAGATCAAGCGCGCGATCCGGGAGGTCGCGCAGTCGACGGGCGCCGAGGTCGTGCTGGTCGAGGTGGGCGGAACGGTCGGCGACATCGAGTCGATGCCGTTCCTCGAGGCGCTCCGGGAGCTCTCCTACGAGCTCGGGGAGGGCCAGATGGCGTTCGTGCACACGACCCTCGTGCCCGTCGTCGGGCCGGTCGGGGAGACGAAGACCAAGCCGACCCAGCACTCGGTCCGGGAGCTTCGGGCGATCGGGATCCGGCCGACGATGATCGTCGCCCGGGGGCCCGCCCCGCTGACGGCGGAGATCAAGGCGAAGATCTCGCTGTTCTGCGATGTTCCCCCCGAGGCGGTCATCTCGGTCCCGGACCAGGCGATCATCTACGAGGTCCCCCTCGTCCTCGAAGCGCAGGGGGTCGGAGACCACCTGTGCCAACTGCTCGGCCTGCCCCACCGCGAACCGGACTACACGCAGTGGAGGGCGTTCCTCGACACGTATCGAAAGGAGGACGGCTCCGTCGAGGTCGCCGTCGTCGGCAAGTACACCGAGCTGCGGGACGCGTATCTCTCCCACACGGAGGCGTTCCATCATGTCCAGGGCCGGCTCGGGTGCGCGGTCCACCTGACCTGGTACGACGCGGAGGACCTCCCGAGGGACCCCTCGGCGATGCAACGGCTCGAGCGGGCCGATGCCTTCCTGGTCCCGGGCGGGTTCGGCTCCCGGGGGATCGAAGGCAAGGTCCAGGCGATCGAGCTCGCCCGGACGCGGGGCATCCCCTTCCTCGGCGTCTGCTACGGATTCCAGATGGCCGCCGTCGAGTTCGCCCGCAACGTGCTGGCGCTGCCGAAGGCGAACTCCTCGGAGGTCGATCCCCACACGCCGGACCCCGTGGTCTGCCTGCTCGAGGAGCAGAAGTCCGTGGGCGGGCTCGGCGGATCGATGCGCCTCGGGTCCCAGAAGGTCTCCCTATCGGAGGAGTCCGCCGTCGCCCGGATCTACGGGCGGACGGAGATCTGGGAGCGCCACCGGCACCGGTTCGAGATCAACCCGGCCTACCTCGACCGCTTCCGGGCCCACGGGCTGTCGGTGACCGGCCGATCGCCCGACGGCCGGGTCGAGGTCCTCGAGCTCGCCGAGCATCCGTTCTTCCTCGGGGTCCAGTTCCACCCGGAGTTCCTCTCCCGCCCGGAATCCCCGCACCCGCTGTACCTCGCGCTCGTGCGGGCAGCCCTTGCCCGGAAGGAGGTGGCCCGCCCTGACGCTCCGACGCCGGCTGTCGCGTGAGCTGCTCGACCTCGATCAGCAGACCGTTCGCATCGCCGGTCACCTCGAGGAGTACCGCGCCCTCGGGGGGGTCGCCTTCGCGTTGGTGCGCGACGGCAGCGGCACGAGTCAGGTCACGTTGAAGAAGGGGGCCTGTCCCCCGGAGTGGTTCGAGTTGTTCGCCGCCCTCCCGAGGGAGTCGGTCGTCGCCGTGGAGGGCACGGTCGCCCGCTCGGAGAAGGCGAACCGCGGCGTCGAGCTCCGGCCGACGAAGGTCGACGTCCTCTCGCGTGCCGAGTCCCCCCTGCCGCTCGGCATCGTCGACAAGGTTCCGGCCGAGCTCGACACCCGGTTCAACCACCGGGTGATCGATCTTCGAAAGCCGGCGGTCCGCGGGGTCTTCGTCGTGCGGGCCGCGCTGCTCGCCGGCCTCCGACGCGCTTTGGGGGACCTCGGCTTTCTCGAGGTGGAGACGCCGAAGATCCTCCGGCAGGGCGCCGAGGGCGGCGCGACCCTCTTTCCGATCGACTACTTCTCGACCACGGCGTACCTCGCCCAGAGCCCGCAGCTCTACAAGCAGATGCTCATGAGCGCCGGCCTCGAGCGGATCTTCGAGATCGCCCCGGCGTTCCGGGCGGAACCCTCGGATACGGTCCGCCACCTGACGGAGTTCACGAGCCTCGACGCGGAGATGGCCTACCTCGATGGCGCGGAGACCCTCCGGGAGCTCCTCGAGTCCGTGGTGGTCGACGCCCTGCGGCACGCCCAATCGCAGCTCTCGGCGGTCGAACCCCAACTCGCCGAACGTCTCACCCCACCCGCGCGTCCGTTCCCGCGCGTCTCCTTCGCCGAGTGCGAGCGGCTGCTCGGCCGGGCGGGCGCCGGTCGCGACTTCGGGACCGAGGAGGAGAAGCGGATCGGGGAGATCCTGCGGGACCAGCGGGGCGCGGCCTACTACTTCATCACCGACTATCCGACGAGCGTCAAGGCGCAGACGTTCTACGCCCAGCGCAGCGAAGCGGACCCGTCCCTGACAGGCTATTTCGACCTCGATCTCAACGGCGTGGAGATCGCGAGCGGCGGGCCGCGCGAGCACCGCCTCGACCGCCTCGATGAGAACCTGCGCTCCGCCGGTCTGGATCCGGAGGCGTTCGGTTCGTACCGCGAGGCGTTCCGGTTCGGCATGCCGCCCCATGGCGGTTTCGGATTCGGTGTGGACCGGTTCGTCCAGCAGATCGTGGGCCTTGCCAATATCCGGGAGGCTCGACTTTTTCCCCGCGACCGCTATCGGCTCGAGCCGTAAGGAGGGGATCGATGGTCGCCGCAAGCCGGACCGTGCCCGCCGCGCCGGTGCTCATCAGCGAATGGGAGGCGGTCTTCGAGGAGGCCGGCCTGCGCCCGCGCATCCTCGAGCTGTCCGATCGCTTCCCCGAGGAGCGCTCCCTCGAGATCGCCTTCGGGGCGATCGAGGGATCCGACACCCCGCTCGCCGACCTGCTCCTGGAGCGGCCCGAGGAGATCCTGCAGTCCGGGCTGCTCGCCATGCGGGAGATGATCCCGGTCGCCGGACCCGAGGCTGCCGGCCTGCGGCTGCGGATCACCGGCCTGCCCTCCACCGCGCGGCGCCTGATCCGCATGATCCGCGAGACGGACCTGAACCGGTTCGTCGCGCTCGATGGGATCGTCCGGAAGGCCACCGAGGTCCGACCCCAGATCAAGGACGCCGTCTTCGTCTGCCTGGCCTGCGGGACGCAGATCCACGAGCTGCAGGAGGACGGCGTCACTGCCTTCCGGGAACCCGTGGAGTGCCCCACCGCCCAGGGCGGCTGCGGCAAGCCGGCGAGCCGGACGAGGTTCCGGTTGCTCCCGGAGCGCTCGACGTACATCGACTCGCAGCGCATCGAGATCCAGGAGAACCCCGAGACGCTCAAGGGGGGCGCCCACCCGCAGGGACTCACCGTCCTGCTCACCGAGGACCTCACCGGGCGCGTCATCCCGGGCAACCGGGTCGTGGTCAACGGCATCCTCAAGAGCCAACAGCGGGCGAGCGCCTCCCGTCAGGGACTCGTCCGTTCCACGACGTTCGACCTCCTCGTGCTCGGCAACTCGCTCGAGTACAAGCAGCAGGAGTACGACGAGATCGCCATCAGCGAGGAGGAGGAGCGCTTCATCCTCTCCTTCCGAGGGGATCCGACGATCGTGGACAAGGTCGTCCTTTCCCTCGCCCCCTCGATCAAGGGCCTGGAGGAGGAGAAGGAGTCGATCGCCCTCCAACTGTTCGGCGGGGTCGAGAAGAAGTACCCCGACGGGATCCGGGTCCGCGGCGACATCCACGTCCTGCTCGTCGGCGACCCGGGGGTCGCCAAGAGCCAGTTGTTGCGCAACGTCGCCGACGTGGCGCCCCGGGGGATCTACACGAGCGGGAAGGGGGCGACCGCCGCCGGCCTGACCGCCGCGGCGGTGAAGGACGAGTTCGCGGGCGGTCGCTGGACGTTGGAGGCCGGCATGCTGGTCCTGGCCGACGGCGGGATCGCGGTCGTCGACGAGCTCGACAAGATGACCCCCGAGGACCGCTCGGCGATGCACGAGGTCCTCGAGCAGCAGACCGTCTCGATCGCCAAGGCCGGCATCACCGCGACGCTCAACGCCCGCTGCCCGGTCCTGGCGGCGGCCAACCCGAAGTGGGGCCGGTTCACCGCCGACCGTACGATCTCCGAGCAGATCGATCTCCCGCCGACCCTGCTCTCCCGTTTCGATGTCATCTACTCGATCCAGGACCACCCGCAGGAGGAACGCGACCGCTTCCTAGCGAGCCGGATCCTGCTCTCCCATCAGGAGGGGGAGGCGCGCGAGGCGACGTTCGGCTACACGCCCCAGGTCGCCGCCGGCGGGGCGCCGTTCTCGCCGGACCTACTGAAGAAGTACATCGCCTACGCCCGTCGGAACATCCGCCCGGTCCTCTCCAACGACGCGTTGCGAACGCTCGAGGACTTCTACGTCCGGGTCCGCAAGCAGGGCGAGGAGCCGGACGCCCCGGTGCCGATCACCGCGCGGCAGCTGGAGGCGCTCGTCCGGCTGAGCGAGGCGGCCGCGAAGGCGCGGCTCTCCCCCGTGGTGAGCGTCGAGGACGCCGAGCGGGCGATCCGGATCGTCGAGGGATTCCTGCGGCGGGTCTCGACAACCGAGGGGAAGCTCGATATCGATCTGCTCTCCACCGGCGTCTCGCACAGCCAGCGCGAGCGCGTCGAGCTCCTCCACGGCATCATGCGGACCCTCCAGGAGCGCTCCGAGACCTTCACCCTCGAGGAGCTCAAGGCCGAAGCCGAACGCCAGGGGGTCCCCGCGGCGAAGACGGATGCCCTGTTCCACTCCCTGCGCAACCAAGGCGAGGTCATGGAATCGCGCCCCGGCCGCTGGCAGCTCGTCCGGTTCTAGGGCGTCGGGCGCCGCCCGGCGGACGTTATCCGTCCGATGGGCGCTACATCGGGAAAGATGGGCGATGGCATCGTGATGCGGATCCATCAGGTCCGATCGGAGTTCGTGGTCGCGGCCTGCGATTCCGAGCTCCTGGGCCGGGACCTGCCCGTCGGCACCGCCGGCCGGAAGGTCAAGATCACGAGCCAGTTCTACGGCGAACGGGTCGTCAGCCCCGAGGAGTTCGTATGGGCCCTGCGGCGGGCGACGATCGCCAACCTGCTCGGGGAACGGACGCTGGCGCTGGCCACCTCGGAAGGGTTCCTCGCGCCGGGCGCCGCCGGCGTCCTCGGGGGAGTTCCCCATGCCGAGATCTTCTCGGTCGTAGGGTAGCGGCCTTGGCGGACGAATTCTGCGTGGTCTGCGGACGCAGCGGACTCCCCACCGAGGAAGGGATCTGCGCCGACTGCTACGCGACGCGCCATCCCCTCGTCACCGTCCCCGAACGCCCGAAGGTCGTCCTCTGCCCGACCTGCGGGGCGCGTCAGGTCCGGGCGCATTGGGAGGGCCGGGGCCGCTCGCCCACCCTGCTCGGAGCCGACGACCTCTATCCGTTCCTCCAGGCGCATCCGGACGTCGCCATCCGAACGGTCGATTGGACCGAGGACAGCCGCCACCCCCTCCTTCGGGAGGTCGACGGGGTCGTCCACTTGAGATTCCGCGGCACCCCGCGATCCGAGCGGGTCCGGATGACGGTCAAGATCGAGCACCGGACCTGCGAGGAATGCAGCCGGCGCTCCGGCCACTTCTTCACCGCCACGATCCAACTCCGCGGGCCGGAGGACGGTCCGCGCGAGAAGCCGACCGAGCGACGCGAACGGCTCCTGCGCGCCTGGGACGGCGCGCTCGACGAGGCGCGCGCGGATTGGCGCCGCGCCCTCTCCTGGTTCGAGGAGCGTCCGGAGGGTTGGGATTTCTTCCTCACCGATACCCTATCGGCGCGCTCCCTGGCACGCCTCATGAAGACGCGGCTCTCGGCCACCCTGAAGGAATCGGCGACGCTCTGGGGCCGCAAGAACGGCCAGGACGTCTACCGGGTCACGCTCTGCCTGAGGGTCCCGGCGCCTTCGGGGGCCCCGGCGGCCGGGCGATCGGACGGTCCGGCCGTCGCGCGGCGCCGCCGAGGCGGCCAGTCGAACGGCAGCCTTATGAAGTGAAAGCGCTCCGAAATCCCCTGACGCTCCGCGTCGGGTACCCATGCTGAAGAAGAGTTCGATCCTACGGCGGCACCACGGCACCGATAACCTCGAAGAAGGGACGTTCCTCGACCTCGGCACCATGGGGTTCGACGAAGAGGAGTCCCTCGCCGGGGCGAAGGCGATCCGGACCGCTGAGATCCTGCGGTTCGACGATATCCACAACGTTTCCAAGCTCGCCTACCAAGGCGATGTCGTCCTGATCGACTACACGTCGATCGCCAACGACCCGAACTCGGTCCGCCGAATGAGCATCGACCTGAAGAACGTCGCCAAGGACGTCGGCGGCGACGTGGCCGGGATCGCGAAGAACCTCGTCTGCCTGACGCCGGCCGGGTTCCGGATCGATCGGAACCGGATCCGGACGTCGATCTGAACCGACCGTCCGGAACGCGCCTCCTCCGGAAGGCCCGACCCGGGCGCGCGGTGATCCGGCCGCCGTTCGCCGGCCCGTGGGCCTCGGCCCGGAAGCCCTATCTGGTCGCCCCTCTCACGGTCGCTGGGCCCCAGCGGCCCAGGGCATCGGGATGAAGATCAGCATCGACCGCCGGGACGCCAGCGAGGCGAACGTCGACGCCCTCGTCGTCGGGATCGTGGAGCGCTCCGAGAGGGAGGAAGGGCTGCCCCGGTCGCTCTCGGCGGAGGATTCGACCACCGCGGGCCTGGTCGCCATCGCGTGGAAGAACCGGGAGATCCGCGGACGCCGCAAGGAGGTCACCCTGCTCCATCGCCCGGATGGGAAGGGCCGCGTGGCGATCGTCGGGTTGGGGCCCCGCGACGCGGTCGACGTCGAGATCGTCCGACGGGCCGGGGCGGAGGCGGTCCGGGCGCTCAAGGGCCGCAGCGTCCTGAGGATCGGCTTCCGGCTCTCCTCGTTCTGCGTCGGCTCGGTCGCCCCCGAGGAGGCCGTCGCCGCGCTCGTCGAAGGACCGCTGCTCGGGTCGTACGAGTTTACCCGCTACCGGGCGGCCCGGGACCCTCCCATCGAGGAGGCGACGATATACCTCGGCGCCGAGCACGGACGCGTCGAGAGCGCGCTCCGCAAGGTCGCCGACCGAAGCCGGGCCCTCGCGGAGGTGGTCCTTTGGACCCGCGATCTCGCGAACCTGCCGGCCGACACCGCCACCCCGGAACGCCTCGCCGAAGAGGCCCGGGCGCTGGCCAAGGAGTTCGGGCTCAAGGTCACCGTCTTCAACGAGGCGAAGCTCGCCGAGATGCACTGCGGGGGCCTGCTCGCCGTGGGGGGCGGCTCGAGCCACCCGCCCCGGCTCGTCGTGCTCGAGTACCCCGGGGGGAACCGGTCCGGCAAGACCGTCGCCGTGGTCGGCAAGGGGATCACCTTCGACTCCGGCGGCATCTCGCTCAAGCCGGCCCTCCACATGGCCGACATGAAGTTCGACAAGTCCGGGGCGGTCGCCGTCCTCGGGATCCTGCGGGCCGCCGCGACGCTCAAGGTGCCGCCGAAGGTGATCGGGGTCCTCGCCTGCGCCGAGAACCTGCCCGGGGGCGGGGCGTACCGACCGGGGGACATCGTCACGACGTACGGGGGCAAGACGATCGAGATCCTCAACACGGATGCCGAGGGCCGGGTCGTCCTTTCCGACGCGCTAGCCTACTCCGTGGACCACTACCACCCGGACGTGGTGATCGACCTGGCGACCCTCACGGGGGCCTGCGTCACCGCGCTCGGCGACGACACGGCCGGTCTCCTCTCTACGAACGACGCCCTCGCGAACGCGCTGCTCAGCGCGGCAGGCCGGACCGGTGAAGGGCTCTGGCGGCTGCCGCTGACCGACCTGCACCGCGAGCTCGTCAAGAGCGAGGTGGCGGACGTGCGGAATTCGACGGAGATCCCCCAGGCGGGGGCGCTCACCGCCGCGGCGTTCTTGGAGACGTTCGTCGGGGGCACGAGCGCCTGGGCGCATCTCGACATTGCCGGCCCGGCGTGGACGAACGCGGCGACCCGGAAGTACCAGGCGGCCTACCTGCCGGTCGGGGCGACGGGCTTCGGCGTCCGGCTGGTGACGCGCTACCTCGAGGACGCGGCCCGGTAGGGCAAGGGTCAGCTAGTTCTCGACGATCCGCACGGACTCGCCGCCGTGGCGGGTGGCGCGCGGCCGGACCTCGCAGAACAGCGGGGTATGGTAGCCGCCACCGGTGACTAAGGCGACCCCGACCGGGAGCGACTGGATCATCTCGGTCATCCCGGCGGTCAGGCCCTCGATCGACTGCGCGATCGCCTTCAGGTCGAGCGGGTTCGTGACCTGCAGGATGAGCTGGGTGTTGCACTGGGAGAGCACCGATTTGTCGATGCGGGCCGCCCGTTGCGTGACCACGCACAAGCCGAGACCGAACTTCCGCCCCTCGCTCGCGATGTTCTTCAGGACCCGCGAACAGGTCGCGGTGCCCTGCTGGGGGGCGAAGTTGTGGGCCTCCTCGATCACGAGGAACAGCGGCGGGATCTTGTTCTTCTTGCGGTTGTCGAAGAGGTTGGAGGCGATCCGGGCGACGACGAGCTCCTGGACGTCCGGCGCGACGCCCCGTAGATTGATGAGGGTCGCCACGCCCTTGACCACGAGCTCGTTGAGGCTCGTCCCCTTGGCGCCCAGGATCTTGGTCTGCTCGAGGTATTCGAGCCGCTCGTGCAGGGTCTCCGCGACGGCCCCCTCGCCATGCTCGGCGGCCCGGACCAGGTCCTTGACGTTGTAGTCGGGGTTCGTGGCGGCGACGGCATCGACGATCTCCTTGAGCGGCGCGAGGAAGCTCTTCACGTTCGTCAGGCCCATGAAGACGAGCAGATCGCGCGGGTCGATGTGCCGGAGCGAGAAGGTCAGCGGCTTGGCCGAGGGGTTCAGGGCGACGTCGGGGGAGAACTCCTGGACCTGCTTCGCAAAACCCTGGGATTCGACCGCGAACCGGGCGGAACCGCCGTTCTTCTCGGCCGCGGTGCGCAGCGAGCCGTACTCCCCGTGGGGGTCGATGATGACGCAGGTGACCTTGTGCCGGAGCAGCTCCTCGATCAGGACCCCGAGCAGGTAGCTCTTCCCGCCCCCGGTCTTCGCCAGGACGGAAACGTGCCGCTGGACAAGCTGGTTGATGTCGAGCTCGATGCGAAGGCCGTGGTTGCGCAGTAGGCCCACGTACGCGCCGGTGTTGCCGCGGTGCTTCAGACCGAGTACCTCGGCGATGAGCGGCTCCTCGGCCCGGTAGACCTTCGCCCCTGGCCGGAACGGGATCGTCGGGATCTTGACGATCCCCTGGCCGTCCCGAAAGCCGATGATCCGGGCGACCCCGAGCAGCCGTTCATGGATCGGGGTCGAGACCTCGCCCCGGCCGATCTCGTCGGCCCGCTCCAGGTTGAGATCGCTCGTGCGGCGCAGGTCGTCGAGCTGACAGAGGACCCGGCCGTGCGACTCGTCCTCGACGGTCAGGTAGTCGCCCCGTTCGATCGGATGGGACAGGCTGATCTGGAACTGACCGAGGCCGACGTCGCCGAAGATGACGCCGACGTCCTCCACGTCGTTTCATCGAAGGGGGCGGATATTAGCGTGACGTGGGACACGAAGCGCCCCGGCATCGGTCGACGCTCCCCGCCGACCGGGCGCGGTTTCGGCCCCCGTCCGGGTGGAGGGTCGGCGAGGTCGGCCAGGTCGAATCGGGAACCCTTATATTCGCGCCTCTTTCAAACGAATCACATCCCGCCGCCGTCGGTGGGTGGTGCCCGCTTGACCGACGCCTCAGACGACCTAGAACGAAAGCGGAGCGAGTCCAACGCGAAGGCGGACGAGTTCCGCGCCCAACGGGACCGGCTCAACGGGGAGTCGCGGGCCCGGGCCGAAGAGCGGGCGCAGCTCGTCGACGAGCTGCGGGCCAAGAGCGCCGAGGCGCAGGACCACCGCCGCCACCGCGACGAGCTCAACGAAGAGGTCCGGGAGGCGAAGCGGCTCCGGGAGGAATGGAATCGCAAGCTCCAGGAGGCCTCCGACCGGACGGCGGAGCTCAAGAGGTTGCGGACGCCGAGGGCCGGTGCGATCCCGGTCTGGCGGCTTCGCAAGGAGCTCAAGGAGCTCGAGTTCCGCCATATGACGAGCGCGCTCACCGGCGATCAGGAGAAGCGGCTCATCGAGGAGATGAAGCGTCTCCAGAGCGCCATCCGCTCCCAGGAGGACGAGCTCCGGCAGGACCCGGAGATCGAGAAGGCGAACGCCCTCCTTGAGGAGGCCCGGACCGAGGCGGAGAAGCACCACGCCGCGGTCGGCCACCTCGCCGAGGATGCCCAGCGGGAGCACGAGACGATGGTCCAGCTCTACGAGCAGGTCGACGAGCTCCGCCGGAAGGCCGACGAGGTGCAGGCCCGTCTGATCGAGGTGAAGACGCAGGCGGACGAGGCCCATCGGTCGCACATCAGCTCCATCGAGGAGGTCCGCGACATCGAAAAACTCCTCTACGCGGCCCGCGGGGGCCATGCGCCGGCCGCCTGGGCGGACGCCGAGCCTCCCCGGGAGGAGGACTTCCTCGCCCGGCTGAAGAAGGGCGAGAAGGTCTCGACAGAAGACCTGCTCGAACTCCAGAAGGCAGGGCGGGCCTGACCGGTCGACCGTGGCCGCCCCAGCGGGGGAAGCCCGCGCGGTCGTCTTCGACCTGGACGAGACGCTAGTACCGCTCCAGACCTTCGCCCGATGGCAATGGGCCTGGCGGCCCAACGGGCCGGCCCTCTCGGAACGCCACGTGCGCGCGGCGATCCGGCGGGAGCTTCACGCGTGGGACCGGCGACGTTGGCGAGGTCTCGTCGGGGCCGAACCCCCGACGGGTCCCGCCGACTACGAGGCGCACCTCCGGCGGACCTTGGGGGCGGTCGCGGATCGACCGCTTCCAGAGGCGGAGGTCGCGGCCGTCGTCGAACGGTTCCTGCGGCCCGTGGGTCCGTTCGAGCCGTTCCCGGACGTCGCCCCGGCCCTCCGGGCGGCCGCGGACCGCCAGATTCCCTTCGTCGTCCTGACCGCCCTTCCGGACGACGTCGCGCGGGGCCTTCTGCGCCGGTCGGCGATCCCGGAGGACCGGCTCGTCCCGTCGGAGGGAGGACTTCCCCCCCCGCCCGACAAGGCCGCCTTTCGAAGAGCGGTCGGTGGGCTGGGGATCCGCCCGGCGCAGGCGCTCTACATCGGCGACCTGTATTGGAGCGACGTCCGGGCCGCCGCCCGAGCCGGTCTGCGCGCCGTCTTGCTGGATCGCGACGATCGCATCCCGCCTTCGACCGGGGAGCGGATCCGATCGCTGCGCGAACTGGGGCCCTTGCTCGATCGTCCTTGGACCGAGGGGCCCGGGGGTCCCGAAACGGGGCTCGAGCGACCCATCGCAGATGCCCCCGGTCCTGGGCCGGGTCCATCGGCCGAACCGTAGGATCGACGCTTCGACCTCCGGGGCCCCCGTTGGAGGGGACGAGCCCACGTTAGGGGGCACCTCCGACCGGGACCACGGGTCTCGGCCATCGGGGGCCACGGACCCCCGGGCCGTAGGGACGGGGCGCGCCCGGTGCAAAACGAGGGTTTTATACGGCCCCCTCCGGTGGCGCCGTTCGTCGATGCGCTACGTCAAGCTGAACCAGGAGGAGCTCCACAAGGTGATGGAGCTGTACGAGGGGGTCATGTCGCATGCCTGCCACGGTCTGTTCTTCAAGGAGGGGTCCGTGCTCGGATCGGACCTCGCCGAGGAGGCGCTCAAGGATCGGGCGCACTACTTCGAACGCGCCGCGCAGATCCTCAAGGACCGGGGGTGGATCGAGGGGGCGACCTTCCGGGACGGGGAGGTCGTCGTGAGCGGCTCGATCGAGGTGGGGTCGAGCGATATTCCGACCTGCCACCGCCTCCGGGGCATCCTCCGCGAGTTCTACGAACGCTTTAAGGGGTCGCGCGTCAAGTGTACCGAGGAGACGTGCGCCAGCGTAGGAAAATCGGAGTGCCGATTCCGCATTGAAGACGCCTGAGGGAAACCGGGAATGATGGCAACAGGGAACGTAGGGACCGTCATAAAAGAGCTGAAGACGCGCATCTCCGGGCTCGCCGTGGCCCTTGTCTCCCGGGACGGCCTGGTGCTCTACGCCGACGTGCCGAGCGGGGTGTACACGGAGACGTTCGCGATCATGTGCGCCACGATCCTCGGAGCGGCGGCGACCGCCAACACCGAGCTCAACCGCGCCTCCCCCGAGCGCATCCTCGTCGAAGGGAACGATTCGAAGACCCTCATCGTCGGTTGCGGCAAGAAGGCCCTCCTCGTGGCCGTCGTCGACCAATCGGCGGACATCACTAAGGTGTTCACCGAGGTCTCGAAGGTCGCCGACCTCCTCAAGGTCCAGTAATCCGCCGATCGGACCAATCGTCTTCGAACGGCCCTAAGGCTTTCCGGATCAGGGGGCCGCGCCGGCTTCGGCCCGGGTGAGTTCCGGGGTCGCCGGGGCGGCGCCGTTCAACCGTCGTCCGAACCCGGTGAAGACGCGGGCCCCATAGCCGAAGAGCGCGGCCGCGAGCCGCATCCAGGCCGTGGGAGTCCGCTGGTTGCTCATCAGCCGGCGCAGCCGATAGTGGCCCCAAAGACCCCCGTGCTTCTCGGTCAACTGCTTGCGTCCGTACCCGTTCCAGAACGCCTGGTACAGGAAGCGGATCAGGGTCGAGCGGACCTGGTGGTAGACGCGCGCGTCGGGGGCGTAGAGGACCTGCGCGCCGAGCTCCACCGCCCGCAGGTTGAGGTCGATGTCCTCGGCCGTGATGAACCGGGGGTCGAAGCCGCCGAGGCGCAGGAACAGGGCGCGCCGATATCCGAGATTGCAGCTCGGATAGGTGACGTCGTTGCCGCGCTGGAACAGCTCGACACGCTCGAGCAGCCCATATTGCGCCGAACCGACCGCGATCGTCCGCCCGGCGACGACGTCGCTCGAGCGGAACCCGGCGCGCAGCGCATCGAGCCAGCCGGAATCGGCGAAGCAATCCCCGTCGATGAAGGCGATCAGCTCGCCGTGGGCAAGGGCGACGCCGACGTTGCGGCCGATCCCGCGCGAGCCGGGCCGTTGGACCGCCCGGTAGACCGTCGGATGGGCTCGTTCGAACCGCTGCGATATCGACCAGGTCCGATCGCGCGAGTGCGCGTCGACAAGGACGATCTCGAACGGGGGGGTCTGGGTGAGCAGGCTTTCGAGGAGGCGCTCGAGATGCGCCTGTTCGTTGCGAACGGTGAGAACGATGGAGACGAACGCGGGGCCCGGGACGCTACTTCCCAATTTCCATCACGACGACATCTTTGACCGCGCGCATGCTCTTGAAGGGGAGCACGAGGCGGCCGGACGCGTCGGTCTGGAACAGGCGCTGCTCGATGTCGTCGTTGGGTTGGACCAGGACGTGGGCGATCGCCCCGTTCTGCGTGTCGACGACGAAGTTCTCGATGAGGCCGAGGATCTGCCCGTCGTTGGTCATCACCGTCTTGCCTCGGAGCTCCGTCAGGAACTTGCGCATGTCGTCCTCGGTCGCCATGGGCCGCCCACGATATTTAACCGTTCTCCGGAACTGGAAGCGTCGGTACGCCGATCCGGATTCCGCGCGCGGCCCCGGGCCGCGCGGCCCTCCGGTCACCCATTCCACGTCGAGGGAACCGGGCTTCCCGGTCCCGGCTCGGCAACGCTTATATCGGCCACCCGGGTCGAGGGCGACCCGACCGATGCTTCGTACGATCGCCAAGCAGAATCCTGAGCTTCGCCGCACGCTCATCGACCTTCGCAAGGCCGCACAGGCCCACCAGGCCCCGGTCTGGGCCGCGGTCGCCGAACGGCTCGTGCGGGCCCGCCACCAGGTCAAGCCGGTGAACGTCGGCCATCTCGAGCGGCTCGCCGAGGCGAAGGCGACGGTGGTCATCCCGGGAAAGCTCCTCGCGGAGGGGCGATTGACGAAGTCGCTGACCGTGGCAGCCTTCCATTCCTCGGTCGCCGCCCGCCTCAAGGTCCACGCGGCCGGCGGTACGGTCGTCACCATCCGGGACCTCGTCAAGAGCCACCCCGACGGCTCGGGAGTTCGCCTCCTTGGCTGAGACTCCGGCCCCCTCCGCGACCCCCGCGGGGGACGCCAAGCCCCGGCGCGCGCCCCGCAGCCCCGGCAAAGCTCCGGCGGCCGCCGCCGGACCGGCCTCGACCGCCCCGGCCAAGGCCAGCCCCTCTGGTACGCCCGGGACGAAGCCGAACCGGCCGGTCCCGACGGCGAAACCGAAGGAGGCCGCGGTGAGTCCGCCCCCCAAGGGCACGATCGTCGACGCGACCGGCCTGGTCCTGGGGCGCGCCGCGAGCCGCATCGCCAAGCGGCTTCTCGAGGGCGAGTCGATCATCGTGGTGAACGCCGAGAAGAGCGTCGTGACCGGCTCTCGGACGAACGTGCTCGCCTTCTACGTGGCGAACCGGGCGCGCGGGTCCAAGCGGACCGGTCCGCACTACCCCCGTTACCCCGACCGGATCTTCCGGCGCACCGTCCGGGGGATGCTGCCGCACCTGAAGACGCGGGGCAAGGAGGCGCTCGACCGGCTCGAGGTCTTCATCGGCGTCCCGCCGGAGCTGGGCGCCCACGCCCGACAGTCGATCGATGAGGCGCATCCCACCCCCGCCTTGCGAGCCCCGATGACGCTCGAGGAGATCACGCGGCTTTTGGGGGCGCGCCTATGAAGGGTCCCGTCGTCGTCCAGACGACCGGCAAGCGCAAGTCCGCCATCGCCCGGGCGACGGTCCGCAAGGGGGTGGGCAAGGTCCGGATCAACCGGCAACCGCTGGAGGTCGTGGAGCCCGAGCTCGTCCGGCAGAAGATCCAGGAGCCGCTGCTCATGGTCGGCGCACGCTGGAAGGCCCTCGACATCGATGTGGCGGTCTCGGGCGGCGGGATCATGGGGCAGGCCTCCGCCGCGCGCACCGCGGTGGCGCGGGGCTTATTGACCTGGCTAAAGGACCCGGCCCTCACGGACATGTTCAAGCACTACGACCGATCGCTCCTCGTCAACGACCCCCGCCGCAAGCTCCCGAAGCGGCCGGGGGGCCGGGGCGCCCGGAAACGCCGACAGAAGTCGTACCGGTGAGCAGCGGGGTCGATCCAACTCCATGACGATGATGGTGCCGGTCCGCTGCTTCACCTGCGGGACCGTGGTCGGCCAGTACTGGGACGATTTCCGGGAGCGCACGAGCCGCGGGGAGCCGGCCGGCGAGGTCCTCACCGGCCTCGGCTTAAGCCGCTATTGCTGCCGGCGGATGCTGCTCACCCACGTCGATCTGCTCGACGACGTCGGTCCGTACGGATAGGTGCCCCTGGGGGTCCGACCCCCGACTCGGGTCGTTCTAGGCGAGGAAGGGGTTTCTCGACGGCCTCCGAGTTGGCCGTTCCGCCGATCGGGCGGGGCCTACTCTTCGTCGTCCTCGTCTTTCTTCGAGGCGCCGCGCTCGAGCTTTCCCCCGCCGCCGGAGCCCTTCGAGCTCGCCTTCGGGGCGCGCTTGCGCCGGTAGAAGAGCACGATCAGGATGATCGCGAGCGCCACCGCGCCGACGACCGCCGCGATCTCCTCGTCGGCGATGATCGGGTTCGGGTTGAGCGTCACCTGGACGTGCGCCTGGTTCTCCCCGCTCGTGTAGTCCGGGGCGAACTCGTTCGAGGCGGTCGCGTTCACCCAGACGTCCCACGTGCCGGTCCGGGACGGGGTGAACTGGATCTGGGCCCGCGCCGAATGGTTGTAGGCGAGGCTGAACAGGCCCGTCGCGTTCGCCGTCGAGGCGAGCTTGGTGTGGTTGATCCAGCCGTAGAACGAGACGGCGCCGGGGGACCCCCCGATCGTGATGGGGACGCCGCTCCCGGACGGCGGGAGCAGGTAGAACCGCACCGAGACGTTCCGGGCGACCGACGCGTTGCCGCCCAGGTTCGTGACGTTCACCGAGATCGTGTAGGACGATCCGTCGGTCATCGTGGTCGGCGCCGTCAGGTTCGACACGGACAGGATCGGACGCACGCTCAGATTGACCGCGACGGTCAACGGGGTGGTGAGATACGCCGAGTTATTTGCCCGGTCCGTGACGGTCAGGTTCACCGTGTACGCCCCCTTCTGAGGCGGCAGCCAGACGCTGATCCCGCCGGGGACCGGGAAGCCCGGCGCCGAGCTCGCGCGATCGAACGTCCAGTTCGCCGACTTGTTGGAGGTGTCGGTGACCTTCCAGTGGTACTTCGCGATCGAACCGTTCCCGGGATCGGAAGAGTTCGTCGCCCAGAGGACCACGAGCGCCGTGTGGTTCGCGCCCTCGACGAGGCCAGAGGCGGGGATCGGCTTGCCCGCCCCGTTCTTCAGGACGACGACGGGGACCGGCTTCTGGGTGTCCCGGACCAGGATGACCATGTGGGCGGTCGAGTTGCGACCGCCGTAGTCCCAGACCGTCAGGGTCACGTTGTACTGCCATCCGAAGAACGTACCGGGGATCGGGGTGCCGTTCGCCGTCCCCTGGGTGACGTAGTGGCCCTTGTTCACGAAAGTGTTCGTGATGTTCGAAAGGGCGTTGTTCACGCCCCGGCTCCCGCCGTTCGCGTTGGTCAGGTTGTAGGTCTGGGAGGTGGAATCGGTCAGGTTCCAGAAGGCGACGCTGATGCGGCCGGAGGGGGCGCCGCCGGCGTTGATCGTCGAGACGCTCTTCGAGGCGTTCAACTGGAGCGGGGTCGACCAGTTGACGATCAGGTACGGGATCCCGTTCGATGCGGTCTGGACCTTGGTGCTGTTGACCGTGATGACCGCCTGGGGCTTGGTCGAGCCGGCGTAGATCGTGAACGGTACCGTGCTCTTCGCCCCGCCCGAGGAGGTCAGCACGAGCGAGCCGACGAACTTCCCGGCCGTCTGGTAGGTGTGGTTCGTCGTCGCGTTCTTGGTGCTGTTCAGGCCGCCATCCCCGAACGTCCACGCGTACAACGTCCCGTTCGTCCCGGCCGGGAACGTCGAGTTGAGGCCGGAGAACGTGAGGTTCTCCCCGACGCCCGCGATCGCGGTGTAGTTCCCGCGGCTCGTGTTCAGGACGTTGCGGTTCGACCAGGTGAACTCCTTCGCGGAGACGTTGACCGAGGCCGTGACCGTCCCGTTCTTCACCGCGGTGAACGCCAGCGTGCCCCCGGCCGACGGCGAAGGCTTGCTGACGAGCGTGAAGGACGTCCACGTTCCGCTCGGGCCCGCGGGGACGAGCGCCGATTGGCTCGGGACCGCGGTCCCCGCCGACAGGACATAGCCCTTCGGCAACAGGACGGTGTAGTTGAACGACTGTCCGTTCGTCGGGTGCTTGAACGAGAAGCTGACCGGGTAGCTCTTCAGGTTCCCTGTAGACTTGGCCGTCAGGTTGTAGTTCTGCGTCCAGTTGAACCAGGCCATCGCGGCGTTGTTCACGCCGCAGAAGGTCAGGCAGCCGGAGGCCGAGCTGAACGTGACGTTCGCCGGTTGGCCGTAGCCGGTCCCATTGACGGTGGTGCCGGCCTGCCCGGCGGGGAAGAACGGTCCGCCGGAGGCGACCCAAGCCGCCACCTTCGCGAAGTTCGCCTGGGCGAAGGTGAGGTTGTGCTGCCAGTCAAGGGCCAGCTGCGCCCAGAGCTGACCGATCGACGCGTTGGCGAGCTGCGGGAGGACCGAGTCGTTGGCGAGCACCGCGTGGGTCGTCACATTCAGCTTCCCGAAGCCGGTCGACCAGTTTAGCACGGTCGCGTAGGCGGCCGGCGGCGCCTGGCCGCAGACCACGTTGACGTTGTGGGGAACGCTCCCCGAGGGGTTCAACGCCGTGACCGTGAGCGTATAGGAGACCGTCTGGCATCCGACCGTGGCGATCGTGACCAGGTAGGTCCCCGGCCCTTCCGTGCCGACCGAGTAGAAGCCGCCGGGCACGACCGCGCTATGGAAGATGCTCCCGGGGCTCGGCCCGGCGACCTCGAAGACGGTCACGTTCCCGCCGTTCGGGTCGCGCCCGGTCTTGGGCGGCGCGAGGTTGACGTACCCCCACGTGGTGAAGCTCTTCGAGGAGACGACCGACGGGTTCACCGTGAGGTTCGTCGTGACCGGGGCGGTGTTGACGACCAGAGGGGTGTAGTTGTAGTAGTTGGGGACCCCGGGGATCGTCGTGACCAGCACCCAGCTCCCCCACGGGACCTTCATCGAGAAGTAGCCCGTGTGCAGGTTCTGCGACTTGTTGTTCACATTCGTCGTCGTGTTGTTCGCCAGCGCGAAGCTGTTGAACGTGGGCGCTAGGACGGCCACTGAAGCTCCGGCGTAGGGCCGACCCTGGAAGCTGACGGTCCCGTTGACCGTGACGTTCTCCTGGTCGATCGAGACGTCGTGGATGTACTGGGGCGCCGAGTTCGTGAGCGCCGTCGCGTTGAGGTAGAGGTACTGGGCGCTCTGGTTGAGCGGAAGCACCGCGTACTCCCCCGGGAGCGAGACGCCGCCGGCGCCCTGGAGCGTCGCGTGGGTCTGGGGCGGGACCGACAGCCCCCACCAGCCGGGCTGGAGGCCCGGGGCGTTGCTCGACGAGCTGAACGTGAACTGCCCGCTCGACAGGGAGGTCTGGGTCGAGTAGGTCTGGCCGCTGGCCGAGGAGGTCAACACCACGGTGACGCCGGCCGGGACGGGGGGCGCGTTGACCCCGCCCGGTCCTTCGACATACCCCAGTAGGGTATAGGTCGGCGTCGGACTCGCCTGCGCCTGGCCGACCCACGCTAGCGGACTCGCTAGCAGCAGGAACGCCAAGGCCAGCAGTGCGGCCCGTGGTACCCCTTTGCCCATTGTTGTTCACCACTCCGGATGCGCGGCTCCCCTCTGAGGAAGCTCGGCGGCGAACTTGGCCTCAGTACTTAATGCTTGCCGGAATCGAAATGGCGGTTTACCGGTAGATTACCTGGGCCGCTTCTTCCCGCCGGCGGCCCAGGCGCTCCCGCAGCATGAGCCGGGCGAAATCCTCGTAGAACTTCAACGACTCCGGATCGGTCGACGGGTGGGTCAGCCGCAGGGCCTCCTCGAAGTGGGCCATCGTGACCTTCTGGGCCTTGACGTTCTCCCGAATCGCCACGAGTCCGGCCTCTCGGCAGAGCGCCGCGAGGTCGCTCCCGACGTACCCTTCCGTCCGGACGGCGATATCGTCGAGCCGGACCTCCTCGAGCGGCATCCGACGCGTGTGGACCTTGAGGATCTCCAGCCGGCCGCTCGCGTTCGGCGGCGTTACGAAGATCAACCGGTCGAAGCGGCCGGTCCTCAGCAACGCTTCATCCAGGATGTCGGGCCGGTTCGTCGCCGCCAGAACCACGACCCGTTCGAGCGCCTCGAGCCCGTCGATCGAGGTGAGCAGCTGATTGACGATCCGTTCGGTCACCCCGCTCGAGGTTTGCAAGCCGCGCTTGGGCGCGATCGAGTCGATCTCGTCGATGAAGACGATCGCCGGCGAGGCCTGTCGGGCCTTCTTGAAGATCATCCGGATCGCCTTCTCGGAGTCCCCGACCCACTTGCTCATGATCTCGGGCCCCTTGATCGAGATGAAGTTCGCCTGACTTTCGGTCGCGGCGGCCTTGGCGAGGAGGGTCTTGCCGACCCCCGGGGGCCCGTAGAACAGGATCCCGCGGGGGGGCTCGATGCCCATATTCCGGTACACGGTGGGGTTGCGAAACGGCAGTTCGACCGCCTCGCGAAGCGCCTGCTTGACCGACTCGAGGCCGCCGACCTCCTCCCACTTCGTCGAGGGGATCTCGATCGCCACGTCCCGCAGGCTCGACGGTTCGATCTGCTTGAGGGCCTCCCGGAAGTCCTTGTCGGTGACCTTCATCCGCTCGAGCAGGGTGAGCGGGATCGGCTTGTCGAAGTCGATCTCGGGGAGGTAGCGTCGCAAGGCCCGCATGGCGGCTTCCCGGGCCAGCGCGGAGAGGTCGGCGCCGACGAACCCGTGGCTGAGACCCGCGAGCTCCTTGAGGATGCGATCGCGCTCCTTGTCCGATCCGTCGATCGGCATCCCGCGGGTATGGATCTGGAGGATCTCGAGCCGCCCGGCGAGCGTCGGGACGCCGATCTCGATCTCCCGGTCGAACCGACCGGGCCTCCGAAGGGCCGGGTCGATCGCCTCTTCCCGGTTGGTCGCCGCGATCACGATGACGTTCCCCCGGCCGGAGAGCCCGTCCATCAGGGTGAGCAGCTGGGCCACGACCCTCCGCTCGACCTCGCCGACGACCTCGTCGCGGCGCGGCGCGATCGAGTCGAGCTCGTCGATGAAGATCACCGAGGGGGCGTTCTTCTCGGCCTCCTCGAACTTCTCGCGCAGCTCCTTCTCACTCTCCCCGTAGTACTTCGAGATGATCTCCGGGCCTTGGATGCCGATGAAGTGGGCCCCGGCCTCGTTGGCGACGGCCTTGGCGATGAGCGTCTTGCCCGTGCCCGGGGGACCGTACAACAGGACCCCCTTGGGCGGGGAGATCGCGAGCCGGTCGAACAGCTCGGGATGCTTCAACGGGAGTTCGATCATCTCGCGCACCCGCCCGAGTTTCTCCTTCAGGCCCCCGATGTCCTCGTACGAGACCCGGGGCGCCGTGACCTCCGTCTCCGTGACGGTCTCGTCCTTGATCGTGATCAGGGTCGTTGGGCCGACCTGGACCGTGCCCTTCGGATTCGTGGAAACGACCATGAACGGGAGCGAACCGCCCATCAGGAACACCCCCGGGATGACGAACACGTCCCCCCGGACGAACGGCCGGCGCGACAGGGCTTTGGAAACGAACGCCTCGAGCCCGGGTCCCAGGTCCATCTTGGCCGAGCCCGAATAGATCGGGGCGATGGTGATCGCCTCGGCGATCGGGCAATCGATCCGCTGCACGACGACGCGGTCGCCGATGCTGACCCCGGCGTTGCGTCGGACCACCGCCTCGACGCGGACGAGGCTCTTGCCCTCGTCCTCCTGCTGGGCGCGGTTCACGACCGCGGCGGTCACCTTGCGACCCTTGATCTCGACGATATCCCCGACCCCCACCTTCAGTCGCTGGCGGGTGCCGACGTCGAGACGCGCGGTGCCGAGCCCGATGTCCTGCTGGAACGCTTCGGCCACCCGGAGGGTGATCGCTTCCGCCATCGACGGAGGCGTCTCACTCTCGGGCTTCTTATATCGATTGGTTCGCGAGAATCCAGGAAGTCCCCTCGGACCGATGGCCGACGCGGCCCCCCGGGGCCTTGAGGGGCCGAGTTCTCGATAGCCAGATAACCCGGTGCTCCTGCTTCCCTTCAATGGGTCGTACGCCCGGTTCGGTGCCCGTCCTCCGAAGGCTCCTGGAGGCGGCGGGGTACCGATTGGAGGACCGGCGCTCGGGACTTCTCGCCTACCGTAGCATCGACCGCCGGGTCGTCTTCCTGGTCCAGGGACCGAGATCGCCGGCCGAGGTGGAGGAGGAGCTGCCCGCCGACACGATCCATCGCAGTCTCGTCTACGACCTCGACCCCGGGCCGATCGCTCGGGAACAGGCTTCCGAGCGGGGGATGGAGGTCCTCGATCCCAGCTCGCTCGGCTCGGCGCTCGGGGAGATCCTCCTCCCGGGCCCCGGCCCGACGGTCGATGAGGCCTCGCTCGCGCCCGATCGGCCGGTCGAGGTTCCCGCGCGGATGCTCCCGGAGGGGGAGCTGTCGATCCGGCCGCGTCTCACCCGATCCGACGCCCAGTCGATCGCCGGGGTCGACGGGCTTCGATACACCTTGCGATATGTCCCCTTTTACGTCGCCCCGTACCGGGTGCGAGTGCCGACGGCCCAGGGCAACCCGGGCCCGGCCAGCGACCACCTCGTCGCGGTGAACGGGCTGACCGGACGGGTCGAGATCTGGGAGGCGGCGGATCGGGAGCTCTCGACCGACGCGATCGATCCCTCGGAGGCGCTCGCCCCGGTATTGACGGAGTCCCTCGCGGCGGCCGCCGCGGAGCTCGCCCTTCGCAAGCGGCACACCGTGAGCGTTGACCACACCGAGCAGCACGGCGGCGCGATCATCATCGAGCGGCGACGGGTCGCCCCGGGGCCGGCGGACCTGCGCATCGGCACCCCCGTCGTGGTGCGGGTCCCCCATTGGTACGGCGAGGGGACCGAGGGCCGGGTGGTCCTAGACGCGGTCACCGGATCGCGCTATCTCCCGGGCGACAGCGACCTCGGCGACGCGTGACGCCCGCCGTCAAATAGGCGGCCCGCCTCGCGCGCCCGCATGTTCCTCCGGCAGTTCGAGATCGGTCCGGGAGCGAACTTCACCTATCTCGTGGCCGAATCCGAGGGGGGCGAGGGAGTGGTGATCGACCCATCGTATGGCATCGAGCCGGTCTTGAAAGGGATCGACGCGGCGTCGATCAAGGTGCGTCTGATCTGCAATACCCATAGCCACCCCGACCACATCGCGGGCAACGAGGAGGTACGGGCGCGAACGGGCGCTCGGACGGTGGCGTTCCGGTCGGCCCCGCTCGGCCAGGACATCTCGGTGGACGACGGCGGATCGATCGCCGCGGGTCGGTTGAAGATCAGGGTGGTTCACACGCCGGGCCATACCCCGGATTCGGTCCTCTACATCTTCGAGGGCCATGTGGCGACCGGCGACACGCTGTTCGTCGGAGAATGCGGTCGGACGGACCTTCCGGGCGGCGACCCGTCCCAATTGTACGATAGCCTGTTCGAACGCGTGGTCCGGCTCGAGGATGCCCTGGTGGTCCTGCCCGGGCACAACTACGGGGCGACCCCGACCTCCACGATCGGGCGGGAGAAACGGGAGAACTACGTCCTCAAGCCCCGTACTCGGGAAGCGTTCCTAAGTTTCCTGAGGGAATGAACCGATGAGCCCCCTGCCGGCCCCCGAAGCGCTCCCCTTCTGGGCGGTCGGGGCCCGGCGAAGCCAGCCGGGGCAGCCGACCGCCAAGGAGCTGATCGCGCGGGTTCGCGAGGCGACGCGGTCGGAAGCGACCCTGCTCGCCCTGCTCGACGCGCGGAGCGTCCTCGGCCCCCGCCATCTGCTCTCCGCATGGGCCCACCTCGGCCGGGCACGGGGGCGCGGCCAGGCGAGGCTCCGGGATCGGGGGGCAGAGTTCCTGCTGTTCGTCGCGGGGGACGATCAGCTCCCCCGCGCGCTCGCCAAGGTCGGCGTCCAGGCGGACACCGAGGAGTTCGTCCTCGCCGGCGAACGACCGCGGCAGCCCGAGCCGTTGTTGGAAGCGTTCGGGCTCGTGGGGGCGCCCGAGGTCTATCCGCGGCCCCCGACCGAGGCCTTGCTCGACCGGCTCGGGATACTGCCGGCGGAACGCGCGATCCTGCCCTCGGCGCAATGGGAGGGACTCGTCCTCGAGCGGGTGGCCCTGCTCGAGCTCGGAGCCCCCCATCCGGAGACGGCGCCGGGAGAGGACCGGCCCTCCCGCCGCAAGGGCCGCGAGCCGCCGGCCAAAGCTTCATAGGGCGCGCCCCGCGTGCCAACGATCGCCCTAGACCGACGGATGCAGGTGTAATCTAGCGGTAGGATGTCAGCCTTCCAAGCTGACCACCCGGGTTCGAAACTCTGGCAGGGCCCCCCTGCGGGCGGAACTCCCGGCGCCTGCATCCCCATCTCGACGGGTTCGGACCGACGGTTTTACAGGCGGGCGGGTCGTTGGGCCGGGGGGTGCTGAGGTAGCCTAGCCCGGCAAGGCGCCAGCCTTGAAAGCTGGTGGCGGCAACGCCCCGGGAGTTCAAATCTCCCCCTCAGCGCCTCTCCCGGTGACCGAGGACCGGCCGAAGTCGCGCGACGGCCCGATCGGATCTTCGCCCAACGTCGGCCCTCCGGTGGCCACCCCCTTATTATCCGAAGCTCGCTCGCCGCGTCTCGGATGCCCGATCCGCCGCCCACGACCCCCTTGATGGAACAGTACGAGGCGGTGAAGGCGCGCTATCCCGGCCACCTCGTTCTGTTCCGCGTGGGGGATTTCTTCGAAACGTTCGGCGACGACGCCCGCCTGGTCGCGCGGGAGCTCGATGTCGTCCTCACGGCGCGGTCGGCCGATGCCCGGGGCGTTCGGGTCCCGATGGCGGGCGTCCCTCACCACGCCGTGGACGTCTATCTCGGCCGGCTCGTCGAGAAGGGCTACAAGGTCGCCCTGTGCGATCAGGTCGAAGAAGCCCGCCTCGCCAAGGGGTTGGTGCGTCGGGAGGTGACCCGGGTCGTCACGCCGGGCACCGTGGTCGAGGATCGCATCCTGCCCGGCCCCGAGAGCAATTTCCTGGCCTGCCTGGTCGAGGGCCGATCGACCGGTCGCTACGCCGTCGTCGACGTGACCACCGGCGAATGGTACCGCGGGGCGGTCCGGGGGCGCGGGCCGGAAGCGGCCGCCGCGGCGCTCGCGGCGTACGCTCCGCGGGAGGTCCTGCTCTCGGTCGAAGGGTCGAATGCCGACTTCGACGCGTTCGCCCGCACCCTGCGATGGGAATTTCCCCGGGTTCGCATCGAACCGGCTCCGGCGCCCGCGGCGCCGTCGGATCTGCCCGCCGCGGTGCGGACGCGCGGCGCCGAGGCGGAATGGGAAGCGGACCTTCGACTGGCCGGATACGTCCGGGTCACGCAGCCCCGCCTCCTGCCCTACCTCGACCTGGCGGATCCATCGGCGTCGGCCCACCGAATGTTCCTCGACGCGAAAACGCTCCGTCATCTGGAGATCTCGCGGCCGATGAATCCCGAGGACCCGTCGGGCCCGACCCTGCTCAGGATGTGGGATGCGACCGTCACGGCGCCGGGCCGACGCGCCCTGGCCCTCTGGCTGAAGAACCCGCTGGCCGAGCTGCGGCCGATCGAGAGGCGGCAGGACGCGGTCCAGTGGTTGGTGGAGCGGGGTGCGCAGCTCGTCGCCTGGCGCCGCGATCTCGCCCGGATCTCGGACATCGCGCGCATCTCGGCCCGGCTCGCGAGCCGCCGGATCCGCGATTCGGAGCTCCCGGCCCTCTCGCAGAGCCTCGACGCCGTCCGCGCGGTCGGCGAGCGCCTGGGCGGCGAGAAGGCGCTCCCGGAGCTCCTTCGCGATCTGGCCGGGCGGCTCGATCCGCTAACCGACCTCGCCGAGCTCCTGAGGATGTCGCTCGCCGACCCTGCGCCTTCCGATCCCGGGGAACCCCATCGGTTCCGGCCGGGCTTCGCGCTCGAGCTCGACCAGCTCCACGAGGGCGAGCGCCGCGCGCTCGCGGAGCTCGAAGCCCTCGAACGCGCCGAGCAGGCCGCGTCCGGGATCCGCAGCCTGAAGATCGGGTACAATCAGGTGTTCGGGTACTACTTTGAGATCTCCCGACCGAACCTGGCTAAGGTCCCCGGACACCTCCGACGGAAGCAGACCCTCGCCGGGGGCGAGCGATTCACCTCCGACGCCCTCGAGTCGATCGAGGCGAAGCTCCGGCAATTGCGCGAAGACCTCCGCCGGGTCGGGGCGGAGACCTGGGAGGCGCTGCTCGCGCGGGTGGAGTCGCACGTCCCGGCCCTGTACCGACTGGCCCGGGCCGTGGGCGAGCTGGATGCGATCGTCAGCCTCGCCTGGATCGCCCAGGAGCGGGGTCACGTCCGCCCGATCGTCGACGACGGGACCGAGATCACCGTGCGGGACGGGCGCCATCCGATCCTCGACCGGACGCTCTCCGGCCAGTTCGTCCCGAACGACACCGAGCTCGACGGGGACCGCGCCCGGCTGCTCGTCCTCACCGGCCCCAACATGTCCGGCAAGTCGACGTACATGCGCCAGATCGGGCTGATCGTGGTCCTCGCCCAGGCCGGTGCGTTCGTCCCGGCCAAATTCGCCCGGATTGGCCGGGTCTCAGGACTCTTCACGCGGATGGGGTTCACCGACGAGATCGGGCGCGGGAAGTCGAGCTTCATGGTGGAGATGAGCGAGGTCAGCGAGATCCTGCAGGGCGGCGACGATCGCGCCCTCGTGCTGCTCGACGAGGTCGGCCGCGGGACGAGCACCTTCGATGGGCTCGCGCTCGCCTGGGCGACCTTGCAATACCTGCACGACACGATCCGCTGCCGGACGGTCCTCGCCACGCACTATCACCAACTGACGGAACTCATCGAGCGACTGCCCGCCGCCCGCAACGCCCACCTCGCGGTCCGGGACGCTTCGGGGGAGGTCATCTTCCTCCATCGCCTCGTGCCCGGGAGCACCGATCGCAGTTACGGCATCCACGTCGCCAAGCTCGCGGGCCTGCCCCCGAAACTTCTCGCCGAGGCCGAGCGGCTGCTCAAACGTCTCGAAGAGTCCGGGCCGACGCTTTCGACCGGCGGGGGGCGTCGGGCGGGCCCTTCCCGGTACACCCAAGCGGTCCTGCTCGCCGAACCGGGAGCGGCGGCGCCGAGCGCGCTCGACGCCGAATTGCGCGCGCTCGATCCGGACCGACTCACCCCGCAAGCGGCCCACGAATGGATCGTCGGGGCTCGACGGCGCCTCCCCGCCGCCCCCCCGGAACGGGACCCCCCGTGATGGCCCGGGAGCGAGCGCCGATCCGCCGGCTCGACGCATCGACCGTCGCGCGCATCGCCGCCGGGGAGGTCGTCGAATCGCCCGCGTCGGTGGTGAAGGAGCTCGTCGAGAACGCCTACGACGCCGGGGCCACGGAGATCCGCATCGAGATCCAGGAGGGGGGGATCCAGCGGATCCGGGTCTCGGACGACGGGGAGGGGATCCCGCCCTCGGAACTCCCCCTCGCCGTCGAGCGCCACGCCACGAGCAAGCTCGCCGGGTCCGAGCCGCTCGACCAGATCCGAACGCTCGGGTTCCGGGGGGAGGCGCTGGCGTCCATCGGCGCCGTCGCGCGGCTATCGATCCGCTCGAGGCCCCGCTCGTCGGACGCCGCCCACGGGCTGCGCGTGGAGGACGGGCGGATCGTCGAGGAGTTCGTCGAAGGCGCTCCGCCCGGGACCGCGGTCGAGGTTCGCGATCTGTTCTTCCAGACGCCGGCTCGGCGCAAGTTCCTTCGGTCCGCCTCCGCCGAGCAGGTCGAGGTGGCCCGGGTCGTCGGAGCGCTCCATCTCGCCCGCCCCACGGTCGGGATCGCGCTCGCCAGCGAAGGGGTCGAGCTCGTGCGCTACCCGAAAGGGGCCACCCTCGCCGACGCCCTCGTCCGGGTCCTGGGCGAAGAGCTCCTCGGCGAGCTCTTGGAGATCGGCCCGAGCCCCCTCGGCGACGATGGGCCGAGCGTCCGCGCGGTGCTCGGGCGACCGACGATCTCGCGCGGGAGTTTCTCCTCGCTCTACCTTTCCGTGAACGGCCGGGTCGTGGCCTCCCGAGCGCTGCAGTCGGCCGTTCGGGCGGCCTACGACGACTACCTGCCCCGGGGGCGTTTTCCGGTCGGAGCGGTGCATCTGGAGATCGATCTCGCTCGCGTCGATGTCAATGTCCACCCGACAAAGCGCGAGGTCCGCATCCAACGGGAGCGGGAGGTCGCCGAATCGCTGCGTCGTCGGGTCCGCGCGGCCCTACGGGGCGAGGTGGCCGTCGCCGACATAGGCCCCCGGGCGCTCCGACCGTTCTCCGCGCCCCTCGGTCCGGCTTCCCCCCGCCCACCGGAGCCGGTCCGGATCGAACTCTCCGGGTTGACCAGCCCGGCCGCCGAGGCGTCGCCCGCCGTCCAAGCTCGCCTCGATATGTCGGCCCCGCCCCGGCACGTCCCGGGCCGCAACGGCCGACCCTCGATGGTCCTGGTCGGGAATTTATTCCGCCTGTATTGGGTAGGGGAATCGGCGGACGCGCTCGTCTTAGTCGATCAGCACGCCGCGAGCGAACGGGTCGTTTTCGAGGCGCTGCGGGCCGATGGTCGGCTGGCCCGCCAGGAGCTTGTGGCCCCGGTGATCCTGACCCTGTCGGCCCGTCAGGCGGCGTCGTGGGCCGCCAACCGCGACGCGATCGACGCGGCCGGGTTTTCGGTCGAGCCGTTCGGGGGATCGGCGTTCCGTGTCGCGAGCGTCCCGGTTTCCCGGGGGCGCCTCGCCCGGGCCGAGAGCCTACCGGAGCTGCTCGATGAGCTCGCCGACGGCGGACGGCCGGCCGGTGAGATGGGGTGGGCCGATCGGCGGGCGGCCTCGATCGCCTGCCATGCCGCGGTCCGGGGGGGCGACGCGATCGACTCGGAGCAGATGGGTCGGATCTTGGAAGCGCTCTACCGACTTCCGGAGAGCAACTACGCGTGTCCCCACGGACGCCCGATCCTCCTGCGCATCGACCGACGTCGGCTCGACCAGTGGTTCCTGCGGAGCTCCCCGTGAGCCGCCGCCGGGCGCGGCCCCGTTACGAAGCCGAACTGGCGCCGGCGGTGCGGGCGTACCTCGAATCGTCCGGCTACCGGGTCTGGGTCGATCCGGATGGGACCGACTATTACGACCTCATCGCCCGTCGCGATCGGACGATCGGCCTCGTGGAGCTGAAGATCGCCGACGGACGAAAGGTACTCGCCCAGGCGATCCGCCGGCGAGGGTGGGCCGACTGGGCCGCCGTGGCCGTCCCCAACGAGGCGCTCGCGCGTCGGGTCGCCGACCGGGCGGTCGCCGAGCGGGGGCGCCGGATCGGCGTGTGGTGGGTCGACGGTGAACAGCTCCACGTCGTTCGCCCGGCGTTGCCCCTCGTCAGCGCCGGGGAACCGGATCCGTTCCGCCCGCTCAAGGACCAAATGCATGAGCGGCTGGACCTGGTCGAGACGGGCCATCTGCCCCTCGGGGTCGCCTGGAACCTCCTCCTCGCCGCGCGCCGGGACCTACCCGGCCAGCGGAGCACCCGCGACTGGCGCATCGAGGAGTTCGGCGAGGATCGCGCGTCGCCGGCGGTGCCGCCGGATTCCCCTACGGAAGCAGCGGGGCGAGGAACCCCTCGAACTGGTCGGCCATCTTCCCGTAGCTGAACCGGTCCGCATACAGGCGCCCCGACTCGCCGACGCTGCGGCGCAGCCGCGGATCGGCGAAGAGCTCCGCGAGGTCGCTCGCGTAGTCGGCCGGATCGTCCGAGGCGGCGATGCGCACCGCGCCTTTCGCATCGATCCCCTCGAGCGGCACATGCCGGCTGACCACCGTGGCGACCCCGTAGCGCATCGCCTCCCGCGGCGCGAATCCGAACCCCTCGTACCGGGCGGGGAACAGGAACACGTCGCTCGCCCGCAGGACCCGAGCCTTCGTCAGCTCGTCGACGACGCCGAGCGACATCACGCCGGGATCGGTGGGCGCCTGGGTGCCGACGACCAGGAACCGGGCCCCCGGGAAGAAGACGCGCACGCGCTGGAACGCCGCGAGGGCGGTGGGGAGCCCCTGGCGATCGGGGGTCCGTCCGATGAAGGAGACGACGGGCACGTCCGAAGGGACCCGAAGGGCGAGGCGCGCCTCCTCGCGGGTCCCGGCATCGATCGGGTCGGCGACCCCGTGGGGCATCCAGCGGACGCGGTCCGCCGGGATCCCGTAATGGCGATGGAGGAGCTCTCGGTTCAGGTCCGAGGGGACGAGGATCAGCCGGGCCTTCGATAGGGCCGATCCTTCCAGTCGCTTGAGCGTCCGGCGGTCGAGCCATCCGCCGAGCCGGTCCTTCAGCCCGGCGCGCGCGTCGGGCGCGCGCAGCGTCTCGAACAGGTGGAGGGCCACATCGTGGACGATCATCGCGAAGACCGGACGGCCGTTCGGCCGGTGGACCCACTCGAGGGCCCCCGCCTTCGGATCGTTGCCGATCACCGCATCGACCTCGGGATCGAGGAGATCGGAGGCGTTCCGCCCGATCGCCATGTCGCGCCCCGACGGGCGGCGTTGCGGCCCGGGGTCCGGCACGGGGATCGCCGTCACGCCCTTGACGTCGGGCCGGGCCTGGAGGTTCGTCGACGGGAAGAGCACCCGGACCGCGTGGCCCCGGGCGACGAGCGCGGCGCCGAGCTCCCAGAGGGTCCGGCTCGGGCCGGAGGTCGCGTCCTGCGGCGGCGCGGTGGCGAGGAAGTCGATCCGCCAGCCCATCAACGACGGTACGGGCCGCGCTACAAAGGGTTTCGGCTGGGAACCCCGGCCTAGCCGGCGGGCTCGGCCGCGCCGGCGAGGGCCGCGTCGAACGAACGGCCCTCCATCCCGGGCGACGGGGCAAAGCCCATCGTTTCGAGCACGGTCGGCGCCACGTCCAATAGCGAGACCGGCGCGCCGCGGGTGCCCGGCGCCACCCCATCGCCGGCGACGATGAGGATCCCCTCCATCCGATGGACCCCGCTCCCGTAGAAGAACCCGGGCCGATCCCGGAGCATCGGATCCGGGTAGCTGAAGTCCATCCGCGGTTCGGTAGCCAGTCCGTCGATCCGCAGCAGGAGCGCCGGAGCCTGGTCCAGGTTGCGGCCACTGTAGATCTCGCGGGGCTCGAACACCTCGATGTGCGCGTCGGGGCACCGTTCGAGCTTCGCGCGGATCTCGGCGACCGTCCGGCGGGCCTGCTCGGGCGGGAGATTAGGGTGGTAGCGGTTCAGGTAGATCCCCTCCGGCACCGGGTAGGAGAAGGCGAGGGTCCGGTCCCAATCGATGTTCTCGGCCATCGATTCGAAGCTGCCCTCCCCGGCGAGGACCTTGCCGACCCACGCCCGGCCCGGTCCCCCGCGCAGCCCGTCGGCAACCGCGCGGACGAGCCGACGGGTCGCGCGGTAGCGCTCCGAGGCGAGCAGGGCCCGCGCCGCGACCCGGCGGTGCCAGCCGGCCTTCGGGCGCTTGAGGGTGAGGTATCCTTCCCGGGCGAGCCAGCGATTGGTGAAGAAATCCGATCGCGCGAGGCCATGCCCATGGTCGGAGATGACGAACGTGCGCTCGGGCCCGCCGACCGCTCGGAAGGCCCGGTCGATCCGCTCGCAGGTCCGGTCGACCGTCCGGAAGAACTCCTTGAGGTCGTCGCCGACCTCCTGGATCGGCCGGGTGAGCTCGGCCCAGTGTTGGTGCTCGACGCGGTCGGTCTCCCGAAGTAGGGTGAACAGGAACGCCGGTCGGTACCGTTCGCACAGGATCTCGGCGTACTGAGCGTACTGCGCCACGGCCCGGGTGGCGAGGTCGATCCAGCGATGCCGGTCGGAGTCCCGGTAGGGGGGGAGCTCGGGTACGTGCGGCTCCTTCGTGGCGGCCTCGAGCTCCGATCGCAGGGTGGCCGGGAACGTCGGGGGGGCATCGGAGAGCATCCCGGGGACGACGAAGCCGTTGATCGGGTAGCCGGCGCGCAGGGGGAAGTTGAGAACGCCGACCGTCACCCCGTGGCGTGAGAGCCGGTCCCAGAGGGCCTCCGCCGGCCGGAACGTCTGAACGATGCGGCTCTTGCCGGGTCCCCCGTTGGGCTCGGTGAACCCGAAGACCCCCAAGGTGCCGGGATCCTGGCCGGTGGCGAAGCAATACCAGGCCGGGATCGTCTTCGCCGGGTAGACCGACGTGAGGGGCGATCGGAAGCCCTGCTCCGCGAGGCGGCGCAGGAACGGTAGCTCGCCCGCGCGGAACCACGGGTCGAGGAGATCGAACGTGCCTCCGTCCAACCCGAGGACAAGGGCGCGCCGAGCAGGGGTTCCCATGTACGAGCTCTCCCTACTCCGACGGAGAATTCACCGAGGACCGAGTATAAATCGTACGGTCCAGCCCACCGCGCTCGCTATCGTATCGCCCGGTCCCGGCCGACGCCGCGCGGGGAGGGCCGATCATACGAGGCGGATCGCCTCGAGGTTGTACGGAACGCGGGATTCGACGTTGAAGCGCTTGTGCAGGCCGGTCGCCAGGTCGAGCGACTTCGACTCCTCGCCGTGGTTCAGCACGACGCGCTGCGGGCGCGGGTCGAGCGTCGCGATGTAGTTCATCAGCTGGACGCGATCGGAGTGTCCGGAGAATCCCTCGATCGTGGCGACCTCGAGCCGGACCGGGAAGGCGCCGTTGCGCCCGTTGTCGAGGAACGTCGCCTCGCTCAGGCCCCGCTGCAGCCGACGGCCGAACGTCCCCTCGGCCTGGTAGCCGACGAAGAGGATGCCGTTCTTCTCTTCGGGCGCCCAGGCCTTGAAGTACTCCATCACCGGACCCCCGCTCATCATCCCCGACGTGGCGAGGATGATGCACGGCTCCTTGCTGTCCAGGATCGAGTATCGCATCTGGCCGGAGTCGACCCGGTGGAACACATCGGAGAGGAACGGATTGTCCCCCTGCTGGAAGATCTGGGTGCGCAGCTGGCTGTTGAGGTACTCGGGGTACGCCGTATGGATCGCCGTCGCCTCGAAGATCATGCCGTCGAGGTACACCGGGACCTTGGGGATCGCCCCCTGGCGGATCCGCTCCTCGAGGACGAGCATCACCTCCTGGGACCGGCCCACCGCGAAGACCGGCACGATGAGCTTCCCCCCGCGCTCCAGGATCTTGGAGGCGAGCCGGGAGAACTCCTCGGTCGCCTGCTGACGGCTCGGCTGCACGTCGCGGTAGCCGCCGTAGGTCGATTCGAGGATCAGCGTCTCGAGGCGCGGGAACCGGTTCGCGGCCGGATTGAACAACCAGCTCCGCTCGAACTTGATGTCGCCGGAGTAGGCGAGGTTGTAGTCCCCGTCCCCGAGGTGGAAGTGGCAGATCGACGACCCGAGGATGTGGCCGGCGTTGTGCATCGTCAGCCGCATGTCCGGGGCGATGTCCGTCGTCTCGCCCCATCGCAGCGGGATCGTCCGCGCGACCATGTTGCGGACGTGCGAGGAGTCGTACAGCCCCTTCCTCGCCTCCTGGTTGGTGACCTTGATCGCATCGAGGAGCATCAGCGCCATCAGATCGCGGGTCGGCGCCGTCGCATAGATCGGCCCGGTGTAGCCGTACTTCAACAGCACCGGGATGAGCCCGCAGTGGTCGAGGTGGGCGTGGGTCACGACCACGGCGTCGAGCGAATCGAGCGGGAGGAGCTCCGGCGCATTGAAGAACGGCGTACGGTCGGAGCCCGGGTCGATCCCGCAATCGATCAACACCTTGGAGTTCTGCGTGGCGAGCAGGTGGGCGCTGCGGCCAACCTCCCGGTACCCCCCGAGCGCGGTGTTGCGGGCCCAAATCTTCTCCGGCAGGCGGTCCCGGGCGATCCGGATCCCGACCTTCTTGAGGAACGATCGGCGGTCGTCGTTGACATTGCGAAGGTGGATGCGGACCTCTTCGACCGTCTTTGACGGGATGGGGGGGGTCCGGACGACCGTCGGGACCCAGCCGATCCTCCGCTTCAGTTCGTTGAGGACCGAACCTTGGCGCCCGATCGCCGCACCCGGATTGGCGGCCTCGATGCTGACCTCGCCGGTCTCGGGCTCGAAGAAGAGGGCGGAGATCTCGGCCTCCCGGGGGATGAGCTCCCGGATCGCGGCCTCGGCCTCCTTCGGATCGATCAAGCTCGCCGGGTCGGTCCGCACCAGGACCCGGCGGCGCAAACGCTGCGCGATCTGGCGGAGGAGATCGCCACCGGACAGGAAGGCGTCGAGCTGCTTGGTGTAGAGGACGATGTGGGGACCCTCGAGCTCGATATCGGTGACCTCGACGGTCTCCGGCAGCACCTCTCGGAGTGCCTGTCGTGTCTGCTCGACGAGCGAATCGAAACTCATTCTGGGTTCGTAGCGAAGGGGTTCGGGGCGGAAGGGGTTGTCCCGGAGGACAGGGAAGGGATCAGGCGAGCGTCGGGGGCAGGGGGATCTTCAGGGCCTTCAATCGCTTATTGATTTCGTCTTCGGAGAACTCACGGTATTCGCGCGGCGTGATGGTGTGGACCGTGTACCCGTCACCGCTCGCGCTGTCGCGCTTCATCGCCACGGTAAGCCCGCGCAGGGCGAGGTCGACCCCATCGGAGACCGTCAGGTCCTTGGAGTACCCCTCCTCGAGCAGTCCGTAGGCGAAGGTCGAGCCGCTGCCCACCGAGACGTACCGGTCCTCGATCGAGCCACCGGCCGGGTCGACCGAAAAGACGTGGCCGCCCGCGGCGTCGACGCCACCAAGGATCAGCCAGGCATAGTATGGGAACATCCGGTTGCCGCTCAGGATGTTGGCGAGCAGGGTCGCCGCGCCTTCGGCCGAGAGCGGGGCGCTGCGGCGCAGTCGGTAGAGCGAGACCTCGGCGCGCAGGTAGCGCGCGAGCAGTTGGGCATCGCCGACGAGGCCGGCGACGGTCATCCCGATGTTCTGGTCGATCTTGAACAGCTTCTGGGTGGACTTGTTCGCGATGAGGTTGCCCGCCGTGGCCCGCTTCTCGGTCGCGAGCACCACCCCGTCCTTCAGCACCATGCCGATGGTGGTCGTCCCTTTGAGGAGCTTCTCTTCGCTATAGGCAGGGTTGGATTGCATCGATGCCACCGACCGGCTTCGGAAAACCGAGGCCCCCGACTTGGCCTGCCTATATAAGCCCTGTCCGGAGAAGTTACCGGCGGACCACTGCGCCGGGGCCGCAGGGCCGTTTCCGGGCCGCCGGCACGTCGGCCGGGAGCCTAGGGGCGGGTCCGGAACCGAACGACTTAAACCGCGCCAGGACTCGCTCGCCCCGCAAGCATGGAACGGCACGATGTCCTCGTGGTCGGGGCGGGACTCGCGGGGCAGCGGGCCGCGCTCGCCGCGATCGAAGCCGGCCGGGACGTGGCGATCCTATCGAAGCTCCACCCATTGCGTTCCCACTCGGGCGCCGCCCAGGGGGGCATCAACGCCGCCGTCGGCGCCGAGGATTCCGTCGACACCCACATCTACGACACGGTCAAGGGATCGGATTATCTCGGGGACCAGGACGCGATCGAATTCTTCTGCAAGGAGGCCGGCCCGACGGTCGTCGAGATGGAGCACTTCGGGACGATCTTCAGTCGAGGGGACGACGGAAGCCTCGCCCGGCGGCCGTTCGGCGGGGCGGGGTTCCCGAGGACGATCTACGCGGCGGACCGCACGGGGCTCGCGCTTCTGCAGGCCCTGTACGAACGGCTCGGCACGGAGGCGTTCAGCCTGTACGAGGAGTGGGACCTTACCTCGATCCTCGTTCGGGAGGGGCGTTGCGTCGGGGTGGTCGCCTTCAACCGAAACTCCGGCGCCTTCGAAGCGATCGCGGCGAAAGCGGTCGTGATCGCCACCGGCCCGGCGGGCCGGGTCTATGGGCGGACGACGAACGCCCACACGTGCACCGGCGACGGGATCGCCGCCGCCTACCGGGCGGGGGCCGCCTTGAAGGACATGGAATTCGTCCAGTTCCATCCGACGGCGCTGCTCGAATCGTCGATCCTGATCACGGAAGGAGCGCGCGGCGAGGGCGGGATCCTGAAAAACGTCAACGGGGAGCGTTTCATGGCCCGATACGCCCCCCACGTCCTCGATCTCGCCTCCCGGGACGTGGTCTCCCGGGCGATGTGGACCGAGGTGAAGGAGGGGCGGGGCTTTCCCGGGGGCTACCTACACCTGGAGCTCATGCACCTCGGCAAGGAGAAGATCGAGTCGCGCCTGGAGGAGATCTGCGACTTCTCCCGGAAGTTCGCCGGGGTCGACCCAGTCACCGAGCCGATCCCGGTGATGCCCGCCCAGCACTACATGATGGGCGGGATCGGGACGGACATCCGGGGGGCGACGAACGTCCCGGGGTTGTTCGCGGCCGGCGAGGCGGCGTGCGTCTCCATTCACGGGGCGAATCGACTCGGGGGGAACTCGCTCTTGGAGACCCTCGTGTTCGGCAAACAGGCGGGGGCGGCGGCCGCCGAGTACGCCGCCAAGGCCTCCTCGCCGGCCCTCGGGGACCGCGACGCGGAGGCCGACTCGGCGCTCGTCCGCTCGATGTCCACCCGATCGGACGGCGAGGAGCCGCAGCAGCTTCGGATGGAGATGCAAAGGGTGATGGACGCGCAGGTTGGGATCTACCGGAACTTCGCCGACCTCGCCGACGCGCTCCGCAAGATCCGGGCCATCAAGTCGCGTTTCGCCCAGGTGCGCGTCGCGGACCAGTCCCGGACGTTCAACCTCAACCTCACCGATGCCTTGGAGACCGGCCACATGCTCGACCTCGCTGAGACGATCATCGTCGGGGCGATCGCGCGGACCGAGAGCCGCGGGGCCCATGCGCGCACGGACTATCCGAAGCGTGACGACGCGAACTGGATGCGGCACACGCTGGCGAGCTACTCGACGGCGGGACCGAAGCTCTCCTACGCTCCGGTGGCGTACACCCGCTGGGAGCCGAAGGAGCGGGTGTACTGATGGCCGAGGCAGCAGCCGCCGCGATCGAAGCCCCGTTCGACGTCTACCGGTTCGATCCGACCCGGGACGCGGCCCCCCGATACCAACGCTACACGCTGCGCCTGCCCCCCCACACGCCCGTGCTGAGCGCCTTGCTGAAGATCCGGGCGGAAGTGGATCCCTCCCTCACCCTTCGCTACTCCTGTCGCAGCGCGATCTGCGGGTCGTGCGCGATGATCGTGAACTCGAAGAGCCGGCTCGCCTGCCAGACCCAGATCGGCCCCGAGATCGCCCAGCACGGGCGGATCGTCGTCGACCCGATGCGCAACCTGCCGGTCCTGCGCGATCTGGTCACGGAGATGCGGCCGTTCTGGTCGAACTACCGTCGCATCGAACCGCACCTCATCCCCGACCCGGCGAGGCCGATGCCCGTCGGGAAGCCGACCTCGATGACGCCGGAGCAGGTGGCGAAGTTCGAGGAGACCCCCCGATGCATCGCCTGCGCCGCCTGCTATTCGGCCTGCCCGGCGGTCGAGGCGGATCCCGCGTTCCCCGGTCCGATGGCCCTTGCCAAGCTCTACCGATTCGTCGTCGACCCGCGGGACGGGGGCACCCAAGCGCGGCTCGCCCGGATTCAACCGGGGGGCTTGTGGCTGTGTCTGCGATGCCACCTCTGCACCGAGGCGTGCCCGAAGGGAGTTCGGCCGTCCGAGCGGATCATGGACCTGAAGGAGCTCGCCATCGCCGCCCAAGGGGCGACCGAGCGCGGGTCCCGCCACGCCGTGGCGTTCAAATCGAACATCCGGGAGCGCGGGGTCCTCAACGAAACGCGTCTGGTCCGCCAGACCGCGGGGATCGGCGGCCTCGTCGGCCAGCTACCCCAAGGGCTCCGGATGGTGCGCAAGAAGCCCGAGATCATCAAGACGCCCAAGGAGATCGCGGGCCAGGACGAAGTAGTGAAGCTCTACGAGCTTCTCGATGACGAGGAGCACCCGTGAAGCTCGCCTACTACCCCGGTTGCGTCGCCCAGGAGTCCGGTCGAGAGCTCGACATGGCCACGCGATGGGTCGCGCGGAAGGTCGGGATCGAACTGGTGGAGTTCCCGAACTTCTCCTGCTGCGGCTCCGGCTTCATCGATGAGGCGAATCCGGTCCTCAACGTGGCGCTGAACGTCCGCAACCTCGCGATCGCCGAGAAGGCCGGCCTCGACATGCTGACGATCTGCTCGACCTGCCAGGGGATGCTCACGCTGGCCAACCTGCGGTATCGAGAGCCGGCGATCCGGGAAAAGGTCGAGGGCGCGCTCGGCCAGATCGGGGTGCACTACGAGGGAAAGACCCACGTGACGCATCTCCTTCAAGTGCTCACGGATGAGATCGGCGCCGACGCGATCCGCCGCCAGGTGGTCCGCCCCCTGACGGGGCTCAAGGTCGGGGCGTTCTACGGCTGTCACCTATTGCGCCCGGCGGACCGGATGCGCTCGGAGAGCGCCGAGGAGCCGCACAGCTTCGAGGACCTGATCGGCGCGCTCGGGGCCACTCCGGTCCTCTACCGCGGCCGGGTGATGTGCTGCGGCTTCCCGGTCCTGTTCGTCAAGGAGTCCACCGCGAGCCGGATCGCCGGCCGACAGATCGAGGACGCCCGCGCCCACGGGGCCGATGCGATGGCCACCCCGTGCCCGCTCTGCCACATCTCCCTCGACGCCTACCAGAATCGCGCGGAGCACGAGGTGGGCCATTCCCTCGACATGCCCGTCTTCCACCTGCCCCAGCTCGTGGGACTCGCGCTGGGCGCCACCGCCGAGGAGCTCGGGCTCCCTCGCCACCTGGTCTCGACCGATGCCGCGCTCCGAAAGATCGGGGGCGTGGCGGTCCCGGCCTGAACCCGCCGAACGGTCGCGCACCGACGCGGGCCAAGATCCTGCCGTGGGGTGGGGGAGGACCTAGGGGAAGGCGACGCGCGTGGATCGACCGCGCGGGCCCTAACGATCGGTCGTCGGGCCCATCAGGATCCGAGCCCCGGGTCCGCGGGCCACGTAGCCGTGCAACCGGTCGCACATGCCCCGAAAGTAGGGGTCCCCTCGGCCGTCGTAGTCGGCTCGCAACCGCTCGGCCAGTTGCGCGTCGCTCAGCGACGGATCGACCGGCGGGGTGAACATGCACCGAAACACGAGGAATCGCTGAGGACCCACGTCGATACGATCGGTAAGCTCGGACCCGCAGAAAGGGCAGGTCAGTCCGGCGGATGGTTCCTCGTTCATTCGCGCCGTCAGTCGATATAGCCGAGCGAGCGCAAGCGCTCCCGGATCCGCTGCTCGTCCTCCTCGCTGAAGGGTACGTCGGAGTGGCGCTCGAGAAGGCGGGCGAGGACGAAGCCCACGAACGCGTCGACCGAGGCGAAGCTGCTACCCTGCAGGCGTCGCTCGATGTCGGCCGCCACCTCCTCCGGAACGTGAAGCGTTCGCTGGGCCTGGCCCGAGCTCGTCACGGCCCGGACGGGTCCGGCACCCAGATAGGCTCTTCGCCCATCGGTGGGGCAATCGCCGCCCGAACCGCGCGGAGACGCGACACCGATGGAGATGGAGGGCGTCTTCGGGGGGCCGGGGCCCGACCCTTTGCCGGGCCTACCCTGTCGCAGGATGGGGGCGTCGCGCTCCACGATCTCTCGTCGAACCCGAGGGAGACGGTCGGGCTGCCCGTGCTAGGTCAACGGGCGGGCGCCGCCGACGCATCCTCCGGTGGAGGCCGACCGGCGCGTCGCCGCCATAGCCAGATCCCGACGAGCGCGACGGCCACGATCCCCGTGGCGAGCCCGACCCACACGATTGGGAAAGGCAGGGTCTGAGCCGCCGGAGTCGTCTGATTGGGGCGGGGGGCGCAGCAGACGTGCGGCGGGCTGACGACGATATCAATCGTGCTGCTTGCCGTCCGATGGTACCCGTCCCCAACGGTGGCGTTGACCTGGAACGTTCCGGTGGAGTTGAACCGGTGGCTCGCGGGGGAGCCCGCATCGGTCCCCCCATCCCCCCAATCCCAGCGGTACGAATAGGGGGGAGAACCTCCAGTGGCCGTCGCCGTGAAATTCAGACGCAAGGGGGCGACGCCGCGGGCCGACGGAGCGCTCGAGACGACCAAGGACACGGCCGGAATCGCCGTCACTCCAAACGGGCCCAACATGACCGTGTCACCCGCCCGGTCCGTCACGACGAAGGTGAGCGGGTACGATCCTTCGGAGCTGATGGGGAACGAAGCGTTCGCGGTGGCAATCCTCCCCGCTCCGCTCAGGGACCAGTTGAATCGCAGCGGCGGAATCCCGCCGGAGTAGGAGGCGGTCAGGTTGACCCGGAACGGAACCTCTCCCGTCAAGTTGGGTAGGGCGGCGCTCGCGTTGAGATAGTCGAGGGCCCAGGTATCCTGAAGGTAGGCCCCCGTTCCGAAGCTCAACCCCCCGAACATCAGCAGGTATCGGTCGGCGCCGTCCCACGTGCAAACCTGGTAGGCCCGGGTCGGGAAGTAGGACCGCATCGTGCCGCTCAGATTCTTCCAGGTTCCCGAAGAATACGCCCAGGTAACGGGCGGCGCGGAGGTGCCGTTGGATCCCCACGTGGTGAGCACCACCGCAGGGATCAGTGGGTCGTAGGCCAAACCCACGTCGCTGCGCCCGGGGGGGTTCGGGGAAGGCGCAAGCGGGGTCCAGCCGCGCGCCGAATATTGCCACGTGTCCCCCAACGTGGTGCCATTCGCGTACCCCCCGTACAGCACCACCACACCGTCGGCCGCGTCGTAGCTCATCGACGTGTCCGAGCGCCAGGGTGGGGAGGGCGAAGTGGGAGCCTCAAGGGTCCAAATCCCCCCTCTGAAAGCCCAAGTTTCGCCGAGGGGAGCAAAGTTACCACCCCCGAAAAGGACCACCTCGCTGAGGGAAACGTCGTAGTCCATCCCGAAGATCCATCGGGGGGAGGGGGACGTCGGAGGGGAGATGGAAATCCAATGTCCTCCCGTAAATGCCCACGTGTCGTTGAGAAAACCAAGGGTCTCATTGTACCCCCCGAAGAGAAGCATGTATCCGTCGGTCGCATCGTAGACGAGTCCGGCTCCGAGTCGCCCCGGGGGTGAGGGGCTCGTGGAAAGTTTCGTCCAGACCCCGGCCCGGTACGTCCAAGTGTCTGAATAGCTGACCACATTCCGATGCTGGCCCCCGGCGAAGAAGAGGGTGTACCCATCGAACGGATCGTAGGCGAACGCCGGTAACTCTCTCGGCCCGGGGCCGGTGGAGGGCGTCTCATCGAACCAATTGTAGGCGCTTCCCGACGGCGTCCCGCTCGTGACGATGCGAGCGGAGGGAAGATGCGCTACCGCGAGAGGAGGGAAAGCCGACCCACCTTGGGAGGGCCCCGGTAGAGACCCCCCGCTGCTCAAGAGGAAGAGGAGGACGGAACCCAGTACGAACGCATTCGATTGCCATCCGAGGGAACGCGGCGTAGGGGCTGCGCTCGCTCGACGGGGGCGCGGCATCGAACGACCAATCCTGGGATCGAGCATATCGGTTTCGGGGCCCGGGCTGTACATCGCCGCCCCTCTCGACGCAGGAGGGACCACACCGTCGACTCCGTCGGCCATCCCGCGTAGGGTGCCGCCGACCTACTCCCACTCGATCGTCGCGGGGGGCTTGTCGGTCACATCATAGAGGACCCTCGGAACGGTCCCGGAAAGATCCCGAGTGATCCGCTCGGAGATCCGGCGCAGGAGATCCTTCGGGGGCGCCACCGCCGTGGCCGTCATCGCGTCGACGGACTCGACGATCCGAACACTGACGGCCTCTCCCCAGACCCGATTGTCTCCCACGACCCCCACGGTCCGCGCCGGGAGCAGCACGGCGAAGTACTGCCACGGCCGGGCCATGGCGCCCGCGCTAACCGCCCGCTCGACCTCCTCCTCGACGATCGCGTTCGCCCGCTGCGCGGTACGGACCCGCGCCGCGGTGACCTCTCCGATCACGCGGACCGCCAGGCCCGGACCGGGGAATGGTTGTCGGTGCGCCTGCGGGATCCCTAGGTGGGCCGCAAGGGTCCGTACCTCGTCCTTGTAGAGGTCGCGCAACGGCTCCACGAGCGTGAGCGAGGAGTCCTTCGGGATCCCCCCGACGTTGTGGTGGGTCTTGATGGTGTCGCGCAACTGCCCGCCGCTCTCGATCCAGTCCGGCGCGATCGTCCCCTGGACCAGGCGATCGGCCCCGAAGCGACGGGCCTCGGCCTCGAACAGACGGATGAAGCTCGCGCCAATCCGGCGTCGCTTCTCTTCCGGGTCGGTGACTCCCTCGAGCGCGCCGAGGAAGCGGTCGGCGGCCGGTACGACCTCGATCGCGAGGCCGCAGTCCTTCGCGATCGTTCGGACCCGTTCGGTCTCTCCTTCCCTCAGTAGGCCGGTGTCGACGAAGAGCGCCCGGGCCCGCTCGCCGAGCGCCTGCTGGGTGAGGACGGCGGCCGCGGTGCTGTCGATTCCCCCGCTCGCCGCGACGATCGCCTTCCCGGGCACCTCGGCGCGAAGGCGCTCGACCGCCTGGGCGCGGAACGCTTCCGGATCGATCATGGGCGTGCGTTCGGCGGACTCGGCGGCGGTTCCTCCCGCCACTTCGCCCGGTACGCGGTCAACGCTTTTTCGAGCGCCGGGTACTTGAGCGCGAGGATCGAGGCGGCGAGGAGCGCGGCGTTCTCCGAGGCGTCCAGCCCGACCGCGGCGACCGGGACTCCCGGCGGCATTTGGACCACCGATAGCAGGCTATCCAGCCCCAGCCCGCGGTGCAGCGGCACGCCGATGACCGGCCGCAACGTCCGCGCGGCGATCGTGCCGGGGAGCGCCGCCGACATTCCGGCCATCGCGATGAAGACATCGACGTCGGGGTCGGCGGCGAGGCGATCGACGCGCTCGGGGGTGCGGTGCGCCGAGGCGACATGGACATCCGAAGGAATCCCGAGGGAGGTGAGGCGCTCGCGCACCTTCTCCGCGTGTTCGAGGTCGGAGCGGCTCCCGACGACGATCGTGACCTTCATCGTCGGTCGGGAGCGCCCGCGGCGGAAAAGGCCTTGGGCCGACCGGCCCCGAAACCGCTTAGTTCGAGCGCCCCGGCCCAGGGTCGTGCGATTGCACCGCGGCGGCCGGTTCCGCAGCTGGCTCGGCCACCACCTTGGCGGCGGACCGGACCTCGGCGATCGGATCTGGCGGCGTTGCCTCCATGGGGCCGGCGCCGCCGTCCTGGTGTACTATCTGCTGCCCGTCGACTTTTTCCGGATAGTCCCGAACTGGGCGGTCCTGCTGGCGGCCCTCGTCGTCGTCCTGCTCCTGGAGGGGCTGCGTTGGACGGCCGGCGTCGAGCTCCCGACGATCCGACCCCACGAACGGGACCGGATCGCGAGCTTCGCGTACTTCGCCGTCGGGCTCGTCGCGGCGGTCCTCCTATTCCCGAAGGCGATCGCGGTGGCGGTGGTCCTCGGAACCGCGCTCGTCGATCCGTTGATCGGGGAGATCCGCCATCGACCCGCCGCGCACCGCCTGTACCCGTCGCTGCCGATCGCCGCTTACGGCCTGATGGCGTTCGCCGCGTTCCGGTGGGTCGGCGTCTGGTCGATCGCGGCCGCCGTGGTCGGAGCGATCGCCGCCGCGTCGATCGCGGTGGGGGTCGAGCGGGTGCGGGCCCAGCATCTCGATGACGACCTGACGATGACGATCGTCCCGGGCGCGCTCCTGACGATCGTTGTGCTCGTCGTCCCGTGGGCGACCGCGTTCGGCCCGTAGGGCGACGCTACACGATCGGGGTCAGCTTGGCGTGGGGGGCGCCGAGCTCCGGATCGGTCGAGATCGAGTAGATCGTCGTCCGGGGCCGGATGCCGTAGATGCACGGCGCGTTGTCGATGTTGATGATCCGGAAGTACGTGTCCATCATGTTGAGGATCTCGCTCGACACGAGCAGGCCGGGCTTCAGCAGGCCGATCCCGAGGTTGCCCACGAGCTTGGTCCGGCGGACCCCGTGGAAGTACATGCGGATCGCGACCTGGTCGCCCATGAGGCTCTCGAGTGTGTCGAAGCTCGTGTACTCGAGGAACGGGCGCTGCTGGGGTCCGCGGGCGGCCTTCTCCGCGACGACCATCGCCTGCATCGCCTCGTCGCGCCCGTAGTGGGCCATCGGGACGATGTACGTCTCCTCGGTCTCGCTGGCGGTGTAGTCGACGATGCGCACCCGCTGGTCGAACACGTTGGGCGGCGTGTGGCGCACCAGCGTGTCCCGCAGCTTCTCGTACGACTCCCCCGCGGCGAGTACGGCGATGATGCCGCGGGATTGGGACAGGAAGTTGAGGAACGTCGGGGTGAACAGCATGTAGTAATCGTCGATCCCCACGTTCACGTCGATCTCGAACGCGTTGAAGCTGCCCCGTCGGAAGCCCCCGTCGAGCAGGCGGTCGAAATCCGGGATCCCGGTCGAATAGTAGCGCTCGGGATCCGCCTCGGGCCGCCAGATCGTCGGCGCCGGGGTTCCGTCGTTGATCGGGACGCCCAGGGCCGAGAACCGGCCGTCGCTCAGGGTCACCGCGTAGCGCGGGCGACTGATGTTGGTCGCCCGCAGCTTCTCGATCCGCAGGTGGCGCACCCGGCGCTCATCGAGCTCTTCGCGCTGGATCGAGACGAGCCCGTCGACGAGGTATTCGATCCCGCCGGCCTCGGGCTTCTCCAGGATCATCACGACGTCGGTGTTGGATCCCTCGACGAGATCCTTCTGGAGGGCCATGACGAACTCTTCCATCTCGAGACCGTACTTGTGGGTCACCCCCTCGAGCGAGTCGATGACGAGGAGGGACTTCTCCGGGAGCGCCCGCTCGATCCGGTCGTAGATGCTCTCGATCTCGGGCATCGGGTTGCGACGGGCGAGCGAGGTCAGGTGGGTGCGGTCGACGCGCGTGGGCGATCCGGGTTCCTCCGAGAGGCTGCGCATCATCGCCCGCGCGGCGCGGATCTTCTTCTTCTCGGTCTCGGGCAGCTCCTTCACCGAGCTCTTCGGCGCTTCGTTGACCGCATCGAGGAACAGCTTGCCCGCGTCGAGGATGCGCGAGCGCATCTCCGTCGACTTGAGCCAGGGGAACTGGCGGTACAGCGCTTCGTCGCCGACGCGGGTGGACAGGTAGAAGGAGTGGGCGGGTTTCCCGATCCGCTCGAGGAGCTCCAGGCCGAAGGTCGTCTTGCCGGTGCCGGCGCCGCCCTTGACGATGAGCGACCGGCCGCCCTTGCCCGAAAGGAAGGAGAGGACCTCGACGGGCACCCCCGGAGAGCTCGGCTTCCCTTCGCGAGCCCCGGGGTTCGGATCCGCCATCATGCCCCTCCGGTCCGTTCGGCGGCCTGCGTCCCGTCCTTTGGCATTCGGTTCGTGCCCCTTCGGTTGGGTGTTCAACCGCGTGGGAGGTAAAGCTTTCCTAGGAGAGGGCCGGCCGCGCCTCGGCCCCCGCAGGCGGTTGCCGGACCTTCACGGGGGACGGGCCGTCCCCGCCGGCTCATGACGGGGCGTCCGAGCCGGCCCGGGGGTCTCGCGCCCGACGGATCGCCTCGGCGCGGGCCGATTCGAGGGTCTTCGCCAGCGGCGCCCCCGGTTCGCCTACCGCCGTCGCCGCGGAAGGGTTGCCTCCGCCGCGACCGGCGAACCCGCCGACCGCCCCCGCAACGATCGCGTTGGCCGGCACGGCCGGGGCGGTCGATCCGACGAACAAGAGGCCGCGCCCGGACTCCTCGCCCCCGAGGATGGCCACGCGACCGGGGGCGTCGGTCAGGCGTCTCGACAGCTCCATCACGCCGGGCCGGTCGAGTCCGACCCGGGCCACCGTGATCCGGATCCCTTGGACCTCCTCGGTCGACGCGGGATCGGCGACGAGGGCGGCAGCCCGGGCGACCAGGTCCCGTTGGCCCTCCACCCGCTCCCGCTTCCGAGCGCTCTCGAGCTCGCCCTTCAGCCGCTCGATCCCCTCGATCAAGCGTTCGGGGGGAACGGAGAGCTCCCGGGCCGAACGCTCGAGCAGGTCCGCCCGCTCGGCGACGATGTCGAGCGCTCGATCCCCGGCGGCATAGTTGAGACGGACGATGCCGTCCTGGATCCGCTCCGTCGACAGGATCGTCACCAGGCCCACTTCGCTCGTATGGGTGCAATGGGTCCCTCCGCACGCTTCGACATCGAAGTCCGGGACCTCGACGATCCGCAACTCCTTGCCGGGCACCGCCCCGCCCTGGTACAGCGTGAAGCCGAACCGCCGTTCGGCCTCGGTCCGGGGCTCGAAGTAGCTCTTGACCGGCCGGTCCTCCCGGACCACGCGATTGACCATCCGTTCGACCTCGCGGATCTCCGGGGCGGACAACGCCCGGAAGTGCGTGATGTCGATGCGGGCCGAATCCACGGCCTTGTGGGCGCCGGCCTGCCAGACGTGCGGCCCGAGCCGGCGTCGGAGGGCGCCGTTGAGCAGGTGGGTGGCCGTATGATGCTGCATGAGCTGCGTCCGTCGGGGCCCGTCGATCCGCCCACGGACCCGCTCGCCGGACCGGAACGGGCTCGCCCGCTCCAGCCGGTGGACGACCCAGGGACCCCGGCGGAGCACCTCCACGACGCGCACGTCGCCGAGGGCCCCCGTGTCGGTCATCTGACCGCCGCCGGTCGGGTAGAAGTAGGTACGGTCGAGCACGACGTTCTCCCCGGCGCTCCATACGACATGCGACTCGAAGTCGAGGGTGTACGGGTCGAGGTAGTACCGGACTTCCGTGGGGGGAACGGCCTCGGGGATTGGCAGCGGGGCCGCGCGCGCCTCCGCGGGGTCGCTCGAACGCGCCTCGACCTCGTGCCGGCGCGCGATCTGGGCGTAGAAGTCCTCCGGGATCTTCGGGGGCGAGCCGAGCTCGGCGACCGCCACTTCCGGGGTGACGCCGAGGGAATCGTACCAGACCAGTAGATCGTCGACGGTCACGGCTCGATGTTCTTCGGAGCGACGGGCCTCGAGGCGGTGGATCTGCTCGCGCGCGCGCCCGAGCGTCTCGGCGTATCGCTCCACCTCCGCCTTCAGGACGCTCTGAAGGTCCTCGCGGTGCTCGCCGACCTCGGGGAAGTCCCGGGCGATCTCCCGGCCCACGCGCTCGAGCAGGGCGCCGATCTCGGGGGCCTCGGGGACCCCGGCGATGATCCGCAGCATCCGGCGGATGAGCAATCTGGAGAAGTACCCCTCCTTGGAGTTGGAGGGAACGACCCCGTCCGTCAGCAGGAAGTTGAGGGCCTTCGCGTGGTCGATCAGGATGGCGCTCTCGCGCGGTGGGAAGACCCGGCGCAGCTCCTCGAGGGCCGTCCCGAAGACGGCCTCGTAGGCGGTCCGGCTCCCCTGGGAGAGCCAGGTGAGCCGCTCGAGTCCGTACCCCGTGTCCACCACGGTCAGCGGCATCGGCCGTACGTTCGCCCCGTCGCGCTGGTACTCCATGAAGACCAGCGTCGCCACCTCCAGGCCGGCGATCCCGACCGACAGGGAAGGGCCGAGGTTCCCCCCGCCCTCCCACTCCTCCTCCTTGTACGTGATCGCCGTCGGGGCGGCGCCCAGCTCCGAGCTGAGGAACTCCTGGCAGAGCTCGACGCATCGGTCCTTGAAGTAGACCAGATGGTCGGGCCGGTTGAACGCGTGGTGCGCCATCATCTCGAACAGGGTGAAATGCCGCCCGCTGCGGCCCACCTCATCCAGATCGAGGAATCGTAGGCACGGCTGGCTGATCGTGAGCGGGTTCGCCGGCGGGGGCAGCTCGCCGCTCGTGACCCAAGGTTGGAAGTCGTAGATCGATGCCTGGGTGAAGAACACGTCGTTGCGCCACCGGGCGACGACGGGGTATCGTCGGAGGCGGGTGTGGCCCCGGGCCTCGAAGAAACCGAGGAACGCTTCGCGCATCGCGTCGGGGGCGAGCGACCGGGCGAATCCCGGCTTTCCGAGGAAGCCGTACGGCGTGCAGGGGGCCTCCTGGCAGCGATCGTGGTCCCCGGAGCTCCAGAAGGCATGCCCGCAGGCGGGGCAGGCGCGCCGGCGCATCCCGGCCCGGGCGAAGAAGTCGGTCGGATACTCCGCAGGGTCCATCGGCGGCGGGTCGAGGGGCGTCGGGGGAAAAGGGTTTGGTGAAGCACCCGGATTCAACGGACCGCGGCCCTCGCCGGCCGCCGGGCCGGGCGTAAGGTGGCCCGGGACCGCGCCGCCGGGCGTCGGACCGCATCGGCCGGCCGGGGCGGCCGGCGGTGTTCGCGCAGCGCGCGCCCCGTCGCGCACATCTCGATCACGGGACACTCCGGACAGCGCGGTCGGATCGGGCGGCAGAGGTTCTGGCCGTGTTGCACGAGCAGCGGGTTGATCGGGATCCAGAACCGCTCGGGGACGACCTCGCGCAGGGCGATCTCGGTCGCCTCCGGCGAACTCGTCCGGACGACGCCCAGGCGGTTCGCGATCCGATGCACGTGGGTATCGACCGGCATCCCGGGCAGGCCGTATCCGAAGACCCGTACGCAGTTCGCGGTCTTGGGGCCGACCCCGGGCAGCGTCGTCAGCTGCTCCAGGTCGGTCGGGACCTGGTCGTGGAAGCGCTCCCGGATCGCCTGCGCGCACGCCACGATCGCCCGGGACTTGGTGCGGTAAAAGCCGGTCTCCCGGATCAGCGGCTCGACCTCTCGCGCGCTCGCCGCGGCGAGCGACGCGGCGTCCGGGAATCGGGCGAACAGCCGCGCCGAGGCGCGGTCCGTCGCCTCGTCGCGCGTTCGCTGGGATAGGATCGTGCCGATGAGGACCTGGAACGGATCCTCGGCGTGATCGCGGAGGTACGGCACTCGCCAATCGCCCCGTCCATAGGTGCGGCTGAGGCGATCGAGCAGCCGGGTCCAGGGGAAAGGCCGTCGTCGACTCAAGGCCGCGTGCCTTCCGGGCGGATCGGGTCGGTCGCCTGGCTCCCGTCCGTCGCCAAGCCGGGGTCCGATAGATCCGGCTCGTCGCGCGGGCGGCCCTCGAGTCCCTCGAGGATCTCCCCGACGAGATAGTCGCTCCCCGTGACGAGCAGGAGGCCGTCCGGCCCGATGGAGGCCTTCGAGAGCGAAAACCCCTGCGGGGCGTCCGGGGCCTGTACGACGCGGCGGAAGCGACCGGTCGCGCGGCGGCGCAGATCGGCCGGGTCGGCCGACCGGGCGGATCGTACCGGGGTGACCACCACGCTCTGGGCGATCGGGGACAACGCGTCGAGCAGCCGTTCCGCCGGCTTGTCCGTGAGGCATCCGAACAGGATCACACTCTCGGCGGGGTCGACGAACGGATGGATCTCCGCGATCGACTCGGCGATCGCCCGCGCGCTCTCGATCGTGTGGGCCACGTCGAGGTAGATCTCCGGCCGCTTCCCGATCCGCTCGAGCCGTCCTCGCCATCGGACCGCGGCGAGGCCGTCCCGGACCGCGGCCGCCGGCACGGCGAGGCCGACGGCGCTCGCGTACATCTCCACGGCCGCCACCGCGAGCGCCGCGTTGCCCGATTGGAAGCGACCCTGCAAGGGGATCTCCACCTCAGGGTACGAACCGAGGGGGGTCGTGATCGGGAACCGCTGGCCGGCTTCGGAGAGGCGGCGTTCCCCCGCCCGCACGGCTCCGTCGAGCGCGAAGACCGGGACGCCGAGCGAATCGGCGGCCCGCTCGACGACGGTGCGGGCCTCCGCCGGAAGGTGCCCGATGACCGCGCGCATCCCCCGGTGCAGGATCCCCGCCTTCTCACGGGCGATGTCGGTCAGGGTGGGACCGAGCACGTCCGTGTGCTCGAGCTCGATCGTGGTGATCACCCCGACGGGCGCGTCGAGGACGTTCGTCGCGTCGAGGCGACCCCCGATCCCCACCTCGATCACCGCGTCGTCGATCTCGCGCTCTCGGAACCAGTCGAAGGCGAGGGCCGTCGTGACCTCGAAGAACGTCGCCGGGCGGTCCGAGCGGCCGCCATCCGTGCGCCTTCGGTCGGCCGCCCGGACGCGCTCGACCCCCTCCACGACCGCCCGGCGCGGGATCGGTCGGCCGTTGACGCGGATCCGTTCCCGATAGCTGACGAGGTGCGGCGAGGTGAACAGCCCGACGCGTCGGCCCATCGATTGGAGGATCTCAGCGGCCATCGCTGCGACGGAGCCCTTCCCCTTGCTGCCGGCGACGTGGATCGCCCGGAACGACCGCTGCGGATGGTCGAGTTCCGCCAGCAGCCCGTGGATCCCTTCGAGGCCCGGCCGCATCCCGAACCGGCGCAGCGAGTACAGTTCGTCGAGGGTCGCCCGGTACCCCTCCGGACGATCCGACGGTGTCGTCTCGGTCGCGCGCGACGTCACGGGATCGTCCGAGGCCTAGTAAGTGGAGCGCTCCCGGTAGCTCCCGAAGACGTCCTGGAAGGCGTGGACGATCTCTCCGAGGGTCGCCTGGGCACGCAGGGCGTCGAGGAGGGCGGGCATCGTGTTCGCGTCCTCCCGCTCGGCGACCTTTCGCAGCGCATCGAGGGCCGCGGCGTGGCGCCGAGCGTTGCGGCTTGAGCGTACGGCCCGCAGTCGTTGGGACTGGCGACGGCGCGCGGCCTCGGAGATCTTCAAGCGCGGGACCTTGACCGGGGCTTCGAGACCGTAGGCGTTGACGCCGACGACCTTGCGGGCGCCCGTCTCGACCTCGCGCTGGTATCGGAACGACGCCTCCTGGATCTCGCGCTGGAAAAATCCCCGTTCGATCCCCGCGACGACCCCGCCGAGCGCGTCGATCCGCTCGAAGTACCGTCGGGCCGCCTCGGCCATCGTGTCGGTCAGCCACTCGAGGTAGTAGCTCCCGCCGAACGGATCGATCGTCTCGGGCGCCCCGCTCTCGAAGGCGAGGACCTGCTGGGTGCGCAGGGCGATGCGCACCGCGTCCTCCGACGGAAGCTGGATCGCCTCGTCGTAGGAGTTGGTGTGCAGGCTCTGGGTCCCGCCGAGCACGCCGGCCAAGGCTTGGACCGTGGTCCGCACGATGTTGAGCTCGGGTTGCTGGGCGGTGCACGAGCAGCCGGCGGTCTGCGTGTGGAAGCGCATCCACCAGGACCGGGGCTTCTTCGCGTGGAACCGCTCGCGCATCGTCTCCGCCCACAGGCGGCGCGCCGCGCGGAACTTCGCGATCTCCTCGAAGAAGTCGTTGTGGGAGTTGAAGAAGAACGAAAGGCGCGGCGCGAAATCGTCGACCGGCACCCCGCGACGCACGGCCTCCTCCACGTAGGTCATGCCGTCGGCCAGGGTGAAGGCGAGCTCCTGAACGGCCGTGGACCCGGCCTCCCGGATATGGTAGCCGGAGATCGAGACCGGGTTCCATCGGGCGGTCTCCCGGGTCGCGAACTCGATGGTGTCCGACACCAGCCGCAGCGCCGGTTTCGGCGGGTACAGGAACTCCTTCTGGGCGATGTACTCCTTCAGGATGTCGTTCTGGGTGGTCCCCCCCAGTTCGCGGCGCGGGGTCCCGGCGTCCTCCGCCGTGAGCAGGTACATCCCCCAGACGATGTTCGCCGGCCCGTTGATCGTCATGCTGGTCGTGACCGCGTCGAGCGGGATGCCCCGCAGGAGACGTTCCATGTCCGACAGCGACGAGACGTTCACGCCGCATTTGCCGACCTCCCCGAGCGCCTCGGGATCGTCGGCGTCGATCCCGTAAAGGGTGGGGTCGTCGAAGGCGATCGATAGCCCCGACTCCCCGTGCTGGAGCAGGTATCGGAAGCGCGCGTTCGTGTCCTCCGGGGTGCCGAAGCCGGAGAACATGCGCATCGACCACAGGCGGCCTCGGTACATCGTCGGGTGGATCCCCCGGGTGAACGGGTACTGCCCCGGGAAGCCGAGGTCGGGTTCGACCGCCCCCCGGGGAGCATACAATCGGTCGACGGGGATCCCGCCGAGCGTCTCGAACTGCTCTTGGCGCTCCGGGAAACGCTGGAGCGCCGGCCGCTCGACCTCGGCGGCCCAACGGCGGCGCGCCTCCTCGATGGGTCCGTCGGCCGGGCGCGACCCGGCGCGAGCGCTCGTGCGGCCCCGGGCGCTGCGGCTCGCCGCCATCGACGGCCACAACGGGGAGGGCGTTTAAAAGTCCCGCGGGACGCGGCTCCGTCGCCCACGGGTCGCGGGCCGGGTGGGAGGTCGCCGGGCTCGGAGAGTCGGCCGCGGGACCGTTCGCCGCGCGGGGGCCGGCGGGGGGCTGTCGGGGACCCGGAGTCCGACCAGGTCGGAGTCCCGCCGTCGGACGATCGGAACCCCCAGGGAGGCGGCGAACCGGTCGAACGCCTTGCCCGTCCACTGGGTGTTGTCCGCCAGGACCACCGCGCCCGGTCGGAGCTTCGGTCGGATCGTCGCCAGCTCGAACGCGAGGTGGGTCGGCGTATGCAGATCGTCGTGCAGGAACAGGTCGACCGACGGTAGGGATTCGACGAGCGGCGGCAGGAGCGCTTCGCTCCGTCCGATCCTCAGGTCCCAGCCGAGGGAGAGCTCGGACGGTACGGCCCACCCCGGGGCACGATCCGGGGGCAGGCTCACCGGCGACTCGCCGCGCGCGAGCTTCGGCCCTTTCTGAGGGGTCGGCAGGTCGATCGAGTGCAGCGAGCCGACGCCGTTGTCCAACAGGCCGAGCAGGAAGTGGCTCGACGATACGCCGGAGGAGACGCCCGCCTCCACGATGTGGGCGGGCCGCAGGATCCGCGCCAGGGCATACAATTCGAACGGCGCGCAGATCTGCGCGTAGAACTCCCGGCCGCCCGAAAGGTGGGCGGCGCGGATCGACGCGACGTCGTCGATATGGCGGGCCAGGCCCTCGATCGCGGTCTGCACGGCCTCCGGGGCCTCGCCGGTGAGCGCCGCGACCCACGCCAGGTCCGGGACCGCCCTCGGATCACCGATCGCCTCGAGGAGGGCGGGGATCGGGGCGTCTCCCCGACCGAGCGCGCCCATGCTATCGGAGGGGGCCTCGGGATATCTCCCTTGCCTAGCCCGCCCGCACCGGACCCTTCGCGACCAGATGGGCCTCGGAAATATCGAGCCGAGCGGCGAGCCCGCGCTTCACCAGGCGGGTGGCGTCGAGGTTCAATCGGCGGTCGAAGAACGGGGCGTCGACCACGAGGCTTTCGTACTCGCCCCCCTCCCCGGCGACGTGCACGGGCTCACGACGGCCCCCGATCCGTTCGAGGAGGGCGAGGAGCTCCGTGTCGAGCCGCCGCCCGAGCAGTTCGGGGCCGAGGGGACCGGCCGCCACCTGCACGAGCCGGATGTCGAGGCCCGCCGCGATCTCTTCCCGGACGACCCGACCCGGGTCCTTCCCCCATAAGGGGGTGATGAGGGGGCGGCCGAGCTCGGCCGAGATCCGGCCGAGCCGAGCCCACTGGTACGCCGAGGCGATGGCGCCGGCGACGATCCCCCCGGTACCCGCTCGGAGGGCCTCGGCGAGGGCGCGCGACTCGGCCGCCTCGCCCACGCCGTCGATCCGGACCCTCCGAACGGGTTTCCCCCAGGCTCCCCCTTGAAGTTCCACGAGGGCGAGGTTCGGAGTGTGCAGGAGGAACGAGTCGACGTCCTCGGGGACCAGAACGACGAGCTCGTCGATCGGCCAGCCCTGCTGATCGGCGAGATACGCCGAATAGATCGAGTCCTTGCCGCCCGAGACGAGTGCGCTCGTCAAGGGTTGGCTACCTTTCCCAGCCCGATCGCCAAACCGGATAGAGGCGCTCCCAATCGATCTCCCCGACGGCACGGCCGCCCCACTCGAGCGCGCCGGATCCTTCTCCTACGGCGCCGAGCCGGGCGATCGGGAGGCCCTGGAAGCTCCGCTCAAACTCCCGCGTCCGGCCGGCATCGACCTCCACCACCCATCGTGAGGCGCCTTCGGCCACGAGGGCGATCCCGGGCCCGGCCAGCCCCGTCCGCTCGAGGTCGACGGTGAACCCGAGGCCGCCGCCGGCGGCCATCTCGAACAGCGTCACGGCGAGGCCCCCGTCGGACACATCGTGCGCGGCCCGCAAGCACCCCGATCCGGACGCCGCGACGATCGCGCTTCCCATACGACGGACGCGGCCGGGCATCGTTTCGGGGGGGAGGCCCGCCGGCGGGCCCATCCGCCGTTCATACAGGGAGCCGCCGAGGGCCGGCGAACTGGCCCCAATGAGGTAGAGGGAGTCCCCCGCCTCCTTCAGGTCCGACGTGATGGCGCTCCGATAGTCGCGAAGGGTCCCGGTCGCCATCAGAACCGGGGTCGGCGGGATCGACTCCCCCTGCCCGCCGTTGTAGAAGCTCACATTGCCCGACGGCAAGGCGAAGCCGAGGGCGCGGGCGGCCCGGCCGATCCCCTCGGCGGTCTCGATGAAATCGTCGAGGACGTGGGGATCCTCCGGGTTGCCGAAGTTGAGGCAATCGGTCAGGGCATCGGGAGTCGCTCCGACCGCGTAGAGGTTGCGGGCGGCCTCCTCGACGGTCCAGACCGCCCCCGCCCGGGGCGCCGCCCGGCACGCCCACGGCTGGCTCGCCACCGTGACCGCGATCGCCCTCGAACTTTCCGGCCGGGGCCGCAGGACGGCCGCGTCGCCGTGGGAGGGCGATTGCGGCCGGCCGTGGAGCGGTTTGACGACCGTCCGCCCCTGGACCTCGTGATCGTAGACCCGGACGAGCGACTCCCGGGAACGGCAGTCATCCGATAGGATCTGTGCCTCGATGAGCCGGCCCAGTCCGGTGTCCGGAACCGTCCGATGCCGAGCCCGCCGGGGGGTTCGAGGGCGGTGGGGTCGTCGCAGCATCGGGGGTTCGACCCGGAAGCCGAGCGACAGTCGGCCGGCCGGCTGGCCTCGATAGAACAGCCGTTCCTCGCCGCCGCGGGCGAACTGACCCACCTCGGTCGCCGGGACATCGAATCGGCGGAAGATCCCGAAGAGAGCCGGCAGGTCCGCCGGCTCGACCTCGAGGAGCATGCGTTCCTGCGATTCGGATATCCATATCTCCCAGGGGCGAAGGTCGGCTTCCCGCAGCGGCACCCGGTCCAAATGGGCGACCAGGCCGAGCCGGCCGGCATGGGCGAGCTCGCCGAAGGCGGTCGCCAGACCGCCGCCCCCGAGGTCCTTCACTCCGCGAACGAGGCCCCGGTCGAACGCCTCGAGGCACGCGTGGATGAGCGGCTCCTTCATGATCGGGTTGCCGAGCTGCACGTGCCCGCGCTCCGATTCCGCGCTCGTCTCCGATAGCTCGCGGGAGGCGAATGCGACACCCCCCACCCCGTCGCGTCCGGTCAACCCCCCGGCGAGGATGGCGCGGTTCCCCGCCCGATGGGCCCGGTTCGGTCGGAGTCGATCGACCGGCAGGAAGCCGAGACATCCGACGTTGACGAGGGGGTTGACGGTGTACGCCCGATCGAAGCCCACCGAGCCCGCCACGGTCGGGACGCCGACGCGGTTGCCGTAATCCCGGATCCCGGCCACGACCTCGCTGAGCAGGTAGCGCGGGCTGTGGACGCCCCGCGGGCGGGACCCCGAGGGGCCATCGAGCGGGCCGAAGAACAGCGGATCGGCGAGCGCGATCGGCTTCGCCCCGACCGCGAGCACGTCCCGGAGAATGCCCCCGATACCGGTGGCCGCCCCGCCGTACGGCTCGACCGCCGACGGGTGGTTGTGCGATTCGATCCGCAGGGCGTAGGCGAATCCGTCCTCGAAAGCCACGACCCCGGCATCGCCGGTCCCGAGGACCCGCGGCCGCTCGGCGAGACCCCGGAACGCCTTCCGAATCCAGACCTTCGAGCTCTTGTAACTGCAATGCTCGCTCCAACTCTGCGAGAGTCCGGCGAGCTCGACGTCGGTCGGATCTCGGTGGAGCGCGCGGAAGTGCGCCTGGATCCGGCCGAGTTCGGTCTGGGATAGCCCAAGACCCTGGACCCGGCCCCATCGGTCCAAGTCGTCGACATCCCGCAGCGCAACGACCTCGACCCCGGGCGCCCACGCGCTCGTCGCCGCCGCGCCTGGCCGGGTCATCCGATCACGTCTTGGCCGGGGTGACCTGGACCCGGTGGACCACCGGATTGGCGAGCAGTCGGTCGACGGCCCGGGCGGCGAGCCGCTCCGCCTCCGGCGCGCTGACGGCCTCGAACGCGAGGCGGAACACGCGCGCCGTCGTCACGTCCTTGAGGTGATCGATGCCGAGAAGCCGGAGCGCCTTGAGCACGCCATCGCCCTCCGCATCGAAGACCCCGGGCTTCAGTTCGACCCGGACTTCGACCGTCGTGCGAGCGATCGCACTCCCCACGGAGCTGCTCCAGCGGATTCGAACGGACCCCTCCACATAACAATGGTGGCCGGGCGCGCGCGCCTACCAGGTCCGGCCGCGCTGCATCGCGATGAAGTCCAAGCGGGCGAAGTACCCCTCGAGGAGCTCGTTGAACGCGTCGGGGCTGGAGCGGTTGGCCAGATGGTCCGCCCCGGCGAGGATCGAATGTTGGGCGACGGGGAGTCGCTCGACAAGGAGCGCCGCGATCGCGGCGAAGCCGGCGAAATCCCGCTCCCCCGTGACGACGAGGGTCGGACAGCGAACCGCCCCAAGACGATCGATGGTCCTCGGGTGCATCTTCTGGCGGAGTGGATTCGACTCCCCGAGTCCCCGGGCTCGATTGTCGAGGGCGACGGCCAGGAGCTCGGTCCGTTCGCCCGGTGGGAGATTCGGCGCCCACTGATCGATCTTCGCGGCGAGCGCCCTCTCGGCACCCTCCGATTGGGACAACTCGGCGATCGCCTCCTCCTTCCTATCGAGATCCTCCCAAAGAGCGACCTCCTCGTGGGTGCTCGGAGCATAGCCCTCCAGGACGGGGGCTACCGCGACCAGACCGTCGACGCGGTTGGGAAAGACGGCGGCAAAATCGAGGGCGATCCGCGCCCCGGTCGCCAGTCCTACTAGGTAGGCGCTAGGGATGGCGAGATCATCGAGCAGGTCGCGGAGGTCGAACGATTCCGCGTATTCTGTGGAGGGAGGATCCGATCGTCCGAACCCGCGTTGGTCGTACCGCACGAGGTCGTACCGGCTAGAGAACCGAGCGAACTGCGGATCCCAGACGCGACGATCCAGGAAGCCGCCGTGAAGCCAAACGATCGGGTTGCCCGATCCATCGCGTTCGTAGTAGAGCCGGCCGCCCTCCACCGTGGCCAGCCCCGAGCTCCCCGACATCCGCGCCGCCGAGCGGCCCGGTCTATTTGGCTTGAGGACCGAGAGGCCACCCCGGGACCCGATAGGATTCTCTGCTCGTCCCGGTCCCCATCGGATCGGGGCAATGGGCCGGGTTCGCCCGCGAGATCCTACTCCGGGCCTTCCAAGAGGCCCGGGCCCGGGCATCGGAGCATGGCGAGGGGAGGGAGCTGCACGACTTTGCCAAAGCCTAAATAGGTGACCTTTTTCGGACCCCGCGGCGCGGTGGGGGCCCGAGCCATCATGGAAGAGCTCATCTGTAGCGTGGAGTTTCTCCGAAGTCCGGCCGAGGTCGTCGCCCGCGTCTCGAGCGAGGCGGGGGGCGTCCGCGAGTACCGGGGCAGCAATTCCTCCACCGTTATCGACCAAGTGATCAACGACCTCCAAGAGGAGTTCGAGTCCGCCCCCGCCAGCTAGTTCGGCGAGGTTTCGGGGCATCGCGGACAGGTACGACGAGCGCACGACGTCGGAGGGGGGGAAACACATGGATCAAGGTTCGGAAGGCCGGGGCCCCGTCAGCCGGGCCGTCGAGAACGCTTTTACGAAGGTCTACGGAGAGGATGCGGTCACCGCCCTCATCGCCCTGAAGGTGGAGACGAGTGAGGCGGACAACGTTGCCTCGGAGGTCAGCCGCTTCCCCGACGTTCAGGATGTCTTCCTCGTCACCGGGGACACGGACATCTTCCTGAAGGTCCGGTTCCCCCAATATGACGAGCTCAAGGAGTTCGTGCTGCACCGATTGCCGGCCGTCCGCGGCATCCGCGAATCGAAGACCCTACTGGTCGTCACCGCCTACAAAGAGGGTGGGGAGGCCCACCGATCGTGAGCGAGGAGGCCCCGGCGCTTTCGGCGATCGCCGGTTCGCCGTCGTTGGACCGCCCTTCGACTTCGGCCCCCGTGCCGGGCTGGTCGGAATTGCTCTCGACCCTCCTCGAGCTTTCGGAGGACCTGACCGTCCCGAAGAACGTCCGGCGAGGGGCGCTCGCGGCGAAGGCCGAGCTCGAACGGCGCAGCGCGGCCGTCGACGTCCGCATCGCCGGCGCCGTCTACCGGCTCGATGAGCTGGCGAACGATCCGAACCTGCCGGTCCACGGCCGGACCGCGATCTGGTCGATCATCTCCCGATTGGAGAGCATTCAGTGAGTCGGTCGGTGCGAAACCTGAAATACGGCGCCCTCGTCGGAGCGCGCGGGAACTGGGGCGGGCCCGTAGCTCAGGTAGGTTGGCCGGTCGGTCCCACCGCCGGTCCTACAAAGAGCATCTGGCTTTTAACCAGGTGGTCGGGGGTTCGAACGGGGGGCGTCCACGCCGGGCTCCCTCCCCGGAAGTCCCCCCGGGCCCGTTCGGTTTCCTTGAGGTTCGGATGAGCACCCGCAAGCAGCCCTCCAAGAGGGCGAAGGCCGCGGCGATCGCGGCGGCGCGGGCCGAACGGCCGTTCACCGCCCATCACCTGGTCCCGCCCCACGAACTGCTGAGCGAGAAGGAAACCCTGGCGACGCTGCAGCAGCTCGGGGCGACCATCGAACGCCTCCCGAAGATCGTCATCGGCGATCCCGGCCTGCGCACCGACCCCGGCTACGTGGCGGCGCGCGAGGCGAAGGAGCCGATCGCCGGCCGCCTGGTCCGGATCCGGCGGCCGAGCGCCACGGCGGGCGAAGCCGTCGCCTACCGGGTCCTCGTCTCGAGCTACGGGGAGTGAGATTCCATGCGAGAGATCGTGGATGCCTTCTTCCGGGAGCGATCGATCGTCAACCACCACCTGGCGAGCTTCAACGACTTCCTACCGACCAACGACAATCCCAATTCGCGGATGCAACGGATCGTCGACGAATCGCGCGTGAGCGAGGACTCGACCGAGCGCGGGATCATCCGTCTTGATGTCCAGAAGACGAAGAGCTCGATCTTCGTGCGCGTGGGCCGGCGGCGCGACCCGCGGACCGGCCAGGTGTCGTCGACCGCCGAGCCGACGATCTTCGTCGGGCAGCCGTTCGTGAAGGAACCGGTCGGCTCCAAGCCGACGCTCACGCCGATGGAGGCGCGCCTCCGCAACCTGACCTACCAGGCCCCCATCTACCTGCGCGTCACCGTCGTCGAGAACGGCGTGGAGCGCGCGCCGGAAGAGGTGCACATCGGCGATCTGCCGATCATGGTCAAGAGCCGCCAATGCAACCTCGCCCAGGCCAACATCGAGCGGGATAGCGGCGTACCCCTCTCCCCGGAGGAGTACCGCGCGAAGCTCGTCGAATACCTCGAAGACCCGCTCGATCCCGGCGGGTACGCCATCATCGGCGGGACCGAGCGCGTGATGATGAGCCTCGAGGACCTCGCCCCGAACCGCATCTTCGCCGAGTTCAACGAGCGCTACGGCACGCCGATCGAGAGCGCGAAGGTCTTCAGCCAGCGCGGCGGCTACCGATCCCTCACCGTCGTCGAGAAGAAGAAGGACGGGATCCTCCAGGTCTCCGTCCCGACCGCCTCCGGGCAGATCCCGCTCGCGATCCTGATGAAGGCGCTCGGGATGAAGAACGACGAGGAGATCTTCCAAGCCGTCCTCGGGGAGCTGTTGCCGCTGGACGAGCCGTTCGTCCAGACGATGAAGCACCTGCTCAACGTCAACTTGGAAGAGTGCGTCTCCAAGAAGCTCTACCCCCCCGAGGGGATCCTGACCACCGAGGATGCCCTGCTCTACCTCGAGAAGAAGTTCGCCACGGGCCAGGCGAAGGAGTACCGGCAGCGCAAGGTCGACGGGATCCTCGACCGGTCGCTCCTCCCCCACCTGGGCGACACGAAGGCCGACCGGCTGAAGAAGGCGCTCTACCTCGCCCGCATGGCGCGCACGGTCCTCGAGCTCCACCTGAAGGTCCGGGGCGAGGACGACAAGGACCACTACGCGAACAAGCGCCTGAAGCTCGCCGGCGACCTCATGGAGGACCTGTTCCGGGTCGCGTTCACGCTCCTGCTCAAGGACCTCAAGTACCAGCTCGAACGCTCCTTCGCGCGGAAGAAGGACCTGCGGATCGCCTCCGCCATCCGGCCGGACCTGCTCACCCAGCGGCTCGTCCACGCCCTCGCGACCGGCAACTGGGTCGGCGGCCGGGCCGGCGTGAGCCAGGTGCTCGACCGAACGAGCCACATGTCCGCGATCTCCCATTTGCGCCGGGTGACGAGCCCGCTCACCCGCAGCCAGCCGCACTTCGAGGCGCGCGACCTGCACCCGACCCAGTGGGGCCGACTCTGCCCGAACGAGACCCCCGAGGGCCAGAACTGCGGCCTGGTCAAGAACTACGCCCTGTGCGTCGACGTCTCCGAAGGCGCCGACGAGGAGGAGGTGACCTTGATCCTCCGGGACCTCAACACCCGCGAGATCGGGCCGGAGGTCTTCCAGGAGGGGAACCAGCCCCGGGGGAAGCGCGCAGCCCGCGTCTACGTCAACGGCAACCTGATCGGGCTGCACTCTTCGCCGGTCGAGCTCGTCAAGGAGATCCGCGAGCGCCGCCGGTCCGGGACCCTGTCCCCTTCCCTCGGCGAGCGCACCTACGAGATCAACGTCCGCTACGACGGGGAGATGAACGAGGTCATCGTCCATTGCGATCCGGGCCGGTTGCGCCGCCCGCTCGTCGTCGTGAAGGACGGCGTCTCCCGGGTCAGCCGGGCGGACCTCGACGACCTGGCCCAGGGGACGCTCTCGTTCTCCGACCTGATCCACGCCGGCAAGGTCGAATGGCTCGACGCGGAGGAGGAGGAGGACACCCTGATCAGTGTCGACGCCTTCGAGCAGCCCGAGCGCTGTCCGAAGTGCGAACGGGCCCTCTCCCGGGGGGACGTCCGGTGGGTCTCGGCCGGCGAGAAGCGCGACGCGGCCCTCTTGAAGTGCGGCCGGTGCGGCGAGGAGTTCACCGCGAAGCTGCGCCTCGATCCGAAAGCCACGCACCTCGAGATCGACACGAACCTCATGCTCGGGGTCTGCACCGGCCTCATCCCGTATCCGGAGCACAACTCCACGCCCCGCAACACGATGGGTTCGGGGATGGCCAAGCAGGCGTTGGGCGTCGAGTCCGTCAACTACCGGCGCCGACCGGACACCCGCAGCCACCTGTTGCACTATCCCCAGGCGCCGCTCCTGCGCACCCAGACGATGCGCTACGTTCATTTCACCGAGCGGCCGGCCGGCCAGAACTTCGTCGTCGCCGTCCTCTCCTACGAGGGGTACAATATGCAGGACGCCCTCGTCTTCTCCAAGGCCGCGATCGACCGGGGCCTCGGCCGATCGTCGTTCTTCCGGACGTACCGCGGGGAGGAGCGCAAGTACCCCGGCGGCCAGGAGGACAAGTTCGAGATCCCGCGGCCGGACGTGGCCGGGGCTCGAGTCGACACGTCCTACCGGAACCTGGGCGAGGACGGCCTGATCTTCCCCGAGCTCGAGGTCGGCGAGGGCGATGTGCTCATCGGCAAGACGAGCCCACCGAGGTTCCTCGAGGAGAAGACCGACCTGCTCACCCCGCAGAAGCGCCGGGAGACCTCGGTCACCGTGCGCTTCGGCGAGTCCGGCTGGGTCGACGGGGTGATCCTCACCGAGGGCGAGAACATCTCCAAGCTCGTCAAGGTCAAGGTCCGCAACCAGCGCGTGCCCGAGCTCGGCGACAAGTTCGCCTCGCGCCACGGCCAGAAGGGCGTCATCGGTCTCATCGTTCCGCAGGAGAACCTCCCGTTCACCCGCGACGGGGTGACGCCGGACCTTCTGATCAATCCGCACGCGATCCCTTCCCGGATGACCGTCGCCCACGTCCTCGAGATGCTCGGGGGCAAGGTCGGATCGCTCGAGGGGCGCACGATCGACGGGACGGCGTTCTCCGGCGAGCGGGAGGAAGCGCTGCGCGAATCGCTCAAGGCGCTCGGGTTCCACCCGTCGGGCCGCGAGACCCTGTACGATGGGATGACCGGTCGCCGCCTCGAGGCGGAGATCTTCATCGGGGTCATCTACTACCAGAAGCTCCACCACATGGTCGCGGGCAAGATGCACATGCGCTCGCGCGGGCCGGTCCAGATCCTGACCCGGCAGCCGACGGAGGGGCGCTCCCGCCAGGGCGGACTGCGCTTCGGAGAGATGGAGCGCGACACCCTCATCGGCCACGGCGTGGCGATGGTGATCAAGGACCGTCTGCTCGACGAATCGGACGGGACCGTCCAGTACGTCTGCGGGAACCCGGAGTGCGGCAACATCGCGATCCCCGATACCCGGGCCGGATCGCTGCGCTGCCCATCGTGCGGGAACACCTCGTCGATCTACCCGGTCGAAATGAGCTACTCGTTCAAGCTCCTGCTCGAGGAGCTGATCAGCCTCGGCGTGATCATGCGGCTGCAGCTCGAGGAGATGCGCTAGGCGCGAGGGGACGATGACGCAGGGGCTTTCGAAGAAGATCAAGAGCCTGCAGTTCGCCTTCCTCTCCCCGGACGAGGTCCGGCGGATGAGCGGGGTGAAGATCATCACCGCCGACACCTACGACGACGACGGCTACCCGATCGAGATGGGTCTGATGGACCTGCACCTCGGCGTGATCGAGCCGAACCTGCGCTGCCGGACCTGCGGCGGGCGTGTGAACGAATGCCCCGGCCATTTCGGCATCATCGAGCTCGCGATGCCGGTGATCCACGTCGGTTACGCGAAAGAGATCAAGCGCCTCTTGCAAGGCACCTGCCGGGCCTGCGGCCGGATCCTCCCCGATGCCCCTTCGAGCCGCGCCGAGGCCACCGCCGACTCCGACGAGCCGACCGTGCGAACGCGCGAGCCGAAGGAGGAGCGGGTCTGCCCGCACTGCCACGAGGTCCAGCAGAAGATCATCCTCGACAAGCCGACGACGTTCCGAGAGAACGGCCACAAGATCACGCCGAAGGAGGTCCGCGCCCGCCTCGAGCGGATCCCCGACGACGACGTCCGGGCGATGGGCCTCAATCCGAAGTTCGGCCGGCCGGAGTGGATGGTCCTTACCGTCCTCCCGGTCCCGCCGGTGCAGGTCCGTCCGTCGATCACCCTCGAGTCCGGCGAGCGCAGCGAGGACGACCTCACCCACAAGCTCGTCGACGTCCTGCGGATCAACCAGCGCCTGCGCGAGAACCGCGACATGGGCGCCCCCCAGCTCGTCGTCGAGGACCTGTGGGAGCTGTTGCAGTACCATGTCACCACCTACTTCGACAACCAGACGAGCGGGATCCCGCCGGCCCGGCACCGGTCCGGCCGGCCGCTGAAGACGCTGTCCCAGCGATTGAAGGGCAAGGACGGCCGGTTCCGGTCGAACCTATCGGGTAAGCGGGTCAACTTCTCCGCGCGCACGGTCATCTCGCCCGATCCACTTCTGTCGATCAACGAAGTGGGGATCCCCGCCGAGGTCGCCCGAGCCCTCACCGTGCCCCTCGACGTCACCCCGCACAACCAGGACGTCGCGAAGGAGCTCGTGCGTCGCGGCCCGACGCCCCCGCCCAACCCGGGGTACGTCTGCGGGGTCAACTACCTCGTGCGGGAGGACGGCCAACGCATCAAGGTCATGGAGAAGAACGCCGAGGCGTGCGCGGAACTCGTGCAGCCCGGCTGCGTCGTCGAGCGCCAGCTGCTCGACGGCGACATCGTCCTGTTCAACCGGCAGCCTTCGCTCCACCGCATGAGCATGATGGCCCACTTCGTGCGGATCTTGCCGCACAAGACGTTCCGCTTCAACCTGTGCGACTGCCCGCCGTACAACGCCGATTTCGATGGCGACGAGATGAACCTGCACGTGCTGCAGAGCCAGGAGGCGAGGGCCGAGGCGAAGGTCCTCATGAAGGTCGAGGAGCACATCCTCTCCCCCCGATACGGCGGCCCGATCATCGGGATGCTCCACGACCACATCACCGCCGCCTTCCTGCTGACGTACCAGAACCCGATGTTCCGGCGCGCCCAGGTGACCTATCTATTGTCCAAACTGCGGATCCCGATCCCACCGCCCGCCGGGACCGACCGCGACGGGCAGGAGTACTGGCTCGGCAAGCAGCTGTTCTCGCTCGTCCTCCCGAAGGACCTGACGATCGAGTTCCGGTCCAACATCTGGAACCGGTGCGACTGCTCCCCGATGAGCTGCACCCATGACGCCTTCGTGGTGATCGACAAGGGCGTGCTCAAGGCCGGCACGATCGATGCCAAGGCGATCGCCTTCGGGAAGGGCGCGATCCTCGACGCCATCGCGCGGAACAACGGGCCCGCGCGGGCGCGCCAGTTCCTCGACGAGATGAGCCGGCTCGCCATCACGGCGATCGGCCTGAACGGTCTGTCGACGGGGATCGACGACGAGGACGTCCCCGAGAACGCCCGCAAGGAGATCGGCAAGGCGCTTGCCGAGGCGCGCCTCAAGGTCAACGAGCTCGTCGAGCAGTACCGCCGCGGTAAGCTCGAGCAGATGCCGGGCCGTTCGCTCGAGGAGACCCTCGAGGTCCAGGTCCGCCGGGAGCTCGGGCAGGCGCGGGACACGGCCGGCGACATCGCCGGGCGCTATCTGGGGCTCGAGAACCCCGCCGTGATCCTGGCCAAGTCCGGGGCGCGCGGCTCCATGCTCAACCTCACCCAGATGGCCGGCGCCGTCGGCCAGCAGAGCGTCCGGGGCGAGCGGCTGTTGCGGGGGTACTTTAGCCGCACCCTCCCCCACTTCGAGCGGGGGGATCTGGGGGCCGACGCGCGGGGGTTCGTCTCCTCTAGCTACAAGCAGGGACTGCGCCCGACCGAGTACTTCTTCCACTCGATGGGCGGGCGGGAGGGTCTCGTCGACACCGCGGTGCGCACGAGCCGTTCCGGGTACATGCAGCGTCGCTTGATCAACGCCCTGGAGGACTTGAACGTCGCCGAGGACGAGACGGTCCGCAACACCGCCGGCACGATCATCGAGTACCGATACGGGGAGGACGGGATCGACCCGGCCCGCTCCTTCCAGGGGCAGGCCGTACCCCTCGATGAGGTGCTCTCGAGCGTGCTCGGGCGCCGCGTGAAGCCCAACGTCGACTCGCGCGGGGAGCCGATCGCCGGCGCCCCGCCGGTCGGGGAAGAGGAGATGGACCTGCTCGCCGAGGCGCAGCTCGAGGAAGAGGCCGAAGAGGAGGAGTCCGAGGAGTTCGGCACCTCCGAAGAGGGCCCGGACCTCGGTGGGGAGTGAGCATGCCGATGGAGAAGAAGGCGCGCGACGACGTCCCCTCGCGGATCCGCGAGGTCGCCCGCGAACAGGGGGCCGAACTCCCCCCTTCGCTGGTCGAGGAATTGGCGAAGAAACTGCGGGGCTTGAAGCTCGGCCCGGCCGAGATGACCAAGGTCGTCCGGGAGGTGGCCAAGCGCTACAAGCGCGCCGAGGTCGACGCCCATGAATCGGTCGGCATCATCGCGGCCCAGTCGATCGGCGAACCGGGCACCCAGATGACGCTGCGGACGTTCCACTACGCGGGGGTCGCCGAGATGAACGTGACGCTCGGGCTCCCGAGGCTCATCGAGCTCGTCGACGCCCGACGGATCCCGTCGACGCCGATGATGACGGTGTACGTCGAAAAGAAGCTGCGCAGCGATCGCGAGGCGGTCGAGCGCATCGCCCTGCAGATCGAGGTGACCAACGTCCCGGACATCGCCTCGATCGGGACCGTGGTCGAGGACCTGAAGGTCATCGTCTCCCCCCAGGTCGAGCTGATGCAGGCGCGGGGGGTCAAACGCGCCGACCTCGCGCGCGCGCTCGCCGAGAACATCGATCCGAAGCAGTTCGTCGTCAAGGACGCCTCCGGCTCCGGGGAGAGTCGACCGTTCGAGATCCACATCGCCGAGGCCCCGACGCCGAAGAAGACCGAGGAGGCCGAGGAACGGCCGTTCAAGCGTCTGCTCGAGGCGAGCGAGGAGGCGAAGGCGATCCGGATCAAGGGGACCTCGGGGATCCGCCGGGCGCTCATCAAGAAGGAGAAGGACGAGTACGTGATCTACACCGAAGGGTCGAACCTCGAGGGGGTCCTCGACATCCCCGGGGTCGACGGGACGCGCACGACGACCAACTCCGTCTTCGAGATCTACAAGGTCTACGGCATCGAAGCGGCCCGGGCGGCCCTGGTTCTCGAGGCGTCCCGGACGCTCAGCGAGCAGGGCCTGGGCGTCGACATCCGCCATCTGATGCTCGTCGCCGACGTGATGACCAACGAAGGGGACATCCGGGCGATCGGGCGGCACGGGATCTCCGGGAAGAAGACGAGCGTGCTCGCCCGCGCCGCCTTCGAGATCACCGCGGCCCACCTGTTGCGCGCCGCGATCACCGGCGAGGTCGACGAGCTCAAGGGGGTCGCCGAGAACATCATCGTCGGCCAGCCGATCACCCTCGGGACCGGCGCCGTGAACCTGGTCTACCGGCCGTCCCGGTCGGCCGTCGTGCCGGCCCCGCCGGTCGCGCCGGCCGAGGCGAGCGAGCCGGCGAAGACGGCGGAGGCCTGATCGCATGGACCTCGCCCACGCCCTCAAGGTCGCCCTTCAGACCGGCAAGGTCAAGATCGGCGTCAACGAGACGCTGGAAAGCGCGAAGTCCGGCAAGGCCCGGATCGTGATCGTGGCGAAGACCTGCCCGGCCGAGGCGCTGCAGAAGGGCCCGAAGCTCGGGAAGGTCCCCCTGTACCATTACGAAGGGACCGCGGTGGAGCTCGGCGCCGCCTGCGGACGGCCCTATCCGATCAGCGCCCTCGCGATCCTCGACCCGGGGAGCTCGGCGATCCTCTCGCTCGAGACCGGCGCCTGAGCGAACGCACCGGACGGGCCGGGTCGCCGGGGGCGGATTCGAATGGTGCCGGACGTCAGCTTCGACACCGAGACCCTCGGGTACATCCGCCTGTTCGAGGAGCGCACGGGCGCCCGCGTGAAGGACTGCTTCGAGGCCGAGGACAAGCTCGTCTTCCTCGTCCTCCCCGGCGAGATCCACAAGGCCGTGGGACCGGGGGGCGTCGTCGTCGACCGGTTCAAGGGGATGCTCAAGAAGGAGGTCCAGGTGATCGAGTTCTCCGACGACGAATCGGCGCTCGTCCGCAACATCTTCTTCGCCTTCAGTCCGCGCTCGGTCGATATCGCCCCGAAAGGCAAGGGCCGCCACGCCACCGTCACGGTCGATCCCGCCTGGAAGGCCCGCGCGATCGGCAAGGCGGGTAAGAACCTGAAGATCGCCCGCGCCATCCTCCTGCGCCACACCGCGGTCGACTCGATCAGCGTCGCTTGAGCGGGCGCCCGGCCGGCGGCGCCCCGGCGATAGATATGAACCCCCGGCGGTTCGCCGAAGGCATGCCGTGGGGCCGGGCGCCGAGGCGGCCGAGGTTCCGGGCGATCTTCTTCGACGTCGGCGGCACGCTCGTCGAGGACCGGGATTTCGGTGAGTTCGCCGAGATCGCCGAGCACCTCGACGTCCCGGCCCATCCCGAGGCGATCGCCGAGGCGGTCCGATGGGCCGACACGACCCTCGACCGCGCCGAGCCGAGCCGCTCGACGGATGAGTACTGGCGCCAGGTCCTCGCGCGCGCCACGGGCGGCGATCTGCCGGCGTCGGTGGGCCGGCGGTTCGTCGAGCGGCTCGAGCGGCTCCCCCGGGTCGCACACCTGTTCTCCGACGTCCGGCGGACCCTCGACCGCCTGCGCTCGGAAGGACGGCGGCTCGGGATCATCTCGAACTCCCGCTCGGAGTCGTCGCTGCGCGAGCTCCTCGAGCCGGTGGGGATCCTCGGCCAGTTCCAGGCGATCGTCTCCTCCGGGAGCGAGGGGGTCGCCAAGCCGGACCCGGAGATCTTCCGGCGCGCCGTCGGCCGGCTCGGCGTCGGGGTCGACGAGGCGTTCTACGTCGGCGACCTCGCGTACACGGACGCGAAGGCGGCGCAACGCGCCGGCCTTGCTTCCGTCTGGCTGAACCGCGGCGGGACCGGATTCGGCACCGACCCGCCGGAGATCACGAGCCTATCGGAGCTTCCGCGCTGGGTGGCGCGGCTCGAAGGCGTGTCCGTTAAATAGCGAGCACCGCTCCCATCCCGCACCGCCCGCCGGACCCTTCGGGGAATGGCGGTCGGGGCGCCGCCACGGCGAGCGGGGGATGCGTGAACCCGCCCATTCCAAGGCAGCGCCACAGATGGCCCGATGGGGCGTGGAGCCCCGAGAACCCCTCCCTGGAGACGGGGAGCGACCTCTCGGGACCGACAGGGGAGAGAGAGAGATAGACGCGAATTGAGCTCATGTCCAAAATGCAAGAGCACGAAAGTTCCGCCAGTCAGCGAGGATCGGTCACGACCCGTACGAGCACGAAATCGCCCAAAGGATCGTGTGCGAAAAATCCGGTTGATCCTGCCGGCGGGCACCGCTATTGGAGTTCGCTTAAGCCATGCGAGTCGAGAGGGGTAAGCCCTCGGCGCACTGCTCAGTAACACGCGGACAATCTGCCCTCGAGACGGGGATACCCCCGGGAAACTGGGAATAATACCCGATAGGCCTGGAATGATGGAAGGCTTTCAGGTTCAAATCTTGCGGGGCTCGAGGATGGGTCTGCGGCCTATCAGGTCGTAGGGGGTTTCACGGACCCCCTAGCCGAAGACGGGTACGGGCTTTGGGAGAAGTCGCCCGGAGATGGATTCTGAGACACGAATCCAGGTCCTACGGGACGCAGCAGGCGCGAAACCTCCACACTGTGGGAAACCACGATGGGGGAACTCCAAGTGCCTACACTACGTGTAGGCTGTTCTCGAGCCTAAAAAGCTCGAGAAGTAAGGGCCGGGTAAGACGGGTGCCAGCCGCCGCGGTAATACCCGCGGCCCGAGTGGTGCTCATTATTATTGAGCCTAAAGCGTCCGTAGCTGGCCGGGTAAATCTCCGGGTAAATCGGGCGGCTCAACCGTCCGAATTCCGGAGACACTTCCTGGCTTGAGATCGGGAGAGGGAGAAGGTACTCCCGGGGTAGGGGTAAAATCCTGTAATCCGGGGGGGACCACCAGTGGCGAAGGCGTTCTCCTAGAACGAATCTGACAGTGAGGGACGAAGCCCTAGGGCGCAAACGGGATTAGATACCCCGGTAGTCTAGGGTGTAAACGCTGCAGACTTGGTGTTGGGGGTCCTGCGTGGGCTCCCAGTGCCGGAGCGAAGGTGTTAAGTCTGCCGCTTGGGGAGTACGGTCGCAAGACTGAAACTTAAAGGAATTGGCGGGAGAGCACCGCAACGGGAGGAGCGTGCGGTTCAATTGGATTCAACGCCGGAAAACTCACCGGAGGCGACGGAGGGATGAAAGCCAGGCTGAAGACCTTGCCCGATTCTCCGAGAGGTGGTGCATGGCCGTCGTCAGTTCGTACCGTAAGGCGTTCTGTTAAGTCAGATAACGAACGAGACCCTCGCCTTCAGTCGCAACCCCGAGAGCGATCTCAGGGGCACACTGAAGGGATCGCTGCCGCTAAGGCAGAGGAAGGAGAGGTCTACGGTAGGTCCGTATGCCCCGAATCTTCCGGGCAACACGCGCGCTACAAAGGTCGGGACAATGGGATCCGACCCCGAGAGGGGAAGGCAATCCTGAAACCCGATCGTAGTCTGGATCGAGGGCTGTAACTCGCCCTCGTGAAAATGGATTCCGTAGTAATCGCGGGTCAACATCCCGCGGTGAATGTGCCCCTGCTCTTTGCACACACCGCCCGTCAAGTCATCCGAGTTGGGTCGGAGTGAGGGTGCCTCATCTGGGGCGTTCGAACTTCGGTTCAGCAAGGGGGACTAAGTCGTAACAAGGTATCTGTAGGGGAACCTGCAGATGGATCACCTCCTAAGAACGTCCCGAAAGGGACGTCGGGGGTCGAGGCCTCCTCGCGCTCTTCCTCTCCTTCCCACCGGGCCATCAACCCATTCTTGAGTAACTACCCATTCTTTATCAATTCGCCTCGGCTCGATCACGGCGATGATGCCGGTCGCCCGCGCTCGCGAGCTCCCCGATTCGGTCGCCGAGGCGATCGGGGCGCTCGGGCGCGGCGAGCCGATCCTCGTGTACGACTCGGCCGACCGCGAGGGGGAGACCGATCTCGTGATCCTCTCCCACCTGGCGACCCCCGGGCTCGTCCGATTGCTCCGGCAGGACGCCGGCGGGCTGATGTGCACGGCGATCTCCTTCGAGCTCAAGGAGCGGCTCGGGCTCCCGTTCTTCTCCGAGCTGCTGGCGCTGGGGACCCCGAGCTTCCCGGTCCTCGGGCCGGTCGGCGGCGCGTCGCCCCGTTACGACCGCCGCAGCGCCTTCGGGATCACCGTCAACCACCGGACGAACTACACGGGGATACCCGACAACGACCGCGCGGCCACGATCCGCGCGCTCGGCACGCTCGCCCGCGACGCCCCGACGAGCTCGGAGGCGCCGTTGCGCGAGCGGTTCGGTCGGGAATTCCTATCGCCGGGCCACGTCCCGATGCTCTACGCCGCGCGGGGTCTCTTGGGCGAACGCAAAGGCCATACGGAGCTCGCCATCTCGCTCGCCCGGATGGGCTCGCTCCCCGAATCGGCGACCGTTTGCGAGATGCTCGGGGACTCGGGCGGGCCCCGCAGCGTCGAGGCGGCCCGTCGGTACGCCACCCGCCACGGCTGGCCGTTCCTGGAGGGCGCCACCATCACCGGGGCGTTCGAACGATGGTCCGGGTGATGGCGACGGGGGTCTTCGACCTCCTGCATCCGGGGCATCTTTTCTTCCTGAACGAGGCCCGCAAGCTCGGCGACGAGCTCGTCGTTGTCGTCGCCCGGGACCAGACCGCGCGCCGGCTCAAGCACGAGCCGTACGTCCCCGAGCATCTGCGGCGCGAGATGGTCGAGGCGTTGAAGCCGGTGGACCGGGCCGTTCTGGGCTCGGCCACGGACATCTACCAGACGGTCGTGGCGGAACGACCCGACATCATCGCGCTCGGCTACGACCAGCACTTCGACGAGCACGAGGTCGTGCGGGAGTGCGAGCGCCGCGGGGTGCCCGTCAAGGTCGTCCGACTCGGTCCGCTCACGCACGACGAGCTCGCGACCCGCCGGATCGTCGAGCACATCCTGGCGCGCGCGCGCCAAACCCCCGAGGGCCGCGCCCCGTGAAGCGGATCGGGCTCGTCGACACGACGTTCGCCCGCGTCGACATGGCGCGCTTCGCCCGGGCTCGGCTCGCCGAGCGGGGCACGGGATTCCGCACGGAGCATCGCACGGTCCCCGGCATCAAGGACCTGCCCGTCGCGGTCCGCCAGCTGTTCCACGAGGCGCATGCGGACCTTTGCCTGGTCTTCGGGATGCCGGGGAAGGCCGAGTACGACCGGGTCTGCGCCCACGAAGCGTCGCTCGGGCTCATCTACGCCGGGGTCCTCGAGGCGAAGCCGGTCGTCGAGTGCTTCGTCTTCGAAGGCGAGGCCCGCGATGCGCGCGAGCTCGCCCACCTTGCCCGCCGGCGGGCCGAGGAGCACGCCGAGAACGCCTACGACCTGCTCTTCCGGCCGGAGGCGCTCGCCCGCAGGGCGGCCACCGGCGCCCGCCAGGGCTTCGCCGACGCCGGGCCGGTCCGGCCGACCCGTTAACGCTCCTTTGAATCGGTCAACGGATCCAGGGGGGAGAGGAAATACAACGATGGCGAGAACGAGACCCGGCGATGGGCCGACGGTGGCGCTGGTGGCGAGCGAGTTCAATTACGACGTGACCTACCTGATGGTGGAGCGGGCCCGGGAGGAGATCGAGTTCCTCGGGGCGCGCGCCGGGCCGCTCGTGAAGACGCCCGGCGTGTTCGACATGCCGCTCGCGGTGGACGCCCTGCTGGGGCGCAAGGACGTCGACGCCGTCGTCACGCTCGGGGCGGTGATCGAGGGCGAGACCGACCACGACGAGGTCGTGATGGGGCAGGCGGCCCGCAAGCTCGCCGACCTGGCGGTCCAGTACCATAAGCCGGTCGGCCTGGGGATCAGCGGACCGGGCGAGACCCGCCTGCAGGCGCAGGACCGGATCGAGAACGCCGCGAACGCGGTGCGGGCCGTCGTGAAGATGGTCACTCGGCTGCGGGAGCTGGCCGTCGGTTAGGCGCCCCGGCCTACAGGCCGAGACGGCCGCGCAGGAACTCGAAGGTGCGGCGACCCTTCTCGGTGTGCGGGACCGCCCGGAACGGACCCGGCGGCACCTTCGCCGGGTCGCGCGTCCGCAGGGCCGCCTCGAGCCGGGCGAACGTCGTCTCGATCGTGACGTCCGGACCGGCGACCTCGCCCTCCTCGGCCGAGACGCGACCTTCTCGGGAGACGAGGAGGCTCGCCGTGGAGCGCTCGGTCTTGAACACCCAGTTCTGGGGCAGGTGCGCCCGGACGATCATGCCGGTGAACCCGTCGAGGGAGCCGTTGAGGCGCGCCTGGAGATCCGGCACGATCGCGCGCAGCGCGGGTAGGATGGAGTCGGCGGGCACGAGGCGACCGCCCGCCGGTAGACGTTAAGGGTTGCTCGCCGTTCGGGCCGCTGCGTCATGGCCTCGTCGACGAGCCTGCCGAGCGGCGTTGTGTATGCGCCGCCCCCCCCACCCCCACCGCCCGGCTGGCCGGGACCTACCGGGTTCCCGGTATGGCCGATGATGCCCCCGCCTGCACCGGGGGAGTCGACCCGGCATGCCGTCGAGGCGATCCTCAAATCGATCCATTGGTACATCGTCTATCTCATCCTCACGCTCGTGAGCACCTTGGTCGCGGCCGCGCTGTTCGGCGTGGTTGCGTTCGCCTCGGCCGGACCTCTCTCGGGGGCCCTGCCGGGCGGGACCGGACGCTCCGCCCTCCTGACGGGCTCCGCGCTGGGTTTTACAGCGCTCCTTGGGCTGATCGCCTTGTTCGCGTTCGTCATCCTAGTCCTCGCCTGGGCCGAATGGCGAACCGGGGCGGAGCGGCTCGAGCGGGCGGCCGGCGAGTACGGGCCGGGGGCCGCGGCGGCGGCCTCCGCGGGAAAGGCGAGTTGGTTGTACGCCACGGTCATTTTCCTAGTCGGACTCATCACGTCGATCGCAGTCGTCGTGCTCATCACGATCGCCACGGTCGCGCGATCGTTCGGGCCAACCGCTCGGGGGAATCCGGCGGCGATCACTACCAGCGCGGCCGCGTCATTGGTCGAGCTGGCGATCATCGTCGGGATCGTGAGCACCGTGTTTTCCTTCCTCACCTACTGGTTCGCCACTCGGGGCCTGGTCGGAGGGTTCGCTCCCATTGCGCCGCCACCCATCCTGGCCCAGGCTCGCTCGGCGCGGACGTGGGTGCTGCTCGGCGCCTTCCTGAGCGTTCTCGACGTGGCGGGCTACCTCCTCCCCTTCGGCAGTCTGCTCGGGGTCGTCGCCCCGCTCGTGATCCTCGTCGGGTTCTGGCGGCTGCGGGGGGCCTACGTCGCTTGGCTGGCGGCGCCGCCGAGGCCCGGGGCGTTCGCCGCGGGATTCCCTATCACGCCGACGTAGCGTTCGTGCCGCGCCCGCGAACGGCGAGGGAGGTTATTTGGTCCGTCGGTTGAGGATGTCGGGGAATTCGGCGTGGCGGAGCGACTCGTCTTCGATCTGCTTCCCTCGACCCAGGACGAGGCGATCCGCCGGATCCGTGCGGGCGCCGAACCGGGTCTCACCGTGGTCGCGCGCCGCCAGCACCGGGGTCGGGGCCGGTTGGACCACACGTGGAGCTCCCCGGAGGGCGGCTTGTACCTCTCCATCGCCGTGCCGGAGCCCCCGCTTGCCCCGGGCCTCGTCCCAGTGGGCGTGGGGGCGGGCCTATCGATCGCGGTGCACGAACACTACGGCGTCGCGACCGAGCTCAAGTGGCCCAACGACCTTCTCACGATATCGGACGGCCGGTCCCCCCAGAAGCTCGCCGGGATCCTCGTGGACCGAGTGATCTCGCCGACGTTCGGGATCGCCCTGGTCGTCGGGATCGGGTTGAACGCCTCGAGCCCGCGGGGTCAGTTTCCGCCCGAACTCGCCGAGCGGGTGGCGATCCTTACCGAGCTATGCCATCGCCGGGTCGAACCGTCCGAGGTGGAGCCGATCGCGATCGCCGCGGTCCATCGGACAGTCGACCGGCTTGCTTCCCCGGAGGGCCGCGGCCAAGTCCTCGCAGAGTGCCGCCGCGTTCTATTCGGCGTGGGCCGGCCGGTCCGGGTCGATGGACGACCGTTCGGTGTGATCCGAGACCTGGCCGACGACGGCGCCCTCCTCGTCGAGCGGGACGGGGGCCTGGCCCCTGTCGTGGCGGGCGAGGTCGAGCTCGAGGGGCTTGCGTGAGCGATCCGTACGAGGTTTGGCGCGCGCGCCTCGCCCGCGCCCGGGAGGGGACCGGGGCCGAACGGGCCCGCCGGCAGGCCGACGCGGGGAAGCTCTCCGCCCGGGCGCGGCTCGAAGTGCTGTTCGATCCCGGCACCTTTTCGGAGCTCGGCGAGCTCGTCACCCACCGGGCGACCGCCTTCGGGCTCTCGGAGCGGCGCATCCCCGGCGACGGGGTCGTGGTCGGTTTCGGGGAGGTCGACGGGCGTCGGGTCGGAGCGTTCGCCCAGGATGCCACGGTCTTCGGCGGGGCGCTCGGCGAGGCGCACGCGGAGAAGATCGTGCGACTGATGGAGCTCGCCCACCGATCGGGGATCCCGATCGTCGGCTTGAACGACTCCGGCGGGGCGCGGATCCAGGAGGGCGTCATGAGCCTCGGCGGGTACGGCGAGGTGTTCTTCCGCAACGTGACCCTCTCTGGGGTCGTCCCGCAGATCTCGGTAATCCTGGGCGCCTGCGCCGGCGGCGCGGTCTACTCCCCGGCGATCACCGATTTCGTGATCATGCGGCGGGGGACCGGGGAGATGTACATCACCGGACCCGACGTGATCCGCGCCGTCACGGGCGAGGAGGTCAGCGCCGAGGCACTCGGAGGGGCCGATGCCCATGCGACGCAGAGCGGGGTCTCCCACCTGACCGCCGACTCCGATGAGGAGGCGATCCGCCTCGCCCGCCGGCTTCTCGGCTACCTCCCGCTCAACAATCTGGAGGACCCGCCGCCTTCGGACCCCCAATCCCCGCCGGCCGACGCCGCCGCCGCCCTGGCCGGGATCGTGCCGACCGAGGCGAACGCGCCGTACGATGTCCACGACGTGATCGACCGGGTCGTCGATCCGGGGAGCGTGCTCGAGATCCAACCCCGCTTCGCGCCGAACCTCGTTACCGAGTTCGCCCGGTTGGACGGGCAGGTCGTGGGGGTCGTCGCGAACCAGCCGAACCACCTCGCCGGCTGCCTCGACATCCTGGCCTCTACGAAGGGGGCGCGGTTCGTCCGCTTCCTGGATGCATTCAACTTTCCGATCCTGACGTTCGTCGACGTGCCGGGGTTCCTCCCGGGGACCCTCGAGGAGCACGGGGGGATCATCCGCCACGGGGCGAAGCTGCTGTACGCGTTCGCCGAGGCGACGGTCCCGAAGCTGACCGTGATCCTGCGAAAGGGGTACGGCGGCGCGTACGTCGTCATGTGCTCCAAGCACCTCGGCGGCGATCTCAACTACGCCTGGCCGACCGCCGAGATCGCGGTGATGGGCGCGGAGGGGGCGGTCAACGTCCTGTTCCGACGCGAGCTCAACCACGCCGAAGCCGGCGATCGGGAGGCGCTCCAGGCGCGCCTCGTCGGGGAGTACCGGGCCGAGTTCCTCAATCCCTATCTCGCCGCCGAGCGCGGGTACGTCGACGCCGTGATCGACCCGGCCGAGACGCGGGGGCGGCTCGTCGAGGGCCTTCGCACCCTCGCCCCCAAGCGCGAGGAGCGGCCGGCGCGCAAGCACGGGAACCTCCCGTTGTAATCCCGGAGGCGGCGGTTCGCGCGACCATGGTGGGCCTCACCGAGACGGTCCTGCGCGACGGCCACCAGTCGCTGATCGCGACGCGGATGCGCACCCGCCACATGCTCCCCATCGCCGAGCGTCTCGACGCGATCGGCTACCGCTCGCTCGAGGTCTGGGGAGGCGCCACTTTCGACGTCGGGCTCCGCTACCTGCGCGAGGACCCGTGGGAGCGGCTACGCGCGCTCAAGAAGGCGATGCCGAACACGCCGCTGCAGATGCTGCTGCGGGGCCAGAACCTGGTCGGGTACCGGCCGTACCCCGACGACCTCGTCGATGCGTTCGTCGGCGAGGCGGCCCGCGGCGGGATCAGCATCTTCCGGGTCTTCGACGCGCTCAACGACCCGGTCAACATGGCGAGCGCCCTGAAGGCCGTGAAGCGCCACGGCGCGATCGCCCAGGGGACGATCTGCTACACCCGCTCGCCGGTGCATACGCTCGCGTCGTTCGTCGCCCTCGGCCGGACCCTCGCCGAGCTCGGCGCCGACGAGATCTGCGTAAAGGACATGGCGGGGTTCTTGCCGCCCTCGGACGCCGCCGCGCTGACCCAGGCGCTGGTGCGCGAGGTGGGGTTGCCGGTGGCGGTCCACACGCACTCCTCGGCCGGGCTCTCGACGCTCAGCTGCCTGGCCGCCGCCGAGGCCGGGGCGGCCTCGATCGACGCCGCGATCTCCCCGTTCTCCGGAGGGGCGAGCCAGCCCCCGACGGAGAGCCTGGTCGGCGCGATGCAGAGGACCGCCGTCGACCCGAAGCTCGACCTCGGCGCCCTCGCCGAGATCGCCGAGTACTTCTCCGGGGTGCTCGAACACTACCGGCCCCTGCTCCACCCGCGCTCCCTCGCGACCGACCCGTCGATCCTGGTGCACCAGGTGCCCGGCGGGATGCTCTCGAACCTGCTCTCGCAGCTCCAAGAGCAGGACGCGCTCGGGCGACTGCGCGAGGTGCTCTCGGAGATCCCCCGGGTCCGCGAGGACCTCGGATTCCCGCCGCTCGTCACCCCGACGAGCCAGATCGTCGGGATCCAGGCGGTCCTCAACGTGCTGACGGGCAGCCGCTACCGCGAGATCACCCGCGAGGTGCGCGACTACGTCCGGGGGGTCTACGGGACCCCCCCCGGCCCCGTCGACGCCGAGCTGCGCCGGCGTATCCTGGCCACCGAGCCCGCCGTGACGGGGAGCCCGTCGGAGCGGATCCCCGCCGAGCTTCCGGCGGCGCTCGATGCGGTCCGATCGCTCGTCCCGGCGGCGGACCGGGCCGAGGCGCTCTCGTATGCGCTCTTCCCGATGGTGTTCGAATCGTTCGTCAAGGCCCGGCATCGCGGGCTCGACTGGGACACCCTTACGAGCGCGGGCCTCGGCGTCGTGGGGGCCTTGCGCGCGGCGCCCCCGGCCCCCTCCGCCCCGCCGGCGTCGCGGCCGGGTCCGGGCCGGCCGGACCGATCGAACTGGGCGCTCGAAGGGCGCAGCCACCTCCATGCGCGGGGAGGTGGGTTCCGTGAAGGTCGTCCTCGAGATCGACGGTGAACCACGCGAGGTGGACGTCGACCTCGGGCTCGGGGTGGTCCGGGTGGGGGCCGCGACCTACCCGGTCCGGGTCCTTGCGAGGACTGCGACCTCCGTCGAGATCGAGATCGCGGGGGAGCGCCTTCGCATCACCGACTGGCCGGTCGACACCCCTAGCCCCTCCGACCCCGTGGCGGTCGAGGGCGAGCGGTTCCGGGTTCGAGTCCGGGTCGAGGAGACCCGCGAGACCAGCCGTTCGACCCCTTCGAGTCCGCCGGTGGGCCCCGCGCCCAGCGCGCCGGCGAGGACCTCGGGCCCCGAGGACATCGTCCCGCCGATGCCCGGCCGGGTGGTCGAGCTTCGGGTCCAGGAGGGGCAGCGCGTGGCCGCGGGCGACGTGCTCCTCGTCCTCGAGGCGATGAAGATGCGCAACGAGGTCGCCAGTCCGAGGGCCGGCGTGGTCCGGGAGCTTCGGGTGGCGGTCGGAAGCAACGTCAAGGGCCGGGAGCCGATGTTGCGCGTGGTCCCCGAGGCCTAGCGGCGATCGGATCGCTCTGGCCCCCGCCCTAGAACGGCTGGACGGCGTGCCCGCACGCCGGGCATCGCAGGGCGCCGCTCGGCAGCGTCGTGCCGCAGAACGCGCAGAATTCGAGCGCGACCCTCGGCGTGGAAGGTGGCGAGGACCGATCGGAGGCGAGGGGTCCTGATCGGGCCGCGCTCAAGGGCGCCCGGGACCCGGGGATCGGCCGGCTCATCGCCGGCAATCGGAAGACGAAGAAGCTCGCGATGAGCCAGATGAGCAGGCCGTAGAATACGTAGACGCCGAGCGCGGGCACGACGATCTGCACGACGAAGGCGATCGCGAGGACCGCGGCGTACAGCAAGAGGACCGCGCTGCGGACGATCACGACGCCCTCGTACGGCGCACACGTCCCGGCGCCTATTACGGGAACGCTCGATCGACCCCGCGCCCCCCGCCCCGGCCTATAATACGCGGGCCGTTTGGCGCGCGCCGTGCTCGCGCGCCCGTCCCTCGTCCCCGTCGACGAATTCACCTACGAGATCCCGCGGTCGGAATCCGAGGGGATGCGCGTGCCCGCCCGATTGTACTCGAGCGCGCCGCTTTTGGAGGCGGCCGCCGGCGACCCGTCGCTGCAGCAGCTGAAAAACGTCGCCACGCTGCCGGGGATCTGCGGGCGCGCCTACGCGATGCCCGACATCCACTTCGGCTACGGCTTCCCCGTCGGCGGGGTGGCCGCCTTCGATCTCGACGAAGGGGTCGTCTCACCGGGCGGGATCGGCTACGACATCAACTGCGGCGTTCGATTGCTGCGCACGCCGTTCCGCGTCGACGCGCTCGCCCCCCACCTCAAGGCCCTGATCGATGCCCTCTATCGGGAGGTCCCCACCGGGGTCGGATCGAAGGGAGGCGTGAACCTCGCCCCTCACCAGGTCGATGAGGTCCTGGCCGGGGGGGCGCGCTGGGCGGTCGCCCAAGGGCACGGCCGGCCCTCCGACCTGCCCGTGCAGGAAGAGGAGGGCTGCCTCGCCGGCGCCGACCCGCAGGCGGTGGGCGAGGTCGCCAAGAAGCGCGGCCACCGTCAGCTCGGCACGCTCGGCTCCGGCAACCACTTCCTCGAGGTCCAGGCCGTCGACGCGCTGTTCGATCCCCCGTTCGCCCAGGCGCTCGGCCTGGTCCCCGGCGCAGTGGTCGTCATGCTGCACACCGGTTCGCGCGGTCTCGGACACCAGGTCGCTACCGATTACATCCAGGAGATGGACGGCCGCCTGCAGGCGAGCGGGGTCGCCCTCGTAGATCGCCAGCTCTCCTGCGCGCCGGTCGGCTCCGACGCGGGCCAGCGATACCTCGCCGCGATGGCCGCCGGGGCGAACTTCGCCTGGGCGAACCGCCAGCTCATCACCGAAGGGGTCCGGCGCGCGTTCACGTCGGTGCTCGGGGCCGGCCCGGAGGCGATCGAGGTCGTCTACGATATCGCCCACAACATCGCCAAGCTCGAGACGCATCTCGTCGAGGGGAGTCCGCGTCCGGTCCTCGTTCACCGCAAGGGCGCCACGCGCGCGTTCCCCGCGGGGCGGCCGGAAGTCCCGGAAGCGTACCGCCGCTTCGGCCAACCGGTGCTGATCCCCGGGGACATGGGCACGGCGAGCTACGTGCTCGTCGGTCTTCCGTCATCGCTCGAGCGCTCCTTCGGCTCCTCCTGCCACGGGGCGGGGCGTCGGCTCTCCCGGCACGCCGCGGTGCGCCAGTTCCGCTACGAGGAGGTGACCCGTTCCCTCGCCGGCAAGGGGATCGTCGTGCGCGCGGCGTCCCGAGAGGGGGTCACCGAGGAGGCACCGGGCGCCTACAAGGACGTCGACGAGGTCGTTCGCGTCGCCGAGGGGGCCGGCCTCACGCGCCGCGTCGCCCGGTTGCGGCCGCTCGGGGTGGTCAAGGGGTAGGATCGGCGTCTTCACCCGGCGGGTTCGCGGGCCGACGGCGCCGGGCGAGAACGACGATCGCCACGGCGACGACGATCGCGCCGACGGCGATCGACCCGTAGAGCACCATCGGACCGCCCGTGGAGTTCGTCGGGCGGGTCCCCGTCGACCCCGAGACGGTGAACGCGGCGCTGGAGTTGCCATAGAACCCCGACGCGTTCGCCCAGGCGTACAACACGTAGGCGCCCGGCGAGCCCGGGGCCCGGATCGTGAAATTGGCGTACCCGGCCGGGTTCGGCAGGGTGGAGGCGGTCGGGGCGGTCGCGTTCGTCGGCGGCGGCAAGGCGGCGTCCTGGACGACATACCGGACGGCGGGCAGCGAGGTCGTGCAGCGCGGGACGGAGTTCGGACCGCACGACGGCCACTCCCAGACCGAGACCGGCAGCACCGTGCCGCTCGCGGCCGGGGTCGGCAATCCGGAGATCGTGAGCGTCAACGGGGTGACGGCGTAGACTGTGATCGGCGCCTGGAGCATCGCCGGGTCGCCCAGCCGGTCGGTCGCCGTCAGGTTCGCCACATACGAACCCGGGTCATCGTAGACGTGGACGACCGGGCTGCCGGAGCCGATCGCGCCGTCCCCGAACGTCCAGGCGTAATGGTACGGGCCCCCCGCCCCCCCGCTCGCGGTCGCGCTGAATCGGATCGAGAGCGGGCCCACGCCCGAAGAGACGTTCGGGCCGCCCGTGACGACCGGGGAGTACCGTTGGATCCCCGAGACCGTGAGGGCGCGCGTCTCGACCAGCTGGTCGCCGTAGGGGTCGATCGAGGTGGCCGAGACAGTGTAGTTCCCCGGCGTCAGGTACGTATGGTTCCCATACTGGCCGCTCCCGACCGCCCCGTCCCCGAACGACCAGGCGGTCGACGCTCCGGGCATCCCCTGGACCATGGCACGCCCCCGCACCGTGAGCGGGGTGACCCCGGCATTGGGGATCGCCGACAGCGCTAGCGTGAGCGCGCTCGCGTTGCCTGCCTGGGACGGAAAGACCGGGATCGTCAGATTGAGCCAGCGACCGTCGGATCCGCGCGCCCCGAGGCCGATCGACAACGGACAATTGGTCGGGCTGCCGCAACCGTCGTACGAGTACGTCTGGGAGACCGAGGTGCCGAACGCCGAGCCGTTGGCGCCGAGCGACCAATGGAGGAGGTACGGCGACTGGCTCCCGATCGCGCGGGCCGTGTAGGCGATCGGGTCACCGACGGGCACAAAGAGCGCCGGGGAGATCTCCGCGGTAAGGATCGTCGACGGAACCGTTCCCGTCGCATAGGCGTCGATCAGCAACGCGGCCGAGGCGTGGCCGCCGAATCCATCGGTCGAGAGCGCGGTGGCGACGTAGAATCCCGGGTTGAGATAGGTGTGGGCGGGCGCGGCGCCGGTCGCGTTCGTCCCGTCTCCGAACGTCCAGCGCGTCGTGCTGGCGTTCGCAAGATGGCCCCCGGAGAGCGTGGCCGTGAAATTCACTCGGAGGGGAGCGACGCCGGACTGGGGCGAGGCGGTGAACGCGCCCGAAAGGGCCGGATAGAGAGTGACGTTGGTCGTGGCCACGGCGACGGCGTCGAGGCTATCGGACACCGTCGCGCGGACCGTGTGGTTGCCTGTGGTCGAGAAGATCGCGCACCTACAGGCGGTCGAGTACGGGTCGTTCGCCGTGTACGTGACCCCGTACGGTGGAACGCCCCCGGTTGTGACCGGGGTGAACGTGAAGCCGCCGGGCAGGTCCAAGGCGGCCGGCGAGGCCGACACGAGCGTCCGAAGCGCGGGCGAGGTGGCGCAACGCGCCGTCGCGGTCGGGCCCACCGGAAGGGCAACGGCGCTCGATTCCCCGCCGTCCGGCGGGGTCAGTCCGTCGGAGACGACGACGATCGGGCAGTACCCTCCGGCGCTGCGGTAGACATGGGTGACCGTCGACTGGTTCGAACGGCCGAGCGTGGTCCCATCCCCGAACAAGTACGTGTAGGTGTACGGGGCGCTCCCGCCGGTCACGTTCGCCCGCAGCGTCACGAGGCCCCCGACGGACGGACGCGCCGGCGTGACGTTGAGCGCGACCGACAGCGGCCCGCCGCCTCCGACCACGATGGTCACCGGCTGGGAGATCGAGGAGTTCCCTTGGCTATCGAAGGCCGTGGCGATCGCCGGGAATATGCCGGGCGTCGGGAAGGTGTACGAGGCGCTGCCCCCAAGGCTGATGGTCGAGTTCCCGTCCCCGAAGCCGACATCGAAGAAGCTCACACGGCCCGTGCCCCCCGAGGCGTTGGCATGGAACCGTACGGTCAGCGGGGCGTTCCCGAACCGGGGGGTCGCGGTCAACCCAACGGTCAGGTTCGAGGTCACCACCGAGGTGGACGTCAACAACGGCACCAGGACGATCGCGTTCGGGCTCCCGAGGCCGGTGACCGGGTCCCATCCGACTCCGGCGTTGTATCCATTCCAGCCTTGGGTGATGTCGTGGTAGGCGAGCGACGCAGAGGAGGAGCGGGCGATCGCGTACAGCGACGGGTTCAGGAAGCCGAGGGGGGCGCCGTAGTAGCTGTCGGCGTCGGCCGCGATCCCCGCCCACATCGGCGAGGAGAGGCTCGTGCCGCCTTCCACGGAGAGCCCTCCCCCAATCACGATCTCCGCGCCCGGGCTACCCCCCAAGATCGATACGTCCGGGACGCCGCGCCGCGTCAGGGAAGGGGATACGCCCGGAGCGGACTGCCAGGTGGGCCGGGGGAACGGGGAGTATCCACCCCCCGAACCGCCCTGGTTCCCGCACCCGGGGGAGCTCGAACCCGAGCTGTTGCCGGCCCATCCGGTCTCGCCACCGTACCCCCCGTTGGTGGTCAGGGTAAGGTCGGTGCCGCCGACTCCCGTCACGTACGGGTCCGAACCCGGGTAGTTGGTCGAGACCCCTCCCGTGCCATCGGCGGCGCCGCAGTCGCCGGAGGCCGAGAACAAGCTGATCCCCTCGGCCGCCGCGGCCTCGAGCACCGGGTGCAGGCTCTGGTACGACCCGTCGGAGCTCGCGTTGCAAGCGGACTGGCAGGGGCCCAAGAACGCGTTGAACACCCCGACATCGTTCTCGCCCCAACTCATCGTCAGGACGTTGACGGCGTCGTGGGCGACGAGCCAGTCGACGGCCTCGTACAGGGCGGCGTTCGAGTTCGGGGCGAGCGTCATGTCGATCGATGCCCCCGGCGCCATCGCCCGGGTCCATTCCAGGTCAAGGGCGAGCTCGGCCGCCCATCCGGTGTACGATTGGTTGAGGTTGCCGGAGTTCGGGACCGGGTAGACGTACGAGACGTTGCCGCTCGGTAGAGAGAACGTCTTGACGAACGAGGCGTAGTCGGCGGCGAGCTGGTTCGCCGTCTCGGCGGCATCGTAGGTGTCGACGATCCCCACCTTCCATCCCGTACCGTTCTCCCCGGAGGCAAGGAGCGTGGTGAGGTTGTATGCGACGTGCGCCGAGCAGGGCGTCACCCAGGAGCTCGACGCGCACGGCGCCGGAGGCAGGGGAGGAGACAGCGGGCGCACGAGCGTGGGAGAAGGCAGGTCCGGGGTGATCCGAGTCTCGTTCCCGAGTCCGACGACTCCGAGCCAAGGGATTCCGGCGGGGAGTCGCGCCGGGGTCGCGTGGCTGAAGAAGCTGCGGTCGGCGGTTCGGTAGACCTGGAAACTCGTGTCGAACGCGCGCGCCGTCGCCGACTCCGTCCCCGAGAGGAAGAGCATCGTCCGATCCGGACTCGGCGTGACGCGAAGTCCGAAAGCATCGAAGTACGCGACGGCGGCGTCGTAGGAGGCGGCCGAGGGTCCGTACCGGTCTGCGATTTCCAAGGGCGTGAGGAAATGGTGGTACGAAGGGCTCGTCGGGGCGTATTCGGCCAGGATCTGGGCGTCGAGACCCGCCGGGTCCGAGCGAGCCAGGCTTACCGTGACCGCGAGGGGCGTGGCGGGGGGAAGGAGGCCGATCGTTCGGACCGATCCCGTTGGTAGGAACGCCGGGGCGACCTGGACCTGGTCGGACGCCGGAGGGGTGCCCCCCGTGAGCGGAGCCTGGGCGGAGCGGAGCGATCCCGCGGGAAACGGACCCGGACCGATCAAGAGGAGCACGAGGGCGAACGCGGCGATGAGCCCCGTGGGCGCGGTCCGATTCTGGAAGTGAAGACGCATCGGGCCCGTCCGACGTACAAGAGGGTCCCGGGCTATTTGTAGAGGTCGACCGCGCCGTCGTCCCGCCCACCGGCGCCCGGGCGCGGAGGTATAATCCCCCCCCGGCTGGGAGCGCCCGTTCGTGCCGCTCACCGCCCTCGATGGATACGCCATCGTCCTCGCCGCCGTCGCGGCGTACGGAGCGATCCTCTACGCACTGCACCGCCAAGGAAGGCTCGGGCCGGACAAGTCGCTCAGCCTGTTCGGGCCCGCGCTGATGATGAAGACGCGTCGGGGGATCCCGATGTTGGAACGCATCGGACGATTCCGTCGGTTCTGGACGATCGCCGCGAATCTGGGGCTCGTCCTCGCGGGGGCCGCGATGGTCCTCATCATCGTGGTGCTCGCCCTCGACGCTGTCGTCGCCCTGCGGGTCCCGGCGAGCGCGGCCCCCCAGGTCTCCGAAGCGCTCGGGATCCCCGGCCTCAACCCGATCATCCCGATCGGTTACGGGATCGTCGCCCTGGTCGTCGGGATCGTCCTGCACGAGCTCATGCACGGCGTCATCGCCCGCTCCCAGAACATCGGCGTCAAGAGCGTCGGCATCCTTTGGTTCGTCGTCCCGATCGGGGCGTTCGTCGAACAGGACGACGCCTCGATGACCTCGGCGAGCCGCCGTGCGCGGGGGCGCGTTGCCGCGGCCGGGATCCTCGCCAACTTCGGGTTGACGGTCCTGTTCTTCCTCCTCCTCTCGGCGAGCGTGAGCTCCTCGGTCACCCCGAACGCTTCGGGGGTGGGCGTCGCCTACGTACTTCCGGGGTTCCCCGCGAGCAATACGTCGCTGCAGGCCGGCGACATAGTCACCTCGGTCAACGGGACGGCCGTCTCCTCGAACGCCCAGTTGTTCGATGTGCTCGCCAATACCTCGGTCAACCAATCGGTGGCGCTCACGTTCTACTCCCATTCGGCCGGGCGATCGCTCACCGAGTCGGTCACGCTCACCTCCGCCCGCTCGTACACCCACGATCCCGCCGACGCGAAGCGCGCTTTCCTAGGGCTTTCCCCGAGCTTCCTTACTCCGGCCCAGATCCGGGGCGAGCTCGCCAACCCCGCCGGTAGCCCGTACGGGGCCCTTTCCGGTGTGACCTACTGGGTGGTCCTGCCGCTCGCGGGCCTCGAACCGGTCCAGGGTTCGACGATGAACTACTTCCACGTCACAGGCCCCCTCGCCCCGCTGGGACCGACCGGCTTCTGGTTGCTCGCGAACCTTCTCTTCTGGCTCGCGTGGATGAACCTCCTCCTCGGCCTTTCGAACGCGCTCCCGCTCGTCCCCTTGGACGGGGGCCTGTTGTTCCGGGACTTCTCGGCGTGGGCCGCCTCCCGGATCAAGCGAGGCTGGGACGCCGCCCGTATCGAATCGTTCAGCTCGCGGGCGGTCGCTCTATCCTCGGTCTGCGTCCTCCTCCTGCTCGTATGGCAGTTCATCGCGCCGCACCTGTAGCCGATCGGGAGCTCTTCGCGGAGTACCCGTTCCTCCCCGGGGCGGAAGCCCTGATCGAGGAACTAGCGCCCTCGGTCGGGGCGCTCTTCCAGGAGTCGGCGTTCGATCCGGCGAGGGCGGCGGGGCGCGCGCGGGTCCGGGCGGCGATCGACGATCCCGCCGCGGGCCGGGAGCTCCCCGAGGTCTCGGATCTCGCCCCCGACGAGCGGTTCCTCTCCTTCCAATTCGCCCGGCTGGTGCTGTCGGCGGCCCCCGGCCGCGCTCCGCTGCGCCGGTGGGCCGTCTGGGAGGCGAAGGCCCTCGACCGTCACCTCGCGCGCGCCCCGGATCCGGTCCTCCGATCCGTCGCCGAGCGGCTCGGCTACAGCTTCGATGTCCAAGGGGGCGAGGTGCGCTTGCCGATCGCCGAGTACCTGCGCCTCGCCACGCCGATCCGGGAGGCCGAGTTCCGATTGTCCCGCCAAGCGCTTGCCCGGGGGGTCGTCACGGTCGCCAAGGATCGGGCGGTGCGGTTGCTCGAGGAAGCGGTCCGCCTCTCCCTCACCGAGCCGGTACCGATCGCCCCGGGAACGAAAGGGGCGATTGAGGAGCGGGAGCGGGAGTTCCTGGGCGAGATCGCCCAGCGCCTGCCGAATCCGACCCCGTCGGGGCGACCGGGACTCGGGCAGCTGCGACCCGAGCTCTTTCCGCCGTGCATCCGCATGATGCGCCGGACCCTCGAGGACGGCGAGAACCTGTCCCATTCAGGTCGATTTGCCCTCGCGGCGTTCCTCCACAAGGCCGGGGCCGATCGGGAGGCGATCGTCGATGCGTATCGGGGAGCGCCCGATTTCGACGAATCGGTCACCCGATACCAGGTCGAACACATCACTCGGAAGGACGGAGGGCTCGGCTACGAACCGCCGGACTGCGCGACCCTGCGAACCCACGGTCTATGTGCCCGGGAGGGCGATCCGAAGTCGAAGTTGGCGATCGCGCGGCTGCGCGACGAGCTCTGCTTCGAGGACCGGCTGCGTCATCCGCTGCAGTATTACCGATTGCGCGGGGAGGGCCGCAGCCCGCCCCCGGCGCCGCCGCCTACGGCCGCGGATCGCTGAGCGACCGATACGAGCTCAGCGCCCGGCGGGCGGCCGTCCACTGGCCGGCGACGACGAACCAGAGCATTGCGATGTCGAGCACCGTGAAGGAGAATCCGAAGGCGCTCCATCGCACGAAGGGGGCGGTCGGCGCCCAGGGCCACGGGAGTGCGAAGTCCCCGATCAGGAAGGTGGCGAGCGTCAGCAGGATGAGCCGGTCGGCTCGGGCGAGGAGTCCCCCGTACGTGCGGCCCAACCCTACCGCCTGCGCCTGGGTTCCCATGTAGCTCGTCAACAACAGGCTGACGAGCGCGAGGAGCGCGAGGGGAGGGTAGGCGTACCCGGAAACGGCGATCCCTAGGAGAACGAACAGGTCCGCATAGCGGTCGAGGACATGGTCGAGCAGGTCGCCGCGCGGGCTCGACCGACCGGACCGGCGGGCGACCTCCCCATCGAGGACATCGAAGACGCCCCCCAGGAACACGAATCCGGCGACGCCTAGGAAGACGATCGGGGTGGTCCAACGCGCGAGAGCTGCGAGCACCCCTGCCGCCGCGCTCAAGCCGAGCGCGGTCCAGCTCAGCCGGGCGGGACGGGTGGAGAGGAACGGCCGAACCATCCGGTCCAGGTACGGTGCAGCCCAGGCCCGATACCCCTCGAGGACCATCGGCCGACCTAGCGGGCGTTCCGCAAAAGGAAGTCGGTGACCCGGGGATCGGCCAACCAGTCGACGGATCCAACACGGACCGGAAGGGGGTGCGGCGCGAGGCGGGCGATCTCTCGGCCGACCGATCGGGGCGTCCGGCCGGAGGTATCTAGTTCAAAGACGGTACGTCCCAAACGCTGCGCCTCGATGAGGATGAAGTCGACCGCCTCGGAGCCCGCGTTCTGGATCCGATCGGACGGAGTTCCCCGATCGGCCTCGACCAGGCGCCGATGAAGTTCGACCGGGTGGCAGCGTAGGAGGATGACCTCCGGGATCGGGAGTAGGTGGGCTAGATGGCCGACCACGAACGTCGTCCGGTCGGGCGGGGGTTGTCGGGCCCAGCGGCGGGTGAGGGCGCCCAGGTCGACGCGGACGGCGCCCCGGTCTCTCCGGCCTAGCCCCCAGGCGATCGCCAGATCGGCGACCTCGATCGTTCGGAAACGCCCAGGAAGGCATGCGGCCGTAGCGGTCTTTCCGGTACCGGGCGTCCCCGACAACGCGAGGTACCGATGCCCCTGCTTTGGGGCGACCTTCACGTCGGAACGCCCCATATCGACGGACGGGGGGGGCGAAGGTATTTGAAGGGTCCCCGGTATGAGCGCGTCACCCCACAGTCAACCTGGGGTCGTACGCTGCGCCCGGAGGAACACAATGAGTCAAATTGAGACCGCAAGAGCCGAGCCGTTGGCCGCAATCCGCAAGCTCCCACGCTGGGGGGTCGGCTTCCCGATCCTCGCCGTCTTCCTAATGGTGGCCAGCGGAGCGGCCGTCATCGGTTTCCCGAGCGCCCACATTGGGGCCGCTCCGACCGCCCCTGTAGGGGGGGCCGCGTTCCTTTCCCCCATGGCCCTCCAGTCCGGCGCCCAGCTCCAGTCCGACCCCGTGCAGGCCCTCGCCGGCGCGCCGCTTTCGAACCTTCCGAACGCCACCGTCCTCGGCCCCGCCCCGGCGAACCAGCAGGTCTGGTTCACCATCGGCTTCCCGCTCCGCAACGAAGCCGAGCTCGCCCAGATCGTCAATGAACAGCAGCTGCCCGGATCCCCATTGTATCACAAGTGGCTGACCAACAGCCAGGAGCAAGCCATGTTCGGGCCCCCGTCGACGGAGGTCCAGGACACGGTGAATTACTTCACCTCGCTCGGGATGCAGGTCGGGACGGTCGGTACTCTATCGATCTCCTTCCACGCGCCGTCGAGCCTCGTGGCGAGCGCCTTCCACACCACGCTCAGCGAGGTCCAATATTCCAATACGACCGCGACCAAGACCACGATCGCCAACTCGGCGCCCCTGCGGCTCCCGAGCCCGATCGCCGGCGGGATCGGTTCGGTCGATGGGCTGAGCGGACCGGGAAACTACCGGCCCTACCACTCCGTCGACCCGATGCTCGCGCAGGCGATCCAGGCCGCGGAGCTCGGGGCGAGCGGCGCCCCCGCCGCCCCCGCGACCGGGGGCCCCGTGGTCTACAATGCCACGATGGCCCAACTCTTCAACTACACCGACGAGGCGTTCGCATGGTTCGGCTACCAGTTCGCCTTCCACAACCAACTGCTGACCCACCGGACGCAGTCGATCTCGGCGGCGACGTTCAACCAGCTGTTCCAAGCCGATCCGTTGCTCGCCCAGGGGTACAATGGCGGGCCCAAGGGCGCGAACCCGGCGATCACGATCGCGATCGTGATGGAGGGCGGGATCAACCCCGGTGACCTGCAGTCGTACGCCCAGCTCGTCTACAACAACCCCAACCAGATCGTCAACCGGGTCACCCCCGATCCGATCGACGGGGCGTACACCTGGAACGGGACGCTGTACTATACGGACGGCGGCTCCGGGGAGATGGCGCTCGACATCGAGTTCTCCAGCACGATGGCCCCCCAGGCGAAGATCATCCCGGTCTACGCCCAGGGATTCTTCGGCAACATGCTCGATGACCAGTACGCCGCGCTCAACAGCATGTCCCCGACCCCCAACATCATCTCCAACTCCTGGGGGGGCGCGGAGGATACCTCCGGCACGCTCTACACGCCGGGGATCGGCAGCGACCTGCTGATGCACCACTACTTCATGCTGCTCGACGCGAAGGGCGCGTCGATCCTCGCCTCCAGCGGCGACGGGGGTGGATTCGATGGGACCACGGGGATCCTATCGGGATCGTTCCCGGCGACCGACCCGTACGTGTTGTCGGTCGATGGGCTGCGGTCGAACGCGCAGGACTCCTATGGCCAGATCTTCCCCGCGACGAACCTGACGTACGGGAACCTGCAGACGTTCATCCCGCTGCTCGATTCATTCAAGCCGGGCCTCGGGGTCAACGTTGATCTGAAGGTGACCAAGGCGGAGGGCCTGCACAACCAGTCGTTCTGGTACCACCCGATCTCGAACCTCACGCTGTTCTCCGGACCCCCGACGGCGTCCGGCGGCTTCGGGTTGAGCTACTGGTTCCAGCAGCCCTGGTTCGAGCACGGTCTCGGCGTCCCGAACGTCGGCCGATCCCTCGGGAGCGCGGTCGCCGCGGAGGCCGATTTCAACATGTCGATCTTCTTCGACGGGGTCCCGAATTTCCTGTTCGGCGGGACGAGCTTCGCCTGCCCGACGGTCGCCGGGGAGTTCGCGGACATCGCCGACTACCTGCGATCGAACGGCCACAGCTCCTACTTGGGGAACCTCAACGGGCCGGTCTTCGAGATGGGTAACGCCTGGCTGAACGGCAACCTGAGCTTCGGTCCCCCGTTCTACGATGTGAACAACGGGACGAGCTTCTGGGGTAACCACGGCGCGAGCCTGCAGTACGCCTGGCCCCCGGGGCAGAACTTCCCGGTCGGCGCGAACGGGCAGTCGAACTACGGCAACACCCTCCCCGGATGGGATTTCCCGACGGGCTGGGGCTCGATGAACGTCTACAACTTCGCCCGGGACATGAACCAGCTAGAGAATGAGAAGGGGTTCGAGACCGTCAACGGCGGGACGAACACCGCCACCCCGGCGCTCTGGTTCAACATGTCGCTCAACCAGACCTACACGATCGACGTCAACGCGACAGCATCGATTGCCTCCGCGAATCCGATTGTTACGGTAGAGTACTTCCCACAGGGTCTTCCAGAACAGAAAATCACTTTGAGCGGCGGACAACTCACGTTTGTTCCCGGTCCATCGCTCGGTCTTCGATTCACCCTTAACACGGGGGCAGCGCCCTTCGCCCCGAGCTACTCGCCGGGCCTGCTCATCTTTACCCTGGGTAACAGCACTAGCAAGAACGTCGGCTTCGGATACGACTGGCTCAACCCATCGATCCCGCCGGGTGGCCTGACCGTTACGGTCCAGAACCCCGGTTCGGGCTCGATCGTCGGAGGCTGCGCGACGGCGAACGTCGACAACCCCATCGGGAACCTGATCCCGCCGATCGCCCAGGCCGGCCTCGGCTGCGTTGCGTTTTCCCAATGGGGCGGTGGGCAGTCGAACATCGGCATCCTCTACGAGAACACCTTCGCCGTCAAGGTCACCGACGCGGCCGGCGCGCCGGTCTACAATGCCGTCGTGACCGCCACGGTGCCCCAGCTGACGGACCTCGCCTGGGTCGGCTCGCGCGCGGAGAAGGCCGCGAGCTACTACGGCAACAGCGCGAGCCAACCGACGAACGTGATCTCCCAGACGTTCTCGAACCTCCAAGGGATCGCCCTCGTCCAGACTTGGAACATGGCGTATTCGGCGCCGTACTTCGTCAACGCCACGTACGGTCCCGAGACGGGCGGGACCGTCTACACGGTCGTCCCCGCCCCCTCGGTGACCCCGGCCGGGATCGGGAACGGCAAGTATGCCGAGTTCAATGCGCTCGATCTCGAGCTGTACGTCTCCGACCACGGCCACTACGATAGCGCGACCCAGAACGCCTGGGTCCAGAACTACCAGAACACCTCGAGCCTGTACAATACCCTCTACGCCTGGCAGGGACAGGTCCTGACCCTCCACGTGAACAACTGGACCGGCGCCTCGGTTCCCTATCGTCAGGTCTGGCTCGGGACGTTCGACTCGGGCAAGGAGTACAAGTTCGCGCGCTACGAGCCGACCGGTGGCCTATTGGGCATCACCAACAGCACGGGCACCTCGGCGGTGACCGATGCGAACGGGAACGTCTCGCTGACCGTCCCGGACAACATGAGCGCGACGAACTACTTCGACTACCTCGCGCGCGTCCCGCTCGGGATCGGCGGCGTGGCGGTCGACACCCCCGGCACCAGCAACCAGAGCTTCAACTACGTCGAGCCGTGCGCGCCGATCAACCGGTCGAACCCGAACCTGATCATCCACTGCGAGTTCAACAACTCCTACTACCGAAACTACACGGCGACCCCGATGTGGATCCTGCCGAACCCGGTCAACATCACCACGATGACGACCCAGCGCGTGCCGCGCGATTTCTTCGGGACGGGGACCAACGTCTCCTTCCAGCTGAACGTCTCGCTGCCCACGCAGGACCCGTTGGGCATCTGGTACTTCGTGCCGAACGGCTACAACGGCAACCCCCTGCAGTGGTCGAGCGGGCTCGAACATATCACCGGGGTCGTGGCAACGGTCGACGGACATTTCGCCGCGAACATCACACCGGAGGAGCCGCCGCAGCTGCAGCTCTGGTCGTCGTTCATCAACCTCACGGGGAACTACACGCCCGGGATCCACGAGCTGACGGTGTTCGTCAACACGAGCATGGGCCAGACGTTCAGCTTCACGCACCGCTTCATCGTGGGCGCGATCGAGAACGAGAACCTCAACCAGAACAGTCTGTACACGCCGATCCCCTACCAGCTCAACTGGTCGGTGAACATCCCGTCGGGCCAGGTCAGCAACCTGACGTTCAACTCGTCGCTCGAGATCACCTATCTCGGCGCGGGATGCCCGTCGGCCGGCTGCCTCGTGGTGAACTTCTCGATCAAGGTCACGCCGCACAAGGTCAACTACGGCCAGTCGATCAACCTCACCCTGCTCGAGCTCAAGGGATTCTACGCCGACGCGCCGGAGCTTCCGACCCAGTCGAACTACGAGGTCACGATCTGGTTCAGTGCGAACCATTCCGGATCGTTACGGCAAGGGGTGTCGACGAACTTCATTTTCGACCCGTTAGGGGCGAACATCACCGGCCCGTCAGCGAACGCGCTCGTACCGTTAGGTAACGTCACGATCGCCTACACGTACCAAGGCGACTACCTGACGAATGCGACGCTGTTCGTCTACCAGAACGCGTCGAACGGGACGGGATCGGTCCTCGTCTACAGCCAACTCGCCTTCGTGCCCGCCCAAGGCGGGCAGTCGCGCAGTGGGAGCGCCACCTGGGCGGCGGTCGGAGGTGGGAACTACTGGATCGAGCTTGTGATCGGGAATCCGTTCGGTTCGGTGAAGAAAGGAGAACCGGTCGTCGTCAACGCCGGTCAGACGACGGTCATCCGAAAGACGAACGGGGCGAACCCGCTGTTCGGGAACGCGCTCGCCGACGCGACCGTCCTCGTGCTGATCGCCGCGATCGTCGGGATCCTCCTTGGGCTATGGGTCGCCCCAACGATGCGCCGCGAGACCCCGGCCGGGGGGAGTGCGACGCTCGCCCCCGCCAAGGCTTGGGAAGAAGGCAAGGAAGATACGAAGAGCTCCGCGGCGAGTTCGAACGAATGCCCGATCTGCCACGAACGGTTCGAGACCGGGGCCGGTCTCCACCAGCACCAGCGGGTCGTGCACGGAGTCGAGGAATAGGCGAGGACCTCACCGACCTGGGCCTACCCCTTCCGGGGGGTCGGGTTCTCCCCGACCCCTTCTCGGCGACCGCCGCATGTCGCTCGCATCGCGACGGAGTCCGTCGCTCGACCTACCAGTTTAAGTCACGGTCGTACTACGGTAGACTATGGACTCGACAATAGCCCTTTGGAGACCGAGGCGAGTCGCTGCAAGCGTGGCCGTCGTCATCCTCCTCACGGGGCTGGGGGGCATGGGGCTCTCCGGTCTCGGCAGTGCTCCGGGCGGCTTCTCGATCGGACCGTCCGTGTCGGCCCATCCGTTCCACTCTATTGGCCCCGCTGCACCGTCGCACGTCGTCCCGATGGGCCACGCCGTGACCCCGAGCACGTCGCGCCCGTTGCCGTCCGTCCCGAGGATCACGTTGACGCCCGCGACCGGCACCGTCGGTCAAGCCGTGGTCGCCAACGGATCCGGGTTCCTGGTCAGCACTCCGTCGGCCTCGATGGCCGTGACGGTCAGCTGGGCGCCGGGCGGCTGGGTGCTGTGCAACGTCGCGACGAACGCTTCTGGCGATTTCGTCTGCGGCTTCACCATCCCGAACGGAGCGTTCGGCCCGCACCTCATCAAGGCGACGGACACCGCCCCGAACACCGCCACGGCCACGTTCACCGTGACCCAGACCGCGTCGATCGCCCCGGGGAGCGGGGAAGCCGGCGTCGCCGCGAGCATCAAGGCGACCGGGTTCACCGGCAACTCGAACACGAGCTTCGTTTGGGCGCCGACATCGTCTCTATTGTGCAAGCTCAACACGTCGGCGTTCGGCGACCTGACCTGCAACTTCAACGTCCCCGCCGCCGCGTCCCTCGGGGTGCACCAGATCACGGTGACCGACTCTTCCGCCCACAACGCGCTGGTCAACTTCACCGTCCTCGCGGTCCCGCCGTCGGTCACGGTGGTCCTTACTTCGCCGTTCCACCTGTACTCGGCCCTCCCGCTCAACCTCACCTGGGCGATCTCCTCGAGCGCGGCGGTCAACACGCAGACCACCACGATGTGGATCCTTGTACAGGACCTGGGGAGTTCGGCGTGTCCGTTCATCCTGTTCAACGGGCTCGGGCAAGGCGTCGGCGTCCAGAACACGCCCTGCACCGTCGCAAACCTCTCGCTGAGCAGCCTCATCGTCAATGGAACGGACGCCTACGCCTACTCGCTCACCAATGCCGAGATGACCAGCCAGAACTACCACGGCGGGACCCTTCCGTTCGGCACGGAGTACTCCGTCGGGGTGTTCGTCGGCATCTCGACCGCGCCCTACGTCGGCGGGGTAACGAGCGGATCGGTCGGCATCGGCGGCGCGACGCAGGACAACTACCTGCAGACCTACCTGCCCCAGGGCGTCCTTCTATCCCCCAACCCGAACGGCGGCATCTCGACGGGGAACACCAGCGTGGTAGTGAGCTACTCTGGCGACTTCGTCAGCGGCGCCGAGATCAGCATCTTCAGCTCCGCGACCTCCCAGCTCGTCTACACCGCCGGAGTGGCCGTCGCCGGATCCGGGCCGCACATCGGCACGGCGGCCACGGCGTGGCGGCCCACGACCGCCGGGAAGTACACGGCGACGCTCAACCTCTCCGGTCCGTACGGCTACACGTTGTTCAACTTCGCGTTGAACGTGGTCCCGGCCGGCACGACGGTCTACGTCAACACCTCGAACTACCACAACGAGTCGATCCTCGGGGGCCTGGGCGCGGGCACGACCGCGGCGCTGCTCATGGTGGTCGGGCTGATCGTCGGTTTGGCCGTGGCGCTGCTCCTCGGTCGGATGATGTGGGGCCCCTCGGCGACCAAGCCGCCGACGCCGTGGAGTTCGAAACCCGCCGAGAACGGCTCGGGCAAATCGAGCCTCAAACCCAACGAGTGCCCGGTCTGCCACCAGCAGTTCGCCTCGGCGATGGAACTGTCTGATCACCAGACGAAGGCCCACGGTACGAAGACCTAGTCGGGCCGCCGTGAGGTAACGCCCGGGGCGTCCCGCCCCGGGGCAACGGGCCACCGGTCGTTCAGACAAACGTCAGGGCCGGGTAGGTTCGCCGCCAGGCGAGGACCTCCGAGCCGACCTTCTCCCGCTTCAGGCCGGCCCGCACCAACAGGTCAGCGAGCTTGGGCATCTCCGAAGGCGTGAGCCCCAAGCGCGCGATCTCGGCGGTCCCGAGTCGTCCGACGAGGTCGGCGATCAGTCGTTGCCTTTCCCACCGCCGGGCCAGGGCCGAGGGAGCGATCTGGGCGTCCCGTTGGAGCGCGGCCCGGTCGACGTGGACCTGGTGGGAGGCGGTGTAGCCCTCGCCCGAGGCGACCATCGCGAGGCCTCGGTCCTGGAGGGCCGCCCCGAGGGCCCGGGCGTTGTCGATCACCGTGCGAGCATACGCCGGTCCGAACCGTTCGAGCTCGAGCAGCGTCTGCGCGAGGGCGGCGATCCGGTTCCAGTGGGCGTTGTCGAAGATCCGCCAGGTGAGGGCGGGGTCGATCCGCTGGAACAGGTCCTCGCGATCCGTCACCAGGAGTCCGCCCTGCGGGCCGGGGAACGACTTGTGGGTGCTCCCGAACAGGACGTCCGCGCCCTCCCGAAGGGGATCCTGGAACGCCCCTCCCGCGATGAGCCCCAGGACGTGGGAGGCATCGTACAGGACGAGGGCCCCGACCGCGTGGGCCTCTTCGGCGATCGCCTTGAGCGGGTAGGGGAAGAGGAACAGGCTCTGACCGAGGAGAACCGCGTTCGGGCGGTGGGCCCGGATCTCGGCGATCGCCGCCTCGGCAAGGACGGAGTGGCCCGGTCCGGTCGCCGGCAGGGGCCGGACCTCCCATCCGAACAGCTCGGGGAGGTAGGCGGGGGCATACCCATCGTACCCCCCGGCCTCGGGGGGGATCGCGAGCACCCGCGCCCCCCTCGGCAGGAGCGGCACGAGGACCGAGAGCGCGGCGAGGTGGCCGGAGAGAGGGCGGGTGGTGGCCCATCGTCCGTGGAAGATCCGGCCGGCGGCGTCGTTGCCGATCGCCTCGATCCGATCGGTGTAGCGGGTTCCCGCGTAATCGTTGGTCGAGCCGCGCTCCCCCTCCCGCTCCGGATGCGGCAGCGTATAGCGGCCGGCGAGGTCGCTCGACAGGAACTTCCGAGCGACCGGCGAGAGGGCGTTTTCGCTCGGGAGCAGGTTGAACACGCTGCGCGCGCGCCATCGCTCGTGCGACCGCACGAGCTGGGCGAGCTCGGCTTCCCTATCGGCGTTCACTTTCGGCCGGACCCGACGCGGCCGGCGGAACGAGGACCTGGCCGTAATCGGCCGCCATCTTCCGGCGTTCCTGGTGGCCGCAGCGGGGGCATTCGAGCTGGTGGCCGTGCTTGGCGAGGAGCGCATGGCACAGCTGGCATCGCGCCGCCACGACCCCGAGGAACGACGGGGCCGTCGTGAGCTTGATCGTCGGGCGGTGCTGGATCAGCTTGGCCAGCACGACATCCCCCGGCGCGAACTCGTCGGCCAGGGTCTCGGTGTAGCCGTCCTTCGCCTTCGAGATGTGGATCGTCCCCTCGGGATTGCCCGGGACGCCCCGTCCGGACGGGGCGGCCGCGACGATGGTCACGATTGCCATGGCGGCCTTGATCTCATCGACGCGCCCGTAGACCGTATCGTTCTCGGTCAGATTCGGGATCGCATTCAGGGCGTCGACCCGGATCGCCCGGTCGGACGGATCGACCTTGGGGTGGCCGAGGAGAGCCGCGTAGATCCGGCCGTTGTCCTCGTAGGTGCCTCGGCCCGGCACGAACTCCTCGGCCGTGCCGAGGAGCTCGCCCGGCAGCACCAGCCGATCCGATCCGGGCTCGCTCACGTTACTCACTCGCTCATCCGAAGGATCCACAGGTCCACCGGGAGGTCCACCGCGCGACGTTGGTGATGGGCGAACGTCGCCGGGAGGCTCCACGGGACCGGACGGACCGATTCGATCTGGGCACTTCGCTCGACCGCTCGACGCTCTATAAAGCTTCGGGAGTCCGCCAACGCGAACGCGTAGACCGCCCGGGCCCCCGGGCCCAGGGCGATGCGCCAGAAGGGCCGGTCGGCGTGGCGACGCTGAGCGCCGAACGGCGGGTTCATCAGTACGGTGCCCTCCTCGGAGTCGAGCTCCGCGACGTCTCCGACCCGGAAATCGATCTCCAGCTTGAGGGATCGCGCGCTCTCCCGGGCCCGCTCGATCGCCGGGGCGGAAAGGTCGATCCCCCGGACCGGGCCCGCTCCCAGGAGCGCGGCTCCGATAGCGAGCCGGCCCGTTCCGGTCCCCAGGTCGAATACCGAGCGCCCTCGAAGGTCCCCCCGGGCGAGTGCCTCGGCCAGAAGGTCGGCGGCGGGGTCGGCTGGCGTCACCACTTGTTCGAGATGAGGGTCGGGGCGTTCGAATCCCGGGACGGAAGCCAAGGCGCGCACCAGTTCCGCCCGGGTCCAGCGGCCATCCGGATGCGAGAGTCCGGTGGCGTTCGAACGACGCGCCTTCATCCGAGTCCCAGCTGCGCGCGAACTCGGTTGATCCCGGGGGTCCTAGGGCCGGTCGGCCCCGACGTGGGGACCGCGGGCCGGTGGGGCGGGGCCCGATCTTCCCGCCGCCCCCCCGCTCTCCCAATACGGGCGTCGCGGATTCGCGATGGGATTCTGCGCATCCCTATCTCCGTCCGTCCCGCGCAGCCCTCCGGGCTCATTAGTAGGCAGCGGCCGAACCCGGCCCGCACCCCGGGGGGCAAAAGGAGGCATCAGCGCGGCGTTCGCCGGCGGCGGGTGGAGAGATAGTCGCACCTCCTTGGGCTGACCGCCAATGGACGGTGCGGAGTCGGTCCTGGTCCCATGCTCGCCGGCGGCCGGGAACGGGTTCGGTGCCGGGGCCAGGATTTGAACCTGGGAACTCCTGCGAGAGCAGATCTTGAGTCTGCCGCCTTTGGCCACTCGGCCACCCCGGCGTCGACGGGATTCGGAAGGCTAGGGCCGGGCGGTTATTCCTCTTCCTCCGACCCGAGCTCAGCCGCCTCTTCGTCGGCGTCGGTGGGCGGTTCCGCCAGGATCTCGTCGGGGCTCCGGGAGATCGGCATGGTGAACTCGGGCGAACGGGAGCCGGCGATGCGATTCCTGAGCGGTTGGCGTCGGATCGTCCCGCACACGAGGCAAGTGCGCACCCGAACCGACCCGCGCAGGCGGGTCCGGACGGATCGGCCCTCCAGCCAGAACGACGAACACTTCCGACAGTACAGTTCGCGGTACTCCGGAGGAATGCGGACGTTGTGACGGGTCCCGACGCGGCGGGCCAGGCGCACGTACCGGTCCACGACCGGGCTCGCCCCCCGGGCGGCCTCGGCGTTCGCCAGGGCGAACAGGTCGTCGATGCGTTCCCGGGCGGTGCGGACCATCAGGGCGGTGCGACGCCCCCGGCGCCCTCGGCGGCCGGAGCCGTTCGCGGGGTGAGGCATACCGGACAGATGACCGCCATCGCCGATATCAGCGTGTTGCAACGCGGACAGTGGACGGCGCTGCCGACCAAGGAGGGGGGGACCCAGTCGGGGGCGGGCACCGCCGGGCCGGGCGGTGGCGCGAGGGGGGCGCCGATCGCCACCTGAGGGAGGGTACGACCGCAACGGCCGCAGAACAGCGCGCCCGGTGGGGTGGGCATCGCGCAGCTCGGGCAGGCCGCCATCTTCCGGGCAAACTATATCCTGTATATCGCCCTTGTAACGCCGTTGAGAACCCGGTGCGTGGGCCTAGCGACCCTGGACGCGCTCCTCTATGAGGAACTCGCCGGGGAGCTTCGGGATCGCCGGGTCCCGACGGTGAGCTTCCTCCCCGATCAGCGGGTGCCGGGGCATGTCGCCGTGGTGTTGACGAGCCCTCGCGAGGCGGAACGGATGGGACATTCGAAGGTCCTCGCCGTCGCGCCGGGTGGGGATCGAGCCGCACTGTGGGCCGCCGTTGAGGAGGCGCTCCACCCGGGCAGCCCCGAGGCCGAGATCTTCGTCGGCCTCGACCCGGGCCCCCGGCCGGGATACGCGCTCGTATCCGAGAATCGATGCTTGGAGGAGGGGATTCTCGCGGACCCGGAGGCGGCCGCCGGTCTCGCCAAGCAGGTGCACCATCGATTCCCCTCTCGACGGATCCGGTTCCGGGTCGGGAGCGGCGACAGTCCCTCGCGGGATCGCATCCTCACGGCGCTCGCCGGCCTCCGAAAGGCCGTCGAGGTGGTGGATGAACAGGGCACGACGCCGCGGGGCCATCGCCGCCCGCGGGATGCGATCGCCGCCCGTGCGATCGCCCGAGCCTCCGGCCGCGCGGTGCCGACCCTCGCGTCGCCGACGATCCAGGTCACGGACGGCGACATTGCGAACCTTCAACGGGTCAGTCGCGAGCGCAGTGGAGGCAAGTTCACGATCCCTCGGGGCGACGCAGGCCGTGTCCTGCGAGGTGAGCTCACCCTCTCCGAGGCCCTCGTCCAAGGCGAGCGGCGCTACTATCGGGGGCGCCCGGACCACCCGTCCGGTCCCGCGTCCGAACGGTATTAACCTGCGCCTCGCTTCAACGCCGAATGACCCTTCCGCCCGACGTGGCGTCGCGGTTGCGTCGCCTGGTCCTCGACAACTCGATCGAGCACGGTGGGGCTGCTCGACCCGGGCCGATCCTCTCGCGGATCCTCGGAAGCGATCCGTCGCTGCGATCGCGCGCGCCGGAGCTTCGCAGCGCCCTCGAGGGCATCGTCGCGGAGGTCGGCGCGATGCCCCTCGAGGTCCAGCGGGCAGAGCTCGAACGCCTCGGAGGCAAGGAGGCTCCGCCCGATCGGGGACGGGCCCTCGCGACGGAAGGGGTCCTGCCCGACCTGCCCGGGGCCGTCGATGGCCAGGTGGTCCTGCGTCTCGCCCCCTTCCCGTCCGGCGCGCTCCACGTGGGGAACGCGCGGATGCTCTACGTGAACGATCATTACCGGAAGCGCTACCATGGGCGGCTCCTGCTCGTCTTCGACGATACGGTCGGCTCGAAGGAGAAACGCATCGCACCGGAGCTCTTCGACGTCATTCGAAATGATCTTGATCTCGCCCACGTCCCGCCGGACGAGGTCCTGTACAAGTCCGACCGCCTTCCGATCGTCTACCAATGGGCGCGGCGGGTCATCGACGCCGGGGGCGCGTACGTCTGCCGGTGCCCGAGCGAGGTGCTGCAGGCGCGGCGGGCCCGGGGCGAGCCGTGCCCGGAGCGAACGCAATCGCTCCCCGAGACCCAAGAACTTTGGACCCGAATGCTCGCCGGGGAGTTCGCCGAAGGCGAGGCAGTCCTGCGCCTCCGCACCGACCTTGCGGACCCGGACCCGGCCTTCCGGGACCGGGTCCTCTGCCGCCTGAGCGATCTCGACCACCCTCGGGTCGGTCGCCGTTGGCGGGTGTGGCCGATGCTCGAGTTCTCCTGGGCGGTCGACGACATCGAGCTCGGTATCACCCACGTGCTGCGGGGCAAGGACCTGGTGATGGAAGATCGGATGGAACGGTACATTTGGGACCTCCTGGGGATCCGAGGACCGCCGTTCCTCCACTGGGGCCTCTTGCGGGTCGCCGAGGCCAAGATCTCCAAGAGCAAGGGCTACGCCCAGGTGAAGTCGGGCGAATACGACGGCTGGGCCGACCCGCGACTCTGGTCGATCGACTCGCTCGATCGCCGGGGGATCCGGCCCGATGCCCTCCGCCGGTTCACCCTGGGATTCGGTCTCTCCCTGGCCGACATCGAGGTCCCGGCGGAGACCCTGTACGCGGAGAACCGGCAGATCCTCGACCCGACGACGCCCCGCCGTTACTTCGTGGAGGATCCAGTTGCGGTGGAGGTGTCCGGGTACCCGTCGGAGCTATCGGAGATCGAGCTCGCCAACCATCCGGAACGCGCGGAGCTCGGGGGGCGCCGGGTGCCGGCGGGACCGCTGTTCTGGCTCTCGGGCCGCGATGTACGGGCGCACCTCGGCGAAGAGATCCGCCTCAAGGACCATGCGAACATCGAGCTCCCTCGCGAGCTGGCCCCCACGGGGCCGACGATCGCCCGGTTCACCTCCCGTGAGAACCGGCGGCTCCCGAGGTTCCAATGGGTCGGGGGCCGGGGGGCGGTCCCGGTCGATCTGCTGGACCCGGACGGAAGCCACCGCCGGGGTCTCGGGGAGAATGCCCTGCGAGGCGCATCCCCGCGGGACATCTACCAGTTCGAGCGGGTGGGGTTCGTCCGGGTGGAAGCCGACTGGTCGCCCGGGAGCGAACCACTGCGGGTATGCTTCGGGCATCCCTGATCGGTCCCGAGCGAATCTCTATTGCCTCCCAGCACCGGTGCCTCAGCGGGGAGAGGTCTTCGGTGAAGTTCGCGCACACTTCGATCACGGTCCGCAACATCGATGTGAGCCTGCAGTTCTGGACCGATGTGATGGGCCTCGAATTCGAGCGCCGTCGGGCGATCCCGGAGAATCATGCCGAGATCGCGTTCGTCCGGGACCCGGAGAGCGGGGCGCGGATCGAGCTGACCTGCTGGGAAGGCAAGGAGCGGATCGAACCCGGCGAGCAGCTCGATCACCTCGCGTTCGAGGTCCCCGACCTCGACCGGTTCCTGGCGCGGGCCCGCGAGAAGAACGTCCGGGTCGCGAAGGAACCGTACCGCCTGGGCGGCGGTTCGAGCCGGATCGCGTTCGTCCTCGATCCCGACGATGTCTGGGTCGAGCTGCTCGAGCGGCCCCCCCCCGGTTAGTCGGTTCGACGCCGTGAGCGGGTCGACGGCTCGGGAGGGACTCAGCCGCCCTCGGGTCCTTCGAGCGGTCTTCGGATCGACGTTGCTTGTCCGGTTTGCGTTCGGCCTCGGGCTGAGCGTTTTTGCCTCCTACATATCGGATAGCTCGGTCGGGTTCGGCGCTGAGTCGGTCGGCACGATCGGTCTCGTAGCGGCCCTCGCCCCGATCGGCGAGTTCTCGACCGTCCTCCTGACGGGGAACCTCGCTGACCGGACGGGGCGCTACGGCGTGCTGCGGGCGGCGATCGGAGCGGCCGCTCTGCTCACCGTCCTCATCGCGCTGTCCCGGGACGCCCGCTGGCTCGGGGCCGTGAACTTCCTCTTCGGGGTCGCCAGCGGCGCAATCCTCACCTCGAGCCTCGCGATCGTCGGCGACGAATCCGGAAGCGACGAGCGGGGCTTGGAGATGGGGCGGTTCGACGCGATGAACCTGCTCGGTTGGATCCTGGGATTCGGCCTGGGCTTCGGCCTTCTGGGTACGCTGCCGAACGACTCGCTCGCCTCGCTCTTCCTCCTAGGGGGAGCGGTGCTGGCCGGCGGATTCGGGTACGCTGCCCTTTCGCTTCGGGGCGTTCCCGAAGCGGTCGTCGGGTATCCAAAGGTCGCCCCGTCGGAGCTGCTGCGGGCCGCCTTCCAGCCGCAGATCCTTCTCGTCACGCTCCCCTGGCTCGTGATCTACCTGCTCCTCGGAACGCTGTTCGTGTTTCTCGGGGGGGCGGCGAGCGCCGTGGGCCTGCCCACGTGGGAGCTCGGCGGGCTCATCGGCGGTGGCGGCCTCGTGCTCCTGGCGACCCAACCATACTTCGGCCGCCTGTCCGACCGGTACGGCCGGATGCGCCTGATGGCGGTGGGGACGGCCGGCTTCGTCGGCGTCCTTACGGGGGCGGCCCTGCTGGCGACCTTCGGACTGCAGCCGGAGTTCGTGGCCCTGGTCGCCGCGAGTGCGTTGCCCGCTCTGGCCTATGGGCCGGCGGCCCTCGCGGCGCTCACCGACGCGACCCGATCGATCTCGCGCGCGACGACGATGTCGGTCTACACCCTGACGATCAGCCTCGGAATGATCGGGGGCCTCGTGCTATCGACCACCCTGTTCGAGCGGTTCGGGGCGCCGGGGTTGGACGCGTACTTCGGGGGGATCGCGCTCGGGTTGACGAGCCTGACGATGTTGCGGTATCGCGCCCGGTCCGGCGCGGCGGGGTTGGCGCCGGAGCGGCCCGCCCCGGTCACGACTCGGGTTCGATGAGCAGATGGCGCATCATCGGGAACGTCTCGCGGAGCGACGCCGAGATCTGGTCGATCGCCCCTTCGATCTGGTCGGTGGTCAGGCCGTCCTGGAAGTTCACCCGCAGGGCAACGAGGACGTCCTCGGGGCCGAGCATCATCGATTGGAGCCCCCGGACCTTGCGAACGCGCGCGTCCCGCTCGACGAGACCGAGGACCTTGCGGGCTTGGCCCGGGGAGATCGCCTTGCCGACCAGAAGCTCCCGGCTCTCGGCCGCCAGCAGAACTCCGGTCACCGATAGGAGGATCCCCACGCCCACGGCCGCCAAGCCGTCGAAGACCGGCCGGCCGGTGACGTCGATGAGGATCGTCCCGGTCAACGCGACAAGCGCGCCGAGGACCGAGACGACGTCCTGGTAGAAGATCGTCTTCAGCCCGAGGTGGGAGGAGTCCAGGAACTCGTTCAGTTCGACCCCTTCCTGGCGAAGTTCGCGGAGCGTGACGAGGATCCCCACTGCGCCGGAGAGGATCGTCAAGGCGAGCACGAGGACGACATAGCGAAGCTCCGTGACGGCGCCCGGATGCGCGACCGAGGTCAGGCCGGAGAGGATCACGATGAAGCCGGCGAGGGAGAACGTCACGAGGGAGGCGGAGAACGACCAGAAGAAGCGCTCCTTCCCGCGCCCGAACGGATGCTTCTCGTCCGGCGGACGGAGCGAGGCGATGATCCCCCACGAGAGGAGCCCTGTCCCGATGAGGTCGGCGATGACGTACACCGCCTGGGAGAGAACGGCCCGGCTGCCGGAGACGAGCCCGACGGCGAGCAGCGCGACGAAGAGCCCGGCGTCGACCAGGAGCGTCGCACCGACGATCACCTGCGAGCGCATCCGATCGGGGTTCTCCCGGCCAAATATACGGGGCCGAGGGGATAAGCGCGCGGACGCACCGCCGGTCGCCGTCGCCCGACCAAGCCTTAAATCGCCGACGCCGGTACACCGCACCGGAGCCGTCCGTGGCCGGGGTCTCGATGGGAACGCGGCTCGATTCGCCGGGTCCCGGGCTCGGGCCGAAGGTGGCCCGCGCCCGTCGCCCCGCACTCTCCACCCTCGGCCTTTCGCCGGGCAAGCGCGCCCGGCTGAAGCGGATGCTCTACCACCACGGTCCGGGGGGCGGCACCCTGCTCGTCCTGCCCATCGATCAGGGCCTCGAGCATGGCCCGGTCGACTTTTTCGAGAACCCCGATTCCCTCGATCCCGACTACCAGTTCCGTCTCGCCCAGGAGGGCCGGTTCTCCGCGATCGCCCTGCACATCGGACTCGCCGAGAAGTACTTCGCCCAGTACGCCGGCGACGTGCCGCTGATCCTGAAACTGAACGGGAAGACCGCGATCCCACCGGACGGGCAGGCGTTCAGCGCGCTGACCGGCAGCGTCGAGGACGCGGCGCGTCTCGGCGCCGAGGCCGTGGGGTACACCGTCTACGTCGGTTCCCCCGCCCAAGATCGGGATTTCGAGCAGTTCCGAACGGTCCGGGAGCAGGCGGAACGACTCGGCATGCCGGTGATCGTTTGGGCCTACCCGCGAGGCGAGGCGGTCGCGAAGAAGGGGGGCAAGGAGAGCCTCTACGCCATCGATTACGCCGCGCGGGTCGCCCTCGAGCTCGGGGCCGACATTGTCAAGCTCAACTATCCGGTCGCCTCCGAGAAGGACCGCGACAGTCCCCCGCCGTACAACTCCCTCTCCCTCACCTCCGAGGCGGCGTTTCGCAAGGTCGTCGAGAGTGCCGGGCGCGCGCTCGTTCTCGTCTCCGGGGGCGAGAAGGTCGGCGACGAAGCGATGCTGTCGAAGGTCCGCATGTCGATGCACGCCGGGGCCACGGGGATCATCTTCGGGCGGAACATGTGGCAACGACCGCGCGACGACGCTCTGAAGATGACCCGGGAGCTGCATGCGATCTTCCGAGAGTACGCCGAACCCCCCGGATAGCGGGGACCTGCGCCTCTACCTCGTCCTCGCCGGAGAGGACCACCCCCGCGCGTGCACCGGGCGCCATCTGATCCGGATCGGGCTCGTCCAAGAGCTTCGCCACCCGCGGTCCGGCGGGCGAGCGCCGTTGCTGCTGGACCCCCACGCCGACCGTCCGATCAGCCGATCCGACCTCGATCGCGTGCGGCGCACCGGGCTTCTCGGCGTCGATTGTTCCTGGAACCGCCTGCGCGACCGAGGCGGGTATCCGACCGAGGAGCCCGGGCTGGCGAACCTGATCGAACGACGTCGGCTGCCCTGGCTGCTCGCCGCCAATCCCCAGCACTTCGGCCGACCGACCGAGCTCAATACCGCCGAAGCGTTCGCCGCGGCCGCGCACATCCTCGGACATCCACAGCAGTCGGTGCGGATCCTCCAGGGCCTCCGGGGCGCCGGGGCCTTCTTCGAGATCAATGGCGAGGCGCTGCGCGCCTACGCGCGCGCGCGTGACGCCTCGGAAATCCTCGCCGCGGAAGTTCGCCTTTTCGGGGCTCCCTCGGGTCGTTGATCCGGGCCAGGCGGCAGAAACCCTGGATCCGGGCCCTACTCATCCAAGATCGGGCCGCCTTGGCCCTCGGTATCGAGGTGCTCGACGAGGACCTGCCGGAGGCCATCGATGGGGCCCTCGGTCGGCAATCGGGCCACGATCACTCCCCCGAACCGCTGGTAGATCCGGCAGGTGTGCAAGGTCAGGCATCGGTCATGGAAGATCGGCCGGCCGGTGAGATCGGGGTCGTGGCCGCGGAGGAACACCCGGGTACCACTGCGATGCAGGAAGGCGGCGAGCTGTGGCTCGTCGAACGGCGGGACGAACCCCCGATGGATCCGACCCACGGAGACCTCCCCCCACGTGACCTCGGCGAGTCCGTCATCGTCGAGATCGGCGAACTCCGAGGGGAAGGCGCCGGCTCCGGCGTGAAGCGGGAACCCCCCGTGGGCGAGGTACGCGCCGCTGGCCGTCGTGATCGCGAGAGGGCCGCGTTCGAGAAGGTGCAGGATCCGAAGGTAGCGCGCCTCCTCCGGGCCCCAGAGCTGGTCGACCTCCTCGGGCAGCGTGTGGGGAAGGACGGCGATCCGTCGGGTCGTTTCGTGGTTGCCCTGGATCAGATAGACGCGATCGGGGAACAGGGCCGCCAACTGAAGGAGGTAGAGCGCGTTCGCGACCGATCCTTCCGGGCAGTCCGGCGGGGGCCGATCGATGTAGTCGCCCAGTCCGACGAGCGCCTCGGTTCCCGGGGCCTTGAGGAAGGCTTCGGTGGCGTCGAGGGTGCTACGCCAATCCCCGTGGGTGTCGCCGAGGACCGTGGCCCTCCGCGCCCCTCCTAGCGCGAGCGGAACCATCGGCGGGTGGACCGGCACGCTCGCCTCGAGGCGATCCAGCAGGGCATCCGCCTGCGGAGCGTCGAGCTCGACGAGGGCCTCCGGGCGGATCAGGGGAGAGTCCATCCGAAGGATCTCAACGCGCGCGGCCCACCGCCAGGGAGGGAAATGCGGGGGGCCGGAGTCTCCGGGGGTCGGCGCGGACCGACCCGCCCTTTGAACCGGCGAATGCCCTAGGCAACAGGGTCCTAAGCCCTGCCTCGATGGCCCCGGCCTCGTCGGCCGGATTGGCCGAGCTGGAGCACCCCCGCAAAGGAATCCCGAGTCGTTCTGTTCCGGGAGAGTAGCCCCGGCAGGAATCCCGGCCCTCGGGGAAGACCTCCCCAGTGGCGTTCGAACCTGCGTCGCGAGATCCAGAGTCTCGCATGATTGGCCACTACACCACGGGGCTACAGGGCGGTCGAGCCGGATTGGACAGATAAACATTGCCGGAACTAGGGCGCGGCGCGTCGGATCCGGGTGAGTACCATCTCTCGGGGGGCGTGCAACGTCCCGTCGCAGGGGAGGTCCTCGGCGTGCGAACGCCCGGCCTGCGCGGGCTGGTCGGGTAGGGTGTGTCCCGGGAGAAGTCAGATATAGACCGGGTCGGTCGACCCCGAGACCATGCAGTAGCCACCGCATGGCCGTGGCGAGGCATGGCCGTGGGAGCGGGCGCGAGCGTCGCGGGGCCCCTCGCCGGTTCGCCCGGACGATCCCGAGATCCGGCGCCGGGGAACCGTTCGATCTCTGCCCTTCCGACGGCGGGCGGAGCGCGCGGGACTCGCACCCTCGGCCTCGCCGGTGTGCTCGGGGCGTTCTCCGTCCCGCTCGCCCTCGCGGTCAGCGGATCCGGTTGGGAGCGGATCTCCACCGACCTGCTCACCGCGGTTCCGGATCTCGCCGCGTCGTTCACCCGGATGCTCATCGCCTACCTCGTCTCCCTCGGCTTCGCCATCGTCTACGGCTACGTCGCCGCGAGCAATCCGACCGGAGAGCGCGTGCTGATCCCGGTGCTCGACATCCTGCAGTCCGTGCCGATCCTCGGGTTCTTCCCGATCGCCATCGCCGTGTTCGTCGGGCTGACTCCCGGGAGCCAGATCGGGGCGAACATCGCCTCGATCTTCCTCATCTTCACCTCGATGTCGTGGAACATGGTCTTCGGGGTGTACGAATCGTTGAAATCGGTCCCGGGGGACCTGAAGGAGGCCGCCGACTCCTTCGGCGTCCATGGCCTCCAGCGATTGCGGCGGGTGTTGCTGCCCGCCACCACCAACCGGCTCGTCTACAACTCCGTCCTTTCGTGGACCGGCGGATGGTACTTCCTCGTCGCGGCCGAGCTCATATCGACCGCCTCGTCGACCACGCGGTTGCCCGGGATCGGGACGTTCCTGCTGACGGCGGCGGGGAACGGGGACGGGACGGCGCTATTGGTGGGCCTCGCCGTCCTCGTCGGCCTGATCGCGGCGATGGACCTCGGCGTTTGGCGCCCGCTTGGACGATGGGCCGAGAAATACCGATACGACGTCTCGCCGAGCGGCGAGGGAATCATCCTCGGGGGGCCGAAGGGTCGGGCCCCATTCGTTCGGGCGGTGGGATTCGTCCGCCGGGGGCTGCTCACGGGGGTGAACCGGATCAGCACGCCGTTCGTGGCGCTGGCCACCCGGGCCTCCCAGGTCGGACGCGCCCGGTATCGCCCGTTCTGGCGGGCCGCCGGCCGATCCGTCGGCCTCGGGATCCTCCTCGTCATCGTCTGGCTGCTCCTCATCACGATCACCGTCTCCGTCTATCATGTGCTCACCGGGCCGATACCGGCCCAGGTACGGGGTCAGATCGACAGCATCCCGATCGCCCTCGGGCTCTCGGCGGGTCGGTTGATCGCGGCGTACGCGATCTCGATCTCGATCGGGCTTCCGCTCGCCGTTCTGTTCGCCCGACGGCCGCGCGCCGCCCGATACGGCCTCCCGGCCGTCGAGATCATCGCCTCCGTGCCCGCCACGGCGCTGTTCCCGGCGTTCATTTTCGCCCTCTATCCGATCATCGGGGGCCAGGCGACCTCCATCCTGATGATCATCACCGGCATGATGTGGTACCTTTTCTTCAACCTGCTCTCGGGGATCCGAAACATTCCCCCGGACCTCGACGAGGCCGCCCGCTCCTACGGCCTGGACGGGCGAGGGTATCGGCGCCGGCTGCTGTTCCCCGCCATCTTTCCGGCGTATGTGACCGGCTCGATCACCGCTTTCGGCGGGGGTTGGAACGCGCTCGTCATCGCCGAGTACTTGCAGAACCCGGCCGGCCATGCCCCGTTCCAGGTCCTGGGGATCGGGGAGCTCATCGATGTCGGAAACGCCGAACTGCACGGGTCCGGCCTGCCGTTGATGGTCGTCGCGCTTTTCACGATGGTCCTCGCCGTGGTGATCGTCAACGAGCTTCTCTGGAAGCCGTTGTACCGGAGGGCGGTCGAGAAGTACCGCTACGACTAGCTACCGGGGCGGAGGAGGCGGACGCATTGACGCTGATCGAGGTCGATGACGTGTCGAAGTCGTTCTCGTCCCGGCACGGCACGATATCGATCATGTCGGACGTGTCGTTCTCGGTCGCCGACAACGACTTCCTCGCCATCGTGGGGCCGTCGGGGTGCGGGAAGTCGACGCTCCTCCGGCTCATCCAGGGTCTGGACCACGCGACTTCGGGCGAGATCCGCTTCCGCGGGCAGACGGTCACAGCGCCCAACCGGGAGATGGCGATGGTCTTCCAGAGCTTCGCCCTCTTCCCGTGGCTCTCGGTCAAGGAGAACGTCGCCTTTGGGCTGGAGGCGCGGGGTTGGGAACCCGACCGCATCGATGCGCAGGTCGAACGGTACGTGACGGTCACGGGCCTCGTGGGCTTCGAGGAGGCGTATCCGAGGGAGCTATCGGGGGGCATGCGACAGCGCGTGGGGTTGGCCCGTGCCCTCGCCATCGAGCCCGCCGTCCTCCTGATGGACGAGCCGTTCAGCGCGCTCGATCCGCTCACGGCGGAAAGTCTCCGGGAAGAGGTCCTGCAACTGTGGCGAGACCCGAACCTCCCCCCCGAGGCGGTCGTGCTCGTCACCCACAATATCGAGGAGGCCCTTTCGATGGCCGATCGCGTGCTCGTCCTGTCCCGTCGTCCGGGCCGGGTGCTCGCCGGAGTGCTGGTGAACCTGCCCCGGCCCCGCGACCGGAAATCCGAGGCGTTCTACGCGCTCACCGACTATGTCTACTCCCTGATCACGGAGGGCACGGCGGCCGCCCCTTCGGGGACCTCTCCCCGGGGCTCCGGCCCTTCCCAGGATCCGACCGCCGCCGTCGCCGGGACGCCCCTGCCGAGTTCGGTGCCACGATGAGGCAGAGTTCGCCCCAAAAATCTAAGCCTTATAGGGCGCCCACCATGCAATCCGGTACAGGCTGAGCGAGGGCGAAGTTGCCGACGATCTACCCCAAGTGCTCGCCGACGGAGATGCTCGGCCTTCTCGTCCTGCTCGAGACCCACAAGGGCAACGAGGAGATCGCGCGATTGGCCGACGACCTCGACCTCGAGATCGATGAGATCCTGCCCGCCATCGACTTCGCCCAAGTTCTCGGATTTCTAGGGGTCAGCGACGGTCGCGCGGTCCTGACCGACTCGGGAAAGCGGCTGCTCGCGGGCACGATCAACGCCCGCAAGGAGCTCATCCGGGATCAACTCGGCGCGACGACGCTGTTCAAGGCGCTCATGCGGGCCTTGGAGAGCGCGCCGACCCACCGGCTCACCGAGGACGAGGTCGTCCGCCTGATCTCGTTCACCACCGCCCCGGCCGACGAGCTCGTCCAGAACATCATCAACTGGGGGCGGTATGCGGGGATGTTCCGATACGATCCCGACCAGCACCTCCTCCTGCCGTCCCGCGGGACTTCCTCGCGGGCGGCTGCGGGCGCCCGAAAGCCTCCCCCCATCGGGCCGGCGCCGGTCGAGAAGAAGTCCGGCGGGTCCCCTCCGAAGGGCGGGACGGCCCCCGGCATGAAGGAAGCCGCCGCCTTCGTCCCATTGTCGATCTAGGCCGCGCCGATCGAACAACCCTTATGGGGATGCAACGCTCGCCGCCGATCGAGGGCACGTAGATCAGCGGAAGATCGCTGCTTTCGCAAAGCAGAGGCCGGGGGTTCAAATCCCCCCGTGTCCACTCGTCCTTTCAAGGGCGAGTCGGCTAACCACGGTCCGGGGGGCCCGCCCAGTAACCTGTTGGATGGGGGGCCGTGACGCTCGGTGGAAAGAGTCTGCGCCCCGCCTCCTCGCTGAGAAGGTCCGTATCGGTTCCATCGCCCGTTCGCCGCGATTCAGGGATCGCCTCGAATTCACCTATCTACCTGGGAGGCCTGGGCCACAGTGGCACAACGACACTTGACCGGGCGTCCGGAATCCTCCCACGAGCTGTCATGGGCCCCCCCAAACCCCCCCTCCGCGGCAGCGCCGGCTCCCCCCGTTGGCCCGAGACCCGGGGTCATTGCAGTGAGGACGTGGGGGGGCGTGCCTCCCAGCCGTCCGGGGGGTTGATCTCCCGCCGTGTACTCTCGGCGGGCCCGTTCCTGATAGGCTCTTCCGACCTGGGTTCGGTGAGCTCGTGCTGTCCGTCTGGTACTCCGGCTTCAAGGGGCCGAAATTCGAGGGGGTGGACGGGGGGTCCCCGAGGTCGGGAACCCGCCAAAATGCAATATTTTCCGCATCTATCCGGGGGGGGTATATGAACGAAAAGAACCCCATGAACGTCCGATGGCAGCGGAAGCCGAAATCCAAGCCGAACTCCTCGAGACACCGGGCCTCGAGACCACCAGCCGAATCGAGCGGTACACCCGACTCATGGAGGTGGTCGAGTCCCACCTTCCGCCTACCAATTCGTCGCTCTACTGCCCCGGGGAGATCCCCGATGTCGCGGGACCTTCCCACCGCGTCCGACAGCGGGACATGGAACGGAGGATCCGAATCCTGAACGTGAGGCGCCCTTGAATCGTTGGATCCCGGCGCTCATCCTCCTTCTCACGGTGAGCTCGCTCGCTCCATTTGGGGTCCCGTCGGTCGGGATCTCGGGCGGATCGCACTCGGCAGCCTCGGCGCCCTCGCCGGCGCCGACCGTCGCATCGGCCCATCTCCCCGCCACCGCCCAATCCGCCGCGTCGGTCCCCAGCGGGTCGACCGGCGGGCTGCTCGGCGTGCCCGGCGCGACCACCCCCACTTCAATGGCCTACGACACGGGCATCGGATTCACCCTGATGGTCACGCCGACCCGGAGCGCGACGGGCCTAGGCTCGGCCGAGGTCGGAACCTGGGCCTATTCGGCCGGCAACTGGACCGAGCTTTCCCCCACCACGGCTCCGTCCGCTCGAGAGTACGCCTCCCTGACGTACGACGACGCGCTCGGGCAGATGATCCTGTTCGGGGGCTACAGCCCGAAAGGCGCGTACCTATCGGACACCTGGGGATTCACGGCCTCCGGTTGGACCAACCTATCGAGCCATTCCACCCTGACCCCTCCGGCGCGCGCGAGCGCTCAGATCGCCTATGACGCGGCCGGCGGGTTCGTGGTCCTCTATGGCGGCTACGGCGTCAACGGGGCCGCGGGCGTAGGCAACCTATCGGACACCTGGACATTCAACGCGAGCGGCTGGACCCAGGTGGCCACCTCGGTGACCCCCCCGGTCTTCGGGGCGATGGCCTACGACGCGAACCTTTCGAAGGTGGTCTACTACGGCGGCGTCGGCCTCCTCGGCCTGTGCACGTCCTCGACCTACGAGTTCAACGGGACCGCGTGGGTCGACGTCTCCTCGAGCATCTCCGGCAGCCCGGGCGGGATCGCCCTCGAATCGATGACGTACGATCCGTACTACGGGGGGGTCGTCGCGTTCGGTGGGGTCTGCGGCCTCGGGATCGCGGGCATCAGCCTCACCCTCAGCTCGTCGAACGCGACCTGGGTGCTCAATGGGAACCGCTGGACGCAGGCCGCGGCCGCGAACGCGCCCCCGCCGAGCTACGGCGGCGATCTCGTCTACGAACCGTCCACCGGCGGGGTGCTCCTTTTCGGCGGGATCCACCCGACCCTTGTAGGGCTCGGTTCGATCACCCAGCAGCTCTCGGGCGGCTCGTACACCTGCGTGAGCAACCGGTGGTCGCTGCTCGGCCCGACCCTCGTGAGCAACGGCCCGCTCGCCGAGACGGGGATGAACGTGACGGTCCGCGTGGCGAACCTCATCGATTCGGGCCCCTCGAACTTCACCTACACGAACCTGCCCGGCCCCTGCAACGGGCAGACCGGCCCGTCCTTGGTCTGCCGCCCGATGGCGGTGGGGACGTACCGGATCTCGGTCAACGTCTCGATGACCCTCGGCCTCGTCGGTTCCGCCCTTGGGGTGGCGAACGCGAGCGCGTCGCTTTCGATCCGGATCGTCATGGGGATGCAGATTGCCCCGCTCACGGCGAGCCTGGCGGTCTCCGAGGTCGGGGTGCCGGTCACGCTCTCGGCGGCGGTCTCCGACGGGGTGAACCTCTCGGGGTACGCCTACTCGGGCCTGCCGAATGGATGCGCTTCGGCGGCCGCCACGGTGTTGCTGTGCACCCCAGCGAGCGCCGGATCGTTCACGATCGCCTTCACGGCCACCGACTCCCTGGGCGTCCGCAAGACCGTGACGCTCCCCCTCCAGGTCGCCGCCCGCACCTCCGTCGCCTCCTTCGCGTTCGCCCGGTCGACGATCGACCTCGGGATGGAGTCGAACGCCACGACGACCATCGCCGGTGGGGTCGGTCCGTTCAATGTCGCGTTCTCCGGGCTGATCGCGGGATGCCAATCTTCGAGCTCCGGGTCGATCGGCTGTCGACCGCAGTCGGTCGGTATGTTCAACCTCGGGGTGCACGTGCAGGACTCGTTGAGCGTCCGCGCCAACGCAACGACCGTCCTCACCGTCAATCCCCAACCCGCCCTCCGCTCGCTGACGTGGACGGCGACCACGGTGCAGATCCGGCAGGACTCGACGCTGCAGCTCGATCTGACGGGGGGCACCGCGCCGTTCACGGTCGTTTACGTGGGTCTCCCGCCGGGATGCGCGACCGCCAATACGACCGTGTTGCGGTGCACCCCGAGCGCCTCGGGGAACTACACGATCACCGCGACCGCGACGGACGCGGTGGGGGTCTCCGTGACGGCGTCCGCATCGCTCTCCGTGGAGGTCGCCCCTCCGACCGGTGGCGCCGGCGGGCACCCGGCCACCGGGCTTCCCCCCTTCGCCGAGGGGTTGGCGAGCGGCGCCGCTCTCTTCGCCGTCGTGGTGAGCGCCTTCCTGGTGCGCGGTCGACTCCAGGTCCGCGAGGGCGAGCGGCTCGCCCGCGAGCTTCAGCAAGGGATCGACTCGGAAGGAAGCGACCTCAGTGAGGGCCCCGCGGCGACGCCTCGGGGCCCCGCCTAACGCCCCGCGAGACGAACCGATATCACCCAAGGCCCCCATCCCCATGGGGGGAAAGGCGCCTGGCGGTCAGCGACTTCTGGCTCGGCTTCCTGGCCGGCGGGGGAGTCCTCGTCGTTTCCGGATTCATGTTCTGGGCCCTGCAGCGCTGGCGCGACCGCCGTCCGGTGCCCCCCATGAACGCGGGCGAGCACCCGGCGACAACGCCGACCCCCACGGATCCCGCTCCGGCGATCGATCTGCCTATCGCGCCGCTACCCGCCGCGTCCCCCGCATCCGCCCGTCCACCGGCGCCCACGCCCTCGGAAGCACCCTCGGTTCCGAGGGGCAAGCCGCCGTCCGAGGGGCCGGAACGTGAGCCAACCCGGCCCGCCGATCCGAAGTATGGGAGTCTCCGGACGTCCTACCGAATCCTGCTCCACATCGCCCGAGAGGGACGCACCGCTCCGGGGGACATCCCACCGATCGGGGCGACGCAGAAGGGAATGATCGATGCCTTGGGCGTGAACCAGGGCACGCTCGCCGGCCCCCTGCAGAGGTTGGTCCTCTCCGGGGCGCTATCGGTCGAGCGGGGTCATGCGCGGGGCGCCGACCGCCGCTTGAAAGTCTACCAGTTGACGCCGCTCGGGGAGCGGCTCGTCGACGACCTGCGGCGACGCCAAGCCAGAACGGACGCCCGTCCCCCCGGCCATCGTCGTGGCGAAAAGCCGGGCAGCTGACGCGTCGAGGCGCGTCCCACAGGATCTCGCCGAGGGAGGTCGACCCCGCGCTTGGACGGCGGCCCACCTCGATCTCGAGCTCAGGGCAAGCGGACCAGCGAATACCGTCCGCGGGGATCGGACCAATCGAGCAAGAACGGCGCGGTCTGAGGTCGGACCCCGAACACCACATTACGTCCGCAGACCAGCTCCGTGTGCAGCACCGTGTCGACCCCGGAGCGGACCGCGACCGCGAGCGGGTCGTCCGGCGACCCGAACCCGAACCCATGGAACGACGGGATCCGAGCGTACGCGCCGAAGATCACCGGGATCGTCGTCGGGTCGAGCGGGATCCCTGCCGCGGTGGTCGCTGCCCGCAGGCCCTCGAGCGACATCACGTATAGCGCGGGGCCGGTCTCGGGGCGCGTCTTAAGGAAACGGTAGGCCTCCGGGAACAGCGGGCCGACGCCCGAGACGGTCGCCGTTCGGAGTTCGTTCCCGCTTCCGATCTCCCGTTGGAGCGGGAGGATGGTCGAACGGAGGTCGTCGAGCCCGGGATCGTCGCCGGCCGCCGAAACGATGCGTAGCCGTTCCCGGATCCAGTCGGACGGGAGCTGTTCCTTGAGAAGGCCGACGATGCGGCTCGGCCGGATCACCGGCGAGGGGATCCATACGACGCGGCCCCCGCTGCGGATGGCGTGGACCGCCATCGGAACCGCGAAGACCGTCGGGAGAGTGTCCGGAGAGTCCGGCGAGAGCGTCAGGCCGGTGAACCCACCGAAGCGCAGCCGCCCGAAAGCATCGGCGAACGCGGCCGATCCGGGCCATCCGGAACTGCGGTCCGGAGCCGGGTCCGGATCCGCCGGGCCGACGGGGGGTCGGAACCCCCGGGGGGCCTCGCCGCGAACCCGGAATTCCCCTTCATCGACCGTGTACAGGCTCTCGGGGAGCGTGGGTCCCTTCGAACCGCGAGCCTTCGGACTCGCGACCACCCGCAAGTGGGCTCCGGCCCGCGTGATCTCATGAAGGTCCACCATGGCATCCGCCGTGGATTGCAAGTTGCGGCCGAGCTCCGGGGTCACGGCGATCACCATGTGGGCCGGACTGGAGACGAGGCTCATGCGCAAGGTGCCGAGGATGCGCGCCGGTACGGTGAGGATCTGAACTTGCGCGCCGTCGCCACCGAGCGCCCGAAGCGACACTTCGGATCCTCGGTCCCATGAATCGACGATCACCGTTCCCCGTTCAGTTCCCTTCAGGTGCAGCAGGGCCCGTTGAAGCAACTCGGGCACCGAGGCGGTTTCACTCGAACCCGGCGCGCCGGCGGGCGGGTCAAGTGCGGCCCCCGGACCATCGCCGATCGATTTCGCCTGAGGATCGATGACGAGGAGGGCCAGATCCTGCCCTTCGGTCTCACCGGGCCGGGCGAGAGGGATCGGTAGGTACGCGACATAGAGTTTGGGTCCCCTCAAATGAGGGATCAAGGTCCGAATGAGCAGGCTCTTGCCGAACCCTGGGGCCCCTTGAATGAGTACCATACGCGCAGGCTCGGCGGGACCCAGGTAATCGGAGAGGTACGCCAGCAGGGACGAGGGCCCGACGGGACTCCCCCCCGGCCCATGAGGGGGGTCCTCCGGGGGCGACATGGCTTGGCGAGAGGCGGGCCGATTGATAATTCCGCCGGGGGACCGATCGCGGGGTGATGAACCCTCGGCCCACTAGCGGGTGGACTCCTGGGCCGAGAACCCGAACCGTGCCCAGCGACTTCAACGTACGAGAAAATGGGAAGTAGCCGGGCGCCCGTCGCGGCTGCCGTGGCCGATCCCGCCCACCCTGAGTGGAAGAAACTGAGCCGCGAGGAAGAGCGGGTCATCGTCCATCGGGGGACCGAAGCGCCGTTTTCCGGGGAGTTCGAACACCACCGGGGAGTCGGCACCTACGCTTGCAAGCGATGCGGCGCCTCCCTCTACCGTTCCACCGACAAGTTCGACGCCCATTGTGGGTGGCCGAGTTTCGATCAGGAGATCCCCGGCGCGGTGCAACGGCGTCCCGATCCCGATGGGGAGCGGACCGAGATCGAGTGCGCCAACTGCGGCGCCCACTTAGGGCACGTCTTCCTCGGTGAGCGGTTCACCCCCCGGAATACTCGGCATTGCGTCAATTCCATCTCGCTGCGATTCGTGCCGGCCTCGGATTCCAAACCACCGTCGGCCGGGCCCTAACCGGGCGGCCCGACCCCCCTCGAACGGGCGGGGTATCCCCTCAGGTGCGGGGGGCCCCACCGGAAGGGTCGGGACCGCCTCCCGAGATGCGTCGGCTGGAGCGACGGACCCACCGGTAGGCCAAGACGAGCACGATCGCGAGGGCCGAGAGGCCCAGGACGATCACGGCGTACCCCTCGTACGGGGGGAGCCCAAGGACCGACGCGATCACCACGACCTGGACGGTAGCGTTGGCGGATTCGCCGAGTTGGTCGGTCGCGAGGAGCGAGACCATGTACGTTCCCGGCCCCGTCGGGTTACATACGATCCGCGACGCATTCCTCGGATTGCAACCGATCGGCAGACTGTGCCATTGGAGCGTATCGTTCCCGGTGCCGCCTTCCACGTCCGCGGAGAAGGTGATCGGATAGCCGGCCACCACGCGGTGCGACGACGCCGATAGCAACGCGATCCACGGGCTCGGGTGGACCGAGAAGGGAACGGGGAACGCGGCGGCCGAGCCGTTGTCGATATCGGTTACGTTCGCCGTGATCGAAAAGCTTCCCGAGTGACTCGGGTCGCAGTTCAGCCGATCCCTGTCCACCCCCGCGCATCCGGGGGGCAGGCCCGACCAATTGAACTGGAAAGGCCCGAGCCCACCGGATACCACCACGCGGAGCTCGAATGAATGGCCGACGTCGGTGTTCGCGGGGGGCGGATCCGCCCATCGTACGGAGGGCGCCGAGAACACGGTGAACGGTAGCATGGCGCGCGCCGTCGCCCCGCTTTCATCGACCACCTCGACGGCGATGTCGTAGGTTCCCGTGGCCGCGGGGGTGCAGGCGATCGTGGAACGGTTCGCCGGAGCGCAGCCGACCGGGAGCCCCGACCACAGGAACGTCATCAACCCGGAGCCCCCCGCGACCGACGCGGAAAGGACCGTCGACCGGCCAAGATCGGAGGACGGATGGTTCCCGGCGCCGACCTGGACGGTCGGGTCCGCCGCGACGCTCTGGTTGAGCGGCGGCGACGAGGCCGAAGCGCCGTTGGAGTCCCAGGCGGTCACCGCCGTGACCAGGCTCCCGGTTCTGTTCACCGGGCAATCCACCGAGTTGGCCGTCGGGCGGCACCCCGTCGGAAGCCCGGACCACTGATAGGCAAAGCCTCCGGAACCGAGGGTCGCCGTGGCGACCAGCGAGAGATTCTCGCCGACATCGAGGTAGGGCCGCAAGTTCGTAAGCGGCGCGACCTGGGGGTCCTCATACACACGGAACGAGAGGGGAAGGCCGGTCGTGCGGACCCCTTGCGAATCCGTCACGGTCACCGAGATCGCAAAGCTGCCGGCCCCGCTCAGGTTCGAGCAGACCGCCGACGCGGCCGTCGGCTGGCACCCCGTCGGCAATCCGCTCCACGCGTAGGTGTACGGCGCCAAGCCGAGGGATCCGGTCACCGTGAAACCCGCGGCCTGACCGACGTCGGCACTGCTGCGGTTCGCGATCGGCCCGGTGACGGACGGATCGGCCCGGATCCGAACGCCGACGCTGGCCGACCAGGTGTCCCCCACCCGATCGCGCACCGTCGTGACGACCGTGAACGATCCCGATCGCAGGAACGTGTAATTCACGCGCCCCAACGTCGTCTGGGCCCGCGCTCCGTCCCCGAAGTTCCACAGGTAGCTCGCGTAGGGTGGGTAGCCTCCGGAGGCGTTCGCCCAGAACTCGATCGGACCCCCGAGATCCGTCGCGAGCGCCGACGCCGCGGCTTGGACCGTGAGATTCGTCGTGATGAGGTAGTTCGACCAGGCCACGTCGGCCGAAGCGGCGTTGTCGGAGGCCGATACGTTGTAGGTTCCCGCGGCCACGAGAGGCACGGAGAAGGCGCAGGAGAACGACCCGTTCGACGACGCATTGGCCCGGCACTGCGCGGTGGTGTTGCCCGGCCAGAACACCGAGACGCTGGAGCCGGCGAGGAACCCGGTCCCGTTCGCCCACGTGCGGGCGAGGCTGGCGGACCGGTTGGGTCCGAGCGCGAACCGGGCGAAGCTCAGGGGCAGGTACTGGGTAGCGGTGACGGTCGCATTCTTGGACGCCACGACCGAACTTTGATTCTCGACGCTGAACCGGTACGTCCCCGGCAGGAGGGTGATGTTGGCCGTGTGCCCTCGGTAGGGTACGGGCGCCCCGGATACCCGGAGGGTCCCATTGGCCACGGGGGCGCTGACGTTGACGATCGACAGGTTGGCCCCACCGTAGAGCGGGCCCAGGGAGGCGGTCCCGGCCGTGATCTCGTCGTACGGGGCGCCGGGGTTATTCGAGGTCGGGAGCGCGGTCGAAACGTGGACGGCGCTCTCCGCCGTATCCCCCCCGAAGTTGTAGGCGTTGGGCACCGACTCGAAGTTGTGGCCGTTGAACGCCTCGAGCGTCATTGAAAGGTTGGCGCTGAGGACCCGCATCGACCGCCCCGAACCGGGCCCGCCGATCACCCACTCGGCGTCGTCGAAGATCCCGAGCGGGTTGTATCCGGAACCCGTCACTTCGAACCCGTGGTCCGTCCAGCCCTGCGTCCATGGGAACGTCACATTGTCGTAGGTCACCCAACCGTAGCCATCGTTGTACTCGAACCCGACATGGGTGAGGCCGGAAAGGTTGCTCGCGACGACGCGCGTGGAAATGTTTCCCGGGAAACCGATCACGACGCCCGAGCCCGGATAGCCCGCGGCCGAGGCGGCGTAGAACTGCTGACCGGCAAAGGAGTAGACCGTCCCGTTCCCACTCACCGAGTTCGAAGGCAAGCTGGCCTGCGTGTTGGAGAAGTTCCAGACGTTGTTCTCGATCTGGACGAGGTGAGAACTCGTGTTCAGGATGGGGACGTCTTGGATCCAATACTCGGCCAGCGAGCTACCCCGGGACAGAACGAGCACGACGTTCAGCTGCAGGGTGGTCTGATTCCCCGCGAACGAGCTGCTCCCGGTGAAGGTGGTCGAGTACGACCGGATCTGGGCCGTCGCCTGGAATGCAGGGGTGAAGTACGTATAGGCCGAGCCGGCGTGATCGACCCCGAAATCTCCCAGGCCCATGGGCGCGGGTTCGGCGGTATAGGTCGCATACGGTGTGATGCCCGCGAACCGGGAGATCGCCGAAGGCCGGCCGTTGACCGGCGGGGGCGCCGCGAACCCACCGAGCCACAACGATTGGGCGCCCAGCGGCTCCGGCGGCCCCGATCGAGCGGACGGGCTGGGTCCGGCTGGGGCGCCGGTGGGGCCAACCGCCGGGTCCTTCGAGAGGAGGCTCTCTCGGAGGGCGTGGTTCCCTACGGAGGGCCTTACCCCCGGGCTCCCTTGGGTCCGTGTATCCAAGGGGGGGATCGAGACGGTCAGGACGACCGCGATCGTCGCCACGAGGATGGTCCAGTCGGCTCGCTTGGCCCGCACCGTTCCCCTCGTCGGAACAATCAGGTTGGCGGACCGTATAATCACGTCGACTTCGTATCTGAAGGTCCTCCGTCGACCGAGGGGCCGCCATCCAGAGCCGGGTCTGCCCCCCGAGGTCGCGGTCGGGGGTCGCATGGCGCGGTGGCGCCCGCCCGAGTGAGCGGAACGCGGGCCGGGTCTCCTAGCTGGATGGCACGGGCCCGGCGGATTCCCCGGGCCAGCCGACCGGGACATCGCGCGTCTGTTCTTCGAGCCACCGCTGCAGAGGGCGGAAATAATCGAGGATCGCGCTCGCATCCATCGAGCGACTCCCCGTGAGCGCCTCGAGCGCCTCCGGCCAGGGGCAGCTGGCCCCCATCTCGAACATCTTCTTCAGTCGGTCCCCGGCCTGGCGGTCGCCGTAGATCGAATACCGATGGAGCGGACCGGTCCAGCCCGCCTGCTGGGCCAGGGCGCGATGGAACTGGAACTGCAGGATCGCCGCCAGGAAGTAGCGCATGTAGGGGGTGCTCGAGGGGATGTGGGCCTTCGCACCCGGGTCGAAATTCGATTCGTCCCGGGGGATCGGGGCCGAGACCCCTTGGTAGCGCCGGCGAAGCTCCCACCAAGCGGCATTGTATCGCGCCGGCGGGGTCTCCCCCGAGAAGACGCTCCAACGCCATCGATCGACCAGCAGGCCGAACGGCAGGAACGCGACCTTCTCGAGGGCCTTCGCGAGCAGGAGGCCCGTGTCCCCGGCGGCCGGGGGAGCTTGCGAGAGGAACCCGATGCGAACCAGGTACTCGGGGGTGACCGAAAGGCCGATCGTATCCCCGACCGCCTCATGGAACCCATCGTTCGCACTGTCCCGATACAGGAACGGCTGGCCCTTGTACGCCCGTTGGTAGAAGTTGTGCCCGAGCTCGTGATGGACCACGAAGAACTCCTCCTCCGTCACGTCGATGCACATCTTGATCCGCAGATCGTCTTCGAAATCGATGTCCCACGCGCTCGCGTGACAGAGCACTTCGCGGTCGGGCGGCTTGACGAACATGGACCGCTCCCAGAAACTGGCCGGAAGCGGCTCGAATCCGAGGGACAGGAAGAACCGCTCCGCGATCCGCACCAGTTCCCGCGCGTCGACCTTGCGATTCGCCAGTATCTCGGTGAGATCGTACCCTCGGCCGGCGCCAGCCGGGGCGAGCATCGGGTACAGGTATTCCCAGCTTTGCGCCCACATGTTGCCGAATAGGTGAGCGGGGATCGGCCCCTGCGGATCGACGACCCCGGGCCCGTAGGTCTTCAGAAGGCGGGAACGGACAAAGGCATGGAGCAGCCGATACAGCGGTCGGACCTGGATCCACAGACGTTCCACTTCCTCGGTGAACTGAGGGGCCGGCATGTCGTACTTGGACCGCCACATCGCCCCCGTGTCCGCAAAGCCGACCTCGCGAGCGCCGCGGTTCGAAAGGTCGACGTATCGGGCGAATTCCTCCCGCATCGGTGTCCCGACCGCGTGCCATCCCGTCCAGATGTCCCGAAGCGCCTCGGCGTCCCGGCTTTCCGCCAGCTGACGGGAAAGGGCGTTCAGATCGAGTTCGGTCTCGGAGCCCGAGGGCCGGTAGCGACCCTTGGCGTATCGCCCCCGCATGGAGGCGACCAGCCGGGCGAGCTCCTCGCTCGCCTGCGGATCGGAGGGGGATAGCAACGCGAGGGAGAGACGCAGCAGACGAGCCTTCCGTTCGAGGTCCCCCGAGAGGTCGCGAGCGGGCAGCCGGGCCACTTGCTTGGCGAAATCGACCGTGGCGAGGGTGACGCGGGCATCGGCCTTGGAGGTGAGCGCCTCGGTATCCTCATTGATGAAGGTCTCGTAGAGCCACGCCGTCCGCTGAGCTTCGATCGACAGTTCCAACAGGCGAGATTCGGCCTCGGCGAGCAGGGCCCGACCAGTGCCCGGCGCTGCCTCCGCCTTCATCTTGGCCCTGGGTTGCCGGACCCCGCCCGGTATACGTGGTTTGCGAGACCACGTCCGCCTACTCGAAGCCCTCGAGAGTCGACCCTGGGGTGGGGTTCCTACCGGCCTCCCCCACGGTCGAAGAATTCGGAGTGTCTCGGGCCCGACAGGGCGGTTAGGGGGGCTAGATACTACCCCCTCGTCCGGTCGCAGCCCGCGCGGGCTTTATATCCGCGACCGGGTCGGGGGCGGGGGAATGAGGAGCACCTGTCTCACCGATACGATGACGAGACACGCGACGAACTGACCCCCTCCTCCGATCATGGCCCAGAACCCCACCCTCGTCCCCATGCTCGTGCTCGTGGCGATCGTGCTGGTCGCCGCGGGAGCGACCGGGGCGTACCTGTACGTCCACAATGCGACGCCGCGCGCCGCGGCGCCGCCGACGGTCCATCAGGGTGACAACGTCACGGTAGATTACATCGGGATCTTCGGCTCCGGTCCGGAGCAAGGGAAGGTCTTCGATACCTCCCTGTACTCGGTCGCCGCTCAGAACACGACGTATCCGAAGGCGCTGCAGTACCACCCTCGAGGCGGGGTTTCAAGCTACTCCCCCCTCGCGGTCCACGTCGGGGCGACCACCCCGTCTTCGGGGTACTCCTACGCCAACAAGAGCTTCATCCAGGTCGTCACGGGATTCTGGCAGGGGCTGGTCGGGCTGCCCGGCAACCAGACCCACGCAATCATCGTGCCGCCGTCCCTCGGCTACGGATCCCCGAACCCGGCCTGTCTGCGTTTCCTGCCTCTGATCGTCCATGTACCGGTCTTCCAGACCTTGACCGGGACCCAGTTCTCCAAGATCTACCCCGGCGTCCTTGCGACCACGGGGAGCCACTTCGCAGACCCCACCTACGGCTTCACGACGTACATTCTCAGCGCGAACACGACCTCCGTGTCGCTCGAGAACTTCGCCTACGTAGGGGAGACGTATTCCTTCCAGGGGTGGCCCGCCGAGGTGACGAACGTCACCACCACTACGAACGGCTCGGGGCAGATCACGATCGTCAACCTCCTGACGCCCTCGGACGCCGGGCATCTCGCCGGCCATTCGGCGAACGGGTTGTGCACCACCTCGTCCAACGGCAACTACATCATCACGTCGGTCAACTTCACGAGCGGCAACTTCACCGAGAGCTTCAATCAGGAAGTCGTCGGTCAGACGTTGATCTTCGAGGTCACGATCGTCAACATCTACGCCTCGGCCGCTCGGGCCGTCGGGATCGGCGCGGGCGGCGGCGGTGGGGGCGGCGGGACCGGGTACTGATCAGCCCCGCAACGTGACCCGGCCGCGCTTGAGCAGCTCTTCCAGTTGGCGGTCGGCGACCTGCTGGGCGCCGGCCGATTCCCCGGCGGACCCCTGGACCGACCGCCGGTACTCCGAGATGGCCTGTCGAGCTTCGTCGCGTCGGACCTTGGAGTTGCGGCCGAGGCGGTCGGCTTCCCGCTCGAGCTCGTCCACCTGCGCCGAGAGGGCCCGGAGCCGCTCCATCGCCGCGCCCCGCAACCGGGCCTTCTCCCGGATGTCGGCCACCAGCTTGCCGGCCCCTTCGAGGCGGCCCCGGATCGACTGCATGCGAGAATCGCGCTCCTCCTTAAGCTTCCCAAGCTGCCCGACGGCGGCGGTGAGCTCCGCCCGTCGACGGGTCACCTCGGCCTCGTGCTCGGCCATTTGGCGCCGCCGTTCCTCCTGCGTCTGTTGGGTCTTCTCGGCCTCTTCCGCGAGCTTGACCAGCTGACGGAGCCGCTTTAGCAGGGCATTCTCCTCGGCGAGCGTCATCGTCCGCGTCTGTTGCGCATGCTCAAGCTCCGCGATCTCCCGCCGGATCGCCTCGGGCCGCGGGACCTCTGAACGGGGCAGGCGCCCGCGGAACTCCCGCAGCGCGATGACGGCCTGTTCGAGCCGGGCCCGCCGTTCGTCCCGGTCCCGGCGGGCCTCGGCCATGGCGTGCCCGAGGTCGCGGTACTCCAGATGGATGCGTTCCACTTCCCGTTCTCCGGGCTGCCGCGCCTCGTAGAGCCGCTGCTGCTCGTCGGAAAGCCGCCGTACCTCCTCGAACTGCATCCGTCGGCGGTCGAGCAGGCCCCGGAGCTTCTCGCGGACATCCCGAAGGCGCTCACGGTCCTCCTGCTCCTCCTTCTCGGCTTCTTCCGATAAGAGCGCCTTGGGCATGCGGTTCGGACGGTATCGCACCATCAAAAAGCTGACCGGGTGCGGCCGGCGCCGGCGGTCAAGCCCCCTAGGGGCGACCTGAGGCTTCAATCAACTGGACCGCGAACAAGGCGGCCGGCACGGCCGCGTCGATGTTCACCACGGCGAGGGGGGCGCACGACTGGAGCATCGCGAGGAGTGCCGCCTCCCCGCGGCCGCCGCGTCCGTAGCCGACGGAGGTGGGGACCCCGACCACCGGCGCCCTAACGAGGCCCGCGACGACCGTGGGGAGAGCCCCCTCCCGGCCGGCGAAGACGAGGTAGACCCGGGGCGAGGATCGCTCGAGGCGCTCCAGCGCGCGCCCGAGCCGGTGGATCCCTGCGACTCCTACGTCGTGGACAAGGATCACCCGGACGCCCAAGCTCTGAAGCACGGCGCACGATTCCTCCGCGACCGGCACATCGGCTGTACCGGCGGTCAGGATCGCCACGGTCCCTCGAGCGGGCCGCCCGAGGGGGCCGGCCAGGCGCACGAGTCGGTCGCCCGCGAGGAACTTGAGGGGGAGGTCGGCCCCGCTCGCCCGGCGAAGGGCCTCCAGCTGCCGGGGGGTCGGGCGTGAGACGAGGGCGCCGATACGGCGCGATCGCATCGCCCGCAGTATTCCGATCAGGTGGTCGACCCGCTTGCCCTCGGCGAGGATCACTTCGGGCGCCCCGGTGCGAACGCGGCGGTCGCGGTCCAGGCGGGCGAACCGCCCGACCTCCAGCTCGCGGTCGCGGCGTCGGCCGACGGACGGGCTCGACCGCCTCAACGGCCTCCGACGGCCCAAACCAGATATAGCGGATTCCGATGGATGCGGCGCCGGTCCGCTCGCATGCCCGATTTCTCGATCTCCGAGGAGGAGCGAAGCCTGCAGGACCTCGCCCGAAAGTTCGCGCGCACGGAGATGGCCCCGCACGCCGCCGAATGCGACCGCGCCGGCCGGTTCCCCGAGGAGATCTATCGGAAGGCGTGGGAGCTCGGGCTGATGAATCTCAACGTCCCGACCGATTACGGGGGGAGCGGGCTATCGCTCCTCCAACAGTGCCTCATCGTCGAGGAGCTCGCCCGGGCCTGCGCCGGCATGACGACCTCGATCATCGCGAACTGCCTCGCGCTCGAGCCGATCCTGCTCGGCGGCACGGACGAGCAGCGCCGGCGCATCTTGGCCCCCTTCTGCTCGGCGTACCATCTGGCCTCGTTCTGTCTCACCGAGCCGGGGGGGGGCAGCGACGCGGGGGCGCTGCAGACCCGGGCCTACCGGGAGGGCGATGAGTACCGTCTGACCGGAGAGAAGTGCTTCATCACGAACGGGCCGTTCGCTAGCCTCTACACCGTCTTCGCGACGACGGATCCGGCCCTTCGGCACAAGGGGATCTGCGCCTTCGCGGTGCCCCGGGACACCCCGGGGGTGCTCCCCGGCAAGGAAGAGGAGAAGATGGGGCATCGGGCGTCGGCCACCAGCACCGTCCGCTTCGAGGATGCCCGGGTCGCCGTCGCCAACCGGCTCGGCGCCGAGGGCGACGGATTCTCGATCGCGATGCGGACCCTCGACCAGACCCGCACGCCGATCGGGGCGCTCGCGACGGGGATCGCGCAGGCGGCGATCGACCATGCGGCCGGATACGCCCTGAAGCGGCAGACCTTTGGAAAGCCGATCGCCGAGCATCAGGCGATCCAGATCAAGCTCGCCAACATGGCGATGGAGCTGCACGCGGCCCGCCTGCTCACCTGGCAATCGGCGTGGACGATCGATCACGGTCAACGGGGGAGCCTCGAATCGTCGATGGCCAAGTGCTTCGCCTCCGACGCCGCCATGCGGATCGCCGACGAAGCGATCCAGATCTTCGGTGGATACGGGTACATGAAGGACTATCCGGTGGAGAAGCTCCTGCGGGACGCCAAGCTCGCCCAGATCTACGAAGGATCCAACGAGATCCAGCGGATCGTCATCGCGAAGCAGCTCCTCGCCGGCTACGCCTAGCGGGGCCGCCCGAATGGACTTCGCCGTTCTCATCAAGCCGGTCCCCGAGGCCGAGGCCCGGCTGCGGCCGGACCGCGCCGGGCAGGACCTCGACGCGGACGGCGTGAAGTTCGTCCTCGCCGGCTACGACGAATCGGCGGTCGAGCAGGCCCTTCTCCTACGGGACTCCATCCCCGGGGCGACGGTCCGGGCGATCTCGCTGGGCCCCGTCGCCCGCTGCGAGGAGGTGTTGCGCTCGGCGATCGCGCTGGGGGTCGACGCGGCGACGTCGCTCGATGCCCCGCCGGAGCTCGCCTTCGACCCGGTGCGCCTCGCCACGGGGCTCACCCTCGCGCTGACGCGGCACCCGGCCGCGCTCGTGCTGACCGGGAAGCAGTCCCTCGATGAGGGCTCGGGGTGTCTTTCCTCGGCCGTGGCCGAGCTACTGGGGCTCCCGGACTACGGGTCGGTGACGGATCTCCGTTGGGATGCCCCGCTCGGGCGGTTCACCCTCCGACAGATCGTCGAAGGGGAGGTCCGCTCGATCACGATCGCCCCCCCGGTCCTCATCGGGCTGCAGCAGGCCTGGAACGATCCGAGGACGGCGAAACTCCCGATGATCCTCAAGTCGCGAAAGGCCGCGATCGAGCGGATCGCCCGGGCCGAGCTCGAGGCCGCCTTGGCGAAGTCCGCCCGCCCTCCCGTGCGAACCGTCGCGTTCCAGCTCCCGCCCCCGAGGACGGGCGCCCAGATGATCGAGTACCGTACCCCCGAGGAAGCCGCGGAAAAGCTCGTGCAGCGGCTCTCCGAAGAGGCGAAGGTGCTCCCGTGACGAGCGTGGTGGTCGTGCTCGAGCTCGCTCACGGCTCGGTCACCGCCGGTTCCCTCGAGGCGCTCGGGCTCGCCCGCAGCCTCGCCGGAGGGTCCGGGACGGTGCACGCCGTCGTGATCGCCTCCGAGCCGCTCGCGGCGGCCGACCGAATCCCGGCCGATCGGATCTGGTGTTTCGATCCGTCGGACCCCGACGGAGGCACCACTGCCGCGGCCGCGGCCGCCGCGGTGGTGGTGGCGAAGGAATCGTCCGCCGCACTCGTCCTCCTAATCGGTACCGCCCGCGGACGCGAGCTCGCCGGGCGGATCGCCGCGCGCTGGGACGCGGGCCTCGCCGCCGGTGCCTCCGAGGTCCGGCGCACCGAGGAAGGGTGGGTGGTTCGCAAACCGATCTTCGGCGGGCGGGCCCAGCGCGAACTGGTCCTGCCCGGCGAGCGGGCCGTCGTCGCGGTCCGACCCCGGGCCTCGCCGGTGGCCCCCCCGCCGGGGAAGCCCGCCGTCGTGGAGCGGCGACCGGGGATCGCCCTGCCCGCCGACCTCGGCCACGGCGTGGTCCGGTCGACGGAACCGATCGAGGCGGGGACCGGTCCGAGCCTATCGAGCGCCGCCATCGTCGTGAGCGGGGGCCGGGGGTTGCGATCCGCCGAGCAGTTCCGGATCGTAGAGGAGCTCGCGGAATCCCTGGGGGCGGCCGTCGGCGCCTCCCGCGCGGTCACCGACGCCGGCTGGCGACCCGCCTCCTACCAAGTGGGCCAGACGGGCCAGTCGGTTTCGCCCCAGCTGTACATCGCGATCGGGATCTCGGGCGCGATCCAGCACCTGACGGGGATGACGAGCTCTCGGGTCATCGTCGCGATCAACTCGGATCCGCAGGCCCCGATCTTCCGGGTGTCGGACTACGGCATCGTCGGGGATCTCTTCGCCATCGTGCCGGCGCTCACCCGGGCGATCCGAAAGGCCCGCGCCCGCTAGGGGCGCCGCTCGGGCTACAGGTTCCGCCACATCGAGTAGGCGTCCCTCAAGAGCTTCCACCGCGACAGTCGGGCCGATCGGCGCGCCGCGTCGAGGGCGGTCCGCGCATGCTCCTTGCGGGCGCCCGTCTCCGTCATCATCCGGCCGAGGAGCGCCGTCGCGAACTCCGGATACTCCCGATAGAAGCGGGGATTCCACTTCACGCGGTCCATGCGCGCGAACTCGCGGAAATCCGCGAGGATCCCGGTGGTCGCCAGACGTCGCTCGTATTCCGAGAGCGCCACGGCCGTGGGGTCGTGCTTCGTCCGGGCCGACAACGCCGTCTCGGCCGCCTCGAGCCCGCTGCGCACCGCGTAGTTCATCCCCTGGATGACGAGGCCGTTCGAAAAGACGAAACCGGCCGCGTCGCCGGCCACCATCCAACCATCGCCGTAGAACGAGGCCGGCCGGCTGGCCCACCCGGACGAGATCAACTTCGCTCCGTACTCGACGAGCTCGGCCCCGCGGAGCCGCGCCGAGATCGCCGGATGCATCTTGAACGATTCCATCAGTTCGTGGGAACGCGCCCCGCGTCCGAACAGCGAGCCGATGTTCAGGATGAGGCCCACGGAGAGGCTCTCCCCGTTCGTGTAGAGGAAGCCACCCCCCATCACGCCCTCCGGGAAGAACCCCGGGACCCACTCCTCGGCGTGTCCCTCGCCCGGGGCCAGGGCGAAACGCTCCTCGATCGTCGAACGCGGGAGGGCGTAGACCTCCTTGATCCCGAGCTCGGTCGCCTCGCCCGACAAACGAGCGTTGGGCCGGATCGGGCTCCCGAGCGCGACCCGGGAGTTCGCCCCGTCGGCGACGATCGTGATCGGCGCGGTCATCGTCTCCCCCCCCTGGACGACCCCTCGGACCTTCGTGCCCTCCCAGGCGAGGCGTTCGACCGGGACGCCCGCGACGACGGAGGCTCCGGCCTCCTCCGCCTTCTTGGCGAGCCACGCATCCGTCCGCACTCGTAGGACGGAGTGGGCGACATAGGGCGGACGCGCCCACCCCGGGTCGGAGTATTCGAAGGCGACGGAGCGTTCGGCGCTGAGCATCCCAAAGCGCTTCCGGACGATCCGCCGCTCGACCGGCATCTCCTCCCACCACCGCGGCAGGATGCGATCGAGATCGTGGCCCCAGAGGATTCCCCCGGAAAGGTTCTTGACGCCGGGCTCAGCGCCCCGCTCGAGAAGCAGGACGTTCGCCCCGCCCTGCGCCAGCCGGATCGCCGCGGAAGCGCCGGCCATGCCGGCGCCGACCACGATCACGTCGAAATCGTCCGGCATGGTCGCCCCGGCGAGGTCGGGGCCGCGAGATAAAGGCGAGGGCGACCCTCAGGCTTGGCCGGGCGGTCGAAGGTATCCACTGGGCGCCGGCGGGGGGGCCGGGGCCGCCGGGGTCCATGCCGGCGGGTTGCGCAACCCTTGCGTTGCGCTCTCCACGAGACGCTGGAACTGGAACGGCTTGGGGATCCCCTTCCAATCCTCATTGCCGATCGAGCTCCCCCCCTCGGAGGAGACCCGCACGGTGCCGTAGCCGAGGATCCGCTGCAGGAAGGTCTGGTGGACATCGACCCCGCGCACTTGGCCGATGGGGATCTCGTCGAAGTCCCGCGAGAAGATCCCGCGCTGCACGATGACGCGGGAGGCCGTGACCGCATAGGCCGTGGTGATCCAACTCAGGTACCGGACCATCAGCCACAGGAGCGCGAGGATCGTCAGCAGCAGGAAGAAGACCAGTAGGTAGGTCCCGGGCGCGTAGCCGGCGATCGTGGGGAGGTTCGCCAGGTGGCTGGTCACGAAGGCGACGGGGGGCAGGGAGCTGTCGCGGACCGATTCGGCGCAATAATCGAGGGCGAACAGAACGAACAGGAGGATCACGGGGCCGGGGAAGTAGTACAGCTTGGTCGCCCGAGTCTCCCGGAGCAAGACCTCCTGGGGCGCGAGGTTCGACGCCCGAAGGTACCGGGGCGCGTTCGCCGCGGGGGAGCCGCTCATCGGCCTGTCTACGCGACCCACCCCTGATAAATTCTCGTCTGGAGCGCCGGCGGCTCTCGAAACGGTTGACGTGGTCGACGTCGTCGATCTGACGGCCCCTCGGGGCTAGCGTCATCGCCGCCCGAGGCGGGCGCGTCCGGCGGGGGGCCGATTCGCCCGGGAGTGAAGGAACATGAACGGAATGGCGGGTCGCCAGTGGGGGCAGGCGCGGGTCCGTGGGCCGTCGCCCCGACTCCGGGGAACGACCCCGATGAAGGGTCGTTCGGGTCGGGCCGCCCCATTCCATATACCCGGCCGACCTGGCGCGCTCGATGGGCATCACCGACTGCCATGTGCATATCAATCCGGTCTGGGAGATGCTTCCGAAGGCCCGGGCGATCCTAGGCACCCGGGGTCCCGGGGTCGACGTCGAAGCGTATGACCGGTCCCCGTCGAAGTTCCTCGAGTACCTCGATCGATGCGGGGTCGACCGAGCGGTCCTCGTCAACTATGTCGCTCCGGAGATCGTCGGGTACACGGAGGGCGCCAACGAATTCGCCCTCGAATACGCCCGCGCGGACCCCTACCGGCTCATTCCGGTGGGGTCCGTCCTCCCGCGTCACCCGAATCCGGGGGCCGAGGTCGAACGGCTCCATCGCGCCGGACTGCGCGGGCTCAAGATCCATCCTCCCCACCAACTGTTCCGACCGAACGGCTACCTCGAGGGGCTCCGGGGCCTTTCGGAGATCTACGAGGCCGCCCAGCGCCTCCGGCTCCCGATCATCTTCCACACCGGCACCTCCATCTTTCCCGGGGCGCGCAACCGCTTCGGGGAACCGCTCCTGATCGAGGATGTGGCGATCGACTATCCGGACCTACAGATCGTCCTCGCCCACGGTGGTCGCCCCCTTTGGATGGATCAGGCCACGTTCTTGGTCCGCCGATTCCCCAACGTCTTCCTGGAGATCTCGAGCATCCCGCCGGCGCGCCTGCTCGAGTACTTCCCTCAGCTCGACCGCTTGGCGCGCCAGGTGCTGTTCGGAAGCGATTGGCCCGGGCCCGGGGTCGCGGACATCCAGGCGAACCTCGCGGCGTTCCGCGCGCTCCCGCTTCCGTCCGATCTCCAAACGGCGATCCTAACGTCGAACGCGGACCGGTTGTTCCCCCGATCGTCCGACGGTAGCTCGAGTTGATATAGCGGGGCCGGTTCGCGCGGCCGTGCCCGACGATTCCGCGGCTCCCGGGGAGAAACCCGAGGGGAACCCGCCGGAACCGGAAGTGACCGACGCGCCCGCGGTCGTCGTGGTGGAAGGCGGGGAGGAGGTCGGCCGCCTTCCGCTCCCCCGACGGAATCGCGGGGAGATCTTCGGGGTGGCGAGCCAGCTGCTGGGCGCGGCGCGGATCCGGGCGATGTGCGAGGACAACGTCTCCCGGATGGGTCGGATCACCGGGAAAATGAAGAAGAAGATGTGGATCCGCGAAGGGGACCTGCTGATCCTGCGTCCCTGGGGCTTCCAGGAAGGCAAGGCCGACATCCTGTTCCGGTACAGCCGGACCCAGGCGACGTACCTGGCGCGTCGGGGCCTTCTCCCGGCGTCGATCAACATCTTTTCGGAGGGCGAGGAGCCCGCCGAGGGAACTCCTCCCGCCTAGTCGGGCATGTCGGATCCGACCGGCCCGCCCATGACCGCGACCGAGGTCGCGGTCGCCGAGGCGAACGCCGTCGCCCTCGGCGTGCCCATCGATCAGCTGATGGAGAACGCCGGGCGCGTCGTCGCCGAGGAGGTACAGCAGCGCTCAGCCCCCGCGGATGGGCGCGTGATCGTCGTCGCCGGACCGGGGAACAATGGCGGGGATGGCACCGCCGCGGCCCGATACCTCCACCAGTGGGGGTTCGAGGTCGAGGTGCGCCTGCTCCTCCCACCCTCGGAGATCCGTTCGGCGCCGGCCCGACAGTGCTTCGACCGGATCGCCGCGTCCGTCCCCGTCACGATCGGCGTACCCCGGGCCGAGGAACTCCGCGGCGCCGCCCTGATCGTCGACGCGCTGCTCGGGTCCGGTCAGCTCGGGCCGCTGCGCGCACCGTACCGGGACGCGGTCGATGCGATCCGGGCCTCGGGGGTCCCGGTGATGTCCGTGGACATCCCGTCGGGATTGCACGACCCCGATGGCATCCGGCCCCGCTGGACGATCGCGCTGACGGCCCTCAAGGCCGGGATGGACGCGGCGAACTCCGGCGAGATCCGGGTACGGGAGATCGGGATCCCTCTCGACGCGATCCGACGGACCGGGCCCGGGGACCTCCTGTACTTCCCCGCGGCCGCGCACCGGGGCCGTCGGGGCCGCGCCGGGCGCGTCGTGATCATCGGGGGCGGGCCGTACTCGGGAGCGCCGGCCCTGGCGGGGTTGGCCGCGCTGCGCGTCGGAGCCGAGCGGGCCACGATCCTTGCGCCGGCCCCGGCCTCGGATCGGATCCAGTCGTTCTCCCCGAACCTCGTCGTCCGATCGTTCGGCGAGGAGCGGTTCCGTCCGAGGGACGTGCGACCGCTGCGTGAGGCGCTCTACGAGAGCGCGCCGCGCGCGGTCCTCATCGGGATGGGCGCCGGCCGCCACCCCGAGACCCTGCAGGCCCTGCGCCTGCTGATCGAGGCGGTCGCCGGAACGGTGCCTCTAGTGATCGACGCCGACGGACTCGACGCGATCCCGCTCGATCTCGTCCGCCACGGCGGCTACGATCTCGTGGCGACCCCCAACGCCGGCGAGTTCTCCCGGGTCTTCGGCGGCGATCCAGAGGCCCCCGAGGAAGCGCGGCTCGCGATGGTCCGGTCGATCGCCGCGGTCCGCGGGATCACCGTGCTCGCGAAAGGGCCCCAGGACCTCATCTCCGATGGACGCTCGGTGGCCATCAACACGAACCACACGCTGACGATGACCGTCTCGGGCGTCGGCGACGTGCTCGCCGGGACCGTCGGCGCCCTCCTCGCGGAGGGGGTGGCGGCGATGGGGGCCTGCCGGCTGGCGAGCTGGCTCGTGGGCGAAGCCGGCGCCCGGGCGAACGAGACCCGGGGGTTCGGGCTCGTGGCGACGGACGTCATCGACGCGTTGCCGGCTTCGCTCGTCGAAGGACTCCGCCGCCTCCACCCACTAGGGCGCGCGGACTAGCCGAGCGACTCAGGCGTACCGGACCCGGCCGCGGATCGCCTTGGCCCGGGCGCGCACTTCGCCGGCATTCCGCCCATTCCCCGAGTCGTAGCCTCGGTAGAACTCCTCGAGCAAGGCGTCCCCCTGCGGGTGCAGACCGCGCAGGTCCTCCTCGACCAGGTGCAGATCGATCCCCAGCTCCTCGACACTGGCGCCTCGCGTCCCCATCGATAGATCAAGGAACGCCGGCGGGCCGTCCGGTCCCTCGGGAAAGAGTACGTTCGAGCTCGTCAGGTCCCCGTGGGACACCCCGCCGGCGTGCAGCACGCCGAGCGCCCGGCCGAATCGCAGGACCGGTCCCCGCAGAGCTTCGATCTGATCGGGGTGTTCCGAGAGCAATGCCTTGAGGGTGGGTCCGGGCAGCTCTTCGAGGACGATGCGGTGCTGCTGCAGGTCGAGGTCGTAGATGAGGGGGGTCCGAACCCCGAGCTGGCGCGCTTCGACCAGCAGGCGGGCCTCGGTCCGGGTCCGCTCGCGGCGGAGGCGTTCGTCGAGGGATTTCGCGCGGTACCCCTTCGGGTCCCGGTCCTTCTGGAGCGCCGGGAATCCCCACCAGTCGACGGAGCGCAGGCTGGCCTCGGCGCCCCGGGACACCGGGGGACCCGGCCGGGGGGTCGGTTCGGGCGATTCGGCCTTTCGGCTCATCGGGCCCTCTGGGTCGCGACCGACCGGACGATCGCTTCGCGCGCCAGGCGCGCGGCGAGCGCGCTCGTGTTCCCGTGGTCGTAATGGGGGCTGACCTCCATGATGTCCATCCCGGCCAGCCGCGGGGCGACGACGCCGATCGCGTGCTTGACGTCCCGGGGGGTGAGCCCGAACGGTTCGGGCGTCCCGGTCCCCCCCGCGTACGCCGGATCGATCGCGTCGATGTCCAAGGAGATGTAGATCCGGTCCGTCTTCAGCATGTTGAGTGCCTTCTGCATCGACGACTCGATCCCTTCCCGATAGACCTCGTGCGCCGAGACGGACGCCATGCCGATGGTCCGGTTGTCCTCGATCTCCTCCCGGGAAGCGGACCGGACGCCGAGCACGACGACATTGTGGGCCCCCACCTTCTCGACGATGCGCCGCGAGGAGCAGGCGTGGCTGCGCGCGTCCCCCAGATAGCTCGATCGGAAGTCGAGGTGGGCGTCGATGTACAGGACCCCCAGCGATCCCCCTTCGGGGTAGGCCTCGACACAGGGCGGCGAGCAGGCGTGGTCCCCGCCGAAGATGATCGGGATCTTGCCCGCGCGGAAGACGGGCCGCAGCTCCTCGCGGACCGTGGCGGCCATATCCTGGGCGCTCCCGAACTCCGGCGCGTTGCCCAGGTCGTGGATCGGAACATCGGACAGGTCGATGCCGGTCTCGAGGTCGTACGATTCAAAGTTCCAGGAGTGCTGCCGGATCGAGTCGGGGCCGAACCGCGCTCCCGGCCGGAACGACGTGGTCCGGTCGAACGGGATCCCGACGACGACGAACTGGGCGTCTTCGAAGCTAGCGTGGGCGTCGGCGAAGCCGTTGGGACGCTCCACGAGATTGCATCCGAAGGGCGCTATAAAGGCCTGCCGGCACTTCCTCGGCGGTCCCATCGACGGCCGACCGACGGACCGGCCCCGGTCGCCGGCCGGCCCGGGGTTAAGAGCGAACTCGGCGTGGGTTTCGAGGGTCCGTGGGGAACGAAAGCTCGACCGTCCTACGTCGGTCGGACGGGGACGGAGTGGAGATCGTCGTCCTGAGGAATCCCCCCGTCAACGCGCTCGCTACGACGGTCCTCGCCGACCTCGGAACCGTGGTCGGCGGGATCGAGGCGTCGAACGACGTGCGCGCGGTCGTGGTCACCGGGGACGGCGCGTACTTCTCCGCCGGGGCCGACTTGAAGGAGATGATGGGGATCGACGGCGCCCGGGCCGAGCAGGTCGTGCGCGCCGGCCAGGAGCTGTTCGGGCGGATCGCCCGGCTGGGCCCCCCCGTCATCGCGGCGATCAACGGCCTCGCGGTCGGTGGGGGGCTCGAGCTAGCGCTCGCCTGTGATATTCGCATCGCCAGCGACGCGGCCAAGCTCGGAGCCCCCGAGGTGGGCTTCGGCCTCATGCCGGCGTACGGCGGGACCCAGCGCCTGCCGAGGCTCGTCGGGCCGGCCAAGGCGTGCGAGCTATTGTTCACGGGCAACCTCGTGCCCGCCGCCGAAGCCCTGCGGATCGGCTTGGTGAACCGGGTCGTCCCGTCCGGTCAGGAGCTGCGCGCCGCGCGCGACCTGGCCCACGCGATCGCCGGGCGGGCGCCGATCGCCGTCGCGGCGGCCAAGCGGGCGTTGTGGGACGGCTTGGACCAATCGCTCTCGGAGGGGATCGAGATCGAACGGCGGGCGTTCGCGTCCGCCGTGCTGCCGAGCGCCGACCTGCGCGAAGGGGTACGCGCGTTCACGGAACGTCGGCCGCCGAAGTTCCTCGGGGCCTAGGATGCCGTTCGATTTCCGCTTCACGCCCGACCAGGAGGCGTTCCGGGAAGGGGTCCGCGCGTTCCTCGCGCGCGAGGTGGCCCCCATCGTGGCGGAGATGGATGCCCGCGAGGAGTTCCCCGCCGCCTCGGTGGGCAAGATGCGTTCGGAGGGGTACTTTGGGGTCCCGGTCCCCGAGGAGTTCGGCGGATTGGGGCTCGGCAAGGTCGGGTACGCGATCCTCCTCGAGGAGTTGGGCAAGCTCGATGCCTCGCATGGCACCATCGTGGGGGCCCACACCTCCCTCGGCACGACGCCGCTTTTGGCCTACGGCACCCCGGAACAGAAGCAGCGTTGGCTGGTGCCCGCGGCGCAGGGGAAGAAGCTGCTCGCCTTCAGCCTGACGGAACCGGGCTCGGGGAGCGATTCGGGCTCCGTGCGGACCCGGGCGGATCGCCGGGGGGACCGCTGGGTCCTGAGCGGCACGAAGATCTACGTCTCCAACGGCAAGGAAGCCGACACGGTGGTCCTGCTCGCGGCGAACGACGCGAAGCTCGGCCCCGCCGGCGGCGTCACGGCCTTCCTCCTGGACAAGGGCTTGGCCGGCTTCTCGGTCGGCCGATGCGAGAAGAAGATGGGCCTCCACGGGACCTCGACCGCCGAACTCATCCTCGATGGGGTGGAGGTGGGGCCCGAATGCGTTCTCGGCGAGGTCGGTCGTGGGTTCATCGTGGCGATGACGGCGCTCGACGTCGGCCGGGTCTCGCTGGGGGCCGCCTCGCTCGGGGCGATGGAGGCGGCCACGACCGCCGCGATCAACTTCGCCAAGGAGCGGACCCAGTTCGGCCATCCGATCAGCGAGTTCGAGGCGATCCAGTTCAAGCTCGCCGACATGGCGATGCACGTGGAGGCCCTGCGCCTGCTCGTCTATCACGCGGCCGCCGAGCAGGACCGCCTCGGTCACGACCCGACGCAATGGAGCCGGGCCGACCGGGAGGCCAAGACCCGCACGGCGGCGATCGTCAAGTGCCTCGCCTCGGAGTGGGCGAGCGACGTCATCGACGAGGCCCTGCAGATCCACGGCGGCCTAGGGTACATCCGGGGGACGCCGATCGAGCGCGCGTACCGGGACGCGCGGATCTCCGAGATCTTCGAGGGGACGAACGAGGTCCAGCGCCTCGTGATCGCGCGCGATCTGCTTCAGCGCGGACTCTGAGCCTCGGGGGCGGCCGGGGCGCCTCGCAGTTCCCGTCGAAGGACCTTTTGGACGCTGCTCTTCGGGAGCGAGCTCCGGAACTCCACGGACCGCGGCGCCTTGTAATGGGCGATACGCGCCCGCACGAAGGCGATCACCTCCGCCTCGGTCAAGTGACGCCCTGACCGAACGACGACGAACGCTTTCACCACCTCCCCGAGAGCTGGATCCGGCACCCCGACGCAGGCCGCCTCGGTGATCCCGTCCATCTCGTGGAGCACCTCCTCGACCTCCCGAGGGTACACCTTCAGACCTCCGACGTCGACCATGTCTTTCTTGCGATCGACGATGTACGCGTACCCCTCCGCGTCGATCCGCGCGACGTCCCCCGTGGAGAGCCAACCGTCCCGGATCGCCCGCGCGGTCTCCTCGGGATGGCCGAAGTACCCGAGCATCACCTGGGGACCGCGGACCTGGAGCTCTCCGACCTCCCCCACGCCGAGCGTCGTCGCTCCCGTGGCGAGGTCGACGATGCGCTGGTCGGTGTCCGGGAACGGAAGTCCGATCGAGCCCGCGCGCCGGCGTTTCGGATCGACCGGGTTCGCATGGGTCACCGGGGACGCCTCGGTGAGGCCGTATCCCTCGAGCAGGTTGCCCCCCGTGATCGACTCGAACTTGCGCACGACCTCGGCCGGGAGGGGCGCGGATCCGCTTACGCACAGCCGGATCGATCGCACGTCGTACTGGCCGATCTTGGGATGATCGGCGAGCGCGCGGTACAGCGCGGGGACCCCCGGCAGCTCGACGGGGCGGTATCGGGCGATCATCCGCAGCATCTCGTCGATATCGGGCCGCAGCTGCAGGATGATCGTCGAGCCGGCGAGCAGGGGGTAGTTCAGGGCCACGGTCATCCCATAGACGTGGAAGAACGGGATCGACGCCAGAAGGATCGAAGTGCCCGGCGGTTGGATGGGGAACCAGGTCCGGGCTTGCAGCGCGTTAGCCAGCAAGTTGCGGTGGGTCAGCATCGCGGCTTTCGGAACGCCGGTCGTGCCCCCGGTGTACTGGTAGACCGCCACCTCTTGGGCCGGGTCTCCCGAGGGAGGCGGGAAGTCGGCGGAGTGGGCCAGCGCTTGCGCGAAGTCCAGTACGGTCGGGTCGCTGGGGTACGTCGGGTCGAAGCCCTTCCGTCGGGCGACCGAATTGACGAACGGCCGTAGGAACCACGGATAGAAGCTCTTCAGTCGGGCGGCCCATCGTACCGGCGGGACCGACGCCCTCGGGATCCCCTCGAGGTTCTTGGCCGATATGTCCAGGAAGACGATCCCCCGCGGCCGGGCGTCGTCGAGCAGGCGGGTGAGGTCATGGGCGATGTACAGCGGGCTGACCTGGACGACCGCCACCCCGAGCCGCAGCGCCCCGAAGAACGCGATCGGGTACGCCGGGCAGTTCGGCAGGTACAGGGCGAGTCGGTCGCCCGGCCGGAACCCCTGGGCATGCAGCGCCCCGGCGAATCGTCCCGTGGCGTCCCAGAACGCTCGATACGTCCAACGTCGTCCGTAGAATAGGAAGGCGTCGCGCTCGGGCCAGCGCCGTACGCTGTGCTCCACGGCGTCGGGCAGGCGCTCATTCGGGATCTCGATCGATGGGGGAACGTCGGGCGGATACTGCGAGAGCCACGGCCGATCCGCCGACGCCATCGCCCCGCTAGCCATCGGGAGGGGCGCCTCCCGCCCGCTCGAACTGGATCCCGCGTCGGTACCCGGCGACGAATCGGACGGCCTGACCGATCGCGAGCTCCCCCTCGCTACGGACCCCCGGGATCCAACCGGTGATCCGGCCCCCCTCGGCGAGATCGACCACGACGTAGGCGTAGGGGGCATCGTTGAGGAACTCCTCGCTCGGGACCGTCTGGACCGTGAAGGCGGCGATCCGGCCGGACCCGGAAAGCCCGATCTCCTCGAGGTCGCGGGCGCCGCACTTCGGGCAGACGAGGCTCCAGGTGACGGTCACGAATCCGCACCGGGACCGAAAGCCGATCAGTCGACCCCGTTCCTCGTACTCCTGAGTGAACTCGCGGATCGAGTGGGAGGCCGGCGCGGTCATCGCATCCCTAGCGACGCCCGAAGATGTGGACCGAACAGGAGCCTCCCGTGGCCCCGACGTTGTGCGTGAGGGCGGTGGCGGCGCGGGGGACGGCCCGGGCGCCGGCGCGACCGTTGAACTGCTCGAAGACCTCGACCACCTGGGCGGCGCCGGTGGCGCTGACGGGGTGGCCCTTCGCCTTGAGTCCGCCCGAGGGATTGACCGGGAACTTGCCATCCGAGGCGGTGACCCCCTCCGCCGCGGCGGGGGCCGCAGCGCCCTTCGGGAAGAACCCGAGGTCCTCCAGGGCCATCACCTCGGCGATGGTGAAGCAGTCGTGGACCTCGGCGAAGTCGATCTCCGTCGGGGCGAGGCGCGCCTGCCGGAACGCCTTCTCCGCGGCGAGTCGGGTCGCCGGTAGGCCGGTGAGATCCGGCCGATCGTGCAGATCGGCGATCGAGCCGCTGCGCGCGCTCGCCCGGATGACGAGCGGCTCGTTCGTCGGGCTCGGGAACGCCTCGCGGGCGCCGACGACGAGCGCGGCGGCTCCATCGGAGAACGGGCAGCAATCGTACAAGCGCAGGGGCGAGGCGATCACCGGCGAGGCGAGGTAAGTGTCGAGCGAGATCGGCTTCTGGAAGTGCGCGTTGGGGTTGTGGGCGCCGTTGGCATGGTTCTTGACCGCGATCGCCCCCAGATGTTCCGCCCGGGTCCCGTAGCGCTTCTGATGCGCGTTGGCGAGGGTGGCGTACAATCCGGGGAACGTAGCGCCGTTCCGGGTCTCGAATGGGTAGTCGGCCCCCATGGCGAAGTAACTCGTCGCCTGGAGGGTGTCGAGATGGGAGAGCCGCTCCGCCCCGACCACGAGGACGGCGTCGTCGAGACCGGAGGCGACGTGGACGAAGGCCTCGTGCAGGCCGGCACTCGAGCTCGAGCAGGCGGATTCCACAGTCGCCGACGGCACCTCGGGGATCCCGAGGCCGGTGTTGATGAGCGGTCCGACGTGGGCCTGCCGCTCGGCGATGCCGAAGCAGTTCGAGACGAACGTGTAGCCGATGCGCTTCGGATCGATCCCGGCCGAGTCGATCGCGGCGAGGGCGACCCGAGTCGCCGCCTCCCGACCGGATTCGGCGAGCTTGCCGAACCGGCTCGTCGCGGCCCCGAGCACCCACGTCTCCCGCACGGCCCGATGCCCTCCGGACGGTCCTGTAGCGCCCGGCGCCCGATAATGCTTCCAGCCGTGGCGGCGCTAAGAACCGGCGTCGTCGATCCAGGCGCGGACGCGCTCGAACAACTGACCCGCCGCGGTCTCGCTCCGAACCTTGAGGAGGATGCGCCCGTCCCGTCCGATCGTGACCTCCTGGGCGCGGCCGGCGATCAACATGACCCGCGCGTCGATGACCGGAACCCCTTCCGATTGGATGCGCCGCTTCAACTTCGGGAGATCCAGGGCGAGGCGCGGGTTCGGCAGCGCCTCGAACGCGGACCGGCCGGAGCACAGCTTCAGGGCGGAGTAGCTCACAAGACCACCGCGTGGCGGATCACGTCGTCCAGCATCGCCTCGACGTCCACGCGCTCCTCCTCCTGGAGGATCTGTACGAGGGAGCTCTTCGTCGCCGGGCGGTCCGGCACCGCCTGGCAGCACAGGCCGGGCCGGGTCGATATCTCGTAGGTGCCGATCGAGCGGGCCACGGCCTCGATCTCCTGCTTGTCGAAGCCGATGAGCGGTCGAACGATTGGAAGCTGGACCGAGGCGGTCGCGCTGCGCATGTTCGACAGCGTCTGGCTGGCCACCTGGCCGAGCGATTCGCCCGTGGCGAGGAAGGTGGCCCGTTCCCGCTCGGCGATCCGCTCCGCCGAACGCCACATGAACCGCCGGCACAGGACGCATCCGACGTGGCGATCGGTGGAACGCATCAGTTGGATCTGGGTCGGTCCGTGGGGGAGGAGGTACAGCGGGATCCGCTGATGGTAGCGTTCCCGCAGGACGTTGAGATGGTCGATGACCTTGGCCAGGGGGGAGTCGTCGGTGAACGGCCGGTTGTCCATGTGGACGGCGAGCATCTCGTGACCCTGCCGGAGCAGATAGTGAAGCGTAACGGGAGAGTCGATGCCCCCGCTCATCAGCATCACGCCCCGCGCCATCGTCGAGGTCTACGACCGACCCCGGGTTATTAAGCGATGCCGAACGGCGACCGCCGTCGCCCGCCCGCCGGGCGATCGCTCGCTCGACGCTCTAATAGCGCCCGTTCGCTCGACGCCCGCATGCCTGGATCGGAATCGCCGCCTTCCCCCTTGCATCATGTCGACCGGGGCCGGGGCGCGGCGATCCTATTGCTCCACGGCCTCGGGGGCGACCGCACCGTCTGGAACGGCCTCCTCCCCGACCTGGCGAAGGAGTTCCGAGTCATCGCACCGGACCTCCGCGGCCATGGCGCATCGAGAGCTCTAGCGGGGGCGGCGGCGGGGTTCCCCGAACACGAAGCCGATGTACGGAACCTGCTCGATGCCTTGGGCATCGCGCGCGCCCACGTCGTCGGGCTGAGCGCGGGCGCCCTGCTCGCCCTGCAGCTCACGCTCGATGCGCCCGAACGCGTGACGAGCCTGGTCTCGATCGCCGGGGCGGTCAACGTCGACAACCATACGCGGGCCATCACCGACCGGTGGGTGGAGACGTACGAGAAGGAAGGGTTCGAGGCGTACGTGTTGCGGCTGGCGAAGGACCTGTACTATCCGGATTGGGCCGAGGCCCACTTGGAGGTCGTCGACCGCCTGCGCGCTCAGGCGGCCGACGTCGAGTTCGCCGGCATCGCCGGATGGCGGGAGGCGATCCGTCGATTCGATCAGCGATCGCGCATCGGCCGGATCCGCGTCCCGACGTTGATCGTGCATGCGATGGACGACCAGGTCGTCGATGTCGCCCACGCCCGCCTGCTGCGGCAATCGATCCCGGGGGCCGAGCTGCGACTTTTCGCCCGGACCGGCCACCTGGTCCCGGTCGAGCGGCCGGCGGAGATCGCCCAAGCCCTCCGGGACTGGGTCCGAAAGGTGGAATCGGCGTCGGGCTCCCCCCCCTCGACCGCCGCTGCCGCCGAACGGGCCTGAACCGTTCCGAAAGGCCTTTGCCTACCGGCGGACCTGCGGCGGTCGATGGCCGCCCCCTCCAACCCCACGCTGGAAGCCCGTCTGGCGAATCTGGAACAACAGCTCCAGGAGCTGCGAAACCGGCTGGCAGCGTTGGAACGCACGCTCGCCTCCCCCGGGGAGCACCCCGTTGACCAGTCGGCCGTGCGCCGGAAGGTCACCTACGACTGGCAGTCCTGAACGGCCCTGACACGCTCGGCATGGCGGGCCCTACGGTCTCCGATATCCTCGCCGATTACTCGTCGACTTCTCCGCCGGCCCGTTCGGCGGGCGCCGCCGTGCTCGCGGTCCTTCGTGAGGGGCGAGAAGACGTCGAGACCCTGCTCATCGAGCGGGCTACCCGCGACGACGATCCGGCCTCCGGACAGGTCTCTCTGCCGGGGGGCCATGTCGACCCGGCGGACCCTGACCTTCGCGCGACGGCCCTTCGGGAGCTCGAGGAGGAGGTCGGGCTAAGGCGGGCCGACCTGGTGGAGCCGATCCGCTACGTCGATACGGTCTTTTCCCAGCGGTTCTCCCTATCGGTGGGCGTTTTCGCCGCCCCGCTCGCGGCGGCGGCGGCCTCCCCCGCCCAAAGCAGTCCCCGGGAGGTCGCTTCGGTGTTCTGGCTCCCGAGGCGCGCGCTCGACCGTCGCGTGCCGATCGAGCGGGAATCCCCCCGGGGGACCCTCTCGATCCCCTCGGTCCGCCACGATGGGCACATCGTCTGGGGATTCACGCTGCGAGTACTCGACGGGCTGTTCCGCGGGGGGAACGCGGCGGGCCCGGCGCCTCCGGCCCCTAGGACCGGGCCGGCTCGGGCCCGGGGCTCCGGGGCGGGGGCCAGGCGGTCTCGAGCCACGATTCGTAGATCTTCCGGGCGCCCGGCGCGGCGTCGTCGATAGGGCGGATCAGAAGTTTTTCCGGCGGGGCGCTGCCCGTCGTGATGGTGAGGTGCGTCAGGTACCCGCGCCGGAAGACCGCGAGGTCCGCCCGCGATCCCGCGGGATATCGCTTGAGCGAGCTCGCGAACTGATCGAACGCAACCCGGCCATGGTCGAGCGCGAGGATCTCATCGCCGGGGGAGATGCCGGCCAGGCGGCCGGGCGACCCGGCTCGGACCGACCGCACCCGGGCGAACCCGTTCGCGTTCTCGAATTCGATCCCCAGATATCCCGAGGGCAGATCGTCGCCCGCCTCCTCCTTCTTCTCCTCGGGGGATACGGCCAGCCCGGCGGCGCGAAGGAACGCCGCGAAATCGATCTCGTCGGTGCCGCTGATGTAGCGACGGAAGAAATCGGAAAGGTCGAGGCCGGTTGTCCGTTCCGCGACCGTCCGCAGCTCCTCCTCACCGAGCCCGATGTCGCGCGCACCGAACTCGGTCCACAGCGTCCGAAGGACCGCATCGAGGCTCGAACGGTTCTCCGACCGCTGCCGGATCTCCAGGTCCAGGCACAACGAGACGAGGCCGCCTTTCAGATAGTAGGAGACCGACTGGTTCACCGACTCCTCGAACGGCTGGTAGAGGTCGATCCACGCGCCGAACGAGGCGTCCTCGAGGCTGGTGACCAGGCGCCCGGGGATCTCCCGATACACCCGGATATCCTTCGCCAGCCCCTCGAGGTACTTGGCGGGGGTCAACAGGCCGGCCCGTCGGAGCAATAGGGGGGTGTAGTAGTCGGTCGTCCCTTCCATCGCCCACAGGAGCCGGGTGTAGTTCTCCTGGGTGTAATCGAAGGGGCCGAGGACCCGGGGGCGGATCCGTTTGACGTTGTAGCGATGGAAGTACTCGTGGGTGGACAGCTTCAGGAACCCGAGGTAGTCCGACTCGGGCCGGAACACGGTCCGCGGGACCACGATGGAGGTCGAGCGCCGGTGCTCGAGTCCGCCGTCCCGGCGATCGGTGAGGTGGAAGAAGAACGTGTACGGCTCCGCGGGGAGCTCGCCGAACAGCTTCGCCGTGGCCTCGACGATCTTGCCGAGGTCCGACTCGAGCCGGTGGGCCTCGTAGTTCCCTCCCTTCCCGCAGAGGACGATCCGATGGGCGATGCCGCCCGGGGTGATCGGCAGGACCACCGGGGCGCCGCAGTCGATCGGCGAGTCGACGAGCTCATCGTAGTTGGCCGCCCGGAAGGTGGGCGGAAGCCGCTCCACTTGGCGAAGCTCGGTCACGATCGTCCATTCCGGCCGGATGTGCAGCTCGAGATCACAGGGCTCGCGCTGATGTCCGTCGACGTACGGGAGGCAGAGGGCCGCGTTCAGGAACAGGTGCTCTTCGGTCACATCGAGGGCCTCGGTGATCAACTCGTGGCCGTAGACCGTATACTCGACCCGGAGGGCTTCGTCCGGACGCGGCGTCAAACGCCATCGAGCCTTGTCGACCCGAACGATCGTGACGGGCTGCCCGGACGGCTCGGCGGTCGCCCGAACCCCCCGGACGTTGCGGGCGATCGGACGGAGCACGTACGAGCCCGGGACCCAACTCGGAAAGACGACGTCGATCGGGCCGGTCGGCGGCTCGTCGATCCGAAGGGAGAACTGGGCGCGGTGCTCGTGCGGCTGTTCGACGCCGACGGAATAGGTGACCCGCATCCGATCCCCCCTATCGCGATGCTCGCCCGGTCGGACCTGAACTTGGCGACCGAACGGACGGCTCAGCCGAAGCCGGGGATCTCGCGACCTTTGGCCTCTCGGGAGCCCTTCTGGTACGGGTCCGCCGCGACGCCGAGCTGGATGGCGAGGCCCTTGAACGTCCGGGTAAGTTCCGAGACGGCCTCCGCCAACTCCTTCTGCTCCTTGCGAAGCTCGGCCAATTCCTGTCGAAGGGTTCCGATCTCCAGAAGTACCTGGTCCGTTCCACCCGATGCCCCCACGCTATCTCCCCGTCCCGTGGGCGGACATCGGACGGATACTTATCGAGCGCCGGTCAGCGACGTCCGCCGCTCGGACCGAAGGGGCTGTCGGAGCGGCCGGTCTCCTGAAACGGGGTCCAATCGCCCTTTTCGGCCGAATAATCGACGCGCTGGAGCTCGATCACGAACCGTTTGAGGAGCTCATCGGGGGCCGGCCGGACCCGGAAGGAGTAGACGTAGATGCCGAACCCCATGAAATCGCAGATGCGGCGGAGCGCCTCCGCGAGATCTTCTCGCGGCACCTCCACCTGAATCGTGCTCTCGCCCAACATCTGGGCGAATTCGTCCACGTCGAACGGACGTTCCAGGGAGATCAGCGGGATTCCTGCCGCGGGTACAGGAGTGGGGGAAGGGGCCGGACCGCCCGGGGCCGGCGTGGCGGGATCGCTTTCGGCGGCGGGAGCCGCCTTCGATGGCCCCGACGGGGCCCGCGCGGTCGGTAGCCCGGCGGGGACCGGGGGGGGCCCTCGGATCGTCAGGGAGGGGTCTTTGGGTGGGTAGCGGTCAAGGACGGGAGACCCGTCCCGCCCGACAAAGTGGGCATTAGGGGTCTTGCGGACGCTCGGCTTACGGGGCGATCGGGCGGATCCCCGGGCCGGTTTCCGACCGCTGGACCGCTTCTTCGGCATCCGGCCCCCCCAAGGGGCCGTCGGCTTAAGCTAACACGTCCCGACCCCCCCCGACCGACGAGCCTCGGAGGGGTTTCGGTCGGGTTTGTCGCGGCTTTGTCCGTGTGAAACCCCGTCACAGGGAGCCCATAATGTCGCGACTAGAACGACAGATGGGTTATGTAGGATGGAGTGGCTGGCCGCTCCAAGGCTCGGGGTGCCCGGGCCTTGGAAAGTGGAGAAAAATGCCGGCGAGAGTCATGAAGGAGTTCCAGGCCCCGAGGGGCCTCCCGAGGAAGACGGCCTCCGTCTGCCCCGAGTGCATCAAGGTCATCCCCGCGGTCGTCCGGGAAAAGGACGGCCGGGTCATCATGGAGAAGACCTGCCGGGTGCACGGGTACTTCTGGGACATCATCTCGAACGACGTCGACTTCTACCTTCGGATGGAGGTCTACGCCCACGATGGGGTCGGATACGAGAACCCCTATTACGACAAGTTCCGCGGCTGCCCGACCACCTGCGGGATGTGCAGCCACCACAAGTCCCACACCGGGCTGGCGCTCATGGACTTGACGAACCGCTGCAACCTGAAGTGCCCGGTCTGCTTCGCGAACGCGAACGCCGCGGGGTACGTCTACGAACCGACCCGCGAGCAGATCCACTTCATGCTGAAGACCCTCCGGGAGCAGAAGCCGGTCGGGGCGGTGGCGGTCCAGTTCTCCGGTGGGGAACCGACGCTCTCCCCGTTGTTCCTGGACGCCTGCAGCATGGCGAGGGATCTCGGGTTCAAGCAGATCCAGGTCGCGACGAACGGGATCCGGGTCGCCAACGAACCCGGCTTTGCCCAGGCGGCCCGCAACTCGGGATTGCACACCCTGTACCTGCAGTTCGACGGTCTGGATGACGAGATCTACCGAAAGGTCCGAGGGGTCCCGCTCCTGAAGGTCAAGCAGAAGGCGATCGAGGCGGCGCGCCAGACCCACTCCTCGCCCGAGGAGCTCGCCTCCGGAAAGCCCGACAAGCCGCTGTCCGTGGTCCTGGTCCCGACCCTCGTGGGCGGATTCAACGAGAAGGAGATCTGGCCGACGGTGAAGTTCGCGATCGACAACCTCGACGTCGTCCGCGGGGTCAACTTCCAGCCCGTGGCCCTCACGGCGCGTATCCCGGACAAGGACCGGTTCCAGATGCGGTTTACGCAGTCCGACCTCGTTCGGATCCTGTGCACCGAGGGACCGTTCGAGAAGTCGGACTTCTTCCCCGTCCCGTCGGTGGCCCCGATCTCCGAGCTCGCGTCGATCATCCACGGGGAGGAGAAGATGACCCTGACGACCCACCCCGGCTGTGGATGCGCGACGTTCGCCTTCGTCTCGAAGGACGGACAGAAGATCACGCCCCTGCCGAGGTTCATGGACGTCGACGGCTTCTTCGAGAACGTCGAGGCGATGATCGAAAAGTACCGCGACGCGCGCTTCGCGCGCGTTCGGACCGCCGTGGCGGGGGCGAAGCTCCTGCACGACGTGTCGAAGTACTTCGACTTCTCTAAGGCGCCGGAGGGCCTCAACGAGAAGAACTGCGTGAAGATGATCGCCGCGATCTTCACGGAGGGGAACAAGGAGGCGCTCGCCAAGTTCACCTGGAGGACCCTGTACATCGGCAACATGCACTTCCAGGACGCCTACGACTACGATATCCAGCGGCTGATGCGCTGCGATATCCACTACTCCGTGCCGGACGGGCGGATCATCCCGTTCTGCTCGTACAACTCCGGCCCCATCTACCGCACGGAGGTCGAGAAGAAGTTCTCGATCCCGATCCCCGATTGGCAGAAGGCGAAGTCCCAGAGCGGACTCACGCTCAAGACGATCGAGACGATGGGGATCAACGGCGAGGTCATCGTGGACCCGGAGTACTACAAGGTCCGGGCGCTCAAGGGCGCCCCCGGGATGTCGAGCTAGGCCCGCGGTCTCGATTCCCCGACCCCGCCCGTCGTCAACCGTTTCGCTCCGCCCGGCCGCCGGTCCGTCCCGGCTCGGTCCGGGCCGGTCCGATCAGGACCCGACCGGGGGTCCGGACCTCCTGAGGATTGCGTCCCGGGGCCCCCGGGAGACCGCGTTCCGCCGCGTCGATCCGGTTCCATACGGTCCTTCCTTCGAACGGTCGCGGGGACGCTGCCCCCTCGCCGGGGTGCTCGGAGACCCACAGCATCACCGATTCGATGTGCTTGCAGGTCCCCAGGCCGCGACGGCCGAAGTCGGTGCAATCGCATAACGCCCCCGCCCGCTCGGGAAACTCGGGTAGGTAGACCCAGTAATGGGTCGAATGCCGGGGGTTCCGAACCTCGAACGCCGCGCTCGCGCCTCCGGCCCGGACTCGCACATCGAGCGGCTCCTCCAGCGCCCGCGTCCGCCGGGCGCGGGCGAGCTCCTCGGGGGTCCGGACCGTCTTCGGGGTCACCTCCCGAACCAACGGCTTCCCCATGTTCGGGGAACGATCGGCCGGCAATTAGGGGTTTACCCGCTCGACTTGCGGATGGCCCGCTCGAACGGCGCGGTTATTTTGGCGACCGACTCCCGAGGTCGTGGAGCCCTCTTCGCCGCCCCCCTCGGACTGGCGATCTCGAGCGTTCGGCCGGAAGCCGAAGATCCTGCTGGGGGTGGCCCTCACCTTCCTATCCGGCCTGGTGCTCCTGATCGCGCCGGACCTGACCGGGGCGCTCGTCAAGGACCTTCCGTACCTCGCCGGGGGGCTGGTTTCGCTCTTCCTCGGGGGGATCCTGCTCGGGGTCGGCTACGGGGAACGCGGCCGAAGCCGGGGTCGATAGCGATTGGCCGAGCTCCCGTTCGACCTCGTCACCGTCGACATCGACGGCACGCTCACGATAGAGAGCGGCTGGAGATTCTTCGCCCGTCGACGGGACAAGGTCGGAGAGTACGACGCCACGAACCTTCGATACCTCGACGGGAAGGAGTCCGAGGACGTCCATCTCCGAGGCCTGTTGCGGATCGTGGAGGGAGTTCCGATCTCCCGCGTGGAAGCGTGGATGGAAGAGACCCCCAAGCTGCTCGGGATCCGGGAGGCCGTCGGCACATTGCGGGCGATGGGGGCGACGGTCGCGTTGCTCTCCCACAACCCCGGCTACGTCAGCGATTGGTACGCCCGGCGGTTCGGCTTCGAGGATTGGGACGGGACGTCCGATCGGCCCGAACCCGAAGTGGTCGACGGGGTGGTGGGACCCCCCGGAGGGATCCGAGCCGACAAGATCGGGGGCCTTCGAAGGCTGCTCGAACGGCACCCGACCGCCCCGACTCGGGTCGCGCACCTCGGGGATGCGTGGGCGGACGCGCAGGTATTCCCCCGGGTCGGCTTCGGGATCGCGATCAACAGCACGTCGATCGAGACGATCCGAGCGGCGGACCTATCGATTCGGATCCTCGACCTCCGGGAGGTCGTCGAGCCGTTGCGAACGGCGCACCCTCGGAGCGGGCCGGAGTTGACGCTATAAGATTTCTCATAATGACCCATCCGACGCCCGATGGAGTACATAGCGCTCAAGACCGTCCACCCCACGTGGCTCACCCTCCAGCTGCCCAACGAGGTCGCCGAGCTATTGGGGTACGATCCGGACGAGACGTTCGCCCGACGTTCGCCCGGCCACGGCTTGTCCTACCTATCGCGTGGACCCGGCGTGGTGCGGGTGGTCTCGGCGTTCCGGGCGCGCGAGGTCCTGCCGATCGAGATCGTGCGAAACCGCTACCTCGCGACCGCCCGCCCGACCCCGAAGCTGCTCCACAACCTCCCGCTCGCCGTCATCCAGCATCTGGCGATCCAGGTCCTGCCCCGGGGCCCCAAGCAGGCGCGCTCCACCGACGACGGCCTGCTCTGGTTCCTGCCGGCCCCTGAATACTACGAATACCGCGGCCGGGAACGCCTTGAGAAACCGTGGACCGGACCGTCGACCGGGGAGATGGCCCACGTGTACCTGGCGCGTTCCCTTCTCCCGCTCCCGTTCGACCTCGCGATGCTCTCCGAACACGAGGCGAGGATCGAACGGGAGGAGTGGTTCCCCCGGATGGAGGCCGTCCAGAGGCTGCCGAAGGCCCGGGGGGCGTGACCTGCCGACGCCGAGCGCCCTCGAGCTCCTCGGAAGGGCGCTGAGGGCCCCCACGGAGCTCCCCCGATCGGTCCAGCCGCGACGGCCCTTGACACGGACGCGGCGGCCTGAAAATTTCCGAAGGTATATATAGCGACCCGAGCGATTTCATTCCATGACCCGCAAGCTTGGAGGCCTAGTCGGGGGCACGAGCCGTCCGTACACCCTTCGCAACCCGGTGCCCCTGCGGACACCCGAGGATATGCGGACGACCCGCTCGGGGATCCCGGACGACCCCGTCCTCCAGATCGCGGGGCCGGTCGATCATGACTCGCTCGCCAAGGCGATCCGCCGGTCGGTCGGACACGATGGGATGCGCTCGGAGGACGCCCGCTCGATCGCGGCCCACGTGCTGAACTTCTTCGGGTTCAACGAGCGGATCATCGACAACGTCCTCGAACCGGACGACCGCGATACGTTCTACATGCTCGAGGACACCGGCATTCTCGAGACCGAGCGGGACGAGACGACCTTGTACGACGGGCGGGAGTGGCGGATCCACTACTGGATGTTCCGAAAGGACCGCATCTTCGACCTCGCCAAGGAGGAGACCGAGGCGCTCAAGGCCGCCGGCGAGGCGGACGTGGTCTACTCGTCGAACGCGGCCCGCTCCGGGGCCTTCCGATTGCCCCACGGCGAACACGGGACGGGCCTGGCGGCCCACGCGGTTTACCACGAGCTCGGCGACGAGATCTGGCTCGAGCGGGCCGTCGCGCCGCCCCCGCCCGAGGCCCCGGCCGTCAAGGGCGGTGCGGCGAAGCACCCGACCGCCGCGACACGACTGAAGCCCCCGAAGCGCTAGGCGCGGCCGGCGACGCCGACCGCCAACGGTATTCGGGCCGGCTCGTACCCGGCGTCGTGCGACGGATTCTCCTGATCGCCCATCGGGTTCCGGTCTCCGGCGCGTTCACGCTCAACGACCTCGCTGGGGGAGCCGGTCGCATGGACGAGATCGCCCGGTGCGTCTCCACGGCGTTCACGCTTTCGAACGCCCTCCGACAGGATGCGGAGATGACGATCCTGTTCGTCGCCGAGCCCCCGCCGAAGGCGCGCCGGATCGAGGTGGTAGGCAATCGGCTCCGCTACCTCAACCCCGACGAGCGGTCGACCGCCGCCTTGCTCAAGAACGCCCTCGTGCGCTCGATCCCCCTCGACCGTGACCTCGAATCCTCCCCGGGCCTCCGGGTCGGACCCGTCGATCCGGGGCCGGCGATCCGAACGTTCGCCGCCCACCCCGGGGCGTTCTGGCTGACCGAGGACGGGAGCCCGTACCGATCGTCCCCGCTCTTGGACGGGGGCTTCTCCGCGATCGTCTCCGACCCCACGGACCCGACCCCGGAGGAAGTGGAGCTGTTCCGATCGCTCGGGATCCCGAAGCTCTCCCTGGGCCCGCGCTCGATGCGTTCGTCCCAGTGCCTGGACGCCCTCAACCACGAGGCCGACCTGCGCGAGATCCGGCGGATCGGCGAGGGATAGACCGTCGGCCGCTCATCGGGCTTCCAAGATCGTCGTTCCCTCGCCGAGGGCCTGTTCCATCGTACGGGGCCGCAGTCCCCCCACCACCGCCGTCAGGTGGACGACCTCCCGAGGTTCCGATCGGATCCGGGTCCCGAGCAGGAATCGCTTCGGTTGCCCGAGCCGATGGCGCAAGGACTGCACGACCCGGTCGAGCGTGCGGAGCGTCAGGTTCGATCCGCCGTCGAGGTGGAGGAGGGCCGAGGACTCCGCGTCGAGCGCGAAATCAAGCAGCCCTTCCGTCAGCGCCTGGTCGACCAACCGGTCCGGGTCCGAGACGTGGTACTCTCCGCACAACAGGGTTGACAGCCCCGAGCTGGCGAGGTGGCCTTTCAGGCTCGCCAGGTCGACGTTGAGCTGCGACGGGTGCTCGACCATGTCCACGAGGCTGCGGACCAGGGCGTGCACGTAGGCGTTGCGGACGTGGAAGACCCGGTGGAGCGGGAGGGCCTCGAATCGCCGGAGCTTTTCGTTGGAGAGCGCCAGCAGCAGGCCTCCCATCGCCTCCAGAGTCTCGAGCGCGCCATGGACGTTCTCCCGGCGGTCCGAGTTGCTGTCCAACTCGACCCGGAACGGCAGGAAGGCGACCGGTACCGGCAAGGTCTCGGTCTTTCGAAGCTCGGCCGTGAGATAGGGGAGCAGGGCGCTCCCCGTGCCTCCGCCCAGCCCAGCGAGCAGAAAGACGACCTCAAATCGGGTGAGGCGCCGGAGGATCTCCTCCCGCCCATCCTCGGCCGCCTCCAGGACCGCCGAGCGGTTCCCGCCGCTCCCGCGGCCCCGCATCACCCGCTCGCCGATGAGGATCCGCTCTTCGGCGGGGACCGAGCTGAGGTGGCGCGCGTCGGTATTGACCGCTACCGTGCGGACGTTGAGGTGGCCGAGGCCCACGAGGTCCTGGACGGCATCGCCTCCGGCCCCGCCGAGACCGACGAGGGCGAACCCGCTCTCGTCCGACCGTCGAGCCCACGCCTCGATCGAGTCCGGGTCCATTGGTCGCTCCCTCCGAAGCTCAGGAGGGAGGCGACCCCTCCGTGGCGGCCACCGTCTCCCCTTCCCGGCGGCCTCGGGGGACCGCGGCTCCCGCGGGATCGACCCGACTTCGGATGAACTCCCGTACCGCGGAGCGAACTGCATCGTCGACGCTGACCGAGTTCCCCTCGCGGACCATCTCCTCGAGCTGCCGGTTGTCCTGCCGGGATAGGTCGACGACGACCTTTCGAATGTTCGGAGGCGGGAGGTTCATCTCGACGTACTTCTCCAGCCCCTCGCGTATCGTATCGGAGATCGTCGCGACCCCCTTCGATTGCTGGATCGACCTCAGCCTTTCCAATAGCTCCTGAGGAATCCGGACCGTCACCCGCTCGGAAGTGTCTGCCATCGTCGTCGGACAATGTGTGGGGCTTTGTCAGACGCCTGTATGATGGAATGCCCATTTAAACATTGCCATTCTGCTCATTGCGAAGGCAATCCCATCGAATGGGTTTGACCATGCTACTTTTCGGCGCGTTATCATTTGGCCCCAAGGCTCCACCCGCCGAGCCCCGACGGAGATTGACCGCGCAAGCAGCCCAGAAAGGAATGGCTCAACCCGACCATGACTCGAATATTCGTTCACCTCGGCCAGGATCCGATTTGGACGCGCTTTCTGGCATCCGATTGGCTTGCTGTTTCGAGTTCGGGTGCCCCTCGATGTGCTTCGGACAAGTTCGTGCCGACCGCGTCGAGACTCTGGCGACGTCGGGTCGTCATGGTAGGTGGCGGCTGCGATGGCGAGCGAGTCCCACCAATGGATCAGGGGCGACTCGCTCGTCCATCTCGTGTTTCCCGCCAGGACGCCAGTCCGTTCGAATTGATTGCTCGTCCCCCACCCTGCCAACTAGTGGTCAAGAGGAACAGATCTCGAGCGAGAGCTGGCGAGCCCAGTTGCACCCCGCGATGCCTTGCGAAGGAGGCTCGACGAGCAACCGGTTCGGTCGGGAGCGGCTCCGTCGAGGAAACGTATCGCTTCCGAAATTGTCTTGGCAGCCTCCCGTTCGAGCGATGTAAGTGCGATCCTTCGCCTGAGTGACGATTCATCATCAATCTTGATGAGCCCGCGAGTTTCCATTAGCCTGATGTAACGTTCAAATCTTGCATGGTTCAGCAAAGATGCGCACTGAAGATGGGTGGGACCCATCGGTATCCCTCGCTCGCGTAGGCGATCAAGAATTCGTTGTACAACATACGGGTCGGGGCGTATGGCCGCGCCCCTCGATTGGCCGGCCATGTTGATGGGTGGTACTGGAACTTTGGTTCGGAAGGCAGAATCTCTAGGGTCGGGAGGCTTAACCCTAGTCCGGGGCTCTATGGCGGTCGCGCCCATCGAGACACGGAGAACAATCTGACTCCCGCTCCATCCACTAGGGGCGAGCACGGATTCGCGGTTCCCGGAGCCACTGACCTTAGTGGGCGAGTGAACCCACCACTCTCTACCCTGTCCATCTCTTGACACGATAACTGAACCCTAAATAACTGGCGCACCGGGACCGAATCTCCACATCGCGAGATGGGTGGTTGGTCTCCCAATCGACTTGCGGTCAGTATCTCAGGTACGTTTCAATGGTACGTTCCGAGGGGGAGGTAGAGACTTCCCCAGGAAAACTATGGGTGTGCAGCGACCGATGGGGGGGAGAAGAGAATGAACAGGGAATCCGTGCCAAGAATGAAACCAAGACATCTTGACTCGATGAAGGCCCTCTCAATAATAGCTGTAATCTTCTTTTCTGTTGCAGCTATCGACGCATTGTCGCTTGAGGCGCGCGCGATGCCGGCGATGTCTCCGGCCTACTCGATCAACCCGTGTTCACCCGGCAGCACCGTCACAACACCGACTCTTTACGGAGATGTTGGGGCGGGGGGCTCGTCATTCAACTATGGCACAGGCTATCAGGATTCCTCTGGCGCAAGTGCTACCGCATCACTGGGTAACGGCTACACCCCTCCTGGAAATCCATCCACGTTCGAGTCAAAGATCCAACAAATCGGTGAGATGGCTCTTGCCGCTCCGATCTATAACAACATCTCATGCTGTGATGAGCTAAACTACGCAGGCGGCGGAACAAGTTTCGCGGTCGCTTCTTTTACATTGTATTATCAATACAGCGGATCGCTCTCGGTTGCGTGTCTCACTGGCGATCCGAATCCCGCAGACTATGCGACCGCGACGGCTGCCATTTGGGTGAGCGTCAACCTCTGGGATACCACCAGTTCATCCTACGCAGTCACCTCCGCGCCTTCTCAACTCGCGTATAGCGGTAGCCTGAGCCGCACGAACGGTTCTCCTGGCTCGAACTTCGCTGCCTTTTCTGGCGGGCCGACGAAGGTTGTTCTCGTCACGCCCCAGTTCACGCTCCATGCGAATAATGCCTATCTCTTTGTACTCGACATCACCACCACGGTGTACGCAGAAGCCGTAGTTGCGAGCCTCACAGATCATACTACTTCAGGGACCTCGGATGTCACCATGACCGACGTCAACGCGACGACAGTTTCGTGCCCGCTCTGTTGACAATACCCATCAAACCATTGGTGTTCCGGACGATTCTGCGCTATCTTGGTCCCAAATGACCCTCCCCTGTGGCCAACGATTCTCATGGGTCCACAAGCTGCTGGGATGTGGGTCCTGTCGAGATCGACTGGGAGGTCTAGCCGGAGCCCTTGCTACTCGGCGGCTGTGACCGAGAACTTGTAACTGGGTCCAGCGCGGCTCGCATCCTAACCGCAAGTCTCGACAAGTGAGTCTCACGACGGTTTCAGCCTACGCCGCCTGAATCGCCGTCTGCGGTATCTGAGTATGGCGATTGACCCGCCTCCTGTAAATCCAGCTGCAACCCCGGCAAAGACCAAAGTTGCCTCAATGGGCGTCAGTCCAGCGAACCCGGGCGAGTGTGGGCCATTACCACTCTCGTTGGAGATGGCCCGAATGACAATTACCTCAGACGTCTGTCCGTTGACGACAAGATTTCCATTCATCGGCGAGGCCGCGTACCCAAGCATGCCTGCTACCGCAAACGAATAGGTCCCATTCGGGACTCCCGAGAACGTGAGGTCGGTTGTGCCTGTCCGGGCCAATCCGTTGAAGAGCACCGACCAAGCTGTCCCCGCCGGGAGGCCCCTTGCCACAAAGGTCACGTCATAATATACGCGCGAGAAATCGATGAACTCGAGAGCAGGCGCCCCCTTGACAACGAATGAACCTGCTGGAGCGGCATAGGTAGTGTCAGAGGTTCCGACCTGGAAGGCGAACGTACCGTTAGGCTCTTCCAATGAAAGGGAGTTTGTGCTGGCGACAGTTCTTGTCCCCCCGACAGTGATCCACCAGCTTCCGTGAGCTAGGCCGCTACCTCTGAATGTAACCATGTATAGGGTCTCTGTCCAGGCGAACGTCTCTGAAGACGGCCTTCCGTTGATCTGGATCGTGCCAGAGAATCTTGATGTCGTCCAGCCCGGGACCCCTCCGAGCGTGAAGGTCTCACTTCCATTGGGCTGTAATGAAAGGATCGTATTCGTCGTCGAAAAGAATTTGGCCCCTCCGACAGCAACGGACCAATTGGTAGCGTTCGGCAAACCTACCTCTACGAATTGCGCTTGATACTCGACTCTTGCCCAGACGATGTTCTGGTCGACGGGGATTCCGCCCACCAATTCTTGACCCGTGAATTTTGACGTGGTCCACCCGGGAACTATTCCCAGGCGGTACGAATAGGTCCCATTGGGTTCGGCGAAAACGATCACCGGAGCCGAGCTAATGCTGGTCTGTGCCTGAAAATTGATGGACCAAATCTGATTGCTAGGGAGCCCGGATTCCTTGAATGCTACGGGGATCCTAAAAATTCCATCAGAGATGATCGAAAGTGTACCGGACTGCATGTTAGCCACATACAGCAGGCCCGTTGAGGGATCATAGCTCACAGCCACAGGGGCTGACCCAACGCCGAATTGGCCCAAGAGCTTCCCATTCGACCCGTTGATTATGTCAATTGTGCCGAACGAGTCGCTCGCGACGTAGACCAATCCGTTCCCGCTGTCATATGTGATGGCGGCCGGAGCGGGCAAGGCCACCGAACCGATCGCCTGTCCCGAGCTCGAATTGATTATGGTGATATTGGACGACCCGGAGTCGGTCACGTAGAGCCAACTATTCGAACTCTCGAAGGCGATACCCTCGGGTCCCGAACCTACGAGAAGTTGCCGATTGGCGCCAAGTCGCGGGTCAACCACGCTGACTGAATTCGACAGATAATTCGCGACGAAAAATAGTCCAGATGCACCGTCGTACGTCAATCCCATGGGCCCGTTCCCCACCGCCACCGATCGCTCCACACGATTGGTTGTGCCGTTGATAACTGTAAGATTGTTGGATAGTTCGTTGGTAACACAAACGAACCCATCTTGAGGATCGAACGCAACTCCATACGGATCTGCCCCAACCCCAATAGAACTTACGATTTGATTCGAAGATGCGTTGACCACGCTCACGTTGCCTGAACCATCGTTCGCGACGTAGAGGAGTCCGTTCCACGTATCGAACGTGATTCCGAGCGGCTCGGATCCGACTTCGACGCTAGTAATGATCCTATTCGTACTGCCTGAAACCACGAGGACACGGTTCGAACGGAAATCGGTGACATAGAGGTTTCCGGTCCAAGTATCGAGCACCGCACCTTGGGGTTGAGGCATCAGCTCGATGGAACTCATGATCCGATTGTCTGACGAATTGACAACGGACACATTTTCTGATCCCTGATTTGCGACGTAGAGCTTGCCTTGCGAATCGTCCATTGCGAGACCGACCGGGTCCGCCCCAACGGACAGGTTTCCCAAGAGCAGGTTTGTTTGCCCGTCAATAACAGAGATCTTGCCCGATAGAGAATCGGAGACGAAGAGATGGTTGCTTCTGGTATCCACCGCGACCGACGTGGGTACCATGCCAAGATTGATGGAGGCGACGGAGTGATTCGTACTTACGTTGATTACAGTGATATTGTCGCTTCCATGATTGGCGATATACAAACATTGATTGCGTTCGTCAAACACAATCCCTTCGGGATCCAGCCCGACACCGAGCCTACCCACGACTAGATCCGTGGCCGTGTTTACCATTAGTATATAGTTCGAGTCGTCTCCTGTCAGGAATGCCAGCCCGTTTGTTACATCCACCGCTATCTGTTCTTGCGTGTTCCAGTTCCAGGTCGTGCTATTCGAACCAGGCCAAGCTACCGTGCCGACCAATCGCCCTGTAGAGCCGTTAACAACCGCCATCAATTCTTGACCGGAATATGTAGCGATGTATACGTTTCCGTTACCGGGGTCGTACGCCAAGCCGTTGGCCCCTGGGAATCCGCCAAAGTCGTATGTGGTGATGCCAGTGCTCCCATTGATCACTGCGAGGACTCCTTGGCTGGCAGGAGGCACGCCGCTCGTTGAAAGATTCGAAACGAACACGTTCCCATTGTAGGTATCGACAGCCACTCCTACGGGGGCTAGACCGACCGGTGCGGATCGCAAGACTGCGTCGTTCGTAGTATCAACAATAGTAACGTCGTTCGTCGCGTGGTTCACGACGTAGGCAACACCACTCCGGGAATTCGTTGCGATCGCCAAGGGACCAAGAGATTCGGCTGGATGAAAGTCCCCCGAAACCAGCGAGTTGTTTGACAAGACGAGCGTCGAACGGACAGAGTTGCCTGTGCTTGATTGGGCCACAGACGGCTTACTGGAAGGTGAGGACTGATAGGTAGAGGATGCGACATGATGGTCAACGTCGTTGCGAAGCGAGGAGCCCAAGACTGTTTCAGAGATACTCGGGGGTGCCTTCAAATGGATTCCAACACTATCTATTCGGACTGATCCGGCCCCTTGCGTTGTGGGGATACTCCAGGGGGCGGGAGCAAGGAGGGTCGAGACAGCAGCAACGATCGTCAGGCTGTAAATGGACGACCCAAATGTCGTCATCATGACCCGCATGCCAAGCTAGGATATATGCCGGTCAGGGCTTTCTCACTTATTGCCATCGCCCGGAGTCGACATCGTTTTGATTGGACCACGGACCTGCCATTTCCTGGATTTTCGTGATGATCGTCGTGAAAAGTTCTTCACCGTTTGCCGCTCGGAGCTGAGACAAACATCGGAAATTCGAGAAAGGTTCGAAAGGTCTCGCAAGTGACCTGGCTGGCTCCACGGAGTCCGATCAGAAGTGGACCTTGCGGTGGCCTCCCCCCACCCGGCCACAAGGCTAGGAAGTTGTTGTCCGCGATCGAATGTTGGGAATCAGGGAGCAGTATCGAATCAACAAGTCATGGCGACATCGCTGTATTCACGAGCGGTACCCTCCAACCCCCTTCGACGGCTCACCCGCATGACTTGCATTGCTCTGAGGACCGTTCGAATTCTGTGCATACGAAAGAAACAGTTGGGAGCTCGGACCTCGATGAAGTCTCTCCAAGCGCGACGACGTCCGGTCCCCATTCGCGGGCCTTGGGTCGGCCGATCGAACGAATAATGAGCCCGGATCGGAGCTTGCAATATCCCAGGCCAATTTCCGATTCGAATGGGCGGTACGCCTTCCGGATTATCCGCGATGTTGAGGTCTTTCACGTAAGGAAGAGAGCGCTTCCATTCCTATCACCCATGGGAACGCGGCTCGGATCTGCAATTCTTCCCGCCTACGTGGTTCGTGGCGTACCTCGGGAGCTCGGAGTTCTTCATGCGCGCGTTGTCGGGGTCGCGTTTCAGTTAGTTCGTCATGGCGGACAAACAATCTCATGCTAAAGATGCCGAGGCGAAGGCGCAGCTGCCGAACCCCCCAACACCGGGGTGCAATTCGTATGGCTCGCTCGGCCGGTAGAGTACGAGCCCGAATTCATGAAACAAGTTGCTCGCAATACGGGGGCCAGATGTCGGCGCGGCCGGAATCGGAGGCGCTGACGGACTGAACCAGCCCCGTTCGAAAGCGAGCAGCATATTGGACCTTGGCATGGTCCGCAGGGAGATGCGGTAGGCGAGCCACCCAAGGGGATTGAGTTGATTCGCGGAGCGGCCCACGCTCCCCGCGTCGATTGATCCAAAGTCGCGTCCGCGCTTCCTCGCCCCGGTCGTCTAGGGTTCGCGCGATTCAGTTGCGGAATGGATACAGTCCGGGGAGGCATTCCTGGTCCTGCCGGGGCGAGCCGGGGTGGCTCGAGGCACCGCGACGTCACGATACAGGAAGACGATCTGCGATTGAGCGTAAAGGCCGCCTTCCGACCCCACCGGACTTCTTCGAGTTGGTCCCTGATTCCTTGCCCCCGCACGCCACGCAGGCTCAGCCGCGAGGGTACTCCCAGCTAACCCGACTGATTCTGGCGAGCCGAGGGTTTGACCCGGGAGAGCACAACCTGGCCCCACCACAAATCCCGCCAGGACTATCCACCGCAATCCGCATGTGGGCAAGTAACGAGCCTCGCACGCGAGTATGGGGAAGTCCCTGCTAGGGCGGGTATTGCCCTGAAGGAACCTCCGGTGTCAATCCTGGCTGATGGAGAGTGCCCGGGTCGTAGGCGAGCCTCCGTATCCCAGAAAAGGTCGACATCACAGCGGCGACCGCTACTGTCCCTATCCCCGCGAACAGGAAGGTCGCCTGGACCCCGGCGAAGAGGCTCACGATCCCCCCCGCATACTGTCCGATCGGAACCATCCCATAGCTGCCGACTTCGTCGGCGGCGAGCACGCGCCCGAGCACCCGGTTGGGGACCACCGCCTGCATCGTCGCCAGAAATACCGTCACGGCCATCCCCGGGAAGATCCCGAAGCCCACCATGAGCGGGATGCTCCACCAAATGGAGTGCGAGAACGCGAGTCCGACGACGGAAAGTCCCTGGCCGATCGTCAAGAGGATCAGGTATCGCCCGGCGCGGCGCTCGAACGACAGGCGGCCGGCGATCAACGTGCCGACCCCGGACCCAATGCTCGCCCCGGTCGTCATGGCGCCCAGGAGGATCGCCTGCGTGGCTCCGAGCCAGACCCGGACGTACAATCCGAGCTCGACGAAGGCGAGCGCGGAGAGGAAGTTGATGAGCAGGCTGGCGACCGTTACCTGCAAGAGTGCCCGGTTCTGGTAGAGGAAACGGTAACCCTCCGTCACGTCGGAGGTGAACCGTGTGGTCGGCGGCATCCGCGGCTTCGACGAGGGTTGCATCGTCAGGACGGCGAGCCCGGTCCCGGCAAACAATCCGAGGGGGACGACGAGGGCCCAACCTTCCCCCGCCAGCATGATGAGGGCGGTCGCTCCGAGGGTGCCGGCGACGCTCGCCGCGACCGCGACAGCATAGACGAGGCCGTTGGCGCGGCCCAAGGCACCGGCCGGCAGTATCGTCGGTAGCGATGCGTTGTACGCCGGCCGGAACAGCGTCGCCGCCGTGGAGACGGTCGCCCATAGTGGGAGGGCCAGGGCCAGCCAGACGGGAAGGTAGAACCCCGAAGGTCCGGGAAAGCCGAGGTGGCCGTCCGGATGGAGGTAGAGGACCCCGACCAGTCCGGCGGTCGCCACCAGGCCGGCCAGATTGCACGTCCCCATCAGCCGGCGCCGGTCGAACCGGTCGGCGAGGGTGCCGGAGAGTACCGCGGCCCCGAGGGTCGGGATCGTGGCCGACAAGCCGAGGAGCGCGAGGGCGAGGGCCGAGAAGGCGGCCGAGTTCGGACTGGAGGCCGGGTACGCTACCGCGGTCGCCCAGACGAGGACGACCACCACGATGGAGGGCGCGGCGAACGAGAGCGCTCCGCTGCCCCAGAACGGGAGGAACGAGCGGCGGTGCACGAGGTCACGGTAGCTCAGCAAATCGTCTACCCAGGTCGAACGGAGCGGGAATAACCGCCATAATGGTATCGCGGCGATCCGCGAACTCGGTCGATGACCCCCCGGGCCCCCGACCACTCCGGCGAGGCCTTTTTCCCGTCGGTACCCACAGGGGGGTCCAGAGGTCGCCATGCGGCTGCTCCACCAGGACCCCCGGACCGGCCTGCTCAAGCTCCGACTGGAGACGCCGAGCGACATGTGGCGGATCGCGCGGCTGATCCGGGTCGGCGAGCGGGTCGGTGCCTCCACCACGCGGCGGGACCCTGAGGCCCCGGAGGACACCCCGGCGGCGGAGCGGGCCCGGCGGCGGGTGTGGATGGTCGTGCGGGTCGAAGAGGTGGAGTTCCACGGCTTCTCGCGTCATGTCCGAGTCACCGGGACGATCGTCGAGGGTCCGTTCGACGTCGGTCGGCACCATACCCTCGACCTCGACCTCGGTGACGAGGTGACGCTCCAGAAGGAGACGCTGAGCCCCGCGGAGCGTTCCTTGCTCGAGGAGGGGCTGGCCGGTCGGGGGGAGGCGAGCGTGCTGATCGCCTCGGTGGATTGGGGGGAGTCCTCCGTGGTCCGAATGCACGGCCGGGCGATCGAGCCCGTCGCCGACCTGCGGCGATCGATCGCCGGGAAGCAGTATGGCGGCGGACAGGGCGATCGGGACCGGGCCACCTACGTGTTGGAGATCGTCGGACTGCTGCGCGCCGAATCATCGAAATCGGACACGGTCGTGATCGCGGGCCCCGGCTTCCTCAAGGAGACGGTCGCCAAGGCGCTCGCCGAGGGAGATCCCGCGCTGCGCGGCAAGATGAAGCTCTTCCCGACGAGCGAGTCCGGGCGGGCGGGGATCGATGAGCTCCTGAGATCCGGTCGGGCGAGCGAAGCCCTCCGGGGCGCGGTGGCCGCCGAGGAGGCCGATCTCGTCGAGAAGCTCGTGACGGCCCTCGGGGGCCACCGGGCGGCCGTCGGGGTGTCGGAGGTCGGACGCGCCGGCGCGGCGGGCGCCATCGAGACCCTGCTACTTTCCGAGACGTTGCTGACCGACCCGACGGCGATGCAGGTGATGGAGCAGGCCCGGACCGACCGGGCCCGACTGTTCATCGTCCGTGAGGAGAGCGCCGCCGGAAAACGTCTCGTCGGCCTCGGCCGGATCGGCGCGCTCCTGCGCTACGATCTCGACGTATCGCGGGCGCGGGCGGAGCGGCCGGCCTAGGGGATCGACTGGACGGCTTCGCGCAGCGCCTCGAACCGCCGCTTCAGGTCCTTGAGCGCGTATCGAAGGGCCTCGCGGGTCGTCAGGCTGCCGTCGGTCTCGAACTTGAGGAAGTATCGGTCCTCATCCGGTTCGACATGGACCGATCCGTGCTCGCAGGCCTTCTCGCAGGCGCCGCAGAGGATGCACTTCGACTCGTCGGTGACGGTCATCTTGCCGTTGCCGTACTCTAGGATGTCGACCGGGCAGGACTGGGCGGCCCGCTTCAGGCAGGCGTCCGAGCAGTTCGACTTCTTGGCGGTCTTGATGTGCGGGTGCGGGTAGACCCCGACCGCGTGGGCGACCTGCCACTTGGCGTGCTCGCGCGCCGTACCGACGACCGCGGTGGCGTAGGCGAGCAGCGCCTGGCGGGCGCCCAACCGGACGATCGGCACCTCGGGCGAGAGGATGGCGAGGGAAGCGTCGCCGAGCGGCACGAGGTCCCGGGCGTAAACAGTGCACGGGCCTTTCTTGTCGATCGAGTACATCGCCTGGCAGTGCACGCACCCTTCGCCATTGCAGGTGCACTCGGACTTCCGGCGAAACTGCGCTAGGTCCATCGGCACGGGGAGCAGGCCGAGCCGCAGCGCCACGGCCTCGTCGAACATGCTCGTCGAGGAATCGTAGTCCTTGCCCGTGCCCTCGTCACGGATCGGGCCGAGGTGGAATTCGACGTCCTCGATCGCAAGCTTGGGGACATCCGACAAGAGCGTCCGCCGCAGGGCATTGACCTGGGCCGCCGTCGTGCCGGCGAGCTCGAGGGCGACGGCACGCGGCTTGAGTTCCTGGATGAGCGCTTCCACGGTGCCTAGACGCGACGGCCGCGTCGCCCTCCCTTCGCCTTCGTCCCGTCGTGCGGGATGGGGGTGACGTCCTCGATGCGGTTGATGCGGATCCCGGCCCTCGAGAGCGCCCGGATCGCGGCTTGCGCGCCCGGTCCCGGGGAACGGGATCGGTTGCCGCCCGGAGCGCGCACCCGGATGTGCAACGTATCGTAGCCCTTCTCCTTCATGACGGCGGCCACCTGATCGGCGGCCTTCATCGCCGCATACGGGCTCGATTCGTCCCGGGCGGCCTTGACCACCATACCCCCGGTCGCCTTCGTCAGCGTCTCCGAGCCGGTGATGTCGGTCACGGTGATGTGGATGTTGTTGTAGCTCGCGTAGATGTGCGCGATCCCGATCTTCGCCATGCCCACCTAGCCCTCCGGGGGCGCCGGCCCGTCCGAGGGACCGGGTTCGCTGCCATGGGCGGCGAGCCGTTCCCGAAGGGCGACGCGGATCGGGTGTTCGTCGGAGACGACGGGACTCGTCGGCGTGTAGGCGATGCGTCCCTCGTCGGAGGCCGGGACGAAGTATCCGGGGCGGGTCATCCGACGGCCCCCGATCGCAAGATGGCCATGGACGATCATCTGGCGAGCCCCATGGGGGGTCCCGGCAAGGCTGCGCTGGACGACGATCCACTCGAATCGCCGGCCGAGGACGTCCTCGATGCCCAGCGCCAGAACATCGTCGAGGGTCGAGCTCCCGGCGGATAGCAGGCCGAGCCGGGTCAACCGTCCGACGAGGCCATCGGTCTCGAGCTGGGCCTGGGCCTCGCCGGCCCGGAGCCGGGCCTGCAGATCGCGCGCCTGCCGGCGGAATCCCCGGAGGATCGCCTGGGCCTTCCAAAGTTCGCGCTTGTTCTTGAGCCCGTACTTCTGGACGATCTTGCGCTCCTCCTCCATCCGGGCGGCCTCCCAAGGATGCTTGGGGGCGTCGTAGGTACGGCGCAAGAATTTCGGATCGCCCATGGGCCTAGGACTTCTTCTCCTCGGCCTTCGCCGGCGCGGCGGCCCCCTTCGATGGGGCGGTCTTCGCAGGGGCCGCCGCGGCTTCGGCCTTCGCCGGGGCGCCGGCGCCACCTGCGCCCTCGGCTTCCTTGCCCTTCGCGGCCGCCGCTTCCTTGGCCGCCTTCTTCAGGACGCCGGCTGCCATGCCGGTTCGGCCGTTCGAGCGGGTCCGCTGGCCGCGGACCTTCTGGCCCCGCTCGTGACGGACCCCCCGATAGGAACGGACCATCTTCATCCGATTGATGTCGTCGCGGCGCGCCGTGTCGAGTTCCGCGCCGATCGCGTGCTGGGCCTCGCCGCTGACCCAATCGACCGGGTGGTTGAGCATCCACGGCGGCAGCCGGTTGGACAGGCCGCCCAGGACCGCTTCTAGGTTGTCCACGGTCGGTTCGGGCAGGTTGCCGATCATCTCGTTCGCGTTGACCTGGGCGATCCGGCAGGCGACCGTGGCCAGTCGAAGCCCGATCCCACGGACGCCCGTCAGCGCGAGCGCGGTCGCGCGTTGGCCATCGAGATCCGATCCGGCCACCCGTACGATGTATCGGAAATTGGGATTGTCCGGGACCGGCTTGCCGGCTTTCTTGCCGCCCGGGGGGCCGCCGCCCGATTTTCCCACCTTGCCCTTCGCCTTCCCGTCGGTGCCCTTGGTCTCCTTGGCCTCCTTGCCCTCCTTGCCTTTAGGGGCCTTTTCCTTCCGGCCTCCCTTCGCCTCTTCGGCCTCCGGCACCGGTTCAGCGGGCGCCGCCTTCTCGTCCTGGGCGGCGGGGGGATTCTTGGGCGCGGTACTCACCTTCTCGTTGGTTTCGACCACCACGGCAGGGCGAACCACCGGCGGGAAGTTCGGCCGCGGTCGGGCGCGGGCGCCGAAAAGGCTAGCCCATTTAAGAGCTTCGGGAGTCGGCGTTCGGGGATTGCCGCTTCGACGGGATCGAGCGCCGGACTGGGCCGGGCGGCGGGTCTGCCGAGCGTAGGGTAGGCGCCGTCGCTTCGAGGACCCGGTACCCACCCCCGCGGGCCCGGACCTCGATGGGCGCCGTCCACCGCTCGGCCAGCCAGCGCTGATAGAATCGGATCCCTTGGCTGCCTTTGCCCACGAGCAGGAGCCGACCGGAGGCGGTCAGGTGGCGCGGGGCCTCCTCGAGGAGCGACAGGATGAGTGCGCGGCCCGCGTGGTACGGGGGATTCGTCGCGATCAGGTCGAATCGTTCCTCCTCCACCGGCTCGAACCCCGGGCCGATGCGGACTTCGGCGTTCGATAGATCGTTGCGGCGAAGGTTCGATCGGGCGAGTAGGGCGGCCCGACGGTTGACATCGGTCAGGATGACGTGCCCGTCCGGGGCCGCCCGCGCGGCGGCGATCCCGATCGCTCCCCAACCGCACCCCAGGTCGAGCACGCGGTCGGCGGGTCGGGGATCGAGGGCCTCGATGAGCAGTGCCGTCCCGGGATCGAGCGCGGTCGATGCGAACACCCCCCGGTCCACCGCGACGCTGATCCGGACGCCCCGATACAGGAAGTGGAGGAGTCTTCGCTGCGAGGCGACCCGGGGGCGCTCGACGAAGTAGTGCTCGGTCTCGGGCGGGTCCTCCCAGGGATCCGGCACGATCGTCGCCCTAGGCGCGCCGCCCGAACAGTCCGCCCCGGCGGGCGGTGGGCTCGCGCGAGGAGGTCGGCGCCCCGAGGGCCTCCTTGAGCAGCTCCTTCTGGCGCGCCGTCAGGGGATCGGGCAGGTCGACGTGGACGGTAACGATGAGGTCGCCGCGTTCCGTGCTTCGGAGGCGCGGGAATCCTTCGCGGCGGAGACGGAAGCGCGTCTCCGGCTGCGTCCCCGCCGGGATCGTGAGGATCGCCTGGCCCGTGATCGTATCCACCCGGGTCGGGCCCCCGAAGAGCGCGAGGTTGAGCAGGATGTGGGTCTCGGTGTAGGCGTCCTGGCCCTCCCGGTGGATCGAGGGCGAGGGCTCGAGAAGTACCTGCACGAACAGGTCCCCGGGCGGTCCGTTCCCATCGGCCGGGACCCCCTGGTGGGCCAATCGAAGGACCGCCCCGTCCTCGATCCCCGGCGGGACCTCGACCTTGAGCTTCTTGACCCGCCGCAGCACCCCGGTCGCATCGCAAGTCGGGCACGGCTCGCGGATCCGTTGCCCGGTCCCGTGGCACATCGGGCATTCGAGGATGCTGATGAGCTGGCTGAAGCCCCGGCTCTGGGACCGGCGGATCTGGCCGCGGCCGTCGCACTCCGGGCATTTCTCGAGCGCGGTGCCGTGCAAGGCCCCCGAACCGCGGCAGTCCGGGCACCGCTGGGTCGACGGTACCTCCAGCGTCGGCTCCGCCCCGGACACCGCCGCCGACATCGGGAGCCGGACCGAGATCTCCACATCGCTGCCCCGTGTGGGGATCCCCGATCGGCGGCCCACCGGCCGCCCGAACAACCCCTCGGGAACCCCGCCCCCGAACAGGGTTTGGAAGAAGTCGGTGGCCCCGAGCAGGTCCTCGAGGTCGCCGGCGTGCGTGAAGTTCTGCCAGCTGAAGCCGCCCGGTCCAAAATCCTGTTGCACCCCGGTGAATCCCAGCTGATCGTACCGGGTCCGCTTCTCCGGGTCGACGAGCACCTCGTACGCCTCGGAGAGCTCCTTGAACTTCTCCTCGGCCCCCTTCGGATTCTCCTTGTTCATGTCGGGGTGATGCTGCCGGGCCAGCCGACGATACGCCGACTTCACCTCGTCCGGGCTCGCGTTCCGGGGAACGCCGAGGACCTCGTAGTAGTCGCGCTTCGCCATGGAGGGAGCTTCGATCCGGGTCGGCCGACCGTTCCGTGGCGGCGGCAGTAATTATCGATATCTCACCGCGCGCCGACCGATGGCGATCGGGTCCCCCGGCCGGATGCGGAACCGGCGCGCCGCGTTGCCCTCCCGGACGCTCACCTCGAGGAGGTCGAAGCTCGATCGGACCAACATCGCTTGGCCGATGCGGCCCGCCTCGTAGGTCGGTGCGCGCAGGAGCGGCGCCCGCCGTCGTCCGGGGAACTGGACGCGCACCCTCGCGCCCTCCCGGGGGACGAGCTCCGGAGGGATGTCGGTGATGAGGTTGCCGAACCGGTCGACGTGGACGACGCGGCCCCGGACCGCGGTGTCGGTCACGACTGGCGCAGCGTAGGGGGCGGGCGTGATCGCGGCGGGCGCTCCGAGACTGCGGATCGGCGATCCGAGCGCCAGGCGCGCCGCCGCCGGCGCGAAGAGGTCGCGTCCTTCGAACGTCCGGCTCCGGGGAACGACCGCGCCGATCCGACGAGGATCGAGCCGGACCACGCTGCGGATGCCCAAGTGCTGGGCCAACGGGTCGAGCAGGCCGTTGTCGGGACCCACGAGGTAGCTGCCGTCCCGGCAGGCCACGGCGATGGGCGCGCGACGTCCGCCGACGCCGGGGTCGACGATGGCGAGATGGACGGTGCCTCGGGGGAACCGGGCGCCCATGTGGCGCAGTAGGAAGGCCGCTTCCGCGACCTCGTACGGGGCCATGTCGTCGACGAGATCCACCACGTGCCCGGGGGGCAGGCAGCGGTACAAGACCCCCTTGATCTGGGCGGCGTAGGCCGGCCCCACGTCCGTCGTGAGGGTGACGAGCCGGGCCGTCAAGCCGGCCGCCCCGGCTCCCGTGAGGAGGTCGCCTACGACTTCATGATCGCCACGAGGAAGATGGCGATCGCGGCCAACGCGCCGATAACGGCCGCCACGATCACGAGGAGCGACTCCTCGATGAGCGCGGTGAGCCCGCTCGTGGAATTGTGGTACCAGAAGGCCGTGAGGATCCCGACGACGACGCCGACGACGAGGAGAACGACGCCGATCGTCCGGCTCTTGCCGCTGCCGAAGTAGGCGGTGAAGATCCCCGCGAGGATCAGGAACAGGCCGAAGACCAGGAGCAGGATCGCCCCGAACTGCGGGAACCCTACGGCTAGCGTCGCGTCGCCCAACATCGTTTCGAACATCGCTCGGTCCTCCTCAGAACTTGATGCCGGTCAGCGTCTTCGTATCGATCACGCCGGGCACGGCCCGGATCTTGTCGACCACGAGCTGGCCGAGCGCGTTGAAGTCATCGGCTTCCACCTTCGCGATCAGGTCGTACTCGCCGAACAGCGGATGCAATTCGACGATCCCCTTCACGCGCAAAAGCTCCGTATAGACCTCATGCTCCTTCGCGGGAGCCGTGCTGATCAGGACGAAGCCGATTGCCAACGAGCCCACCTGTTCTGACGGGCGCGAGACACGCCCCTTCCTTTATAAGCGTTATTGAAAGAAGGCGCCCTCGCGGCGATAATTTCGCCTGCGCCGTCGTGCCTTTAGACCCGGGCCCACGTCGCGCCAGCCGGTCGCAGCATGCAACCTTCGATCCGCACACGGCCGCATCGGATCATGGCTCGGCCGTGGTTCCTGGCGTTCGTTCCGATCAACGCGGCGACGTCGGGGTTCGGGGTGGCCTTCCCGCTGCTGATCCTGATCACGCTCCACGGCGCCTGGACGCAGGTGGCCTTGGCGGCCACCCTGTTCAACATCGCCGTGATCGTCGCCTCCGTCCTCTGGGGATGGGTGGCCGACCACTACCCGACCCGTCGCAAGCTATTGCTGGTCAATTACGCCGGATTCGCGGTCCTCTACCTCGCGCTCGCGACCGTCCACGCCATCGCCCAGTTCGGGACGCTCCTCATCGTGTACACGGCAATCGGACTCATCGCGCCGGCCGGGGCCAACGCGTCGAACCTCCTGATCCTGGAAAAGTTTCCCGCCGGGGAGCGCCCGAGCGCCTACGCCTCCTTCCAATTGATGAGCATCGTAGGCGGAATCGGCGGCCTCCTGGGCGGGGTGGTCTGGCTCGATGCGGGGCTGCCCCTCCCGCCGTTCCTCTACGTCGTAGCGGCGCTCTCCTTCGCCAGTGTGATCGGCGTCTGGTTCGGAATCGAGGACGCCCCTCGCGCGGCGCGGACCTCCCACGTGGCGGACCACGTCGACAGCCTGTCCGCCCGCGTCCGGCACGTCGTCGGCTTCCGCATGGTGATCCCGTTCTTCCCCCACCGGCCGGACTTGAGCCGAAAGGGGTGGGCGAGCCTGCGGCGTTGGGTCCGGGAGGAGGCGCACCACGAACTCCCCCTGATCCTGGCGGCGTCGTTCCTGTTCAACCTGACCTCGAACCTGTTCAACATCTCGTATACGCCGTACTTGTACGCCGTCGGGCTCGGTGGGGCCTCGATCTTTCTCGTCAATCTGGCGAACAATGCCGCCCAAGCGGTGGTGTACCCCGCCAGCGGCTCGATGACCTCCCGACTGGGGGCCGACCGGATCGTGCGCGATTCCACGTACGGTCGCAGCCTCGGATACCTCGCGGTCGCCGGCTTCACGTTCGTGCCGATGGCGCTGGGCGTGGTGATCTGGGCGAACGCGATCGCCTTCGCCGTCCTCGGCGCCGCCATCGCGTTCTATTCGACGGCCTCGGGGATCCTCCTGTTCCGCGCGCTCGAGGGGCGGGACGCCGGGACCCTCCTCGGGATCAACAGCGCGCTCGGGGGCATCGCGGCGATCGCCGGCGCGGCCCTCTCCGGTGTGCTCTCGGTGGTCGGCAGCTTCCGATTGGTCTTCCTGATCAGCGCCGGCGGGTTGCTCGTCTCGCTCCCGCTGTGGTCGGCCGCCGCCGTGGCGTACGCCCGACGACGGCCCGCTGCCGATTCGAGGGACCTCTCCGCGGCGCCGGCGCGCCCACCCGCGCAAACGGATTAAGGGCGGCGCCGCTGGGTCGCGCGCGCCCGCGACGGGGCGCGATAGGGGAACATGCCGGAGGGAGGCGTCCAGCGCGGGCTCGAGGACGTCATCGCGCTCGAATCCGAGATCTGCTTCATCGACGGGGCGCAGGGGCGCCTGATCTACCGCGGCTACGATATCCGCGAGCTCGCCGAGAAGTCGACCTTCGAGGAGGTCGCCTACCTGTTGTGGTACGGTCGGCTCCCGACGACCTCGCAGCTCGACGAGCTGCGCCAGCGCCTCGCCGCCTTGCGGGTCCTCCCCGATCCGGTCGTCCGCATCCTGCACGAGACCCCGCCCTCGGCGAACGCGATGGACCTGCTGCGGACCGCCGTCTCCGCGCTAGCGCTCTTCGAACCGGCCGAGACCCAACCGGGGTCGAGCTCGATCGGAGGGGCCCAGCGCCTCACTGCGGTCCTCCCGACGATCCTGGGTCACTACCAACGGGCCCGGCTGGGGCTGCCCGCCCCGGATCCGGAACCGACGCTCTCCCACGCGGCCTGGATCCTCTCGGCGATCCGGGGGACGGAGCCGACCGAGCTCGAGGTCAAGAGCCTCGACGTGGCCCTCATCCTGCACGCCGATCACGAGCTCAACGCTTCGACGTTCGCCGCCCGGGTGACCGCCTCGACCCTATCCGATCTATACTCCGCGGTCACGAGCGCGATCGGCACGCTCAAAGGGCCGCTTCACGGCGGGGCGAACGAACGCGTCATGGAGCTCCTCGAGGAGATAGGAACCCCCGACCGGGCCGAAGAGGTTGTCAAGGCCAAGCTCTCCCGTCACGAGCGGATCATGGGCTTCGGCCACCGGGTCTACCAGGTCGAGGATCCCCGGGCGACGATCCTGCGGGAGTGGTCCCGCCGGATGGGCCAGGCGAAGGGGAACCTGCGCTACTACGACCTGTTGCGCAAGGTCGAGCAGGTCGTGCACACCGAGAAGGGGCTGTATCCTAACGTCGACCTGTACTCGGGATCGATCTACACGCTGATGGGGATCCCCCGCGATCTGTTCACTCCACTGTTCGCGGCGAGCCGGGTGGTCGGATGGACGGCCCACGTCCTGGAGGAGTACCAGGACCTGCGGCTCATTCGGCCGATGGCGCGCTACGTCGGCCCGACCGACCTTACCTACGCGCCGCCGGAGAAGCGCGCTTAGGCGCGGACCTCCGAGGGCGCACCCGGTCGACGCTCATCAGCGGATATCGTAGATCGGCGCGCGCGCGCAGCGTCGCCGTGACCTCGAGGCGTCCGTCGGCGAGGACCACCGTGGCGTGCAGCATCTCCGCCGTCAGGTAGCGGTACCGGAACGGGCCCCGACCCAGCGGATCGCCCCGCGAAGGATCGATGCGCACGCGCGCGGCCCGGACGAACGGTTGCAGGGAGAGCGCCGCCTCGATCGCCGAGGCCAGGCTCGGGGCGCTCCGAGGGGAGACCGGGGTGCCGAGGTATTGATGGAACAGGCCGCCGAGCTTGATGCCCGCTTCGAACAGCAGCGCTTCTCGATCGGTGAGCGCGGCGCGGTGCAGCGACGCCGGCGCGACCCGCGGCGCTCGCTTCATGGGACCCCCATCCCGGGCGATACCGTCGCCCGCGGAACGGTCCACGGCCCGAGCACGTAATACGTGGCGACCCCCGCCGCGCCGATCGCACAGAAGCCCAGCGCGACGTCGAAGAGCGCCGACCCGATGGAGGGTCGGAACTGCAGGGGCAATAGGCCCCCGACGAGGGCGACGCCCGTGGCCGCCATGGGCCAGCGCAGCGGATGCCGACGCCGCATCTTCGGGAACCGGATGGGCAGCACCATCGTCACCGCGAGGGCGATCGACAGGCCGATAACGGCCTCGGGTTGGGTCCCGAGAAACGCCGGGACGTCGAAGAAGAGGAGAACGACGACGATCCCGAGGGCGTTCTGCGGGGTCGGGACGCCGACGAAATCCGGCACTTGGTAGGCGCGCAGTGTGAACCAGGTCAAACGCGTGATGGCCAGGCCGGCCACCGCGACGGCCGCCCCGATCGAGCCGAGGGCGAACGGGGCCCACAACCCGGCGTGGTACGGGTGGTAGGCGAGCAAGGTCGCCGGCGCGATCCCGAACGTCACCGCGTCCGAAACGGAGTCCGCGATCCGCCCGAAGGCGCTGCCGGGCAGGCCGCTACGTCGATGTAGCCATCCATCGAGCCCGTCGAACCCGATCCCCGATACGATGAGGACCATCGCCCAGAGCTCGTTGCCGGCGAGCGCATAGAGGACCGCCCCGACCCCGACGAGGCCGTTCGCGAGCGTCGCCAGGTTCGCCCATAGGGCGGTCGGATGCTTCATCGGCGCACCCGCGCGACGGTCGTAGCGCCCGCCCGCACCCGGTCCCCGACGCGCACCGCGATCTCGACCGCATCGGCCGGCAGGAGAAGGTCGACGCGCGAGCCGAGCACGATCATCCCGAGACGGTCGCCCTTCGCCCGGGTCGCGCCGACCCCCACCAGCGATACGAGCCGTCGCGCGATGAGGCCGGTCATCTGGACGACCTCCATCTCGCCGAGGGACGTCGAGAGAGTGTAATGCCGCTGGAGGTTATGGTGCGCATCGGGGGCGTACGCCGGTCGGAACCCCTCGCCGTTCGTCTCGATCGATTCGACCCGGCCCGCCCAGGGGAAGCGGTTGACGTGGACATCGGTGACGTTCATGAAAACGGCGAGCCGGATCCGATCGCCTTCCCGATCGATCGCGAGAACGCGCCCATCGGCCGGGGCGACGATCCCCTCCCCCGGCGCGCGCTCGGGGTCCCGGAAGAACGCTGCGAAGAACGCCCAGTACCCGTAGCCGATCGCGAGGAGCAGGAGGAACTCGAGCGTCCTCGGGAGGTACCCGAGCGCGACGACGGCCGTCAGAAAGGCGAGCAGGACGAGGACGGGGACGAGGAAGCGGCCCGTCTCGGGCGCGAACACGTCGCCGCGCCGGTCAGCTCTTCAGGACGATCTCGATGTTGACGCCATCGGGGACCTGGATCCGCATCACCTGGCGGAGGGCCCGCTCGTCGGCGTCGATGTCGATGAGCCGCTTGTGGATCCGCATCTCCCAATGGTCGATCGTGCTCGACCCGCCCCCGTCGGGACCCTTGCGGACCGGCACCTTCAGCCGCTTCGTGGGGAGCGGGATGGGGCCGGCGATCTCGACCCCGGTCCGCTGGGAGATCTCGCGGATCTGCCGGCAGACCGAGTCGACCTTCCGGGAGTCGATGCCGCTCAGCGAGATGCGCGCCTTCTGAGCCAACGAACGCTCCCGGCCCGACCGACGCGGCGGCGACCGCCGTTCAGGCCTCGCGCTTCTTGATGTCGACGACGACCCCGGCCGCGACCGTCTGCCCCATGTCGCGGACGGCGAACCGACCGAGCTGGGGGAACTCTTTGTACTTCTCGATCACGAGGGGGCGCTTCGGGGTGATCTTGACCACCGCGGCGTCGCCGGTCTTGAGGGTCTGGGGGTTCTCCTCGGCCACCTGGCCGGTCTTGGGGTCGAGGCGCTTGAGGAGCTCGGTGAACTCGCAGGCCACCTGGGCCGTGTGGCAGTGGAAGACCGGGGCGTACCCCGCCGTCAGGACCGAAGGATGGTTCAGGACCTGGATGTTCGCGGTGAAGCTCTCCACCACCGTCGGGGGAGACGACGCCGGGCCGGCCACGTCGCCGCGGTGGATGTCGTTCTTGTCGATGCCCCGGACGTTGAACCCCACGTTGTCGCCGGGGATCGCCTCGGTGACCGCTTCGTGGTGCATCTCGACGGACTTCACTTCGCCGGTTTTGCCGCTCGGCATGAACGTGATCTTGTCCCCGATCTTGAGCTTCCCGGTCTCCACGCGGCCGACCGGCACCGTCCCGATCCCGGTGATGGTGTAGACGTCCTGCACCGGGAGGCGCAGCGGCTTGTCCGTCGGCTTCTCGGGAACCTTCAGGTTGTCGAGAGCCTGGAGCAGGGTCGGGCCCTTGTACCAGGGCATGTTGGGCGACGCCTTGTTGATGTTGTCGTCCTTGAACGCCGAGATCGGAAGGAACACGATCTGCTGGTCGACCTTGAAGCCGACGTTCTTGAGCAGCTTGGTGAGCTCCTCCTTGACCTCGTTGTACTTCGCCTCGGCGTACTTGACCTCTTGGCGGTCCATCTTGTTGATCGCGCAGATGACCTGGGCGACCCCGAGCGTCCGGGAGAGGAAGATGTGCTCCCGGGTCTGCTCCTGGACCCCGTCGGCGGCGGAGACCACGAGGACCGCCGCATCGGCCTGGCTGGTCCCGGTGATCATGTTCTTGACGAAATCGCGGTGGCCGGGCGCGTCGATGATGGTGAAGTAGTACTTCTGGGTGTCAAACCGGCGGTGCGCGATATCGATGGTGACCCCTCGCTCGCGCTCCTCCTTGAGGTCGTCCATCACCCAGGCGAACTCGAACGTCGCCTTCCCCTTCGCCTCGGCTTCGGCGCGGTACTTGTCGATCTCCTCCTGGCGAATGACCCCGGTGTCGAGCAGCAGCCGGCCGACCGTGGTCGACTTTCCATGGTCCACGTGGCCGATGAAGACGATGTTGAGGTGGGGCTTTTGCGCCATTCGATAGGCTCCGGGCGCGCCGAAAAGGTACCCCTATATAGGCATTGTCGCCAAACTTCGCGCCGGGAATCCGCTCGCCGGCCGTCGGCGAATCGCGCCCGCCGGAGCGGTCGCCCCGCACCTAGGAATCCGTTTAGTGTCCGGGTGGCTCACTGTTTCGATGCGCCGGCCAATTTCCGGGCGCTCCGAGTCGGCCCGGTCCGTCCGGTCCGGCGATCGCGCGACGGCCCGGTCTCTCCCGAAAATCGCCCGGGGCCCCGCCCCGCGGGACCCGGCCTCGGGCCCGGTGGCCCATCGACGCGAGGAGACGCGGTCGGAGTCCACTCCGAGGTGATGGAATGATCTGCGAGATGTGCGGCAAGGAGGTACCTACGACCTACCGGATCGAGATCGAAGGGTCGATCCTTCGAGCCTGCGAGGCATGTCGACGATTCGGCAAGTTGCTCGACCCCCTCATCAGCCCGGCTCCCGAAGCCGGTCCCCCCGCCCGGACGGCGAACGCCCCGAATGTTCCGATCGGGCCTCGCTCTCGACGGAGCTCGGAGGAGCGGGACCTGTTCTCCGAGGTTCCCGATATGGACCTCGCCGACGACTGGGGGCGAAGGATCCGAGTGGCCCGGGAGGCCCGGAACTGGACCCAGGAGGAATTGGGCAAGAAACTCAACGAGAAGAAATCGCTTGTCCTCAAGCTCGAATCCGGGGCGTTCCGGCCCCCGGACGCGACGATCCGAAAGGTCGAGACGCTACTGAAGATCCGTCTGCGCGCCGAGGCCTAGGCGCGCCGCCCGGCGCCCGAAGGAAGCAGGAGTTCGAGGATCGCCTTCTGGGCGTGCAGTCGATTCTCGGCCTGGTCCCAGACCACGGACCGCGGCCCATCGATCACCTCGTCGGTGATCTCGAGCCCGCGGTGGGCCGGCAGATCGTGCAGGACCCAGACGTTCGGATCGGCGGCCTTCAAAAGCTTCGCATTGATCTGGAACCCGTTGAAGGCCCGCTCTCGCTCGTCCTTCTCCGCTTCGTCCCCCATGGAGACCCACACGTCCGTGTAGAGGGCGTTGGCCCCCCGAGCGGCCGCCAGGGGGTCGTCCGAAAGCGTCACTGCGCCGCCGGTCTCCCGCGCGATCCGCTCCGCCTCCCGGACGACCTTCGGGTCCGGCCGGTACGAGGCCGGGGTGGCCGCGCAGATCCCCAATCCGACGATCGCACACCCCAACAACAGCGAATGGAGCACATTGTTGCCGTCCCCGACATACGTCAGCCGCTGGCCGAGGAACCCCTTCGGCCAGCGTTCCTTCAGCGTCAGTAGATCGGCCACGATCTGGCAGGGATGCTCCTGGTCGTCGAGCGCATTGATCACCGGGACGGAAGCGTGGGCGGCGAGCTCCGTCTCGTCGGCGTGGCGGAACGCTCGGTACGCGATCGCATCGAGGTAGCGCGATAGGACGCGGGCCGTGTCCGCGACGGTCTCCCCTCGTCCGAGTTGCATGTCCTTCGCGGAGTAGTAGATCGCCCGCCCACCGAGGTCGGCGATCGCGACCTCGAACGAGGTCCGAGTGCGGGTGGAGGGCTTTTCGAAGATCAACCCCAGCGTCGCCTCGGGTCGGGTCCGGGACCGATCGCCGGCGGCGCGGGCCCGCTTCATCGCGAGCGCCCGGTCGAGGACGGCCGGCAGTTCCTCTGCTAGGTCCAGGATCGACAGGAGATCGCGCTTGGCCGGCGGCCCGGGCATGATCGGTCGACCCGGGTCGTCGGGTATAGAGATTGTGTCCCGCGCGGAGGTCTCCGGCGAACTCCGGGTCCCGTTGGGGACCCGTTCGACGATTGGGACTCCCAGTCGTACGTCGACCTTCGGATCGAACGGTCGGGTTCGTACTCCGGAGAGATTATGAAGTATCTTCCGTAGGCCCGCGCCAGAGGTTCCGCAGATGCCGACCCGTCGACCCAAAGCGCGTGCGACGCGATCGCCGGCCGCCCGTCCGAAGCCCCGCCGACGCGCAACGGGCCGTCGGGTCTACATGGTGACCGGTGGCGTGACGAAGTTTGCGAAGGCCCATCCGGCGATGGACTTCCGCCTGATGGTCAAGCGAGCCTTCGATGCCGCGGTCCGCGAGACCCCGAATCTGACCCGCGATCGGATCGACGGTTCGCGGATCTCCTACTTCTCCGACCATTTCACCCGGCAGCTCAAGGCCGCGAGCATGGTCCAGGATTACCTCGGACTCAATCCCAAGGGTTCGGTGCGGATCGAGTGGGGGGGCGCGACCGGAGGGGAGTGCTTCCAGGCCGCCTACGAGGCCGTGGCCAGCGGACGGATGGACATCTGCCTGGCGGCCGGTTTCGAAACGATGAGTCGGGTCGCCACTTGGAAGGGGAATGAGTTCATCGCCCTCGCATCGGACACCAACTTTGACTTCCCGCTGGGCGGCTTTTACACGGGGTACTACGCCCTGATGGTGGTCCGTCATATCTACGAGTACCTGCGCAAGACGCGGTTCGCCCACATCGCCGACGAACGAGAGGCGCAGCGGGCCGCGATCGCCGAGGGCTCCCGCATCATGAGTCTGGTTTCCGTCAAGAACCACTTGAACGCCCTCCACAATCCCTACGCCCAGTATCCGAAGCAGCTCACCGTGGAGGACGTGTTGCGCTCGGAGATGATCTCCTACCCTTTGACGCGGGAGCAGATCTGCACGATGAGCGACGGCGCGGCCGTGGCGATCTTGTGCGATGAGTCGCGGGCGCGGGAGTTCACCGATCGCCCCGTCCGCATCACGGGCGTGGGCTGCGGGACCGACACCATGCGGCTCGCGGATCGACCGTTCGGCGACGTGCCCCTGATGCCCACCGAGAAGGCCTCCGATTACGCGACGCTCGACTATCCGGGGGTGCACTCCTTCCGGGCCGGGCGGAGCGCCGGCCTCGAGGCGTACCGGATGGCCGGCATCACGGACCCGAAGCGCGAGCTCGACTTCGTCGAACTCCACGATGCGTACGCGTCGAGCGAGATCCAGACGTACGAGGACCTCGGGCTGTGCCGGTACGGGGAGGGGTACGGCTTCGTCGAGAGCGGGGCGCCGTTCCTGAAGGCGGTCCGCTACCCGTTCCCCACCCCCCGGGCCGGTGAGATCCCCGTGAACCCTTCCGGGGGGCTGATCGCGTGCGGCCATCCCGTGGGGGCGACCGGGCTGATGCAGGGAGTGTTCGCCTTCTGGCAGCTCCAGGGCCGCATCCGCAAGTTCTACGGGGACGGCACCCTCCAGATCCCCAACGCCCGCCGGGGCGCGATCCACAGCCACGCCGGGACCGGCTCGGCGGTAACGGTTTCGATCCTTGAGCGGGGGTTCTGACGGTGGCCGCCCCCCACCGCCCCAAGACCTTTGGGCACTTCCGGGAGGTCCAGTCGGAGATCGAGCGCAGCGGCGCCGCGCTCTTCCGGGACGCGCAGGGCGTCGAGAGCCTGGTGATCCGCTTCCCCTACACGGTCCATTACATCCACAGCTACGCCGAAGACACCCCGTTCTTTCTCGGACTGGCCGAAGGTCGGCTCCGGGGATCGAAATGCACCTCGAAGCGCTGCGGATTCGTCTTCGCCACCCCCCGCAGCCACTGCATGGTCTGCGGCGAGGCAACGACGTGGATCGACCTTCCGAAGCAGGGGCGCGTCCATGCCTGGACCACCTGCCATTTCGGCTCGGAGGCGTTCCTATCGGAGACGCCGTACAACCTCGCCCTCGTCGAGTTCGACGGCGCGGGTAGCCTTCTGTTGGTCCGGCTCAAGGACTGCACGGAGTCGCAGGTCTACGTCGGAATGCCCGTCGAAGCGCGGTTCGAACCGAACCCCAAGTACTCGATCACCGACGTCTGGTTCGTCCCGGCCGCCGGCGCGACGGCCCCCTAGCGAGCCCGGGGCGCCCGGCGCGCCTTATACGGGAGCCGACCGTCCAACCGCGGATGGCGCGCCCGGGGTGGGGGCCGGTGGGCCCGATCCTGGTCGTCGCCCTGCTCCTCGTGGTTCCGGAGGGACTCCCGTCCCCGTCGGCAATCCCCCCCGTTTCCGGTCCGGGAAGTCCGGACCCTTCCGTTTCGGCCGGGGGCCGGTTCGCGCCGGCGGCGGCTCCCGCCCCCAATCAAACGCTGGTGATCTCGAACGGGTCGGTGCTCGCCGGGAACTTTCTGGCCGGGTCCGGCCGCAACCCGTTCGCCGGCCAGTACGACCCGTGGAATGGGAATGTGTACTTCGCGACGGCGGACCGAGGGAGTTCCCCGACGCAGAACGTCACGGTCGTCAACGGGGCCTCCCGGTCGGTCGTGGCGACCGACGCGATCGGGCCCGGCCCGACCTCGGCCGACGGGATCGCCCCGGCGCCGCCCCGCGGGGATGTCTTCGTCGCGAACACCGCGTTCTCCACCGTGAGCGTGATCGACGGGGTGAACCAGACGATCCGGGCGACGGTCCACGTGGGGCTCGGGCCGACCGCCCTCGCCTACGACCCGCTCGCCGGCGCCATGGTCGTCGTCGACCAGCAGTCCAGCACCCTGAGTTGGATCAACGTGACGAACGATCGCGTGGTGGCGACGACCCCCGTCGGGGCGGCCCCCGCCGAGGTGTCGTACGACCCGGTCGACTCCGACCTGTGGGTCGCGAACGCCGGTGGGGACTCGGTGAGCGTGGTCAGTGGCGCGAACGGCTCGCTCCTCGCCACGATCGCGATCGGTGGCCCCCCCGGCGCGATCGCCGCGGACCCGGTCGGAGGCGATGTCTACGTCGCCCTCCCCGGAGCCGGCAACGTGAGCGTCCTCAACGGCTCGACCTTCAACGTGACCACGACGATCCCCGTCGCGGCCGATCCGGTCGCGATCGTCTTCGACTCACAGGATGCCGATTTCTACGTCCCGTCGGGATCGGGGGGCTTCCTCGCCATCCTGAATCCGAGGGCCCACGCGGTGGCGGTCCGCGTCTTCGTGCCGGGTCGGGTGACGGAGGCGCGCTATGACCCGTCGAACGGCGAGGTGTTCCTCGCGGAAGCGGGCGTGGGGGGCGTGCTCGTGCTGCGGGGCACCGGGACGAACCCCATCGCCGCGATCTTCACCGGCAACGGGACCCGGGGCCTCGTCCCGGACCCGTCCGACGGCTGGGTGTTCGTCGGCGACTTCAACGCGAGCGCCCTGCAGATCGTGAACGCCTCGTCGGACCGACTCGTCGGTTCCCTCCCCACGGCGGCCTCCCCGACGGGGGTCGTGTATGACAGTGCCTCCCAGCAGTGGTACGTCGGCGACCCGCAGCCGTATGGCGGCTCGGTCCTGGCGATCGACGGGACCAGCTCCGCCTTGGTCGCGCGGATCCCGGTGGGGCCCGATCCGGTCGGGCTCGCGATCGACCCGGCGAACGCGAGCGTAGCCGTGACCGACGCCGCCCTCGGGGCCCTGAGTTTCATCTCCACGACGACGCATCGGGCCGTTTTGCAGGCCTTCCTGCCGTACCAGCCCTCGCAGATCGCCTTCGACCCCCTGAGCCAGGATCTCTACATCACCGATCCGCTGAACGCGAGCGTGACCGTGGTGAACGGATCGAACGGCCACATCCTCTCGACCGTCCCCGTCGGGGCCGATCCGGCCGGCCTCGCCTACGATCCGCTCGCGGACGCCATGGTGGTCGCGAACCGCGGGAGCGGCAACCTTAGCGTCCTCGACGCCCGGACCGGCGCCGTCACCCGGACGATCCCGCTCACGGGTTCCCCGAGCTCGGTTCTGTTCGATCCGGCGGGCGGGGAGATCTACGTCGTCGATAACGGAGGGGCCGGGGCCGGCCAGAACGTGCTGGATGCCTTCGCCGGGGCGAGCCTGACGGTCGCCTACTCCCTGATCGCCAACCCGCCGCTTGGCGCCCTCGGCTACGACGCCGCCGACGCCCTGCTCTACGTCGCCGAGCCGACCGAGTCCCGCCTCGTCCAGGTGGACGGAAGCTCCGATACGTTCGTGGGCGGGGTCCCGGCGTTCGGAGGGCCCGGATCCATCGCCTTCGGGGGAAGCGTCCCCCGCCTGGCGGTCACCGAAAGCGCCTCGGGCACCGTCACGTTCGTGACCCCGGCGCGGGCCGAAGGGTTCCCGGTCGCCTTCCGAGAGACCGGACTGCCCGGGGGCGCCGCCTGGTCCGTGACCCTGGACGGACGGGTGAACCGCTCGATCACACCGACGGTCGGCTTCTCGCTTTCGAACGGTACGAACTATTCCTTCTCGATCGGGGTGGTGCTCGGATTCCGGGCGACGCCGGCCGACGGCGCGATCAATGTATCCGGATCGAACGTATCGATCGGGATCCGGTTCGTCCCGGTTTCGAACACGGGCGGTGGGCGACCGGGGGGTTTCCTGGGCGGCGCGGGCGTCGCCTGGGCGATCGGCATCGTGATCGCCGCGGTCGCCGGGATCGCCTTCTTCGTCGGTCCTCGCTACTGGCGGTGGCCGGGACGACCGCGGGGTCCCGGCCCATCGTCCCAGGAGGGGTCGGCCCCTTCCCCCGGTCCGGGGAGTACGCGGGAGCCGCCGATCCCGAACGGTGAACCGGCGCCCGCACCGAACGAAACCGCAGGTTTCCCGCCCACCCCATGGTTCGCGCGGGGAGCGGGCCCGGGACGGCGTGGCCCCCGCCGGCGGTCGTCGTCCGAGGCGCGCCGGCGGTCCGCGAGCGGCCGGGCGGCCTGAGCCAGCGGGATCAGGGACGCGGTCCGACGGATGCCGCGGGCCGGGCTTGAACCGGCGGCTTCAAGATCTTCAGTCTTGCACTCTCCCAAACTGAGTTACCGCGGCGTCCGGCGGCCCGACTCGCTCCCCCCTATTTACGGCTCGTCCCGGTCCGAATCGCTTCACGGGGCGTCCCTACGCCGCCCGGCGCCCCGAGCGTTCGTCCGAACCCGCGCGTGCGCGTTCTCGCGACCCTGCCTCGGCGGGTTGTCCTCTACTGTTAACTAGGGAACCCTCCCTAGTTGCGGTCTCGGAGCCATGCGAACCCTCGTCATCGCGGAGAAGTTCAACACCGCCCTGCGGATCGCCATCGTCCTGTCCGATGGCCGGATGCAGCGGCTGCGGACCGGCGGGACGAACGTCTTCCGGTTCGACCGACCCGACGGCGCGTACGCCGTCGTGGGACTGCGCGGGCACATTGTCGAGCTCGACTATCCGAAGGAGCTCGCGGAGTGGAGCCTCGAATCGCTCCCGAAACTGCTCGAGACCGAGCCGCTGAAGCGGGTCACCGAGACCGGGATCGTGGGCACGCTCCAGGAGATCGTCCGAGAATTCGACCGCGTCATCATCGCGACGGACTTCGACCGGGAGGGGGAGCTCATCGGATCGGAGGCGCTCGAACTCCTCCAGAAGGTCCATCCGAACATCGCCGTGAAGCGAGCGCGGTACAGTGCCCTCACTCGCGAGGAGATCGAGCAGAGCTTCGCGAACTTGGCCCCGCTCGATCGGGCGCTCGCCGAAGCCGCCGAAGCCCGTCAGGAGATCGACCTCGTCTGGGGGGCCCTGCTTACCCGGTTCCTCTCCATCGTCGCCGGCCAGCGCGGCAAGGCGTTCCTCTCGGCCGGCCGGGTCCAGACCCCGACGCTCAGTCTCCTCGTCGAGCGCGACCAGGAGATCAAGGAGTTCGTCCCCCAGCCGTTCTACCTGATCGAGGCCGACGCCACCGATGGGAAGGAGTCGTTCTCGCTCGCGCATCAGCACGGCCGCTACGACGTTCGCGCCGAGGCCGAAAAGGTCTTCGCCAAGGTCGACGGGAGCCAAGAGGGCCGGGTGACGGCGTTCGCGGAGGAGCCGACGCGTCGTCGTCCCCCCGTCCCGTTCAGCACGACGCTGTTCGTCTCGGAAGCGACCCGGCAGGGGCTCGGAGCGGCGTACGCGATGCGGATCGCCGAGGACCTGTACACCCAGGGCCTGATCAGCTACCCGAGGACCGATAACACCGTCTACCCGCGCGGTCTCGGCCTGCGCGCGCTGGTCGAGCGATTCAAGGAGAGTCCGTTCCGCGAGGCGGCGGAGTTCGTGCTCGCCCAGGAGACCTTCCGAGCGACCCGCGGTCGCAGCGAGACGACCGACCATCCCCCGATCTATCCGACCGGCGTCACCGACCCGAAGAAACTGCGCGCCGACCATGCGAAGGTCTACGAGCTCGTGGTGCGGCGATTCCTCGCCACGGTCGCCCCGGACTCCACCGGACTCGCCCGCACCACGACGGTCGACATCCGGGGGGAACCGTTCGACGGCAAGGGCCAGATCCTGCTCGATCCGGGCTGGTACCGCGTCTATCCGTACGCGACCCCCGAGCAGGCCCCGATGCCCGTGCTCACCGTCGGCCAGTCGGTGACGATCCGGTCGGTCACGCTCCGGGAGGACCAGACGCGGCCGCCGAAGCGGTTCACCCAGGGGACGCTCATCCAGGAGATGGAGCGACTCGGCCTCGGCACGAAATCGACGCGGCACGATGTGTTGCAAAAGCTGTTCGATCGGCACTACGTCCAGCAGCGCTCGCTCGAGCCGACGATCACCGGCATCGCGGTCACCGAGGCGCTGAAGGCGTATGCGCCCCTGATCACCCGCCCGGAGATGACTCATCGCCTCGAGGAGGAGATGGAGCTCGTGGCGGAGTCGAAGAAGGAGAAGGCCCAGGTCCTCGAGGACTCACGCGAGATGCTTCGCGAAGCCCACGATCTGCTCCGGCGGAACTCGGAGGGGGTCCGCGAGACCCTCACCGGCGCCCTCGACAAGCAGCACTTCGTCGGTCCGTGCGCCCTGTGCGGCGGCGCGCTGCGGCTCGCGCGCAGTCCCCGCGGCGCCCGCTGGGTGCAATGCGTCAACAATCCCGGCCGCTGCACCGCCACGTACAACCTTCCGTCCGCCGGCTTCGTCGAGCCGGCGCCGGAGTTTTTGTGCAGCACCTGCAAGGTGCCCCGGCTGAAGATCACGTTCCGGGGCCAGCGCCCCGATCTCTACTGCATCAACCCGGAGTGTGCGGAGCATCACCGGGCGTTCCGGATCGGGGTGTGCCCGAGCTGCGCCTCCCCCCTCGAGATCCGCTATTCGTTCCTCGGGAAGCGATTCGTCGGTTGCACCGGCTACCCCACCTGCCGCGTGACCTACCCGCTCCCCCAGCGCGGGAAGCTCGAGAAGGACCAACCCCCCTGCCCGGTCTGCAAGGCCCCGGTCGTGACGGCGATCGAAGCGGGCCGGCCCCCCTGGACGCTGTGCATCAACCCGGAGTGCCCGACGCGCCAGAAGGTCGAGAAGCCCAAGGCCAAGGCGTCCGGACCCAAGGCCTCCGCGCGTCGCAAGGCGCCGAAGGACCCCGGACCGATCCCCGAACCTCCCGCGGCCTCCGCCCCGGTCCCGGCGCGGCCGGTCCGTCGCCGGGGAGCGACCGCCGCGAAACCCATGGTCCGCCGAGCCCGTCGGAAGGCCGCCCCCGGCTCCGAGGGCGACCGGGCGAGCCCGGTCGAAAGCTCCCCCTGAACGGTTCCGCGGGAAACCCGACGCCACTCCGGGCCCCCCCTTCAGCTCTTCGCCGCCGGTAGAGCGTTTCACACCGTCCCTTCCCGCGTTAAATATCCGCCCCGGGTCGTTGGCCTTGTTGACGAACTCCCCTCGCCGAGCGCTCGACCGCCGGGCTCGCGCCCCCTCGAGGCCGGGCGTCCGGCGACGGGAGTAGGCACGTGCGATCGGACAGCCCGGGGCTCCCCGCGATCCGCATCCGGGGCGCGCGGCAACACAATCTGAAGAACGTCTCGCTCGACCTCCCGCGCAACCGGTTGATCGTCGTCACCGGGGTCAGCGGCTCCGGGAAGTCCTCGCTGGCCTTCGACACCCTGTACGCCGAAGGGCAGCGCCGGTACATCGAGAGCCTATCGGCGTACGCCCGCCAGTTCCTGGGCCAGATGGACAAGCCCGACGTCGATGCCATCGAGGGCCTCTCCCCCGCCATCGCGATCGAGCAGCGGGCCGGCAGCCGCAATCCGCGTTCCACCGTCGGGACGGTGACGGAGATCCACGACTACCTCCGACTGCTCTTTGCCCGCATCGGGATCCCCCACTGCCCGAACGACGGCCAGGAGATCGCGCCGCAGTCGGTCGACCGCATGGTCGAGGCCATCGCGACCGTCGGTCGGACCGGGCGCGTGGACGTTCTGGCCCCCGTCGTCCGGGGTCAGAAGGGGGAGTTCCGCGACCTGCTCGAGCGGCTTCGAAAGGACGGCTACCGCCGGTTCGTCATCGACGGAGTGGACGCCCGCAACCCGGCGGCGATCCGGCTGGAGAAGAACAAGAAGCACACGGTCGAAGTGATCGTGGACACCGTCGAGCCCGGCGACGAGACCGCCCGGCTCAGCGAGGCGGCCACGCTCGCGCGCGACCTCGCCGACGGCCTCGTCATCGCGCGGGACCCCCAGGGAAAACGGACCGTCTTCTCCAGCCGGCGGGCCTGCCCGGTCTGCGGGTTCTCGATCGAGGAGCTCACCCCTCGGATGTTCTCGTTCAACAATCCCTTCGGGGCCTGCCCGACGTGCCTGGGGATCGGCGCCACCCTTCGGGCCGATCCCGGGCTCATTATCCCGGACCGGTCGAAACCGCTCGGGAAGGCGATCGCGGTCTGGGGGCTCGCCCCGGAACGCGACGCGATCGAGCGGTTCGGCCGCCTGTTCGGATACGATCCGCGGCGTCCCGTCTCGGAGCTCTCCGAGAAGGGATGGGAGGCGCTCTTCCAGGGCAGCGACCGCTCCCTCGGGTTCGCCGGGCGCGGCGCCCACCACTGGTGGGGGGGCGGGTGGCTTCGGGAGGGGCTCGCCCGGGCGGTCGAGCGCCGCTGGAAGGCGACGAAGAGCGAAGGGGCGAAGGAGTACTACATGGGCTTCATGACCTTCGTGCCCTGCCAGGCCTGCCATGGCGACCGGCTGAAGCCGGAGAGCCTGTCCGTCCAGGTCCTCGGCCGATCGATCGCCGAGTTCTCCAAGCTGCCCATCGACCGGCTGATCGAGCTGTTCGGGAACCTGTCGCTCAGTGAACGGGACGAGAAGATCGTCGGGCAGGTCGTCAAGGAGATCCGCGCCCGCCTCGGATTCCTCCAGAACGTCGGCCTGACGTACCTGACGCTCGACCGCGGCTCCGCCACGCTGTCGGGCGGGGAAGCCGAACGGATCGCGCTCGCGACGCAGATCGGGTCGGGTCTCGTCGGCGTCCTGTACATCCTCGACGAGCCCTCGATCGGCCTGCATCCGCGCGACCACGAACGGCTCCTCGCGACGTTGAAGACCCTGCGCGATCTCGGCAACACGGTCCTCGTCGTCGAGCACGACGAGCAGACGATGCGCGAGTCCGACTGGCTCGTCGACCTGGGGATCGGCGCCGGCCGTCTCGGCGGCGAGCTGCTCTTCGAAGGGCCGCCGCAGCGGATCGCCGGATCGGCCCGGTCGATCACCGGCGCCTACCTCACGGGTCGTCGGTCGATACCGGTCCCGGCCGAGCGCCGTCGACCCGGCGACCGATGGCTCGTTGTCCGGGGGGCCCGCGAGAACAATCTGAAGGGCGACGACATCCGCCTACCCCTCGGTACGCTCGTCGCCTTCTCCGGCGTCTCCGGGAGCGGGAAGTCCACCGTGATGCAGGAGATCCTGTACAAGGCGGTGCGCCGACACCTCGGGCTCGGGCGGGAGATGCCCGGGAAGCACGACCACGTCGAAGGGATCGACCAGATCGACCGGGTCCTCCTGATCGACCAGTCCCCGATCGGCCGGACCCCGCGGAGCAACCCGGCCACCTACACGGGGCTGATGACCCCGATCCGCGAGCTGTTCAGCGGACTGCCCGAGTCGAAGGCGCGGGGGTTCGGGCCGGGCCGGTTCAGCTTCAACGTGGCGAGCGGCCGGTGCGAATCGTGCGAGGGGGACGGGGTGATCCGCTACGAGATGCACTTCCTGCCCGACGTCTATGTGGCGTGCGAGGAGTGCCGCGGCCAACGGTTCAACGCCGAGACGCTCGAGGTGAAGTTCAAGGGGAAGACGATCGCCGACGTCCTCGCGATGACGGTCGAGGAGGCGCTCGAGTTCTTCCGGAACCACCGGCGGATCGAGTCCCGACTGCAGGTCTTGTCCGACGTCGGCCTCGGATACATCCAGCTCGGGCAGAGCGCCACGACGCTCTCCGGCGGGGAAGCCCAACGGATCAAGATCGCGTTCGAGCTCGCGAAGACCCCGACGGGTCGAACCCTGTACCTGCTCGATGAACCAACGACCGGCCTCCACTTTCAGGATGTCGAGCGCCTGCTCGAGGTCCTTTACCGGTTGCGCTCGGGGGGCAATACCGTCGTCGTCATCGAGCACAACCTCGACGTCCTGAAGTGCGCCGACTGGCTCATCGACCTCGGCCCCGAGGGAGGGGAGGCCGGCGGCCACGTCGTCGCCGTCGGGGTCCCCGAAGAGATCGCCCGCGCCCGGGGTTCGCACACGGGGTCGTTCCTCGCGCCCCTGCTCGCTCGACCGAGCGTCCCGCTGCCGGCCCGACGTCGATGAGCGATCCGGCCGATGGGACCCCGGGGTTCGTCCCGGCGAGCGAGCTCGCCGCGCAACGTTCGGAAGGGTTCCGGACCGGGCCGGATTCCGTCGGCGTCTACCTGTTCCGCTCCGCCCGGGGCGAGGTCGTCTACGTGGGCAAGAGCCGGCACCTGCGCCGGCGGGTGCTGGACCATCTGCACGCCCGCGTGGAGAAGGACGGCACGATCCTCGCGCGCAGCGCCTCGGTCGAGTTCGTCCCGACCCTCAGCGAGCGCGAGGCGTTGCTGCTGGAGGCGAGCCTCATCAAGCAGTACCAGCCGCCCTACAATACCCTCCTGAAGGACGACCGAAGCTTCCCGTACCTCGCCGTGACCCTGGGGGAACGTTTCCCCCGCGTCCTCGTCGTGCGGCGCCCCCGCCGCGGCGGTCGCACGATCCTGTTCGGGCCGTATCCGAGCGCCCGGGAGGCGCGGGGATTGCAAAAGCTGCTGAGCGAGACGTTCCGGATCCGACAGTGCGTGCAGCTGCCCCGGACCGCGTGCCTGTACTACCATCTGCACACTTGCAGCGCCCCGTGCATCGGGGCGGTCGACGACGCCGCGTACCGGACCCAGGTCGACCAGGCGATCGGCGTGCTACGGGGCGGCGGCGAGGAGCTGCGGCGCACGGTCAGCGCCTCGATGGCGGCAGCGGTGCACGCCGAGGAGTTCGAGCGGGCTGGGGCCTTGCGAGACGCCCTCGCGGGCCTCTCCGCACTCGCGCAGCCCCAGCACGTGGTCGGACCCGGGGAGGGTCGCGCGGACGTGCTCGCCCTCGCCTACCCGATCGATCCGGCGAGCCTGCGGGTCGCGGTGGGCCTCCTGCGCGTGGAGGACGGCGAGGTCCGGGGCACCGAGCCGCACCTGTTGCAGATCCCCGCGGACGACGCGCCGGAGCTATCGGAAACCCTCGGCCAATTCCTCACGCAGTACTACGGCAACCGCATCGAACTGCCCCGACGGATCTACATCAAGGGGCCGAGGCCCGACGGGATCGACGAGACGGTCGACTGGCTCGAAGGGGAGCGCGGGGTCGAGGTGCGGTTCCGGCCGACGGGTCGGTACGCCTCGTTCGCGAACCTCGCCGAGCGGCTGGCGCGCGCCCACGTCGACTCCGTCGTGCCGAGGGCCGCCCCCCGCGAGGTCCTGACGGCGCTCCAAAGCCTGCTGGTCCTGCCGACGATCCCGAACCGCATCGAGGGGGTGGACATCTCCCTGTTCCAGGGCGCGCACGCCGTCGGCTCGCTCGTCGTCTTCGAGCGCGGGGCGCCGGCGAAGGGGGAGTACCGGCGCTATCGGATCCGGACCGTCGAGGGGACGAACGACTTCGCCATGATCCGGGAGGTCGTCTACCGACGGTACGCCCGCCGCCTCGCCGAGGCGGAGGTCTTGCCGGACCTTCTGCTCATTGATGGAGGACGCGGCCAACTCTCCGCGGCCCTCGACGCCCTCGCCGAGCTCCACCTCGACGAGCAGATCCCCACGATCGGCCTCGCCAAGCGGCTCGAGGAGGTCTACCAGCCGGGACGCCCCGAACCGCTGCGCACGAATCCGAACGCCCCGGCGATGCTCTTGTTGCGCGCGGTCCGCGACGAGGCGCACCGTTTCGCGGTCACGTACCATCGGACCCGGCGAAGGATCCGATTGCGGGAGGACGCGCAGGCCGCCACGCCGGAGTGATCCGAGCCCGCCTGGGCCGCGTCGGTCGCCGCGGGGCCGGTCCTACTTGGCGGGTCGGCTCGCGCGCTCGCTCGGGCCGATGAACGGGAGCCCCTGGACCCGGCGGGCCACCTCGGTCGAGGAAAGGCGCCGAAGGTCGGTCTCGGGCTCGAGGATTGCCGCATCGAGGGCCTCGGCGGGAAACGGCGTCGGGGAGCCTTCGGCGACGGCCTGGACGGCGAGCTTGAACGCCGACTCCTCCGTGCGGCTGGCGGTCCCGAGCTTCTCTTCGAGGAAGTCGGCGACGGCGCGTCGGTTCCGTCCGATCGCGTACGCCTTCCAGCCGATCGTCGCCCCGCTCGGGTCGAGCTCGATGAGCCCGGCGGTGCCGTCGGCGGCGAAGCCGCCGAGCAGTAGCGAGACCGCGAACGGGCGGGTCCCGCCGAATTGGGTGAACTGCTGGAGGTGAGTGCCAAGCGTATGCCCGAGCAGGGTGTACGGGGCCGGCTCCCCGAAGGTGATCCGGTGTCGCTGGGCCTCCATCCTAAGGAACTCGACGAGTACCCGGGAATCGGCGATGAGGCCGGCGGTCACGCACCCCAGACCGGGATCGATCGCGAAGCTCTTCTCGATCGATCCGGACTCGGCCAGCGAACTCACCGGTAGGTTGCGGTACGCGACGAAGACGATCCCCGCGTCGAAGGTGACGGCGACGGCCGTCCCCCCCATCTGGATCGCCTGCAGCGCGTACTCGACCTGGAAGAGTCGTCCGTCGGGGGAAAAGACCGTGCTGGCACGGTCGTACGCCATCTGGCCGGGTTGCATCTCCATCGATGAGCTCCTCGGAACCGGATTCGGGCAGACGGGTGGGGGATTTGAACCTGCCCCTCGCCGGTGGCGCTGGCGTAACCGGGCCCGGCGGTGCCCCGAGGATGCGCGAGGCTATCGGTCGGGCACTCCGCCAAGGCTAAAGGCGGGGGGACGCCCGTCCCCCGGGCGATGGACGCCGCCCCTCTCCACCTCCTGCCCATGGCCTCGTCGCACCGGGGGCCGATGTCCCCGGCGTGCTCGCAGTGCGCCGAGGGGAAGAAGATGGTCCTGTTCGTCACCGGATTGTGCCGCTTCCGCTGCTTTTACTGCCCGGTCTCGGAGCGACGGAACCAGATCGACGTGGCGTACGCGAACGAACGTCGCATCCACGCCGACGCCGACGTGATCGACGAGGCGCGGGCGATGGGCGCCGAAGGGACCGGGATCACGGGCGGCGACCCATTGGGGGTCATCGACCGGACGGCCCACTACGTCGAGCTGCTGAAGCGGGAGTTCGGCCCCTCGCACAACATCCATCTCTACACCCACGAACCCAACCCCGAGAAACTCCGTCGGCTCGCGGACGCCGGGCTCGACGAGTTCCGGTTGCACATCCCCCACTACCTGTGGGGGCCGCTCGCGTCGCGCGGGGGCGCGTACCGGACCGTGCTCGAGCAGGCCCCGGACTGGGGGATCCGGCGGGGGGTCGAGATCCCCGTGCTCCCGGAGCGAGAGCGGGAGCTACGGCACCTATTGTCCACGCTCGCCGAGATCGGGGTCGACTTCGTCAACCTCAACGAGCTCGAATTCTCCGAGACGAACGAGGCGAACCTGCGAGGACGCGGTTACGCCCTCGATCCGAGGGGGGGATGGGGGGTGCTCGGGAGCCGGGCCGTCGCCGAGCGGGTCGTCCGGGATTGCCGCGTGTCCGTGCCGGTCCACTACTGCTCGTCCCGGTTCAAGGACGGCGTCCAGCTGAAGCAGCGCCTCCTGCGACGGCTCGAGCGGACCGCCCCCCGGTATGCCGTCTCGACCGGCGAAGGCACGATCATCGTCGGGATCGTCGAGCCCCCGGCCGACGCGGATCTCGACCTGGCCGGGCATACCGTGGCGCGCCTGGCCGGCCTCGGATCGGAAGACTACCGGGTCGACCCGGTCCGCCGGCGCGTCGAGCTCGGCCCCCGGCCGCTTCGACGGGTCGCTCGTCGTTTGCCTTTCCCGGCCTTCGTGGTCGAGGAATATCCGACCGCCGACGCGCTGGAGGTCGAACGCACCCCGCTCAACCGGCCGGCGCGCCCGACGGTGCCCGCCGGCGGCCGATAGCCCTCGTCGCATTCGTGGCCTCCGTAGGTCAGATACCGCTCGTCGTGCCGCCGGTTCTTGATTGAACAGGGGCCCCAGCCTTCGTCCTCCGCCCCGTACCACATCGGGCAGTCTCGACAGTGCAGGACCACGAGCTGCACCGCGGTCGGGGGGGGCGCACGCTTCACGCGGACTGCCCCCGCCCTCCGGCCATCGCCCCTGACTCCGCGACGCCGAGCATGAGGGCGGCCACTGAGGCCGGCCCGACCCCGCCCGGGACGGGCGTCAGCGCCGCAGCCCAACCCTCCAGCTCCGCGGCGTTCGCGTCCCCGACGCCTCGGAACGCGCCGGGCTTGGCGGGATCCGGCACCATCGATAGGCCGATGTCGACCACGGTCGCATCCTTCGGGACCGTCGAACGATCGAGCAGACCCGGCCGGCCGGCGCAGCTGACGATGATCTCCGAGGGAGCCAGCACCCGTTGGAGATCCCCGGTCCGCGAGTGGGCGATCGTCACGGTGGCATCCCCACCTTCTCGGCGCGCGGCGAGCAGGAGGGCGATGGGGAGCCCGACAGTAGCGGACCGACCGAGGACGGTCACCCGGCGGCCGCCGACGGGGATCTTGTAGTGGCGAAGGATTTCGAGAGCGCCGCGCGCCACCGCCGGGACATGGCGCGGGAGGGAGGTCACGAGTCCCCCGAGGCTCACCGGTCCGACCCCATCGACGTCCTTCGCCGGCTGGATCGCCGCCGCCGCGCCCGGAAAATCGAGCGCGTCGGGCATCGGGTGTTCCACCAGAATGGCGTCCACCGAAGGATCGGAGTCCAGGGATCGGACGACCGCGAGGAGGTCCGAGCGAGAGGCCTGCACCCCGAGACCGACCGAGCGGAATCGGATCCCAACCCGCGCGGCCGCGGCCTCTTGACGCCGCAGGTAGACCGAAAACGGCGTGGTGGACGCGAGATGGACACTAGCGAGGCACGGGGGAGGGCCGACGCGCCCTGCCAGGAGGGCGCGAGCCGCCCGGAACAGTTCCTCGGCCACCGGACGCCCATCCAGCCGCTCGGTCACATGGACTCCCCGCGCCGAATCCGGGGGCGACTAATAACGCGCGCCCGGAGATCGGACGCGCGCGGTTTCCGGGGCCACCGGTTACCTCAGCGCCTCCAGATGCCGAGTAAAGGGACCAAATCATTTATAGGGCGCCCCCCTTGATTTGTTGCCGACGAAACCCGAGAACTTCGTCGGTGACAGTGAGGCAGTTACGGATACCCCATCCGAACCGGCGCGGACGGGGGGACCGGCCGTAGATCCCTCCGCGGAACTCGACACCTGGTCGAAAAACCTCCCGTACGAGACGACCGCCCAGGTCGAGGTGCCGCCGCGCCTGCTCGACCAGGTCATCGGCCAGGACGAGGCGGTCGAGGTCGCCAAGAAGGCGGCGACCCAGAAGCGGCACATGCTGCTCATCGGCGAGCCGGGGACCGGCAAGAGCATGCTCGCCCGCGCCATGGTCGACTTCCTGCCGAAGGAACAGCTCCAGGACATTCTCGCCTACCCGAACACCGACGACCCCAACGAACCGAAGATCCGGGTCGTCCCGGCCGGGAAGGGCAAGGAGATCGTCGCCGCCCAGAAGCTCGAGGCCGCCCAGCGGAAGGAGCAGCGGATGATCCTGGTCATCCTCGCCTCGCTCGTCATCTTCGGATTCGCGCTGTACCTTGTCCTGAGCACGCCGGGCCATGACCCGACGGCGATCCTGTTGGCGTTGTTGATCGTCCTCGTCATCTATGTCTTCGCGCGGCTTTCCGGCGGGCGCTCCGACAGCGGGAACGGCGTCGCGAAGCTGCTCGTCTCGCACTCCCCCGATGATCGCCCGCCGTTCGTCGATGCGACGGGGGCTCACGCCGGCGCCCTGCTGGGGGACGTCAAACACGATCCGTTCCAATCCGGCGGCCTCGAGACGCCGCCGCACGAACGGGTCGAGACCGGCGCGATCCACAAGGCGAACGGAGGGGTCCTTTTCGTCGACGAGATCAACCTGCTCAAGATCGAGAGCCAGCACTCCCTGCTGACCACCTTGCAGGAGCGCAAGTTCCCGATCGTCGGTCAGTCGGAGCGTTCCGCCGGGGCGATGGTCAAGACCGAACCGGTCCCGGCGGATTTCGTCCTCGTCGCCGCGGGCAACGTCGACAGTGTGCAGGCGATGCACCCGGCGCTGCGCTCCCGGGTTCGGGGCTACGGCTACGAGGTCTATGTCAAGACCACCATGCCCGACGTGCCCGAGAACCGGATGAAGATCGTTCGGTTCGTGGCCCAGGAAGTGGCCAAGGACAAGAAGATCGCCCACTTCGACATGGGGGCGGTCAGCGAGATCCTTCGGGAGGCCCAGCGGCGGGCGGGCCACTCCGGTCAGCTCACCTTGCGGCTGCGCGAATTGGGGGGCCTGGTCCGCGTCGCGGGGGACATCGCGAACACCGACGCCGCGCGCGTCGTCACCGCGGAGCACGTTATCCGGGCCAAGCGTTCGAGCCGATCCCTCGAGCAGCAGATCGCCGACCGGTACATCGAGCGCCGCAAGGAGTACCGCATGTTCAAGGTCGAGGGCGCGGCCGTGGGGGTCGTTAACGGCCTCGCCGCGATCAACGCCCAATCTGGCATGTCGGAGTTCTCCGGCATCGTCCTGCCGATCGTGGCCGAGGTGACCCCGGCCCAGACCCGTGATGGGGGCGTCGTCGTCGCGACGGGCAAGCTCGGGGAGATCGCCCGCGAGGCCGTCCAGAACGTCACGGCGCTCATCAAGAAGTACACGGGGGAGGACATCTCGCGCTACGACATCCACATCCAATTCGTGGGCACGTCCGACGGGGTCGAGGGGGACAGCGCCTCGGTCTCGATCGCGACCGCGGTGATCAGCGCGCTCGAGGGCGTGCCGGTCGACCAGGGCGTCGCGATGACCGGCTCCCTATCGGTCCGCGGCCAGGTGCTCCCCGTCGGGGGCGTCACCGCCAAGGTGGAGGCGGCCGCCGACTCGGGCCTGCGCCGCGTCTTGGTCCCCGAGGACAACCTCTCCGACCTCGTGCTGGAAAGCCGTTACCGCCACATGATCGAGGTGATCCCCGTGCGCACCCTTCGCGACGTCCTGAAGTACGCCCTCGTCGGCCAGGGCCGTGAGAAGGAGTCTTTGCTCGAGCGCCTGGCGGCGATGGTCCACGCGACGAGCCGGATCGAGCCCTCCGGCGGGATCGCGAAGCCCCCGGCTCAGCCGGCAGGTTCGTGAAGGCGTCGGTCCGGCTCCCCACCCACTATGCCCCGGCCCGCCCTCCGCCCCCGGAGGAGGACGAGGAGTCGCGGTTCATCAACCGGCCCTGCTACGTGTTCAATCGGTCGCTCGATCGATCCCTGGACGACACCCGGTGCCGGCATTGCCGGCACTACCTGACCTCCACCTGTCCGCACATCGACGAGTTCATCGAGGACGTCGAGGACCTTTCGCCCGAGTAGACGCGCCGAGGATCGCGATGCGGGGGCTGTTGATCGGCCGGTTCCAGCCGTTCCACGCCGGCCATCTCGAGGTGGTCCGTTACCTGCGGGAACGCCACCCGTCGCAGCCTCTCGTGCTCGGAATCGGCAGTTCCGAACAGTCGTTCACCCCCGCGAACCCGTTCACGGCGTCCGAACGCGCCGAGATGATCGCCCGCGCGCTCGCCGAGGCCCACGTGCCCGATGCCCTCAGCGTCCCGATCCCCGACATCGATCGCCACGCGGTCTGGGTCGCCCACGTCCGCGAGATCGTCCCGCCGTTCGAACGCATCTACACGAACAATCCGCTCACCCACGCCCTGTTCGAGCGGGAGGGCGTGCCGGTCGAGGCGACCCCCTTGTTCCGACGCGAGACGTTGCAGGGCGCGAAGATCCGGGCCGCCATGCTCGAAGAGCTGCCGTGGAAGCCGTTCGTGCCCGCGGCGGTCGCCGAGTATCTCGAGCAGATCCGCGGCGCCGAACGGGTCCGGATGCTGGGGCCCGAATGAGGGGCCCTCGAAGGTCGGCCTCGCGTTCCGTGCCGTGAGGATTAAGAGCGTTGTCTCTTCGTGCTGGGGCGGCGCCACTGTAGCTCAGTTCGGCAGAGCGGCTGATTCGTAATCAGCAGGTCGGGGGTTCAAGTCCCTCCAGTGGCTTGCCGTACAGCTAATAGTCCATGATGTCCCTGTGTCCGGGGGATGCTTTGCTGCCGCCCTTCATCGGAAGGCTCCCTTTCGGATGTTCCCGCCCTCTCCGGGTTCCTGGAGGTCCAGATCGCTCATATCGAATCGGACGATCCGAGTGGCGAAGTAGCCGCGTATCCCTGCTCCGAACACGAGGCCATCCTCAGTGTTCCAGGATCGAGGCGGTAGGTCGTGCCTGATTTCGAAGTGGGCTCCCTCCGGGACACGCTGTACCGTTCCCAGTACCGGACGAGGACGTACGTGTTCGATTTTGTCGGCGTGCTTGTCCCGCTACTCGCCGTGGGATACCTCTACTTTGCCCTGACCCGAGGCACTCGCTACGATTGGATTGCAGCCGGTATTCTCCTGATCTCGGCGGCTGCTTGCGCAGCCGGCGTAGTAATCGTGAACCGTGGGAATGATCGTCTGATCAAGCAGGTCAAAGTTGGGCCAGAGGGCGTGAGCTTCACTCCGACGAAGGGGATCCCGATCTCGATGAGTTGGAACGCGGCTTCCTTTCGGCTAAGCTTGTCCGATGTCCAGCGGCCCACGGGGTCCCCCCGGTCCGATGAGCGGTACTTCATCAACAGCGTCCATGGAGGAGATAATCGCCTCGGGTTCGGCCGCTGCCTGGTCTCTGGGGACGCGTTCTCCGCGATCCTAGACACTGCCAGGTCGAACGGCTTGTCCGTAGAGGTTCATCCCAAGGAGGCCCGTCCCGGAACGGATGCTTCTGTTGTGTACGACATCCAGAACAGCCCTTCCGCGCCAAAGGCTCTGAACCGTTAGCTCAAGTCCCTCCAGTCGCTGGCCGACTCTCCCTGACTACCCTTCTGGGGACCTCAGGTTCATCTGTCACCAGAGGGTCTGTCCGACAGGGAATGGCGACCCGAAATAGCGAAGGCGCGCGTGGACTCGCGGCCCGCCACGAGAACCTCCGCATCCACTTCGGGGATTCCGGTGTCTCCCGCGAGCGCCTCCGGTACGTCCGGGGCGTGACCGCTCGCTATCGGCAAGAGCTCATCCGCCGATTCCTGACACGGCACGCGACGCGCGTCGATGGTTCGTGCTTGGAGGTCGGACCCGGTCCGGGGCGATTCAGCCGGCTCCTGATTGAGCAATATCCGTCGCTCTGCTTCCTCGACCTGTCCCGGCCGATGTTGATGGCCTGCCGGCGAGGGCTCCCGCGACTCGGACTCGGGGGTTCGCGGAATTTCATCGAAGGCTCCCTGGAGGCGATGCCCCTGCGCGATCGGTCGTTCGACAGGATCGTGGCCCTCGGTGTCCTCCCGTTTGTGGCCCGCGAGTTCCCGCGCACTCTTCGGGGTCTGGCCCGACTACTGAAGCCGCGCGGTAAGCTGATCTTCGAGATCCAATCGCCGAGCCAAACCACGATGACCGTTCTATCGCCAAATCCCGCTGGCGCACGGACGATCCTGCGTTGTCCGAAGGAGTTCCACCTCTGGAGCCTTGTCCGAAGGGGCTACCAGCCCCATGATCCGAAGCATTGGGGGCGCTTCGAAGTCATTTGGAGACGGCCCGCCGAGCTGAAAAAGGACGTGGCGGCGTCGGGGTTACGGATCGTCGACGTGATGGCGATTGCACCCAACTTCGGGAACCAGCCCGAGTTCCTGCGGAGCATCCGCAGGGACTCCGCAGCATTTGCGACCGCTCTGGAGCTGGAGGAGGAGACCGGACGTTGGCCCGAACTCCTCGGTGCGGGCGCGAGGACCCTAGTGGCCGCGGTCCTCGTGCACCGTAGAATCCGCAGACAGAAGACATGACCTTGGGGGGCGCTCTGCTTGAGGGGACTTGAACCTTCAGTTAAGAGTCCTCCAGTTGCATTCCCCTGGGGATTCCAGGCCCCCCAATGCGCTCGTGATGGGAGGGCGGCGGGCCCGAGTCACAACCTATCGCCGGCCCACGCCGATTGGAGTCCCCGGCTCCGGGCCGTCGGCCTTCGTCTTCCAAGAGGATCGAGCTATCCTCGGGCGCAACTCGAGGTCGCGGGGTCTGGGCGCCCCAGGGTTCATGCCACCGCCGTTGGGACCCCGCGGTGTCGAACGCGCGCCCCGGATCGCGCCGTGCGCTCGGCGGGGCGAGCTTCTCAGACCCGGACGAGCCAAGCGATGTCGTAGAAGTACACGAGATAGGCACCGACCACGATCAGCACCCCGGCGCTGACCTTCTTGATGAGCGGTGTGTAGGCCTTGAGCTGGTTCACGAACCGCTTGCCGGCGAGGGCGAGGAGGACCGTGACGGCGATCATGAGGGCCGCCGCCGTGGCGCTGTAGATCAGGATGTTGATGATCCCGCCCACCAGACCGAGCGCGAGGCCCGCGACGATCGCCGAGAGGATGACCGGAGCGACGCATCCGGCGGCCGCGGCCGCGTACCCCATCCCGTACCCGAACAGCTTGAGATAGAAACCCCGCCCGCTGGCCGCCGTCGGCGCGCTCGCGGCCTTTTCGGGATCGATGCCTCGCATTCGGGCCCAGAGGTGCTGGAGCGGAGCGATCACTTTCCAATATTGCAGGTTGGTGAAGAGCAGCAAGCCGAGTCCGATCAGCGCGACTCCGACGATGATGAGCAGGTACGGGATGTAGCCGCTGATGAGGCTCGCTGCCAGCACCAGCGCCACCCCGATGACGAGGAAGACCACGATCATGCCCATCGCCGTGGCCGATCCAGCCGAGAGGGCGCGCCGTACGGCCCCCCGATACGTCCCTCCGTAAGTGGGCCGAGAGCTCGCGGCTGTCGTATCTAGCCCCAGATAGAGGCCCATGTATCCGGGGAACATCGGGAATGCGCACGGCGAGAAGAACGTCGACACTCCGGCGACGGCGGCGAGGGCGAACACCCCGATCGTGACGATCGAGATCGTCGTCGCGGTGCCGGCGAGGGCGGAGGAGATCGTCGCATGGAGCTGCGCCGTGCTCTGGGCGCCGGCGACATCGTAGACAGCATGCCCTTGCTTGTCGATGATCACCACCACGGGGATCGCGTCTGCCCCGTAGCTATTGGTCACGGTGTCGCTCGCGGTGTCCTGCGCCATCGTCCATGTGACGTGGTTCTGGTTGTGGTAGGCGCGCAACGCCGAGATCGAGTCCCCGAACTGCGGTTGCGTGTAGACGGAGGCGATGATGACGTCGGAAGTGCCGCTCTGGTTGTAGTTCGAGTACAGGCTCATCAGGCTCTGCTCGACGATCTGGCACTCGCTGCAAGATAGGGAGGTGAACTCGACCACCACGACGTGGGTCCCGCGGTAGCTCGAGAGGGTGAAGTTGTGGCCATAGATGTCGGGCAGCGAAAAGTTCGGCGCCAGGGGGCTACTCGCCTGGGCGGCGGGCGTCGCCGCCGCCATGAAAAAGGCCGAAATGCCTACGACGAGCAGGAGGAGCCCGATGAACCGGCCCCTTCTTCCGAGCCGCGCGCCGAGCGACATCGTTGCCCAGCTCCTTATCCGGGCGGGGATGAGGGCGTTGACGCGGCGTCCTTCGACGCCGGGGGGGAGGCAATCGGAGGGATTCTTCCCCGCTTCCGGATGACCGTCGCGAGCGCGGCGATGACGCCCACTGCGACGATTGCCCCGACGACCGCCAGGGTTTCGACCCCCGATGTGGTGGAGAAGAAGCCGGCCTTCGAGCCGCCCGGACCGGTCGTACCATTACCCGGTCCGGTCGCGCTATTGGAAAGGCGAAGGTCCTGAACCTGGTCCTTGCCGGCGATCTTCACCGAGGACGTTTGGGAATGGTATCCGGGCGAGGAGGCGGAGATGGAGTAAGTGCCGTTGGCCAGACCGGGCAATCGGTAGGCCCCATTGCCGTCGGTGGTGGCGGAGACGGGCGTGCCGGTCGAGGTGGCGGTAACGGTGGCGCCGGTCACCGGTGTGCCCTTGGCCGCGTCGAGCACGTGTCCCGTTAGGTTGTACACCGGATTCGCGATCGTGATCTCGAACATGTACTCGCCGGTCTGGGATTGGGCGATCGAGAGGTTGGCGTAGTGGCTGGTAGCCTGCGGCTCCGTGGATGTGGAGTTGTCGGTGTACACGATGGTGATATTGTACCCGGCGCGCTTGCCCACCCCCAGCTCGTAGTACATCGAGATCTGCTTCGTGGTGCCCGAATACCAGTTCCCGCCCGAGGCGGTCATCGTGACGGGATTGTAGCACACATAGGGAGGGTCGAGTTGACAGAAGGTGAAGTAGACCAGGCGCAAGTTGGCACTGCTGGAAAGCTGTGCCGAGACCGTCATCGAGTTGAGCGGGGTGACCACCGCGGGGTTTTGCGTGACCGCAAGGATCGTCGTGGCCGTCGTAGGGCGCGTCGGGGCCGCGGTGACTCCGCCCACGGAGCCAACAAGCAGCATCGCCAGGACGGTGACCATGGGAAGCCAAGCACCCGGGATTCGCCTTGGCGTTCGGTAGCCCGCGGCGCGCATGTACCTCCTGGCTAGTCGACGTTGCGGGTCGGCCCGAATACCCGGGAACGAGAAGGAGATCGACCCCAGCGCTTCACGGCTTGGTCGGCGGGGGGGAACGGTCGCCGCCCTTCTTCCTTCGCGAGAGCATCATGATCCCGAGGACCGCGGCGATGCCCGCCACGCCGATCCCCGAAACGATCAGCCCGATCTGATCGCTGCTGAGCCCGCCGCTCGACGGGGTGTTCTTGGTCGCGGGGACCGCCGTCAGAGCGATGTTCAGCGTGGTGGTGTTACCGGGCGTCAAGGTCACCGAGGAATCGTTCGCCACATAGCCGGTCGCGGCCACGTGGAGAGTGTATGTACCCGCGGTGTGTTGCAGGAGGAAACTCCCGTCGACGACCGACACCGCGGTGCCGTTCAGGGTCACCGTAGCCCCCGCCGGGCTCACGGTACCTTGAAGGCTCGCATACCGCGGAGCGAACATCGCGCTGAGTTTCACAGCCGCCCCGGCTACACTGACCGTGCCCGCCGAGATCGGCGCGTTGAACATGTACGACCCGGCTCCGAAGTTGTAGTTGTACACCCCGTCGGGCAAGTGGAGCACGATCGACGCATTGGTCGCGGAAACGAACGTCAGGGAATCGATCGTGAGCCACCAGCCAACGCTGGCCGGCAACCCTTGCGAGGAGAAGTCGACCGAGCTCGCCGACAACACGCTCGTGTTCGCCGAGAATCCGCCGATGTTCTGGGCGGACACGGAATACCAGTAGTTCTTCCCGGTTACGACATTCGGGTCCCCGAACGTGGGCACCAATGCCGTGCCGATCTGGGAGAAGGGGCCGGACGCCGAAGTGGCCCGGTACACGTGATAGGTGACCCCACCGCCCCCGGTCGCCGGGGCAGTCCAGTTCAGCGATACCAGCTGGATCCCCGGGCTCAGCGACAGCGCCCTTGGGGCGCTGGGGGGCGCGACGGGGTTGACGGTTAGGAGGGTGCTACCGAATCCGGGGAGATACCCCGGGGCGGTCACGTCAGCCGAGATCTCGATGCTCTCCACGGCGGTGACCGAAGGCGCGTTGAACGTCGACTGGAAGCTGCCATCGCTCGCGGTCATCCCGCTCGCCGCGCTGAACGATCCCCCCGCGCTGCTGACCAGGCTCACCTGGGCACCCGCGACCGGGGCCGACGTGCTCGTGTTGGTGACGACGATAGTGAGCGCCGAATGTCCGGTTGATCCGATGGTCGACGGGGTCGCGGTCACGCTCGTCGTAAGGTCGGACACCGGCACCATGTTCGCGTTCTCAACGATCTTGGTCGAGTTCTGCTGGATGAACGTAACGACACTGAGGTTCTGCGGGTTCCACATCGGAGACACGTGGAGGGTGGCCGTGAACCCGGTCGTGGACCCGGCGGTCAGCGCCAAGGGGTGATTGTAAACGGTCGCCCGGACTACATTGGCGAGGCTGTGCGGTCCGTACCCATTGGTCACGTTCGTCTTTCCGATGTATTCCATCAGGTAGCTCACCGCGTTGTACGAGCCCGTGACCCCCGAGTCAACCGCGACCTGCTCGGTGACGTTGCCGGTCAAGATCGACGCTGTCTGGCTGATGGAGACGTTGCCGGGATACATGGACGCGTTGGCGATGGAATTCTCGTATTGGCCCAGCATCTGGGGCTCTGAATTCGACGCCCCGCACGCATCATGACCCCCATCGAAGAACACGTCGGGAAAGCCACAGACATTGTAGAAAGCCCCCCGGGCATTGGACGTGCCATCGGGCGGGACGTAGTTCTCCAGGCAGGTCGAGGTAGAGGCGCAGACGTGCAGCTCGGCTATGGAAAGGACGTTGGGGCTGTTGGTGTGGTCGAGGTAGTACAGGGCCTGCGACTCTGCCGGGCAGTGGATACACCACACGGCGGTGAAGGTCTCGACGAGCACCGTCCTTGGGAAGGTGGTGAGCGGACTCGGGGAAAAGCTGCGAAGCTCTGGCGATACTAGGCGGGGGGACGGATGGAGCGCGGGGGTGCCCGCTGGGGAAACGTAAGTGTGCGAAAGGCCCCCAAACGACAATCCGGATAGCGCGCCGAGCGCCATGATGGCGAATGCCCCGATCACTGCGATCTTGCTTTTCTCCATTTTTCGTTCTCCTACTTCTAGATTCGACAACCTATCCGAGCCGCGGGCCCGAAGTTCCCATACAGAATTCGGGATGTAGCGGCGACCACGCTAGGGCCTTCCGGGCGACCTTGCAACGGTCCATCAAGGTGATGTACGCCGCGTTGCAACATCCTATTGGTATTTAAGCCTCAAGGAAACGACGGGTCGGCGAAAGGGCGCGGAGCGGGTCGCTTCGACAGGGTCCTACGACGGCAGAACGCTTGGGACGCGGCCCGTCGGATCCGATTGGGTTAACTCTAGATCCGTACTGAACCCATCGCCGCGGCCAGAAGATCGCCGATGGCGGCGAGCTTGCCACCACCGAAGGACCGTCCAGTGCCACCAGAGCGAGGCCCGAGAGCTCCGATCCCGAGTCATCGCCAAGACGGTCGCCCTGTCGCGGATCACGAGGACTCGAAACTCGGTCCAGCCCTGCCTTAGGCCGTATTCCAACCGATGGTGCCCATCGACGAGAAAGGGCTTCCCGGAGATCTCGGCGACCAGGAGTGGGAATCCGGGATCGGCACGGACGAGGTGGGTGGGATCGATACGTCCGACGCGTCGACCTTTTCGGCGCCGACCGGGGCCCCGATGCATCCATGCGGCGAGACGGGGGGCGGGAATCCAGCGAATTGGGATCGGAACCTTTGAGAGATAGCGTTTCGCCCGCGTGATGTCGAAATCGAGCCCGTCTTCGATGTATCGCTCGACCGAACGGAAGCTCCAGGCGATGTCGATGGAGAATCGCGGGGGACCCACCGTACTTGCGCCCTCAACGGGCTTCGTATCGGTCACCGGGAACCCTGGACCAGGATCGACCGACGGGAGTTGAACGTTACGCCGGTTCCCGAGCGGTGGACAGGGACGTCGCGACGGTTCGAGAGGGACCCGTCGCGGGACGAATCGACGGCGCCCGCCCGGCGGGGCTCTGCCCTAAGGGAAATGGGCGAAAACTCACCGGGACCCGTGCAGGTAAAGACCCCCAAAGGCGCTCGAGCGCGGTGCGAGGAATCGAGCATGCGGATCGGGATTCTGGGTAGTGGGGAAGTCGGGCGGACCCTCGGAACAGGATTCGTGTCCCGCGGGGATCAAGTCATGATCGGCTCCCGCGAACCGAACAGCACCGACCTCACGAAGTGGAAGTCGGACGTTGGGGGGCGCGGATCTACGGGAAGCTTTTCCGGTGCCGCCCAGTTCGGGGACCTTCTGGTCCTCGCCGTGCTTGGACAGGCGGCGGAGTCAGTCCTCGAGATCGCTGGCCCAGATCATTTTTCCGGAAAGGTCGTTATCGATACCACGAATGCCCTCGATTTCTCGAAGGGGATGCCGCCAGGGCTCTTTACCGATGGCCGCCGCTCCCTTTCCGAGCGGATCCAGGGGAAGGTCCCCAAGGCCAAGGTCGTCAAGTGTTTCAACACCGTTCCGAACGTGCTCATGGTCCATCCCTCCACCGAGGGGGGTACGCCGGACATGTTGATCTGCGGGGACGATGCGGCGGCGAAGGCGCAGGTCGTAGAGATCCTCCACTCCCTGGGCTGGCCGCGGGTGATCGACGTCGGGGGCCTATCGGAAGCGGTCTGGCTGGAAGCCTGGGTCCCCCTATGGGTCCGGATCGGCAACGCCCTCGGTCGCTACGACATCGCGCCGAAGATCGTAGCGAGCCGGTCGGACCCATAGCCGGGCCGAAGGTCCCTCGAGGACCGGCGTTGCCCCGTCTGTTCGGGGCCTGGTCGTTGGACGTCTACTTGCTGCCGAATCGACTTACGTACGATTCGATCCGCAAGAGCAGGTCGCTGAGGGGCATTGTCGTGTCCTCTCGAGACCATTCCAGGGTGACCGTGGGGCGACCTTCCCCGCCCGCCACCGGGAGCGTGAGCGTGACCGTGACCCTTCGAGGATTCATCTGCACGATCTGGGCGATGGCCGTATCGGGTGCTCGGGCGGGCGGATTCTTCGAGGGCATCTCGGGCATGGACGACGCATGCATCGTTCCGATATTTGTAAGTGGGGTAGGTTCGGCCGGGTAACCGGATCCCGAGGGTTCCCCTCGGCCGATGGCCCCATCGCCACCTCTCAGTTCGCTCGTGGACGAGCGGTCCGCGGCCCCGAAGGGCTCCGCGTTCCCCGCTCCCAAGCGTAATCCCATCGCGGGCGTGGGGTTGCGACCGGAGGACCGTCTCGGACCCCCCCGATGGCCGGAACCGAGGAGCGCGAGAAGCGGCGCTGGGCCGAGGTCTACGAAGAGACCCCCTACCGTGAACTCCCCTGGTTCTCGGCGCGCCCGTTCCTCTGGGTGGAACGGGCCGTGACGGACCGGTGGATCGAGCGGGGACGGCGAGTGCTCGACGTCGGCTGCGGGGCGGGGACCAATTCGCTCTACCTGGCGAGCTCGGGCTACCGGGTGAGCGGGATCGATCTCGCGCCGGCGGCGATCGCCTCCGGGGTCCGGCGGGCCGAGCGACGCCACCTCAAGGTCGATTTTCGTACAGGAGATGCGCTCGCGATCCCCTTCCCGAAAGGGTCGTTCGCGGGCGCCATCGACATCGGCTGCTTCCACACACTTCCCCCGTCCGAGAGGAAACGATACGCGGGCGAGCTCGCGCGCGTGCTCCGCCCGGGGGGCCGCTTCGCGCTGGCCTGGGTCGCCCGGGAGCACACCGCTTCCCTCGGGCCTCCGCACCGGCCTTCGCTCGACGAAGTCGCGGGGACGTTCGAGGCCGATTTCCAATTCCTTCGGACCGAATTCCTACCCGGACAATGGGGAAGGATCCCGGCTTATGGGGCGCTGTTGGAACGACGCGCGACCCGACAACCTGCTCCCCGATAGCGACGGAGCGACCGAACCCGCCCCCCTCCCCGGCAGGTCAACCTGCCTACCCATCGGTAACCTCGGGACTAAACCCCTCGAGCCCGCTTCCTCCTTCGTGCCCGGCTGGGAATCGGAGACGCCCCGTCAGCCCCGGATCGAAGACCAAGTCCTTGCGATCCTCTCGGACGGAGCCGGGACCCTGGCGTTCAACGGCCTTCGACGGGCCCTCAAGATCCATCCCGAATCGTTGATCCGGGCGCTTCGCCGGCTCGAGCGGTCGGGGGCGATCCTGCGCTCCGAGAACGGGTACACCCTTCGGGAGCCACTGCCGACGCGAACCAGCGATCTCCCCCGGCCGCGCACCCTGGCGGCGCTCCGCCTTCCCTCACCGACCTCGGGAGCGGACCTTCTCGGTCGGCTGGCCGGCCGCTGGATCGGACCGCTACGTTGGCTGGGCGTTTACGAACACCCGGGGGACCCGTGGCTCGTTTGGACGGTCGGGGCGGGCCCGCGGCATGTGATGCTCTCGACCCGTCGCGGATCGTTGCGGCTGTTGACCGATGCCGAGACACCGGACCGGGCCGTCGACGACGCGGCGTTCGCGCTCCTTTCGAAGGCCCTCGATTCGCTGCAGGGGGCCCCCGACTCGAACCCCGATCGTAGTCTCACCCTGCGGGCCGAGTCGGAGGCCGTCGGCGTCCCGAACTGACGATCGGTGTGACCGGGTCGGGACAGGTCCGCTCAATATCCCGATCCGAGCGGTCCGCCGGTCGGCCGTGAAACGGCCAGGAAACCAACCGATGGGAGAAGAGGGCGACGGATGTGGACAGGGAGCGACGTACGGGCCGTGGGTGTGGAGCGCATATCGCGCGTACAACGAGCTCTTGCGCGACAAGATCAAGAAGCGATTCGATGCGCAGGAAGGGCCTTGGATGGATCAGCTCGCCGAGCAGCTCGTCGAGCTCGTCAATGCGCGATGGGAAGGCGGCCGGAAGGGCGAGAAGCTCGAGGGGGAAATACTCGAGCGGATCGAGAAGCTCCTCCAGGCCTAGGCGCGATGCCGATACCGTTTCCGGGCGGACCGGGATCGGGGCCGTGGCCCGCGCCGGCCCCCCCGCAACCGATTCCCGGGCCCGGCTGAGGCGCCTCGACCGCCGGCCGTGATCCGTCGGGCCACAATCGGGCGGGAACCCCCCCGATGGCTCGAGGGGGAGCCATAGCCTCGCTCGCGGATCGTTCCGGACGAGAGCGCGAGCGTCCGCGGGACCGGGATTCGCCGAAGCGCGAGCTTTTCGCCCCTCGTCGGCTCGGCGCCGCCGATGGCGGGGAACGCCCAGATCGCCGAGATCCTTCTGGCGATCGCCGACCTTCTGGAGCTGAAGAACGAGCGGTTCAAGCCCGAGGCGTATCGAAGGGCGGCCCGTTCGATCCTCGGAGGCGAGGAGGACCTGCGGGTCCTTCAGTCGCAGGGACTCCTCGGGGAGATCCCCGGGGTGGGCGACGCGATCCGCAAGAAGATCGAGGAGTTCCTTTCGTCCGGGAAGATCGAGTACTACGAACAGCTGAAGTCCCAGATCCCGCCCGGGGTGATCGCCCTGATGCGGATCCCCGGGATCGGGCCGAAGACGGCCTCTCGATTCCACCGGGAACTCGGGGTCGACGGGCCGGCGGCTCTCCTCGAGGCGATCGGGCAAGGCCGGCTCGACGGGGTCGCCGGGTTCGGGTCGCGGAAGATCGAAAAGCTCCGCCACGCGCTGGCCGAGGCGCCGGCGGCGCCGACGCGCCGCCTCTCGCTCCGGGAGGGCTGGGCGCTCGCGCAGCGGATCGTTGGCGCCCTCGCGGGAACCGGGCCGCTCGACCAGGTCGAGGTCGCCGGTAGTCTCCGACGGCGCCGGGAAACGGTCGGCGATCTCGACATCCTGGTCACGTCGGAGAATCCCGTCGACACGATCGCCCGTTTCGCCGGCCTTCCGGCCGTGCGCGAGGTGCTGCTCCAGGGGGACACGAAGTGCACGGTCATCGTCGAGCCGGGCGTGCAAGTCGACCTACGAGTCGTCCCGACGGAGAGCTTCGGGGCGGCGCTCCAGTACTTCACCGGGTCGAAGGATCACAACGTCCGGCTCCGGACCTGGGCGAAGGACCACGGCCTGAAGATCAACGAGTACGGGGTCTACCGCGACGAGGTCCGAGTCGCCGGCCGCTCCGAGCTCGAGGTTTACGGATCCCTCGGCCTTCCCCTGATGCCGCCGGAGATACGGGAGAACCAGGGGGAGCTCGATGCGGCCATCGCGGGGAAGGTCCCGCCGCTGGTCGCCCCCGAAGAACTTCGAGGGGAGTTGCATCGCCACCTGGATCCGGGCGAGCGCGACGCCGCCCTTCCAGCCTTGATGGCCGAGGCCGCGGCGCGACGATTCGAGTACGTTGGCGTCGTCCTCAGCGCTCGTTCCGAAGGGGCCGAACCGAGCGAGGCTATCCGGAAGTTGCGGGCGCTGTGGAAGGCGGGCGCCGGCCCGGGGAGCCCGCGTTTGCTCATCGGTTGGGAGGCGGCGATCGGGCCCGCGACGCCCCGATGGATCCTTCCGAACGGCGCCGATTTCGGGGTCCTGGACCCCGCGCGTCCGTCGTCCGTGCCGCCCCAGTCCCCTGACGCGGGACCGCCGTCCGAACGACCATGGTTCGTCGGCCATCTATCACTCAGTTCGGCCCCCACCGAGTCGGTGGCCGACGCGGCCGCTCCGTGGATACAGTGGGCCGCCCGGGCGGGTGTCGCCTTGGAGATCACTTCGGAGGCCGGGGAGAACGGACTGGACGGGCGGTCCGCCCGGCGGGCGGTCGACGCCGGGGTCGCGATCGTCATCAGCGCCGGGGCCGGCCCGGGAGGGAGTTTCGAGGGACTCGACCTCGCCATCGGTCTCGCCCGGCGAGGATGGGTGCCGCGGGATCGTGTGCTGAATGCCACAGTGGGCCTAGGTTTGCGACCGGAACGGCGATGACGGGTCCTCCAGGGCTGTCCTAGTCGATCCGGCCTCGGCCGGGGGCGCGGAGTACGGGCTGTGACCGGCGGGACGATTTTCGCCATTTCTGGCTTTTTCTCGGAGGTTAAATATTCAACCGGGCTGCCCCCGTCAGGTGGGCCATGCGGACTGGATGGGTGATTGGAGGACTGATCGTGCTGATTCTGGGATTCATCCTATGGTACATCCCGGTCAACATCTCCGCCGGATCGAACGATGTCCCCGCGGCGAGCGGGGTCGTGGTGGAGGCGAACCCTCCCCTCGCGCTATTGAGTTCCAACCTGCCCTACACCGCGACCTGGTCCAGCGACTTGGGGATCCCAGTCAATGTCAGCGCGTACAGCTGCGGCACCGACTCCACCTGCTCCCACGCGACGGACAAGGTCGCCTCGGGGACCGGAGCCACCGGGACCCTGACCTGGAGCGGATCCAAGGGCACGTACTACGTGATCATCCCGACGAGCAAGACCAGCATCTCCGTCAACGTCGGGGAACCGGTCGCCGGGGGCATCGCCGGACTCGCCCTCGTCGTGATCGGTTTGATCGTCCTACTCGCCGGCGCGGCGCGCAAGTCGAAGATGCGCCCGGCGCCGCAGCCCGTCAACACCGAACCGGCGCAGACCGAAGGCAGCTGAGCCGTCGGTTTCCCGGTCGGCGACCAACCCCTTCGAACCCGCCCTCGGCGGGATCCCCGGTCCTAACGGCCCGAATTACGGCTGGAGCTCGATCCGACCGGACCGCCCCGGCGAGATCTGGAGCTTCCCGCGGAAGTCCTTGACCCATCCATCCGTGATCCGCAGCTTCTGGCCGACGGAGTAGCGCTTGGTGTCCTCGCCCCAGAGCGTCAGCACGATCGTACCGGTTTCATCTTGGATCGTGGCGTCCGCGACCCGGGACGGTCCGCGCACCGTGTTCACTTCCCGGATCGGCGAGATCGCGGTGATGGTCCCATCGATCGTCGCGCTTGAGTTCGCTCGGAGGCTCGCGATGCTGGCCATCGACCTCGGCCCAACCGTGTGGGCCTAAAGCGTTTCCCTCCCGCCCCGGGGGATGGACCCTCGGTTCGTAGCTCTCTCATCGCCCGTCCCCGTTCGCCGACGGCGTCCGCGTGCGGTCCTCCGGCCTATTAGAGGCCCGGGCGATGCCGCGGCGTGGCGTCGGCGCCTTCGGAAGCGATCGCCCCGCAGGCGATCCTCACGGAGATCCTGGGCATCCTAGTGGAGGATCCCTGGGCCCGAGCCGCCGCCGAGCTGAGCCGGCGGACCGGCAGCGACGTGCGCACGATGCGCGCCGCCCTCGCGGCCCGATTGCCCTCGTTCGAGCGCGGGGGAGAGGACCTGGAAGCATTCTACCGGGAAGTCGCCCTCGTGGGCGACCTCGCCATCGGTCTCGACGCGTTCGCCGAGGTCCTGCTCGAGAGCGCGATCGCCGTCGACTCGGCCAATGTGGAGCTCCTCCAGGGCCTCCGGGAGCGCCAAGGGGTCCGCCTCGTCGCGGTCTCGAACGTGCCGGCCCCGGTCTACGAGGCGATCGATCGGCGCCATCCTATTTCGATGCTGTTCGACGCGAGCGTCCTATCGTTCCGAGAGGGCCTCGCCAAACCGAACCCCCAGGTGTACATCGAGGCGATCGAACGGTCGGGGGTACCGCCGGGCTCGATCCTGTTCGTCGATACCACGGAGGAACGGGTACGCGCGGCCGCCGAATGGGGATTGCCCAACGTCCTCGTCCCAGCTCCGAATGCCCTCGCGCCAGCCCTCGAACGCAGGTTCGCCCTCGAGCGCTAGGGGTGTCCCGTCGAACCGCGGGTTCGGTATTTCGGGGCGGTCGCCGCCGGCCTAGGGCTTCCAGACGGGGGTCGAATACCCCTCGGGGACGCGGGGCGGGGACTCGGCCGCACCGAAGGGATCGGGACGGGGGGTCGGCGACCGACCGTCCTTTCGGGCGAGGAACGCGTCGATCGACTCCGCCGCCCGGGTCCCGGCGGCCATCGCGTGGACGACGGAGCGCCCGCCGGACGCGAACACGCCTTCGACCGCGGTCATCGTATCGGGGTGGATCCCCTCGGGCCATCCCTTCGAACCGATCTTGAGCTGGAGGTCGCCGGAGAGGCCGGTAAGGTCGGCGTTCTGGCCGATCGCCATGATCACCGTGTCGCATTCGATCACCTGGGTCGCGCCGGGGATGGGCCGCACGGCCGGGCGACCCGAGGCATCGGCGGGCCCTAGCTCCATCCGCTGGAACTCGACCCCCTCGACGTGGTCCTTGCCGAGGACCCGGAGGGGCGAAAGGAGCCAGTACATCCGGACCCCTTCCGGTTCGGTCTCCCGGATCTCCTCCTCCCCGGCCGGCGCTTCGCCGCGAGTCCTCCGATAGACCAGGGAGACCGTGGCGCCGGGCGAGAGCCGCAGGGCCGACCGGACCGAATCGACGGCGACGTCCCCTCCCCCGATGACGACGATGTTCTTCCCAAGGGGGGCGATCTTGTTCTCGTTGACATCGAGCAGGAAGTCGAGGGCATAGATGATCCCCGGGAGCTGCTCGCCGGGGATCCCGGGGGACCCGGCCCGGGACGCCCCGATCGCCAGGTACACCGCGCGGTAGCCTTCGGCGAGAAGTCCCTCCGGGGTCACGTCGACCCCACCCCGCGTGCCGGCGACGAACGTGACGTCCAGCGCCCGGAACCGGTCGAGGTCCTGGAGGAGCTCGCTGCCCGGCATTCGGTAGTGAGGGATCGCCTCGGCCTGTCCGCCGATCACCGCGAGCTTCTCGAAGACCGTGACGGCGTACCCGCGCAATCCGAGTTCCCAGGCGGCCATGAGCCCGGCCGGACCCGCCCCGATGACGGCGATGCGTTGATGTCGGGGGGCGTTCGGCACGTAGACCAGTTGATCGTTGCCGAACTCCATCGCCGCGCGCTTCAGATGGCGGATCGCGATCGGGACCCCGCGGTGCCGCATGATGCAGGCGTCCTCGCAGTAATGGTAACAGACCTTGCACAGGGTGGTGGCGAGCGGGTTCTCCTGCAAGGTCAAGCGCGCGGCCGCGTCGAACTGACCCCCGGCCACGAGGCCGATGTACCCTCGGCAGTCCTGGGTGATCGGACAGGCCTCCACGCAGAACGGCAAGGCACACTGGAGGCACCGGCTCGCCTCCATGATCGCCTCCTCCTTCGAGTAGGAGTGCAACACCTCGTCGAAACTGTGGATCCGACGCTCGGGCGGTTCCTCGGGCACCTCGACGCGGTCGTAGCGCGCCTCGGAGTAGCTCATGGCCGCGACCATGCCGATCCTCGAAGCGCAATCATTCGGCCGGGACTTTAAACTGCACGTCCCCGTCACATCGGATAGCGTGCTAGACCGACCGATCCCTCGGCCCCGCCGGCCGGGGCCCCGTCGAGACCAACGGATAAATAGGCCCCCCCGCGAACCCGATGCGGGCCGATCGGGAAGCATCCCTTCGAACGGCCGCACGGGAGTCCGAGGGACCAGGCTGTGATCACCGACCTCCTCGTGAACAACCTGTGGGTCCTGCTCGCGGGCCTCCTCGTCTTCACGATGACGATCGCCGTCGGGCTGCTCGAGGTCGGGGAACTCGGGGAGGCCCTGTCCTTCAGTCTCCTGAAGACCACCTTCATGACGGGGGCCGCCCTCGTCGTCATGGCGGCGATCGGGTTCAACACCGCGTTCGCCCCGACCTGGAACGGGATCCTCGGCAACCCGGGGTACAGCGCCGGGTTCTTCCTCGGTGGTTTCTCGTCCGGATCGGCCCTGCCGACCACCGACGTCTGGTGGTCGGTGCAGTCCCAGGGCCTCGTCGTGGGAACCTATTTCCTGTTCGAGACCGCCTTCGCCGCGGTCACGCTCGCGCTCGTCGGGGTGATCTTCCTGCGCAAAGTGAAGCTCACCGCGATCGGCCTGTACTCCGTCGTCTATTTCGCCCTCATATGGAACCTGCCGGCGGCGTGGATCTGGAACCCCTCCGGGTGGCTCGCGCAGATGGGGATGGTGGATTTCGCCGGTGGGCTCGTCGTCCACGGGGCGGCCGGCGCCGCCGGACTCGGGATCGTCGTCCAGATCTGGCGCGAGGAGCGCGCCCGGGGCGCGACCGTGAGTCCGCCCGCGCCGATCCGGATCCAACCCACCTGGCTGACGTTCGCGATCCTGCTCTTGTGGATCGGCTGGTTCGGGTTCAACCCCGGGAGCGTCCTGCAGTTCAACGACGAGGCGATCGTGGTGGTCCTGACCACCTTCCTCGCCGCCGCGTCGGCGTTCCTCTCTCTGCTCGTGACGGCCTACCTCGTCGATAGGACCCGGCCGGACATGCTGTGGGGAACGAATGGGATCCTGATGGGCCTGATCATCATCACGCCGCTCGCCGGCTTCGTCAGTCCCGGCAGCGCGATCGTGCTTGGGCTCCTGGGGGGACCGCTCTTCCTGGTCGCCGAGAAGGCGTTTGCGAAGGTCCGTTGGTTCTCCGACCCGGTCGGGTTGTTCCCCGGGCACCTCGTCGGCGGGGTCTTCGGGGTGGCGATGATCGCGTTCTTCGCGCAATCGGATTTCGCGATCGGATCCGGCGCGAGCGCTCTGCCCGACGGGCTCCTGTTCGGAGGGGGCCCGGCGGCGGTCCACCAGCTCGGGGTGGAGATCCTCGGGGTAGTGGTCGTACTCGTGGTCGTGTTCGTCCTCTCGCTCGCCACGATGTGGGCGCTGGCGAAGCTGCTCGGCGGCATCACGGTCCCGCCGACGGCGGACGTCGCCGAAGGGGACCGCGCCCCGGATCCGCGGCCTGTCGCCGCCGCGCCGGCTCGGACCCCCTAGGCCTGCGCTGAGGTCTCTCCGTATGCTCCCCGCCGAGACGGGCGGGCTTCGGGAGGCCAACGAGGAAGCCGTCTAGCGGCCTCCTCGGAAGAGGTCCGTCGGCGCCCGACGGGGTTGCAGGCGGGCCGCCCGTTGGGCCCTCGCCCCCGGGTACGCCGGGCTAATGGCGGTCGATGCCCGAACGCTCCCGGATGTCCGAGGCTGCCGCGGGCGGGGCGATCGAAATCACCTCGCTCGAGCCGGGAGAGCGCGACGGAGCGATCCCGATCGTCATCGATGCGTTCTCGGGCGTGTACCGATGGCACGCGAAACGAACCCTTCGCGAAGCCCGTTGGGTACGAGCCGCCCGGGCCGAGGGCCGCCTCGTCGGGGTGGCGATGCTCGAACCGTTGACCGCCACGGTCGGATACGTTTACTACATCGCGGTCCGGGCCGACTGCCGGCGCCGGGGGGTGGCTCGCCGCCTGCTCGACGATGCCTTGCGCTGGCTGCAGGCCCACGGGTCCCAGATCGCCTACGCGGTCGTGACGGAGGGGAACGCCCCATCGGAGTCCCTGTTCCGGTCCCGAGGGTTCCGACCGATCGAGCGCGAGGAACCGAGCTATCAGGACGGCGGCCTGGGCGCTTGGGGCCTGCGGAGTCGCATGCGCATCGTTCGAGGGGAACGACTGATGGGCCGACGGCTTTCCGAAACGGATCCGACGCCGGCCGAGGGATCGCTCGTCGCGGACCCGCCCCCCGGTTCAGAGCCCGAGGGTGCCGACGGCGGCTAGGGCCCGATCGAGCGTAGCCTGGGGAAATCCGCTCGCATCCACGCGAACCCATCGCGGGGGGGCGAACAGCGCCTCGAACCGGGCTCGGACCCCTTCGAGATACGCCGCCTGCTCGAAGGTGTCTCTCGGACCGCGCCGTCCGGCCCGCTTCAGGGCGATCGCCACGGGCAGGTCGAGAAGGAGCACCAGGTCGGGTTCCAAAGCGACCGACCGTTCGATCCGTTCGAGTTCCCGCCACTGCTCCGGAGCGAGGCCCGCGGCCTGATAGGCGAGCGTCGAGTAGAACGACCGATCCTGGAGCACGATATCGCCCCGATCGAGGGCCCGTTCGATCTCGGGGCGCAGCATCATCCGGTCGACCGTGAAACAGAACGCCGCCCCGAGCGGATCGACCTGCGCCAACCGCGTCCCCTCGGCGCGCAGGAACGCGTCGGTCGGCTCGCGGAACCGGGCGGTGGCATGACCGCGCTGCAGCAGCGCGGGGCCCAACCGGTCCAGAAGGCCGGTCTTCCCGGCCCCGTCGATCCCTTCGAGGACGATGTATCGGCCGCGCGGTTTCATCGTTCGTCCTCCGGATCCCGGGAAGCTCGGTCGCCGACGACGCCGCTCATCGGGCCCCCCGCGGACAGACCGTCGCCCCCATTTCAAGAAATGCACGACCCCGGGCGACGGGCCCGGGTACGTCAGCCGGTCTCGACCGCGGCGTGAGCCCGCCGACCTTCACCGGGTCCTCTGGGCGCCTCGCTCAGATGGTGACGACGGTCTTGCCGCGCGTCAACCCTTGATGGTTCAGCTCGAGCGCCTGGGGGGCCTCGACCAGCGGCACCTGGGATTCCACGGGGATCCGCAATCGGCCCGAGGCGATCTCGGCGGAGAGTCGATCGAGAAGCGCGGCTTGGGGCCGGAGCTGAACGGACACCATCCGGATCCCCCGAGGACCGGGCTGGGGCTCCCCCGGCGGGAGCACGGGAGATCCGACCACCCCCCCGTCGCGCACCAGGGCGGCCGCGGGTTCCTCCAGGGGGGGCGATCCGACGAGGTCGAGCGCGGCGTCGACTCCGGACGGGTGCGCGTTGCGGAAGTCCCGCGTCCACCCGATCCGGGACGAATCGAAGTACTCGAACGCCCCCAGCTTCCGAAGGTAGGCACCATGGTCCCCGCGGCTCGCCGCCACGACGAGGATGCCGAGGTTCGACGCGAGCTGCGTCGCGAACGATCCGATGCCGCCCTTCGCTCCGTGAATGAGCAGCGTCTGGCGCTTCTGGACTCCGATCGCTTCGACGGCCGTCAGCGCGGTCATCCCCGCCGTCGGAACGGCCGCGGCCGGACCCATGTAGATCCCGCGCGGGATCGAGGAGACCCCGAGCGTCTCGGGAACCGTGGCGAACTCGGCGTACGTGCCGGTCCCGAGGGGGGTCCTCAGGAACTGTCCGAAGACCCCGTCGCCGACCTTGAACCGCGTAGCTCCCGGTCCCAAGCTCTCGACCACTCCGGCGCCGTCGACCCCGAGCACCATGGGGAAGTTGGCGGCCGACTCGGACCCGCCGCGACCCTCGGCGAGCTTCCAGTCGAGGGGGTTGACGCTCGCCGCGCTCAGATGCACGAGGACTTCGCCGGGCCCCGGGATCGGTTTCGGGAGGTCCATGAGCTCGGGGACAGCGCCGAAGGCCCGGACCGCGATCGCCCGCATGCGGGACCCACCCCCCACCGGAGCATCAAGGCTCCCACCTAAGACGCGCGATGCGACGCCATCCCGCCCACGTCCCGGCCGGACCCGACCCGGGCCGTTCCCATGGGTGGACCGACCCTAGCCTCTATGAGCGTGCCCTGCTCGGGGGAGGGATGACCGGGTCGAGCGGATCCGTCGGAGCGCGAGAAGCGACCCTCGGCGAACTCGCCTTTCCGCTGCCGGCCGAGGAGCTGCGGCGGCTCGGGCAGGCCCGCATCGTACGGGCGACCGAAGGGCTCACGCAGTTGCTAGCGACCGCCGGCCCCCGGACGATCGAAGGGTTTCTCGCCCCGCTGAACCGCCTGCTCACGGAGGTCCGAGACCTGAGCGCCCACGGGAGCTTTCTCTTCGCCGTCCATCCCGACGAGCCCACGCGCGCCGCGGGGCGCGAGGTCTCTGAAGCGGCGGACCGATTCTTCAACGAGTTCCGGGTCAACGAGCCAGCGTACCGCGCGCTGGCCACGCTGGACCTCGGGGCGGCCGACGCGCCCACCCGGTTCGCGGTGTGGAAGATGCAGCGCGAGATGCGCCGCGTCGGGGTGGAGGCCGACCCGGGGCGGCGGGCCCGGCTTCTCGAGCTCAGCAACGAGATCGACCGCGTCTCCAACGAATTCACCGAGAACATAGCCAACTCTCGCCGTTCCATCACGATCCGTCCGGCCTCCCTCGCCGGCTTGCCCGACGACTACCGAGCGGCCCACGCGCCCGGCCCGGATGGGCTCGTGCGCATCTCAACCGACTATCCGGATTTCCGCCCGGTGATGACGTACTGTCAGGACGCGGACGTCCGACGGCGGCTCCTGTGGGAATTCGCCAACAAGGCGTATCCGGAAAACCGCCCCGTCCTCGAGCGGCTCCTCACCCTGCGCCACGAGTTCGCCACCACGCTGGGGTATCCGAACTTCGCCGCCTACGCCCTCGAGGACAAGATGATGAAGACCCCGGAGGCCGCCGAGGCGTTCCTGGCCCGGGTCAGCGAGCTCACCCGCGCCGCCGGTCAGGCCGACCTGGATCGGCTGCTCGAGCGCAAGCGCCAGGACGAGCCGTCGGCCGAGCGACTGGAGAACTGGGACATCGGGCTGTTCGCCGATGGCTACTATACCGCGAAGATCCGCACCGAGCGCTTCGGCGTCGACACCAAGCGGCTGCGCCGTTACCTGCCGTACGCCCAGGTCCGAGACGGGCTCTTCGGGCTGTGTGGCGAGCTCTTTGGGCTGCGTTTCGCGGCGGACCCGACGGCCGAACTTTGGCACCCGAGCGTCGAGGCGTTCGATGTGCTCCGGGGGGCCCACCGGATCGGCCGGTTCTATCTCGACATGGTCCCTCGGGCGGGCAAGTACAGTCACGCGGCTTGTTTCGGCGTCCGAGAAGGGCTCACCGATGTGCAGCTCCCCCAGAGCGCCCTCGTGTGCAATTTCCTCGACCCCTCGGAGGATCCCCGACGGGCCCGCATGGAGTATGGGGACGTGGTCACGTTCTTCCACGAGTTCGGCCACCTGCTGCACGCCATGCTTTCGGGCCACGTCCGGTGGCTGTACAACTCCCAGTCGCTCATCGAATGGGACTTCGTCGAGGCTCCGTCCCAACTGTTCGAAGAATGGGCGCGGGACCCGGCGACCCTCCGACGATTCGCGCGGGACCCCGACACCGGCGAGGAGATCCCGAAGGAGCTGCTGGACCGGATGAAATCGTCGGAGGCGTTCGGCCGGCCCTCGCGATGGATCCGTCAGGTGGCGCTTTCGGAAGCTTCCCTGCAGCTGTACCTGAAGGACTGGACCGGAACGTCGCTATCGGAGGTTCTGCGGTCGTCGTACGATCGCCACTCGCCCCTGCCGCTCGACCCGGAATACCATGCCGAGGCCGCCTGGGGCCACCTGACGGGATATTCGGCGTTCTACTACACCTACGTCTGGTCCGTCGTCATCGCGCGGGACCTGCTGAGCCCGTTCGAAAAAGCCGGGACCCTCGCGGAACCGTCCCTCTCCCAACGGTACGCCGTCGAGATCCTCACCCCCGGGAGCAAGCGGCCGGCCGCGGAGCTCGTCCGCGCGTTCCTCGGCCGGGACCTCGAGTTCGAGGCGTTCGAACGATGGGTCCGCGAGGACCCATTCGAACCGGGCGGATCGCCCGGTGGGCACTAGATCGGCGGCGATCCCGTCGGGCCCTCCGTTCGATGTCCCGGGCCCCACCGGTCCGTGGCCCATCGGTGTACTGGTGGCCGGGGGGTGCCGGAGATGAGATTACGGCGTCCGTCCTGTCCCCCTCCGATGTCCGAATCAGCCCGCACGGTGCAGCAGAGGTTCGAGGGGGCGGAGACGATGGAAGGGGCCGGCGTTCGGCTCCGCCGGATGTTCGGAAACTCCGAAGTTCCCCTGCTCGATCCCTTCCTCCTGCTCGACAACTTCGGCTCGAGCAATCCGGCCGACTACCTGGCCGGGTTCCCTTGGCACCCCCACCGGGGGATCGAGACGGTCACCTACATGTTGAACGGGAAGACCGCCCACGAAGACTCGCTGGGGAACAAAGGGGTGATCGATCGAGGCGACGTCCAATGGATGAGTGCGGGTAGCGGGATCCTCCATCAGGAGATGCCCCAGCGCACCGAGGGCCGCCTGTCGGGGTTCCAATTGTGGGTGAACCTCCCGCGCGACCACAAGCTGGAAACCCCGGCGTATCGCGGGGTCGAAGCTCGCGAGATCCCGATCGTCCACGGCGACGATGGTCGAGAGGTCCGGGTCATCGCCGGTGAGTATGAGGGAGTGGTCGGCCCGGTCCGCCACATCCCGGTCGATCCGCTCTACCTCGACGTCACGCTCCCGGCCCGGTCGGAGTTCCGCCTCCCCGTACATCGCGGCCACACCGTCTTCGCCCAGGCGATCGACGGGGCAGCCCAATTCGGTGGCCCGGTCGAACTCGGCGTCGGCCGCGGGCCGGGCGCCCCGGAGGGCGCGGGAGCGACGCCCGCCCCGCCCTCCTCCGACGGTCCGGGCCACACGCTCCTGTTCGGGGACGGGGATCGGGTCGAGGTCCGCAGCGGACCGCAAGGGGTCCGCTTCCTCCTCGGCGCCGGCCGCCCCCTCCATGAGCCGGTCGCCTGGTACGGGCCGATCGTCATGAACACCCGCGAGGAGATCGCCGAGGCGATCAGCGACCTGCGGGACGGCACCTTCGTGCGGGCGACGAAGGTGATCGACGAGACCTGACGCGCCGGCCCGCGACGGCGCGCCCCGAGCTCGAGAGGCCCACCCGCATCAGCCGGGGGCGGGTCCATGCCGGATTCTCCCCGGCCCACTCGATCAGGCGAGCCATTCCCCCCTTCAACGGTCGTCGGCCCGCGGGACTCCGGCGATGGCCCTTGGAAGCTTGGGCGGGAGGGCCGGGTTCGGCATGAGACGGGATCGGTCGGTCACACCGGCGGCCGCGATCCGATCGGGCACGGCCTATCCGGCCTGAGATGGCGCCGAGCGCGCCGCTCTCACGGTGGCCGAAGGGGTTGGGGCCGGTGGCCGGCCCACGAACCGGCTCGATCGCGTCGAGACCGACCTTTCGGCGCCGGAAGAGCGGGGTAAGGCGCGGAACCGTGGATCCCACCGCCGACGGGGCCGGCGAACGGCGGACGAAAGCCCTGGGCCCTGGGGGGGCGATTTGGCCGAACGTACCCGATCCGTCGAGCGATCACCCGTGCGGGAACGCCGGCGGAACTCCCGCCGTCTTGATCTCTCGGGTTATTCGATCCCGGCCGTCCGCTGTTCCTTCCCGTGCGTGGAGTACCCCCCATCGACTCGCACGCGGGCGCCCGAGATCCAGCGAGCGTCATCGGACAGCAAGAATACGATCGCTCGGGCGACCTCCCAGGCCCCGACCCCGCTCCGATCGGACAGCGGGAGGGCCGTGGATTCGCTCGGTGGGTGGTCGAGATCGACTTCGTGCTCCATCGTACCCGGCAGCACCGCGTTGACCCGAATCCCGTGGGCTCGGTAATCCCGGGCGAGCTTCTCGGTCAGGTCGACGATCGCCCCCTTCGACGCGCAGTACGATGGTGTGCCCGCGTATCGGACCCGGTCGGTGGCGGACACGAGCACGATCGAGCCGCGGCCGCGCGCGAGCATCGGGGGAAGCGCGGCGCGGCATACGTAGAAGAGCGGGTCGAGATTGTCGGCGAGGCCCGTGGACCATTGCCCGTCGGAGGCCTCGTGCAAGAACGTCGGACCCTCGACCCAATGGCCCGCCGTCACGGTGAGGGCATCGATCGCCCCGAATTCTTCGGTGACGGCGGCGAACAGAGCCGCCACGTCGCTCGGCCGACCCAGGTCCGCCACCTTTCCCGTGAACTTCCAACCGTTCGCCCGGGCGCGCGCCTCGAGCTTCGCGAGGACTTCCCTCCCCCGCGCGACGCCGATCGTCGTCGCGCCGGCCGACGCCAGGCGCTCGACGAGCGCGCTCCCAAGCCCGTTCCCGACGCCCGCGACCATCGCCACCTTGCCGGACCACCCCATCCGAAACCCCCGACCGCGGGAGACGCCCCCACGGGAAAGTCCTTGCGAAGGCCCGACCGGGCCCAGGAAGTCGCACCACGTCGCCTGGCCGAAGGCGGCCCCCGCCGGTAGGCCGACTCCCGGGGGTCGAGAGTATAATGGGGTGGGGGATTGTCGGGTCCGAGCCGCTGCGGTACCGTAGGATGCAGTTGAATCGCCTAGCGCTCGCGTTGACCGGGGCACTCGCGCTCGCCGTCGTCCTTGTCAGTCTCGGTCTGCCCGGCCTCCCCTCGGGCGACTCGTCGTCCCCATCGACCGGCCCCAACACGCTCGCGGTATGGAGCCAGTCGAGCTACGAGGGGGATTTGCTCGGGGGGCTGAACAGTTCGGTGGTGATCTCGGTGCCCGCGTTGCCGATGGGGGATCCGACCGTGTACGTCGATGGATCGTTCAGCATGCTCTCCTGGACCCGGCTGCACCACGGCCTCTTCAACGAATCCGGGGTTTGCGCGAACACTTTCTCTCCCGCCGGGGCGTGCGCGGTGTATGTGGGGATCTGGACCGCCTCGGGGTGGTCCGAGTATCGGAACGGGGGGCCGATGGCGCCGATCTGGTGCTACCCGGGCAACTCGCCGGGGTGCCTGAATTCGAGCGCCGGGGAGCTCGGTACCCCGAACCTGAATCAGTTCGACGGGACCCCGCTCAAGATCGTGGTCTGGAACCTCGAAAGCTTCCAGCTGAGCGGGAGCTACCAGTTCGCGGTCTACTCGGGCGCTCCGTCGTCGTGAACTCGTTCTCCGACCGTAGTCGGTCGCCTCGGCGGGGCCGACCGGTATCGCGTAGGGGAATCGTATGGCTCGGCGTGGACCCAGCCGCCCGAACGGACCCGCTCGATGGCCCGACAGGCCGCCAGCGGGAGAATGGCCCATCCGCGCTTCCAAAGTTCTCTGGCGCGGTGATCGCGTTTGGAAATCTCGCCCGCCCCCGATATTGCGCCGGCGGGCAGGACGGCCTTTCGGCTAACCGAAACGGGACGGGTCCCAGGCCAGACGCAGACCTTCGTGGAGGTGGTCCAAGGTCGTCATCTCCGACGGGCCCAGCTCGAAATCGAACAGGTCGGCGTTCTCGCGGATCCGCTCGATCCGACGGGACTTCGGGATCGGCACGACTCCGTGTTGGAGATCCCAGCGGAGGACAACCTGGGCCGGACTCTTCCGGTGCGCCGAGGCGATCCCCGCGAGGACCGGATGCTCGAGCCGGCGCCCGCGTACAAGGGGAGAGTACGCCTCGACCTGGATCCCCCGTCGCCGGCAGTACTCGAGTAGTTCGGACTGGAACAGGAACGGGGAGAATTCGACCTGATCGACGGCCGGGATGACCCCGGAGCGTTGGGCGAGCGATTCCAGGTGCTCAATGGTGAAGTTGGAGACTCCGATGGCCCGCGCCTTGCCCTGGTCGTGCAATTCGACCAACGCCCTCCAGCTCTCCTCCCGTTGCGCCCGAACCGGCCAGTGAACAAGGTACAGATCGACGTACGCCACATCGAGGGCGGAGCGGCTCCGCTCGAACGCGGCCAAGGCCGCCGGGTAGCCCTGGTCATCATTCCATAGCTTGGTCGTCACGAAGAGCTCTTCCCTCGGGAGGCCCGAGGCCCGCATCGCCGCCCCGACGGATCGCTCGTTGCCGTACAGTGCGGCCGTGTCGATCAACCGATATCCGGCCCGAAGTGCGCCGAGGACGGCGTCCTCGGTCGGGCGACCGTCGGGGATCTGCCAAACTCCGAGGCCGAGGATCGGCATCGAGACGCCCGGTCCGATGGGGACCGTGGAATGCAGGCCTCGGGACAGATCCAGCGGGCCGGACGGGGAGACGGGCGTCATTCGGGTCCCTGCGACCCCAACGGGCGTGGCCGGCCCGGCCTCGCGCGACGACCGTTCCGCCAACCCATTACGCCTCGCCTTCGCCGGGAACCGTGGGCTCCGAACGTCGCCGGGAGCGCGACCCGGCGGATCCCTTTTCGACCTGCGCCCGGATCGCGTCGACGACCGCCGGCTCGGAGAGCGTGCTCACGTCCCCCGGGTCCCGGCCGTTCGAGATCGCGGCGAGGACCCTACGCATGATTTTTCCCGACCGCGTCTTCGGCATCTCGGCGACGACCCAAACCTCTCGCGGTCGGGCGATCTTGCCGATCGCCAGCTCGATCGCCTCGATCACGCGGCGGGGGAACGCCTCCGGTCTCGCGGATCCCGGCCGCAGCGAAACGTAGACGATCGGGACCCGTCCGCGGACTTCGTCGATCGCGGGCACGACCGCGGCTTCGGCTACGCCGGGGACCGTCAGGCAGGCGGACTCGAGCTCCTTGGTTCCGAGCCGGTGGCCGGCGACGTTGATGACGTCGTCGATCCGCCCGAGGATCCGGATGTACCCTTCCGGTGAAACCATCGCGCCGTCCCCGGCAAAATATGGCCAATCGCGGCGCTCGCGGCTCGCCGCATCGGCATTGTACCGGGCGAAGTACGTGCTGAGGAACCGATCCGGGTCCCCCCAGATCGTCTGCATCATCCCCGGCCAGGGTTCCGTCAGTACGATGTTGCCGGCCCGGCCGGTCCCCGGGGGAACGGACCGACCTTCGTCATCGAGCACCACCGGATGGATCCCCGGGAGCGGCGGTCCCGTACTTCCGGGCTTCATGGGGTCGAGGGCGGGCAGGGTCGACGATAGGATCCCCCCGGTCTCGGTCTGCCACCAGGTATCGACGATCGCGGCGTGTCCCTTGCCGACCACGTCAAAGTACCATCGCCAAGTCTCCGGTTCGATCGGCTCCCCGACGGAGGCCATGACGCGGAATCGATAGCGATATTTTGTCGGCTCCTCGGGACCGAGCCTTCGGAGTTGGCGGATGGCGGTCGGGGAGGTGTGGAAGAGGTTCACCCGGTGCGCCTCAGCAATCCGCCAAGGGCGGCCGGAGTCCGGGTGGGTCGGGGCCCCCTCGTAGATCACCGAGCACGTCCCGAGCGCGAGGGGTCCATAGACAATGTAGGAGTGTCCGGTGATCCACCCAATGTCGGCCAGGCACCAATACACGTCCTCGGCGTGGATATCGAGCACGAGGCGCGCGGTGCCGGCCACATAGGCGAGATACCCTCCGGTACTATGTTGGGCCCCCTTAGGCCGCCCCGTCGTACCGCTCGTGTACATCAGGAACAAGGGGGCGTCGGAGTCCATCGGCTCCGGAGGTACCTCGCGCCCGCGAAACCCGTCGAGCGCTTCATTGAGGACCAGATCCGGGGCTCCGCGCACGGCGGTCGAGGAACTCGCCCGTCCAGGGTAGCGCTGCCAACGGAGGATCGCCTCGACGGCTTGGCCCTCCCGGGCCGCGGTGGCGACGGCCCGGTTCGCCGACGTCAGGTGGTCCTGGAGATGGCCATTGCGCCAGTACGCGTCGGCCGTGATGAGGACGCGACTGCCCGAGTCCGCGATGCGCTGGCCGCACGCCTCCCCGCTGAACCCGGCGAAGACCACGGAATGGACCACCCCGAGGCGCGCGCACGCCAGCATGGTGACCGGTAGGTCGAGGGTCATCGGCAAGTGGATCGTGACCCGGTCTCCGGCCTTCAGGCCCACGCGATCCCGAAGGAACGCCGCGGTGGCGTTCACGCGCTCGTACAGCTCCCGATAGGTCAGCGAGGTACTGCCCTCCGACTCGGGCTCCGGCACGAACCGCAACGCGGCCCGGTCCGCCCGATCGGCGAGGTGGCGATCGATGCAGTTCGCCGAGGCGTTCAACTTGCCGCCGACAAACCATCGATAGAACGGGGGCCGCGAATCGTCCAGCGTCCGCGTCCATCGACGCGACCAGGTCAGCAGGTCCGCGTAGGCCGTGAAGCATTCCGGATACCCGAGATGGGCGAACCGTTCCCGAATCCCGCGCTCAAAGCCGGCGGCTCGGCGCGCGAGCGACGGAGGCGGTGGGATGAGCGGCTCCTCCCGCCAGTGAACGGCGATCTCCGCTTCCCCGACGGATTCGGAAGCTTCGGGGGCGTTCCGGGCCGAACGTACCGACGGGCGACGCGGGGGATCCCGACGTCGCGTCGGCATGCCGAGGGCTCACTCCGAACGGAGTTCGCGGGCGACCGCCCGGGCGAATTCGGTCACGATCCGGCGAGATCGCGGACCTCCGGATCGGGCGGCCACGAGGCGCCATGGCGGGCCGGACACGACTTCGACAAGAGCAAATCCGCTCTGGGGAATCTTGGGGACCGGTGCGGAGACGACCTCCTCCCGAGCCTTGGAGCCCGGAACGAGGAACAGGAGGACCTCGCCCTCCACCGGCGGAGGGCCGGACTCGAGCGTTCGGCTCCATCCGAACTCCCCCGGCCACAGCTCCCCGAGCGGAAGGCGGCGCACGGGGCCGATCCGAACGGATCGAAAGTCTGGGTCGCGGCCCACATGCTCGCACGCTTCTTCGAACGCCTCTCCGAGCGATTCGAGGGCATCGAGCTCGAGATCGTGGGTGAGATCCTTCGGGGAGGTCCGGTGGGCCGGGTCCCGTTTCGTGGTTCCCATGGGTCCCCGAAGTGCCCCCGCGAGACGGCCCAACTCCGACTCGGGTTTGAAGGTGACGCTCCCGCCGACGGCGTTCGCCGCCCGGGCGGCTTCCGGGCGTTCAGCCGGTTCGGGCCCGCAGGCGCTCGGCGAAGTGCTGACGGAACTTGGCGACCTTCGGGGCGATGACCATCTGGCAGTAGGCCTGCTCGGGATGCTGGCGGAAGTAGTCGCGATGGTACGCCTCGGCCGGATAGAACGCGACGAACGGGGCGAGCTCGGTAACGATCTTGCCCCGCCACAACTTTTCGCGCTCGACCTCCGCGACGACCTGCTCCGCGACGGCCCGCTCGGCCGCGGACCGAAAGAACACCACCGAACGGTACTGGGTCCCGACGTCGTGGCCCTGCCGATCGCGCGTGGTGGGGTCGTGCACGGTGAAGAAGATCGAAAGGAGATCCCGATACGAGATCACCGCCGGGTCGTAGGCGACCTGCACGACTTCGGCGTGCCCGGTATTCCCTTCGCAGACCTGCTCGTAGGTCGGATCCGCCGACCGCCCTCCGGAATATCCGGGCACGACGCTCGTCACTCCACGTAGATCGGAGAATACCGCCTCGGTGCACCAAAAACAGCCCCCCCCTAACGTCGCGAGGGCCCCGCCGGCGCCCCCGGGTGGCCCCTCCGCGGTCGGTGGAGACGGGTTCGGGGTCGGAGCCGGGGTCACCGCACAGCCCCCCGATGGCTCGCCGTATGGCGCCTACAGTCGGCGTATCGGGTGGTTGCCGCCCCGATCCCCCGACGACCGGCCCATGCACCCGATGCGGGCTTCGGGGCGGAATGCACCCGCCGAGGGGTGGGCGAACCGAATCCTGCCCCCACGAAGTCTTCCCCTCTTTCGGTCAAGTTGGTCCGGTCGCACAAGGCCGTCCCTCGCAGATAACGCCCCGGGAAATAGATCGGCTCTCGCGCGGATTCCGCCGCGGGCCGGCGACTCGACAACCTATAATTCATCGCGAGGTGGCGGCAGCATGGCCGCGTCGATGAATCCCGCCGCCCAGAACCTCGTCTCGTCATTGAATGGTCAACCGCTGCTTCTGATGAAGATGGCCACTCTCTCCCTCGGAAAGAACTACTCGATCATGGACAAGGACCAGCGGTTGCTCGGCACGATCAGTCTCGACGCCTCCCAGAACGTGACCGGGGCCGTGATCTCGAGCGCCGTCTCCCAAGTGGCGGGCAGCTACGTCGGGCGGTGGGCCGCCCGGCGACGCGAGTATGAGTACGAAGTGAAGGACGCGCAGGGCCAGCTCGCGATGCATATCCGCAAAGGCAAGGGGGGCAACGCCTCGATCTTTCAGGTGGTCGACGCCACCACCGGGGGAAGTTTCGGCCATATCGACATGCGGCGGAGTCTGTTCGGCGGCCTGAAGGCGGCGTGGATCGCTCCGGATGGATCGCAGCTGATGTCGTCGAAGGGGAACATCATTCGGCGCAAGTACAAGATCGTCGGCGCCAACGGCGCCGAGTTGGGTCGGGTCCGCCACAAGATCCTCGCCATCCGGGACGTCTGGCAGCTCGAGCTCGATCCCGGGACGAACCATCTCTACTCCGCGATTTTCGCGACGATTCTCGATTTCGAAAAGCAGATGTGACGCCGACGTCCCCGGTTCGCGTCCTCCGCCCCCGGGTCGGGGTGCACCGCGTCGGGCGGACTTCGACCCGCCCGCCGGACCGGTTCCGAGCCGACTCGATCGAAGGACGGCCTTCGGTCCTCCGGGGCCGGGTGTAGCTTCGAAGCATGCTCGCACGCGGGGCACGTCCTCCGACGTTGACGGCGTTGTCGAATGAGCTACCGCCCGGTCACACTCCAGGGGTCTTCCCACGACGATACGTCCTCCGTGGGGAGACCGTTCTCTTCGAGACTCGGCCGAGCCTCCTCAGCCGCTACTGGGGCCGCCTCACGATCTACATCCTGCTCCTGCTCTTGTTCATCGCCGCGACCTTCGCGATCCCCACCGACCCCGCGACGGAATTCTTTGACGGACTCGTCGTCGTACTCATCGCCTACACGATCCTGGCCTGGCGGGGGAGCGCCTACGCGCTGACGGATCGCCGGGTCCTGTCGACGTCGGGCCCGCGCAGTCGTTCGTTCCAGGAGATGACGCTCGAGGATGTGCACAACTTGGTTCAGAGCGGCGATTCCACCGGCCGCCTGACGTTCGATACCGGCGTGGTCCGGAATCCGACGGCGCGGTTGAGCCTGCACCGGACCGTCAAGATCGTCTGGAGCGACCTCCCGAACACCCCCCAAGTGTATCGGTATGCGCAGGACCTCTTTGCGGTCGTCCTCGTCCAGGCTCGCCAGGCCCGAGATCGCCAGGCGCTGATGGACCGGGCCCGCGAGTTCATGGTCACGTGCGCATACTGCAGCGCCATCATCGACATTCGGCGCATCGAGTCGGATCCCCCGAAGTGCCCGCGTTGTGGGGCGCCCTTCCTCCCGCCCGACGTCCTGATGCCGTCCGAAGCGGGATGAACGCGCCTCCCCCGGCCTTCTCTCAGCGCCCGAGGCCTAGGGCGCAACCCACGGCGCGGTCGGACTCGCGGGCTCGGGCGCTTCCGGTCGGCTCGATCGCCGCCGTCCTCGCCGTGGTAGTGGTGGCGCTGAGCTCGACCCCCGCGGCGGCAGGGTTACCGACCGCGCCGAGGCCGGCCGCCCTTCCCATCCCGTACGTGGGGCTTTCGATCCGCTCGAACGGGGTGACGCCCCCGGCCACGGTGTTCGGCGCGATGGCGTACGACAACGTCGATGGATACGCGGTGATGTTCGGCGGCCAGGACGTCTATCAGGATACTCTGGGAACCACCTGGGCGTTCGCCCACGGGAACTGGACGAACCTGACCCCCCGACTATCGGTCGAACCCCCCGCCCGCTACCTCGCGGCCTCCGCGTACGATCCCCTGGACCGAGAACTCGTCCTTTTCGGCGGCTGTCCCGACCCCCAGTGCGTGCCCGTCCTCGGGGACACTTGGGTGTTCTCCGCCGGCCATTGGTCGGACCTGACGCCCTCGCTGAACCTCTCCCCCCCGGCCCGAGCGGGGGCGATGATGACGTTCGACCCGGAGGGGTCCGGGTCGATCGTCCTGTTCGGCGGGGATGCGGGGGACTCCGGTGCCGTCGAGATGAACGACACCTGGGCATTCCATGGGAACCGTTGGTACGCGGTCCCCCCACCTTCCGGTTCGGCGGTACCGACGGCCCGTAACTCGGCGGTGTTCCAATACGACCCGCCGCTGCATGCCGCGATCCTCTTCGGCGGTGGGTCGGTGCACGGCGTGCTCGGGGACACCTGGTCCTATTCGAACGGAAGCTGGTCGGCGCTGACCGCCCTCGAGAAGAGCGCTCCTTCGCCACGGCGCTCGACCCAGTCGGTGTTCGACACCGGCGACGGTTACCTGTTGATGGTCGGCGGGTATGACGCCGGGGCGTACTACGGAGACGTCTGGGCCTATGGCCCGACGGGCTGGTCTCGATTGTCCACGACGGGGGCCCCCGTGGCCGTGTACGGCGCGCAGATCACCTTCGACCCCTCGGACGCCGCGGTGATCATGTTCTCGGGGGTGGGCGCGAACGGCCCGACCTACGATACGTACGCCTACGCGGGGAATACGTGGGAACTGATCATCAACCCGCAAGCGCCGATTTCGCTCGTCGTCGTGGTCGTCGCCTCGCTCCTAGTGCTCTTCCTGATCATCGGGGTAGCGGCCGCCGCCTCGTATGCTTCGCAACGATGGCGGCTCCGCCGGAGCGCGAACGGCTTCGCCCTGGCCCCCAACGAACCGGTATCCTGGACCGAGCCGGGGGGACCGGGGAACGACCGCCTCCCCACCGCGAAGCGTATCGCGGTCCCGCTCGTCCTCGCGCTCGCCGCTTCCGTGGCCGTGATCGTGGCCACCGGCGCCGGTTCCGCCGGAGCCGCCACGGCCCTGCTGGCAGGTTTCATCTTCGGCGTCCTCCTGTTGTTCATCGGGCTCATCGTCCTGGTCAACCGCCAGTTCGTCGTCCTGCGGGTCGGGATCGCTTCGGCGGGCGTGATCTTCGGCCGACGGGCCGGTGATACGCGGGTCGCCTGGGACCAGCTCTCGCCCTCGCCGTTCCAACCCCCCCGAGGTCGGTACGCATTTCGATACGCCCTCCCAAAGGGACGGCCTGGCGGAGGATGGATCTCCGTTTCCCTCGCCCAGGCGAAGGCGATCATCAATAGCCCCTTCGCCCCGGAATGGCCGCTCACCCACGAGCAGGCCCGTCCGGTGGGCCTGGAGATGCGCACCGCGGCCAGGCGTGGGAACCCTCCCGTCGACCCCGGTGGGCTGTCCAGCGGCCCGCTTCGATCCGAGCCCGGACCGCCGCCCCCGATCATCCCGGCACCGCCGGCGCCCTCGGCCCCGCGGGCCCGGCCCCGGGCGCCGCCCATCGCCGCGGCGGCGCCTCGGGACGATCGAATCCGGTGCGAGAAATGTGGGCAGTTGATCGCGCCGACCGGCTATGCCTTCTGTCCGGCGTGCGGTGCGCGCTTGATCTGAGACCGGCCACTTTGCCCGATGGCAATCCCCCGACGGGGGTCGAGGGGGCGATCGGAGGCGAGGTCGCGCGACCCTCGGCGGGCTCAGGGCGCGTTCGCAACGGATTTAGCGCCGTACGCCTTCCCCGCCTCGGGGCGATTTCGTTGACAGGCGAACGATGGGAGATGGCGGGCGCGATGGTCGGAGAGGTCCTGAAGGCCCTAACGGACAAGCAGGGCCAGGTCGATATCCGGTTGAAGCATGTCGCGCTGGACTGGAAGGGGACGCCGCTGGGGCTCGAGCTCAACGGGACCGTGACCGTGTCCGTCCACATGCACGATCTCAGCGACAAGGAAAAACAGGCGTTCCGCGATTCCAATCTCGCGGCGATCCGGACCTGAACGGGAATCTCCATTCGTTCCCGACGGTCGGCCCGACGGACCGGCCGAGTCGCCGCGCCGGGACGCAGCGAGCCCCACCTCCCCGGCGGGCCGTCCGCCTTCGGGTACGGGTCCCGCGGCCTTCGGCGAAAGAGCGATAGCGGAGGAGACCGCTCCCGCCGCACCGTGGACGACCTCGACGTCAAGATCCTGCAGTGCTTGCGCGAGGACGCCTCCTCGACGAACCGGTCGGTCGGAAGCCGCGTCGGGCTGACCGAGGCGGCGGTCCGCCGCCGCATCGTCCGAATGCGGGCGGAGGGAACGATCGTCCGCTACACCGTGGTCACCCGGCCGTTGGGTCCCGAGGGGCTCGTGTTGGTGCGCTGCCGTCCGGGCCGCACGGCCGAGATCCTTCGCTACCTCATGGAGCATGCCACGGAGGTGTTCGAGACGAGCGGCGAGTTCGACCTGGGGGCCTTCATCGAGCAGCCGACGATGGAGCGGTTCAACGCGGAGCTCGATCGCCTCCGTTCGCTCGACGGCGTCGTCTCCACGGTTACCCTGGTCCGCCTCGCTCGCTCGGTCCGTCCGATGGGGCCGACCCGGATCGTCCGCGGGCCGCCGTCCCCCCCTACGGCCGGCCCCCCGCGCGCCCCCGGTCCGATGCGGGCCCTCGTGCCCCCGAATCGGACCCGCCGTCGGGGCGCCCCCCGGCCCAGCGCTCCGTCCCTCAAGTGAGCCGGTCGACGGCCTCGCGGATCGCGCCGATGGGGGCGGTCGCCGACCACCGCACATAGGATCGTCCGGCCCGGCCGAACGCCTCGCCCGGGGTGACGAGGATCCGGTGCTCGTTCAGAAGATATCGGGCGAACTGCGCCCCGGTCCCGTACCCCTCGGGGGCAGGTTGCCACAGGTACAGCGTCCCTTCCGGCGTCGGAACGGACCATCCGGCGGCGCCGAGACCCCTCGCCAGGGTCCGAACGCGTCGACCGTATTCGGCGATCGAGGCCCGCACGACGCTCGGCCAGCGGCCGCGACGGTACTCCGAGAGCAGGCGGGCCGCCGCGTGCTGGAGCGGCTTCGGCGGTCCGGAATCGGAGTGGCTCTTCCAGGACGTGAGCGCGCGGATGGCTGCCGCGTTCCCGACGGCGAATCCGATGCGCCACCCGGCGATGCCCAGGGTCTTGGAAAGGGAGTGGAACTCAATGACCCGGTCCCGCGCCCCCGGGATCTCCAGGATCGAAGGGGCGCGCCGCGGGCCGAACGTGATCTCCGAATAGGCGTTGTCGAAGGCGATGAGGAAGCCGCCCTGGCCGGCGCGCTCGACGGCTTCGGCGAGATCCGACCGGCGCGCCAGCGCCCCCGTCGGGTTGTTCGGGTAGTTCAGGTAGACCAGGCGCGCGCCGCGCGAGAGTCGATCCCACCGAGGGAGCCAGCCCCTATCGGGATCGAGCGGCAGCGGCTCGGTTCGCAGCCCCGCGAGGAGGACGGCGTTCCCGTAGGCGGGGTATCCGGGATCTGGAACGGCGACCCGGTCGCCGGGGTTCAGGATCGCCCTCGGCAGCGCCGCCAGCCCCTCCTTCGAGCCGACCAACACGCAGACCTCGGTGGTTGGATCGACGCGAACGCCGAACCGTCGCACGAACCAACCGGCGAACGCCTCGCGAAGCTCCGGCTCGCCACGGGACGAGGAATATCGGTTGCCGTCCGGCGAGCGCATCGCCTGGAGCGCGGCGCGGAGGAGCGAGGGAGGCGGCCGGAGGTCAGGATCCCCGATCGCGAACCGCAGGAGCCGTTGGCCGGTGCGAAATCCGGCGGCCTGCTCCTCCAAGGCCGCGAACGGGTACGGGGGAAGTCGGGTCAGAGCACGCGAGGCGCGGACCGACCTCACCTGCGCCGGCCCCCGGGTTCGGACCAGACCCCCTGAAGATGGGAGGGGATTCCGACCCGCGCGACGAGGTCGTCGAACGTCTCCGCCGATCGGATGATCGTGGCCCGGCCGTTGCGCACGAGCAGTTCGGCCGGCTTGGGCCGAGTGTTGTAGTGGCTCGCCATAGAGAAGCCGTACGCCCCGGCGTTGCCGATCGCGAAGAGATCGCCGACGTGCGGTTCCCGAACGATCCGACGGGAGGCGATGACGTCGGTGTTCTCGCACACCGGACCGACGAGGTCGACGGTCCGGTACGGTCGGTCCGAATCCTGGAGCGGATGGACGGGGTGATGAGCCCCATAGAGGGCCGGGCGCAGCAGCGTGTGCATGCCCGCGTCGATCCCGACGAGGAGCGGCCGCCCCGCCTTCACGTGCGTGACCCGCGTAAGGAGAACGGTGCTGTCGGCCACCAAGTAGCGACCCGGTTCATTGCACAAGGTCGGCAGCGCTGTCGAATCCCTCCGGCCCATCCCCCGAAGAACGCCATGGGTGAGCGCTTGGGCCACCGTCCCGAGGTCGAGTGGCAGATCATGGGGGCGGTACGGCACGCCGAAGCCGCCCCCGGCGTCGAGGAGGTCGATCGAGATCGCGGCCCCCCGTTCCAGGCGAGCCGTCGCCCGCCCCAGGAACCGCCCGAGGCGCCGGAAATGCTCGGTGCGCAACACGTTCGATCCGGGCATCGTGTGCAGCCCGAACCGTCGGACCCCGGCCCGCTTCGCCGCTCGGTATCCGTCGATGGCTCGGCGGAGCGGGACCCCGAATTTGGCCCCCTTCCCCGCGAACCGGAGGCCCTCCGGGCCACTGTCCGAGCGCCCCGGATTGACGCGGAACGAGAGCAGGCTGGGCAGCCCGATGCGCGTCAGCCGGGGGAACAAGGCCGGGTCGTCTAGGTTGATGGCGACCCCCGACTCGACCGCGTAGGCGAGTTCGGCGTCCGAGGGGTACGCGCCGGTGTAGAGCGTCTCGAGGGCCGGAACCCCGGCCTCCCGGGCGATCCGGATCTCGGCCGGAGAGGAGCAGTCGGCCCCGCACCCCTCGGTCCGTAGGATCCGCACGATCGCCGGGTTGGGGTTCGCCTTCATGGCATAGAGAAGACGGTACTCTGGCCAGCTCGATCGGAAGGCGTCGAGGAAACGGCGCGCGTTCTCGCGTATCCGCCGTTCGCTGGTGACGTACAACGGGGTCCCGAACCGATCGGCCAGGTCGGAGAGTCGCAGACCCTCGAGCGCGCTCCCGCCGCCGTGCCCGCTGAAGGGCGGGGGAAGGGGGTATTCCCTGCGGCCCGAGCCGCTCATCCGGGTACCTTTCGGCCCGCCTGCATCTCGGGGGCCGCCTCGTCGCGGGGGTCCTCGACGACCCAGTATAGAATGCCGCCGGACTCGAACGCTCCGACCACCTTGGTCCCGGGAGCCGGCCCGACGGGGTCGGCAGGATCTCGCGCCGACGGGCCCTCCGAGACCCGGATCGAGAGTCCCGAACGGCTCGTCACGGCCGTGAAGGCGTGGGTGGCGTGCAACGCACGGACAAGCGGCACGACGTCCGGACTCGGAAGGTACACCGTCACGGTGTTCGGGGTCGACGAGAGCCCCAGCCATCGGCGTCCGGCGATCGCCTCGCTCACGGCGCGCAAACCCTGACCGTCCGACGCCAGCACCACCGTGACCGAACCCATCGCTTCCCCGGGGACCGCGAGACGGGACGACCCCCGATCGAGCGGGCCCGGGCGCACCCACGTCCCGGCGGAATCGAGCAGGGGCGGACCGAGCGGGATGACCTTCACCCGAGGTCCGGCGTTGAGGTATTCGAGGGCCTCCGGGGCGACGATGGCCGCCCCGGACCGGACGAGCTCGGCGAGGTCGCCCGCCTCCAGTTCGGCGATCGGCCGGGCCTCGGGGACGACACGGGGATCCGCGGAGAGGACCCCGGGCACATCCTTGACGAGCACCACATCGGTGGCGCCCAGGAACGCGCCGAGGGCGAGGGCGCTCGTGTCGCTCCCACCGCGCCGGAGGGTGGTCACGCGTCCTCCCTCCCGGCCCAGGAACCCACAAATGACAACGACCTGCTCGCGTAGGAGCGGCCCCAGGGTCGCGATCGCCCGTTCGCGCGACGGTCCGGGATCGATCTCCGCCCCGACGCTCCCCCCTCGGGTGAGGACCGGCCAATCCGGGTCCTCCGGCTCGAGCAGCCGGACCGGTACGCCCTCGCGGCGCAGGATCGCGGTGAACAGGCGCGCGCTGATCCGCTCCCCATACGCGAACAGGTTCGCGGCGTCCGACGGGTCGATCGCGCCGGGGACCTCGTCGACGAACCTGACCAGCCGGTCGGTCATGCCCTCCGGCGCGCTCACCACCGCCAGGCGTTCGGCGGCCGGGGCGTCTATCAGCAGTCGCGCGGCTTCGGCGACCGCGGCGCCCGACGTTAGGACGGATCCTCCGAACTTGACCACCAGGCGTCGGGTGGGCGAGCTCATGCCATCGGCCCCGAGAGAACGTCGTCGAGAGTGTACAGGTCCGGCCGGAGGCTCGCGCGATTCCGGAACAGCCACCGGGCGGCCAGCAGCATTCCTCCGGCGAACGCTTCGCGACCGTAGGCCAGGTGCTCGAAGCGCAACATCTCCGAAGGTCCCGCGATCTGGACCACGTGCAGCCCCGGCGTCTCCCCACCCCGGAGCGAGGCGATCTCGACCGCACCGGCGGGGCGGACCCCGGTGGCGGCATGCCAACGACGCACCCCCGCGCCCCGGAGCTCCGCCGATATGGATCGGGCGGTCGCGGATGGGTGGTCGGGTTTCGCCCTACGATGGGTCTCGACGATCGAGACGTCGAATCCGTCGGGGAGTGGTCCGAGCGATCGCAGCGATCTTCGTAGGAGGTTCACCCCGAGGGAGAAGTTCGCGTCCAGGGCGATCGGGATCCGGCGGGCGCACCGTCGGATCCAATCCGGGATCGGGGGGTCGAAACCGGTCGTGGCCACCACCGAGGCGACGCCCAGCCGCGCGGCGATCGGGAGGCTTTGACGTTCGGCCCTCGGGGTGGTGGCGCTGAGGCACACGTCCGACTCCTCCATCATCCGCGCCAGGTTCTCCGGCGTCGCCGGAAGCACGTCCGGTCGGTCGGCCGAAGCGACCCGGCCCACGGCGCCGGTGATCGGGAATCCCTGCGCCATCGCCTCCCGATGCACCACCGTACCGAGGCGCCCGGTCGCCCCGACGATCAAGAGCCGTGGCAGGGCCGCGTCGGCTCGATCACCCCGATGCGCCACCGGATCGGGCCTACCAGTTCGCATACGACAGCTCCCGCTGGATCGCCGCGTCCGAGAGCCGGCGGTCGATCGCGTCGCCAAAGGCATCGGTCAACGGTTGGAACAACCCCGGGTCGAGTCGCCGGATTCGGGTAAGGGTGTCGACGAATGCGCGGAAACCCACGGGTCCCATCTGGCCGAGCGGGGGGCGGCACCGTCCGACCGGGACCCCGAGGAGGGCGAGCGCGGTCTTGATGGGAACCGGGTTGCGGCTTCGCACCGCCACCGATTCGCCGGACGGCGTCTGCTCGTGGGCGAGGATCGAGACGCTGTCGAACAAGGGGCGCAGTCGAGCGGCCTCCCGATCCGCCGTAGTCCGGTCGCCGTCCCGCGCCGCCCGCACCATCCGGGCGACGCTATCGGGCGCGAGATTGGAGGTGACCGATATCACTCCGGTGGCGCGGATATCGGGGTCCCGCACCATGGCGAGCGTCCGGCCGTCGTCCCCGGAGAGGATCGAGAGGCCGGGGCAGCGTCGGCGAAGTTCCCGGGCGTACGCGTCATCGCCCGTGGCGTCCTTGACGGCGGAGAGGTTCCGACGGTCGTCCACCAGGCGCGCCACGTCCACCGGTTCGAGGCGGGTCCCGGTGCGGCCGGGAACGACGTACGGGACGAGACCGACCGACGGGAACCCGGCGGCGACCGGCTCGATGTGCTCCCGGCGGATCTCCATCGAGGAAGGACCGCTATAGTACGGGTCGACGAGCAGGACGGATTCGATCCCCAGGTCGACCGCCGCCTCACAGAGCGACACGGTTCCGGGGAGATGATTGCGGCCGACCGCCGCCACGACCTTCACTTTCGACGGCAGCTCGTCCACGGCCGTTTCGAACAACCTCTGAAGCTCGTGATCCGTCAACGTCGGCGATTCGCCCGTGGTCCCCCCGACGACCACGCCATCGACCCCCTGACCCGCCTGCCATCGCAGAAAGGCGCGGAACGCCGATTCATCGACCTCTCCGCGACCGACCATCGGGGTCACGACGGCCGTGATCGTTCCATCGAGCGGCACGGCCGCGGCCGAGTTCTGCGACCTCTTAAGGCTTACCGGTTTTCGGATAATGCCGACGAATTTCGCAAAACGCTCTCCTCCGCCGTCGAGACTTCAATCCTCTCGGGCCGCCCGACGGGCGGGGGCCGGCCAGGGAATCCGAGAGTCGAGCGGGGCGGGGCGCTGCGCGCCGGTCCTTGCCCTTTTTCTAGTCGCATCCGCCTGTTTCCACGGGCAGGAGGCTTGGAATGCCGAGGCGCCCGTTCCTGTACTCGCTGGCGAGGTCGTTCGGCCTCCTCTCGGTGCTGGCCGTCGTCATCGTGGCGATCTTCATCGTTCTCGCCGTCTACTCGGCGGCGCAACTTCGGCCGGGCCCCGGTGCCGGTCCGACGGGCAGTTTCGCTCCCGGCCCCGGTAACACGGTACTGCTACGGACCAACGTTTCGATCGTAAATCCCGGCTACTTCGCGCTGTCGGATCTCACGGTCCACCTGATCGTCCGCCTCCCAGGACCGGGCGGCGCGGTCGTCGCCCAGGGCGCCTCTCCCCCGGTTTCGATCCCGAACGGTGGGCAGGGGGAGGTCCCGATCGAGCTGAGCGTGCCGATCGCCGCGTCGGTGGATGCCCCCCTCCTGACCCACGACATGGTGCTGCCCGAATCGACGTGGGTGAACGCTACCTACGCCCAGGTCTTCGCGATCGCGCTCACCCTCCCCCGCAACGTGAGCTGGGGCGCCCCGTTCGCCAACCTCTCGGTCACGGAAGGAAATCCGAGGCTCCTCGGGAACGGGACGACCGAGGCGTCATTCAACCTCTCGTTCTCGGATGATGCGGGTTTCCCGATCGCCGGCGCGATCCACTATGCGATCACCAACAGCTCGGACGCGCAGTGCACGAGCGGGTCGCTGCCGATCTCGGTCGGTGCCCACTCGCCGTTCCGGGGGGGGACGACCTTGTTCGTGTCGCCGGCCTGCCGACCCCCGGGCGACCGACTCTCGGTGGAGTTCGATGGGGGGTCGTGGAACGTCCCGCTCGTGCAGGAGGCGTTCGGATGAGCAGCGTCGGCGTCTACGCGGGGGCGCCGTACCGGCTCCCCAGCCGCTCCGGTCGCCTGGCCTGGGGACTCCTCCGGGCGCTCCCGCTCGCCGCATTCTACGTCGGCGGCCCGTTCCTCGCGAAGACCCTGACCGACGATCTGGGGGTCCCGTTCCCGTTCGACTTCACGACGGTCCTCCTGGTCGGCTTGGGCCTGCTAGCGCTCTCGACCGCGAAGTTCGTCGCCAAGCCGACCCGCCTCTACGGCCCGGTCTCACTCGTTTACGCGGCGGCGCTGCTCGCGTACCTGTGGTGGCTCGCAGCCGGATCGAGCCTTCGGGTGGTCTGGATGGGGGCGACGATCGCGGTCACGTTCGCGGACCTGGTGCTGCTGCTGGCGGTCGTTCCGGCGTTTATGATCCTGGGGGCGATCGCGACGACGATCGAGGACGCCGCCCGGCCGCGGGAACGGTATCCGCTCGATTTCCCCGCGTGATCGTTCGTCAACCGACGGTCGCGCTGAGGACCTGGACGGGCGTCTTCGGGCGATCGCTCGCCCCCCTAGGCACGTTCCCGATCTTCTCGACGACGTCCTGGCCCCCGACGACCTTCCCGAAGACCGCGTGCTTGCGATCGAGCCAGTCCGTGGCCGCGAGGGTGATGAAGAACTGACTGCCCCCCGTGTTCGGGCCGGCGTTCGCCATCGAGACGACGCCGGGGCCGGCGTGGGTCAACAGCGGGTGGAACTCATCGGGGATCGTGTACCCCGGCCCGCCCGTTCCATCGCCCTTGGGGTCGCCTCCCTGGATCATGAAACCCGGGATAACCCGGTGGAAGGTGGTGTTGTTGTAGAACCCCTTGCGGACCAGGGTGAGGAAGTTCGCGGCCGTTTTCGGCGCCTTGTCCTCAAAGATCTCGAGCGCGATGTCGCCGAGGGAGGTCTTCAGGGTCACGCGGGGGTTCGCCATGCCCCCGCAACGGTCCCTCGGTATAACCCCCGCGCTCCGCGGTGGGAAGGGGGGCTATCGGAAGTGACGGTTCACAATGATGAGGTAGATCAGTAGGAACACGAGCAGGAGTCCTTCGAGCGAGACGAGGGCGCCGCGCAGTAGCACGCCGAGCAATACGAAGCCGATCGCGAGGATGCTGATGACGAGCGCCCACAGCTCGCGATCCCACAGCCCCTTGGCGACCGCGAGGATGACCACGCCGACGATTGTCAGGAGCAGCCCCCCGAGCAGGTTGACGCCGAACGCCGCGGCGGCGGAGACGGCACCGAGGCCGACCGCGAGCAGGATCAGGACGCCGATGATGACGAGGAACAGCCCGAACAGCCCGATCAGCACGGCGAGGATGGCGACGCCGATCGGTAGTTGCGACTCATACGCCACCATCGCCTGCCCCGCTCCCCTTGCGACGTCGGGGAGCGATCAGCTCCCCCCCCGACGCAATCTGGCTCAAACTCCGTTCGCGCACCTCTTATACGTTTCGCGGGACCGGACTCGAAGGCCGCGCGAAACGCGCGGGCTTCGGGGATGGGGGAGACCGATCGTTCCAAGATCGATGCTCGGCTTCCGAGGGCGACGACGGTGCTCCCCCCGATCGTGACCGTCCACTTCGATGGAGCCTGCCAACCCCCGCGCGGCGGGGGCGTCGCGACGTACGGGTTCGTCATCGAGGGAGCCGCCTTCGATCAGGAGGAAGCCGGGTTAGCGGTCCCCCCCGGATCCGAGCACGCCACGAACAACGTCGCCGAATACACGGCGGCGATCCGGGCCCTCGAATACCTGAGCGGCCGCGGGTACGGGGGAACGGTGGTCATGCTCGGCGATAGCCAACTCGTGATCCGACAGATGACCGGGGAGTACGAGGTCCGGGCCCCCCACTTGGTGGCCTATCACGAGCGTTTAGGGTCTCTCGTCCGAAGGTTCGACGAGGTACGATTCGAGTGGATTCCGCGGGAATCGAACCTGCGGGCCGACGCGCTATCGAAGCTCGCGCTGCGAGACCATCCGCCCCGACGCCGTATCGGCGGCGGATGATCGGCTGGTAGTCCGTCCTTGGAATTCGACTCGGGTGACACGGCGCCGCGTACGCGAACCGGGTTAGTGCCAGCGTACGGTGTAGACGAGAGTGCGACCCTCGCTGGCGGCCCGCGCACGGGCCGTGTCGACCATCGTCGCAAAGGCGGCGGCCGCCTGGGGGCTTAGCCTCGGACGGTGGCCGTACCCTCGGGGCGTCGCCAGCCCCAAGGAGATCCTTCGTGAGCCGATGGACCCCGGCTCGACGCCTTCGGCCGACACGCTCATCAGATCAGCCCCCGCCGCCACTCGGTAGGCGTGGGTCGGCGCGACCAAACGGGACCCCCCGGAGGAACGTAGGCGATCGGCAGATCCGGCTTCGAATCGAATGGCTCGATCACCGGCAACACCGCGAGGGGAACCCACTTGGAAGGACGCTCGTTCATGAGCCCACTTGCCGTCTGTCTGACGGATGTCATACATAAAGGGTGAATGTCCAGTGGAAGAGGTGGGGTTGTACGTTGCTTCCCGTCAGGACTCGAGGGCCGACAACGGGCGGACGACCCCCTGATTTCGAGTCGAGGCCGACCCGAGGCTCCCCAGTTCGCGATCGGTGCGATCTCTGGGCCGAATCAGGACGGTTTCGAGTTCCGGGAGGGTCTAACCCGCCGGGACCGCTGTCCGCCTTCCCTCGATAGTCGACTCGTACTAGGTTTCCACGCCCTAGTTTGGAACGATCTCGACAGAGACCTGGAGCCAGCCGGTGAAATTGAGATGGGGATAACTGTGGGTGGCATCAAAGTAGCTGACCGAGGGAGCCAGGAGGGTGAGACTGAGCGTGGCGCTCCCATTCGCTGGGATCACGATCGGCAGGTTGGAGGCTGTAACATTGAAGGTCACGCGAAACGGCCCGCAAGGGGCTACGCCCGGCGGCCAGGCACCCATCCCCACTACGCTGACCAAGGAGATGCTTTCGGAGCGAGCACATTGGAGTGGATATTGCGGACAGTGCAGCGAAAGGGAGATCGAGAAGGTCTTTCCCTGGCTGACGTTGGCTCCAATCGAGACCCCCACTTGGTTGAAGTCTTGATCAATCCACGTCGCCGAGGTCACATCGGCGTATGGCTGGATCGACGGGGAGCTTGCGGACGGAACCCCATTCGAAGGGGGGGTTGCGGAACTCGGAGAGGCCGACGGTGGCTCGCTCGGGGTCGACGCGATCGGCTCGGGACTCCCCGAGGGGGCCGCGGTGGGGGCTAGCGTGGGGGCGAGGCGCTCGCTTACCCCCGTCGATCCTGCCAGGAGTCCACCCGCGAACAGCATTGTCCCGAGGGCGATGATCGCGGCGACGCTCGAAGCTCCCGCTCGGTCTCGCCTCTCAATGGCTCGACCCAGACTCGGGCGCCCATCTCTCATGCGAATCCCTCCAATGGCCCGAGGCGTGAGTGAGGCGGGCCAACCGTTCTACCTGACACCTCGATTGCGTATAACCTTCCACCTTCACAGGTACCCACGCGCCGAGGATTGAACGACCTCGCTCGGGGAGGTTCCGTCGCAGGTCCGTGGTGGGGACTGGGACGCCCGCGTCCAAGACCACCCAATACCGGCCGCGCGGCCGCTGAAAGACCCCCGGAGGATCCGGGGGGCCCCTCAAAAGCCCGAGTCCAGGTACAGGGTCGGAATAACTACGCGAACTCTTCCCGCTCGAACAGGAGGAGGCCCGCGAGAGCCGTCGCGATGAAGTAGCCGATCATGATCGCGATCCCTTCGCCGATCCCCGCGGAATACGTCGTTCCACCAAAGGGGCTGGTCACCAGGGTTCCCTGGAAGCCCCAATTGGCCGTCGAGGAGAACACCGCACCGATCGTCGATTCGGCATAGGAGATCACCATCCACGGTTCGACCTGCACAAGGCCCGCGACGAGTTCCTGCAGGAGGGTGAACCCAAACAGGAACAAGATCGCTGTCAGCACGAATCCGTAGGCACTGGTCTTGAATAGCGAACTGAACAGGAAAGTCGCGCCCAGGACCGCAGCGAGGTAGACGAGGGCCAGAACGAGCGATAGCCCCAGTTGCCAGGGGAAGAGCCCGGGGCCGAAGTAGTAGGCCCCATTCCCGACGAGGATGACCAGGAACAGCAGGACCATCGCGACCGAGGCGAGGTAGGCCGCGACGAATTTTCCCATGTAGACCGTCGCGCGGCGAACGGGCAGTCCCATCAGGAAATAGCCGGTCTTGTTCTGGAACTCCCCGGCGATGGCGTCTCCGCCGAAGAAGACCGCCGCCAACACAATGACGATATCGACCCCACTGCCCCAGAAGGTCCCGTAGAAGGCGAGCGGGTGCGTCACCAGGCTGCCCCGGAAGTGGGCCACGACCGCGGTGAGGATGGCCCCGATCGCGAGCACGATGCCGACCAGGGCCACGAACCGCAAGGATCGCAGGTACTCCCGGAGCTGATACCGAGTCAGCTTCGGCACCTGCTCGAGAGATCCCGGGACGACCAGCCCGGCCACGACCTCGGAAGGGTTCGCGGTCGCCATGCTCAGTCCCCCCGGGAGATCTTGCTCAGGTAGACTTCCTCGAGAGCGCTCTCCGATTCGGTCAAGCTTACGAGGCCGAGCTTCAGGCCGACGAGGTTCTCGAGAAGCTTCGCCTGGGCCCCCCGTCCGCCTTCGAAGGCGATCCGAACCCGGTCGGGCGACAGCGGGGTCGCTCCGGTCACGCTCGGCAGGGTGGCGATGCGCCCGGTCACCGCGTCGGTCGGGAGGTTCTGGGCGAACACAGCATCCACCGAGGACCTCCCGCCGGAGAAGCGTTCGGTCACGTTGTTCAGGGTGTCGTAGAACAGTAGCTTGCCGCGATCGATGAGGGCCACCTCATCGCAGATTTCGGTGACTTCGCTGAGAATGTGGCTGCTCATGAAGACCAGGCGATCGCTCTTCTTGAGCTCCCGCACGATCGAGCGGACCTCGGCCATGCCGCGGGGATCGAGTCCGGTCGACGGTTCATCGAGAATGACCACCTGTGGATCGTGGACCAGGGCCGCGGCGATGTTGATGCGTTGCTTCATTCCCTTGGAGAACCGGCCGACCTTCTGGTCGGCCCAATCGGCCATCTTGACCTCGGCGAGCACGGCGCGGATGCGCGCCGGTCGCTCCCGGGGCGGGACCCCCCGAAGATCGGCGACCATCTCTAGTGCCTCGTTCGGGGTCAGGGACGGGTAGATTTCCGGACTCTCGATCAAGACGCCCGCGTTGGCAAGCGCCCTCTTTCGGTCCCTCTGGACCGAGATGCCGTTGATCTCACAGGTCCCTGACGTGGGAAAGATCATGTCGGACAACAGCTTGAGCGTCGTCGTCTTGCCCGCGCCGTTCGGTCCGAGGAATCCAACGCATTTCGCCCCTTCGAGGGTGAGGTCCAAATGATCCAGCGCCGTGAACCGACCGAACCGCTTCGTCAGGCCGGTCGTCCGGATGGAAGCTCGGTTCATGCTCGCGTCCTGCGAAGCCGAGTATTTATCCTGAGGCTTCGGACGGAGGAGGTGCCCGTTCGCGATACCTCGCGATTCGGCGCGACCGGTCTTCGCCCCACCCGGCCGGCCTGGGTTTGATTGAAGTGGATCCCCGGCCCCAATTCGGCGCTGGTCGAGCTCGCAGACCAAAACCCCAAAGCTCGCGCGAGAAATCGCTTTAAGTAGCATCCCAAGTTCCCGACCGTAGGTTGGGTCCAATGGTCACGGTCGACATCGTGCTATCGAAGTGTACGGGTTGCGCCCATTGCCGCGACGTCTGCCCCGTGAACGTGTTCGAGATGCGGCCGCGGGATCAGTTCCCCGGGGTGGAGGATGATGCCGGGGTTGCCGCCAAGTTCCAATTCCGAGCCGAGAAATCCGCCGTGATCAACGGACCGGATTGCATCATGTGCGAGGCCTGCCTCTTCGAGTGCGAAGGGGAATGCATCACGATCGTCGACGACGAGGGGAAGACCCACCTCTCGACCTACAAGTAGCGCCGGGGTCCAGGTATCGGCGGCCCGGGGCCGCGCCTTCCCGATGCGCGGACCCGATCGCGACTCCGCGTTTCGTGAGTCTGAGAAGCGTCCGAACCGGACGCCCTCCGCCTATTCGGCGCGCTTCGGGAAGAGCCGGTGCAAGCGCGACCGGTAGACGACCTCGTGTCGCTGGCAGGGGATGCACCAGCGCACGTCCCGCTCTTGGCCGGTCACCAGCTCCGGAGTAGCGACGTGATGGATACCCAAGTGACCGCATTCGGTGAATCGACAAGGGACGGTGAGATCTCGGTTCACGGTGGAAAACTCCTCGGTAAGACGTCCACGTAGTAATGCGTATTTGCCCGTATTAAAACCCTCGGGTTGGGCCGCCCTCGGGGCCCGATATTCGGGCGCCACCGCCGTCGGTTCTTCCAAGGTACCCGCCCTGCCCCCCCATCCCCCCTTCCCGGGATCTAGAAGGTTCGTCGACGTCCGGACGCGGTCGCCCCAAGACGCCGTTCCTCTGCGCCGTCGCCGCCCCACGACGTCATCATCTCGGGCCGCTTGCCCCGACCGGTCCACCGTGCCGATCCGGATCAAGCGTGCCTATGAACCGGCAGAGGCCTCGGATGGGATGCGCATTCTCATTGATCGACTGTGGCCCAGGGGGGTCTCCCGAAAGGAGATCCAGATCTCGGAATGGGCAGCGGGCATCGCTCCGAGCGATGAGCTACGCCGCTGGTTTGGACACGCACCCTCGCGGTACCCCGAATTTCGTCGCCGTTTCCGCCGGGAGCTGCGCGGGCACCTGGACGAGCTCCAGCGGATTCGCCTTCAGGCTCAACGGGGCCCGGTCACCTTGGTGTTCGCGGCCCGGGACCCTCGATGCTCCAACGCTGCGGTCCTAGTCGAACTGCTCACCAAGGCCCGGGCGAGATCGGGCGATGGGGGCGGTGCGGACCGCGCCCTCCTGGACTCAGGTCGTTCGAGCCGGGGGGACCCCTCCCGCTCGGTAGGACCGCCTCGGGTTCGAAAAGGGTCGAAGCTGGAGCGACCCGAAGATCGGCGTCCGGGGGCCGCCCGGCGAAACCGCTCCGTGAGCGTGCGAAGGGCCGGCCGCCCTGAAGATCGGGGAAGGCGCTCCGACGGTGGGCCAGTTCGCCGTCGCCTTCGGACAGGGTTCCGACCCTGACGTAGATCGATCATCGGCTTAATTGAAATCGGTCGCCCCGGCTAGGCGGGCCGCTCGCTGTTCCAATGGGGTTTATCTGGTGGACTTGGATGAGGCCGCATGTCGGCCAAAATCGACCGCCAGGACCCATCGCCGAACCGTAGCGTGCCCCTCCTAGGACTTCGAGGGCGAAGGGGGGCGGTGTCCGCCGGGACCGTCGGTCTTGTCCTCGGTGTGGTCGCGTTGGTCCTCGGTGGGTCGGCGCTCGGAATCGCCCTCAGCGGATCGGGTCATGCCGGGGCCACCGGCGCAGCTGGACCTGCGGGGGCAACCGGTCCTCAAGGGAGCGCGGGGTCGAATGGCGCGAACGGCGTGAACGGCGTCAACGGGACGAACGGCGCTCCGGGTGCCGCCGGGCCGGGCGCGGTCGTCGCCCAGGTGACCAGCCTTGGGACGACCGATCTCACGCCCAACTGCACCTACTACAAGGGAGCGAATGTGAGCATTAACGCCCCCGGTCCGGGTGAGATGGTGGTTACCGCGACGATCACGGTGGCGATGTTCCACACCACCGGATACGGGATTAACTTCTTCGCGAGCCTTTGGAATACGACCGGTCGGTGCGCCCCATCCGGGCCTTCGTTCGTGCAAGGGGGCCTCGTAGGGGCGTTGCCCACGGGACCGTACTATCAGAACCTAGGACTTGTCCAGGCCTTCAGTGTGAAGGCAGCCGGGACCTACACGGTGGCGGTGATCGGAACTGCCACGTACACTGCCGGTTCCACCGACACGGCCGCGTTCTTCTGGGGGGGCGTGACGGCCGTATTCTACCCCGCGTAGCGGCTGGCGCCCACGACCCTGGCCCCGGGATACCCACCCGGCGGACGAGGGTAGGGAACGGAATCGGTCCGCATCGCGAGGGCCGTGGGCGGACCAGCCCTAGAAATCCGGCGGCCGCACCCAGGCTCGACAGTCCGCTTGAACCGGGCCCCGCCGATCGGGAGGCCGGAGTTGGGACCCGTCTCCCTCCTCTTCGCCCCGAGCCCACCGGCCGTCGGATTCCGCCGGACCGAGACGAGACGCCGGAGCGCCCCAAAGAGGATCGGGGGAGAATATCGAGACCGGCCGAGGGGGACGCCCGTGCTGGGATTCGAACCCAGGTCTGAGGCTCCGCAGGCCTCTAGGATAATCCATTGCAGCGGAGCGGGGGTTTTCCCCGACCCCGTAGCTACCCCACACGGGCATCCAGGTATCTCGATTGCGACGGGCGGTCCGAGGAGGGCCCAATTATAAAAGGCCGGGGTCGCGGTTTTTCTCAACGACGGGGGGTCCTTTAAGTCGGGGGGGATTGGCTCGTTCGCCGGCTCTCCGGCCGAGCACCGCGATGGCCGAGCGAGACGTGAACTCCGACCCTTGGGCGACCCTGCGATCCCTCCCGATGGGCGAGCGCATCGCGATCGAGAGCGCCGACGGCCGCCGTTGGTCGGGCACCCTGGTCCCTTCCCATGAGCTCTCCGGGGACCGAACGATCCAGCTCAAGCTCGATTCCGGTTATAACGTGGGGATCCGAATCGGTCCGCACGACGTGGTCCGCCGGATCTCCGCCTCGTCGGGTGGGCCGGAGCCGACCGAGGGGGACAAGCCTCCGCGAGCTCCGGAGGAACAGTCGAAAGGCCGGCGCATCTCGCTGCTCACCACGGGAGGGACGATCGCCTCGCGAGTGGACTACCATACCGGAGGGGTGCGGCCGGTCAAAACCGAACAGGAGGTCCTCGGATTCTTCCCGGATCTCGGACGGGAGGGACCCGTCGAACTGGTGCCGGTATCGGACCGTCTGAGCGAGGAGATCGCCCCCCCCGATTGGGTCGAGCTCGCCCACAAGGTCGTCGAAGCGTTCTCCGGCGGGTCGCAGGGCGTGGTGATTGCCCATGGAACCGACACCCTCGCGTTCAGTGCCGCCGCCCTATCGTTTCTCTTGGAGGACCTACCGGGGCCGGTGGTCCTGGTCGGGGCCCAGCGATCCCCGGATCGCCCCTCGTCCGACGCGTTCACAAACCTCGCCCAGGCCGCCCGGCTCGCCCGGTTCCCCGGCCTCGGAGAGGTCGTCGTCCTGATGCACGACGGCCTCTCCGACGACCGGTTCGCGATCCATCGGGGCACCCGGGTCCGAAAGATGCACTCGACCCGCCGGGACGCCTTCCGAACTCGCGACGGGCCCCCGCTCGGGCTCATCGAGGGCGACGTCATCTCCTTCCGGGCGGCATTCCGTCCGGCGGGGGCGGGCCCCGCCCGGGTCACAGGGCCCCTCGATCCGAACGCCGCGATCCTCTGGTACCATCCGGGCCTCGAACCCGAGCGCGCGGCGGCGTTCGCCCGAGGACTCCGAGGGGTGGTCGTCGCCGGCACGGGTCTTGGTCACGTCAGCCTCACCCATCTGCCGTGGATCCGCGAAGCGATCCGAGGCGGAGCCGTCGTGGTGATGACGACCCAGTGCCTCGAGGGTAGTTCGGACCCGTTCGTCTACTCGACCGGCCGCGAGCTCCTTCGGGCGGGGGTCCTCTATGCCGGCGATCTCCTGCCCGAAACGGCCTTCGTCAAGCTCCTGTGGGCCCTCGGCCGGTCGAAGGATCCCCAGGAGGTCCGTCGGCTCATGCTCGAACCTCGCGCGGGGGAATTCGAAGCCCGGCACTTGGGATTCGATCGGGCATGAAGGCCGGTCTGGAGGTCCACCAGCAACTCGCGACCCACAAGTTGTTCTGCGACTGTCCCTCCGAACTCAGCGACGACGTCTACCGTACGGTCGGTCGCCACCTACGCGCGACCGGCGGGGAGAACCATGCCGTCGACCCGGCGGCGGCCTTCGAAGCGAGCCGGGGCCTCACGTTCCGGTACGAGGCGACGGGCACGAGCTGCCTCGTCGAGCTCGACGAGGAGCCGCCCCACCGGCTGAACCCGGAGGCGCTCGACGTCGCGCTCACGATGGCGGTCCTGCTGAACGCGCGCCCGCTCGACGAGGTCGAGGTGATGCGCAAGATCGTGGTCGACGGATCGAACACCGCGGGCTTCCAACGCACGGCCCTCGTCGCGGTCGACGGGTCGCTCGAAGTCGGCGGCCGGGTCGTGGAGATCCCGACGATCTGCCTCGAGGAGGACGCCGCCCGCAAGGTCACCGAACACGCGAACGAGGTCACCTACCGACTGGATCGGTTGGGGATCCCCCTGATCGAGATCGCCACGGGGCCGCAGATCACCTCGGGGGCGGAGGCCCGGGCCGTCGCCGAGGAGATCGGCCGGCTGCTCCGGGCGACCGGCAAGGTCCGACGGGGGATCGGAACGATCCGCGAGGACCTCAACGTCTCCACGCCCGGGGGCACCCGGGTGGAGATAAAGGGGGTCCAGGAGCTGCGCCGCATCCATCAATACGCACAGGCGGAGGAGGATCGGCAGCGCCACCTCCTCGACGTCCAGCGAGAGCTCGTGTCGCGCGGGGCCTCGGTCCCCGACGACCCCTCGGTCGAGGTCAGCGCGATCGTCGGCGGCCATGTCGAGGGCCCGATGGCCCGGTCCCTTCGGGAGGGAGGGGGCATCTTTGCGATCGGACTTCCGGGGTTCTCGGGCCTACTCGGCCCTCGACCGGGTTCGAGCGAGCGGCTCGGTCGGGAGCTGGCCGATTACGTCCGAGCGACCGGCTTGCGCGGGCTCTTCCACTCCGACGAGGTTCCCTCCGGCGGGATCGACCCGGCGACCGCCTCCGAGATCCGAAAAGCGCTCCGCTTGAGCTCGGAGCTCGACGCTTTCATCCTCGTCGCGGCGCCCGACCCGACGTCGGCCGGGCGCGCCCTCGGGGCCGCTCGGGCCCGGGCCCGCGCGGCGCTCACGGGGGTGCCGAGCGAGACGCGCGACCCACTGCCCGATGGTACCACCCGGTACTCTCGACCCCTACCGGGCCGGGACCGCATGTACCCCGAGACCGACGTGCCGCCGGTCCCCATCTCGGAGGCCCGACTCGCATCGGTCCGGGCCCACCTGCCAGAACGGCCGGAGCGAGTGCGGGCCCGTCTCGTCTCCGAACACGGGCTCCCCGAGGAGCTAGCGGACCAGCTCCAGCGGTCCGGCGAGACCGAACGGTTCGAGGCGCTCGTCCGGCAGGGGCACGCCGCGACCCCGGTGGCCCGCCTCCTGACCCAGGAGCTCGCCGCCCTCGAGAACAGCCTTCCCGAGCTGGAAAGTCAGCGGATCACCTTCCCGGTCCTGGATGCCCTCCTCAGCGCGGTGGCGCGCGGGGAGTTCGCGAAGGAGGGGATCCTCCCGGTCCTCACGGAGCTCGCCCGGGGGGCGCCGACGCTCGATGAGGCGCGGCGCCGCACTGGGCTCAGCGGGATGCCCGAGGGAGAGTTGCCGCGGCTCGCCGCCGAGATCGTGGAGCAGAATGTCGCCCTCGTCCGCGAGCGCGGGGCCCAAGCGTTCCAGCCGCTCATGGGCGACCTGATGAAACAGGTTCGCGGCAGGGCCGATGGCCAAGCGGTCTCCGCCGCCCTTCGGGCGGCCCTCGCCGCCCGCCTGGAGCCCGCACGACCGTGAGTCCGTCGCGCCCGGAGATCGGCCGCCGGGGGGCCGTCCGAGCCGTCGTCACCGACATCGACGGCACCCTCACCGACCGGTCGCGAAGGTTGGATCCGGACGCGGTCCGGGCGATCCGAGCGATCGAGGACCGCGGGATCCCCGTCCTACTCGCCACCGGCAACGTGCTCCCGATCGCGCTCGCGCTGCACCGGTCGCTCGGCCTGAGCGGGCCGATCGTGGCGGAGAACGGAGGGATCCTGTGCACCGGGCGGGCCGGCTCGGAACGGGTCGAACTTCGGGCCGACCGGGCGCTGGCGCTCCGCGCGCTGCGGCGGGCGCGCTCTCGCGGACTGCGTCTGCGGCCGCTGTTCACGGACCGATGGCGGGAGACCGAGGTCGCCCTGGCCCCCACGGTGAGCGTCCGGCGGTTGCGCACGGCGCTCCGGGGCCTCCCGGTGCGGGTCGAGGCGACCGGTTACGCCGTGCACTTGATCGAGGCCGGCGTCGGCAAGCTCGGGACGGTCACGGCCGCCCTCGGAAGGATGGGGATCGCGCTGGACGAGATCGTGGCCCTGGGCGACGGCGACAACGATGTCGAGCTCCTGGCCGCGGCCGGCCGGTCCGTAAGCTTCCGGTCGGCGAGCGCTGCGGCGCGCCGGGCCGCCGGGTACGTGGCCCGACGTCCGTACGCCGCCGGCTTCGTCGAAGGCCTTATCCACCTCGGCCTCGTCCCGGGGCCGTCGAGGACCCGAGGGGGACGCGATGCTCGTCGGTAGCTGCCAGAACTGCGGCGCTCCGGCCACCCTGCGCTGCGCCTTCTGCGGCCGCACGTTCTGCCGCAACTGCCTCGACTCCGACGAACGGCTGTGCAGCGAGTGCCGGGCGCTCCACAAGAAGGCGCTCGGACCGGACGGACCCCGACTGCCCCCGTCGCGTCGGATGGGCCGGTAGGCCCACCCGGCCGCGACCGGCCGGTTAGAGCGGGGCGCCGGGCAGCCGGACCGGACCTTTGGGCTCGCCTCGGGCGACCCACACGAGCCCGATCCCGACCAGGCCGGAAAACGTCCCCAAGATAACGGTCGCCCATGCATAGGGACCGAGGATCGGGTGGATCGTCCAGGGCCCGAACGGGCTCCCCGTCGCCGATGCGATCGCGTGCAGGTAGATGTTCGTGAAGACCCCCAGCCCGAACCCGAGGACGATGAGCAGGGCCCCGGCGATCTGCATCCCGGCCCGGTCGTTGCCCCCGGAGGGCTCGGGGGCGACGGCCGGGGTTTCGGAGAGGTCCGCCACGGTGATCGCCGGGACCCCACGGGGGCTTATCGGTTTCCCGCGGCCGCTACCCGAAGCCCGGGATCGACTTCGGGTCCTTCGTCGCGCCCGGGCGGCTGGCGCTCTTGCGCAGTTCCTTGGGGCATTCGACGAGCCGCACGAGCGGCGCCGACTGGACGATGTACGCCGGCAGCCCGGTGTTCGGATCGTTGCCCGCGCGCAGGATGTTCATGATCTCGAGCTTGACCTCGATGACCGAACCGTCCTTGAGCTTCAGGCGGACGCGGCCGTCCCCTTCGACGGTCGAGTAGTCGACGATCTCGGCGTTCGATAGGTCCGGCGGGGCGCCCCCCGGCGGCTGGCCCATCATCGGGGCCCCCGGGCGCCGGTGCGCTCCTTGAGCAGGGCGCGGGGGTCCTTTCCGTCGACGGTCAGTCCGGCCGAGACGCAGGTCCCGAGGACCTGGTTGACCTTCTCCTCGATCGAGCGGCCGAACAGGTCGGCGCCTTTCGCCTCGGCGATCCGTCGGACCGCCGCCATGGCGACGTCGCCGACCGTCTCGGTCTTGGCCTTGCCAGATCCCTTCTCCTTGCCGGCCTCTTTGAGGAGCAGCGCCGCGACCGGCGGCCGGCCGACCTCGAGGGTGAACTGCCGGTTCGCCGGGTTCACCTTGATCAGCACCGGGACGCGCAGGCCGGCGAAACCCTTCGTTTGCTCGTTGATCTGCTGGACGACCTGGACGACGTTGACGCCGAGGGGCCCGAGGGCCGCCCCGAGACCCGCCCCGGCCGAGGCCTTGCCGCCTTCGACGAGCACGCTCACTTCATCCGCCACTCTTTCCGCCTCCCCGCTCCAGCATCCGCACGTGGTCGCCCCGGACCGTCACGGGGATCGGGACGACCGCCTCGATGAGCTCCACCGTGATCTCCTCCTTCGCCTGGTCGATCTTCTTGACGCGGGCCTTCTCGCCCTTGAACGGCCCGCTGATGAGCTCGACGATCGCGCCCTCGACGAATCCCTCGACCGTGATCTTCGGGACGAGGAGCGGCTCGACCTCCTTGAGCGTCGTCTCCCCCGCGACGAGTCCGCGGGCCTTTCGGATGCCCTTGAGCATCTCGTGGACCCCCTCGAAGCTCATCCCCTCGGCGAAGACGTAGCCGCGCAGCGCGGCCGGCACCAGAAGGGCGAAGACGACATCGGGCTTCTCCTCCGCGCGCGCGAGCAGGGTGTCGGCGACCTCGCGCTCGTAGCCTCGGGAGGTCTTGATGGCGAGGATCGCCTGACGGGCGATGAGCGAGAGGGTCAGGCTCGCGTCGTTCGCGACCGAGTCGTCGAACCGCGCGTGCAATCGGACCTCCAGTCGGTCGCCGTAGCGCACCCCGACCGGGGCCGTGACCTCGAAGGCGAACGGGACCGGATGGCCCGGGGTCAGCGCGACCGAGAACTTCTCCCGACGCGCCACGAGCTCGCTGAACGTCCGTTTGCCCGGGAGCAGCCAGCGGACCGGCCAGTCGGCCCCCTCCCCTGGATACGTCGACGTATAGGCGATCTCAACGGCCACCTGGACGCTGACCGGCTCGGGCCGGGCGCTCGAAAGGACGACGGAGAGCGTGCTCACCGTGCCGGCGGTGACGAACCGGCTCTCATCGTCGGCCGCCTTCAGCGTGAGCTGCCCGGCGGGGGCCGATCGGGCCGGCGGGGGCGCCCCCCCGACCGCCGGGGTCGTCGCGCGCGGCTCGGCGACCTCCTTGGCCACCGGAGGGCGTACGGCCTCCTCGCCGGAGATGAGGCCGATGCCGTCGCCGCCCGAATTCCCTTCCATCCCGTCCACCGAGCCGGCGCCGAGCCCCTAGAGGCTCGCGAAGAAATTCGACCAGATCCAGGGGCCGACCTGGCTGAAGAAGATGTAGATGAAGAAGCCCACGACGCCGATCAGGACCGCCCCGAGCCAGGTGATCTCGAGGACGCGGACGTACTCGTCCGTGGTCGGCTTGCGCGCCATCCGCAGGACGCGCCCGAACTTCCCGTGCCCGACGGTCTTCAGACGGCCGTCGAACTCGTCCTGGATTCGTTTGGCCCGGTCGAGGAACGCCATTGGTTACCCTAGCGGACGACGTCGAGCTCCGGACCCGCCTTGCGGGCCGGGGCGCCGCCGGCCGAGGGCCCCGCGAAAATCTGGGGGGATTTAACTCCGGTGACCACCAGCATCACGCGGATCGTGCTCTGCATCGTCGGGTCGACCGCCGCGCCCCAGATGATCCGGGCGTTCGGGCTGACCACTTTTTGGACGACTTCGGCCGCCTTCTGGGCCTCGGAGACGGTCATATCCGGACCGCCGGTGACGTTGATGAGCGCCCCCGTCGCCCCCGCGATGTCGACCTTGAGGAGCGGGGAATGGATCGCCTCGAGGACCGCGTCCTCGGCGCGGTTGTCGCTCTCGGACTCCCCGATGCCGATCAGGGCGACGCCGCCGCCCTTCATGATCGTCCGAAGGTCGTTGAAGTCGAGGTTGACGAGGCCCGGCCGGGTGATGATCTCGGTGATCCCCCGGATCGCCCGGGCGAGGACGGAGTCGGCGACCTTGAACGCGGTCTGGATGGGGAGGCGCGGGACGAGCTCGAGGAGGCGGTCGTTGGGGATGGTGATGACGGTGTCGATCGTCGAGCGCAGCCGCTCCAGGCCCGACATCGCGTTCTCTTGCCGAACCATGCCTTCCGAGGCGAAGGGCAGCGTGCAGACCGCGATCGTCAGCGGGTTGCCGCCGTTCGCGTCCTTGGCGAGCTTCGCCACGACCGGCGCGGAGCCGGTCCCCGTGCCGCCGCCCAGGCCCAAGGTGATGAAGACCATGTCCGAATCGGCCAGGGCCTTCTTGATCTCCTCTTCGGCTTCCTGCGCGGCCTGCTCGCCGACCTGCGGGAGCGCGCCGGCCCCGAGTCCGCGGGTGAGCCGCCGGCCGAGCAGGATCTTCTTCGGGGCGTGGATCGCGAGCAAGTGCTGGGCATCGGTGTTGCACGCCACCATCTCGGTGTCGCTCAACCCCTCCTCCGCGAGTCGGTTGATCGTGTTGCAACCGCCGCCGCCGCATCCGACCACCTTGATGTGGGTCTTCAGCGAAGCGAGGACGGCCTCGAGCTCGGCGTCGTCGCTCGACGGGGCCAAGGGGGCGGAGGGACTCGGGCGCTTGGGTTCCGAGCCCGGAAGATGCGCGAGAATCTCCTGAGCGAGGGGGCGCATCTTGGGACTTCCTCTCCCGGCGATGCAGGCCAGCACTTATAAAGCATCCTCCGGAGGCGGCGTTTTTCCGAGAAGGATGGGACCGCAGCTCGATTCCGGACCACCGGAATATCATTGAAGGTCGGGCCATACCGGGCCCGGTTCGTCCGATGAATTACGCCCGCTGGTCCGGACGGTACGAGTCGATTCGCGCCGAGTTCGGGTACCCGTTCGAACGGGAGGAAGCGGCCGGGCGGCGGCTGATCGGACTGTTGCCCCCGGGCGCGCGCGAGCGGGCCCTCGAGCGAATCGCGGCCCGTCTCGCCGACCGGGAGGTGGTGGTGGTGGGCGCGGCCCCGGACGCGGGGGCGCCGCCGATCTGGCAACTTCGCGACCGCCCCCGGGCCCCGGCGCTCGTGGCGGCGGACGGGGCCGCGCGCGCGTGCATGGAGGCACGTCTCACCCCGGACCTCGTGGTGACCGACCTCGACGGGCCCGTCCCCTCCGAGATCTCAGCGAACTCGGCCGGCGCCCTCGTGGTCGTGCATGCCCACGGCGACAACATCCCGGCGATCGAGCGATGGGTCCCGGAGTTCTCCGGCGAGCTCGCCGGCTCCTGGGCCGGGCCCCCCTACGACGGCCTCATCGACGTCGGCGGCTTTACCGACGGCGATCGCTCGGCGTACCTCGCCGAGCACGCGGGGGCGGCCCGGATCCTGCTCTGGGGGTTCGACTTTCACCCCGCGGGGCCGCCGGCCCCCGGACCCCGCCAGCTGGCCAAGTTGGCCTGGGCGCAGCGGCTGATCGGCGAACTGGCGCGGCAAGGGAACACCCCGATCGATTGGTGGTCGAACGACGGGCGCATCCGGCCCTATCTGGAATTCGACACCGGGCCATCCACCCAGTAGACCGACTGCGGTCCGTTCTCGTAGATCGGTACGAACGGGGGCGAAAGGAACCAGGCCGTCGCCGCGGGGCTCATGGGCAGGGCGAGCGAGCTCGGGTCGAGCGCGACGCCCGAGCCGCGCATCGTCCCGTCGATGGCGACCGCATCGATCGGGGAGAGATTGTGCGGCGCCTCGGAGCTGCGAAGTTCGGCGGCCGCCAGGCCCCAGTCCGAGCCGGTGAACAGGTTCGGTGTGGAGTCCCACGTCGCCCGATTCCCATCGAACCCGAAGATCATCGAGCTCAGCCGATGGTCCGAGGCGACGACGGACCCGGCCGGCAGCCCGATCGCCGCCCAGCCCCATAGCGCGGCGTCCCCGTCCGTGAGGCCCTCCTGGAATCCGCCGAAGACCGCCGGGGGCGGGTAGGCGATCGCCCCGTTCGCGGCGAGCAAGAGGACGACCGCCGCGGCCCCGGCGAGGACCCCCGGGCGCCCCCACCGCTGTTCGGAGCGGGCCACGAGGCGGCCGACCCCGATCGCCACCAGGAGGCCGAGCGGGATGACCAGGTACTCGGCGTGGCGGGCCGGGCTGATCACCGGATCGGCCGTGGCCAGGGCCAGGAGCGCCGACAGTCCGACGGCGGTGAGCCACGCGATCGAGTACGGACCCAATCGGGCCGCGCTGACGAGTCGCCGGGTGCCGGCCGCCAGCGCGATGATGGCGAGGATCGGGGTGAAGTACAGTACCGCGGAGATCGTGGTCGTCTGGGAGGTGCCGGGGAGGGGGAACGAGGTGACCACGAGAATGCCGAGAAAACTCCCCCCGAGGAGGAACGCAAAGTCGCGGATCACCGAACGGTCCGTCGGGATCCGAACGACGTCCCGACGCACGGGCCGCGCTCGACGCCAACGTAGGAGCAGGCCGGCGAAGCCCATCGCCCCCGCCGCGCCGGCCTCGAACAACGCCAGGAGGCCCGGGCTATTGCGGATCGACCCGAGGCTGGCCGTGGCGAGGAACGACGGCGCGGAGAACCAGTACGCGAACAGGACCCCGAGGAACGCGGCGCCGAACACGAGCTCCCGGAGCGGGAAGCGCGGGCTCCAGGACCGGGGTCGGTACAACTCGACGAGCACGAGGCTGCCGAGCGCGCTCACGACGAAGAAATAGCTAGAAAGATGGTGGGTCAGGATGAGCGCGGCGCTCGTAACGCCGAGAGGAACGTACCATCGGACGTCGCGCCGGCCCTCGACGAACATCCACAGGGCCGCGACGACCAGGAAGTCCCCGAGGGCGAGCGGGGCCGGATGGGCGAGGGAGAAGATCCTCGGGAAAGCGACGGTGGCGAGGCCGCTCCCTACGAGCGCGACCGAGTCGTTCGGGAAGAGCCGTCGGAACAATAGGAACATCGGCAGCACGGCCAGCGCGGAGACGACCGGGATCGTCCAGGTGAGCGCACTGAGCGCATCGACCCCGGTCGCGCCGGCGGTCGCCGCGCCGAGCAGAAAGATCCCGGGAAAGTCCGGATACGCCGAGCCCCAGCCCAGATACGTCGACGGGAGGTGGCCGGAGGCCAAGAGGGCGTCCGTGAGCCGGTAGTACTCCCCGGTGTCCGACCCGAACAGCGCGAAGTTGGCGAGCGGCTCGAGCACAAGGAAGACCGTGCCACCGAGGAGGGCGAACAGCCACAGGAGATGCGCTCCGTCGAGCCGGTCCGGCTCGACCGGGCGCCCCTCGGGCGGCGCGTCAGCCCAGCTCACGTTCTCGAGGTATCCGAGCGACCTGAAGACCCTGCCGGCGCGACCGAAGCCCCGCCCGTGGGAACGAAATCTCACCAATCTCTAAATAGGGAGGGCTGGTGGGGGCGCGCCGAGGCGAACTCCGATGCCCTCCTCGCGCAAGGCGTCCGTCAAGGCCCGGGTCCCGTCCCGGCCCGCACGGAAACCGACCCCTTTAGCGCGACCGGCGTCGAAAACCCCGGCCAAGAAGTCCTCTCCCCCGGCGAAATCCGGTAAGGCCGTCTCGACTTCCGCGAAGCCGCCGGCTCCAGCCAAGAGCGCGGCCCGGGGAGCCGCGGCCCCGACCGCCCCGGCGGTCTCGGAGGCGCCCCCTCGCCCCGGCGGTCGGGCCCACGTGCTCTCGCTCTCTTTCCTGCGCGACGGCGACGAATTCCTCGCGCGACTGGAGACCGATTCCGGCCAGATCACCGAACTGAAGAACCGGTTCCTCGACCAGCTTCTCTCGCTCGTGGCGAACGAGCTCGAAGACCTGCTCGAGTAGGCCCCGCCACCGACCGGGCGCCTATCGCCCGGGCACGGGCGGAAAGAACCCCGTCTCGACGAGGTACGTCCGGGGCGACGCTTCCGGGTGGGAGACCCGGACGATCTCGGTGCCCTCGCTCGAGAGCAGCCCGGACGGGTAGCGCTTCAGCACGACCAGGGAGAGGGCCGCGTCGCTCGGGAAACGGTGCAGTCGACCGCTGCGTTCCCGCACCCACAGTTCGGTCGCGGTCGCCCGCAGATCCCGCGGGGCCCGTCCCACCGTCACGGCGAAGCCGAAGAGCACGAGCGCCCCGAGCACCGCGGTGAACGCGAGGTACTCGACGGGATTCGATCGAACCCCGATCTCGGGCGCGGTCAAGAACGACCCGAGGAAGAGGCCATAGATCGCGAGGAGTCCGACGAGGAACGTGACGAAGGTCCGCACCGCCCGCTGGGTCCCCGACCGGTTCTCCCGACGGGCGCCCGGCGCGACGGCGGTCGGATCGATCGGACCGGGCGCTTCGGGGCCCGGCGGGGTCGGTCGTTCGCGCCTCGCGACGGGGATCCGGACGGCGCGGGTCGCCTCCATCCGACGTACTGCTCCGCGCCCGAGCGGGATAATTGTTCCGCCGAGGCGCTTCGTGGCCGCCGCGGGTCAATCGACCCCGACAGGGCCGGCGATCCGGTCGGGGGCCGTGAAGGTCGGTCGGGGGGCCGATAGGTCCACGAGCGGGACCTTGCGAGCGATCTCGGACGCCATGCTGGTACAGCCCGAAGGGGCGATCGGACGTCCGGACGGGCCCGGCGTGGCGAGATCGTAGGTCAGGACCCGCCGTTCGGCCACCGTCGCCCAGACCGCCCGGTACACTCGCTCGGCCGCGTCGATCTCACCGACATGGCGCAGGAGGAGCTCGAGGCTAAGGATCTCCGCGATCGGATTCGCGCGGTCCTGGCCGGCGTACTTCGGCGCCGACCCGTGCACGGGTTCGAACAGGGCGATGGAATCCCCGAAGAGCGCGCCCGGGGCCATCCCGAGGCCGCCTGCGAGTCCGGCACAAAGGTCGGAGAGGATGTCCCCGAAGAGGTTCGTGGTGACGATGACATCGTACTCCGACGGTTTCTTGACGAGCTGCATGCACAGGTTGTCGATCAGCCGCTCCTCGCTCGCGATCGACGGGTAGTTCTTGGCCATGTCCCGGAACGCCGACTGGAACAGCGCGCCGGTCGTCTTCATGATGTTCGCCTTGTGGACCGCGGTCACCTTGCGACGGTGCTCGCGTAGGCTGAGCTCGAAGGCGAACCGGGTGATCCGGTCGCAGGCCTTCCGGGTCACCACGTTGACGGTTTCCGCCGCGGTGTGGTCGCGATCGACCCAATGTTCCACGCCGGAGTACAGGCCCTCGGTCGCTTCCCGCACCACCACGAGGTCGGTCTCGGGGAACCGCGTGCCGGCGCCGGCGATCGCCCGTGCCGGGCGCACCGAGGCGTAGAGGTCGAGCTGCTGTCGCAGCGCGACGTTGACGGACCGGAATCCGCTTCCGATCGGGGTGGTGATCGGTCCCTTCAGCGCGAGCCGGTTTCGGCGGATCGAGTCCAGGACGGCGTCCGGGAGCGGCGAGCCGGTGGAACGGATCGCCGGCTCCCCCGCCTCAACGATCTCCCAATCGATCGGGACGCCGGTCGCCTCCGCGACGCATCGGGCGGCGTTCGTGACCTCCGGTCCGATACCATCCCCGGGAATCAGGGTGATCCGATACGTCACCGCCCCTCTCGATTCGCGCGGAGCCGGGCTCAGTACTAATCGGTTTGCGACGGGCCCGCCGACGGAGACCGGCCCGGAAACGCCCCGCGTCTCGTGGACCCGCTGAGCGGGGGGGAACGAGCGAGTGAACGATGCTGTATTAGATTTCTTATATTTGGAGGATATCTTCGATTCATGCTGCGACCCGAACACCCCGAGGTGCTCGCCCCGGACTGGACCCCGCCGACTCTCGTCGCCCGCTCCGCCGCGCTCGAACAGCTGCGCCGACGGCTGCCCGTCGAGCCCGCTGCGGGCGGATCGTTCCGGGCCGCCATCGTCGAGGGTCCCTCGGGGAGCGGAACCTCGGCGGTCGCGCGCCGAGCCGCCCTCGAGGTCGTCGAGCGCCTTCGGCAGCGGGGGGAGCCGACGACCTGCGTGTACGCCCCGGCCCGGGTGCGATGGGTGTCCGGCACCCAGGGGATCGCCACCGAACTACTCCAACGCCTCGATCCGAACTTTAGCAGTCGGGGGTTCTCGGTGGCCCAGCTGGTCGCAGGGTTCCTCCGACGGCTCATCCACTCCGGTCGGCCGGCGGTCGTCGTCCTGGACGACCTGGGCGCCGGTTGCCCGGACATCAGCGCGGTCCTTCGGCCGCTCGCGGCGCCCGACCGATTCCTTCCCGAGGGGGCGCCGATCGCCCCCCGGATCTGGCTGGTGCTCTCGGGCAACGAGGGGGCTCGGGCGTGCTGGCGACAGGCCGACGCGAGCGGGATCTCGCCCGGTTTGCCCGTACAACTCGCGCCGTACACCCGCGATGAGATCGCCGAGATCGTCCGGGACCGCGCGCGCCGGGCGCTCGGCCGAGACGCCCCGTCGGGCTGGGCCGAGCGGATCGCCGACCACGCCGTGCAACACGGGATCGGAGCGCGGCGGTCGATCGAGATGCTCCGGCGGGAGCTCTTGGGGCCTACCCCGTCGCCGCCGGGTTCCCCCTATACCGCCCGTTCCGAGTCCCAGTCGCTCGCGATCGAACCTCGGCTGCTCGAGGCGATCGAACGCGCGGCCGCCCGCGGCCAGGTCTTCGTGCGGGACGTGCGGGAATGGGAAGCCCGCCTCGCGCGGGCCCAAGGGGTCCGGCCACTGCCCTCGACCACCCTATGGCGTCGCATCGTCCGCCTGGAGGCGGCAGGCCTGCTCCGCCGGGAGGTCCGCACCGGCGGATCCGGCGGGACGCGATCCCGCCTCGAGCTCGTCCGTCCGGTGCCGGCCGGGTCGCCGTTCAGGGCCCCGGGTGGAACTCTTCCAGGGGCCGACTGGTCCGCCGCGCCTTCGCGCCCGTAGGCGCCCGGGGCGGCGCCGGCGGCGGGCGGGGGCGCTCCGGGCCGCGCGCGGTCACGCCGAGCTGGCGCAGCACGCTCTCGGCGAGCGATCGGGACTTCAATATCGATTCCAGCCGTCCGATCGAAGCCGATCGCAAGGCTTCGCGGTCGGCAAACCCGGCGTCGAACAGCGCCCGACCCCGGACGCGCCCGATCCCGCTCAAGCGCACGAGGTCGAGCAGCTCCTCGCCGACCCCGTAGCGGACCCGCAACGCCAGAGCGTCGAGGGTGCGGGTGGCGCGCCGCTGGAACCGAAGGGAAAGACGGGTCGCCGCCCCGAGCAGCCATTCCGCATCCTCGACCCGGCCCCGGACGTCGCCGGCGCCGATGTTGAAGCGGTCGGAGATCTCCACGATCGGCGTCTCCGACATCCATGCCTCGAGGACGCAGGCGGTCTTCAGTCGCGCGAGGAACAGGTCGAGGTCGAGGCGCAGCGGCTCTTCCTCGGGCTTGACCAAAAGCTCGGGTTCCTCCTCGAGGAAGCGGTCGAGCAGGGTCTTCTCCTCGCTCCGTCGCAGGGACATCGGCGCGAGGTCGGGGGTGACGGAGATCGCGGCGAGGAGGGCGAACGGGCGAACGCCGATCGGCGCCCGTTCGAGGGCCCCCCGCAGGACGATCGCGCTGAGGGGATCCAGGTACAGCTCGGAGGTCATGCGGCCGAACTCCGTCGCCGCGAGACGTCCCCCGCGCTCGAGCAGCCCCTCGGCCTCGAGAAAGGTGCGCACGTTCGCCACGATGGCGTCGAGCTCGCGGACCGGTCGCGCGTGGCCGAAGAACGTCGATTCGAAGAAACGCTCCAGGTCCTCCGCGCCGCTGACCGCCCCGCTGGCGACGAGCGCGAGCAGGTGCATGCGAAGGGGCGGTTCCGCCGCCAGCTGCGAGCGCACCGGTTCGGGGGGCGCGGACAGGTAGTCGTCGAGATACGATTCGACCTCGGCCTCGCTGCGGGCGACGAGGACGGCTTCCCCCGCCGGATCGAGCCCCGGCCGCCCGGCCCGGCCGCACATTTGCTGGACCTCGAGCGCGGGGATCGGCGCCTGGAGGCCGAGCTGGTCGTCGTAGCGGGTCGTGTCGCGCACGATGACCCGACGGGCCGGCAAGTTGATGCCGGCCGCCAGGGTCGGGGTGGCCACGAGGACCTTCACGATCCGGTCCCGGAACGCCCGTTCCACGATCCGCCGCTCGGCATTGGTTAGCGAGGCGTTGTGGAAGCCGATCCCGTTCGGGAGAAGGGCGGCGAGTTTTCGGGAGCCTTCCGTGGCCTCCTCCGCGATCTCACCTAGGGCCTCGGAGGCCGCCCGCGCGTCGGTCAGGGCGGCGGTCGTCAGCGACGCGCGTACCGTGGGCGCGAGGGCCTGCGCGGTCTGCTCGCTCGAGCGCCGGGTATTGACGAAGACCAGGGCCTGCCCGCCTTCGGAGAGGACCGTCCGGACCAGGCGGGGGAGCGGTTCGCCCGGCGGCGGGATCGCGCGCGTCGTCAGGTCCGTGAAGGTGATCCGGCTATCGTAGTAGACGCCGCAGCGCAGGGGGATCGGCCGAAACTCGCTCGCGATATGTCGTGCGTTCAGCCAGCGTGCGAGCTCCTCGGAGTTCCCGACCGTGGCGGAGAGCGCGACGACCTGCAGCTCGGGTCGCAACCGCCGCAGCCGGGTCAGGCAGACCTCCAGCGTCGGCCCCCGGTCCGGGTCGCGCAGCAGGTGCACCTCGTCGGCGACGACGCAGCCGAGCCGGTCGAGCCAGGGGGAACCTCTCCGCAATAGACTATCCGCCTTCTCGCTGGTCGCGACGAGAATGTCGAGCCGCTCGAGGGCCTTCGGGGAGAGATCGAGCTCGCCGGTGGAGACCCCGATGCGTAGGCCGAGGGACTCGAACTGGGAGAGCTCGTCGAACTTCTCCTGGGCGAGGGCCCGCAGCGGGACGAGGTAGAGCCCGGTGGCATGGGCGAGCGCCGCGCGGACGAGGGCGAGGTAGGCGACCAGGGACTTTCCGCTCGCGGTCGGGCAGGCGAGCAGGACGCTTTCGCCTCGCATCACCGGACCGAGGGCCTGCCCCTGGGGCGGGTACAGCGATCGGATCCCGGCCGCCTCGACCACCTTGCGGACCGGTTCGGCCACCTCGTACGTCGAGAGCTCGAGAGCGGGGTCGAGGCCCGACGGCGAGTGCATGCCCTCGGAGCCCCCGCGACCTTAGTAAGGGGTTCGCCCCCGACGGAAGGCTGGATTCACCCGCCGGCGAGCGCGCGGCCCAGGATCATCTCCTGGACCTCGGTGGTGCCTTCGACGATCGGGAAGACCCGTGCGTCCCGCAGCAGCTGACCGGCGCGGGAGTCAGCGAGCGTGGCCGACGGACCCACCACGTCCACCGATCGCTCCGCGATCCAGGTGGCGGCTTCCGCGCAGGCGAGCTTGGCCGCGGAGGCGCTCAGGGCGTAATCCTCGCCCTGGTCCTTCAGCACGGCCGCATGCTCGACGAGCCGTCGGGCCGCGGTGAGGCGGGTGTACGATCGGGCCAGCGTGGTTCGCCCCCATTCGCGCCCGCCCTTAGAGACCGCGCGCTCGACCTCCTCGTAGGCCGCCTGGGCCACTCCGAGCGCGCAGGCCGCGATCCCGATCCGACCCGCCGTCAGGGTGCCGAGCGCCAGCGAGAGGCCCCGGCCCTCGTCGCCGAGCAGCGCCGTCCGGGGGAGCAATACCTCGTCGAAGTGCAGGCCGTTCGTTTCGCTCCCGCGGAGCCCGAGCTTGTCGAGCCGTTCCGGGGCGGTGAACCCCGGGGTTCCCTTGCGGAGTAGGAACGCCGAGATCCGCCCGGCGTGAGGATCCTCGACGGCCGCGGCGAAGGTGAGGAGCACATCCGCGCTCGCGCCGTTCGTGATGAACATCTTGGAGCCGTTCAGTACGAACCCGTCGGGTCTTCGGCGATATCGGCTCAAGATCCCGGCGGCGTCCGACCCGGCGCCGGGCTCGGTCAGCGCGAAGGCGCCCAGCCATCTCCCCGCCGCGAGCGGTCGAAGGAACTCCTCTTTCTGGGCGTCAGTGCCCCAGCGATCGATCGGTTGAGCGCACACGGAGATGTGCACCGAAACCAGCGTGGCCACCGCCGCGCTCGCACGGGACAGCTCCTCCAGTACCGCGGCCACGCACCGGGTGTCGCCGCCCTCCCCGCCCCATCGCTCCGGCAGCCCGACGCCGAGAAAACCGGCCCGGGCGACGCGTTCGGTCAGATCCTCGGGAAAACGGTCCTCCCGGTCGATCGACGCCCTCAGGGGGACCAGCACGGACTCGGCGAACTCCCGGGCCCGCTGCCTCCATTGCCCCTCGGCGGGTCCCGCGCGGTCCGGCATCCGTTCGCAGGCGCACCTCGTAAGAAGTTAATGGGCGTGTCCCTCCGAGCTGCCGGGGGTCGGTCATGGAGCCGGGGTCGAGCGGGGTCGCCAAGGACCGATTCACATCGCTCGATACGCTCGCGCTGGTACGGGAGATTCGGGCGCTCGCGAGTCCCCGGGTCGACAAGGCGTTCGACCTTCCGTCGGGGGGGTACTCGATCGTACTGCGGGTGCCCGGCGAAGGTCGGTGGGAGCTGGTGGTGGTCCCCGGTCGATATGCGGCCGTGGTCCCGTCCTTGGACCACGCGGCCGATCTTAGTCCGCTCGCCAAGGAGCTCCGCCGCCTGTTGACGGGCAGTCGGCTCGTCAGCGCCGTGGAGCCGGGCGGGGAACGGTACTTGGAGATCGAGTTTCGAACCGCATCCTCGGATCCGCCGCTGGTGCTGGCGGTCGAGCTATTCGGGACCGGGAACCTCCTGATCGCCCGGGCCGGTCGGATCTTGGCGGTCCAGCACACGAAGACCTGGGCCCATCGCGCCGTCCGGGTCGGGGCGAACTACGAGCGGCCGCCGGGACGCAGCGATCCGTGGAAGAGCTCCCCCGCTTCGATCCAGGCCGCGCTCTCAGGCTCGAGGACCGACCGGGCGACCACGCTCGCCGCTCGCCTAGCCTTGGGTGGACCCCTGGCCGAGGAGATCCTGGTGCGGGCCGGTTTGCCGGGAACCGTCAGCGCGCCGACGGACGCCGAGGCGTCGTCCAACCAGATCCATCAGGCCATCGACCGGATCCTCGGAGAGATCGGGCCGTCGCCGGGGGGCTTCCTATACCGGAGGGGTGACCTGCCGATCGATGTGGAGCCGTTCCCGTCGGAGCGGTTCCGCGCCGACCCGAGCGTTTCGGAGGAGCGGTTCCCGAGATTCTCCGACGCCGCCCTAGCGTTCTTTCCCGGCCTCGTGGGGCCGATCCCTACCGAGCAGGCGACGCAGCAGGCCCGGGTCGCGGGAGAGCTCCTCCGGCAGAGGAACCAGCAGATCGCGGCGGTCTCCGAGCTCGAATCGGAGGCGGACCGACTGGTCACCGATGCGGAGACGCTACTGGCCCGGTTCCCCGAGGCCGAGGCGGCGCGGATCCGACTCGAATCGGACGGCGAGGGATCGGCCGGGCCCCGGACCATATCGGTCGGCGATCGTACGATCGCCGTATTCGCCGCGCGGCCGATCCGCGACTCTGCCCAGTTCCTCTTCGAGGAAGCGAAGCGGGTACGAACGAAGCTCGAGGGGGCCCGAGCGGCGCTCGCGGAGACGGAACGACGCAGTTCGGCCCCCCCTCTCGGACCGTCGGAGGGCGGCGCCAGGGCGGGGCCCCGCGGGCCGGCTGCGAAGGCCCATCATTGGTTCGAACGATATCGCTGGTTCCTCACGTCGGAGGGGATCCTCGTGATCGGGGGACGGGACGCCCCGACGAACGATCTGATCGTACGTCGCTACCTGCACGCGGGGGATCGCTACGTCCACGCGGACATCCACGGCGCTCCGAGCGTCATCGTCAAGCATCCGGCCCCCGGCCTACCGGGGCCAACGGAGGCGACGATGGAAGAGGCGGGCCAATGGGGGGTCGCCTACTCGAAGGCTTGGAGGGCGGGCTTGGCCAGCGCCTCGGCGTTCTGGGTCGAAGCCGATCAGGTTTCGAAGGCGGGGGCGAGTGGGGAGTTCGTTCCGCGGGGGGCGTGGGTCATCCATGGCACCAAGCATTCGATGAAGGACCTTCCGACGGAGCTCGCCATCGGGCCGGTCGAGTATGCTGGACAGGAACTGTGGATGGTGGCCCCCATCCGATCGTTCCCGAAGGGCGCTCAGCCGCGATTCGTCCTGGCGCCCGGGGCCGAGCGCGACCGGGCGGAGCGAGAGATCGAACTCGCCCGCGAGCTCGGGCTCGCCCGATCCCGGATCCAGGCCCTCCTGCCCGCGGGAGGGCTGACGGTGCGCCGGGCATAGACCCGATCCACTTCGGCCGCCGAAAACGTGTCGCCGGGAACCTTCCACGTTTGCCCTCGGGCCCTCAGCCCCACGACCCGCAAGGCGCGGCCTTCCACGTGGATCGAGGCTCCGACGGAGAACGTCGCGGAGGACGGGAAGAGCTGAGTGATCGACCGAGTGATCTCCCCCTCGATCACCGAGATCCGTACCGCTTCGCCCAGGTGAGGGGTCAGCCAGAGGGTCCGGGCCAACTCGGCCGGTGCCGTTCGGGCGCGGGTGCCATCCGTCCGATCGATCCGCATCAATCGCAGCGGCGGATCGCGTTCGCCCGGGAGGAAGCGGCCGGACTCGAGCAGCGTTCCGCGCGGAAGGCGAAGGGTTCCCGTCTCGGAGGTTCGTCCCTGAGATACGACCGTGCGGACCTCGACCTCGGCGGGCGCCGACGACCGGAACGAGTGCGTGGTCCGGCAGATACGGCATCGCGCCAGTCCCCGGATCTCGCCCGCCGGCCGGCCGGCTCCGCGCCGGTCGAACTTCAGGATGCGATGCTCGGTCTCCCCTCCACAGACCTCGCATTCGATGACCGCCGAATGCACCGCTGTGGGGGCAGAGGGTCCCGTGGGATGGGCCGCCGGCATCGTTCGGATGGGCAGTTTGGAGGCATCTAAAGGCTGCGCGTGTCGCCCCGTCGCCTCCGGACCCGAACGAAGTCGATGTAGGCGGTCAAGCGTTCACGAACTCGTATGTACCGGGTCCACCTAGGGGCCCGGGCATGCGACTGTTCGGGAGCAAGAAGCCGACGGCGCCCCCCGCTCCGCCGGAGCCCGAGCCGGAGTCCGAGCCCGAGGGCGGCGACCGCCGATTTGACAAGGTGATCGAGATCTACCCGTCGACGGTCAAGCTGCTCTGGCACTTCTTCCAACCCTCCGACGCCGGCAAGGAAGAAGGGGCGCCGAAGGAGTATCCCGGGCCCATCGAGGAGTCGGTGGCGGATGGGATCCAGGAGCTGGAGAAGCTCCACCTCATCGAGGTGATCCCTTCGTTCGGGGATTTTGGGGTGACCGCGAAGATGACCAAGCAGGGTCTCCAGCTGATGGCCTCCCAGTCCGAGCCGGGGCGCCTCAGGACCGTGCGACTGATCGACCCGTCAACGCTTTCGGGGACGGTCTTCCGAGAAGTCTCGATGGGAGACTAGGGCCGCCCTCGCCGTTCGCCGCCGGTTCGGAGGTCCGATTCGGCGGTCCCGGGCGCGTTCGCACGGGCCAACTCTTGTCCGATCGGGAATCCCGCGATCGGCGGTGAGACCGGCCGTGGCCGGCCGCTCGGTGGAGCCTAGGCGGAACCGGTTTGGGGCTGCCCGTATTTGAACACAGTTGTATTCAAATGTATTCCAAGCGAGCGGGTTCGCCGGGGCTAAATGGCCTCGGGAAGTGCCCGGACCGAGGTACTATCGTGGTACTCAAGCGGACGGTCCGGTCGCGCGGGGCCTCGCTCTCGGTCGTGATCCCGGCTGATATCGGGCGGCTCCTATCGGTCGAGGCGGGCGACGCGTTCGAGTATGACGTACTTGGCCGCGAGCAACTGGTCCTCAGGCTCGTGAAGAGACCCGCGCCGAAGTCTGCCGCGTAGACGACGCGCCTCGGATTCCGGCGGCCTCGTCGGAAGCCGACTATTTACCCCCGACGACGAGGGGCGATCCCCATTGACGCGATCAGAGTCCCAACTCCCACGGACACGCCAACGAGCGCCGCGACGACTGCTGGGTCAACGGGTTGCTGCTGGACCTCCCCAAGATCTCGTCGCAGGACAGTCTGCAGCTCCCTCGCTTCGTCGAGCGAGATTGTCCCGGCCTGATAGAATCGAAGGAGTTCATCCCGCCTCTTCTCCCTAGGTTCAACCGCCCCCATCATGGGTGCCCTCCACCTGCGGGTGGCGGCGGCTTCCGCACAAGCGGAACGAGAGACTTCATCTCGTCGCTGATCGCGGAAAGGCTGGTTCGGACCGCGTCCAAGTCTCGCTCCATGTTCCCTATTCGCTCACCGTACACTCGAGTGTCGCCATAGGCCTTGACAGCAGCTTGGACTACCCATACGGTGAGGCCTCCCGTGAATCCGACCCCTACCCCGATGACCACGTCGTCAAAGAGCGTCACTGGGAAGCGCCCCCCTGAACCCCGCCCGACTCGGGGAAGTACAACTGCCCCCCGTCCTCGTGCCAACCTGTCTCGGGCTGCACCGTGCCGATGATCTCGTCGGTGCGTCGACGGAGCGTTCGACGGGTCCCTTCTACCGCACTAAGGGGGAGATGGAGGATCACACTGCCGGTCTGGGGGCCGGGTTCGGTGATGTACGCCGGCACTCCGGGGCTGGGGACCAAATCGAACCTAGTCTCATAGACGCCGTGGATTGCGCGATCCGTACCGGACCGCCCTCGTCGATCATCGACCAGCCGTACCGTGTGAGTAGCGCTCCCGGGTTCCCCAACCTCTACTGCACGTGCCAATATCCGGCGCATCGTATCCACAGGGTCGGATCCCGAATAGCCACTTAGGACCGAGGTGAAGTCCGCAGGAGCTTCCGTCCTCCAACGTGAAAGCAACGCCGTAGGGCCCTCCCCGGGTCGCTTGGTCCGAGCGAGCTCCGTCGCCCAATCCACCTCGCCGTCGGACACCCGGACAACACTCCGACATGTGGTAGGCACGGTCCCCCTATGAGTCCTACGATGGCCATGACGGAACCCGCTGACGTCCTGCGCAAGGTTGCTGTCGTCGCGGGGTCGGTGAGCGTCCGGATCCCTCCGGGCTGGCTCGTGGTCGGTACCTACGTCCGCTTGAGTCGACGGGGCCGGCGCGTCGTCCTAGAGCCGGTCCAACTTGTGTCGGGGGGAAACCGTTGACGGTAGACGGCGCCGCCGTTCGGGACAGACTCCTACCGCTCGTCCCCCCGGGATCGCTCGCCAGGCCACTGGTCGACCAGCTGTGCGCCGGGATGGACGACGCCACCTACACGCTTCTCGTCATCGCGATCACCAGGTCGCTCGCAGAACCGAAGGGGGCTCTCACGTGAAAACTCACTGCCCGCTTGCCGCCGGTGTAGCCCCCGGCGGCCCCGGCGGGTCCGGGGAGGTGCGACGGGGTGGCGTCCCCGAAGTCCTCGGCTGACCACATCGCCGGCCGGCCTAAATCGGTTCCGGAAGGGGAGCCGCTCATTCGGAGCCTCGAATCAGCGTGGGCCCCTGCCTGGCTTCTCATCCACTCCGCGATCGACGACTGGAGGAATCGGCTCGCGCCCGGGTCGGAAGCCGAGGCGCTGCTGGCGGACCTGAACAACGAGATCGACTTTCTGGAGCGCGCGTGCCGCGCGTACCTGAATAGGTGGTCGAACGACCTGATCGCCGAGACGTCGCGCGCGGCGGAGCGGTGGATTCAACTAGCCTGGGCCGAGCGCGAGGCGAGGGCAGGGACCAAGAAAGCCCCCCACCCTCCGTCGAATGGCGGGAACGGACGTGACCACGTGTCGGAGGTCCTCGGATGATCTCTGTGGAGTACCCCGACGACCTGTTCCCCCCCGACAAGAACGGTGAGGCCAAGCCGTCCCGGGTCAAATTCGTCGAGTGGCTGACGCAGGCGCACACCTTCGCGGCCCCCTCGGACACGTTCGGCGTATCCGGGTACGAGCTGTTCGTCTACGATGGTGTCGGGCTCTACCGCGCAGGGGCCCGGGCGCTCATCCACCGGCGGGTCGAGGCGGCGTTCGAGAACGGTGGGCGTTCCGCGGACGCTCGATTTCCAGAGGAGGTCTCCAAGGCTATCGCCCGACGCTCGCTCGTACCGAGGGACGTCTTCAATCCGCCGGGGCTGGTCAACTTCGAAAACGGGGTGCTCGATCCGGCTTCGGGGCAACTGAGGCCACACTCCTCCGCGCTTCGGTTCACCCGGCGGATTCCCATCGCGTTCGACCCGACCGCTACCTGCCCAAGATTCGATCGGTTCCTACTGGAGGTCCAACCGCTCCCCAGCGTTCGGCGAGAGATCCAGAAACTGTTCGGTTACGTCCTCGCGGTCCCCGGGAACCCCTACCAGCTCGCTTTCATGCTCGCCGGGCCGGGCAACAACGGCAAGTCGACGCTCCTCACGGTCCTTGCCCACCTGGTCGGCCCCGAGGCCGTTAGCGCCGAGACCCTCCAGTCCCTCACAGACAACTATAGGTTCTCCACCGCGCGACTATTCGGGAAGCTCCTCAACGTCTTCGCCGACCTCCCAGCGAACCCGATCCGGTACACCTCGATATTCAAGGCCCTTACCGGAGGAGACCGAGTCCGGGCGGAACTCAAGCACGGGGCGATCTTCGACTTCGTGAACCAGGCGAAGCTGGTCTTCAGCGCGAACGACCTTCCCACGGTCGACGACCGCACCTACGCGTTCTGGCGGCGCTGGCGACTGTGGCGCTTCTCGGAAGACTTCACAGGCCGCGAGGACCGACAGCTGGACGCCGCCCTCCGCGCCGAGATGGCCGGGATCCTCAACTGGGCGCTCGGAGGGGCGAAGCTACTGGAGGCCGACGGGGGGTTCATCCAGGACGCCGGGGCCGCGGGACTCGAAACGGACTGGAGGCGCCGCTCTGACAACCTGGCTTGGTTCGTCGAGGAGTCGATCGAGGTCGACCCGATGGCCCTGACGGCCAAGGACGATCTCTACGAGGAGTACGCAGACTTCTGCGGCAGGAACCGGACCCCGCCCAAGGCCCCGGAGATAGTCGGCAAGGAGCTCCCCCGCCACGTCCCGTCCGTGCGGTCCGAGCGTCCGGGGGTGGATGGCGTCAGGGTCCGGTCCTGGCGAGGCGTCCGTCTCCGCGCGCAGGCCACAGTACAACCCCCTGGACAGCAGGGACAGCCTGGCCGGGGGGCGGGGCAGACCACCCTACTCGACGGGTCCCGGCCAGGCAGTCCAGGCCGGCCGGGGGGCGGTACTGTGGGCGTGGGGCGGACGCGATCGGAGGACAGTACCTCGGGCCCGGCGATTGTCGGCGATTCCACCGTCGGTAGAACGGCCACCGGGTCCAGCAGTCCCGCAGAGCCCGCACCCCCCCAGAAGGACGTGGCGCTGGAGCCCCTCATGGAGGAAGAGTCCAACTGGACGGTCCCACCCCGGGACCGGGCTCGGAGGCGAGAACGTTGACCGGCGGCCGAGCCTCGCGGCTCCTTTGCGGCCACGAGAAGAGTGCCGCGACGTACTGGCTGGTCCGACTAGTTCCCGACGAGGAGACGGGGGCGTTGGTCGCTCGTTGCGGATCGTGCTCACTGTTCTACATCCGGCTCCCTAGGGTCGGGTCTACCCACGGGCTGGTTTGGAGAGCGTGCCGACAGCATCACGGCCTGCTGCGGTGGAGACGCGCGGGGCGGCTGTCTCGGGCGGCGTTCGATCCCGAGACGGCCGAGCGGGTCGAGTACACCTGAGAGTCCAACATGAGCATCGAAGCCGCGAAGGGGGACGCGCCCCCGAAAGAGAGTGAGCCAGCCGAACTACAACGCCCACCCGGGGGCCTCCCGGTGAGCAGCGCGAGTGCGCGGCCCCGGTCCGCGCGCCGTTCACGGCGGGCCGGTCCGCCGTCGGCGGGGCAGGACCCGGCGCAGTCGCTCGGGCAGTCCCCCGGGCAGGACCTCGGGCAGTCTTCCGGGCAGATCGGCGGGCAGTCAGCGGGCAGGTTTCCGGCCAGGCGTGTTCCCACCGACGAGGAGCTCGCGCAGGCCCGCGAGCAGGCCGCGCGGATCCACGGGCTATCCTCGCTCAAGGTCTCCACCTCGCTGATTTCTCGAATCACGCGGACTCCCGTCGGCGCCGTCGAGACGGTCTTGGGCGAGACGCCACCGGCCCCTCCCGAGGTCCCCGCCGCGGCGCCCGGGCTCGCAGCGCTCGCTGAGACTCCAGCATCCCCCACAGGCATCCCGCCGGGCCAAGCCGCGTCGCCCCTGGGCGACTTGGAGGATCCCGACAACCAGTTCAACCCTTCGACGCCGCGGCGGGCCTACCCCCGATACGAGGACTTCAGCCCCGATCGTGACGATGCGTACAACCACCCGAACGCGGAGAGACGACCACGGAACCCGCTCGACGAGCCCGGACCCCGCGCGCAGGAGCCAGCCCTCGCCTTGTTCCGACAGATGACGTCGTCCAATATCGCCGAGGGGCGGGCCAAGTTGGTGTGCCGCGCGTTTCGCGCGCTCAAGCCCAACGACTACGTGGGGCTCAGGAGCCTCATGGCCAAGGGCGGGATTCCGCCGCAAACGATCGACCTTCTGATTTCCGATTATCGCATGTCGGTCGGGGATCCCGAGACCCTCGGGTCCGACGCGTCGTACGTGGGCGTCGTCCCCGCCGCCGACGCGAACGCCGCCCTCCGGCAACGCCTCGCACAACTCAGGGAGCAGCGGATGCTCGACGCAGAACTCGCGTTGCTCGAACGGCAGGCCCAGACGACGCCCCAGCCCGCTCTAGCGCCGAGCGCGGACGTCGAACGGCTCAAGGCGGAGTTGGCGGCCCGCGAACGGGAGATCGCGGCCCTAGTCCAGCGCGAGCACGACCGCGTCCAGCTCGACGGGTTCAATCAGCTCCTGGCCCCGCTCCGCCAGGACCTAGAGGCGCTCAAGAACCGCCCGTCTGAGAAGCGGTCGCTCACCGACGTCGAGGTCGAGGGCGCGTCAGTCAAGAACGAGGCGCAGAAGAAGTCCCTCGAGATCCTAGCAAACCGGGCGGCATCGGCCCCGAAACTCCTGGAGAAGGTCGACAGGATCTCGGACCTGATCTTGGACACGCCCGCTCTCGGCGCCACTATCCAGCGGCGGGTCTCCGACGCCGTGGGCTCGGTGGGCCAGGCGCCGACCGGGGGGACCGGCCCACAGGAGCCGCCGACCGACGAACAATACATGGAGGCGGTCCGCGAGATCGACAAAATGATGCCGCCCGGTACAGCGGGCCCGCAGCCGTCCGGTCCGCCACCGCTGCCGACCGCGGAGCACCCCAGGCCGCGCGCGTCAATACCCGGCTCGCAGGGCGGGGTGAGCTTCTCGTGACGGACGCGTGGTCATGGTTCGTCGCCAGGCTGAAGTCGTACTATGCCTGGCGGGCCTCCCGCCGGATCGAAGAGGTCCGGGCCGTCCAGCAATCGACCGGACTGACGCTCGAGCGGGCGATCCGGCTGCGGGTCTACGAGTTGGACGTGCGCTGGTCGCGGGGCGAGCACCGAATCCGACAGGCGCACAGCGATCTGTCGTTCAGGTTCTCGAATGGACACGCCATCGAGCTGCCGCCCGACTCCGACTACGACACCTTTCCGGCGACCGACGCGCGGACCCTCCTTCAGATCTGGCAGGGACGCGACGACAAGGGAAACCCGTACACCGCGAACGACGCGATCCGCACCGGTCACCTGGTCGACGAGGACCCGTCCCGGCCGATCCGCATGCGGGACATCGTAATGTTTCAGCAGGCACTTCCAGAACTTCGGAAGCTCTTCGGGGGCGGGCAGTGAGCGGCGAACCGGCCCCCCCCTCGGGCGGAGGGATTCTGGGGCTCGGGATCGGCCCGGCGCTTCGCGGGGCGGTCGCGGCACGTCTCGGACGAGAAGTCGAGGCGAGGGCGGAACTCCCGGCGAGAGTCGAGGCGCTTGCCGCGCGCATCGTGGCCCTAGAGGCCCGCGTGCTGGCGCTCGAGTCCCGCCCGGTAGCGAGGCGCCGGAGGTCCCGCAGGGCGCCCCGGGCGCCTCCCGCGGACCCGCCGGTCCACGACCCTCCGCCGAGGCTGACAGGCCCTGACTCGCCGCCGGTTGCCGACTAGGCCCCTTGCCGACTCGACGCCTTCGACTGGTCCAAACCCTCGGGCGGGCGAAACCTTTGCTCCCTTGCGCTCGATCCCGGGGTCTTCTCGGCGATCGCGACTGGGCTCCTCAGACCGGGCGTCCCGGGCACCTTCTCGGCCGGCGCGGCGGCGAACCCGATCTGCCGGGCCGTGGAGTCTGACGGGGTCTTTTCGGCATGTGGCGTCGAGTTCGCCTTCAGGGCCTCAAGTGCAACCATCGCCTGCTGGATCGGATGCCGACCGATCTCCCACGCCACCTGCCTGCCGGTGGACCTCGCTCCGATCTCGGTCACAGAGCCCGGTACGACGACGCTGGTCGGAACTCCGCCGACGAGCAACGAGTTCTTGGTGGTCGGCGAGTTCGGCACGAGGTCTCTCAATCGAAAGCCATCGAAGGGTCCGGGCATACGGACGGGTATGCCTTCGGAACACCTAAGCATTCGGGCGCGATCCCATGACGATGTCGAGTCGCCTTTCGACCGCAGGAACCGGGAGCTTCCTCGAGGACACCAGACTCTTCGCCTCCGGGAGCGGAACTCTGAGCACGGTGCCGCTCTCCCTCGCAGAGGAGGATGCCTTCGACGACAATCTCGAGCATCTAGCCGGGATTCAGTGTCTTCCGCGCAGCCTGGGCGGCCTTCTCCTCGACGCCCGGGACCTGTTCAAAACTTGTGCCGAGCTGGCAAAGGCTCAGTTCGACGGAGCGGTCTTTGCGGGGTCGAGCGCCCAGGGCCCGGAGATCGGCATGGGGCTGATCCGTGCCGCCACGGTTCGGAACGTCGGGATCGCGCCTGCCACCCCGATCGTCGAGACGTGGGTCCAGAGCTACGAGATCGGCGGCTGGACGAACGTATTCGGCTCATCGGCGGCGCCTGTCGACCTCTCGCAGTACGGGTTGGGGTCTGGACCAACCTACACTCGGGGCCGAACGTGCGTCCTTGTCGACGCCCTAATCGATCCCGCAGTGCCGATCCTGATGACCGAGATCAACTTCAACGTCGACGGCGTCACCTATCCGGTGGAGTCTCTCTCGTGGCTGCCAGTCGTGGACCTGGCGTACTACAAGCTCCCATACCCGATCTTTTGCCCGGTCGATTCTCGCTTCGTTATGAGGGGGAACATCTCAGGGCCGGGGATGGATCAGACGCAGCTCTTCGGGATCACCTACTCGACGGGCGGATACCTCTCAGGTGAGTGAGGAGCCGGGTGAAGCATTCGGCCCGTGGCAGCCGCGACGCCTGATTCAAGTATGGTCGGACCCTGGGTGATACGATGACCGACCAACTCCGTTGCCCTGCGTGTGGGAACGTTTTCGTATCGCCGATGCAAGCTCCTCCTGGAGCGGTCAAAGCTCCGCGTGGGGCGATGACGACAGGATGTCCCCGATGCCATCGTCCTGTCGACCTTCTCTACGACAAAGCGTAGGGCCCTCCCGTTGGCCGACGGGCGATGAGTCCGACCTCGGAGCCGTATCTACGACTCGAACTCAAACTGCTCAATAGTCTCTCGGACCGTTTCGGCATCGAATGCGAGGCCGAGGCCGGGATAGAATCGTTTGACGCCATCATCGTCCTCGTGTCTCAGGGAGACCATCCCTGAGGTAATTCCAAGAAGGTAGGCGCTCGTCCTACTGCCAATCTCAGTTCTCCCTCCCGGGAGGACACTTGCTGCCACCGGTCGGAGTATGACGGGGCTCCCGCTCGAGCCGAATATAGTCAGACCATCAATCAAGAAACCACGAATCGGTCCCTTTGCACCTCCCTGGATGAGGGTTCCGGGAGCTTCCTCAATCAAACGGTCTCCGTACTTCGTGGCTAGGTAGCCCGCCCGGCACATCGGCAAGAAGGTTGAGCCCTGTCTCCAACCCAGAGGATACCCAAACACCACTACCTCATCTCCCATACCGACCCCGAGGGAGTCGGCAACGGCTCGGGTCAAGATCAGCTCCTCAGCGATTAGGCTCGAAGAGAGTTTTCTACCAAGGTTGTAGAGACCAGTGAGTTCGAAGGCGATGACATCGACCCCCTCGTCCGGATGTTCGCGCCAGAGCAGATTGCCGCTCGCCGAACGAGTGTTGATGCTGAGCTCCTGTCCAAGGACAGCTCCGGATTCGTTAAGTTCGTTAAATCCGAGGTTGATTGCCTCTTGGCGCTCTCGTTCCTCGGGAGTCCCCCCGAGGACATGCTTGTTCGTAACGAGGAAGACCCGTCCCTCTTTCCCTCCTTGAGGACCGGTCTTGGCGCGGTCGGGTCCGACCCGTTTGAACACTAGGAAACCTGTACCGGATCCTCCCGAAGCCGGCCGAATTCTCATAGTCGATCGCGCACCAGTCTCCTCGAGCAACCGCGACACAGGAGATCCAACTCGATACCGTCGAGACATAGTCCGCGGATAATGTGTCGTGCTCGGTTCGGAGTAAGAAGATGGGGCGTGCTACCACAGTCGATTCACGACGAGAAGTGCGTCCCCGGCCGTTAAGACCTGCTAAGTACCTGGGCGGCAGATAGCCGTTCGACCGGAGCTTCCGAATGAGCGCCCAAGCGATTCCGACTGTCGGCAGGGGGCAGCCGATCTACCACGGTCTGATCACGCTGGGTAAGGGGAGGGAGTGGCATTCGACCCCGTTCAACCTCCTGGCAGGCGCCGTCGTCAAGATGGATGGAAGGGGGACCACCCGGTTTTTCGCCGGGATGTTCTCGCAGGCCGAGTACGACCTCGCACGCCAGCGGAGCCCGATGATGTTCCCGTTTCGACTGAACACAGACCAAGTCGTGTTCAACAAGGCGTACAACGTGACGATAGCCACAGCGTACAGGATCGTCATCCGAGTCAGCGTCTGGCAGAAGCCAGGGCAGGTCCAGCTGGACGTGGATAGCCTCTGAACCCATGGTGGGATCCTCTCAGGCCGATGCGTCCGTCGTCCGCGAGGACAAGTCGAAGGAGCCCGCCTGGATTCGCGAGGGCCGGCAGGGCCTCCTAGGGGCGCACTGGTCGTGGACCGCCGGATTGGTAATGGTCCTCGTGATCGTAGCGATCCTCACGGGGGTGGACACCTGGGTAGCGAGAACTATCGGGCTCGCGGCCCTCGATCAGACGCTTCAGGCGGAGGCCGAAGCGGTCGTCGCCATCGCCACTGTGATCGGCGGCAGCTACGCCGCCCTCACGATCCTGACGCCGGGCGCTAAGGAGCCCTAGCCTGGAGCCATCGAGATGCTTCCGGACTGGGTAGACATCCTCAACCTCGCGCTCGGGATCGTGGGGACCTCAGGGGTCCTGATCCTCGTCAGGCAGTGGTACGTCGATACGTACAGCCACACTCCATACAGGTTCGACACACAGAGTGGCGTGTGGCTTGCGACCCGAGTTGACGGAACTGCCCAGCTGAGCCTGAAGATTGCCAATCGCCGTAGCACGCCAACAAAGATCAACATTCTCCTCGGAGTTCCAAGTGGGCGCGGTATCCGAGGTCTTCCCAAACAAGGACTCCGGCTACTACCGTTCGGCAGTCCTCCGCTACTTACTGACGACTTCGAACTCCCGGGCAAGGCGACCCGGATGCTCTTTCTGCAAGGCCTGCTCCCGAACGCTGAGTACTCAGATGGTCTCCGAATCATGGTGACCGACGCGGAGGGCTTTCGAAAAATGAGTGATTACCGGCTTGGCCAATCCGAGGGTGAGGTCCCGCCCGAGCTGGCCGGCCGACCCCCCGTTTATGGTTTGAGGGCGGCGGGAGACTTCGGCCCGCCGTAAATCGGACGGCCGGCGCGGGCATAGAATCCGCGTTTTCCAGCCGAGGGAACAATCAAAGCTTCGAAGGCCTCCAAGAGACGGGGTCAACCATGGAGATCTACCGGAACAAGGACGTGGGCGGAAGGGAAGTCGCGCTTCAGAGGGTCGGCTATTGTCTCAACCAGCTCGAGCGGTACGGCCTCAAGTCCGAGTTCGCGCCGACCACCGTGGTGGGACCTCAGCTCAAGCTTGAGGAGATGATCGGCGCTCTGGTGGCCGCTGAGCAAGCGCTCCTCGCCCAGGAGCCGACGGAGTAACGGACTCTAACCGTCGGACTACCCGATCTTGAAGGTCGGCAACTTTACTGACGGAAGCTCGAAGCCGCCACCTTCTCTCGGGAAGAGTTGGCTCACGCCCTTCTTCGAACTTTTCTTCCAGAAGATCCCAAGCTTGGAGGTCGTCGAGGGGTACCTCGTCTCGAGCTGCTTGATCAGCTTCGGGTCGGTGTCCTCTCCGCAAATCACGACGATGGTGGAACCGCCCTCTTTCAGGTAGTCATCGACCTGCCCGATCAGCCGTTGGTAGTTGCCCGTCGTCGAGAGACCCATCTTCAATTCGATGATGTCGCGGACGATACCCCCGAGGAGCCCCTTCCGCTCCACGACGATGTCGCCGTGTTTCATTCCCGCCCCCCCTTGCGGGATGACATTCAGGTCGGATGGGACCATCAGGCGAACGTGGTCCACCAGAGAGCGTTCCCACCCCTTTTCGGTCTTCGGCAGATCGCGCCGCTTGTCATCAAGATCGGAAGGCTGCCAAGCCTCAAGTATCGTCTTGAACGCCGCCACGGTGTCGGACTTGTAAGAGAACCCCGAAACCGACTGCTCCGGCATCTGCGACGCATTCTCCTTCTAGGTTAAACTGATATGCAGTGAATCGGGCACGCTCACTCCGACGAGGCCTCCCAACCGGACCGGATCATCTTCTCGAGAAGCTTTGAGGTTCCACGGATCCGGACGTCCACCGGGGGAAGGAGCTTCACCGCCTTCATTTTGCCCGCGCCATCAAGCGGAACACGTCTCGGCTCGCCGATCGCCCAGACCGTGACCCAGCCGTAGCCGTGCTCGCGGCAGTAGTCGCGGGCCCGAGCCTGGTGGACTGAGAGACCGCCGGGTCGGGTCCCCGCCCGCCGAGTCTTTACCTCTACCAAGACGGGGGTCCCAGATGGCGAGAGGACGAGGAGGTCAGCTACGTCGAACGACCCAGTGCCGACAGAGAACACCCCGACCCGCTCCAGGCCAGAGCGCAGATGTCTAATCGAGAGCTCGTGAACAAGCGGTCCGTGGTCCGATGCCCAGGTGGCGTCACAATCGGCGCAGTGGTGCCACTGGCAGGGTAGTCCCTTCGGAGGGGCCCTCTTCGCAGCCATCGAGGACCGGCGACTACCGCCGGACTAGGTGACGTTTCGGAGCCGGTCCCTGCGCTTCTCGGGACCGCCGGGATGAACAAGGCAGGGTGCAGGCGCCCCGCAAGCAGCGCACACCCAAGGACCCCGGACCGAACGCGTTCGAGTCGCAGGCCGCCTGTTTCGGCGGAAGTCGCGGTGTATGCGCGACCGGTCGTGCCGCTGCCGCCTCACCTCAACCGGCCCGCTCGACCACGACCCGCCCGCCTTCCCAGTCCCGCCCGATCTTCCAGCCCTCGAGGACAAGTCGTTCGGCCTCCGCACGGGCCACGATCCTTTGAGGTGGTCCGGCAGCGGCCATCTTCCGGGCCGCCCCGCTCCGATATGCGTCGATTACTGCGGCGGTGTCCGTGAGGTCGATCTTCCCAATCTCCTCGTCAGTGTAGAACGGCGAGAGCATAACCTTGAAAGCTTCAGCGTTGGAGCTTGCCCGCGACGAACCGGGGGTCGTCGAGAGGAACGGCTCGCACTTCCGGTAGGCCGCCCGCATCTCCTCAACGAGGGAGTCGGGCATGTGGGGCAGCCCTGTGGTGTAGTACTTCGCCGTGACGTCCCCCCGGTGGCCGCCCCAATGTTCAACGAATCGATCTGGGACCCCGGTTCGCGATTGTGCCTCAAGGCAGCGATTGAGGAAATACTGCCGAAGCACGTAGGGGCGGGGGGTTACGCCCGAGGCATCGACGACCCCGGCCGCCTTGAACAGGCGTCGGACCCTGGAGCTGATGTTCAGGGAGCGGACGAACTGCTTGCTCCCGTACCTCGGCTTGGCGACGCCGGTGTCAGGCCGGAGGACCTCGCCGTGGGCCATCCTCTGCTCGAGGTACTGGACGAGGTAGCCGCATGCCTCCTCACCCAAGAACGACAGGTACTGGTGGCCCCCCTTCGAAGACCCGGTGCGGACCCTTACCCGAGCGGGAACGGGATCGAACGCCACACGCGTATCGTGGTGCAGCTCGGGCTTGGGGGACCGGCATCCGTCGCCCCGGTAGTGGAGGTCAGGGAGGTCCTTCAACCTCAAACCGTCGTTCCCCTCATACGATCCGATGGCCCCTGGGCGAAGCCCGCTGTGGGCCATCAGGACCACGACGGCGCGTTCGTGGGGCTTGGCCGCGAGCAGAATCGACCGCAGCTCCTCGGAGGTTGGCACGCGCTCGTCTTCCCGGCGCTTCGAGACAGTATTCGATGGAAGCTCCACCTGGAGGGTCAGCGGCCGGTCGTTGAACTTGAGCCAAGACTTCACCGCGATCACGGAGGAGTGGATGTACCAGGCGGCGCGACCCTTCTCGGTCTCCATCTCGACGAACCGGCCCAGCAGGTCGCGGACCTCGGTCTGCCTCCTCGCCCGCCGCAGGACGTCGGCCGGCGAGAGTCCCATCTGCTCGCAGAAGGCCCGGAGCCGCCGGTAGTTCACGTCGGCGGTGATCTGCGACTTCCGGGACATGGCCCGGTACCACTTCTCGGCGTTGGGGTCGGCCAGGCGCGGCTTGGCGGTGTACGGCATGGTGGAGGCCATGCCGCGCCTGTATTTGAATACAGTCCGGAATGGGGCTGCCCGAATTTGAATCGGGGTCCCGGGCTCCCAAAGCCCGAAGGATGGACCATTAGAGCCGGCCGGCACCGTTGCCGGTCGGTGTCTACCCCACAGCCCCGCATCCCGAGCTTCGCTAGACGACGTCCACCTGCTTGAGCGTTCTGCCGATCCGGCACTCCGCAAGGGCGCCCCCCGCCCGCTCCACCCGGTACCGTTGCTTCGCCGGGATCGACGGCCCGGCGCAGATGTCCCAGTTCGGGCAGTCGAGTCGGGTGCACTCGACCCGGCCGGTGTCGACCGAACCCCCCACGATGGCCGCCCGGGCGTCGACCACGAGGGAACGCGGGATGGGCTCGACCTCGACGACGTTCGCGTTTACCTCCTGGAGGGCGCACGGATGTTGGACCGGTCGAACCTTGGAGACCCGGTACCGCCGCCCGGCATCGAGCGTCAAGCAAGCGTGCCGGTACGGGCAGGTGCGACAGACCGGCGCGCCGCCGAGGTACACGAACTCGAATCCGACCTGGGCTTGCGCATTCGATAGAAGGGTGATCTCGGCCATGGATCATCCGATGACGCCGGTGACGGTGGCGAGCCGTTCCGCCGCCTCCCGAGTGAGTCCGTTGTCGCCGAGGATCGTGTAGCGCTCCGGACGGATGCGATGCGCCTGGACGAGCGCTTCGACGACCTCCTCGGAAGAGACGCCCAGTTCCCGCGCGGTGACGGGGGCTCCGATCGTGTGGAGCGCGGTCCGCAGCTTCTTCCAATCCCCCCCGTGGAGGTACATCATCATGATCGAACCGACGCCGCATTGTTCCCCGTGCAGGCTCGGCCGAGCGGCCGTTCGATCGAGGGCGTGACTGAACAAATGTTCGCTCCCCGAACAGGGTCGGGAGGAGCCGGCGACGCTCATCGCGATGCCGGCGACGATCATCGGCCGGATGGCGATCCACACCGACTCCTCAAGATTCGGCTTGATCAACGGGGCGTGGTCGGCGATCTCCTGCGCGGCATACTCCGCGAGCGTGGACGCGGTGCTCGAGAACTCCTCGTTGCGCAATCGCGTCGCGAGCTTCCAGTCCAGCACCGCGGTCACATTGGAGATGACGTCGGCACAGCCGCTTGCGAGCAGTCGGAACGGGGCCTGGACGATCACCGACGTATCGGCCAGGACTCCCATCGGGACCACCGCGGAGATGCTGGTCACCGTCTGGGGGTCGTGGAGCGACGCCCTCGGGCTCGAGATTCCGTCGTGCGCCGCCGACGTCGGCACGCTCACCCAAGGGACATTCAGATCCCTTGCGGCGACCTTGGTGATGTCGATCTTGCTACCGCCTCCCACGGCCACGAGGAACTTCGCCCGCGCCGCCCGGGCCGCTTCCACGACGCGCTCGACCTCGGGTAGGGTGGCGTCGCCCGCCAGGATCTCCGTGACGGCAAAGTCCGACGCCTTCAACGCGGCGGTTGCGGAATGCCCCGCCAGGTCCGCCGTCTTCGGGCCGGTGACGACCGCCCCCTGGTCCGCGAAATCGAACTGCCGGCAGGTCCGGCCCAGCTCCGCGAGCACGCCATGGCCGGCGAGGACCGTGCGCGGGAAGACCATCGATCGCGCCTTCCCGAACGGTGTGCCCAAGCCCGGGGGGGCGTCCCGTACAGCCGTGTTCCCACCTCGCGTCGGTCCCGACGGGACTGGACTCGCGTATAAAGGGTCGTGCGGAAGGAGGCCCCGAATCACCGACCGGGGACGTCGCCCCAGAGGACCTTGTGTTCTTGCACCATCACTCGGGCATCCAACCGATCGCGCAGGACCCAATCTGCGAGGCGGCCCCCGTCGGTCCCGTACACGGGTTGAAAGACGACCTGCGGGAGCCGGTGCTCGGCGAGGACCTTCCGGGCGTAGAGATAGTCCGCGCGGTCCGCGATCACGAACTTGACGATGTCCGCCGGCCTCAGAAGGGCCAGGTTCTCCCAGCGATTGTGGGTCTCCATCCGGGAGCCCGGGCACTTGACGTCGACGCTCAGGAGGGTTCGCTCGATGGCCAGCAAGGGCGAGACGTCGAGCGATCCGCCCGTTTCCACGACGGTGGTCCATCCGCGATGGGCGAGCGCCTTGAGGAGGGCGGGGGTGTCGCGCTGCAGCAACGGTTCCCCGCCGGTCAAACATGCGAATTTCGTTCCATGCCCTCCCACCTCCCGCAAGATCGAGGGGATCGATCGCTCTTTTCCGGGACCGAAGGAATACGTGGTGTCACACCAGACGCACCGCAGGTTGCAGCGAGCGGTCCGTATGAAGGAGGTTCGCCAACCCGTCAGGGGCCCCTCCCCTTGGATCGAGTGGAAGACTTCGATGATCTTCATGGGAAGCGCGCACCCCGTCCCCCCTTATATCGGCCGATGCGCCCGCCGCCTGAACCGGATGGGTAAGGGCCCTCGCCGTTCGCGAATTCGAGCCCCTCCCGGTTACGCTCCAGGACGTGTGTAGTTCGGCCGCGGGGCGGTGGGAGCCTTCCGTCGCGACGATGAGACTGCCATCCGTCGGGATCTCCGTCGCTCCGGCGGTCCCGTCGTCCGTCGCGCGCGGAAGCCCTTAGATATCGAGGGCCGTTCGAGCGGCGAAATGGAAACCTCCCGCGAGGCACATTGGCAGGCGCAGTGGGCCCGCGCGCGGATCGCCCGGGGGGATCCCGACCCGTCCAAAGAGAAATTCTACGCGATCGTCGCGTACCCCGGATCGAGCGGATTCCTGCACGTCGGCCACCTCCGGGGGTTCGCGTACGCGGACTTCCTGCACCGGTACTACCGGATGAAGGGGCGGGCGGTGTTCTTCCCTACGGGGACCCACATGACCGGCCTCCCCGCGGTCACGTTCGCCCAGAAGGTGCGACTGCGCGACCCCCTGACGATCCGGCAGCTCGTCGACCAGGGCATCTCCGAGTCGCAGTGGTCCGAGCTGGAGGACCCCGAAAAGGCGGGACGCTTCCTGGGCCGCACCTACCTCGAGGTCTTCCAGAAGTTCGGGGTCCTCGTCGACGAGGACGCCTATGTCACCACGATGGACGCGGACTACCGAGCGTTCATCCGATGGCAATTCGGTCGGCTGGACACCGCGGGCGCCCTCGGCCAGGCCCGCCACTATGCGGCCGTGTGCCCGGTGTGCGGACCGGTATCGGTGGATCCATCGGAGACCGACCTCTCCCGCGGAGGCACGGCGGAATGGGTCGAGTATCGAACGATCGCTTTCCGTCTCGACGATGGGCGGGCGCTGCTCGCGGCGACCTTGCGACCGGAGACGGTATACGGCGCCACCAACTTGTGGATCGCGCCTCGGTCAGTGCTGTCGACCTGGCACCACGGAGCGCAGCGCTACCTCGTCAGCCCCGCAGGGGGACGCAAGCTCCAGGAACAATCCGGAGGACATCTCGGCGCGGAGGTCCCCGCCGAGGAGCTGCGTTCCCGCTCGGTCACCTCGCCCCTGACGGGGCGCATGATCCCGGTATTGGAGAGTCCGATCGTCGACCCGGCGATCGGGACCGGGGTGGTGATGTCGGTCCCGGCCCACGCGCCCGCCGATTGGCTCGCCGTGCAGGAGGCGGCCGAGGGGGAACGACGCCGTCTCCCGGCGATCGAGCCGGTCGTGGTCGTACCGATCGAGACGCTCAGCGCCTCGGAGAGGGAGCTCCTATCGGGGACCGGGGTCCCGGCGGAACGCGCGGCCGCGGCGTGCGGGGCCCACCATCTCGGCGACGGTCCGGCGGTCCAGCGCGCCACGGAGCGGCTCTACCGCCTCGAGCTGGCCCGTGGTCGCATGCTCCCGTCGATCCTGGACGGGATCCCGGTGGCGGAGGCCCGGGCGAAGGTCGCCGAGCGGCTCGCGGCCTCCGAAGGCGCGCCGGAGGTCCGAGAATTCTCCGAGCCGGTGATCTGCCGCAACGGCCACGAGGTCATCATCCGGCAGGTGCCCGATCAATGGTTCATCCGTTACGGGGACCCCGTCTGGAAGTCGAAGGACGCCGAGCTCCTCGCCCGGCTCTCGGTCCGTCCCGAGGAGTACCGTCGGGAGCTACCGGGGATCTTCGATTGGTTGTCGGACCGCCCGTGCACGCGACGGGGACGCTGGCTCGGGACCCCCTTCCCGAAGGACGAGAGCTGGATCATCGAGCCGATCGCGGACTCGACGCTGTATCCGGCCTACTTTCCCATCCGCCGGTTCGTCAGCAGGGGCGAGGTCCCGGTGAGCGCCCTCACCGATGCGTTCTTCGATTTCGTCATCCTGGGACGCGGCTCGGGGGAGCCGAGCCTGCCCCGAACCGTGCAGGAGTCGGTACGCCAGCACTTCCTGTACTGGTACCCGCTCGACCTCAATATCGCCGGCAAGGAGCACAAGAGGGTGCACTTTCCGGTGTTCCTCGCCACCCATGCGCTTCTCCTGCCCCCGGCGCTCCATCCGAAGGGCCTCTTCCTCCACGGTTGGCTCACCGATCAAGGCGGCCAGAAGATCTCGAAGAAGGAGATCGCCTCGAAGGGGGGCGCGATCCCCCCGCTCCACGAGGCGTTCCGTCGGTGGGGCGCCGATGCGCTGCGACTTTTCTACGCGACCTCTTCGACCCCGAGCCAGGACGTCGAGTGGGACGCGGACCTCGTGGACGCAACGACCACCCGCCTCGAGGAACTGGCGCGCTTGGCGCGGGGGGGGCTCGAGCCGGGCGGCGGCGGGCCGCCGGAGCTCGAGCGTTGGCTCGAGGGCCGCGTCAACCAGATCTTGGCCGGGATCGACGTCGCGCTCCCCGAGGGCCGGATCCGCGACGCCGCCGAGGCGATCTACTCGGAGTTTCCTTCGGCGATCCGTCGGTACTTGCTCCGAGGCGGTGAGCGAGGACCGACCCTGGCCCGGGTCACCCAGGCGTGGATCGCCGCGATGAGCCCGATCACCCCGCACCTCTCGGAGGAGGTCGGCGAAGGGTCGCTCCCGGGGTTGGTCGCCGAGTCGTCGTACCCCGTGGCCGCCTCGTTCCCCCGCGGGGACCAGGAACGCGCCGACGAGGAGGTCGTCGATCGGGTCGAGGAGGACCTCCGGAACGTGATGCGACCGGCGATCGCCAAGGGCGCGCCGCCCGATTCGGCAGTGCTGTTCGCCGCCGCCTCGTGGAAATGGACGATCGAACAATGGCTGCGGGAGGGAAGGAAGCCCGACGGGGGCGGGTCCGGAGTTCGGGAGATCCTCGAGCGATCGAAGGCGCATCCCGAGCTCGCCGCCTACCGAGGGGAGCTGGCCAAGTACGTCACGCGGGTCGCCCCGGTGATCCGTTCAGAGCCGGCCGTTTCCGCGGAACGGACGGACGATCTGAGCATCTTGCGAGCCGCCCAAGGGTACCTGGCCCGCCGGTTCCGATTCCGATCGATCGCCGTCGTTCCCGAGGAAGAGGGCGTCTCCCTCGATCCGATGGGTCGACGCGACCGGGCCCGGCCCGGGCGGCCGGCCTTCTACCTCTACCGGTCAGCCGAAGCCCCCGCCGCGAACCTACCACCACGTCCGGGCACATCGGAGGATGGGCCGGGCGCCTCGAAGGATCCCGGCTCAGAAGGTCCATGACCGGATTCCGGAGATCGGAGTTCCATAGCCACACCGTGCTCACCGACGGGGAGGTCGTCGGGATCGAGATGATCCGTCACGCGGTCGTCAAGGGGCTGCGGGCGATCACGATCACCGATCACGTGAGCTTCGGCAACATCGATTGGATCGTCCAGGCCGAGATCGCCGAGTGCGAGCTCGCTCGTGACTGGAACATCGTTGCGATCCCCGGCGTCGAGATCACCCATGTCCCACCCGACCGGCTCGACGAGGCGGTCCGGCGCGCGCGACGAGCGGGGGCGCGGATCGTGGTCGTCCACGGTGAGACGCGGGCCGAGCCGGTCCTCCCCGGGACGAACCGGGCCGCGGTTTCGAACCCCGAAGTGGACATCCTGGCCCACCCGGGTTGGCTCACCGCCGAGGAGGCGGACCTCGCCCGATCGAACGAGGTCCTGGTGGAGTTGTCCGGCCGTCGCAACCACATGCTCGCGAACGGCCACGTGGCCCGGGTGGCGGAGCGGGCCCGGGCCGGCATGATCGTCGACTCGGATGCCCACACGCCCCGCGAGCTCCTCACGCAGGACGAAGCGGTGGAAGTGGCCCGGGGGGCGGGGCTCGGACCGGACCGGATCGATGACGCCGCGGGCCGGGTTCAGGCGGGGCTCCTCAAGCGCCTCGGATTCGCGGACTAGCGCCGTCGGACCCGGCGGGACTTCGGCGTCCCGCTGACGCGGCCGGGGCCGCGCGCGGCGAAGTTCAAATGCATGCGCGACGGGGTCGGGTGGGAGCTGACCGTGCGATATTTCGCACTGCGCTTTTCCCCGTACCCCTTGGCGACCGACCCGGAGATCTCGAAATAGATGAGCTGGCCGACGGGCATCCCGGCGTACACGCGGACCGGGAGCTTGACGGACATTTCCAGGGTCCAGTAATTGCAGAACCCTTCGTCGCCCTTTCCGGCGGTGGAGTGGATGTCGATGCCCAGGCGCCCGACGCTCGACTTGCCTTCCAAAAAGGGGACGTATCCGTGGGTCTCCGTGTACTCTTCGGTCACCCCGAGATACAACTGCCCCGGGATCAGGACGTGGCCGGCCGCCGGGATGGCAAACTCCTCGACGGCGTTGGCGCGCGCGGCATCGAGGGCCCCGTCCCGATAGGTGGCGAGGTACGGCCCGAGATGCACGTCGTACGAGTTCGACCCGAGGCAGTCCCGACGGAACGGCCGGATGACGATGCGGCCCCGCTCGACCTCCTGCAAGATCCGGGTGTCGCTCAGGATCATGGGTCCGGGGCGGTGGGAGCGGCGCCCGATATTAAGCCGAGGGACGGGCCACGGCCCGTGGGCGATGCCCCCGATCGCGGGGCGCAGAACACAAGAACTCGGACCGGATCGCTCGGGCATGAGCGCGATCGTGGCCACCTCGTTCGAGGATTCGCTGGAGGCGCCCGGCGAGCGCTCGACGATTTGGCGGGTCGACCGGATCCCGGGGGTCGATCGGGCGACGCTGCAGCGACGCCCGAAGACGGTGCGGATCTTCCTCGAGAACCTCCTACGGAATTTCGACCGGGGGTACGCGAGCCTCGAGGCGATCCGGGCCTTGGCGGAGGGCAAACCCGTCGAGGACCTTCCGTTCTTCCCGTCCCGCGCGCTGCTGCAGGACTTCACGGGGGTGCCGGTGCTGGTCGACTTGAGCGCCATGCGGGCGGCGGCCGCGGGCCGCGGACTCGACGCGGCTCAGGTGAACGCGACGATCCCCGTCGATCTGGTGATCGACCACTCGGTGCAGGTCGATAGTTTCGGTCAGAAGCGCTCGATGCTGATCAACCTGGACCGAGAGTTCGAGCGCAACGCCGAGCGCTACGATTTCCTGCGGTGGGCCCAGAAAGGGTTCCGGGGCCTGCGCGTGGTCCCTCCCGGCAACGGCATCGTGCACCAGGTGAACCTCGAGTATCTCGCCCAGGTGGTCGATCGCCGGGAGCACGACGGCCGCTTCGAGGCGTTCCCCGACACGTTGGTGGGGACGGACTCTCACACCACGATGGTGAACGGTCTCGGGGTCCTCGGCTGGGGCGTCGGCGGCATCGAAGCCGAGGCGGCGATGCTGGGGGAACCGTACTTCCTCGCCCGCATCGAGGTGGTCGGCGTCCGGCTCGACGGGCGCCTCCCCGAGGGTTCGACCGCGACGGATCTCGTCCTGATGGTGACGCGCGCGCTTCGGGCGAAGGGCGTCGTCGACAAGTTCGTCGAGTTCTTTGGCCCCGGCCTCGAGAGCCTCTCGGTACCGGATCGCGCCACGATCTCCAACATGAGCCCGGAATACGGCGCGACGGCTGCGTTGTTCCCGATCGACCGGGCGACGCTAGCCTACCTGAAGGGGACCGGGCGGCCGGCCGAGGTGATCGCCCGGGTCGAGGCCTACGCGAAGGCGCAGGGGCTCTGGCACGACCCGTCGGACCGCGAGCCGGAGTTCTCCGATGTGCTCGCGATCGACCTCGGCACGATCGTTCCGACGGTTTCGGGCCCGGGAAACCCCGAGGAGAGCATGCCGATCGCCGCCCTCCCGGAGTCGCTGCGTCGTTCGGTGGGCGCGTACCGAGGCGACCATCCGCGCCGCCCGAGCCCTCCCGGCGCGCTCGACCTTCGGGACGGCGCGGTGGTCATCGCCGCCATCACGAGCTGCACCAACACCTCGAACCCATCCGTGATGGTGGGGGCGGGCTTGATCGCCCAACGGGCCGTTGCGCTCGGGCTCAGCGTGCCCCCGTACGTCAAGACCTCGCTGGCGCCCGGCTCGAAGGTCGTCACCGAGTACCTGCAGCGGGCCGGCCTGCTCCATCCGCTCGAGCGGCTCGGTTTCGATGTCGTAGGGTACGGCTGCACGACGTGCATCGGGAACAGCGGTCCCCTCCCCCCGACCGTCGCCCAGTCGGTCGAGGCGACCGATGCGTACGTCGCCGCGGTGCTCTCGGGGAACCGGAACTTCGAGGCGAGGATCCACAACCAAGTTCGCGCGAACTACCTGGCCTCCCCGATGCTGGTGGTCGCCTACGCCCTCGCCGGGCGGGTCGACATCGACCTCGCGCGGGACCCGATCGGACAACGGCCCACGGGCGAGCCGGTCTTCCTCAAGGAGCTCTGGCCGACGGCCGAGGAAGTGCGATCGATCGTCGAGTCCTGCCTGGACCCGGCGATCTTCCGAGAGAAATATCGGCGGATCACCGAGGGCGACCCTCACTGGGAGCACCTCCCGTCGGCGGGCGAAGGCGGGACGTACCGCTGGAATCCGGAATCGACGTACCTTCGGCTTCCGCCGTACTTCGCCCTGCCCCCGCCGCCGCTCCCTGGGGCCGACGGGACCCTCATCCGCGGGGCGCGGGTCCTCGCGATCCTGGGGGACCGTGTCTCCACCGACCACATCTCGCCGGCCGGCGAGATCCCCCCGGACAGCCCCGCCGGCCGCTACCTGATCGAGCGGGGGGTCGCACCGGCCGACTTCAACACGTACGGGACCCGCCGGGGGAACCACGAGGTCCTCGTGCGGGGCACGCTCGCGAACGTGCGGTTGAAGAACCGGCTCGCCGGCGGAAAGGAAGGGGGGTACACCGTCCACCTCCCGTCGGGCTCGCCGATGTCGATCTTCGACGCGGCCGAGCGATATCGCGCCGAGGGCGTCCCCTTGGTCCTGCTCGCCGGCGCTTCGTACGGGCAAGGCAGCTCGCGCGACTGGGCCGCCAAAGGGCCGCTGCTCCTCGGCGTCCGGGCGGTCGTCGCCAAGAGCTTCGAGCGGATCCACCGGGGCAACCTCGTCGGTATGGGGGTGCTGCCGCTCGTGTTCCGGGCCGGCGAAGGGGCCGCCGAGTTGGGCCTCAGCGGCCACGAGCGGCTGACCGTCTCGATCCCGAACGGCACCGTCCTCCGGCCGAAGTCCGATCTCGCCGTGGTGGCCGAAGGCGAGAACGGGGCGAAGAGATCGTTCACCGTACGCTGCCGGATCGACTCGGCGGCCGAGCTTTCGTACTATCGGGCCGGTGGGATCCTTCCGTACGCTCTCGAGCATCTGCACACGGTTGGACCGCGCGGGCCGACGGCGCGGTGAACGGCGACGGCCGCCTAGCCTAGCCCGCCTCGGGACGCCGGCGGCTCGATGCCGACGGACCTTCGGCGGGGAGGGGCGACGCGGCGCTCGGGGAAGTCGGCCGCTCGAGGAGGATCGAAGCGTAGCCCACCACGCGGTCCATCGGTTCCGCCTCCCCGGAGTGGCCCCAGGCGAGGAGTCGCGTCGACAGGGCCTCATCGCGGAGGATCTCGAGGAGGACGGTCGTCGGCGCGATCCCGCACATGGAGATGCCCTCCTGGGTCACGGTCCGGTAGAGGCCCCGCGCATCGTTGCGGAGGATCGCGTCGATGGCCCGGCGGTCCAGGCGGCGGGCGGTCTCGACGTCGACGTAATGGGAAAAGTCGGTCGACGCGATCAGCAGTAGGTCGCGACCGGCGATCGCCGTTCGCACCTCCAAGGCCACGCGCTGCAGTTGCTCGAAGGGGGCGAATCGAACCATCAACGGGACGACGACCGGATACGGTTCGACGTACTGCAGGAACGGCAGCTCGACCTCCACCGAGTGCTCGGGCTCGTGCGCGGACTCATCGATGACGATCGGAGGGCGGGTGAGCGCACCGACCAGTTCGTGGTCGACGTCGACGCGGCCAAGCGGGGTGCTCCAGGGCCGATCGGACAGGGCGAACGGCGCCCCGGCGCCGTGGTGGTCGACCCCGAGGATCAGCACGACCGGCGCCGGCTTCTGACGGGCGAGCTCGAAGAAGGCCCTCGCGGCGATCGGCCCAGAGTAGGGATACCCCGCATGGGGGACCACCGCGGCCCGGATCCCTCGGACCGAGGACCGGTGACGGGGAGGCAGGCTGCCGGGTCCCCGGGGATCGAGGAAGCACGATTCGATCTGATGCGCGAGCCGCGCGCCGTCCTCCTCGTAGAACTGGCCGGCGACCGCGGGGGATCGCACGGCACCTCGCATGGACCTCACGCGGGGGAGAGGATCCCCACCAGAGCCCGGGCGTCGGAATCTTGGAGGCGCGCCCTCGGATGCGTCGCGAACGGGTTGTCCTCGCCGTACCGGGGGATCACATGCACGTGCAGATGGAAAACGATCTGGCCGGCGAGGGTGCCCTGGTTGAGCGCCACGTTATAGTGACGGGACAGACGCTCGGCCCGTCGACAGACGTTGGCGAGCGCTCGGAGGAAGTCGGCGTACTCCTCCTCGGGCAGGTCGGTCAGGCGGTCGACGTGCCGTTTCGGCACCACGAGCAGGTGGCCCCGCGTGAACGGGAAGAGGTCGAGGAAGGCGACGGCTTCCTCGTCCTCGTAGAAGGCGTGGGACGGCGCCCGATGGTGGATGATGTCACAGAAGATGCAGTCCTGTGCCTCACCCCCGCCGTCCTTCATCCGACCACGACCCCGACGGACCGATGCGAAGGGCCGGAAACCGCTCGCGCTTATCAGCCGGTCGATGCTCGGGCGCGCGTGCCGGGGCGCCGAGGGGCCGGGGCGATCGCCGCCGCGGTCCTCGTCGCGATGCTGCTGGTGGGACCGTCGCCGCCCGGCCGGGCCGACCCGACGTCCTCCGAGTCCGTTCGGGCGTCCGCCTGGGCGGTCGATATCCCGCTCGCGCCCCATGGCGCCCGACTCGCGGCCCTCCCGGGGGATCGAACCCTCGGGCTCACCCTCACGCTGCAACCGGCCCAGGCGGCCGCGCTGGACCGCCTCGACCGCTCGCTCGCGGATCCGACCTCCCCGGAGTTCGGCCGGTTCCTCAGCGAGCGGCAGTTCGAGGCGGCATTCTCCCCGGCGCCCGGAAACGTGAGCCAGCTCGAGCGGTACCTCGCGTCATACGGAGCGTCCGGGTTCCATGTCTCACCCGATCGCCTCGGACTATCGTTCTCCGTGCGCGCCGATGGGTTCGACCGCGCCTTCTCCACGTCGCTTGGCGAGTTACGAGACCCCGCCGGTGGCGAGTACCGAGCGGCCTCCGCCCCCCTCACCCTTCCGGGGGAGCTGGCCCACATGGTGGTCGGGGTGAGCGGACTCGGCGATCCGGGCGCGGTCGTCCGCCCTCCCGTGGCCGCCGCGGGGACTCTTCCATCCCTCCACCGCCGCGAGGCTTTCCTCAACGGGACCGCGGCCGTCGGCGGATCGCCATGGTTCGTCGGTTCCGATTACGTGGCCCTCTACGATGAGACCCCGCTGCTGCCCGGCGGGACCACCTCTCGGGTGAACGCGACCTACGCGACCTCCCAGGCGGTCGCGACGCTCTTGATGAGCGGCTACAACGCCTCCCCTAACGAGAACCTCCCCCCGTTTGATCCGGCCGCCATCGATCGTTACTTCAACGCCACATTTCCGACCGCCTGGCCGAAGCCGGTCGTCCAGGGCGTGCCGGTGCCGATCGCGGGGATCACGCCGCCGCCCCCGGGGCCGGCGGCCGGCCGCTTCGACGATTCGGGCGACCAGATCGAGAACTCTCTCGACCTCGAGATGGCCGGTAGCCTGGCGCCGGGGGCCGAGGTCGTCGACTTCTACTTTCCCGCGAGCCTACAGTTCGCGACGCCGAACGCATCGACCGATCGGCAGATCGCTGACGATTTCTCGATGGACCTCGCCAACGCCCTCTCCTACAACTACACCCCTCGGCAGCTCGCCTCCGTCAGCGCCTCGTTCGGGGTCTCGGACCTCAACGACACCCTGTGGAATACCGAGCTCGCGCACGCCGCCGCGATCGGGGTCACGGTCATCGCCGCCAGCGGGGATTCCGGGAACGCTCCGGCCCCCCTCACCAAGCAGTACCTCGGCGCGGAGCCGGGATGGCCGGCGAGCGCGGCCTTCGAGACGAGCGGGACCCTGTCCGTCGGCGGGGTCAGCCTGGCCGCGTCGGGGTCGGCGAGCGGGAGCTTTGACGGCGTCCATCCCCCCAACGTCAGCTACGACCCGGCGACCGGCCTTTTGCAGGGGCAGTCCGCCTGGTACAACGCCCTGGGCGGCAGCGGGAACGTGACGGGGACCGAAGGGGGAGGGGCGACGATCTACCCGGAACCGGATTGGCAGTTCCATTCCGCCGCCCAGCCGAACCTGGCCTCCGCCGAGGGCATCGGGAAGGTCCCGGCGCTGTGCCGGGCCGAACCCGACCTCGCGCTCGCCGCGAACGACACCATCGCATTCACGCCGGCCAACGCCGCCGGGGCGGTCAGCTACTCGCTCCTCCAGGGGACGAGCGTGGCGGCCCCGCTGTTCGCCGGGATGGTCGCGCAATGGGCGGCGGTGGAACACCACGGGCTCGGCTACTTGGATCCCATACTGTACCGAATCGCGAGCTACTACGCCGCCCACCCGGGGCCCTCGGATCCCTTCCTCGACGTGACCTCCGGGCAGAACTACCTGTACCGGGCAGCGCCCGGCTGGGACGCGGCGACCGGTTGGGGAGGGCTCGATGCGAGCCGGTTCCTCCCCGCGTACGAGAACCGATCGATCGCCGGCTACCAATACACCGGGCCCACGCCCGGGCTCCCCACGCCGTTCGACGGGGTCTCGGTGCTGGGGATCGTGCTGATCGCCGCGGTCGGGGCGCTGCTGACGGGCGTGGTCCTCGCCGTGGTCACGCTCGGTCGACGCAGCCCCTCGCCGCCCTTCCGGATCGCCCCCTCGGGATTCTCCGCGCCGCCGCTTCCGGGAGCGCCCGGCGCGGTCGTCGCCTCGTTCGACTGTCCGTACTGCGGGCGCCCCCGCCCCGCGGAAGCGGTCCGATGTCCGGGCTGCGGACGTCTGTGAGGAGCCCGACTCAGGGCGGGGGCGCTTCGTCGGCGCTCGGACCTTCGGGCCCGGACGGCACGGGCGGGGCGCTCTCGGGCCCCGGCGCGCCCGGTTCGGGGGAACCGATCGTCGGGGGGGTCGCCGGGCCCGGCACGCCGAGCTTCTGCTCGAGGAAGCGGCGGATCTCCTCCGGCTTGGTCGAGGCGATGCCGAACTGCTCGGCGAAGTGGCGCGTGGTCGTCAGTTCCAGCGTGGCCCCCTTGGGCTCGGCATGGACCAGTCCCGCGTCGCGCAGCCGTTGGACCTCCTCGTAGGCCGACTCGCCGACCATCCGGACCAGGCGGCTCTGGACGATCGGCTGGTGGTAGGCGATGAGGGTGAGGGTCTTGATCGTCTTCGGCGCCATGTCGATCGGGGTGACCGAATGGGCCGTGGCGACGAACGTTTCCCGCAGCTGCAGGGCGTACCGGTCGCCGACCCGCCGAACCTCCAGGGCGGTCTGGCGCTGCTCGTAGGTGCGGGCCAGGGTCCGCAGCGCCCGCTGCACGGGGCGGTGGTCGGAGGCGCCCAGCGTCTCGCCGAGCTCTCGGACCGATAGGGGCTTGCCCGCCGCGAACAGGACCGCCTCGACGCGCAGCACCAGTTGGTCGACGCGGGACGGCACTCGCTCAGGCCTCCGGGAGCTTCTCGGGACGCGCGTCCAGGGTCCGGACGAGGTACAAGGCGCTCTCGCCGAGCTTCTCCTGGCGAAGCTCGATGGCCCGTTCCCGCGCGAGGAACAGGGTGGCGAGGAAGATCGATACCAAGCGGTCGCGGCCCTGCTCGGGTCGCCACAGCTCCAAGATGGGGAACGGCGCCCCGACCGGGTGCGTGAGCGCGGCCGCCCAGGTGTCGGCGAGGTCCCGCTCGGGAATGTCCCCATGCACGAGGACTTCCGGCGGCGCCCGCTGTTCCTCGCGCAGCCGCTCCCTTAGCTCCTGGACCCGCAAGGACCGTCGCGCCTGGGCTTCCGCATCACTGAACGCCTGGACGAGCTCGATGAGGCTGACCGGCCGGGTCTCCGGGTGGCGGACCATCGGCGTGAGGGAGACCGGCGCCGGGCCGTCGAGGATCGCCGTCGTGACATCGACCGCCTCCGGGGAGGCGAGTTCGGAGAGGTAGGAGTCGTCGGGGGTCGCGGCCGGGTCCAGCGTCGAGGGATCGGCGGGCGGGTCGTGCGCGCGCAGGAGCTCCTGGGACTGCAGGTACAGGATGCTCCAGGCCATGTACAGGAGCCGTCCGGCGACGGCGAAATCGATCCCCCCTTCCTCGCGGACCCGTTCGAGGTACACCTCGGTGAAGCGGACGAGATCGATCTCCCACGGATCGAACTCCTCCTCCATCACGAGCTCGAACAGGAGGGCGGTCGCCTTCTGGAACGGGTCGGGGATGATCACGTGGACCCCCTCCTTCAGGTTCTGAACGAGCGTGAGGTACCGTTCGAGGATCGCGGGCCGGCCCGCCGCCTCCCCGATGAGCGATCGGTGGAAGACCAGGTAGTCGACGACCCGCTCCGCCGCTTCCCGCGAAACGGCCGGGGCCTGGGCGCCGAGGGCGCTCGCCTGTCCTTCGGAGATCGTCATGCGGCCTCGGGGGCGAGGGCCGGCGAGGCGCTAGGGCGCGCGTCGACGCCCCGGTCCCGCTCGTCGACGTCGACGATCTCGTCGAGCTTCAGGCCCACGACACGGGAGCAGCCATCCCCGTGCATCGTAACGCCGAACAGGTGGTGGGCGAACTTCAGCGTCACCTTGCGAAGGGAGATGACGATGAACTGGGCCCGCTCGGCATTCCGACGGAGCATCCGTCCGACGTTCTCAGCGTTGACCCCGTCGAGGGACATGTCGACCTCGTCGAACACGTAGAGGGGACTGGGATCGTAGCGCTGCAGGGCAAATACGAAGGCGAGGCTCGCGAGGGACTTTTCCCCCCCGCTGAGCTGCTCGAGCCGCTGGATGTTCTTGCCGATCGGCCGGGCCTTGATGAGCAGCCCGCCCGCGAGCGGGTCGCCCGGGTTCTCCAGGACGATCTCCCCCTCCCCGCCGCCCGACAACTCGCCGTAGATCTCCCGGAAGGCCTTGTTGACCTCCACCGTCACGGTGCCGAGCTTCTCGCGCTTCTTTTTCTCGATCTCCCCGACGAGGTCGGTGAGCTCCCGCTTCTCCTGGCCGAGCCGGCCGGTCTCGGTCTCGAACTCGCCGAGCCGGGCCTTCTCCGAATCGTATTCCTCCAGGGCGAGCAGGTTCACCGAGCCCATCCCCTCGAGCTGGGCCTGGAAGGTTTGGATCGAGCGCTTGAGCTCCTCGACCGGGACGATCGGCTCGTCCTTCGCTGGCTCCGGGAGTTCCTTCAGGGACGCCTCGACCTCGGTGAGGTGGGCGCGGGCGGTCTCCAATCGCACGCCCTCGGAATGCTCCAGATCGACCTTGGTGCGCAGCGCCTCCTGGCTCGTGCCGAGCAGACCGACGACCTTCAGCCGACGCTCTTCGAGCGATCGGCGCTCCTCGGTGAGTCCCTTCACCCGCTCGGTCTGCTTGGTCTCCACCGAGCGCAGCGTCTCCAAGGCGGCCCTCGCCGCGTCGCGGTTCTTCCGGGTCGCGGCGAGCTGCTTACCCTTGTCCGATACCGCGCTCCGCACGGTGGCAACCTCGGCCCGCCGGGCTTCGACCGCTTTCGTGGCGGCGCCGAGCGAGGCCCGCGCCGCCTCGAGTTCCCCGGCGATCTCCATCCGCTCCGCGTTGAGCGTTTGGCTCGACGCATGGAGCGCCTGGATCCGCTTGGAGAGCGCCGCGGGCAGTTGGCCGAGGTACTCCTGTTGCAGCTTTTCGCGTCGGCCTTTCAGTTCGGCCAGAAGCTTCGTGACCGCCTCGGATTCGGAGGCCAATTTTGCGTGGGAAACCTCGGCCGCCCCCTTGCGATCTTCGGCCTCCCGAAGCCTCCGGGCGCACTCCTTCAACCGCTCCCGGGCGGTCGCGAGATCCTTGGCCAGGACGTCCCGGGTCTGGGCCTGGGCGTCGGCTTGCCCGGAGCGCTTGGCCAGCTCCTGGGCGAGGTTGGCGATCGAGCCGGCCAGTCGGTCGAGTTCCGCCCGGGCGGCCGCCTCCGCGGCGGTCTTCTCCCGGAGCTCCTCGCCGAGCCGCTTGAGTTCCACGGCGCTCTCCGCCCCGGGACCCTTCGCCAGATCGAGGAATCCGCCCGTGATGGCCCCGGTCGCCTCGATCAGATCCCCTTGGAGGGTGACCAGCCGGACTCCGCCCATCTGGCTGCGGGCCTGTCCGAGGTCGGACATCACCACGGTCTCGCCGAAGACGTACCACAGCGCCGGGCGGAGTTCCTCGTCGAAATGGACGAGGTCGATCGCGAAACCCAGGCTTCCGCTCGACTGGGCGACGACCAGGGACTTGCCCTTCGGCCGCCCCGGGAGGATGCGGTTGAGCGGTAGGAACGTCGCGCGACCTCGCTTCTCGGAGCGCAGGAGCTGGATGCATTCCTCAGCGACCTGGTCGGTCTCGACGACCAGGGCTTGGAAGCGATTCCCGGCGGCCACCGTCAGCGCCGTCGTGTGCTGCGGGTCGAACTGGATGAGCTCGTGGACGGTGCCCCGGATCCCGGCGATCTTTCCAAGGTTTCGTTGGGAGAGCAGGAAGTCGATGGCAGCGAGGGCACCGGCCCCACCCCCCTTCTCGGCGCGCACCTTGAGCCGGGCGTCGAGCGCCATGTATCGGCGGTTCAGCTCGAGAACCTCCCGGCCGAACTTCTCCTCCTCCGCGCGCAATTGTGTCTCTTTGGCCCGGGCTCGGAACAGCTCTTTCTGGAGCTCGGGAGATGATTTGCCGCCGGGTCCGTCCCCCCCTCCGGCGTCGCGGGCGCGCAGTTCGAGGTCCTTCAGTTCGATCGCCCGGGCGCTCTGATCGTCTTCGATCAGGGCGAGGTCGCGCTCGGCCGTCTGGACCGAAGCCTTCGCCACTTCGCGGGCGGCGACCAGGCCTTCCCAGCGCTTCTGGGCCGCCTCCAGTTCGCGCTCGGTCTGGAGAACGTCCTTGCGAGTCCCGGCGAGCTTGCCCTGGGTCGGATCGGCCTGGGCGGTCGCCTCCTTGATCTCGTTCCCGAGCGCGGTGGCCCGGCTCTCGACCTCCTTCGAGCGCTTGGCCAGGCCGGCCTCCTTCCCCCGGAGTGTATCGAGCTCCTTTTCGTCGCGGGCGAGCTGGGTCGCGAGCTCCTGACTACGCGCTTGCAAGCCGGCGAGCTCTTCCTCCGCGGCCCGAACGTTCTCGTCCAGCCGGGCGAACGCCATCCGGCGCTCGTCGAGCTCGGTCTTGAACTTCGCCGCCTCCTCACCGCCCCGTTTCGCGATCTCTCGCTCGGCGTCGTCGATCGACTGGGCGAGCGAGGCTCGTTCGTCCTCCAGCTTCTGCGTCTGGGCCCTTAGGCCGGCGAGATCCGACCGCAGTTTGGTCAGATGCGCCTCGCAACTTTCGACCTCCTGGCGAGCGAGCAGATGTCCCGCGCGGGCCAGTTTCGCCTCGGCGAGCTTCTTTTGGTCCTGGAGTTGCTTGTATTGGATCGCTTGCAGACGCTGGGACTCCAGCGCGGCGAGGTGGCTCTTGATCTCGCCGAGGAGGGTGTTGATGCGCGTTAGGTTGGCGTCGAGATCGGCCCGCTTGGTATCAGCCTTCGCGAGCTCGTCATCGTACTGCGAGATCCCCGCCAGACGCTCGACCAACCCCCGGCGGGGGATCGGCCCCATGCTCACGATGCGATTGACATCCCCTTGCTGGACGAGGTTGTAACCATCGCCCGAGAGGCGCGCGTGGGCCAGGATCGAATCGATCTCCGACTGGGTCGAGCGGCGACCATTGACGTAGAAGTACGAGTAGTACCCGTCGGCGTCGTTCGACGTGAGCTTGACGTATCGGGTGATCTCCACCTCGGGGGTTTCGACCGGCAACAGATGGTCGTGGTTCTCGAAGACGAGGGAGACCTCGCATTCCGTGGCGGCCTTCTTCGACGAGCCGCCGTTGAAGAATAGGTGGGTCAAGCGCTCGGCGCGCAGGGCCTTCGAGCTCGTCGGTCCGAGCACGAAAAGGATCGCGTCCGAAATGTTCGATTTGCCCATCCCATTGGGGCCGGCTATCCCCGTGAAACCCGGCTGAAACGGGATCTCCGTGGCCCCCGAGAATGACTTGAAGTTCCGGACCTTGATTCGCGTTAGATGCACGGGTCCCTCCGAGCTTCCCTCGACTCTTCCGCCAATGATGGTCCGTTTGTCGGACAGTTGTCGGCGCTTGTGGAAGACCCTGTGAAGGCCTATTTAATCATGTTTCCGCAAGCGAACATCGCGGGACGAGAGGGGCCCATGATCCCTAGATACCGACGGTAGGCTAGCCCAGGTCGCGCCGCCGGGGACCTTCCATCCCCGGCCCCCTGGGTGGAGAGGTCGGGAGCCCAATGCCCCCGCCGGCCCAGCCAGCGTTCATCTTCCGCGGAGGGGAGAATCGGTTTCGGAGGGAACTGGGGACCCGTGACGGGGGAGCGATGGCCAGATGATCAAGGGGTGGTCGTTCCGCTCCACCCATCGAGCCGATGCGGCGCCGGGTAGCCTCGACCGTTTTTGGATCCGTATCGAGGAAGCTCTGAGGGTGGCACCCCGCGGGGTCGGGGTGCTGCGCTGGACGATGGAGACCGGCCCTCGAGGGCGCGCGGTTGTTGGCTGCGAGTCCCCCGAGCTCATCGACTGGATCGGAGCGGTGCTCTTGCCGTGCTACCCCCCGGGGAGTTGGGTGGAGGTTGCATCGGTCCCGTCTCCGGATATCCGAGGCTGGCGCCTACGGGCCGTACCGACGATGGTGGGGCCGTTCTGGGCCGCCTCGGACGGCCGGCCGCCATGGATTGAATCCGTGCTCGCCACGCTTCCACTCTTGCCTCGTGGCCTCTCGCTCGCCCTCGAATTGGAACCCCTAGGTCCGCCGTCGAACCCCACACTCCGGGGAGAAGACGGACCTTTGGTCCCGCAACCGCCCGGTTTCCGGGCGCCGGCCCCCACTCGGGCCGCGCGATCCTCTGCAGACCTTCTGGCCGAGCGAAGGCGAGGCGCAAGATGGTGCGTGCGCGGGGGTTTGGCCTTCAGCGACGGTACGCCCTCAGGTCGGACGGCCGCAGTCCGGCTCGCCAACCTCGTCGAGGTCGCCTCGCGACGGGGGGGAGGTTCCGGGTTTCAGCTGCGTCCTCGACGTCCCTGGCTCGGCCGCGCAGGGGACGGGGTCCTGCTGGTCACGGCCGAGTTGGCCATGTTGCTCCCGGGACCGGAATGTCGGTTCCTTCCGTTCGGGCGAGACCATGCACCCGGCGCCATCCCGCTCGTGGCCGGCCTGGGGGTCACGGGGCGGCCGGCGCACTTTTGGATCGATCCGGAGGAAGGGCGCCATCTGGCAGTCATTGGTGAGACGGGGATGGGCAAGAGCACCTTGCTTCTCCAGCTGGCCCGTCAGGCCCACCGCGGGGCCGCGGTGGTCCTCTTCGACCCGATCGGGGACACCGCCCGGCGCTACCTTTCTTCCCTTGGGCCCGCCGCGTTGGCCCGGACCCTCTGGGTCTCTCCGCGGGACTCCCCCGTCGCGGTCAATGCGCTGGCTTCGCTGACTTGTTCGGGGGTCGCGGGCAACGGTCAGCGCGACCGGACGCTCGACGATCTGGTGGGCGCTCTCCGCCGGGTCCGCGAGAGTCGGTACTCGGACTCGCCGTTCTGGGGGCCGAGGATCGAGGAGACGGTCCGTCGGGCGATCGCCGCGGCGAGCGCCCTGCCGAACGGAACCCTGGTCGAAGCCGAGCGGCTTCTATCCTCTCCAACCCGAGCGTGGCGAGGGATACCACCGGAAGCTCAGCCCTTGGTGGACGCGCTCCGAGCGAGGGTGCTCGAGCGTCCCGAGGAGGTCGATGGGGCCCGCCGCCTCCTCGGAGAGATCGCCGGGAACGAAGTCCTCCGGCGCATGCTGTGCCATCCGGCGGCGCGGTCGACGGTCGTCGATTGGGTAGGGGAAGGGCGGATCACCGTGATCAGTGGGGACGCCGGGTCGGTCGGGGAGGCCGCCGCTCGGGGCCTGCTCTCGGTCCACCTCGCCCTCGTTTGGTCGGCGATCCAGGCCCGGGCCAACGCCTCGAAGGTATTCGTGATCCTGGACGAGGCGCAATGGTACGCCCACGAAGCGGCCGCCGAGATCCTGCGACTCGGCCGCCGGCAGAACGTCCATCTGTGGGTCGCCACGCAGGCCCTCGCCTCCCTGACCGATCCCGTCGCCGAGGCGATCCGGACGAACTGCGCCGATTTCGTGATCTTCCGAGGCTCGCCGGAGGAGGCTCGGACGTTCCATCGGTGGCTTCCCTCGATCTCCGAGGAAAGCCTACTTTCCCTCGGCGCCGGAGAAGCGGTCGTTCTCTCCGGGAAGGGCGAGGACGTTCAGTGGGCGAGGATCGCCCGGGCGCCGCCGCGCGATGTAGATTCGGCCGCGCTACAGCTCGCGCGCGATGGCTCCCGCGACCGCTGCCCGGCCGGGGAACCCTGGAACGCCGGTGGCCCAGACCCATCCGCGGACCTGGAGGGGGATCCGGCCCCGGTGGAATCGACCGCTCGGAGAGTGCGGGAGCTCCTCCTAGTGCTTTGGGCCGGGTTCCTCGAGGCGGAACCCTCCCAAGAGCTGAGGCTCGGCCTGCGAGAGCTTCGCATGGCGTTCGACCCCGCCGGCGAAGCGATCCGGATCGTCGGCGGTCGGCTCGCCCAGGCCGGAGCCTTGGTCCACCTAGAAGACGGCTCGGAAGGACGCGGGTGGAAGCTCCTGCGGGAGCCGTTCCGCTCGACCTTGCCGGACGACCTCGCCCCGGGGGAACTATCCCAGGCCATCGAAAGATGGGGGAAATCGGCCCTCCGGAAGGGGGGTTCCGGGTAACCTCAACCCTTTTGGCGTGGGCGTCGCTCATTTCTCAGGATGGGTTCGGCCGCCGCGACGTCGGTGGGAGAGAGCAAGACGCCCCGGGACCGATGCGTCACCGGGATCGACGGTCTTGACAACATCCTCCATGGGGGCATCCCGAAGGGGAGCATGGTCCTGCTCGCCGGGGCCGTCGGGACGGGGAAGACCACCCTGAGCCTCGAATTCCTGGTTCGAGGGGCCGAAGCTGGGGAGCGGTCGTTGTTCCTGTCGGTGACCGAGTCGTCGGTCAAGCTGTTCGAGAACGTCAGCGCGTTCGAGTTCTTCCGCCGGGACCTGATCGAGCGGGGCGCCCTGGTCATCGTCGACCTTCCCCAGATGTACACCCGGTTGGGCCTCGACCACGAGGAGCTGACCCCGGAGGAGATCGGGGTGCTGACCCGTTCGATCCTCGCGCTCGTGGAGGAGACGGGCGCCCAACGGGTCGTTCTGGACTCGCTCACCTCGGTCGGCTACCGGATCCGTCGCGAGGAACGAATCCGCGATTTCATGCTGACCCTCGGTCAGGGATTGAACCGCCTCGGATGCACGACCCTCCTCGTCTCGGAGGTCGCGTCGGCTGAGGGGCGCTACTCCGCGCACGGGGTCGAAGAGGCGATCGTGGACGGGGTCATCCTTCTAGGCAATGCCTCCCGGAGGGGCGACATCCTTCGCGTTTTGCAGGTCGTCAAGATGCGGGGCACGTCGCATTCCCGCGCGCAGTACGTGATGGAGCTCACCCCGATCGGCCTTCTGATGGCCCCCCATCTGAAGGGCGGCCGCCCCGAAGGGGTGGGCTGAGGTGGCCGGGCGTTCGGAGATCGCCGACCGGATCCTGGCGCTATCGCCCGCCTCCGCGGTCGCGGTCCGGATGAATCCGAGGGAATACGCCGACGATTACTTCGCGGTCCTCCAGGCCGCGCTTAAAGGGCGGGGGTCAGAGGGGGACACCCATACGATCTACGTGTCCGTCACGAACCCGTGCGGCCTCGTCTGGTCGATCGCCCAGGCACTCGACGTGGCGTCGGACCGGATCTCCTTCGTCGACGCGATCAGCCACACGATGATGAACTACCGCGAGCCGCTCCCCAACGCCACGTACGTGGAGAGCCCGCGCATGCTCGAGACGATCATGCTGCGGGTGGAGTACCTCCTCCGGCGGCACCCGACCGCCCACCCGATGCTGATCGTCGACTCGGTCAACTCCTTCGCGATCCACAACCCGCGGGAGCTCCTCACCGAGTTCTTCCACATCCTGGTCAACAATCTGAAGAGTCGCCAGGTCCTCACGCTCCTGCTCATCGTCTCCGAGGACGCCGTGAGCGAGCTCGATCAACTCGTGAACCTGATCGTCGACGAAACGATCGACGTCGTCCGTCCGCCGAGCTGACGGGCCATGGCCGAGCGCACCCACGGACCGATCCTGGGCCTTCCCGAGCTCGATGCCGAGCTCGCCCCGAGCCTCCCGAACGGCTGGCTCGGACTGTTGAACGCGCCCACGGACGCCGAGGCGTCGCTGCTCGCCAAGCAGTTCGCCTCCCAGGCCGGTCCGCAGGCGCCCGCCGTCTTCTATACGACCTACGAGCGGACGGAGGAGATCGAGGCGACCTTCCGGGGCCTCGGTTGGGACGCCGAGGCGGTGCGGATCGTGAACCTCGCCGAGGAGTACTTCGTCCACGTGCTCTCCCCGCGCCTCGAGGTCTCCCGAATCCGGGAACGCGGACTGCTCCTGTCCGACCTGTCGAGCGGGAAACCCGCCGAGCTCGCGCGCGCGCCGTTCAACCTGACGAACCGGATCCTCTCCGACGTGGGCGGACTCCAGCACCCGTTTCGGCTCGTCGTCGATTCGCTCGATTTCCTCCTCGAGGTGCTCGACCTGCCCGAGGTCCTCACGATCGCCCGGCAGGCCCGGCATCGGGCGCAATCGCTCGGGGCGCAGGTGCTCCTCGTGCTCCACAGCGAGATCCACGAGCGGCGGGCCTCCGGGCTGCTCGAGGAGATGTCCGACCTCGTGCTCGAGCTGAGCGCCCAGCCGGACGGGACCCGCTTCGAGCACCGTCTCGCCGTCCGGAAGGTCCGCAATCACCCCGAGCTCAAGCGGACGTCGATCCTGCGCGTGACCCCCCACGGTTTCGCCCTCGCCGGCACGCCGTGACGCCGGCGCCACCTGCCTGCCCCGAGGAACGGCAGGCCTTATCTGTCGGATTCAGCTCGAGCGGTCCGGGGCGCTGATGGACGACGTGCACATCCAGGTGCTCGACAAGGTCTCGCTCAAGAACCCGGTCCTGGTCGAGGGCCTCCCGGGGGTCGGTAACGTCGGCAAGCTGGCGGCCGACTACCTGAAGGAGAAGCTCGGCGCCCAGCCGCTCGCGACGTTCTATTCGAAGTTCTTCCCCCCCCAGGTCTACGTGAGCGAGGAGGGCCTCATCCGGCTCGTCTCGAACCAGCTTTCGTACCGCAAGGGGATCGTCGCCGGCGGGCGCGACTTGCTCATCCTCACCGGGGACTACCAGGGGATCAGCCCGGAGGGCCAGTACGAGCTCACCGAGCAGGTGCTCAAGTTCTGCCACGGGCTCGAGACCCGGGAGGTCTACACGCTCGCCGGGTTCGCCCAGGGCCACATGGTCGAGAACCACCGGGTCCTCGGGGCGGCGACGACCCCCGGGCTTGTGGAGGCGATGAAAAAGCACGGCGTGGTCTTCTCCCGGAACGATCCGGGCGGGGGCCTCATCGGCGCCAGCGGACTCTTCCTCGGGCTCGGCCGGCTATTCGGGATGGAAGGCGTTTGCCTGATGGGGGAGACGAGCGGCTACTTCGTCGATCCCCGGAGCGCCGAAGCGGTCCTGAAGGTGCTCACCAAGGTCCTCGGGGTCGAGGTCGACATCTCCGATCTCGAGGCGAAAGCGAAGGAGATCGACCGGATCGCCCAGCGGATCCACGAGACCGACACCAAGAGCGCCGAGGCCGCCAGCGCGCCGAGAGAGGATCTCGGCTACATCGGCTAGCGGGCTTGCTCCCGTGGGGTCCGAGGCGCTCGGCGGCCCTCCGAACGCCGCGCGGGACCCGGCCGAACCAATCAGCGAGTCCGAGCAGATCCGCGAGCGCGAGGTCCGCCGGCGGCTGGCCGAGGCCGCGGGGGCGGTCGGGCGCCTTCGCTTCGACCGCTTCATGGAGATCGCCCTGTACGCGAGCGGGGTCGGATTCTACACGGAGCCGGGCGCAGCAATCGGGCCGAACGGAGCCTTCTACACCGCCGCCCATGCGTCGGAACTGTTCGGGCGCACGGTGGCCCGACGCATTGTCGAGGAGCTCGAACGGCTCGGCCGTCCCGCCACGTTCACGGTGGCCGAGGTCGGATGTGGCGACGGAACGCTGAGCGCCGACATCCTCCGGGCGGTTCGGGCGACCCTCGGCGACTCGGGCCCCATGCGCTACCTGCTCGTCGATCGATCACCGACGATGCGGGCGCAGGCGGCGGAGCGCGTCGCCCCGGTGGTGGCGGGCAGCGCGATCGAGGTACGGGCCGCCGATTCCCTCGCTTCCGACGGTCCGTTCGCCGGCGTCGTCGTCGCGAACGAGCTCCTCGACGCGCTTCCCTTCCGACGGTGGATCCGACGATCCGGAGGTTGGCGCGAGCTCGAGGTCCGGCTCTCGGAGGATTCGGCCGATTGGGCCGAGGGGGATGCCGCCGAGGCCGTTCCGGGGCCCGAGCTACCGGCCGTCGGGGAGGGGGCCGTGGCGGAGATATCGCCGGCCTGCGAAGGCTTCGTTCGCGAGATCGCCGACCATCTCATCGCCGGCGCCGCGCTCCTGTTCGACTACGGCGAGGAGGCCGACGCGCTGCTCCGCGGCCACCCGAGCGGGACCCTCGCCGCGGTTCGCCACCATCGGCCGATGCCCGATCCGCTCGCCCACCCCGGGCTGCTCGACCTGAGCGCGTTCGTCAACTTCACCCGGGTGCGCGGCGCGGCCCGGACCGCGGGTCTCATCGAGCGGGCGTTCCGACCCCAAGCCGAGGCGCTCGTCGCCTGGGGCCTTCCGGGATTAGCGGAGACGGCGATCGGCGCCTCCGAAGGCGAAGCGGAGTCCGTCCGTATCCGACTCTCGGTCAAGAACCTGCTCTTCGGGTTCACCGGTTTCAAGGTGCTCGAGCTCGCGCCGACGGGACCGGCGGGCCCCGGACCCACCCCGTAGGCCCGGGCGCAACGGGCTCCACCGACTAGCCCGGCGGTCGCGATTCAGCTTGGACCGCCTCGGCGATCTTGCCGTCGATGAGGATCCGGGCGACCTCCGGGGGTAGGGAGACGAGATCCTCCTTCCGAAGTTCGATGGTCTCGGCGCCGAGCTCGAGCGCCCGGCTATCTTTCAGGATGCGGACGAGCGCCTGGGCCGGACCCGGGGTCGGGGGGGCAGCGGCCGAGGGCGTAGGGGCCGCATGGATGGTGGGTACCGTGGACCGGGCCGCCGCCTCCGGGGGGTTCACCGGAGGGGAATCGGGCGAAGCGAGGTACGGGGCCAGGGAGGAACGATGCGCCCGCAGTACGCTCGTGAGCGAATCGAAAAGTCCTCGCTCCTCCGGCAGCGCGTTCGACAGTTCCTTCGAGCCGCCCACGCTCGCCTGGAAGGCGAGCGAGAGGAGCTTCGTCATGCGGGCCTCCAGGATATCGCGCGCCACCTGGCTCGCCCGTTGGAAGGTCTGCCGGGAGAGCTCGCCCTTGCGACCGGAGGGATTCTCCCGGAGCTCCGCTTCGAAGCTGCGTCTCACCTCGGCGAGATACGTCGAGGTCGTGGCGTAGAAGTCGTGAGGGAGCTTGGCGAGGCCCCGGGCGCTACCCTCCGAGCGCCGCAGTTCGAGGAGGAGGGTGTACTGGTCCGGCATCGTCGGTCGCAAGGGCGAGCCGAAGGCTATAGTTGTTGCTCCGGCTCTGGACCCTGGGAGCGCCTCGGGAGCACGGCGGATCGAGGCTGCCGATGACGGTGCGGGCCAACGACGACGCCTTCGAACAGTTCCTGGAACTCTGGGGCCGCCTGTGCGTCGAGTCGAGTTCGGAGGGCACCGTCGTGGTAGTGGAGGGCGAACGGGACCGCGGTTCATTGAGGGCGCTGGGCGTGACGGGTCCGATCCACCTCGTCCACCACGGCCTTCGGCTGGGGGCGCTGGCCCAGGATCTCGCCCGGAGCGCGCGACGGGCGATCGTGCTGACCGACTGGGACGCCACCGGGGGACAGTTGGCGCAGCGCCTTCGGGAGCTGTTAAGCCCGGGCATCGTGGAGGTGGACCTCGAGTTCCGGCGCCGTCTCGCCCGGGCACTCCGAGGCGAAGTGGTCCACGTCGAGGGACTCCACGCCTGGGCCCGACGAATGGCCGAGCGCTCCGGCGCCCCGCTTGAGCACTTCCTTCCCCCCGAAGTCGGCGGAGGGCCGTTCCCTACGGGATGACCTTGTACTGGGTCCGTCGGGTCGCGCGGCGGTGCCGCGCTCGGGAGGGTCGCATCCGCTCGGCGCCCTTGCCCTTCCAGCGGAGCCCGCGTCCGTCGGTGCCGGCCCTCGTCAGACCCCGGTAGACCCGACCTTTCTGGGTCGGCGCGGTGATCCAGGAGATGCGCGGGTCCGAGACGATCTCGGGGTGGACTGGATCGACGAGGATGACCTCGAAGAACTTCTCCTTCCCGTCCTCGCCGACCCAGTAGGAGTTGAGGACCTCGAGGTTGGGGTAGTGCTTCTGGGCCCGCTCCTCGGCGATCCGTTGCAGACTCTTGGCCAGGGTCATGCGAAGGATCCCCTTGCGCTTGGGCCGACGGCCGGCGATGATCGCCCGCTTGCGCTGGCCCCCGCGGCGGACCCGGACGCGGGCGATCAGATAGCCGTTCTTCGCCCGCCATCCGATGGCGCGGGCCCGGTCGAGTCGCGTCGGGTGCTCGAGACGAACCACGGTGTGGTCACGGCGCCACATGAGGAGCCGTTCGTGCCGCAGGGCCTGCCCCTCCTCTCCGAGCGTCGCCCGGAACGAATCCGACATGTAACGATAGGCGGACTGGGTCATCGGCGCGGGCGGGCCACCCGGGCCCCCATTATAAGGATGGCGAAGTCGCGCCATCCGCGCCCGCCGAAGGGCGGCTATCGTTCAGATTCCCAGGGCAATCGGACGTCGGCCGGACGCGAAACCTTCGCCGTCGCATGGCTCTCCGTGAGCACGGTCCGCTCGAGATGGGCAACGATCTCCCGGACGAGCCGATCGAAACGGCCGCGTTCCTCGGGTGGCACGGACCGAGGCGCGATCCAGCCGACCGCCGCCCCCCCGCTCGTCGGAAAAAGTCGGAAGCTCAACTCACGGCCCCCTGAAGGGATCGCCGGATTCATCCGGGCCAGGTGCGCGACGACCCGGGTCTCGGCCGGCTCGGCCGACTCGATGCGCTCGACCGAGTAGCCGATCCCCGTCAGATAGTCGGCCAAATGTCCCGCGAACCGCTCCCGGCCCATACCCCGAACCCGCAACCATTCCGTCTCAGCGTCCATGTCCCCTCCGCAGGGCCCGACTCGAACTCTTGAGTAGGCCGAGCATCATCCGATACTCCGACTCCCCCGGCGCCGCGCGACCGAGCACCCGGCGGAACAATAGGACCATCCCCGCCCGCTTGTGTCGGGGATAGCCGGTCTGGGCGAGCAGTTCGGTGAGGCGTTCGAGAAAGATCTCTTTCCCCTTGCCGTCGAGGGGGACCACCTGGGGCGCCGGGGTCGAATCCGGGTCCTCCTCGCCGCGGGCGCGGTGGAGCGCATACAGGACGATCGCGGCCGCATGGGAAAGATTGAGGGTGGGGAATTCTCGACGGGCCGGCACGTGGACGAGCAGATCGCAGTGGGCGAGTTCGGTCCGCGATAGCCCGTTGTCCTCCGGGCCGAAGACCACGGCGACGCGGCCGACCACGGTCCGCAACAATTCCCCGAGGCGCTCGGGCGAGATCGAGCGGCGCAGGTAGGCGGTCGAGCGCCCCGTGACGAGGTCCGTCGTTCCGACGACGAGGTCCGCGGGGGCGACGGCCGATTGGAAGTCCGGGACCACCCGGGCCGAATCGAGCAGAGCGAGGCCGGCCATCGCCCGCCGGCGAGCGATGGGGCCGATCTCCGCGCGGGGCGCTACGAGGGTCAGGCGCCGCACCCCGAAGTTGCGGGCGGCCCGCGCGACGGCCCCCACGTTCCCGTCCTCCTTCGGGCGGACCAGCACGATCTCGAGGTCGGCGCTCAAGGTGCGGCGCCTTCCGAGAAGAGACGGGCCACCATGGCTTCGGGGTCGAAGGGGGCGATGTCCTCATATCGCTGGCCGGTCCCGACGAGGACGATCGGCTTCCCCGTGACGAACGCGAGGGAGAGCGAGGCGCCCCCCTTCGTATCCGCGTCGAGCTTGGTCAGCACGATCCCATCGATCCCGAGGGCCTGCTGGAAGAGCTTCGCCTGCTCCACGACGTCGTTGCCGGACAGCGCATCACCGACGAACAACGTGAGGGTCGGGTTGGCCACCCGCCGGATCTTCTTCGCCTCCTCGATGAGGTTCTCGTTGGTGTGCTGCCGGCCCGCGGTGTCGACCAGGACCACGTCGACCGATTTCGAGCGGGCATGTTGGATGGCGTCGAAGGCGACCGCGGCCGGATCGCTCCCCTCTTGCTGACGGACGACCCGGATCCCCAGCCGTTCGCCGTGGACGAGCAGTTGCTCGATCGCCCCGGCCCGGAACGTGTCGCCCGCCGCGATCGCGACCCCGAGACCGGCGTCGCGCAAGCGGCCGGCGATCTTGGCAACGGTCGTCGTCTTGCCGGTGCCATTGACGCCGACGAAGAGGATCACGTACGGTCGGGTCGGCGTCGTTCGGATGCGGTCGGCGAGGTCGAACGGCGGCTTCGACAGCACATCGCGCACCGACGCTTCGAGGCTACCGCGGACGGCCGCCTCCAGGTCGCCCCCCCAACGCAGCTTCTTGCCGGCGAGGCTCTTCTTCACGTCCCGACGGATCCGTTCGATCACGGGGAGGGCGACATCGGACTGCAGGAGCACGATCTCCAGATCGTCCAGGACGTCCTCGACCTTCGCGACATCGACGGATTTCGCGAAGACCCCTTCCGAGAAGGGGGATTCCGACGGTGCGGGGGAGGTCTCGGCCGGGGGGTTCGTCCCACCGGCGCGGGACTCCTCACCCGGGGCGTCCGCCGGAGGACCTCGACGAAGTCGCGCCTTAATCGCCGCCCACATCGTCGGTCCGGGCGGGGCCCCGGGTCAGGGAATCGAGCCGTTGCGACAGGGCGTCGATCCGGGTCTCCAGCTCCCCCATCTGTCCCTCGAGCTCCTTGCGGGCTTCCTCGATCTTGCCGATCCGTTCGGCGAGGAGTTCGCTCGCCCTCGGCCGCGCCATCTCCGCGACGACCCCCGAGCCCAGCCCGATCAGCACTTGGGCGCCCCGGTCGACGGTGCCGCGGAGGTAGGTCTCCCCTCCGACGGGGATGAGGAACTCCCCCTCGGGGTTGGCGCCCTCGATGCCCTCGAGCGTTTCGCGGGCGCGGCGGTGGTCGCCGGAGGAGGCGGAGAGGTACTGGTGCTGCTGGAGCAGGGTATTGAGTTGGTTCCGGTACGCTTCGAGGCGCATCAGGTCCTCCTGGACCTGTTCCTCCGAAACGCTCGCCCCGGCGCTCACGCCGTGTCCTCGGCGACGGACTCGACCCGGATCAGCGACCGACGGACCCCGTGGCACCCTCCGATCTCCGAGAGGGCCCATTCCTTCGCCTGGGCGGCGTTGGGCGCCTCGCAGACCTTCGTGAACGATTGCCAAGTCGACCGGCGGGCGAGAAAGGTACCGTGGACCGACCAGCGGGGCATGGAGTCTCCCAGAGGGACGGACGACGCACCGAGGTTTCCCTGATAAGACCTTCTGAGGGACTGAGGCGGCTACGGAGCCCCCGAAGCAGGTTCGGTATCGACGGCCTCTCGACGTTGCTTGGCCCGCTCGAATCGGGCCCGCTCCTCGATCCAGCGCGCCCGCCGGGCGTTGATCGCCGCATCGGGGATCGTCTCGGGGAGGGGAAGCGGTTCGTCGGACTGAGTCGGCGGGGGCCGTGGCTCCACGAGCCGATCGAGCGGGAGCTGGCCCCCGCTCCCGGTCAGGCTGAGGCGAGCTCGACGACGTGCTGCCATCGCGCCTCCACCTCCGCATCGGTCAGGCCGACGGTCGGCGAGAAGACGACTCGGTCCGTCCATTGGGCCCGAGCCGCGGGATAGTCATCCACCCCGAGCGGGAGCACCAGACCGTCGGCCCCCCACGTCTCGGCGGTTCGTGCGAGCGTGGACGTGATCTCGGCGCCCGCAACCCAGGCGCCGGGGGCGTGCTTCGGATCGAAGCGCCAGAGAACCCCCTCAACATGGGGTCGGCCCGACTCGGTGCTCACGATGGCGCATCGACATCCGCGCTTCATCATCAGCCAGGCCCCGAGCGCCCCCCGGGACCCATCGACCAGGGCGACGACCCGCCCCGCGACCCCGAGCGGCAGTCCGCCGGGTCCGCCGGCCCGGTCGAAGGACACGTACGCCCTCGGCCCTCGCACCTCGACGAAAATCTCGACGTCCGGATCGGTAAGGTCGACCTTCAGTGCCAGTTCGGGCCAGGCTCCGAGAACGGCGCCGCCGAGATCCCGGCCGAGCTCCTGGCTCGTGAAGGGATGCTGACCGGTCCGGCGCGCCCGGATCGCGAAACTGCAGCCCGACGTAAGGTGGGGCCGGGCCCACGCGAGGGTGGCGGACTCGATCGAGGCGCGATCGCTCGAGGTCTCGTGCACCTCGCTCACCGACGTGACCCCGAAGACCCGTCGCAGGAGCCGGATCGAATTTTCGGCCTCGGAGGACTCGACGTAGATGTGTCCGTGGTCGGAGCGGATCCGGCATTCGGTCCCAGCTGCGGCGAACTGGTCGAGGATGTTGCGCGTCAACGTCCGTTCGAACTCCCGCCGGACCGGCGGGGACTTGAGGGCGAGCTCGCCGTAGCGAACAAGAACGAGCGCCGGCACGGAGGAATCGTTAAGTCGGCCCGGTCGCTTTAGGCTTGCCTCTTTCGATGACGACTTTGGCCGGCTCCGCTCCGCCGGCCCACGGCGACCCTTGGGAAGCGATCTTGGCCCCGCTGATCCCGTTGGTGGAATCCCGGCTCGCCGAAGCCGCTGCCCTCCCCCGCCCCGGGTGGGTCGCCGAGCAGCTCGATCTCAATGCGGGCCCGGAATGGGACATCGCGATCGCCCTGCACCGGGCCGGCAAGGCGGCGGCTCGGCCGGCGGAGGCGCTCGCCCAGCAGCTCGCCCAGGGCTTCCCGACATCACCGGGGATTGCCCGCACGCAGGCGGTGGGCGCCTACCTGAACTTCTCCGTCGATCCCGTGTGGCTGGCGGAAGTCACTCTGGGCGCCGTCGCCGACCGGGGCGACAAGTTCGGGCACACCGCCGGGGGTGGCGATCCGGCGTGCGTCGAGCACACCAGCGCGAACCCGACGGGTCCCCTGCACGTCGGCCGCATCCGCAATAGCATCATCGGGGACACGCTGGCCCGGGTCCTCCGAGCCGCGGGCCGGTCGGTCACGACGCAGTACTACGTTGATGACGTCGGACGACAAGCGGCGATGATCACCTGGATCTGGACGAAGCCGTTGGCCGAATGGCCCCCGGAGATCCGCGATTCCTTAGAAGGGCGGGAAGGCGACGCTCCCACCGAGCGAGCCGACCTCCGAAACGGGCGTCCGTACCCGGCGGTCAGCGCCTATCTGAAGCTCCATCCGGAGGCCGCCCAGGAGGTGGCCGCGATCAGCGAGGCGCTCGAGGCCGGGCGAATGCCGGTACGCCACCGCGAGCTCACCCGGGCCACGCTGGAAGGCATGCTCGCCTCGCTCGACCGCATCGGCGTCAAGTTCGACGAGCTCGTGTGGGAATCCGGATTCCTTGCCGACGGGAGCGTTCCGAAGGTCCTCGAGCGATTGTCGCGCGCCCCGCACGCGGTCCGGGAGAGCAACGGGGCCCTGGCGATCGACGCGTCCCAGTACGGCCTTCCGAAGGAGACCGCCAAGGTCATCGTAGCGCGCGGGAACGGCACGAGCCTCTACGTGACCCGCGACCTCGCCTACCATCTGGCCAAGTTCGCCCGATTCCCTCGGGTCATCGACGTCCTCGGCCAGGACCACCTGCTGCACGCGCGGACGCTCGAAGCGCTGTTGCAGGAGATGGGCGAAGCTCGTCGGCCCGAATTCGTCCTCTATCAGTACATGACCGCCCCGTCGGGCAAGGGGATGTCGACGCGCAAGGGGACCGCCGTCTACCTCGATACCCTTCTCGACGATGCCGTCGCGCTCGCCCAGCAAGAGGTGCGGTCGCGATGGCCGGACAGCCCGCCCGCGGACATCGACCGGATCGCCCAGGCGCTCGCCGCCGGCGCCGTGCGATACCACATCCTGCGCGTGGCCGCGGACAAGACCGTCGCCTTCCGATGGGAAGACGCCCTTTCGTTCGAAGGTCGGTCGGGGCCGTTCGTGCAGTACGCTTACGTCCGGGCCACGAGCCTGCTCAAGAAGGCGGAGGGGGCATCGCGGCCGTTCCCCGCCCGCGGGGAGGACCTGACCGGGGCCGAGGAGCGCGGGTTGATCCGCACGATCGCGCGATGGCCCCGCACCGTGGCCTACACGGCCCGAACGGCCCACGTTCACACGATCGCGGCATACGCCCACGACCTGGCGGAAGCGTTCAACCGGTTCTACCAGGCCGTCCCGGTCCTCAAGTCCGGCGCCGAGCGGTCCAGTCGGCTGGCCCTCGTCGACGCTTCCCGATCCACCTTGGCGAGCGTGCTCGACCTGTTGGGCGTTCCGCTCATCGACCGCATGTAAGCCCGTTCGCCAGCTTCCGCCCGCCGGCCACGACGATTTATGTAGGCGACTCGGGTAGCCCCGGTGAGCCGGACCGATGTCAGCGCTCTCCGAATTCAAGGACTTCATCACGCGCGGGAACGTCATCGACATGGCCGTCGGGATCGTCATCGGGATCGCGTTCACGGCCGTGGTGACGGCGCTCGTCGGGGACCTGATCACTCCGCTCATCGGCGTGGCGGGCCACTACGATTTCAGTTCGATCAAGGTGACCGTCCGAGGGAGTCACTTCCTCATCGGCGCGTTCCTCAACGCGCTCATCAGCTTCGTGCTGATCGCCGTCGTGGTATACTTCCTGGTCGTCCGACCGATCGCGAAGTTCCAGGCCCGAGCCAAGGCAAAGCAGCCGACGCCGGCCCCAACCACCCGGGAGTGCCCGGAGTGCCTTTCGTCGATCCCTCGCAAGGCCAAGCGCTGCTCGTTCTGCGCGTCCTCGGTTACGCCGCTCGAGTAAGGCGATCGGGACGGAGTCCGCGCGCGACGACCGGATCCGGGATTCCCGCCTCCGCGAACCCGCGCCGGCGCAATCGACAGGCGTCGCAGCGACCGCACGGTCGAGCGCCCCCCGCGTAACAGCTCCACGTGAGCGACCAGGGGACGCCGAGTCGCTCGCCGAGCCGAACGATGTCGGCCTTGCTCAGGCGCAAGAGGGGGGCCCTCAACTGGGTCGGCCGGCCCTCGACCCCTTCGCGGGTCGCGAGCCGAGCGAGCCGACGGAACGCACGCAAATACTCGGGCCGGCAATCCGGATATCCGGAGTAGTCGACCGCGTTGATGCCGATGTAGATCGTTCTCGCTCGATGGCTCTCGGCGAAGCCGAGCGCCAGGGCGAGTAGCAAGGTGTTGCGAGCCGGGACGTACGTGGCGGGAATCCCGCCGCTCCGACGGGCCCGAGCCGTCGGGAGGGGCCGGTCGCCGTGGGTCAGCGCGGAATCGAGGAGAGGGCCTACCGGCAGGCGCACTGCCGTGTAGGAGGCCACCTGGTAATGTCGAGCGAGGGCGCGCGCCGACCGGACCTCCCGGAGGTGGCGTTGCCCGTATTCGACCGAAAGGGCGTGGACCGGGCCCCGTCGCGCCGCGATCGCGAGACAGGTCGCGGAATCCATGCCGCCGGATAACAGGACGACGGCGGCGGGCCGCGGCCGAGGGCGAGCCTTCAAGCGCCCCCGATCGGCCAGAGGATCGCGCCGGCGATCACGACGGTGGCGAGCATGCTGAGGAAGTTCGTTCCCCCCTTCGTGAGATAGCCGGGGTTCTCCAGGAGCTCCCCGAGCAGGCTGTCGACCTGGCAGCCGACGAATCCGGCGGCCGAGGCGACGAGGATCAAGAGGTCCGCCGGCGCGGCCGCCGAACCGAACGCCACAAACAGCGAGACCGCGAACAGGGCGGTGGTGATTGCCCCGACCAGCGCCCACGCCTCCCCGAGCGCCGAAATGCCCCCATTCGTACCAGCGACCACGGGCCGTCCGGTGAGGATCGAACGGGCCCCCCCGGAGAGAACCCCGAATTCGCTCGCGAAGGTGTCGGCGGCGCCGAAGGCAAGAGCACTCGCGTAGAGGATCGAGAGGGTCGCAGCGGAGAAACGGCTCGGCCAACCCCAGGCGGCGAGGACGAGCGCGGTGGGGACCACGATGTGGGCGACGACATTGGAGACCCCCCGCTCCCCCCGCTGCCCTTCCTGGACGTGGCGCCGGGCCTTCTCCTCGATCCCGTAGCGCGTGGCGAGCACGCTCGCCCCCACGAACAGGATCAGCAGCGCGAGGAAGGCGAAGCCCCCCAACACGACGATGACGGCCCCGAAACCGAAGGCGACGATCCCGGCCCGGGCCGTCAGAGCCTCGGCCCGGACGGCGAGGTATGCAAGCACCGCCGTGGCCGCGACGCCCACGCCGGCATTCCAGATCGCGAGGACCAAAACCGGACCCCGGGCCGGACTCGGGGGTGGGTTTGAAAGCCTGTCGGTCGGCTATCCTCGGTGGAGGATGCGGACCGCCGCCGAGTAGAAGGAGGGTGCGATGACGTCGGGGGCGGCGGGCCCATGGCCGAGTTCCTGAAGCACCTCGTCGCGATGTCCGCGCGACGGCACGAGGACGGTGTAGAGACCCAAGCTCTCGCCGGCCTCGATGTCGAGGCCCCGGTCCCCGATGATCGCACTCGGCGCCCAGGCAATCCCGAGCTCCCGAGCCGCATCCTGGAACAGCTTAGTGCGGGGTTTTCGACATTCGCACCCGGTTTCGGGGGCATGCGGGCAATAGTAGAATCGATCCACCGAGACTCCCCCCCGCCGAAGGATCGTGTTCAGTCGGTCATGGATCGATCGAACGTCCTGCTCCGTGTAGAACCCACGCTCGATCCCCGATTGATTGGTCACGCAGACGATTCGGTATCCATGCGCCTTGAGGAGCCGGATCCCCCCGATGACCCCGCGATACACCTCGAGCCGTTCGGCCTCTCTCAAGTACTTCAGGTCCGGATTGAGCGTGCCGTCGCGGTCCACGAAAACCACCCTCCCCACGGGAGGGCCCGTTGTCAGCGAGGACGCCGGGGAGTTCTGAGACCCCATCGTGCAGTGGACGCGACGACGCATGCCCATATCAGGAGATGGGCTCGCACCCGTTCGGGTTCAACCATTCCGTGGGGTTCGCGTCGGTCGGCGGAGCCAGCCCACGGCTCGCCGATTTCGACCTCGACGGGGGGCGCCTGGTCCTTCCGATGGATGCCACCCGAATCGCCATGGTCCGGCAATACTCTCCGTTAGTCGGATCATGCCGGTTCGAGAGGCGCCGGAGTATGCCGAACTCGATCGCCGTTTCGATCGGGCGATGCAGACTTCGGTGGAAGGGGCCGACCGGTTGTGCGTCCTATTCAGCGGCGGGGTCGATTCCTCCCTCGTGGCCCTCGTGGCAAGCGGCCTTCGGCCCGTCGTCTTGGAGACCCTCGCCGGCCCGGGCGCCCGGGACGCGGCCGCGGCCCGTACCGCGGCCCAGCTGCTCGGATTGCCCTTGCAAGTCCATTCGGTCAGCCGGGAGGAGATCCTCCAATGGCTGGCCGCCGCGCCTCCCTTCCTGCGATCATTCGCGGAGCCGGCGCGCAGCGTCCAGGTCGCACTGGGGCTCGCGCTCGCCTCCGCCTCCTGCACCCGAGTGTTGGTCGGGCAGGGGGCGGACGAGCTGTTCGGGGGCTACGCCCACTTCCGAGGTTTGGCGGCCGAGCCGTTCCGGAACCGCCGGAGAGTTGATTGGGACCGGCTCACGGGTGTCGACTGGCCCGCGTCTCGCGAACTGGCTTCCTCAGTCCAGAAGGAACTAAAGTCCCCGTTCCTGGATCCCGAGTTCGCCGATCTCGTTCTCCATCTTACGCTGGGGCCACCGGATTCGGAGGGATTGACCAAGTCATTCTTTCGAAGTTGGGCGCGGCACCGGGGAGTACCCGACGAGATCGCTCTCCGGCCCAAGCTCGCCTTCCAGTACGGGAGCGGGGTGGCGAAGGTGACCCGCGACTTCGAACGGAGTACGACTCCGCGACTCCGCCTACCCCGGACGGATGATCGTGCCGGACCGTCCGGCTAGCGCCGCCCCGATCGAACGCGACCCGGCGATGATGGCCGTCCGCCGGGTCCGGCGAACGAACTCGATCGCGGCCTCAACCTTCGGGGCCATCGATCCGGATCCGAACTCCCCGCGCGCGAACGCTCGCGAGAGCTCGGCGGGATCCGTCTTGCCGATCCATTGGGGCGACTTCCCTCCGAACCCGAGCGCGGCACCGCGGACATCGGTGGCGATCAGCAGCACATCGGCCCGCAGGTTGCGGGCCACGAGCGCAGCCGCGCGGTCCTTGTCGATCACCGCCTCCACCCCCTCGAACCGCCCCCGGCCTCGGGCAATGACCGGCACGCCACCTCCCCCGGCGACGACCGGCACACACCGCCGCCCGAGCCCCAGATCGAGCCACCGCCGGACCAGTGAGGCCTCGAGCCATCGCATGGGTCGGGGGGAAGGCAGCAATCGCCGCCAACCTCCGCGGGCGCGGTCGCGCCCCAACGCCCAGTGGGCCGCGGAACGCAATCTCCGCGCTTCCGAGTCCGAGTAGTAACGACCGACCGGTTTGCTTGGGGCATCAAATGCGGGGTCCGATGGGGCCACCTGCATGCGGCAGATGATCGGAGCGACGGTCCGTGGAACCCCCGCTCGAGCCAGGGCCGGGGACAGCTCCTGTTGGAGGAGATAGCCGATCTGTCCTCCGCTCTCCGCGCCGAGGACATCGATCGGAAGGAACGGTACTTCCCGTTCGGCGAGCTCATCCTGTCGAAGGAGCCGGCCGACCTGCGGGCCGTTTCCGTGCGTGAGCACGAGCTCGTGTCCCTGGGCCGCGAGGCGGGCGATGGCGGCGGCGACCGGACGCATCTGATGGACCGCCTCGCTCCAGTCCCCTAGCCCGCCCGCTCGGGCGAGGGCGTTCCCACCGAGGGCGATCAGAATCCTCACGGTCCGGTCCGGGCGGCCCTCCCGGCCCATACGGGAAGGGACGGTGAGCCGCGTCGGCCAACGGAAGTCCCATCCAATATATACCGGACGCCGAGTCGGGGACGGTGCACTCGATGGAGCTCGATCCGATCTGCCCACTCGAGTTCCGGTACGGTCGGGAAGAGGTTAGGCGTCTGTTCTCGCGCCAAACCCGACTCGCTCGGGTCCTCGAGGTCGAGGCCGCCCTTGCCAAGGCCGAAGCGGAGGTGGGTCTGATCCCGGCCGGGGCGGCCCAGGGCATCGCCCAAGCCGCCGCGAGCGGGACCGTTCGTCTCGATCGGGTCGACGCGCTGGAAGTCGAGCTCAAGCACGATGTGATGGCCATCACTCGGGCCCTGGCTGAGCGCTCCGGGCCCGGCGGCGCGTGGGTCCACTTCGGGGCGACCTCGAACGATATCACGGACACGGTGCTCGCGCTCGAGCTGCGCGATGCCGTCGGATTTCTCCGCGCGGATCTCACCGAACTGGGACGATCGCTCGCCAAGCTGGCCCGCGCCCACCGAGCCACCGCCGAGGCCGGGAGGACTCACGGCCAGATCGCCGTACCGCTCAGCTTCGGCTACAAGATGGCGGTTGCCGGCGCGGAGGTCCTCCGGCATCGCCGCCGCCTCGACGAGCTCCTTCCGCGGCTCGCCGTCGGGAAGATGGCCGGTGCGGTGGGCACCGGTGCGGGGTTCGGACCGCACGCCGAGCGCATCGAACAGCTCGTGATGGCCGGTCTCGGCCTGGGCGCCGACGAGGCGCCTACCCAGATCGTCGGGCGCGACCGGATCGCCGAGCTCACGAACCTCCTGGCGCTGATCGCAGGCACGGCCGAGCGGCTCGCTACCGAGGTGCGCAACCTCCAACGTCCGGAGATCGGCGAGGTCGCCGAGCAGTTCGATGAGGCGCACCAGGTGGGGTCGTCGACGATGGCCCAGAAGCGGAACCCGATGGTCTCGGAGAACGTCACCTCCCTCGCGCGGGTGGTCCGCTCGCTGAGCCTCGCGCCGCTGGAGAACATGGCGATGTGGCACGAGCGGGATCTGACCAACTCGGCGGCGGAACGGATCGTCCTGCCCCATGCGATCGTCCTGTGCGATGACCTGTTGCAAAAGCTGGGGCAGGTGTTCGAGGGCCTGCGCGTCGACCCGGCGCGGATGGAGCGGAACCTGTCCGAATGGGGCGGCGCGGCAATGTCCGAGTCGTTGATGCTCGCCTTGACCCAACGGGGCCTCGCGCGCTCCGACGCCCACGAGCTCCTCCGCTCGCTCACCCGGGGGATCGGGCCGGCCGACCCCCTGCTCGCTCGAGCCCGGGCGAGCCCTGAGGTGACGAAGTGGATCCCCCCGGGGGAGCTCGAGGCCGTCCTCGACCCGGCGGCGTACGTTCGGGCGGCCGCGGAGAAGACCGACCGGGTGCTCCGCCGAATCGAGCCCGAACTCGCCCGCTGATGGGGTCCCCCTCCGCCTGGAAGGCCCGGATCGTGGTCCGGCGCCCGGACGGCGCCTCGTCCGACCATCTCGAGCGCGCCCTGCGGCCCGAGGCGGCCCGGGAGGTACCGCGATCCCATGCGACTCTGGTCCGCCTCGATGATCGGACGATCCTCCTGGAAGTGGAGGCGTCGGATACCGGGGCCCTGCGAGCCGCGGTCAATGCCTTCCTCGGGTGGGTCCGGCTCGCCCTGGCGGCGGAGTCGGTGGCGCGGGACTCCGGACGGGCGGGTTCCCGGGGCCCGCCGATGTAGTCCTCGCCGAAGCCGTTATCACCGCCGCTCCGCCTTCGGCCGCTCGTGGCGCTCCCGGCGAAGCTTCAGAACGACATCAAGCAATTCCAGCGACTCCAGCAGGAACTCTCCCAGTACACGCAGCAGCGGATCCAGATGGACCTCAAGCTCCGCGAGACGGTGCAGACGCTCGATGCGCTGTCGAAGATCCCGGCCGAATCGACCGTGTATCGCCCGGTGGGCGGGCTCTTGGTCCGGGCCAAAGACCGCAAGGAAGTCGAGGATCTACTGAGCGAGGAAAAGGAGACTCTTGAGGTCCGCGTCAAGGCGCTCGAACGCCAAGAGAACCACTTGAAGGACCGCTACACCCAGATGCAAAAGGAGCTCAGCGAAGCGATCCAGGCCGCCGGGGTCACCCCCGAGGGCCGCTCCTCCGGAACCTAGCGGACCCGCCGAACGGGCGGTCAGGGACGGCCGTCGCTACGGATCGGGCGCTCGAAGGGACGTCAGATCGATCGGTGCACGAGCCGTTCGCCGATCTCCTCCAGCAGCGCCCGTTGAGCTCGCGAGAGCCGTCGGCTCGACCGCAATCGCCGGTACGCCCGCTCCGATAGTCTCGCGATTCGGGCCTCGGAATAGGCGAGGCTGCCCGACCTCCGGATCACCTCCTGCGCCCCCCGCAGCATTTCGGGGGTCGCCTGGGGGTTCCCGAGGGCGGCCGACAGTTCGGCCCGCCCGGTTTCGTCGGCTTCTTGCCACGCCTTCACCGCGAGCAGCGTGCGCTTGCCTTCCGAGAGGTCGTTCGCGCTCTTCCCCGTCGCCTGAGTACCGAGTCCGGTCCCCAGAATGTCATCCCGAAGTTGGAACGCGATCCCGATGTCGATACCGAAGCGACCTAGCTCATCGATCAAACCCTCGGGCGCACCGCCCAGCGTCGCGCCGATCCGCAACGGAGCAGCTACCGTGTAGATCGCGGATTTCAACTCGTGAACAAGGAGCACGTCCGCCTCCCGGAGATCCCCGATCGGGCGGTTGCCGTTGACGATATCCAGGACCTGCCCGTAGGCGGTCAGGCGGGTCATTCGCACGTATTCCGAGAGCGCCCGCAGCAGTCTGCCCGGAGGAAGTCGGCAGCGCAGAAGGGCCTCCACTGTGAACGGCTCCTCCAGATCCCCGAGGGTGATTCCGAGTCCGACCCCTTCGCTCGCTCCATCGCCGAGCCGTCCGGCGGCGCGGTGTCGAGCTTCGAGCTCCCGGTGGACCGTGGGCCCCCCCCGGCGAACTTCGGAGTGGTCGATGATGTCATCGTGGATTAGCATCCAGCCCTGAAAGTGCTCCATCGCGGCAGCGGCCGGATACGCGGGTCTCGGATCCCGACGCGTCGCGATGTGATAGCCGGCGAGGACCATGAGCGCCCGGAACCGCTTTCCCCCCCGCAGGACGAACTCTTCCAACAGATCGACGTACGGCCGGAACCGGGCGGGGTCCCGGCGACCGGCCTCTCGGAAGGACGAACGCAGGGCCCGTTCGATCTCGGGCATCCGGGAAACGAGCTCGGCGAGGTCCACGGGGGTCCGTCCGATGCTTCGAGGTGTGCAGATATTTAACTCACGTTCACTTCGAACCCTTCGTGCCCGGCGCGGAGTTCGCGAATCTCGCCAGCCAACTACTGGAGGCGATGGGGCTCGCGATGGCCTCCGTCCGTCAGGTCCCCGAAGGCATGCTGGTGAAAACCTCCGATGGCTTCCTCTACGCGATCCTCGAGGATCCGAGCGAGGTCTCGCTCGGGTTCGTGCAGCGTCTGGGGTTGGAAGTCGGCGAGGAGGGCAGCCGGCTCGTCCTCCTCACGCGCGGTCGACTCCCCTTGGCGCTCGTCGCCGAAGTGGCCCGCAAGGGGGGCACAGTGGTCGACTCGTCGAGGTTTCTCGAGCTCGTTCGGGGGCTCGGCCTCGCCGCGCTCCTCGGGGAAGAGCCGCGTGGCGCGGCGGCCCCGACCTCGAGCCGCCTGCTTCCGAGCGCCCGGCAGCTCGACGCAATGATGGAACGGGCGCGGACCTGGGGGGCCTGGGGGGTGCCCGCGTTGGCCCTGCGGTTCTATCGTCAGGCGGCAACGATGAAGCCGGAGTTCCTCCCCGCCCGCAACGGTATCGCCGAGGCACTGCTTGAGCTCGGACTGCCCGCCGAAGCGGTCCGAATGTTCGACGAGGTCCTCGCCACCGATCCGGCGAACCTGGAGGCCCGCCTCGGGAAAGCCGCGGTCCACGGCCGACTCGGGCAGACCCAGGAGGAGATCGCCGCGTACCGGGGCCTCCTCGCCGAGGACCCGGAGCGGCTGGCGGTTCGTGCCCGACTGGTGGCAGCGCTCATCGCTGAGCAGGCCTGGCCCGAGGCCCGGCGGGAGATCGAACAGATGCTCGAGCGAACTCCGGACGATCCGACGTTCCGGTTCGTACATTCGGTCGCGCTCGAGCGCACTCACGAGCAGCGAGCCTCGGTGACGGAGCGGGAGCGGGCGCGCGCCTTGGGGTTGACCTTCGATCGCGAAAAGGCCCTCGCGGCCCAGCTCGGGCTTCCCGAACCCGAGCCTCGCGCCGACGCCATCGCCGCGCCGGGCCCGCGAGCGCCCCGGCCCCCGCGGCCGGCGACCGGGTCCGAGACGGCGCCCCCCGCGTCCCGGCCGCGCCGGCGACGGTCCTCCGCGCAGGCCCCGGCCCCGTCGGTCCCGCGCCCCGCGAACCGAAAGCCGCGGAGTCGACCTCGCGCCACCCCAAAGCCCAAGAAGGCACGCGCCCGATAGGTTCGCCCGCACCTCGGGCTCGATCGTCATGCGGATCGTATCTGTGCTCCCGAGCGCCACCGAGATCGTCTGCGACCTCGGGGCTCGCCGGTCCCTTGTCGGCCGGAGTTCGGAGTGCGACTACCCCGATTCGGTCCGCCAGCTCCCCGAGGTGATGCGCCCCCGAGTCGACGACCGGGACCGACCGTCGTCGGAGATCGACCGCCGGGTCCAGCAGGTGCGGGCCGACGCCCAGAGCCTTTACGATCTCGATATCGAGCTCCTTCGAAAGCTCCGTCCGGAGCTATTGATCACCCAGGATCTTTGCTCGGTCTGTTCGGTGACCGAGGAAGAGGCGGCCCGGGCCTGTCGAACGGCGGGGGTCGAACCGAAGGTGCTCTCGATCTCACCGCGGACGCTCCCCGAAGTATGGAGGGGGATCCGAACCGTAGGACGAGCGATCGGGCGCCCGGCGAGCGCCGACCGCCGGATCGCCGCCATCCAGCGGACCGTCGCCGGCCGAAGGGGTCCACGGCGCGCGCGCCGAGCGACCGTGGCCATCGTGGAATGGATCGACCCGCCGATCCTCGCGGGCCTTTGGGCATCGCAAATGGCGTCGGCGGCCGGGCTTCGATCCGTCGGCCCGCGGACCGGCGAGGTGGGCGAGCGGACGGACTGGGCGGAGATCGCCGAGCGGGGGCCCGACCTGGTCGTCGTGAGTCCCTGCAGTTTCACCGTGGAGCGGACCCGGGCCGAGCTGGGCCGCGGGAGGGCCGTCGGGGGATTGCGGTCGCTCGCGCCATCGCTCGGGACGTGGCTCGCCGACGAGGCTTTCTTCAGTCGGCCCGGTCCTCGGCTTGCTTGGGGCGTCGCGCTCCTCCGGGGGTTGGCGGGGTCGGATCGCCCCCGGGTGCCGATCCCATTCGAACGTTGGGACGCTGCGAGTCCGAGGCCATGAGCTGGACTCCCACCGGCGGATACACGATCGGTTATGGGCCGGTGGCAACGCATCGATTGTCCACCTCCCGAACGGAGCTCCTCCACTTGGTGGTCGCCACCGTCGTTCTCGCCGTGGACTTCGCCCTCCTTCGATCGGCCTTCGCCCGCGTGGGGCTGCTCGCGGTACCGGATCCTTCGGCCGTACCGACCTACCTACCCTTCGGATTCGCGGCCGCCATCACCGGCTTCGTGGTCCACGAGATGGCCCACAAGGTCTCGGCCCAACGCCATGGCTTCTGGGCGGAGTTCCGCATGGCTCCGTTCGGATTGCTCCTGAGCCTGTTCATGTCCGCGATCGTCGGATTCGTGTTCGCTGCCCCCGGGGCGACGATGATCGGCGGCATGGGCGATTCGCGCGAATGGGGACGGACGAGCCTCGCCGGTCCCACGGTGAATCTCGTGGAAGCGGTCGCGTTCCTCTTGGCCGCCCTCGGAGGGGCCCGCAATGGACTGTCGATCGACTGGGTCGAAGGGCTCCTGATCCTCGCCTACCTGAACGCGTGGTGGGCGGTGTTCAACCTCGTCCCGCTCGGACCCCTCGACGGCCGCAAGGTCTGGCGATGGAGTCGGGGGGTCTGGGTGGCCGCCTTCGTCATTTCCGCGGCGTTCGCCGCCGCGACCTTCGCGATATCGATCGTCGGGATTCCGGTAGGATAGGCCGGTGCCGAACCCGCATATCGTGGAACTCGGAGGCGGGCGCTGCTACGCCGACCTAGGATTCCGGGATACCGAAGGATTGGTGGCGAGCTATTTCCTGCCGGAAGAGGGCGGCTGGTCCGTCGTGGAGGTCGGACCAACAACTTGCCGAGGTCGCCTCCTCGCCGCGTTGGATTCCGCGGGGATCGACCGTTCCGCGGTGCGTCACGTCCTGGTCACCCACATCCATCTCGACCACGCCGGTGGGTTGGGGGCGTTGGCCGAGTCGCTTCTGAACGCGACGTTCTATGCGCATGCTTCGGCGATCGAGCACCTAGTCGATCCCGGTCGTCTGATCGCGAGCGCGCGTCGGGCGTGGGGACCCGCGGCCGACCCGCTGTGGGGCCCGATCGTCCCGGTGCCCGCGCCGCGCCTGGTCGCTCTGACCGGCGGGGAGTCGCTCCCGATGCGCGGCGGTCCCCTGCAGGTCGTCGCCACGCCGGGCCATGCCCGCCACCACCTCGCCTTCTTCGATTCCGCTACGGGAAGTCTTCTGACGGGGGACGCGGCGGGGGTGCGCCTCACCAGCGGATGGCGTCCGCGACCCGCCCTGCCTCCGCCCGACCTCGATCTTCCCGAGCTGTTCCGTAGCCTCGACCGGATGCGGGAACTCGCCCCCCGCCGGATCATGTTCACCCACTTCGGCGAAAGCCCCGAAGGGCCGGGCGATCTGACCGCCTACCGGCTCGCGGTCGAGCAGTGGAGGGATGCCGCGCTCTCCGCCGCGCAAGCTGATCCTTCGGTCGCCAACGTGGCGCGGGCCCTGCGGGCGTGCGAAACGGAAGCGGCGCGCCACGCCGGTCGGGCGGACCCCCGGGGGGATTCCGCAGAGTTGATCTCCGGGTACGATCTCGCCGCCCAAGGTCTGCTCCGATATTTCCGCACGCAGGGTGCGATCGCGGGGGGGTAGGGGTGGGGCCCTCGATGGATTCCCGCCGAACCGGCGCCGTCGCCACCCTCGTGGCGACGCGCGTGGTCTACGCGTATAACTGGTACAACGTCGGAGCCGTTCTCCCACTGATCGGACGCTCCCTGCACGCCTCCACGGCCGCGCTTGGCGTGGTGCTCGGCGCCTTCCTCATCGGGGTCTCCCTGTTCCAGCTCCCCGCCGGTCTCGCCAGCGCCCGCTACGGGCCCCGCGGGGTCTCCCTGGCGGGCGTAGCGCTCTTCGGCCTCGCCGGCGTCGCCTCGGCGTTCTCCCCGAATTGGCAGATCCTGGCGATCCTCCGCTTCGTCGGCGGGATCGGCGCCGCCTTCTTCTTTGCCCCGGCGCTGAGCTTGATCGCGTCTTATTTTCCCGGCTCCGAGCGAGGGCCGGTCATCGGCCTGTACAACGGCGGATTCTCGATCGGGGGCGCGCTCGGGCTGCTCGGGGGCGCCACGCTGGGCTCGGTCCAGGGGTGGGCCGCGGCGCTCGGATACGGTGGGGTGGCCCTCCTCGGGGCCACGGCGGTGACGTGGGTCGTTGTCCCGCCGCCGGGAGCAACGGCGGCGCCCGAATCCAAGGCCGGGCTGAGGTCGATGGGGTCCGCGGTGCTGCGATCCCGCTCGATCTGGGCGCTGTCGCTGGCGATCGCCGGATTCTGGGCGGCGGTCTTCATCATCGCCCAGTACTTCGTCGATTACGCGCAGGCGATCCACCCGGATTGGGGGCTCGCCCCGGTGGCGCTGCTCGCCGCCTCGGTCGTCCTCATCGCCTTCCCGGGTGGGCCGATCGGGGGTTGGATCGCCGAGCGCGGCCGGGACCGAAGGCTCCTCGTGGGCCTCGCCGGACTGGTCACCAGCCTTCTCGTCTTCGCCATCCCGTTCGCGTCCCTCGCCGAGCTCTGGCCGATCTTCCTCGCCGCGGGGTTCTTCGACGGCATGACCTTCGCGATCCTCTACCTGATCCCCACGTACTTGCCGGAAACGAGCGGTGAGGGGCTCGCCCTCGGCGTCGGCGTGGTCAATTCGATCCAGGTGCTGGTGGGTAGTGTCATCGCCGTCATCTTTGGCGTCATCGCGGGATCGTTCGGGTACACCGACGCGTGGCTGTTCGCCGGGGCGGTCAGCGTGGGCCTCCTTCCTCTGCTCTTCTTCGTCCAACCGAATCGGGGCCGATCCGTCTTATCGAATCGCTCTGGCGCCGACCGGGCGATCCCGCTCGAGTGAGTCGAACCGACCGATCGGAATCCGGTCACGATCGCTTCCCGGGTCCAGGGTCCGGAGCTCGCCCGAGACGGCTTTAGTAGCCCGGACCCGTCGGGGCTAGGGCAGCCCCGTGGTGTAGTGGCCAAGCATGCTGGCCTTTGGAGCCGGCGACAGCGGTTCGAATCCGCTCGGGGCTATCGCCCCTCTCCGGCCCCTTCGGAGGGGTCGAATAGGGGTGGCGACATCGGTTCACGGTGGCGCCGAAGAGTTCCCCCACGCCCCGTCGCGGGGCGAGCGGCGATCGCATGCAGCTGCGCATGCTGTTGTACGGATTCGAAGCGACCCAGGTCATCCGAACCCTCGCCCGGCTTGGGCTCGCGGACCGCCTCCGACAGAGGCCCGCCCGAGCCGAGGCACTGGCTCGCGCTCTGGGGGTCGACGCTCGACTGTTGTTCAGATTGATGCGCTACGCCGCGGCCATCGGCGTCCTGACCCAGGACCGACGGGATCGGTTTGGACTGACCCGTCTCGGGACATTCTTGCGGTCGGACATCCCCGGCTCGATCCGGCCGCTCGCCTTGCTATGTGGTGAGGAGTACTACCGGGCCGCCGGGGCCCTGTTGGATTGCGTGCGCACCGGGACGCCCGCGTTCCAGATCGCGAACGGGGCCCCCTTCTTCGACTACCTCAGCCGTCACGCGGAGACGAGCCGGACCTTCAATGCCTCGATGCTCGTCCGGGTCTTAGATTACGCGCAGCTCGCGGCGCAGTTCGACTTCAGCGCGTTCCCCGTGATCATCGACGTGGGGGGAGGACGCGGTGGTTTGATCGCCGCGATTCTCCGCCGACATCGTAGCGTTCAGGGAGTCCTCTTCGACCAACCACATGTTCTCCCGGAGGCGCGACGCTATCTCGGCGATCAGGGCGTCCTGCATCGGTGTCGGACCGTCGGGGGGAGTGCCTTTGCGTCGATCCCGGCCGGTGGCGATGCGTACATCGAATCGGTGTTCCTACACGACTTGGATGATCGTCGGGCCACCCGTGTGCTCCGGAACATTCGAAAGGCGATCCCGGACAAAGGTTCCCTCCTGTTGGTCGAGCACGTCGTTCCCCCGGGCGACCAGCCCTCGCTGGCGAAATCGATGGACATTCGGATGATGGAGCTCGGTGGCCTCGAGCGGACCCATGGGGAGTGGGGAGCCCTCCTGCGCAGGAGCGGATTTCAACTACGCGGCGCAGTGGACCTCGGGATTCCCCCCAAGCTTTTGATCGCTCGGCCGACCCAATAGGCCAGCGCGGGGGCGCTCGCCCGCTGGACCTCGCGAGGCACCGAAGCCTCGACCCTGCCCCCTCGTGCGACTTCCGTGCGAGGCGGCGGGAAACAGCGCCCGATCGAGCGATTCGCCTACTAATGGACCACCCGGGCCCAAACCGACGTCGACCGAAAGGTGCCTGTCTACGATCTGGCTCGCTCGGACCTCACCGACTGATTTCCCTTTCAAACGCCGACCAATCGATCGCGCGCCGGGGCTCAGTCGTTTGCGCGGGTGGGACTACGCGTGCGCGATCGCCTTACCGCATTTCGAGCAGAACGCTGCATCGGCGAGATTCCGTCCCCCGCAGGTCGAGCAGAAGATGACCGGCACGGCCGGATTCGGCGCCCCGGCGGCCGGGGACGCGGGGGGTCCGGGGGGGGAAGGCGGACCGGCGGCGGTCATCGGCCCGGAGGGCGGGACCGGATAGCCCGCGCCGGGTTGCATGGGCGCGCCGAAGTATCCTGGCATCGGGGGGAACCCCACCGGCATCTTGGGCATCGTGGGCGCCGTCAGCCCTCGCACGAGATAGCCGAGACCCGCGATCAAGACGATTCCGCCGATCGCACCGCCGGTGTAGGGGCACGGGAATCCCCCGCACAACCCCGAGGTCAACTGTGAGACATCGAGAGGGCCAAGGTGGCCCCCGGTCGCAAAGAGCGCAAGCCCTACGCCACAGATGGCCAGTCCGACCAGAACCGCGGAGAGGTGAACCACAGCGCCTCAGGAACGGACGCTCATCTCGTTCCATCTATTAGAATCGTGGCCCCTGGCCCCGGGAGACCGGCACGCGGGCCGTCTTCGGTCCTTCCACAGTGAGTCCGGGGCCGCCGCATTCCCGAGTCTCTCACACCGCGGTCTGCACCGGCCGAAACCCAGGGTTCGGCGCTCCGAACGGGCCCACTCCCAACCTGGTCCCTGGGAGTCCGAAGGCCCGTCATCCGTCGGTGCGTGTGCCGGCGGCCCCCCCTCAAGTCCGACGAGACTCGGCCCGGTCGGTCGGGGCGCTGGACCCCGCAAGCCGCCAGTTACTCGTGCGCCCAATCGAATCGGTCAGGTCGCCGGATCTTCGCTGAAGTCCGGTCCCGGCCCCGCCGGTCCGAGCGGTCTGACTCGGTCAGCATCCTAGGGCGGAGGCGGCGGGGGTCCGACGGGGTTCTTCGAAGCTCGCACTAGACGGCGGGTGATAGCGAGAGATGAGGTTCCCCCAACCGCGGATCGGTTTCCACCCGGTGGCCCGGGAACTTGGGCCGGATCCCCGTCAGGATCAGCCCGGCATCGTTGCGGTGGAGCGAGAGCTCCGTCTCGGCGAGGCTCTGCAGGGAATCCGCGCTCTCCAGCCCGTTCCGCATGATGCCCAGGCATAGGTTGCCGACCCCCTGGACCCGCTTGATCCCGTGGAAGAACATCCGCGCCGCGGTCTCCGGTCCTGCGACCATCTCGGCGATCTCGAACGCGACGAGCTCGAGGATGACGCGGCCCCTCGCGCCTCGCGCGGCCTTCTCCGCCGCGACCATTTTCGACATGTCCGAATTGACGCGGGTCTTGCGGGTCTTCGCGGAGTCTTTTCGACCCCCGGCGGATTCGATATGGACCACGTACGGAGCCTCATCGTCCTCGCCCACGTAGGTCACAACCCGGACGCGGGAATCGAACCGCCGTCGGCCCACCCACTGGGTCAGATGGGCCCGGAACTGATGGGGGGAAAGTCGTGCGGGTAGCACGGCGATGACCCCCCGGGATTGGAACAAGAAGTTGAGCAGGGTCGGGGTCAGCAATCGCTCCACGTCGCCAGGTTCGACGGTCTCGTCGGTCCGCAAGAGAACCATCGAGCCCCGCCGGAATCCCCCCCCGAGCAGTCGGTCGAGGTCCTTTCCGCCACTGGAGAAGCGTTCAGCGCTGTCGGCCAAGGGGTCCCATCCTCGTGGCCCGGTCGAAACGGTAGATGCGTCGGTCACGTTACTGGAGAGCAGCCCCGGGGTTCATAGAGATAGCTGCGCTCCGACGAAAAATCCCGTTCGGAACACCGTTCGCTCGATCCGGAACGCCCCTCCCATCTTCTCGGACGCAGGCTCGATCCGCCCGGCGCAAGGGTCGCGTTTCCGGGAATCCGGTTGGGCCCACCTTCCCAGCAGGCCAGGGTCGCGGGCTATCGAAACATTTCCCAGAACAGCGTCCGGACCAAGTATCCGAGGGCCAGGTTGGCCAGGAACGGCTCGAGGTCGGCCGGGTACTCGCCCATCGCACACGAACGGAATCCGAGCTGGCCGGTGGCGACCATGGTAGAAGCCTGGAATATGGCGAATCGCCCTGTGAGCTTCTCATGGATCTCGTAGGGGAGGTTCCCGTACTCAAAGGTCAACGGCCCGAAGGCCGACGAGCGGGTCCGCCATTTGGTCTCCCCGAGCTGGACCATGATCTCGTCCTTCTTGGCGTGGTAGGAGACCGTCGAATGGATCCCGCCGGAATCCGCGGGGCGGAACGTCTCGTAGACGGTCGAGAACAGGGATGAGATCTGTCGGGCGATGGGCGCGGTCATCGATGGTACGGGCCGCGCGATCCAAGTCTCCGACCCGACTTCGATCTCGATGATGTTCTTGAGCACCCTCGCGGTCGCCCGAATCATCGAAGGGAGGAGGGTGAGACCCGAGACAAAGGCTTGCCGCCCGCTCGGAAGGCCGCCCGCCGGGCCGGTCCCCCGGTCCACGCGGCCCTGCGACGGATCGGGCTGGCGTCCCAGGGATCGGAATGGGCCAAAGCCCGGCCATGTGGATCCGCGATAGGGAAGGGACCTTGGATGGCGGCGGCCCGAACGACAGCGAGTGATCACCACGGTCTCACCCATGAACCGGCGGTTGGGATTCCCATCCGCCGGGGCGCACCGGGGATGGGGGCCGATGGGAGACCCCGACGGCTCCGCTCCCAGCGACGGCGTCCGGCCGCCGCCGTTCGGATACGCCTTCGGCTAGGCTCATAGCCCAAGGGACGGTCCGCGCTCGCGTGGACGTCGACCAATGGATCCCGCCCCGCGCCGATCGGGAGGTCGGCCTCGGATTCTATGCGTCGCAATCGCCGCCCGTCGAAGGTCGGATCAAAGAGGACGCGGAGGACTTCCGGGTTCAGGAGATCTCGGCCTATCCTATGCCGGACCCGGCCGGCACGTACACGGTGCTTCGCGTGCGTTCCCGAGACTGGGAACAACATGAACTCGCCCAACGCCTTTCGGCGCGCCTGGGACTGTCGCCGCACGCGATCTCGTGGGCGGGGACCAAGGATCGCCGGGCCGTATCGGAACGACTGTTCTCGTATCGCGGCGCCCCGCCCGCCCGACCGGTCGACCTCGAGGGAGCCACGATCGTCGAGGCCTATCGGGCCCGGGACGGGTTGGTCCTCGGGCACCATTTCGGAAACTCGTTCGAGATCCGCGTCTCGCAACTGTCCCTCCCTCCGATCGAAGCCGTCGCCCTCTTCGAGGCCACTCGGTTGCAACTCGTCGATGGCGATGGCCTACCGAATTTCTTCGGCCTTCAGCGCTTCGGCGAAGTTCGACCGGTTACGCACCGAGTCGGCCGCGAACTCGTCCGGGGCGATCCCGGGGCGGCCGTGGAGACCTACCTGACCTTCGTCGAGGAGGGCGTGGACGGGATGGGAGTGGAGGCGAGGCGGCGATATGCCGCCGAACACGACGCCGTTGCGGCGCTCCGAGACCTTCCGGCCGCGTTCCGGTTCGAGCGGCGACTGCTCGACCACTTGGCGCGGGGCAATGGCCCCGAGCGCGCCCTCGGCTCGCTCACGCGCGAGCTCCGACGGCTGTTCGTCCACGCGTACCAAGCCCTCCTGTTCAACCGATGGCTGGACGCGCGCCGGAACGCAAGGATCCCCCTGGGTCGGGCCGAAGCCGGCGACCATCTCCTGCGGCGCGGCGCGGACGGGACGATCCGTACCCTCGATCCGATACCGGTCGTCGAGGACAATCTTCCCGAGGCGCAGGAGCTTGTCGCACGGGCCCGCGCGGTCGTGGCCGGGCCTCTGGTCGGCTATGAAACGCCCTCGGAGGACGGGCCCGTGGGCCGTTTGCTCTCTCAGATCCTATCGGACGAGGGGGTTCGGGCGCAGGACTTTCGCCTCCCGAAAACACCCGAGCTCGCCAGCGCCGGCAGTTGGCGCCCCGCGGTGCTGCCGATCCCGCCGATCTCGATCCGCGAGGACGCACCGGCGACGAGCGGATCGGTTCGGCCTGGGGTGTGGTTTCGATTCTCGCTCCCGAGGGGGAGCTATGCGACCGTGCTCCTCCGTGAGTTTCTGAAGGCGGGTGCCACCCACCCCTGACAAATCGAACAGCTTTGGGAATTAATTCGACGGGGGTCGTTGTCGACCCTCTATCGCCGTTCCCTCCCTCACCTTCCGCTCCGCCCTTGCCCGTCCCACTTCCTGGAACGGGTAGCGGGGCTTCATCGCATCCTCGGCGAGGGCGTCGAGGTCAAGCTTCAGACCTCCCAGCTCGGCGGTCTCCCGCAGAGCGATCCGTCCGACGTTCGCGCCCGCGTTCAGCTGGCGGTCGAGCCGCCAGCCGCACCCGGCACACTCGAAGGTCGGCCCCATCCTGCTT
>DASZAJ010000011.1:0-11110 GCA_035945215.1 Thermoplasmata archaeon
CGACGCCCTGGTGGATAACGCAGTCAGGAACCGTCAGGTCGAGAACGTCAGACGCCGGATTTTGGGGGTGACCGAAGCCATCGAATCCTTCGCGCGGGCGGTGACTTCGACGGAGAGACGTATAATTCGAGATTCGAAGCATAGAGACGCCGCGACCGGCCGCGTCGAGCCACGTCACCGCGTGCGGTGATCGGCCGTGTCGCCTCGTGCGCCGTCGACTAGCTTCCTGCCCCTACCTCGGCCGCTACCCATCCCGGAGCGGCCATGACCGACGGTTACGGCCGTCAGCCGGCCCCATTCTCCGAGCCTCTCGCGATGTACTGGTTCGGCTTCCTCACGGGCGCAGCTCTCGCCCTTGCCGTCGGATTCCTGGTCGCCGGGGTGGGATCGTGAACGGGGCTCCCCTGGCGGCTCTCCCGGCCATTGTGCCGCCCAATGAACGATGCGTGATCTGCGGGGATCCCATAGCCCTCAGCCCCGTCGACGACTGTTGGGTCCATCTTCGTTCGTACGGAGGCATCGGAGACCCTCACGCGGCCCGGCCCGATCGGCGGAGCGCTCCGTGAGCGGATACCCCGACGACGTCCCTCAGGTCATCCCCCGTACTGTCCGTGACCGCGCCCGCTTCCTGACCAGCCGGTTCACCGAGTGGAAGCACGCACTCTACGAGGCCATCCCGCCGTCCATGCCCCGGGAGCTCCGAGTCGAAACCGAATCGCGCTTCCGTCGTCTCGCCAACGACTGCGCGACCGGCGACCTTCTCTCCCTTCTGGGGCGACTCGGCGACCGGGCTTTCCGAATCCAGCTCGACGCCGAGGAGCTGCAAGCTAGAGACGCGGAGATGGCGGAGCCGAGCCGGAACTCGGAAGGGCGTACGGCGTGAGCGCGGATCAGATCGGCGAAGGCACCTGGACGTCCATCTCGATCCGTCACTCGACCGCCGAGAGACTCCGAGCTTTCGCCCCGGGTGGCGGTTACGACGCCGCGATTTCGGATCTCTTCCGACAGCGGGCCGCCGGGCCGGCTAGAGTTGTGACTCACCTCGGCAGCTGGAAGTGGCTCGCCGCGTGCGGCGGTTGCGGTTGGTACCGGATCCTCCGGGGTCGGCGCACCTCGATCGATCGCGAACTGGCCGCGCACGCGGACGCCTGCCGGGCATGATGGGCAAAGTGCCGACGGTACGGCTCATTGCACGTGGAATGAACGGGCAGCTCATCGTCGAAGGAAGGTTCGTCGTTCTCCACAAGGAGCTCCGGCCGGACTCCCGAATCTCCCTGACGCTGGGCGACGAAACTCGCCGGGTCCACGTCGACATCCCATTCGAGGTTCTCCAGGAGATCGAGTCGGGCCCGACGTCTGCGTCCATTCGGCGCACCGCCGAGCTCGCCGAGAATCGCGTCATAGAGCGCCTTCGGCTCTGAGAATCCATGTCAGAGGCACCGACCCCCGTGGAAGGCTGGGCGCGACTGTTGACCAGGAAGACCCTGTCCGAAAAGGACCGGAACTCGATCGCGAGAGCGGCTTCGGTCTGTCAGCTCGCGGAGGACGAGATCTATGAGGTCTTCCTAGGGGCCGTCAATTTGCCGAGCGCCATCGAGGAAGCTCGACGTCTCCCCGGTTCCGCCTCGAAGTGGGAAGAGAAGACCCGGACTGATTACCAGCTGGGCCGCCGTACCTCCGCCGGCTGGCGTGCGGTCTGGGAGAAGTGGCCGGAGCAACACGGGCGGTTTACGCGCGACTGGGCCGACGACCGTTCCGCCCGACGTTCCGCCGGATTCGATGGGAAGGGGAATCTGAACCCCTGGGCCGGTCGCGATGGGTGGGAAACCGAACCCGAGATCCCGATCCGTCACAAGGACGCGAAGGGGCACGACGGAAGGTACCACCGACAGCCGGTCGAACCGGGTTACGTCGCCTACAACCGACTGGTCACGGAGCGCGGATTCCGACCCTTCCGAACCTCCTCCAACAAACCAAGGGTCGCCATCCCGTCCCACCACGGGCTGGAAATCCACGATCCTTCCGACGAAGACTTCGTCAAGCGGATCGGATATGTCCTCTACACCCTCGAGGGAGAACCGATCCCTTTCCGCGAGCTGACCGTCGCAGGGACCACGCTCACCAGCCGGTCGCTGTCCCGAGCCCTCCCGGCCGCCCGCGTAATCGAGCTCTGGCTGCGCGTAGCACCGTACGGAGAATGCAGCTCACGGATCGACATGAGGGACGCCGCCCAGCGATGCATCGTAGTCGGCCCCGACGGATGGCGAGTGGAGTCCGTGGGCGACCCCACGTTCGATCCGCGGTCCCATATGCTTCCGCTCCCCGAGCCCGAGCCTCACCTCGAATCGGAGGGTTGGCGACGCGTCGACGGTCTCTGGGATTTCGTCCGGTTGCCTGTCTCCGACGGCATCGGGGACCCGCGGCTGCTCGCCCTCGCCTGCCTCGTTCAGTTCGTTCTCGCACCAGCGACTCCCAAGCCGGTCGTCGTCTTCACCGGCGAGGAGGGCATCGGCAAGTCGACAATGGCCTCGTTCCTTCAGGCCCTAGTCGACCCTTCGCGGGTCCCGCTGATCCGACTCCCCGAGAAGGAGGAGGAACTCGTCAACATCGCAATCAACCACGCGGTGATCAACTTCGACAACCTGAGCTACATCAGTCCCGAGACTAGTGACATTCTATCCAGTCTTTGCACGGGGGTCGGCCTGGCGAAGCGGGAGCTCTATAGCAACTCGGGCGAGATCTCGCTGAACGTCCGACGGTGGGTCATTGTCAACGGGATCACCGCGTCTCCCCGCCTACCCGATCTGCTCCGTCGTGTGGTCTTCCTGGACGTCCAGCCGCCGGAGCGACAGGTCGGAGCCACACTCTTAGATGGACTTTGGGTCCGCCGACACCCGACCATCCTAGCAGGTCTCCTCGACTTGGCATCGGCGACGGCTCGGGTACTGCGTGACTCGCCGCCGGACCCCTATCCCGACAGCATGGCGGACTTCCTGCTCGTGGGCCGAGCCATGACGGTCGCGATGGGCCGGCCCGTCGAGGACTTTGTCCGCGCCTGGGAACGCAACACCGCCGCTCGAGACGAGGCGGTCTCCGAGGACCCTTGGATCGCCGTGCTCGGAGAGTACTTCGGCCATCTCAAGCCGGGAACGGGCGACGCGCGCCCCGACGAGCTCGCCTCGTGGATCAACCGGGAGCGAAAAGGTACCTTTGGGAAAGAAGTCTCGAGCCAGCACGTCGGGAACGCGATCGCTAGGGCTGCAAAGACCCTGCGTAGACGCGGAATCGTCGTCTCCAAACGACGCGCGCATGGGGGCGGCGCGGTCTATTTCCGCGGAGAGGCGCCTCTGCCAGTCTTGGAAGTGGGGCTCACCGCCCTCACCGCCCTCACCGTCCGGAATCCGGACAACGGAATCCCTAACGGAGGCGGCGAAACGGTGTCGCCGGTTAAACCACGCGATTTTGGGGGCTCACCCTCCGAAGGGGGGCTCACCCAAACGGTGAGCCCTCAAAATGGGGGCTCACCCTGGTCTCACCCTGGGTCTCACCCTTCCCCACTGACGGTGGACCCCCCCAGGGTGAGCCCTGAGAGACCTCAAAGCCAGAAAACTAGGGTTGAAGGGGGAAAGGAGGCGGCAACAGGGGCCGACCCGGTCGACATCCTGGCTGGACTACCGACCCGGGCGGATCTGGGCCGGGCCGCGGGCATCATCCCGGTACTCGGCTCAGAATGGGCCAACGACGCCTGTTCACGCTGCGCCTCCTGTTCGCACCCCGCGCCCGAACCGGACTGCACCTGTTCCGGTTGCTCTCCCTGGGGTCACTCAAACACAGCCGTCGGCGCTCGCACCCACTTCTGCGGGGTACTTCCATGATCACGTTCCACCCGGCCGGAAACGGCGAAAGGTGGAGGGAAAACAGATGGCGACCTCAGAGGCAGAGGTGACGGAGCAGCCCACGACCCGAACAGAGTCGGAGTACACGAACGCGCCGATCTCGGAGCTCGAGCGAACAGAGGGGAGGAATATCCGCGAGGTCGATCGAACGACGCTCGTGGACCTGGCCGCATCGATCATGCAGCACGGGATCCTCGAGCCGGTGCTCGTCACTCGCACCCCGAAGGGGCTGCGTCTCGTGGCCGGATTCCGACGTGTCGCCGCCGCAAAGATGCTCGGGTCGAAGTCGGTCCCGGCCCGCGTCCTCCAGATGGACGAGCTGCAAGTCCTGGAGTCCCAGCTCGTGGAAAACATTCAACGGCAGGATCTCAGCGCGATCGAGGAGGCAAAGGCGCTGAAAGCTCTCCTCGAGGCGAGCGGCCTCACCCAGGAGGCCATCGGCAAGAAGATCGGGCGCAGCCAACCTTACGTGGCGAATCGGATCCGTTTGTTGCAGCTTCCGGCCGCGGTCCACAAACTGATGGACGCCGGGTCCCTGAGCGCCAGCCACGCCGAGGTCCTGTCGAAGCTCCCTGCCTCTGAGAGCAAGGCCGCCGCCGACTACGCCGGTCAAGTCGTGAAGGAAGGTGCGAGCGTGACGGAGCTGAACCGCGTCGTCAGCCAGCACGTGCGCGCCCTTGAGGAGCGTAAGAAGTTCGACGAGAAGATCTCGAAATCAAGGTTTCCCAAATGCCCGAACTGCAAGACCGCCCCCGAGCGCGAGGACAATCCCGGATTCGTATCTCACGGCAACCAGTACGACACGAACCACATGTGGAACCTGAGTACCGGCGAGACTGAGCGCCAGCGGAGGGAGAAAGACGAGGCAAAGTGGAGAAAGCAGCGGGACGGCCGTTTGTCGGGGACTGAGCGATCGACACCGCGACCAAAGCCGGTCGACTGTCGTGAGTCTCCGCTGGTCAGATCGGCACACGATCCGATGGCCATCGTGGCCGCGATTCTCAAGGAAGCTGGCACCGAACGAATCCAGCTGCTCGAGTACGACACGCGGGGTTCCCCGGGAACCGGTGGATCCATCCTGCGCGTCGGCATCGTCGGTAGGCCTCTGGGTGACGTCCACGTGATCGCGAGACCGGTCCCATACTCGAGTGGGGAGCGAACTCAGTTCGTCGTCCAAGACCAGAAGGCATCCGACAGGAAAGCGAGCAAGTCGAAAGTGCAGGCATGGGAACGCCGGGCTCTCGCCGCGCTCAAACTCAAGCCCGGAAAAGCCGCGATGTTCGATGCCCTTCAACTGAAGGGAACGGCTGGCACCGTTACGGCGAGACTTGCGAAAATTCGAACGAACCCGGAGCTGCTCGAGCTCGCCCGGTCGGCTGAGGCGGGAGGAAAGCATCGCGCCGCGGTCCTGGACTACATCGACGAGCAACTCCTGGGCCGAGGGCACGAGACCTACTCGAGCATCTATGACCGGCGACTCTGACGGCGTCGTCCTCTATCTCCGCGTCAGTACGGAGGATCAGGACCTCGAAGGACAGGAGCGTGAGCTCAGGGCCTACGCGGCGACCAGGAACTGGACCGTTATCGGGACCTACCGGGAGAAGACGACGGCGATCGGTCGCGTCGAGCGCGAGCAGTTCGAGCAGCTGCTGCACGACGCGGCCCAGCCTGAACGAGGATGGCGACGCGTCCTCGTATGGGCTCTCGATCGCTGGAGCCGAGAGTACAGTTTCGTGAAGGCCGTCGGCTCGATCGAGCAGCTTGAGTCGAGCGGGATCCTCTTCCACAGCTTCAAGGAGCCTGGGCTAGACTCGACAGCGGACGGGGAGCTCCGCCTGGCGCGAGACCTGCTCCGAGGGATCCTTCCCACGATCGCCGCATTCGAGTCGAGGCGCCGCTCGGAGCGCACCCAGCTGGCGATGGACGAGATCCGCTCCGGGCGCAGGCGCACTCGTACCGGTCGGCCCCCCGGTCGACCGCGGAAGATCACCCCGGAGCTCGCTTCGCGAATCGCTCAGCTCCGGGACCAGGTCCCGCACCCAAAGTGGAAGCAGATCGCAATCCAGCTGAAAATCCCGGCCGGGACGTGCTCGAAGGCCTACAGCACCCTCCGGAGAGAAACACCTAGCGCGATAAACGGTCCTGTCGGATTTGGGGTAAGGAGAGCGACATCTCCGCAGGTGGGCCACCATGCCGACTGACAAGAAGGGTCCCGTTTCCCGCAGGCGGCGCCGAATCTGCTACTGCGGCCACGCGCGCGACCACCACGTTCCAGAAGAGGATTTCGGGGACGAGATCTGGTGCCAGCTCTGCTGGACCAGCTCGAAGCCGGTCTACCAGGCGAGACATGCGTTCAGTTGGAGGGGGGCCTACCAGTGAGGCCGGAGAAGACGCCTCCCGTTGATCTCGGTCGGTTCACGGACTCGGACGGGTGCGAGTTCATGATCGGGGACGAGAGGTATGGGTCGGACTCGGCCTTCGTTCCGGTCCACCCACGTATCCGAGACCGCGACTGCCGGGTTCTGCAGACGCTCTCTGAGGCTGTCCCTCCAGGGAGCGGAATTGGGGCGCTTCGGCTTCTCGGGGCGATTCGGCTTCTCGGGGCGATCCTTCCCGACTTCGACTGCTGGCTGGTCTTCGAGGTCGAATGACGGCGAGAAAGCGCGCTCCTCCTCGAAAGACGTCAGTACGCGAATGCTTCGAGTTGGACACCGAGGGCGCTCCGGACCTCCCCCGATCGAAGGTTTGCAGCCACCCAGGAGGAGCGCCTCAGGAACTACAGGGTCTACAAATCAAAGATTGACGAGTTGCTATCTCGGCCCCGCCTCGAGTGGTGGACCACCATGCCGACTACCGCTGCAACCTAGCGGGCCAAAAGGGACCCGATTAGGTCGAGGAGCACCGGCCCTCTCGGTGGATCCGGGACGAGAGGTGCCTGGCATAGCTGTCCTGCCGATTGAACACCAGCTCCCCGCAACGGATCTCTACCGGCGGCGGCGGTGAAGGGGACTTCGGTCGGTCCGGAACGTTGGCCTCGGTGTCAGGTTCTCCTCTGCCCCGCCGGCCGCCGAGCAAACGGGCCTTCTTGGCCGCGGAGATCTCCTGCTGCTCGCGGAAGTACTCCCGATTCTTCTCACGGGCCATCTCCTTGTAGCTCTCGAAGAACGCCTCCCCGTCGAGGTTCTTCCAGGTGAGGGGCGACACTTCTCTCCAGAGGTCGTACGGGATCCTAGGGCGGGACTTTCGATACTGCGCCCCTTTGTACGCTCGGTGGACCCGGCCCCGGCCCCGCGCCTCGATGAAGATGTAGTGGGGCGCAAGACCGTTCACAACGATCGAGTCGAGCATCGCGATCTTCGGCACGCAGAGTAGGGTAGCGATCCCGTTCTTCCGGACGATCGACAGAGCTCCGATCAGCCCGCTCAGCTCCTCGTCTCGAGCACCCCGCCTCGATAGGAGACCCAGCACGGACTCGTCGTACAACGCGGCGGACCCCGTCGGTTTCGTCTCGTAAACCCTGTACAGCTCGTGCGCCGAGAAGATCACGTTCTCTAGACTGAAACCGGGGTCCAGGCGCCGGGCGATGTTCATCGCCAGCGACGTCTTCCCGACGCCGGTCTCCCGACCGTCGATGATGATGGTGATCGGCTGAGCGCGTCGGCGCCTCGCCTCCAGATGCTCTATGAACTTCTCGAAGTTGGCATTGAGATCCGCCTCCTGGTCCGGCTCGACCCCAAAGAACGCCTGGGCGTGCAGCTCAGCCTTCATCGTCGTCCGGTCGAGGGGTCGGTCCCCGTATCATTTCGCCGGACCGTCGGACCAGTTCCTGGGTCGAGGTATCGACGCCGGCGGATAGGACCCTGGCGATGAAGTTCTCCCGGGCCGACTCATTCCACTCCTCGGTGCCTGCCAGGATCTCGGTCGCCTCCCGAACGGTGAGCATCCACTCGCAGTCGGCTCGCCGGATCCCCTCCTCCTCGGTCGCCGGCGGCGCTGCGAAGAGGCACTCGAGGTCCGCCTTGACGATGGTACGGAGGAAGAACGCGGCTTCTGCCGGCCCGTGAACTAGGGCGAAGTCACCGGCGTTGTGCACATGCTGTATGAACTTCCCGATCGTCTTGTTCCGGTAATCCTCGATCGCCGTTCGTCCCCCCAGCCCCCCTACGAACGCGGGCGATGCGACCGACAAGTCCAACTCGTGGCGCAGGGATCTCCGGAGCCGAACGTTCTCGCCGGCCAGCCGGACGTTGTCCGATCGGAACGCGTCCATCTCTGAACGGACCTGCTCCTCCCGTCGAGAGATCCTCCGCTTCCAGTCGGCGATCGAGGTCCTGGTGAGCGTGACGAATGCGGAATCCCCGCACCGGCATTTGGACTCGCCTGGCTCGGGGACAGGGGCCTCCCAAGAGGTTTCCGTCGCCGAGACGGGCGCCGGTTCACCCTTCGGTTTCCGTGGAGCCTTCCGGCTTCGACCCATGTGGTGCCTTCCTCTGCCGCTCGATCAGGCTACGGATCTCGTCCCGGGAACGGGGCTGACTTAGTCGCTGGGCCGCCTCGTCGTAGATCGCGAGACTCCGGGTGGCGTACTCCCGCTGCTCGTGTCGGAGGGCTCCGGTGAGCTCCGCGATCATCAGGCGGTCGACCTCATTGTCGTGCGCCTCGGTCTCGGCATCCCGGATCCCCGCGAGCTCTCGGGCCACAGGGGGCTTCGGCGGGAACCGACCCTCGAGGTATCCGTTTACGACGTGAGGGTGGAAGCTCCTCTTGCCCTCCGGCCCGGTCGTCCACCACTCCAGATGCGTTCGAACCCTCGTCAGCGGGGCTTTCGCGTCGTACCAATACGTCGTCGTCGCCTCGGCTTTGTAGAACGGCCCCATTTCGCTCGAGACGACCATCCCTCGAGGAGGAACGTCGACCTTCTTGCCGAACAGGGTCGCCGTGGCCCCTCGGACGGCGGGCAGCGGGTGACCGACCAACGTCCAGAACAGTTCCCTCCAGGTCTCGGGCACGCACCGAAGACCTCCGCGCGCTGTCGTCGTGCAGATGATGTTCTTCGAGTTCGTAGCCTGCTCGAGGTTCACGGCGCGAACGCCCTCGAACTCGGAAACCTCGTAGTGTCGCCAGAGGCGCGGCAGATAGGGGAACCCCGCGACACCGATCACCACGGGGTATATCCAGACCGACAGGGATCCGAGGAACTGGTTCGTAGGGACGTACTCGAACACCGTGAGCGCCACGGGCACGGCCACCCAGAGGCCGGGCCACAAGGGATGAACGCGAGGGGTCCTGAGCACCGACGCCGCAAGCCGTCGTGCGGCGACCAGGAACGTGAGGATCACGATGGCGGTGACCCCGGCCTCGGTCAGAGCCACCAACTCCAGACCCCCGGCCGTGTAGATCCCCTGGAGCGACGACGTCACGGGGGACAAGAGCTGCAGTTCCCAAGTGGCGGAACCCACCCGAACCTCGAGGGGCCGTTGGGACGATGCGAAGGCTAGCGGGACCGAGATCTCGGACGAGCTGTCGGCGAGGACCGTCAACGTCAGGTTCGACCAGGACGGGTCCAGTCGGGCCGGGATCACCTCGGCATGGACCGAGGTCGTGTTGTTGGGCCCGCTGATGTTTACGTATATCGTCCGGGTTCCTGGCGTCCATTCCTCGGTCGACACGGGTATCGCGACAGGGGCCGAGTTCGCATTCACGACCTCGATCGAGATCTGGCTGTCGTAGACCAGGTCGCCGTCCCGGAAGGCGGATTGGATCGCTGGGTAGGATCCCTGTCCGTACGGTACGCCGAAAGCGCCTGGCGCGACCACCTTCCCGGTCGACACCGGGGCTTCAGCATGGGCCGGCGACGGGACCAGGAGAAGCGCTCCGAGGAGCGATACCAGGAGGAGGGATCTCGTCCTACCCACGACGGCTTGAACCGCGGCCTCGAGAATGGCGATGTTCACGCGCGCCTCTGCGGCACGCGCCGTCGCACTTTCCTCGATGGTGGCCGTAGGGGTGGGGGGCAGCGTGAACGTACGCGTCGTGGCTTCGAACTCGGAACCGGGCGCCCCGATCGGAGAGGGCGATGTGTCCGCGGACATGCTCGACCTTGACGCCCATCGGTCGAGCGGCGGCCTGCTCGCGCGATACCTTCCCGATCGTCTCCCCGTAGACGAGGTCGCCGTGTTCCTTTCCGTACCGGCGCTCGAAGTCTTCCTTCGAAGCCTCGGAGTAGAGGTGCTTGGCCCGGCGTCTCGCCAAGTTCAGCGCCCCTTGATGTGGCTCGCCCGGTAGTCGACCGTCAGTCCGATCCCGACGAGAACGAACCCGATCACCACCACGGCGACCTGGGGAAGGGTGAACGTTCCCTGGCCGATCAGAAGGGCTCCGATCACGATGATCATCGCTCCGAGGAGGAAGCTCGCGACCGCGGTCCAGGCGACGCCCCGACGGTTCCTGCTCATTCGGCGGCCCGCCCGGCCGAGCTCAACGTGACCGTCCGGATAGCCCCGCGAAGAGGACGACGATGCCCACGATTCCGAGGAGACCGGCGATGGCGAACTGACCGACCCACCAGGAGAGGATGGTGAGGACCACGATGACGAGGCCGACGCCGGCGATCCCGAGGTGGCGACCGGAGGCCTTCGCCGCTTCCTTCCCAGCTCCCCAGGCGGCGAAGACAATGACGCCGATCGCGAGGACGGGCCAGAGGAGGGAAATGTACGCGAGCAGCGAGGCGAGGAGCCCCACATGCTCACCTCCCGCCGGGCGCGCCGCCCCGCTTCCGACGTCCCCATTCCTCGAGTTTGACCACCGAGACGTAGATCAGGCCGCCCACGATCAGGACCAACAGGACCGCGGTGAACAGTCCGCCGAGGAACATCCCGAAGGGACCGCCGCCGAAGAGATTCCCGAGGAAGTTCGCGAGCCAGGAGAAGGGATTCGGGATCCCGAACAGGCCGCCACCGGTCCCCGACTGTAGCCCGCATCCGTTCGGACCCGAAGGGCAATTGATTCCCGCGACGTATCCCTGGAGGTTGCTGAGGGTGATCGTGCAGTTCGTCTGCGGAACACCTCCCACCGTGCACGAGGTTAGGTAGATCGCGGCTCCCGGCGTCGACTGGTCCACGACGACGCCGCCGGTGTTGTTGACCGGAGTGCCGTTTCCGAGCAGCGTGTAGTACGCCGGATACACTAGAACCCCCACCGGGGCGAGCGCCACG
>DASZAJ010000012.1:0-18240 GCA_035945215.1 Thermoplasmata archaeon
AAGCAGGATGGGGCCGACCTTCGAGTGTGCCGGGTGCGGCTGGCGGCTCGACCGCCAGCTGAACGCGGGCGCGAACGTCGGACGGATCGCTCTGCGGGAGACCGCCGAGCTGGGAGGTCTGAAGCTTGACCTCGACGCCCTTGCCAAGGATGCGATGAGGCCCCGCTACCCGTTCCAGGAAGTGGGACGGGCAAGGGCGGAGCGGAGGGTGAGGGAGGGAACGGCGACGGCGGGTCGACGTCGACCCCCGTCGAATTAATTCCCAAAGCTGGGACGCGGAAGGGGGCGTTTGCCCGGGCGGGGCGTTCGGGGCCGCGAAGGCGACCCCTAGTCCGGTCGTCCGGCGATCCGATCGCCGTGCAGGTAGTTCGAGCGCGCGCCGCTGATCCGCACCGGGAGGCGGGTGCCCGCCCGGACGGTCTCGGGGATCACGACGGGCAGATAGTTCGAAAGACGCCCGACCGAGGTGCCGGCTGTTCCGGCTTCGACGATGAGGACGCTCTCCTCCCGCCCGATCCACGCTTCGAGGCGCCGACGGGCGATGCGTCCCCGCGCGACGGCCAAGGCCCGGGACCGGTCCTTGACCACGCGTCCCGGGAGCGGACGCAATCGGGCGGCCGGGGTCCCCGGCCGGGGCGAAAACCGTGTCACGTTGACGGTCTCGGGGGCGACGTCCTCGAGGAGGTCGAGCGTGGCCCGGAAATCCGGCTCGGTCTCCGTCGGGTAGCCGACGATCACGTCCGTCGAGATCATCGGCTCGCGAAGGCCCCGGCGCGCCGCGTCGACGAGGGAGCGGAAATCGGCCGCTTGGTAGCCGCGGTGCATCGCCGCCAGGACGGAGTCGGAGCCGCTCTGCACGGGGAGATGGAGGAACTGGAAGAACCGCTCCCCCCGTTCGACCGGCCAGAGCCGCGGCGCGATGGGTCCGAGGGACTGCGGACTCATCATGCCCACCCGGACCCGGAACTCGCCGGGGATCCGGGCGATGCCCGCGAGCAGTTCGGGCAGCCGGTCCGGGCCCGGGCGGTCCTCCCCCCAGCACGAGGTGTCCAGCGAAGACAGGCGGACCTCGACCGCCCCGTCCGAGACCGCGGCCTCGACCTTCGACTCCACGACCTGCGGCGCGGTGCTCTGAAGGGGTCCGCGGGCGAGCCGGCTATAGCAGTACGCACAGGCGCTCGTGCACCCTTGAGCTACCGTGACCTCCTGGACCGCCCTCGGAGCCACCTCCGCCGCGGCCCCCGGATCCACCTGGAGCGCGGGGGGGTCCGCCGAGGGGTTCCCGAACAGGGCCGGGATCCGCGCCTGCTCGCGGATCGGGACGCACACGGTCCGTGCCAGCCCGGATCCGGTGAGGAGACCGGTGCGCAGGGGGACCAGGCATCCGGTGACGACGACCTTCGGGAGGCGCTCGGCGAGCCACGCCCACCTTCGGACCATCCGGGCCTCGGTGGGCCCGATCACCGCGCAGGTCACGAGCACCCCGCCCTCGGCGCCGGACGGCCCCGGGGCGATCGAGTGGCCGGCCGAATGCAACGCGCGTTCGATCTCCGCGGCCTCGCCGAGGTTCTGGGAGCACCCGTACGCCTCGACGTAGACGCGCATCGATCCGGTCCGCCGCTCCCCCCGAGCGGCCCCGTCCCCCCCGCTAGAAGACCGAGAGCTTGTCGGTCAGCAGGCGTTGCGGGATCGACCCGATGTCGTCGAGCCACCGGTCCGCGACCGCCTCGGCGTCCCGCTTGACCTTGCCGATCCGGACGCCCGGGGCGGGCAGCACCTGGAGGTTGGCGACCTGCGGCTGGTCGACGGGCTTGCCGATCTGGGAGAGGATGCGCACGTGGACCTCCTTGACGTTGCCGTTCGCCTCCTTGACGACGTCCTGGGCGATCAGGATGCTCAGCAGGTTGTAGATCTTCCCGACATGGTTCACCGGGTTCTTGCCGGCGGTCGCCTCGAGGCTCATCGGCCGGTTCGGCGTGATGAGTCCATTGGCCCGGTTGCCGCGGCCCACCGATCCGTCGTCGCCGGCCTCCATGGATAGGCCGGTCACCGTCAGGTAGTACCGTCCGAGCTCCGGGTCGTCGGCGGTGTTCACGTCGATCGAGACCGCGCGGCTCGTCAGCTTGACCGCGTTCTTGGCGAGCTCGTCGTGGATCTCCTCGCAGACCCGCGCGTACTCCTTGGCATCCTTCACCTCGCTATCGACGAGCGCCGCCGCGACCGTGAGGTGGATCTTGTCGGCATGGCGGTACCCCATCACCTTGACGTCCTCGCCGAGGGCCGGCATGCGCTTCTTGAGCTTCGTCGTCAGGAACCGCTCGCTCTCGAGGACGAGCCGCTCGGTGTCGGAGTACGGGGCGAAGCCGACCCCGAAGGAGGTGTCGTTGGAGAGGACCGCGCTGTGGTGGTCGAAGACCCCCCGCAGGTCGACCGAGCCCTGGCCGATCTTGCAGTCGAGCTCGAGCTGCTGGTCCACGTCGAGGTGCGAGCAGACCGATCCGATGTACGACTTCGCCGCGTCGATGGCGACCTGGCGGTAGGGTAGCTTCTCGCCGTTGACCTCGGTGGTGGCCCGGCCCACGAGCAGGATGTAGATCGGCGCGGTGACCTTCCCGCCGCCGAACTTCGGCTCCGAGGCCCCGCCGACGACCTGGGTCTCGTCGGTGTTGTGGTGCAGGATCTTGCCGAAGTTGTCGAGGTAGAGCCGGCTGAGGGCGCGGCTGACGCTCTCGCTGACGCCATCGGCGATCGAGTCGGGATGTCCGAGCCCCTTGCGCTCGACGAGCTCGATCTCCTGCGCCTCGATCGGGGTCGTCGGAAGCGGCTCCACCTGGATGTTACGGGCCATCGAAAGCTCCGAGGGTCGGCGGAGCCGGTCAGGGGGATAAACGTTACCCCGATCGCGACGGTTGCGTCAGGCGAAAAGCCGCTTCGCCATGTGCGGTCCGGCCGATTCGAACCCGAGCCTTCGGTAGTACTCTCGCGTCCCCACCGCGCTCATCACGAACAGACGGCGGTGGCCGGCGGACCTCGCCAACGCCTCGGCCTCGACCACGAGGGCCCGGCCGAACCCCCGATGCTGGTACGTGCGGGCGCCGACGGGCGCCGCGCCCACATCGACCTCGGCCCCGAGGACCTTCAGCTCTCGGATGACCGGCTCGGTCAGCCCGCCCTCGGTCCGATCCGATGGGAACCGCAGCCTCAGGAACGCCCCGACCGTATCGGAGGCGGGGTCCTCGAAGCTGAAGAACACCTCGGTGCCGCCGCCGGCTTCGTAGCGCTCCGAACGCAGCTCGAACCGATCGGCGGGCGGTGAGGCGCTGCGGCCGGCTTCCCGACAGCGCAGGCATCGACAGCGCTCCCCACGGCGGGCGAGCTCGGCGAGCGCCACCTGGCGAAGATTGCTCGTCCGGACGCCCGCCGCGATGAGACGGGCCGGGATGTCGCGCTGGATCCGCTGGATCCTTACCCACGGGGGGACGGACCGCTTGATCTCCGCGAGGACCGAGGCGGCGGTCTCCGTCGAGTACGGAGTGTAGCGACCTTCCTGCCAATCCCGGTAGAGGTCCGTGCCCGGGATCACTAGCGTGGGGTAGATCTTGACCATGTCCGGCCGGAATCGAGGGTCTTGGAAAACCCGCGTGGCATCGGCGAGGTCCCGGGCGGGGTCCATCTCCGGGAGCCCGAGCATCAAGTGGTAGACGATCTTGAGCCCCCGGTCGCGGGCCTCGCGGGTCGCCCTCTCGACGTCGTCGATCCGATGGGCCCGATGGACCTTCTCGAGGACCGCCTCGGTGAGGCACTCGACGCCGATCTCCACGCGGGTCACGCCGGCGTCGAGAAGGTCCGGGAGGATGCGGCCATCGCACCAGTCGGGTCGGGTCTCGACCGTGAGGCCGACGAGTCGGTGCGCCGCCCGCTCATTCGACGCGATCGCGTCGGCCAGGGTCGGAGAGGCCGCCGCGTTCAGCCCCTCAAAGATACCCTTCACCACGGAATCCCGGTAGGGCTTCGGCCGCGATGGGAACGTTCCGCCCATCACGATCACCTCGACCTTGCTCGTCGGATGGCCGATCGTCGAGAGGACGGCGAGCCGCTGTTCGGTGATCCGTCGGGCGTCCCAGCCGAGCTGGGCCCCTCGAAGCGCACTCGGCTCCTCGCCGGTGTAGCTCTGCGGGCTGCCGAACTCGACGCCGCCCGGACAGTACGTGCATCGCCCGTGCGGGCACGGGGCTGGGGCGGTCATCACCGCGACGATCGCCACGCCGGACAGCGTACGGGTCGGCTTGCGGCGCACCACCGGGCCCATCGCCGCCCGCTCTTCGGCGGAGAGGCCGTTGTACCAATCGACGTTCGATGGGAGACCGAGACCCCGGGCGTTCGCGACCTTGCGGTCGTGGATCGCCTCCGGCGTGAGCGCGGGCCCCGCTGCGGGGGGCGGGGCTAGTCCGGGAGCCACTGACGGGTCTCCCCGGTCAGCACGTACGGCGCGGCGGACAGTTCGCCCACGTTCTTCGAGCCGGTGAGGAACATCGCGACCTTGAACTCATGGACGAGAAGTTCGAGCTCCTCGCGCGTGGCGGCGAAGCTCGAGGAGGCGGCCTTGAGGATTCCCCCGGCGGTTCCGGCCGCCGTCGCTCCCAGGGCGACCGCCCGCGCCACGTCGAGGCCGGATCGGATGCCGCCGCTCGCGATGACCGGAACGCCCAGCGGGGCGAGCGCGCGGACGGCGACGGGCGAAGGGATCCCCCAGTCCCAGAACGTCTTGCCGACCCGGGCCTCGCGGGTCGCCCCTTGCGCGACGGCGCGGTGGTGCTCGACCGCCGCGAACGACGTGCCTCCGGTACCGCTCACATCGAATGCCTTCACCCCGGCATGGAGCAGCCGTTCGGCGACGGGACGCGAGATCCCGGCGCCGGTCTCCTTGGCGAGGACGGGCAGCTCGGCGGCGAGCTCCGCGATCTTGGCGAGGCACCCGCGGGCCCGCCGGTCCCCCTCGGGCTGGACCATCTCCTGGAGGAAGTTCAGGTGGATCGCGAGGACGTCGGCCCCGATGAGCTCCATCGCCGCCCGGGCCCCCTCCGCAGTAACCACCCGTTCCCCCGGGGCCTGGGGGATGATCTGCGGGGCGCCGATGTTGGCGAACTTGAGGGGGACGTCGTACTGCGCCACGCAGGAGTAGCTCGTCGGGAACTGCCCCTTCAGGATCGCGGCCCGCTCGCTGCCGACGCCCATCGCGACGCCGACCTCCGCGGCGGCCCGGGCCAGATTCGAGTTGATCGCTTCCGCATCCGGGAATCCGCCCGTCATGCCGGTGATCATGAGGGGGGCGCTCAGCCGCTTTCCCAGGAGCGTGACGGACGGGTCGAGGTCGGCGAAGTCGACCTCGGGGAGCGCGTTGTGCAATAGCTGAATGTCGTTCCAGTACCGGTACCGACCCTCGACCGATCCGCCGAGGACGACCTTGACGTGCTCGGCCTTACGATGGGACAGATCGAGGCCGCTCGTCGGGGACCGAGGCGCCATCCGACGCGGGGCGGTGCGCGGCCTTCGCCCAGCTCCCGTAGACCGCCTCCCCTCGGATCGCTCTGGAGAGCGCCCCATCCGAGAGTCCGCTAATAAGGCCTGCGTCGACGCCGATCTCCGCGAGCTCGAGCATCGCTTTCGCCTTGCCGACAATCCCGCCCGTCACGTCCACGCTCCCCGAGGGCACCGGGATCCCTTCGACGATGTGGCGGTCCAGGTGCGGGAATATCTCCCGCCCCCCGCGGCCGCCGCGCAGGATCCCCGGCACGTCACTGACGAATACGACCCGGGCCGGGCGCAGCGCGCGGGCGAGCGCGACCGCAATCCCGTCGGCCGACAAGATCGAGAACCCCCAGTCGGAGTCGGGGACCACATCGCCGAAGGAGACCGGGAGCGCTCCGGCCTCGAGCGCCCGAGCGAACGGGCCCGCATCGAACCGCTCGAGGGCCCCCGACCGGTTCTGCGCGACGAGCGCGGCCGGGATCGAAAGCGGGTTCGCATGGGCCTCGAGCAGCGCCGAGAGGACCTTCCCATGCAGCCGTCGAACCTCGGCCTGCACGATCGCGGCCCCCCGGACGCGGTCCCGCGACGAAGATCCCGCCGCGGGTGGGCTCGCGAGGCCCCATCGATGCGCCCCCGCATGACCGAACGATCCGGCCCCGTGGAGCAAAATGACTCGTTGAGAGGTCCGGACGGCCGCCTCCCCGGCGAGCCGCTGAAGCACTTTGGGTCGGATCCGCTCCACCTCGCGCTTGCGCGTGATGATCGACCCGCCGAGCTTGACGATGACGAGCGGACCGGCCCCTCCGGAATCGGTCGGATCACGGGGGCTTGCCCGGGTCGCGGCGGCCGGCACCGGCCGGTCGGCCATCAGGCGGCCCGGTTCGAACCCATCTTCGGATGGAAGAACATGAGCGCCCCGAGGGTCATCGGCGCCACCCCCAGGAAGAAGATCCATTGGAAGGTGATGACCCAGTAGAGGAGTGAGAAAAGGCCGAGCGCGGCGACGAATGCCGCCGCGATGACGAACGGGATCGAGATCGAGTTGGGAGGTGAGGCCCCACCCGGCTGCGCCGAGGCTTCGTCCATCGGAATAGGAAACCGGCTGCCCCTTCAAATCGGTTCGCTTAGGACTGCGACGGCCGGGGGGAGGTCAGGGCGGGGGACAATAGGGCCGGCATAGGTTGAACTACGAAGCGGGCCTCCCGTCGCCCGGGCCTCGATGACCGCAGCTCCAATGCGGCGCCTGGCGCGATGGATGCCGGGGCCGGCGGTCATCGCGATCCTCCTCCTCTCCGGGCTCGGCGTTCCCCCGAACTTCTCGCCGACCACCGCTCCGGGCGTACCCCTTTCTTCCCACAGGGTCGCGGCCGCGCAGTGGAACCCTTCGAACACGAAACCGGGGCCGAACGGCCTTCCGGGGGCGGACCCATCCGGGGAGCCGTTCATCAACGCCCCCCAACTCGCCCTCGCGCACCTCCCGAGTTCGGCGCGGTCCCTCCCCGTCCCGGCCCCCACTATCCATATGGATCGACCATCCCCTCCGATCACGCGCACCGTCGCGATCCCCCAGAGCGCCGCCCCCGGCGACGGCAACGTCACGGGGACGGTCCGGGATGCCCAGAAGGGGGGTCCGATCGTCAACGCCTCCATCGTGCTCACGCTGGTCGTGGGGGGCTGTCCGAACAGCACCTGCCCGAGCGCATTGAGCGGCGTGGGCGGCTCGTTCGCGATCGCGGCGCCACCCGGAACGTACACGGTGGAGATCTCGGCGAACCTGTACGCCGCGAACGCGACCGCCGTGACCGTGCGAACCGGCGTGATGGCCTCGCTCGGGACGATCTATCTGGTGGAGGACGCGTTCGCCATCGGAAGGATCGTCGGCTACGACCCGACCCATGAGCCGGTCGCGAACGCGACCGTCCTCGGCGCGTCGCGGAACCAGGCGATCAGCGCGACGCCGAACTCCAGCGCTGCGAATGGAACGTTTCGGGTCGAGATCCCACCGGGCGCCGATCGGATCGATTTTGCCGCCCCGGGCCAGGCGCCGTACGAGGCGAACCACACTTTCGTGGAAGGGATGCCCGGTCGGACCGTGGATGTCGGAACGCTCTTCCTAGTGCGCGGGACCCTCGTCAAGCTCGAGCTGCGCGACCGCGTGACTCACCAGCCGATCGGCCCCAACTTTCTCTGGCGGAGCTTCGCCTGCAGCCTGCGCACCGGCGATTGTCCGCTCCCGAACAACGGCAGCGTCGGCCCGAACGCAACCGTCTACGCGGTCCCGGGCCCGACGCTCTTGCACCTCATCGTGCTGGGGTACGTCGTCAACGTCACGTCGATCGGGGTGATCCCCGCCGTGCCGGCCGCCAGCTCGGTCGCGCGGACGGTGAACCTCACCCCGCTCGGGGTCCTGCAACTCACTCCCGGCGCGACCGGCGGGGTCCCGACGAAGGGGGGGACCACGATCGGCTACGATCAGTGGTGGGTGGGGATCGCCCCCTACCAGTCGAACATCAGTGGGCTCGACGTCTGCAGCCTGGAAGGCGTCGAGGTCGGCATCCTGACGGCGATCGGGCTGACCCCGGACGTCTGCTTTCCCGAGACGATTTCGGTCCTCGGGGGCTCGACGTTCGCCTTGGGCCCGCCGCTGCGGGACTGGGTCGGCTCCGGCGCCTTCGAAGGCGCCGCGCCGATGTTCCAGAACGAGACGTGGGTCAACCTGACCCCCGACCGCCTCACCTCGCTTGGATTCCTCAACTTCACGCCCGGTGCGTACATCTCCGGCCAGGTCTACATCACGGGGACGGGGAAACCCCCGGCCGCCTTCTCCGTGCGCGCCTGCTCGACGGACGAGTCCGCGATCTGCGGGCCGACGACCCTGTTCCCATGGAACGCCTCGGCGCTCGTCAACGGCACGCGGACCCATGACATCGACGCCGCCAACGCCTCCCTCGTAGGCTGTCCGATCGGACCGGCCGACTTCTGCATCGCCGCGCCGCCGGGCCCGGTGGAGATCGTCGCCCAAGCCGGGTCCTACCTCACCACGAACATGACCTGGGCGGAAGTACCGTTCGCCTGCTGCTCCGCCTCCCCCCACGCCCTCCCCCTCGCGTCGGTCACTACCGACCGGGTCCGGTCGCTCAACCTGACCCCGACCTCCGGGACCATCTTCGGCCACTACCGCGCCGGTCCCGGCGCCTTCGCCCCACCCCTCGACACGGTCGAGATCACGGTCTGCCCGGTGACGGCCGCGGGGGGAGCCTGCACTCAGGGGTACGGCTCGGCTGGGAACTTCACCCTCTCCGCCCCCCTCGGTTGGGACGAGGTCAATCTCCTTGCGAACGGCTACCAAGAGAACGAAACGTGGATCGATGTGAACGGCACCGACTTTGCCGGGACGATCGTGATGACCCCGGAGGCGACGGTCTCCGGGACGGTGGTCGACCCGAACGGGACCGGGGTCCTCGGGGCCGTGCTTGAATATTGCCCTCTCGCCTCCGTCGCGCCGACAGCGCCCGGTTGTCAACTGCTATCGACCGCCACGACGGGTACGAGCGGCTACTATGCGGGACGACTGCCCTCGGGGATATTCCCGGGCGCCTCGTACGATCTGAGCGCCTCGGCGAGCGGATTCCTCACCAACCGGACCTGGCTGAACGCGACCCCCGGGGCGCTCGTGACGCTCCCCCCGATCGTGCTGACCCCGGTAGGGAACGCCACCCCTCGGGCCCCATTCGCCGCACGACCCGCCGGCCAGGGCGGGACGCCGGGGACCTGGGTGGACGGCCGCCTCGTCGACGGCGGGACGGGGGCGGGCCTGGCCGGCGCCACCCTGACCGCCTGCACGTTCTCCGGCGCGACGTGCGTCACCTTCCCGGACCTCACCGGGACCGGCGGCCAGTTCAACCAATCCCTGCCGCTCGGCAGCTACTATCTGACCGTCAGCGTACCGGGATATTCTCCCGGCAACTTCTTCGTCAACGCGACCTCGACGGCCTCGGTGCACCTGGGGGCGGAGCGCTTGGCCCCGTTCCCATGGGTCTCGGGCCGCGTGGCGATCGCCCCCTGGGTGGGCTATTCGATCCGCACCGGGCTCGGGCCGGGCCAAGCGGTCGCCCAAGCTTGCAATAGCGCCCGGACCGCGTGCGGGCTCTCGACGCTCGTCAACTCGGCGGGCATGTTCAATCTGACCGCGCCCCCCGGATCGATCGATGGGATCACGGTGAACGGGACCGGCGGGTCAACCTACGACGGCTGGACGTACATGAGCACCGAAGGCGGCGGGGCCGCCGGGTTCGTCTCGAACCTCACCGGCGTCAACGTTGGAACCTCCGACGTCACGCTGGGATCGAGCGGGTCGAACCTGCCCGTGCTGTCGATCTTCGCCGACGTCCAGGGGACGGTATGGGATGCGAGCGGCCCCAAGGGCGGATCGGGCCTGCCGACCACTCCGGCCCGATGGTCGGACGCCCACGTGTCGGGCCCGGGGGCCGGAGCGTTCCTGGACGTCTTCGTGGCGGGCGGCGGGGCGTACACCGCCTTCCTGCCCGGCGACGAGAAGGTGCGGATCCTCGCGAGCGGGACGTCGTACCTCTCGACGAACACCACGGTCATCGTTCCCGATGCGCCGGGGAACGCGACCGCGGCGCCGCTCGCGCTACCCCACTATGGTTGGGTTCGAATGACCGTCCGCTCGGTTTCGGGCGGCGTGATCCCGTTCGCCTCGATCGCCGTCTATCGGGCCGACCCGCAGAACCGGACCGGCCTTTCCGTCGGCGGTTTCGCCAACGGCGGCGGGTACGGCAACGTGACCGCTCCCCCGGGAGGTTCGGTCGGCGTGAACGTCTCCGCGGCCGGCTTCCTCGCCCGGAACATGACCGTCGGGGTCCTTCCGAGCGCGACCACGCCCGTCGCCGTCTCCCCGCTCGCCGCGGCGTACACGATCGCCTACGTCCGCAGCGTCTCGGTCAACGATGTCGCGGGGCCCCCCACGGTCACGCTTCGGGACCCGGTCAACGGCGCCGCCGTGGGCGGTGCCTTCCTTCAGATGACGAGCGGGAACGGGATCCAGACGAGCACCAGCCCATCGAACGGTCTCGGCCAGTTCCTCCTCACCGGCGACCCCGGTTCTCTCAGCCCGATCTCGATCGATCGGACCGGGTTCGCCTCCGAACGGCTCCCGGTCCCCCAGGCGGTCCAGGGGGCCGTCGTTTACGATGCGGTCAACCTCACCGGCGACGGCATCCTGGCCGGCCGCGTCGTCGCGGCGCCGAACAACCGACCGACGCCGGGCGTGAACGTGACGGCGTGCGAGGTCGTCCCGAGCGGCGGATGCCTCACCGTCCCCTCGAACGGGGTCGGGGTCTTCTGGGTCGAGGTCCCGCCCGGCGACTACGCGATCAACCTGTCGGCGGACAGCTTCAGCGCCTCGGCCGGCTACGGGGCGATCGCCCGCACGGACGCCTGGACCTGGATCGGGAACCTGACGGTCGTCCCCGACGCGACAGTGTCCGGCCGCGTGCTCGGCAGCCCGTTCAACCGGGCGGTCGCCGGGGCGAACTTGACCCTGTGTCCGGCGAACGGCAGCTTCTCGGTCGACTGCGCCTTCACCACGCCCACCGACCTCGCCGGCGGCTTCGCGATCATCTCGGTGCCCGGGATATTCTATCTGAACGTCTCGGCGGCCGGCTACGGCCGGTGGAGCCTTGAGGTCCAGCTGTCCCCGGGCCAGAAACTGGACCTGGGAGACCTCTTGCTGGCCCCGGACGGGGCGATACGGGGCGAGGTCGTCGATGGCGTCACCGGCCGCCCGATCGCGGCGGCCTCGGTCGGCGCGTGTCCGTCCGACGGGGCGAACTGCGTCGGCCCGGTGTTGACCAACGGGTCGGGGATCTACTACCTCTCCCCGATCGACCCGGGAGTCGCCGAGCTCACGGCCGGGGCGACCGGCTACACGAGCGCCTTCGCCTCCGCGACCGTCCCGTCGGGGGGCGCGGCGCTCGCCGCCCCGATCGCCTTGTACCCGATCGGGGTCCTCCCCCAGTATCCGGTCACCGGCACAGTGATCTGGAACGGCACCGTCACCGGCATCCCGGGGGCGACGATCACCGCCGCCTACACCGGTGGGGGGTTCGTGCAGGCGACGGTCTCCGGACCGTCGGGGGCCTTCACGCTCTCTCTGACCAGCGGATCGTTCCGGCTGACGGCCACCGCGGCGGGGGCCGTAGCCCGCTCCCTTTCCGTCCAGGTCACCAACCGGTCCGTCGCGGGGCTGAACATCTCGATGGACCGGACGACCTATCCGGTCACGGGGACCGTCGCCGACGCGCGCGACGGCGCGCCGATCGCCGGGGTCGAGGTGAGCGCGGGGGCGACGGCGAGGAACGAGACCGGCCCGGCGGGACGTTACCATCTCGCCCTACCGAACGGCTCCTACCTGATCCAGGCGACCCCGATCCCCGCCCTCCTCGGGGCCGAGTTCAGTCCCGTGACGATCGGCATCAGCATCGATGGGGCGGGGACGACGCTCGACCTGACGCTGCCGGAGAAGGGGGCGAGCCTGCAGATCCTGGCGATCGACGCGCGGACCGGCTTCGGGATCGCCGGCGCTGCCGGCACGGTCCAAGGTACGAGCCGCTTCGGGGCGCACGAGTCGATCGCGGTCGCCGCCGACACGAGCGGAACCATCTCGGTCGCGATCCCGCCGGGGAACTACACCGCCTTCCTGAACGCGACGGGGTACGGCGAAGGGACGGCGCGGTTCTCGCTCAACGCGTCGACGCCCCCGGTGGTCGTCCGGCTGGCCCCGGTCGCCACCGGGGCCGGCGGCGCGAGCGGGATCTCGGCCGGGACCCTCGAGTGGGGGGCGGCCGCGGGGATCGCGGCGGCGGCGGTGGTCATCTACGCGCTCGGGCGATGGAAGCGGCGGCCCAAGGACGCCGAGCCGGTCTACGCGGCGGAGCCGCTCGTCTTACTCCCACCGGAATAGCGGGAGCCGGCCGGCGCCGCGCTTGCGGCGTTTCTGCTTGTCCGCCATCGCGCCGGAGAGGCTCGCCTGCTTGGTCGCCTGGGGCGGGGTGCGCACCCCGATCGCGGTCCAGCCGGCGGCGATGAACCCCGCCGCGGCCGCCTCGATGCTGATCACGGCGGCGGGGATCGGTGGCGCCGGGGTCGGCGGCAACAGCGGGGCCGGCGAGGCTGGGGGGGCGGTCGGCGCCGGCCCGGGGAGGACCGGCGGGGCCGGCGGCACGGGCGCCCCGGGGACGACCACGGGCTCGACGGTGACCTCCATCAGGCCGAAGGAGAGGCTGACGAGCTTGGAGCCCCCGTACTCATAGAAGGTCATCGAGGTGTAGAACCCGTAGAGCTGGTTCGATCCGGCCTGGATGCAGGCGAACGTCGTGCAGCTATCGACCGGCAGCAGCCCGTACGGAGGGCCGCCGGCGACGACGTAGAACGTCGCCGACCAGGCGTCGCCGAGATGCATTGAGTTCTTCGTCGGATCGTCCGACCAGTTCCACCCGAAGACCGGCACGCCGTTCTCGTAAGCGACGCTCGGGAGGCTCGGGCACCCCTTGGCCGCGCCGGTCGCGTTCTGGCAGTGGACGCTCCACTGCGGGAAGAACGCCGGACCGAAGTTCCCCCAGGGGAGGAACTCGAACATCGGCTGGTTCGCCCCGGCGGCGACGACCGGGGTCGGCACGGCCCCGAGGCTGGACTTCAACAGGGCCGCATAGAGCAACGCATTGCCCGTATGGGGGAAATCCGGGTCTCCGAAGGGCACGCCGACGAGCGTCCCCTTGGCCGCGAGGGAGTCGCAGGTGAACCAGTTCGGCCCCGCCCACGATCCGCCGGTCGCGCTCGCCATGTCGCAGCCGGCCTGGAGGATCCCGCGGGCATCCTCGGTCCAGTTCGATGGACCCCCGGAGCCGCCGGCGGCTGACCAGCTCGGGCTCCAAGGATTGGTCGGGGTCGCGTTGACGTCGACCACATCGATCGTGCAGTTGCCGCCGATCGAACCGGCGCACGGGACGGCGTCGTGGGCGAGCGCAGCGATCGTCTCGGTCTTGTTGCCGGAGGCCGACAGGACCCAGCCCTCGCAGTTCGGGGTGGTGGTCCCATTCACCACGATCGACGGCTCGCAGTGGCCGGCGGTGCAGTTGGTGAGCCCCAGGGGGGTGACGGCCGGGCTGACGCAGTAGTTCTCGAGGTAGTTCGGATCGCGCGGGGCGGTCGAGCTGAGGACGACGAGGACGTGGTGGGCCGAGGCCGACCAGTTGATCCCCCCCTGGCCCACGAGCGCCTCGTACAGGGCGCTGATCGAGTTCGAGGTGAGGAAGTTCTGCTTGAGGTCCGACCCCGGGATGATGGAGCTGCCGCCGAGGACGGTGTTGAGGAAGTTCTCGTGGACCGACGCGCCGAAGATCGTCGAGTTGACGAAGTGGCCGACGTCGACCCGGTACGCCGAGCCGCCGCCGGTGTCCCAGGCGTCGTGGGTCGCGAAGAAATCGGCGAGGCCGAACGACATCGTGGTGTTCGGATACTCGGCGGCGATCGCCTCGGCCACAGGGCCCGCGTTGGCGGCGAAGAACGGGACGAGGTTCGACTCGTCGCACAGGGCCCCGGACCCGGGCTGCGCGTCGGCGCAGGGGTCCGAGCCCGGCACGCCCGCGGTCGGGTCGTAGACCCCGTCGTACGGCGTGAGCTCGATGAGGAACAGCAGCTGGACCGCCGGCCAGGAGTTCTGGCCCTTGATCCCGGCCTGCACCGACAGCGTCACCTGCGACTGTCCGGAGAGCGCGGGGCACCCTTGGAGCCCGTTCTCGCAGATCGCGGACGGCAGCGAGGCGTCGTCGAGCTTCACGATCGACGTGATCGCGGCCGGCGGGGGCGGAGGCGGGTGGGTCGCGGGTTCGGCGAGCATTCGGCCGGGGGCGGCCGCGTGGGCCGGTAAGGCGCCCAATGCGTGGCCGCCCAGGGCGGCCAGGCTCAGCAGGACGACCGGGGCCAGCAACAACATCCGCACGCCGGCGGTTCGATTCGAGCGTTGGGCGCCGCGCGGTCCGGGCCCTCGGACGCGGTTGACCTCGCCCCGGTCCATGGTCTGATCTGGCCCCGCCCTACGAAACCGGGCCCAGGTCGTACCAGGCATTTCCGGCGAATTCGAACGTCGATCCCATCGTCTCCCCGGTGGCCGCGCGGCCGCCGGCGCCCAGGATGAAGCCGTTGGGGCCCCCCTCGGGGTCCCAGACGGTGACGGTCCCGTAGCCGGCGCCGGGCGGCAGATTCCACTCCCACAACGGCGCCCCAGGGACCGGATACCATGGTCCGGTGGTCGGGGGCGGGGGCTGACCAGGAGGCGGCGGCTTCGGCGCGATCAGGGTGAAGTACCATGGCGCTAGCGAAGGACATCCGGCGCTCCCGCAGCCGCCCGACAAGACAAGCGCGTGATCCCCCCCATCGAACGAGAGGGTCCCGAACACGCGGCCCGGGGGATTGTTCACGGTGTTGACGAGCGACCATCCAATCCGGACCCCACTGGCGAACGATCGGGCGAGGAACGGCGCGGCCGAGGAGCCGCCCAGCGGACCATAGCTCCACGTGTCGGTGAGCAGGCCGGACGAGCCCATCCCCCCGAATAGGACGAGGCGCGAGTTCGGGATGAACGTCGCTGCCGCCCCGAAGCGGGCCGGCGGCGAGCCGCTCGGGGGCAGCGCGAGGTTGTTCCAGTTCCCGTTGCCGGTGAGCGTCCAGGTGTCGGCCGACGGGCAAGGTCCGAGGGCGCCCTCGCATCCCCCGAACATTAGCAGGCCGCCGACCGCCGGGTCGAAGGTCAAGGTCGCGAAGTACCGCCCGGGGGGCGAGATCGAAGGAAACAGCTGGGTCCAAGTGCCGATGACGTTCGGCCCGGCCTGGTGGTAGACCCAGGTGTCGGACATCGGGCAGGGGGAACCGCACCCGCCAAACAGGTAGACGTTGTCGTTGATGGCGTCGTAGGCCATCGCCGCCCCGTACCGGGGCGAGGGCGCCAGGCTCGGGGTCCAGGACCGCCACTCTCCATTGTAGAACGTCCAGGTGTCCCCGAGGAAGGCGCACGAGGCGTTGCCGCACCGTTCACCCCCGAACAAGACCGCGCTTCGAGAAAGATCGTCGAACGTCAGGGAACTCTCGTATCGGGGACCCGGAACCGCCGGGAAACCGACGGGCTGGCTGTTGCCCGGAAACCAGCCCAACGAACCCAGGATCCACGCGTCCCAGAGGGCCGACCCGGAAACGCTCCGACCGCCGAATAGGAGGAAGTAGGTGTCGGCGGTATCGTACACGAAGGCGTAGTCCCATCGAGGGCCCGGGCTTGGCCCGGGGGGCCAGAGGATCGGGGTCCAGGCCGGCGGGGGCGCCGGTCCGGGTCCTCCCGTGGAGAACGGGACGAACCACCGCCATGAATCGCTCAGGAAGACGCCGGTGCTGTTCGTGCCCCCGTACATGAGCACCGACCCGCCGCCCGAGGGGTCCAGGGCCATGGCGAAATCGTAGCGGGCGGACGGACCACCGACGACGGTGGCGATCGACGACCAGGTCCCCGACGAGGCCAAGATCCAGGTCGTGTTGAAGACCATCCCCGTGACGTTCCCCGCATCGTACTCTACGGCGGGGACCCCTGGCGCGATCGGGACGTCGAGCCGGGTCAGGTTGGCCCCGCCGTAAAGGACCGCCGAACCGTCGCTCAGGCCCGCGGCGAAGCCGGCCCCATATTCGGGCACCGGCGGGGTGCTGCCGACCGTGGCGGTGTCGTTCGTCCAAGCGCCATTGGACCAAGACCATGTGTCGCCCGAGACCGATATCGTCGAGGGGGGCGTGTTCGGCCCCGGGGGCGGCGGGGGTATATCGAGCATCCCGGAGGCGCCTCCGAACACCACCACCGATCCGCCACGGTACGACGGATCATAGGTGGCCGAAGCGTCCCAGAGCCCCGTACCGGTGAATCCGGGACTCGGCGGACCGGTCGCGGGCGGAGGTGGGACACCGGGGGGCGGGGGCGGCGATTTCGGCTGAAGAAGTTGCTTCCAGCTCCCTCCCAGGTACTCCCAAGTGTCCGAGGCGGTGTTGAGGCACATCCCGTTGAACGTCGGGCTCCCGCACCCGCCAAAGAGCAGCACGTACCCGTCCCTCGCATCGTAGACCATGACCGCGTCCCATCGGGGGGAGGGTGCCTTTCCGAGGAAGGGAGTGATGTTGACCCACCGGCCCGATAGGTACTCCCAGGTTTGCGACGACGGCTGGTCCGACTGGTACAGCCCACCGAAAAGGAGGACGTATCCGTCGGCGGTGTCGAAGACCAAGGAGGCGCCGATCAACGGAGGCGGGTCGAACGCCACGGGGGGCCGAGGCGGGGAGGCGACCGCAGGCGTGGGACTGCGAGAGTAGGGTCCAAAACCGGCACAAATTCCCCCCAACGAACACGCTGGGCTCGACGAGGGTGAGAAACCCCACAGGCCCGAAAGGGATCGTTCGGCGGAAGCGACCGAGCCCGTGGTGCCCCCAACAATGCCCCCCGAACTGTACACCTGAGCTGTAGGCGGCGGACTGGGCGTGGGGGTGGGGGCCGCGGCACGTCCCTCGCTCGCCACCAGTGGAATCGCCAGCAGGAGCACGACGACCCATATCACGAGAGAGAACGGCCCCCCTGGAATACGGCGGCCGGGGGGGACAGAACAACCCATAGGACCTGCTGATGCTCGTTCGCTCCCGGGATTTGAAGCTCCGGTCGCAATACGCCTTCTTGGACCCCTAACACACAGGGGGTACATCAGGATGTAGCGAGCGATACTGCTTCGGGGCAGGAACCGGTGCGAGAATCTGCCCATCCGACCCGGGTCCGATCACGATGGCCCGCGGGGCCGGATTCTCTATCGAGAACTCGAAAATTTTGACGCAGAAAATCGAGTTCTCGTCGGTGATTTGACAAAGGTATTTATCATGGACCCAGGATGCAAACGCATGTCCACCTCGCCGGAACCGACCGCGATTGCCCTCAAGAACCGCCGAACGAACATGTGGACCATCCTGGTCCTTTTGTTCTCGATCGCCGGGATGGCGATGGCGCTCCCGGGGAGCTCCCCGGTGGCTCTGGCCCCCAGCCCCTCCCATTCCCTGACGGCCCCCTCCTTGCTTTGGAATCCGCTCTCTATCAGCGCGTTCAGCGCGAATCCGAGCCCCGCTTTCGTCAGCAACATCACCCTGATCTCCGTCACCGCCACCGGCGGCCAACCATTCTTGACCCCTACCACGAGCTACATCTATTCGTACAGTGGCCTGCCTACCGGCTGCTCGAGCGCCAATACCTCCTCCCTCTCCTGCACCCCCACCGCGGCGGGGAGCTTCACCGTCGTCGTCACGGTCTCCGACCAAGGCGGGAACGTGACGAAGAACGCCATCGCCCTGACTGTCCAGGGCATGACGATCACCACCTTCACGGAGACCCCCGCCTCGGTCCCGCTCGGCTCGTCGGCGACGTTCGCGTCGACCTACGCGGGCAACTCGGGGCTGATCACCTGGGCCTGGTCGGGCCTGCCCAGCGGCTGCACGGCGCCCGCCGGGAAGACCCTGACGTGCACCTCGACGGTCGCCGGGACGTTCACGGTCACCCTGACGGGGACGGACGCCTCGAGCGCCTCGAGCTCGAAATCGGTCACGTTCACCGTCACCCCGGTTCGG
>DASZAJ010000013.1:0-3934 GCA_035945215.1 Thermoplasmata archaeon
GTGCACGAGGTTAGGTAGATCGCGGCTCCCGGCGTCGACTGGTCCACGACGACGCCGCCGGTGTTGTTGACCGGAGTGCCGTTTCCGAGCAGCGTGTAGTACGCCGGATACACTAGAACCCCCACCGGGGCGAGCGCCACGATCGGATCGTTCGACGGGACCTCGAACTTCGTGTTCACGGGGATCGAGATCGTCGACGTCTGCGGGAAAATGATCATGGGGACCGGCTTCTGACGGGTCTGGTTGTTGACAGTCCCATTGATCGCCCAGCTCGTGACGTTCGAGAAGAGCTCGTGGGGATACTTGGTCGCGTTCACCAGGTAGACGAACCCGGTGACGTTGACCCCGTTCGGCCCGGGCAGCAGCTGGGCGCCCTTGAAGAGCGGGTGGCCCTGACAGAAGGTGGTGCCGTTGACGGCGGCGTTGAAGAACGTCGCGAGCCCGTTGAGCCACGCCAGATAGATCGCAATGTCCTGTCCCGCCGTGGCGTTCCCGATCGCGTTCGTCGTCCCCTGAGGGAGAGCCCCCGAGGGGTAGGGAATGACGCAGTTCGAGGGGATCTGGGAGATGCTGGTGATCCCCTGCGCTCGGAGGAAGGACCAGTAGGCCTCCCCGGCCAGCATCGCGTTCGCCTCCAGGTTGCCGAGGTAAAGGCCCAGGTTGGGCATCGTCACGGCGTGGCCGTTGATCTGAGAGGCACTGCCCGAATACTGCCAGACGCCCGGACTGAACCCCGGCGCTCCGATCACTCGGTAGAGGGTCCGCCCCGGGTAGGCGCACGGGTCGTAGGACGCGATGCAGCCGTCGAGGACGATGTCACTTCCGCCTCCTCCCACCGTCGTGGCCACCGTGAGGCCGTTTGTACCCTGGATGTTGCACTGGTTGTTCCCGCTGGCGATGTAGGCCCAGACTCCGCCGGTGAAGTTCAGTAGGGTCAGGTTCGAGCTCTGGGGGATCGTATAGGACTTGGTGGTTACGACGTTGGTGAAGTGTCCCGAGAACCCGGCCGGGCAGATGAACATGATCGCGGAGCCCTGGGGGAAGAACGCCGACTGGTTGGTCGTCGTCACCCCGATCGAGATCCCGACGCCGTTCCCGCCGTCCGAGGACGTGACCCCGTTCAACCGACCGTTGCACAGACTCGCGAGGCCGTTGATGCAGTTCTCGTAGATGCCGGTACCCGAGAACCTCCCGTTCGGGCCGTAGTTCGCGAGTCCCCACGAGTTGAACACCGAGGCCTCCCCGTTCCACTGGGAGACGAACGCCGCCTGGTCGGTCTCGAGCTCGGCGGCGACCCCGGATTGGGCCATGTCGAGCGGAGCATTCCACGTGGCATTTCCGATCTGGGTGAGGGCCGCGGCCGCCGCCTGGTTCTCGAGGAAGTCGAGCGTGGCGTTATTCGACGCCAGGACGGTCCGCAGGGACGACATCGACGAGTTGAGGAAGTTGTCGTAGTCGGACACGAGCGCCTGGTCGATCGTGAGCTCGGCGCTGGAACTGACGTCTTGGCCCGTCTTCTGGGCGAAGAAGGCGATGATCCCACCCGCGGTACCCCCCAAAACGCAACCGGCCGCCGACGCGATCGGGGTGGCCGCGAGACCTATCAGAGCGCCGACGGCGCACCCGGCCGCGATGCCGCCCGCCACGGCCCACCAGTTGAGGGAGGTCGACAGCCGAACGGCGACTCGGAGATCCGCGGCGTTCACGTACGACGGGGCGTGCCCGATCGCGAGGATCCTAGTCTCGAACGAGTCATTCGTCGACAGGACCCAGCCATTGTAGGACGCGAGCTCGGAGGGACTCAACGACTGGGCTACGTCCCGATACCAAATCGCCGATGGCGTGAGCAGCCCGGCCGGAAGCCCGTGGGGAGTCTCCGCCCACTGGGATCGCGCGGGAGACGTGCTGCCGACGAACCCGGACGCGATCAAGACCAGGACGAGCGCGGGGGCCGCCAGAGCTCCGAGCCGGAAGACCGACCTCATTCTTTCCTCCAGGATGGGGTCGGCAGGTCTACCGGCGCCGCTTCATTCCGTCGGTCAGGTACAGGACCGAAGCGACCACTCCGAGGAGGACGACGATCCAGACGAACCAGAAGTTGACGACGAACTGCTGGAAGGCGGTTCCCGTCATGGAGAAGAACCCCCCGATCGCGGTGTTCACGCTGACGGACCCATTGGAGAACGACAGGGTCCAGTTCTCGTAGGCCGCCGTGACCCGGAACTGGCTCGCCGCGGAGAACACGATCGGGTCGGCCTTCGTGGAGTTCGTCGTGTCCGAAGCGGTGACGAACTTCCATTGGGTGTACGAGCAGATCTGCCCGGTCGCGTCGCAGCTCGTGGAGCCGTTCGCCGTCGACGGGAACACTATCGAAAACGTCGTCAGGTTCGTGGCGATGATGAACTGCGCGACGGCCTTCGGTCCCACCTTTGCGGAGACCGCGCCTGGCACCGTGGTAGTCCCCGGCCAAGCCGAGAAGTTCTGAGCGGTGATCGTGACGTTCACGCCGAGCCCCGTCGACGCGAAGTTGTAAACCGAGTAGGTCCAGTAGACGAAATTCACCCAGTACGCGTTCCCCCCGCAAGCCTTGAACGAGACCGTGTTCAGGCCCGCGACCTTTGTCCCCGAGGCATTGGCCGCCGTCACGTTGGTGTACTTCACGTTGTGGAAGATCGAGACGGGGACGGAGGAGCTAGTGACGTTCACTACGGTGACCCATCGGCAGTCGGTGGCGGACTTCACCGTGATCAGTCCGCTCGGGATCCGCGTCAGGGTCGATGAGTTGTTGAGAGTGACGAACTCCCCGACGTAGGTACCGCTCGACTGCGAGCGATTTACGTAGATCGAAGTCACGGGGGTGGCAAAGGGAGAAAGGTGGGCATTGGAGCCGCGGCCCGACTGCGCCGTGGGGGAGAGGCCGCCTCCCGTCAGCATGCCCGTCAGGACGACGACGAGCACGGCGAAGATCGCCATGCCCACCAAAACGATCGGCGTGTGTCTCGCGCTCTTCCGGCCCGCTTCCGCGTTCATTCCCCGAGTTGTTTCGGGGCCGGGCGGACCGTGCTAGGGGCCTCCGCCCGGCCCCTAGCGGTCAATGTGACAGCGGGACCTCTAGAGAAACCTTGCGGGCCAAGTGCTGCGGGGTCTTCCGGTGGGCCTGTTTGGCCCTCCAGCCCTGCGGGATCCGTTCGCCGCACTCCGGGCAGAGGACGTGTTCGGAGACCAGGAGCAGCGTCAATCCCCGTGCGCCACCCGGAACGGTAGCCTCAGTGCGGCGGTCCCCAGGAGAGCGGACAATGGGACCGAGACCGAAAGGACAACGATCGCGACGGCCCATATCGGGACGCTCGCCCCAAGGTAAGCGGGCAGAGCGATCGCGACCAGTGGCAAGAAGGCGACGAGGACCGATAGGGCGAGGATCCCCGCCCCGAGCTCTGTCGCCAACCAGATCCGTCCGACCTGGGTCAGACGTAGCCGAACACGCACGGTCAGGGAACAGCGTGCCGGTATTTGTGCCGACCGCCCGACGTGGGGAACGGCGCCAAACCCGGACCGACCGTTTATCGCGCCAGGCGCTGACAGAGAAATCCGTTCTCGTGCCGGCGCGTTCGGCCGCGCCCCAGATTTGAAATATATGAAGTTCCTCCGGGATTCGGATGATGGCTGCCGCGCCCGAGACTCAGACGGAGCAGGTCCCCAAAGAGAGTTCGCACAAGACCGTGGGAATCCGGAGAGAAACTGACGCCAAGATCAAACGACTGTTCGGAGAGAGGCCCTCGTACGCAGACGTTGTCGACGCCCTGGTGGATAACGCAGTCAGGAACCGTCAGGTCGAGAACGTCAGACGCCGGATTTTGGGGGTGACCGAAGCCATCGAATCCTTCGCGCGGGCGGTGACTTCGACGGAGAGACGTATAATTCGAGATTCGAAGCA